>CAVSNF010000020.1:0-527911 GCA_963729195.1 uncultured Actinomycetes bacterium
CTGCGTTCGAGAAGCCGGGCCCGCTCCGAACTTGGCTGTGAACTTCTCGATGAACGGCTCCGAGACCGGATCGTCCTGAAGGACGCCGACGACCGTTGACCAGATCACGCCGTTTGCTGCACTGCCCGCAAGCTGGAAAATACTGCGGAATCCACGGCGCGTACTGTTGATAGACGAGCGACTTGGTTGGAGCCGTTGCGAACTGCTTTATGAACGACGCCTCGTCACCGGCCGCGTAGTCTGAGAATACGATGACTCCCGGGTTCTTGTCCCGGATCTTGACGAGTTCGCCACCCCAGTTGGCCTGGGGCACGGTGAACTGATCAAATCCAACAACGTCCCAGCCCAGCTTCTGAACCGAAGTCTGGAAGCTCTTGGCGATGTTGAGACTGTACGGGTCGTTGGACGTGACCACGTATGCGGTCTTGGACGACGGGGTCCAGCTGCCGTCGGCGATCAGGCTGCTCATCACAGCGACGATGCCCGTGCCGTACGAGAGCTCATTGGGATCACCTTCGAAGATGTTGGTGACGCCTTTCGCGGCGACGTAGTCGGTGTTGCCGTGCCACGTGTTGACGTGGAACATCGGTGCCTTATAGTCGGCCAGGATCGGGAACTCCACCGACGTGTAGGAACAGAACGGCATCATCACCGCCGCGACGTTCTGCGACACCAGGTTCTGCGCCACCGTCTTCATCACGTCGGGGGTCTGGGCCTGGGTGTCGAGCTTCACCAGCTCGATCTGGTAGCCGGCGACGCCGCCGGCGGCGTTGATCTCTTCGACCGCGAGTTGCTGGCCGCGGTACATCTGCTGGCCGTCACCCGCATAGGGGCCGGTGACGGGTACAGCCGCGCCCACCTTGAGCGTCCCCTTGGATGTGGATCCACCGGTGCTCGAGGCTCCGCCTTGAGTGGAGCCGGAGCCCGAGGACGACGAGGACGAGCCCGAGTTGCCGACGGCATACCCGACCCCGCCACCGACCACGAGGCCGGCGACGCCGGCTCCGACGGCGCCCTGCAGGAAGCCCTTGCGGCTCACTCCGCCGCCGCTGTCGCCGCCAGCTCCACCGCTCGCAGTAGGCGGCGGGTTGCCACTCGGCGGTGGCGGTGGGCCACCTGCCGGTACGTCGGGCGCGGGCGGTGTCCCGCCGGCGGGGATGTCCGCCTGCGGCGGAGTCCCGCCTGCAGGCATGTCGGGGGTCGGCGGCGTTCCGCCTGGTGGCATCTCACTCATCGGTGGTCCTCCTAGTCGAACCGAACCCTCCACCACCTGCACCCACCAGCGAAATCACATCGCCTCGGTACAGATGGATGTAACCCTTGCCGGAAACCGGTGTCGCCTCGTGTGATCCCGCTCGCTTGACAGTGGCGCTGCCGGGTGCTCCCGGCCCGCCTCCCTCGCGGCCGCGCGGAGCGAACGCGGGATCGGTCTGCTCGACGTAGTACATGCCGTCGGCGACCTCGCCGAGCAGCCGATAGTCCCGGCGGATACCCAGCCCTCCGCGCATCCGCCCGGACCCACCCGACCCTTCGACCAGCTCGCTGCACTCGATTCGGAACGGGTACTCGAGCTCTGCGATCTCGGCCGGGAGGATCGCGCAGTTGGAGCAGTATGGGTCGATGCCGTTGTCGCCGGGCGCGTCGCGCCGGGCACCGCCTCCGCCTCCCAGAATGTCCGCGAGGAGTGTGAGTCGTCCCGAGCGGGGGTCGACAGCCTGAAACACGAATGCGGGGAACGACACCTGGCTCGCGGCGACCGATCGCTCGGGAAGTAGGTCGCAGAGCGCCTCGATGATGACGTCGGTGAGCCGCTGCACGGCGAGATGCCGGGCGCTCAGGGCCATCGGGAAAGTCGGGTTGAACATCGATCCGTCGGGCGCGATCACTCGTACTCGGCTCGTAAGCCCAGCGTTCTGTGGCACCTCAGGGCCCAGGAATGCCCGCACCGCGAAGAAGGTCGCGGCGTGCGTGCTTGAGATCGGCACGTTCATCGCCGACTCGACCTGTGGGTGCGAGCCCGTGAGATCGACCACGAGCGTCCCGTCCTCGACGTGCACGGCGGCGTGGACGCGCATCGGCGGCGTGTCGGCAAAGCCGCTGTCGTCCATGAATCCCTCGGCCTCCACCGTGCGGGCGGGCCAGTCCCGGAAGGCCGCCTCGGCTCGAGCCGCCGTGGTGCGAAGCAGTGACTCCATCGCCGTCGTCACCACGTCGATGCCGTGGACGTCGCAGAGCTCGCCGACACGGGTCATGCCGCGGCGGCACGCTGCCAGTTGGGCATCGAGATCGCCGAGCGTCGATGCGGGGTCGCGCACGTTGGCGCCGACCATCTCATAGAGCGCGCGGATGCGGGTGCCCGCCTCGACAAGTTTCACCGCCGGGAAGATCAGCCCTTCCTGGAACAGCTCGGTGCACTGCGCGCTTTCGGTGCCGGGGAACCGGCCGCCGATGTCGATGTGGTGGGCGATCGACCCAGCCCAGGCGACGATCCGCCCTGCCTGGAACAGGGGAGTGAACACCTGCAGGTCGGGCGTGTGGGTACCGCCCATATACGGGTGGTTGGTGAGGAACGCGTCGCCTTCGGCGACGTCGTCGCCCCACTTCTCGAGGACGAACTCGAGCGCGAACTGCATCAGGCCGAGCTGTGCCGGGATCTGCTCAGAGTTGGCGATCATCCGGCCGTCGGCGGTGAAGAGACCGCAGTTGAAGTCGAGCATCTCGCGGATGATGGGGGAGTACGACGCGCGGTACTCGACCACCGCCATCTCCTCGGCGATGTGATGGAAGCCGCTGGAGAGGATCTCCTGGGTGATCGGATCGACCGCGGCTGTGGCCATCAGACGGCTCCTCTTTCGAGCACGAGTGTGCCGGCCGCGCCGACGCGTCCGCTCCAGCCGAGCGGAATCGACGACGGTCGCGTCCTCCTGCTCGATGATCGTCTCCGGCCCCAGAGATTCCCCCTCGGCGAGGGCGTCACGCGTGGTTGCGGTCCACTCACGCCAGCCGTCGGCCCAGATACGGCGCGCCGTCGTGCCGTCGGACTGCTCGCCGGGGCTGGAGGATCGCCAGTCGATGTCGGGGATCCTCGCGAGCGCACGCACGCGCAGCGTGACGATCTCGGTCTCGGTGACCTCGGGCGTGTAGTTGTAGAGGCGGTGGTGTTCGTCCTCGAAGGCGGCCTCGGCCGCCGCGATCGTCTGGGCGGTCACGGGCGGCCCCGCGAACGGCACGGTGAGGTTGTACGCCTGACCCCGGTAGCGCATATCCAGCTCGAACGACAGGTCGTGGCTCTGGCTGACCGAGTCCGAGCTGCCGAGCAGCTCCGCGGCCTCCGCCACGAGGCGGTCGAACTCCGCGCCGAGGGCGTGCGGCGTCACAGCCGCGGTCGGCTGAAACCAGCTGCGACGAAGGTCGTGGCGGATGTCGGTGGCAAGCAATCCGAGTGCGGCCGCCACTCCGGGGTAGCGCGGGATCACGACGCGGGGGATGCCGAGCTCGTCGGCCAGCGCGCAGGCGTGCATCGGCCCGGCGCCGCCGATGGCAACCAGCGCGAAGCGGCGCGGATCATGGCCGCGGGCGATCGTCATCACGCGCAGAGCGTTTGCCATGTTGGCGTTTGCGATTCGCAGGATCGCGACAGCCGCCTCCTGGACGCCGAGGCCGAGCGGTGCTCCGACGGCGCTCGCGACGGCGTGCTCCGCCTGCTCGTGATCGAGCGGTACGCCTCCTGCGAGCGCGCTCGCAGCCGAGAGCGACCCGAGCACGACGTGGGCATCGGTGACGGTTGGCTCGTTCCCACCGCGGCCATAGGCGGCGGGGCCGGGGTCAGCGCCTGCGCTGGCCGGCCCGACCGTGAGCGAGCCGAACTGATCGACGCGCGCGATCGATCCCCCGCCCGCACCGATGCACAGGACGTCGAGCTGAGGGAGGTTGATCGGCATGCCGGCGGCCTCCCCCGAGAAACGCACCTCCGGCTGTCCGTCGATCACGAGGCCGATGTCGGCGGTGGTGCCGCCCATGTCGAAGGTGAGCACATCGGGCTCGCCCACCAGCGCGGCCAGGCGCGCGCCTCCGATGACCCCGGCCGCCGGGCCGGATGCCGAGAGCGCGATCGGAAGCTCGCGGGCACGCTTCGCAGGTGTCACACCGCCGTTGGTCTGCATCAGGTGCAGCGGCACGGTCACGCCCTCTGCGGCAACCTCGGAGGTGACCGCGCCGATGTAGGCGCCCATGAGCGGCAGTAGCGCAGCGTTCAGCGCCGTTGTCGACGCCCGCACGTATTCGCGAAACTCCGGTACCACGAGGCAAGAGAGCGACACCGCAACCTCAGGGAGCTCGGCGGCGAGGATCTCGCCAACCCGTTGCTCGTGGTCGGGGTTGAGGAACGAGAAGAGGAGCATCACAGCGACGGCTTCGACGTCGTGGTCGCGGAGCTCGCCGATCGCCGCCCGCACGCTCTCCTCGTCGAGCTCCTCGAGCACCTCGCCGCCTGGCCCAATCCGTCCGCGTACCCCACACAGAGCTCGCGGGGAACGATCGGCTCCGGCTCCGGCGTCCAGAGGTCGTAGACGTTCGCGCGCATCTGCGTGCCGATTGCGAGGACGTCACGAAACCCGGAGTTGGTGATCAGCCCAGTTTGCGCAAGCCGGCGCTGCACGATCGCGTTGGTCGCAACCGTCGATCCGTGAGCGAGATAGCCCACGTCCTTCGCGGAGGCGCCGGCCCGCTCCAGCAGAGTGCGCAGCCCATCCATGAACCCGGCCTCGATCCGCTCGGGCGTCGAGCGAACCTTCGCGATTCGCATTCTGCCGTCGGCCGCCACGATCACGGCATCGGTGAAGGTGCCGCCCACGTCAATTCCGATTCGCCCGGTCTGCGCGTTCACCACGAAAACACTACTAACAGCGCAGCGGCGAAACACTCCGTCGATCGACGTATCCGCCAGAGACGAAAGTCACGGAAGGCGAAACCAATCACTCACGGTGGACCGAGCATCGGCTCCACCAAGAGCCGGAACGGCTTGCCCGCCCGCTGGCCGACGATCAGTTCGGTCTTGGCTGAGTCAGCGTTCCGCTGCCCCTCGGTCCGTGGCCGGTGATGATGATGTGGTAGACGCCCGGCGGGACGTCAAATGCGAACCGCCCATGCTCGTCGGTGACCACCTTGAGGAACTCGGCGCCACCCGTCACATCGAATCGCAGCTGCGTCAGCGGGCTCGGAGGGGCGCTTGTGCCTCCAACCAGAATGACCTCACCGGTGACCTGGGTGTCACCGTGGGTGGCAGTGCTGCCACTGCATCCAGTGAGCACCACTGCAGCGACGAGGGCGAGGCACCTTGTGACGAATGTCATCTACCCAGCGTAGTGGGCGGGTGAGCTGATGTGAATACCCCCAACCGGGTTCGAACCGGTGTTACCAGCGTGAAAGGCTGGGGTCCTGGGCCACTAGACGATGGGGGCAGGGCATGAGCAGGATACCCGTCAGTTGAGGGTCAGCGGCGCGGGCGTGTCCAGGTGCCTCAGCGCCGCCTGCAGCTGTTCCCACGCTTCGTGCTCGACCTGCTCGTACTCGTCCCCGGTGAGTCCCTCGGTCTGCTCGAGATAGCGCCGCCACACGACTTCCGCCGAGAGCGGGAATCTCGTGACGATGTCGGTGTGGCTGGTCAAGGGGGTCACATTTCTATTACGTTCGGTACGGTCAAATGGTTCCCAAAGTGGTGAACTTTCTATCTCGATCTGGAGTCCAGCCGGGGGGTGACAGGACGGCCGCTGCGGCGCAGGCCCAGGCCCGAGAGGGCCTCGAGCACCAGCCGGTGGGCGTTCACGGCGGTGATCTGAGTGGGGTCGTACGGCGGTGAGACCTCCACCAATTCGAAGCCGACGACCGGAAGCTCGGCGGTGATGCGGCGCACCGCCGCGCCCAGCTCTCGGGTCGTCAGGCCACCGATCTCGGGTGTGCCGGTGCCGGGCGCATAGGCTGGGTCGAGCGAGTCGATGTCGACCGAGAGGAACACGTGCTCCCACTCCTTGGCGGCCTCGATCACCTCATCCAGGCACGGCAGAAATCCCCGCTGGTCGATCTCATACATCGTGTACCAGCGAAAGCCGTTCTCGTTCATCCAGGTGAATTCCTCGTCCTCGGGCCACCAGCCGCGCAGCCCGATCTGGATGAACTGGTCACCTCTGATGGCGCCGTTTTCGACCACCACGCGCATCGGCGAGCCGTGTGAGAGCTCGAAGCCGTGCAGGGCCGAGGCGGTGTCGGCGTGGGCGTCGAAGTGGATCACGCCGACGGTGCCGGGGCCGTGGTGCTCGGCCACCGCGGTCATGTCGGGGATCGCGACCGAATGGTCGCCCCCGAGGATCACCGGGATCGCCCCGGCGGCGCAGATCTCGGCCACCAGCTGCTTGACCGCGGCGTGGCTTTGGGCGGTGTCGCCCGAGACGGTCTCGGCGTCGCCGTAGTCGACCACCTTCAGCTCGACGAACGGGTCGACTCCCAGCCCCATGTGCGGCCGCCGCGGCGGTACACCGCCGGTGTCGTCGGCACCGCGGATCGCCCGCGGCCCGTATCGGGTGCCCGGGCGGTTGGACACCGCCTCGTCGAACGGCGCGCCCACGATGGCCACGTCGACGCCCTCGAGCTCAGCCGGTGTGAGCGCCAGTGGCAGCTTCGAGAAGGTCGCGATGCCGGCATAGCTCGGCTCGCCCTCTCGGTTTACTCGAGTCAAGGTTGCCTCCGAAAACCGTGTTTTGGCTGGGTCGATGTGCCCACGACCCTCCACGGATGAACCTACCACCTTCGCCGGCTGCGGGCGTCGCTGGGATCTAGGATTGATGCAGGGCCGTTAGCTCAGTTGGTAGAGCAGGGGACTTTTAATCCCAAGGTCGTAGGTTCGATCCCTACACGGCCCATCTCGTGTTCGGCTTGGTTGGGCCGAATCCGTGTCTTCTAGCGACGCAATAGGCGAGCTGCGTGTACCACACGTGTACAGCGACTATGCACGAGCCCGTGGTCTTGCGGGTGGAGTTCCCGGACGCACGACGAACTGGACGGCTTCCATGACGCGCGTCGGACAAGCTACGGCGCCATGCCAACCGCCCGGAGTAGACGCCAGTCGCCGCCGGACGCGGAACGCACCAAGTGCCTCTCACACACCCGTGGCGATCGATCGAGTACCCCGCCGGGAGACGACGATGGTGAGATTCCGGCGAGCCTTGATTTTGGCAGGCCTTGGCGTGGCCATTGCTGCCGTGGTCACGCTTGACAAGTTCGTGCTCCTCGTCGGCGCAAGTTCCGTACTATGGCCGCTTGTGGTGCGATGTCATCCGAGGCCCCATAGGAGACGTGTCTGGGAAAGCCCACATCCCCGATGAGGCCTCGGAAGACCAACGTCGCGGCAGGATCTACGACTCGGCCTGTTCCAGGTGGTTACAGGCCTGGGCCCTTGCACTCTCCCCGCTTTTGACCGCCGACGACGTTGGGCGAGCCCATTGAATCACCGACGTGAGCAGGCGGATTGTTGTTGAAGCAGGCGAGATTGCCGCCAATCCAGTTGGTCACGATTTCCATCGCGTCGGGATCGCCGAAGCGGCCGCCGATCAGCCTCACAGTGCCACCGACATGGTTTCGGATGAACCCAAACCAGCACGTGTGAAGCCTGCGCACGACCACGTCGCCGCGGATCGCGTTGTCCTCAAAATCCGAGAAGTACGGGCCACCTGCCAGCGCCGTCGAATTACAGTTTTGGCTTCCGCCTCCGCCGATCATAGAGACGCTACCGCCAATCCAGGCGCTGTGGATGACCACCGCCCACGCTCCCCGGGCCAACACGCTGCCGCCAATCACGTCACTCGTCGTCACTTTGCAACCGACAGCCGGCGAGCAGCCCACTCCGGCAGCTCCGTGTGCCCGTACGATCAGATCGCCACCAACCTTCAACGTCCCCGGCGTGATCGCGTTCAGGAAACCCTTGCGCGCCACCGTCACGTCGTGTTCGACGGTGGTCGTACCGCTGTTGCTGAGCGTGCACGCACCCGCCACGCGAAGCGACTCATACGTCCCCACCGAGATCGCTCCACCACGGCACGTCACATGCCCAAAATGGGCCGCGGGGGTTACGGCCGCGCCGGCTGTCCCCGTCACAGCGAGAACACCGATCACCACCCCAAGCACCCACACAAGATGTCGAGCACCCCTCACACCACACCCCTTCCAATTGGAAACCAGCCGCGTAGCACCTCCCCAGCTTGGAGCCTCCCAAGCCGACACTCGCCTCCTCGGACTGGCCAGTTGCAGACCGTCACCGTACTCTCCCTGGCACAGCCAAGCAACAAAGCCCACCAATCCCACAACGCAGGCGGCTGGGGTGCCTCTAACCACTCGTGCTACCGCTCCGCTGTCCCACCCGGTAGTCAGCCTGCCCGGGCTATTGCCAGGTGGCGAGGTATTGGAGGGGATGAGTCCGCCGGCCGCTGCTGCGTGGCGGGGGTCGGGCGACCAGGCATCGGTTGTGGCGGCTCTGGGAGTTGCGAGATTGCGTCGGAGCGACGCACCAGGAGACCTGCAGACCTTCAGCGTCTCCGAATGCCGCGTCTTGTGGATGATCGCCAGCTGAGGCCCTGCGTACGTATTGCCGAACGCGGGCTCGCATTTTCTGCCTTCGCCCGACGTACAACAGATCGTGCGCTTCCTCGCGAGATCAATCGGTCACGTAGCCGGTACTGCTCACCAGCATGCCGCCAAGCTGCATTCCGCCGCCGAAAGCGTCACTGACGACCACCGACTCGCGCGCCAATTGCGCGCTGCGCGCGTGCCCGCTCTTAGCGGATGTCGAAATCAGTCATACTCGCGTTGTGATGATCTGCGCGCAATGCGGTGAGGAGAACTTGGATCGGGCGAAGTTCTGCTCGGAGTGCGGCGCCTCCCTTACGGCGACCACTTCCGAGGAGCGTCGTGAGCGCCGCATCGTGACGACGCTGTTCGCCGACCTGGCTGGGTTTACGCGGCGTTCGGAGAGTCTGGATGTGGAGGACGTGGAGGGGTTTCTGGATCCCTACCTCGCGGTGCTGCGCGAGGAGGTTGAGCGCAAAGGCGGGCTGGTCGCGAAGTTCACCGGTGACGGCGTGATGGCGTTGTTTGGTGCCGTGATGGCGCATGAGGACGATCCCGAGCGAGCCGTCCGCTGCGGCCTTGCGATCTGCGAACGCGTCGGCGACCTGTCACGTGGGTTGCACGTGCGCGTTGGTGTCACGACCGGTGAGGCGCTGGTGACGCTTCCGGCTGATGGTCATCCGGATGCGATCGGTGATGTGGTGAATACGGCTGCGCGGCTGGAGGCCGCCGCGCCAACGGACGGGGTGCTGGTGGACGAGTGGACGTTTCGGGCCACCCGCCGTGTGATTCGCTATGAGCAGGGTGAGTCGGTGGAGGTGAAAGGCAAGGCCGAACCGGTGGCGGTGTGGGTGGCGGTGGAACCGGTGTCGGTGGTGCCTGAGCAGCAGCGCGACCAGCTGCCGCTGGTGGGGCGTGAGGCCGAGGCTGACATGTTGCGGGCGGTGCTTGATCGGTCGCGGCGGGAGCGCTCGACGCAGTTGGTGTCGGTGATCGGCGAGCCGGGGATCGGAAAGACGCGACTGGTCGAGGATCTTTACGCGTGCGTGGAGGAGCTGCCGGAGTTGATCACGTGGCGGCGGGGGCGGTCGCTCGCTTACGGTGAGGGCGTCGCGTTCTGGGCGCTGGGTGAGATGGTCAAGGCCCAGGCGGGGATCTTGGAATCCGATCCGGCGGCGGTGGCGCAGGAGAAGCTTTCCGAGGCGGTGGCGGCGGTGATGGTCGACGAGCGGGATCGCGTGTGGGTGGCGCGACATCTGCGCCCGCTGGTCGGGTTGGAGGCGGCGCCCAGTGGTGGTGATGGTGGCCGGGTGGAGGCGTTCGCGGCGTGGCGCAGGTTCGTCGAAGCGTTGGCCGAGCAGAGTCCTACCGTGTTGGTGTTCGAGGACATCCACTGGGCAGATGAGGGGCTGCTTGATTTCATTGACCTGGTTGCCGATCGGGCAGGTGCGGTGCCGCTGTTGATCGCCTGTACGGCTCGACCAGAGCTGTTCGAGCGCCGGCCCGGCTGGTCTGGTGGCAAGTCCAACGCGCATACCGTCTCGTTGACGCCATTGTCGGACGACGACACCGCACGCCTGGTCGGCGGGTTGCTCGACCAGAGCCTGCTGCCCGCCGAGGTGCAGCAGCCGCTGCTCCAACAGGCGGGAGGCAACCCGCTGTATGTGCAGGAGTACGTGCGGATGCTCCAGGATCGTGGGGTGCTGGTGCGCGACGCCGGTGGGTGGGCGCTGGCCGGAGAGGTGGGTGGTCTGCCTGAGTCGCTGAAGGGCATCATCGCCGCCCGACTGGATACGCTGTCGGCCGACGAGAAGGCGCTGCTCCAAGACGCCGCCGTGGTCGGCAAGACCGCGTGGATCGGTGCCGTCTGCACCTTGACAGAGCGAAGCGGCTGGGAGGCCGAAGAGCTCCTGCACGGCCTGGAACGAAAACAACTGGCTCGGCGTGTCAGACGCAGTTCGATCGAGGGAGAGACCGAGTTCCAGTTCGGCCACGCGCTCACCAGAGACGTCGCCTACAGCCAGATCCGCCGCTCCGACCGAGCCCAAAAGCACGAGGCGGCCGCGCGGTGGATCGAACAGCTCGCCAGTGGGCGCGATGACAAGGCCGAACTCCTCGCAGACCACTACACGCAGGCACTCTCACTGCGAGAGGCGATGGGAGAGCCGACCGACGCGATCGCCCAACGCGCGGTGGCAGCGTTCACCGAAGCTGCCAACCAGGCTGCCGCAACCTACGCCCACGTCGCCGCCGCCCGCCACTACGAGGCTGCGCTGGCTCTCACCTCGCCCACGAACGCCCGGCAACGAGCGACGCTCCTGCTCGGTCACGCGACCGCCCAATTCGATGCCGAAACCGCGACTCCCGAGATCCTGGAAGCAGCGATCCAGGCACAGATCACGGTGGAGGAATGGGAAGCCGCCGCCCAGATCGAGCGGATGCTTGGCCGGTGGTATCAAGAGTCGGGGGCTGATAGAGCGCAGGGCGACCTGCACCTGACGCGGGCGGCGGCGTATGCCGCCCGGATGCCACCCAGCGACACCATGTGCATGATCGCCTACGACCAGGCGTTTGCCATGGTCACCGGCGGAGAGCCCAAGCAGGCGCTCACCCTCGTGAACCAGATGATCCCCCTCGCTGAGGGAGCCGGTCTGGCCGTCGGTCGAGCGCTGCTGGCAGCGTGGCGTGGCCAGGCGCGGCTCGCGCTCGGCGACGCAGAAGGCATGCACGACGCGCGTGACGCGGCAGAAACCCTCGCGCACGAGGCGCATCCCCGGACAATCGCCGCCTACGGCAACCTGGGCGATTCGCTGCGTGGCCTCGGCCGCATGGCCGACGCCGACACCGCCTATGCCACTGCCGCAGAATGGGCAACCCGTTTCTCACTTCCCTCCTACACAAGCTGGATCACAAGCGAACGCGCATGCCAGGCCTATCACGCGGCGTTGTGGAGCACCGCGGACGAACTGCTCACGGAGGCGGAGGCTGCGTCGGCCGATCTCAGCGGGTACGACGAGCACGCGGTGAACAAGACACGCGCGCGCATGCTTCTCGCCCGCGGAGATATCGAGGCCGCCCTGGACGATGCTGCTGCCATCGTGGCATACGGCGAGGCGAGTCGGAACGACGACTTCCTCTTCGCCGGCCTGGCGCTGGAAGCTCGCTGTCACCATGGCGTCGAGAACCACGAGGCTAGCCTCGAAGCGTGCACCCGCTTCCTCACGCGCTGGAACGAGGCTTCGGCCATGGGCGACGCTACGATCTCACTCTGCGAGATCGCACCCAACCTCGTCGATTCGGGCCATCACGACGACATCCGCCGCGCCGCGCTCCAACTCCCCGAAATCTGCCGCTGGCGCGAAGCTCTCCTCCTCACCGCCGACGCTCGCTACGCCGAAGCCGCAGAGCTCTACACCAAGATCGGTAGCCAGCCCCTCGCCGCCGACACCCACCTGCTCGCCGCACGACAAGCCACCCAGCAAGGCCACCCGCCGCCGCCGCGCTCCACACCACCGCCGTCCTCGCATTCGCGGACCAGACAGGAGCGATCCTCTACCGCCGGCAAGCCGAGCGGCTGACCGCAGCCAGCGCATAGAGACACCGACCTGACCCGACCTGAGCGCAAGAGATGCTGCAGATGAACCAGCCACCGAAACCGAGCCGGCGCTCTCGACTGACTCCCGCCCTCCGCCAACCCATGAACAGCGGATCTCCTAACGCTGTGGTGGCGTCGGAGGCTCGGAATCGAGGTACGAGCCGGCCTGCACACCGGTGAGATCGAACTCGACGGCGACGACGTCACCGGCATCGCCGTCGCCATCGGCGCCCGCGTGGGCGCACTCGCACAGCTGTCCGAGGTGCTCGTCTCCCAGACAATCAAGGACCTCACCGCCGGATCCGGCATCGTCTACAACGACCGCGGCGAGCACGAACTCAAAGGCGTCCCCGACCGGTGGCGACTCTACGCGGCCCCGAGCGCCGCCTAACTCCACGCCCTCACGACCTCAGATCAGACTACGTTGCTCCCCAGGGGCCCGGTCAGCCACCATGCTGTCCAGTAACGACCAGGCAATACGTGATCTACGCCAAAGCGCGGGGGTGAGGATCTACCCGGTGTAAACCCGTTGAATAGGCGCGGGATAGGCGAACCGCATCGTGGTATCGGTACAACCCAGGCACCAGGGCAGGGTCACGCCTGGATCACCTGCAGTGTTTCCCTTGGAAGGTTCAGCCGCCCGGCCGAATGTACGCTCGGACTGCGTGGCCCAGTCGTTGAGGCTTGTTCGGTGGCGGACCTTCTGCCTCGACGAAAGGTCGCACCCGCTCCACGAAGAAGCCCGCGACTGCCTCAGGCGAGTCCCACACTTAATACACGTCACGAGGCCGTCCGACTCCCACGCGACCGACACGACCAAAGCCGGCGGCGGGTCTGTGACCATTCGAAGCCGCGCGTCCCAAAGCTCGAACTCTTCACGGGGGGCGGTTACTCGCTCGACAAACACACGAGCATCATTACAGATCTACGGCGAAGCCACTATCCCGTGGAGGCGGGGGCAACCGGTTCGGACCATCGTTATACCCGGCAAATAAGGCACAAAGCGGACCGGAACGCCTCGGGATCGGCTTAGGACGGGCCGCCGAAGTCCACATCCTTGGAGTCGACTGTCCCGGCGGTTCGCCCTGGCGCCGTCTGGTATGCCCAGTACATGTTCGTGTGTGCGATGACCTTGTCCGGCGGCGGTGCCCCCCAATCCGTCTGGTCCTCCGTCGTGTGGGCGTCGCTGACGAGAGTCGCGTCATACCCCCTGGCCAGGGCGCCATGCAGGGTCGAGCGCACGCACCAATCGGTCTGCGCGCCGACGACAACCAGTCGCCCGACACCAAGGCCGCATAGCGCGGTCTCAAGGGTGGTGTCCTCGAAGGAGTCTCCGTAGTTCTTCTCGACCAGCGGCTCGGCGTCGCCCGGAGTCAACTGGGAGACGATCTGCCACCCCTCGCTTCCGCGTGCGAGGTGCTCGTCCGAATGCTGGATCCACACCACGGGCACGCCCTCGCGGCGCGCCCGCTCGACAAGGTCGGCGACGTTCGCGATGACCGCATCGCGGTCGTGCGCCCGCTCGACGGCGTTGTTCTGCATGTCGATGACGAGCAGAGCAGTGTTCGGCCGGTTCTCACGTGTGGTCACGGTCTCCCCTTACTCCAGACGCCGCCACGACAACCACAGCTGAGCTTTCGCCGTAGCATCGTTCTGGAAGACCGTATCATCCGATCACAGCCGCGCCTTAGGGCCGAAGGACGGGCGAACCCCGTCGCCATACCGGCAGAGTCAGGCACCTGACCCCCAGCTTGCTCACGCCGCGTCGCGGGGCGTGAGAGACCACCTCACCTATCATCGGTCGGTGACCCAGACGCCTCAGCCTGGAATGACCACTACCCTGCTACTGACCTGCGGCCTGCCCGGCGCGGGCAAGACAACCCTCGCCCGCCGCTTAGCGGTCGAGCGTGACGCGCAGCGCTTCACCAAGGACGAGTGGGTGCTCGACCTGGGTGGCGACCTGTGGGACGAGGAGTTGCGCATCCGGCTGGAAGGCAAGCTGATCGAGCTGGCCTTCGAGCTGCTGGCCGCAGGCACAAGCTGCATCCTCGACTTCGGGCTGTGGAGCCGGGAGGAACGCGACGCGCTGCGCCTTCGCGCCCGCCGCTGGGGTAGATGCCTCTGGCATTCCGAAGGCCGAATTTTAGATGCACCGGAGCGGCGACTCGCACCATGTCAGGCAGTTCGTAGGTGCGAACGAAGCCGCCGAGGTCATCCGGAGCCTCGATGTAGATGTCGATCGGCTTCTCTGACACCCTTCGCATCGCTGCGAGCATCTCGATCGTGAGGTCTGTGGCGACGTTTATCGTGTCAGCGCCGAGCCGCTCGTACCAGGGTCATGGTCGCGGGGTTGGCGGCGACCATCACCGCTGAGGTTTTGAAGGCCGGACGGGTTTGGCTCTGCAAGAGGCCTCGCGAGGGGTCTGCGCCCTCGATCGCGCCCCCCACGAGCTATCCGCTCGGCTTGCCCTCCGCGGATCCATGGAATCGCTGGCGCCAGGCAGGCAGATTTGGGAGCAGTCGCCCTGTTTCTTCACCGCGGCGTCAGCGCTTCAGCGCGGTCTTCGGTAGCTGTCGAGATCGACTTAAGTCGCGGCGTCGCGGCAGTTTGCAGCGTTATGCTGTGCCGGAGATGGCAGTGTCCTGGCCGCATTCCACTGTGCCGTGGTTGCAGCGGCAACTGTTGCCGACGGCGGTGATGGAGCCGCGGGACGAGCCCACCGCACGCGACCGTGTCATCGACGGCGTCCTCGTAGTGGTGGCAGCTGCGCTGGGGGCCGTTTCGCTCGCGTCCAGCTGGGCCGGACGGGACGCGTGGAGCCTCTGGCTTGAAGTCGGGCTCGGCTCGGTTGCGTGTGCGGCGCTCGCGCTTCGCCGTCGGCACCCGACCGCCGTAGCCGTCCTCGCGCTCGCTGCGACGACCGTGTCGGTGCTGGCGGGGGTGGCCGCGCTAGTCGCGCTGTTCAACGCCGCAGTCAGATCGTCGCCTCGCGCGCTGGCTTGGATCTTCGCGCTATCCCTCGTCTCGAACGCGATCTATCCGCTCCTCTACGCCGATGCGGACCTCGGCGGCTACTGGGGCACGATGGCCCTGTGCGTGCTCGTGATGACGGTCGCGATCGGCTGGGGACTGTTCGCGCGAACGCGACGGGAGCTGGTTGCGTCGCTGCAGGAACGCGCTCGGCGGCTCGAGTCCGAGCAGCTGCTGCGGGTCGAGCAGGCGCGCGAGGCAGAGCGCCGGCGGATCGCGCGGGAGATGCACGACGTGCTCGCGCACCGTCTCTCGCTCCTGAGTCTCCACGCGGGCGCGCTCGAGTTCAGACGTGACGCCTCGCCTGAGGAGGTGGCCGAAGCTGCCGGCGTCATCCGCGCCAGCGGCCAGGCCGCGCTGGAGGAGCTGAGGGCCGTGATCGGGGTGCTGCGCGAGGAGGACGACCGCGCCGGCCCGGAGGCGCCACAGCCGACGCTGGCGCAGATCCCGGCCCTCCTCGAGGAGTCGCGGGCGGCGGGGATGGATGTGCGCTGGGAGGAGCGTGCCGCAACGGACGTCGTTCCGTCTGCTGTTGGACGCACTGCCTTCCGTGTCCTTCAGGAGGCTCTGACGAATGCGCGCAAGCATGCCCGCGGCGCGCCGGTCACCGTCCGCCTCGACCCGGGGCCGCCACTGGTGCTCGAGGTCGTCAGCGGTCGCGCGTCTGAGCTCCTCGACGACGAACGGCTGCCCGGTGCAGGCCTGGGGCTGGTCGGTCTCGCAGAGCGCGTGGCGCTCGCGGGCGGCTCGCTCGAGCACGGCGAGGATCCGGCCGGTCGGTTCGTCGTGCGGGCCACGCTGCCGTGGGCGCCGTGAGTGAGTCGATCCGCGTCCTGATCGTCGATGACGACGCGCTTGTCCGTTCGGGCCTGCAGCTCATGCTCGCCGGAGCCGCGGGGATCGACGTGGTCGGCGAGGTAGCCGACGGCCGCGGTGTCCTGGCGGCGATCGACAGGTACCACACGGACGTCGTTCTCATGGACATCCGTATGCCGCAGCTGGATGGCATCGCCGCCACGCGGTTGCTACGAAGCCAGCCGAGGCCGCCGGCGGTGCTCATGCTGACGACGTTCGAGGAGGACGAGCTCGTGTTGCGGGCGCTGCGTGCGGGCGCGGCCGGCTTCCTGGTCAAAGATACGCCGCCTGGTGAGATCGTCCGCGCGATCGAGCTTGTGGGCGCGGGGGAAAGCATGCTCTCGCCGACCATCGCTCGACGGCTGGTCGCCCTCGTCGCGGGCGACTCGGACACCGCCGCCCGCTACGAGGACGCGCGCGAGAAGATGGGGCTGCTCAGCGGGCGCGAGCGGGAGGTGGCCCTGGCGGTCGGCCGTGGGCTGGCGAACGCCGACATCGCCGGGGAGCTCTACATGAGCACGGCCACCGTGAAGGCCCATGTGTCTCGGCTGTTGACGAAGCTGGAAGTGGATAACCGCGTTCAGATCGCGCTGCTCGTCCGCGAAGCCGAGAACTGAGCCGGCCGCTCACCGCGGCCGCGCCGAAGCCGGCGACGCGCCCGCGAGGGTGCCCGGCGCGGCCGTTCTCGCTCTCATCGTGACTCGTCCCATGGTGCTCGGTCGACGTCGAAGGTCGGTGTGCATCGGCGACTTTGGTCGCGTCGACGATAGCCGAGGGATCGATGCCGACGCGGGCGTCGCAGTGGATCCTCCCCCGTGACGGATTTCGACGACTGCCGACAGGAGAGTCCCATGCTCGCCCGCTTCGCACATCTGACAAACCAGCACCGCTGGGCCGTGATCGGCGCCTGGGCGGTTCTCACGCTCTTCGGCGCTTTCGCTGCCGGAGAGGTCTCCAACCGCTGGTACCAGGGCCTCGCGATCCCTGGCGGCCCCGCCTACGAGGCGAGCCAGCGGACGCTGGATGCGTTCGGCGCCGGCGCACGCGCACCGAACGTCGTCGTCTTCCATGCGGCTGGTGACGCGACGAAGAGCAGGGCGATCGAGCGCGCGACGCGGCGAGCCGCCGCCACCATGCCCGGCGCCCTCGTAAGCTCGTACTTCACAACCGGCGACGCGATGTACGTCTCGCGCGACCGGCACACCACCTTCGCCGAGGTCTATCCGCCGGGTCCGGCCACCGTCGCCACGAAGAGCGGTGCCGTGAAGATGCGGGCCGCGGCCGCGGCGGGCCTGCCGGCCGGGATCACCGTGAACGTCACCGGCCACCTCCCGCTCGACGAGGCGAGCGCCGATGGCTCGAGCGGCGGTCCCAGCCTGCTGGTTGAGGCTGTGATCGGAGCGCTGGGCGCGCTTGTGATCCTGCTGTTCGTCTTCGGGACGCTGCCGGCCGTGCTGATGCCGGTGGTCGTCGCGATGGCTGCGATTCTCAACACGTTCACGCTCGTGTGGGCGCTGACGTACGTGACCGACGTCTCGATCATCGTCCAGTTCCTGATCGCGCTGGTCGGCCTCGGCGTCGCGATCGACTACGCGCTGGTCATGATCTTCCGCTTCCGCGAGGAGCTGCGAGACGGCGCGGACGTCGACGCGGCGCTCGTCGAGACGGTCACCCACGCGGGGCGCTCCGTGATCGTGTCGGGCTCGACGGTCGCGATCGGACTGCTCGCGCTGATCGCAGTGCCGCTGCCGCTCGTCCGCTCGATGGGCGTCGCCGGCATGCTGATCCCCGCCGTCTCGGTGCTCGCGTCGCTGACGCTGCTACCTGCGCTCCTGGCCGTGCTTGGAGAGCGCGTCAACAGTCTTCGCGTCATACCGCGTCGCTTCGTTGACCGCGGCCATCCCGAGCACGGAGCCTGGGGCCGCTGGGCGCGCTTCGTGGTTCGCCGCCCGCTCCCGGTCGCAGCGGCCGGCCTTGCAATCGCCACGCTGCTTGCGGGCTTCGGAACGCAGCTGAACCCCAACGAGCCGCAGCTCAAGAACTTCCCCGGCACCGGCACCGCGATCGCCGGCCGCCAGATGCTCGCCGACGCGCACATCAGCCCGGGCGTGATGAAGCCGCTCGACGTGCTGGTCGAGCGCGGCGGCGACGCGCAACGGATCGCCGCCAAGCTGCGAACGGTTCCGGGCATCGTCGGAGCGACCGCGCCACCAGCGTGGAGCCGCCGCTCGAGCTCGCTGGTCGAGGCGTTCCCCGCTATCGACGGCTCAGCGCCCGGCATTCAGGCGATCGTCGACCGCGCACACGACAGGCTGAAGGGCACGAACGGCACGCTCACCGGGGTGACGGCAGTGGACCGCGACTTCATCCATGCGCTCTTCCGCAGCTTCCCCTACGTGCTCGCTCTGCTCTTGATCCTGACGCTGATCCTGCTCGCACGCGCGTTTCGCTCGATCGTGCTCGCGCTCAAGGCCGTCGTGCTCAACCTCATCTCCCTCGCGGCGACCTTCGGCGTCGTCGTGCTCGTCTTCCAGCAGGGGCACGGCTCCCAGCTCTGGGACATCCCGGCGAGCGGATCCGTGCTCGCCTGGATCCCGCTGATGATCTTCGCCTTCCTCTACGGCCTCTCGATGGACTACGAGGTCTTCATGATCGGCCGCATGCGCGAGGCCTACGACGAGACCGGCTCCACCGAAAAGGCGATCGAGCTCGGGCTCGCCCGCACAGGAAAGCTCGTCACCAGCGGCGCCCTCGTCCTCATGTTCGCCTTCCTCGTCCTCTCGACCGGTCCCGGCTACGAGTTCAAGCCCCTCGCAATCGGCCTCGCAGCCGGCATCATCCTCGACGCGACGCTCATCCGCGCCCTGCTCGTGCCAGCGCTGATGCGCCTGCTCGGCGACGCCAACTGGTGGATGCCGCAATGGACACGCACCGCGCTACACGTCCGCGGAGAGCCTGCCCATGAACTTGCCGCTGACGAAGGCTGACCGTTCCCGCGATCGACGGGCGTGTGCGGTTCCGCCCTGGAGATGCCCATGGCCTCGGCAGCCGGCAGCAGCGCTCCAGCGTGCAGCCCCTCCAGTCTTGGCGCGGGCAAACACTCTCTCCTCCCGACGGCCGACCAGTGGCGACGCCGCGGACGCGCCTCACACGGAGCCGTTCCGGAGATAGCGACAGAATGGACAACGACGCGGATCCCGAAACGGGGTATTTGCAGGTGATTCGTGAGCGGAGCGGCGCAGGAGTCGAACCTACCAACGCATGGGCTACATGCGCTTGCCGATTTTGAAGACAGGCCGAATTTGGCTCAACGAAGCGGTTTGAGCGAGGTCTGCGCCCCCAAGCGCGCCCTCCCGGATTCGACGCGACGCGACGGCGCGCAGGCCTGCGAGCGTTTGAGACTCGCACGACCGCCAGAGCGATCCACGGAAGGCCTCAACAGCAGGACAGGCAATCGGACCGCCGTGGCGAACGCACCGGCCGTCCCGGGCCTCCGCTGCCGCCAGCTTCGCCGCGGCGACGTCACCTCGCCGCGCGCCCAACGCCGCCGCGAGCGGCCGCGCCAGCAGTCGCGCGATCACATCGGGACCGCCCCCGGCTCCAAACGGCTCCACGATCACGATCACACCGCCACCGACGGCCACGCCACAGCCCTCCCGATCACCGACACTGCCAGCATATCGCCGACCGCGTTACGGCTTGCACCTCGCGCGACGGCCCTAACAGCCTTCCCTCCAAACGTTTGACTCCACTTCGCGCGTTTGGGACACTGCGACGCGAACGCTTGTTCGAAGGCGTTACGCGCACCGACGCCGCTGGCGGCTCACGGCTGCGGTGAACCCTCGCGCCGTCGATCGCCAATGACATCCATGTCCGCCTGGAGTTCGTGGGTCGCTTCCCTCGATGTCACCGCGGTGGATACAGAGTGCCGGTCAAAATCGGCGCCCCCATTGCGCCCCCCATGTGTAAAGACAGCGGATCCCCGCGGACGCCAGCGGATTCTGCAAGTGCCGGTCCGGCCGCCCATGAGAGGCCTTCATACAGCCCAACCATGCGGGTTTCGGCTCTCTGAGCGGCGGGGGTGGGATTCGAACCCACGAATGACCTTGACGGCCATTGCCGGTTTTCAAGACCGGCTCACGGCGATCCTGTGGGGGCAGATTGGGGGCACGAAGGTCGAAATGCGTGCAGAATCGGTTCGGATGCCCGCCTAGAAACGGCTTGAACACGCGGATGTGGCGTCTCGTAGGGGACGCGGCATGTCCTGCAGATGCCCATGGTAAGGAAGGGGTCAACGGTTCGAGTCCGTTAGAGGGCTTCAAGGTGGTCTCAGAACATTTGGTAGGCGGAGTAGCCGCCGTCCACTCGAATCGTCTCCGCGACGACGTAGCTCGCGTCGGCGCCGGCCATGAAATGCACCGTCTCGGCGATCTCAGACGCCGTTGGGTGCCGGCCAATCGCCGGTTGGCGCCGGTGCCCGCCGGGGCCTCCGCGCTCGTGGCTGAAGAGCACGCCCACAACCCTGATCCCTGACGGCGCCCACTCGACTCCCAGCCCACGGACGAGGCCCGACAGACCGGATTGCGACGCGGTTCTCAGTGCTCCGCCGCTCTCGCTTTGAACGCCATCGACGGTGCCAACCACCACGATCACTCCTCGACCGCGAGCGATCATGCTTGCCCCGACCGACTGGCACCAGAGAAACACGTCGAGTTCCTGTTCGAAGACGTTTCGGGCAGCTTCGACTGGGATGACCGTGGCTTCGCCGTCGAGTTCCTCGGGCGCGGCCACGATCAGCACATCGGGAACGTCGTCGTTCGCACCGACCCGACCGCGCGCATCCTCGTCGTGAAGGCCGGCGAATCCGATCTCGGCCGTCTCTTCGTCGGTACGAAATCGGTCAGCGATGGCGGCAATCAGTGAAGACTCTCTGCCAACGATCAGCACCGTCATTCGGGGAACCCCAAGCCGTGGGGGCTGGCCCAAGCGACCCATCCACCGTCCACGCGCAGGTTGACGCCGGTTATTCCGCTGGCCCGATCGGAGACGAGAAAGGCGATCGCCGAGGCGATCTCCTCGGGGCGCGCCATGCGACCGAACGGGATCCGATCCACGTACTTGTGCTCGGTGGCGACCCCTTGTTCGATGGCGTCGGTCATCATCTCTGTGCGGGTAACTCCGGGTGAGACCGCGTTGACTCGAATCCCGGCGTGACCCCATTCGCAGGCGAGTGTCTCGGTCAGGCTGATCACTCCCGCCTTGCCCGCGCTGTATGCGGCGCGCATCGGCCATGCGCCCAGCGCGCTGATCGAGGAGATATTGACGATCGAGCCTCCGCCGGCATCGATCATGCGGCGGGCGACCGCCTGTGTGACGTAGTAAAGGCCCGACGTTCCAATATCGATCTGACGTTGCCATTCTGCTGGGGGCTGCGTCTCAGAGGGACCGTAGACGGCGATGTTCGCGCAGTTCACCAGCGCCCGGATCCCGCCGTGAGCGCCGGCCACGTGCTCGGCGAGCCGGTCCGAGTCATTTGGATCAGACACGTCGAGGGTCGCCGAATCGCAGATTCCTCCGGTTTCTCGCAGTCGTGTCGCCGCGTTGTCGGCGCCGGCGCCGTCGAGATCAGCGATCACCACGTGATGGCCGTCCGATACCAGTCGTTCGGCAACGGCGAACCCGATGCCTCGGGCGGCTCCGGTCACGATTGACGCACCGAATCCGGGAGGCTCCGTCGCTTTCATAAATGTGAAACGAACTTTCGGCATCGCCTGGTCCGAGATAATCACACCACTGGCAGAGAGTCAAGAACCGCGATGAGTACCATCGCTCGGGACTCTGACGAAGGGAGCACAGAATGTGGGCACGCGTCGCGAGGTTTGAAGGGGATCCGGAAGACATCGATGCGAGGGTTCAGCGACTTCGCTCCGCTCTCGACGCGGGAGTGTTCGCGTCAGAGCTCCCGGATGCCAGGTTCCTGATGCTCGTCGACCGTGCGTCGGGCGGGATGGTCGGCGTGACGCTGTTCGAAAGCGAGGAGGCGATGCGCAAGGGCGACGAGGTGATGAACTCGGGGCCCGGAAACGCCGGCAGCCGCTCCTCGGTCGAGTTCTACGAGGTCCCTCTCCACACGCTCTAGCGCATCAAACCGGGTCAGTCCCTCGCGGTTCCTACTGGCTCGGCGACTGCCGCGACGGCCTGGAGGATCACCTCGGCGACGGCGTCAGGCTGCGAGATCATGATCACGTGTGAGCCCTCGACCTCGGTGATCGGCATGTTGGCACGCTCCGCCATCGAGCGGACCACGTCCGCCCCGGCCGCCCGGTCGCCGGTGGCCACGACTGCCCACGATGGCACGCGCCGCCACGCCGGTGGCCCCGACGGCTCGGTGAAGCCACGCTCGGCCACCGGCCGTTGGTTCGCGGCCATCAGGGCCGCCTGTTCGACCGGCAGGTCAGCGGCGAAAGCCTCGTGCAGCTTGTCCGCGTCGATGACGAACTCAGTTTCGGACTCACCGTCACCCTCCCCGGGGTACTGCTGAGGGATGAGCGCCGTGTTGAGCACGCTGTCGCGGGACCCCTCGCCGGCAGCGGCGAGCGTCTCGCCGTCCTCCGGCGCGAACGCGGCCACGAACACGAGGCCGACGACGTTGTCGGCCTCAGCCGCGGCGTTGCTGATGATGGCGCCGCCGTAGGAGTGCCCGACCGCCACTACCGGACCGGGCACCTGCTCGAGCAGCGCGGCCAGGTAGCGGGAGTCGCTCGTGATCCCGCGCAGCGGGTTGGCGACCGCGATCGCTCTCACCCCGCGTTCATGCAACCGCTCAATCACACCGTTCCAGCTCGAACCGTCGGCGAAAGCGCCGTGCACCAGGACGACGGTCGGCTCTCCGCTGGTGTTGGTGTCGTCAGACATGATCGCCCCTTTCGATCGCATCGTTCTCGGTGGCTCGCCGGCCGCGACGTCACCGTCCCGCCGTCTGCAACATTACCCATCCCGATGACTGCCTACCAGGACGCGACCCCCGAGACCGAACAGGGCAAGGCGCTCTACGCCGAGCTGCTGTGGGTGCACAGCGTGCTGCGGCATGACCTGGCCACGGTGGAGCGGCTCGCCGACCAGGTCGCCGCGGGGCTCTCGGCCGAGGATCTGGCCGAGGAGCTGGAGACACTCAAGACCACCGGCCCGCTGTGGCAGCTCAAGGTCAGCTGCCTGCGCTACTGCCGGTTCGTGCACATGCACCACGGAGCCGAAGACGTGATGCTCTTCCCCGTCATCCGCGGGGCCGATCCCGAGCTCGGCACGGTGGTCGACCGGCTGGAGGCCGACCACCGGCGGGTGTCCGAGATCCTCGACGTGATCGAGGCGGCCGCCCGAAACCTCACAGAGGACGGCAGCGACCAGGCCCGCGGGCGGGTCGTGTACGGCCTGCAGCAGCTGCATAGCCATCTGCTGGAGCACCTCGACTTCGAGGAGGAGCACGCCGGTCCGGCGGTACGCCGGTTGGCCTCCTGGGGATGATGCCGGTGCCCGTGTTTGTCCGGCGTGGCGGCGGGGAATAGAGTCTTGTCCGCTCCTTAAGGACAGAGGAGGGCGGCACGACGCCGCCCCACCCAAGACCGGAGGTCGTCATGAGCAGCACCGTAGAGGCCGCGACTGAGATCCGCCCCTTCCGCGCCGAGGTTTCGGAGGAGGCGCTCGACGATCTCCGCAGACGCATCGCCGAGACGCGCTGGCCCGAGAAGGAGACCGTCGCTGACGAGACCCAGGGCGTGCAGCTCGCGACGATGCAGGAGCTGATCCGCTACTGGGGCAGCGAGTACGACATGCGCAGGTTCGAGGCGAGGCTGAATGCGGTGCCGCAGTTCATCACCGAGATCGACGGTCTCGACATCCACTTCATCCACGTCAAGTCGCCGCACGAGAACGCGCTGCCGCTGATCATCACGCATGGCTGGCCGGGCTCGGTGATCGAGATGCTGAACGTCGTCGGTCCGCTGACCGACCCGACGGCACACGGCGGCGACGCCGCGGACGCGTTCGATGTGGTGATTCCGTCGATGCCGGGCTACGGGTACTCAGGAATACCGACCACCACCGGCTGGGACCCGGTCCACATCGCGCGTGCCTGGATCGCGCTGATGCAGCGCCTTGGGTACACGCGATACGTCGCGCAGGGCGGCGATTGGGGTGCGCAGATCACGGACGTGATGGGTGCCGAGGCGCCTCCGGAGTTGCTCGGGATTCACTCCAACATGCCCGGCGCCGCTCCACCCGAGGTTGCCAAGGCACTCGCGACCGGCGGCCCGGCCCCGGCCGGCCTATCGGCCGAGGAGAGTCGCGCCTGGGAGCAGCTGAAGTTCCTCTTCACCAAGGGCATCGGCTATGCGACCGAGATGAACCTGCGCCCGCAGACGCTGTACGGTCTCGCCGACTCGCCCGCCGCGCTCGCCGCCTGGATGCTCGACCACGACGCGCAGAGCTATGAGGACATCGCAAAGGCCTTCGCGGGCGACCCCGTCGGCAACCTCACGCGAGACGAGGTGCTCGACAACATCACCCTCACCTGGGTGACGAACACCGGGATGTCCGTCGGGTCGTCTCTACTGGGAGAACACCCTCGGGTTCTTCGACTTCAAGGGCACCACGGTTCCGGCCGCAGTGAGCGTGTTTCCTCGAGAGCTCTATCAGGCGCCGCGGAGCTGGGCCGAGCAGGCCTACCCCAACCTGATCTACTTCAACGAAGTCGACACGGGAAACCACTTCGCGGCCTGGCAGGTGCCCGACCTCTTCACGACGGAGGTGCGAGCGGCGTTTCGGTCACTGCGGTGATCGGCGCGTCGACCACCTCGAGCGCGACATTCGGGGCAGTCCGGCAGATCGACGCCGGGCTGCTCGATGTCGGCTATGTCGACGCCGGCCCCACCGATGGGCCCGCGGTTTTGCTGCTGCACGGCTGGCCGTACGACATCCAAAGCTACGTCGAGGTCGTCCCGCTGCTGACCGCGGCGGGCTACCGGGTGATCGTCCCGCACCTCCGCGGCTTCGGTACCACCCGCTTCCTCTCGGACGAGACGGTCCGCAACGGCGAGCAGGCGGCGCTGGCCGTGGACGCCATCGCGTTCCTTGACGCCCTCGGGATCGAGAACGCGATCGTGGCCGGCTTCGACTGGGGAGCGCGCACCGCCGACATCGTCGCGGCGCTGTGGCCGGAACGCTGCAACGGGCTCGTGTCGGTGAGCGGCTATCTGATCGGCAGCCAGGCAGCCGGAGCGGTGCCGTTGCCGCCCGAGGCGGAGCTGCAGTGGTGGTACCAGTACTACTTCGCGACCGAGCGCGGCCGGGACGGCTACGACAAGTACCGGCGCGATTTTGCGAAGTTGATCTGGCGAACCGCGTCGCCCAAGTGGGCCTTCGACGATGCCACCTTCGATCGCAGCGCGGCGTCGTTCGACAACCCCGATCACGTCGCCATCGTGATTCACAACTATCGCTGGCGACTGGGGCTGGCGGAAGGCGAGGCCGAATACGGCGAGCTGGAGCGCCGGCTCGCCGAAGGCCCCGCCATCACGGTGCCCGCCATCACGCTCGAGGGCGATGCCAACGGTGCGCCTCACCTGCCGCCGAGTGCGTACGCGGCGAAGTTCTCGGGACCGTATTCGCACCGCACGATCGAGGGCGGGATCGGACACAATCTCCCCCAGGAAGCCCCGGAGGCCTTCGCCGCCGCGGTCATCGAGGTGGGCGGGATGCACCCGTGAGCCTGATCAAGCGACGCGATGCCGGAGCCGACAGGCAGCCGGTTGAAGGTCACTTGCCCGGCTTCGACGGGGCCGCCGGCTGGCTCAACTCCCCGCCGCTGACCGATTCGGAGCTGCGAGGCAAGTCGTCCTGGTGGATTTCTGGACGTACACCTGCATCAACTGGCTGCGCACGCTCACCTACGTCCGCGCCTGGGCGGAGAAGTACCGTGATCAGGGGGTGGTCGTGGTCGGAGTCCACACGCCCGAGTTCCCCTTCGAGAAGGACACCGAGAACGTTCGCGTTGCGGCCGAGGGACATGGCGGTCGAGTACCCGATCGCGCTCGACCCCGACTACGCCGTCTGGGACGCCTTCGCCAACATGTACTGGCCGGCCCTCTACATCGCCGACGAGCAAGGGCGGATCCGACACCACCAGTTCGGCGAGGGTGGATACGACGAATGCGAACGGATCATCCAGCAGCTGCTGGGCGAGGCCGGGCGCCAGGACATCGGCGACGATCTGGTCTCCGTCGTTCCGGACGGTGTTCGAGGCGCAGGCCGACTGGGACGACCCTGGGATCTCCCGAGACGTATCTCGGCTACCGGTCGGGTCAGAACTTCGCCTCTCCCGGGGGTGTCGAACTCGACCAGCCTCGCATCTATGGCGTGCCCGATTCGCTGAGGCTCAACCAGTGGGCGCTCTCCGGGGAGTGGACGGTCGAGGGTGGCGCAAGCGTGCTCAGCGGAACCGACGGAGGCATCGCGTTTCGCTTCCACGCCCGCGACGTCAACCTCGTCCTGCGATCGCGGACACCGGGGGCGTCGGTGCCGTTCCGCGTGCTCGTCGACGGAGCCCCTCCAGCAGCCGACCACGGACTCGATGTCGACCAAGACGGGCACGGAACGCTGGTGCAGCCGCGGCTCTACCAGCTCGTTCGGCAGCAGGGCTCGATCGCCGACCGCACGTTTGAGATCACGTTCCTCGCGCCCGGCGCCGAGGCCTACGTGTTCACGTTCGGCTAGATTCCCGTTGTGCTAAACTCGTATGCGATCGTAACGGATTAAGTTATGAACGAATACGAGAAAAGCACTCCCCCAGCCGCCCCATCCCGAAGGCTCTGGCGCCTTTAGTGGCGGCGTGGGAGTTCGACCCCCCGGACGGTCTCATCACCAACCGTCAGATCGCCGAGCTCGCTGGGGTGACCGCGGAGCATGCCCGCGTTGTTGCTGGACGGCTGGTACACGCCGGATGGCTTGACCGTGTGGGACGTGGCAGCTACCGCTTCGTCCCTGCGGCGATGGGGTACCCGCGGAGCGCACCATGGCCGCTCTTGGCAGCTTCGCGTACGCCTCATCTCGTCTCGGGACTTTCGGCGGCGCGTCACCATCGGCTGACTCCGCAGATTCCAACGAGGCACCTCGTGCTCTTCTCGCGTGACAAGACCCCGCCGAAAGAGGTCTCCGCCTCACCGGCGTTCAGGGTCGTTCGATTGCGACCCGACCGAATCTTCGGCGGGGAATCTGAGGAGATGGACGGCACGACGGTGACGGTCGCCCGCCCCGAGCGCGTGATGATCGACGCGGCCATGCACCCAGAATGGGTTGATGGCTCCGAGGAAACAGCACGAATCTTGAACCGGGGGTTCCGGAAGTCAGACGTTGCGGTGCTCGTCGACTTCATCACCCGCTACCGCTCGGAGCGACTGACCCGCCGTATGGGCTGGTGGGGTGATCGGCTCCTGCCTCAGGGATGGTCCGACACCGATCGACGCCTCCTCACGGCCATGCTCGGCTCGTCGCGAGGCGGGACGCTACTCCCGAGCACCAAGCGAAGCGGGTCGTTTGATGCACGGTGGGGCCTCTACGAAAACGTGCCCACCGACGTTTTGGAAGATTTGGAACGGGTGCTGTGATCGAGGAGCGGTACGTCCGTCAGTATGCGCACCGGTCCGGCGTGGATTTCACCATCGCACTTCAGGAGATCGTCCTCACCTATGCGCTCGGTCATCGCGATGACCCGGTCGGCGTGAAGTTGGCATTCAAGGGCGGCACCGCACTTCGCAAGCTTGTGTTTGGCAGCGCGGGAAGGTTCTCCGTCGACCTCGACTTCCTTGCCCACGGACTGACTGACGATGAGCTGTTGGGCCTCGTCGAGCGGCTCGACGGTGGAGGGTTCCACGGGATCACGTTCGGGGTGGAAAATCAGCGCTTGGCAGCCAGCGAGCCCGATGAGTACGGCCGCGAGGCCCCGGACGGACTCTCGGCGGAATGCACGTTCGACTGTCCGATCGGGTCGGGGGACTTCGGCCTCGACCTGAGTCGGCGACGGGAATCTCTGCTGCCCGTGCGAGAAACGGCGTTGCTCGTGGAGCCGTACTTCGGCCGGCTTGAGTTTGCTCCGCCGGTGGTTTCGGCACTGCAACCAGAAGAGGCAGTCGCCGAGAAGATCTCCGCATGCGCTCGCCGCATCACACACGGTTCCGGCAAGGACGTGTACGACCTGTACCTCTACCTGTCGCGGCCGCACAACAGTGAACTGATTCGCCGGCTCACCGTGCTGACGTTCTGGCTCGACCGCCGTACTTCCACCGTTGAGGAACTCCGCGCACAGGTGACCCCGTCGACTGTGCGGTGGGAGGAACTCGCGGGTCTACTTGGCCAGCGTCACCTTGAGGAGCGCGGGATCTGCGATCTCGTGCGAGAGCGGCTCGCGTTCCTCGAGGAGCCAACTGCTGCCGAGGAGACGCTACTCGGTGATGTTGTCTCCCACCGCGAGGTGCGTCTTTGGAGTCGGCTCCGTGATGAGCTACGCGAGAAGTTTGCACCACGGTAGTTCAGCGAGGAGCGGGCCGCCCCAAACTGTTGAGTTATCCCTCGTGGCCGGCGGCAGCGATCACCGCGGGATCGCGACCCCTGAGTCCGGCTCGAAGAGATGGATCCTGCCTGGTTCGATTCCGAACGTCAGGTTCTCTCCCAACCGGTGGCTGCTGGTGCCTCCAAACCTGACGATGAACTCGAGTTCCGCCGCCGCACGGACACCGACGAACGTCTCCCGGCCGAGGGCCTCGATCGACTCGACCACTCCGTCGAACGGCCCGACCAGCCCGCCGTCCTCGCTCCATGGGTGCACGTGCTCGGGCCGGATACCCACGATCACCTCGGCGGGAAGGCCGCGAGCCTGATCGATCGAGAGCTGTACCGTCGAGTGGCCGAGCGTTGTGCCGCCGTCTGTCTGGGAGACGGCGAACCGTCCGAACGTCATCGCCGGGCTGCCGATGAATCCGGCCACGAACGTGTTCGCCGGATGGTTGTAGACCGTGTCGGGATCGTCCACCTGCGCCAGCACCCCGCCCTGCATCACGGCGATCCGGTCACCCATCGTCATGGCCTCGACCTGATCGTGAGTGACAAACACCGTGGTCACACCGGTCTCGAGCTGGAGCGCCTTGATCTCGGCTCGCATCTCCACCCGCAGCTTGGCGTCCAGGTTACTGAGCGGCTCATCCATCAGAAACACCTGAGGGTTTCGGACAAGTGCGCGGCCCAGCGCCACGCGCTGGCGCTGCCCGCCTGACAGTTGCCTGGGCTTTCGCTGCAACAGCTCGGTGAGGCCCAGCCGCCCAGCGGCGCTGTCCACCAGCCGGCGAACGTCGTCCTTCGGCACCTTCCGAGTCTGCAGGCCGAACGCCAGGTTCTTATAGACGCTCATCTGCGGGTAGAGCGCATAGTCCTGAAACACCATGGCCACATCGCGATGGCGAGGAGGCAGCGCGTCGACGGATTTCCCGTCGATGCTGATGCTGCCGCTGTCAACGCCCTCGAGCCCGGCCAGCATTCTCAACGCGGTGGTCTTGCCGCAGCCGGACGGGCCGACCAGCACGACGAACTCGGAGCTTGCGATGTCGAGTGAGAGATTGTCGACGGCCGTGACCTCGCCGAAGCGCTTGACGACCCGCTCGAACCGGACACCAGCCATTGCTTACCCCTTGATCGATCCGGCCAGCATGCCCCGGAGGAACTGGCGCTGAAGGACGATGTACAGAATCACGACAGGAGCGGCCACCAACACCGCTGCCGCGGAGACTCCCGGTATATCCACGCCGTAGCGGCTCTGGAATGCGGACAGGCCGAGCGGTGCGGTGCGGTGCAGCTCGTCAGAGATCATCACCAGCGGCAGCAGAAACTCGTTCCACGTCCACATGAACACGAGTAGCACCATCGTCAGGATTGCCGGCCGCCCGATCGGAACCAGCACCCGCCACAGAATCCGCCAGGAGGATGCACCGTCGACGCGGGCGGCGTCCGCCAGTTCGGGCGGCACCGAACGGAAGAACGCTCGCATCCAGAACGTCCCGAACGAGATCGAAAGTGCTGTCTGGGGGAGGATCAGGCCCCAGTAGCTGTTGGTCAGGCCGTGATCACGAAACCCGTAGTAGAGCGGAACTATCAGCGCCTCGAACGGCACCACGATGCCTGTCAGAAGTACATAGAAGCACACGTTCGAAAGCGGGAACCGCATCGTCCCAAAAGCGAAGCCCGCCGGGATCGAACATGCCGTGGTCAGTACCACCACCGTGATCGCGACCAGCAGGCTGGATCGCATCAACTGGCCGAAGTGCCCCTGCGTCCAGGCGTCGCGGAACGTCGCCAGGCTGAGTGTGTGGGGCAGACTGACACCGTCCAGCAGAGTGCCGGACGGGTGCATCGCGGCCGACAGCACCACGGCCAGCGGGAAGATCGCCATCAGCGCAAAGACGCCGAGCACGACGTAGGTGAGTGTTCGCTCGAAGCCGCTGGTCTTCACTCGTGCTCCTCCACGACGCGAGTGATCACGACCGCGAGCACCAGGATGATGACGGCCATGATCGCCCCGATCGCGGCGGCAGATCCCACCTGGCCGGTCACGAATGCGCGCTGATAGATCAAAAGCGACGGCACGGTGGTCTGCGAACCCGGACCGCCTTTGGTCGTCACGAAGATGATGTCGAACGCTCGCAGCGCGGTGATCACCGTCAGCGACATCGCCACCGCCAGCTCGTTTCTCAGCCCCGGCAACGTGACCGCGAAAAACTCCTTGACCGGGCCGGCGCCGTCCACCCGGGCGGCCTCATAGCGAGACAGCGGAATTCGTTGCACGCCGGCCATGAACAGCACCAGGCAGAGACCTGTGGTCACCCACGCGCCGATCACCCCGATGGCCGGCAGCGCGGTGGTGAAGTCCCCCAGCCACGGCCGGGTGAGCGCGCTCAGACCCACCGCGTCGAGCAGGTTGTTGATTGGCCCCTGCGGGTCGTACAGCCACTTCCACGCCACACCGACCACGACTGCGGCGAGCACCTGGGGCAGGAAGATGATGGTGCGAAACGCGGTGGTGCCGCGCACCTTCATGTGCGACAGCGCCCCCGTGAGGGCGAGCCCGACCGTGATCGGGATCGCGGAGTAGAACACGATCAGCACCAGCGAGTGCCCGAACGCCTCACGAACTGCTGGATCCGAGAGAGCGTCGCGGTAGTTGGCCAGCCCCACCCACGTGCCCGCGGTGACGCCGTCCCAGTCGAACAGGGAGATCCACGCGCCGTCGGCCATCGGCAGGATCACGAACACGGCGAACAGCGCCATCGCCGGCAGGATGTACAGGTACGCGATGTAGCGGGACTCTCCGGGGGCCGGCCTCGACCGCGCCGGGCGGCGCCTTCTCAGCCGCCCGGCACCGGTCGTCGCCGTCTCCGGTTCAGGAATGTGACTTCTCCCAGTCGGCCTGCACCGCCGCGGTGAACTGCGCCGGGGTTATCTGACCGGCCGACAGCTTCTGGAGCCCGCCGAAGAGCGTGTCGCCCATGGTTGATGTCGACCAGTCGAGGTAGGGCGTGAGCGTGCCCGCGTGGGACTTCTCCAGCCACGCAGACGAGATCGCGGCAATCGATGAGTTGGGGTCGATCGATGCTGCGCCCGGGTCTGCCGCAGGCAGATCGCCGTTCTTGATCACGACCGCCGCCGCCGCCGGCGAGGTGATGAAGTCGACGAAGGCGGCTGCCACATCCTGGTGCTTTGACTTGGCACTGACATGGAACGGAAGCGAGAGCGAGCCGGTGGTCGGCGCCCCTGCCGCTCCGTCAATCGACGGGAGGGTGAAGAATCCCACCCCATCGCCCAGCGGGCCTGCGAAGGTCTGGTTCTCCCAGGGCCCGGTGATGAAGTAGAGGCCCGTGCCCTTCCCGAACCGGGCAGCGGCATCCTCTTGGCTCACGCCGTTGAACCCGTCCTCGAAGTACCCCTTCTTGGCCCAGTCGGCGAGCACCGCCGCGGCCTTGCGCGTACCCGCTGTGTCGAACGTCGCTCCGGGCCGACCGTAGGTCCAGTCGGCGATCGCCTTCGGGTCCTCATAGCGGGCCTGAAGCACCATGAACACGTGCCCCATCGGCCACCGGTCGAGGTTCCCGACGGTGATCCCGGGGACATTTGCGGCCTTTGCCACCGCGAGGGTGTGCTCGAACTCGTCCATCGTCTTGGGCACTTTCAGGCCCAGCCGTTGGAGAGTCGCCTTGTTGTAGAACGCGCCGAGGACTTCCGCCTTCTGGGCGACGCCCCACAGCGTGCCGCTACCCCAGGTCGACCCGTCGTTCGACCAGCGCAACGGGTCGAGCGTCGCAGTGTTGCCAAAACGCGTGTCCCATCCGTAGGCCTTCATCATCGAGTCGAGCGGCACGATCAGACCGGCCTTGACCAGCGCCTGGTCGGTGGAGTACCCCTCATTTCCCTGAAACACATCAGGGGCGTCCGCCGACGAGGCGGCCAGCTTGATGGTTGCCATGTAGTCGTCAAAGTTCTTCACGACGCGCTTGACCGTCACGTTCGGGTACTTCTGCTCGAACTGCTTGATCAGCGTGTCCTCGGCCTTGGACGGGCCGGGCGAGTTCTCCGTGTCCCACATCGTGATGGTGACCGGTTTGGTGGTGTCGAATCCGGTGGTGGCAGCTCCGGTGGATTGGGACGCATCACCCCCGTTGTCGCTCGCCCCGGGGCTGCCGCAGCCCGCGAGGAGCATCAGCATGGTCGCAGCCACCGCCGCGACGAGACTCTTGGATCGCAAGCTGGTCATAGTCTCACTCCGTTCTCTTGGATCGGATCCTCCAGTGACAGGAATTGCTGCAGGGCAAGCGCTCCGGCACGAGTGGTCGCCCTGCTCACCGAGTTCGATGCGTAGGCGGCGGCCAGGCGCAGGCACTCGCGCGGAGAACCACCGCGCAGGTCGGCCCACACGTAGGCGGCGGTGAAGAGGTCGCCGGCGCCGTTGGCATCGACCACGTCCACCACCGGGGCGTCGACTCGCACGAGTTCGCCGCCTCCGGCGAGCAGTGCACCTTGGCCGCCGAGCGTGACCACGGCGGTGCAGCCCGACGCCGACAGAGACTGCGCCGCGCTCTCGGGGGTGTCCTTTCCGCTGAGGATGCAGGCCTCGGACGCATTGACCAGTAACGCGGTGAGCTGTCCGAGCCCACCGGGCAGATTGCCCTCGAGTTCGCGGGCGTCGGCATCGCCACAGACGGCGTACACCGCCGCCGTCGCGGGAGCGTGCTCGATTGCGTACAGGTCGATCACGACCGCCCGCGGATCAAGCGCGGCGATCGCCGCTGAGTCCACCGGTGGGCGAGGGTCAAATGACGCGAACGCTCGGTCGCCCTGCAGCGAGAGCACCGCGGAGATCGCTGTCGAGCCGGCGCGGGGTCCGCTCCAGGTGATGCCCTCGCGGGTCACGAGCTCATGCAGGAGTCTCCCGGCAGCGTCATCACCGATGGGGGAGACGATTGCCGTGGAGACCTCGAGCCGGGTGAGTCCGAGTGCGACGTTGGCCAGCCCGCCGGCCGTCAGTTCGACCCGCTGTGCCATCTTCTCCTGTCCGAGCACCGGCAACTCGTCCAAGCCTAAGAAGGTGACATCCAGGAACGGCACCCCCGCGCAGACGACCTCGACGGTCACGTGTATCGGTCTCGCAGCGCCGGGTGTGCGGTCAGATACTCGCCCAGCAGCCGCTCGGCCACGTGCACGGACGGCACCAGCGGATGCAGCGCGAAGGCCCGCAGCGCCTCGGATCGGGATCCGCTCAGCGCCGCGTCGATAGCTGCGCGCTCCGACGCTCGAACCTGTTGGATCAGGCCTTTGGCCTCCATCGGCACCTCGCCCACGGAAACAGGTTGAATACCGCCCGGGCCGACCACGCATGGCACCTCCACCACCGCCTCCTCGTCCAGGAACGGCATGCTGCTGCGGTTGGCCGTGTTGAGAATCATCACCGTCGGTTGTGTTCCGTAGAGCGCGTCCACGATCCGGATGGCCACTCCGCCGTAGCCACCCGGCTCCCGCGCGGCGGCGATCTCGGCCATCTCGACACCCTCGGCATCCCAGGCCTCGGACATGTAGGACGCCTCGCGTTCTGCGTTCGTGCTCCGCCAGGACGAGAGGGCATCGCCGTTGCCCTGATAGAAGCCCCGCTGCTGATCGACCAGGAACTCGGCCCGGAGGTTGCCGTTGCGCATCGCTTCAAACGCTTCGCGCTCTGAGTAGTAGTAGTACAGGTACTCGTTCGGCACCATGCCCACCGAGCGCAGCCACTCACCACCGAACAGCCGGCCCTCCTCGAACCCCTCCAGCCGCTCGTCGTTCGCCAGCAGGTCCGGGAGCTGGTCTCGGCCTCGGTGTCGGACTGATCGCAGCCAGCCGAGGTGGTTGACACCGAAGTAGTCGAACCAGAGCTCGTCAGCGGGAAGTCCGATGCCTGCTGCCACCCGCTTGCACATGTCCTCCGGCGCGTCGCAGATTCCCACCACTCGATCGCCCAGCACCCGCCGGATCGCCTCGGTCACCAGCCCTGCGGGGTTGGTGAAGTTAATGAAGAAGGCCTGTGGTGCGCACTCTGCCACCACCTCTGCGATGTGTGTCACCGCGGGCACCGTGCGCAGCCCGAAGGCGATGCCCCCGGCGCCTGTCGTTTCCTGGCCGATCACGCCGGCGTCGACCGCGATCCGCTCGTCGTCCACCCGTCCTTCGATGCCGCCGACGCGGATAGCGCAGTACACCACGTCGGCGCCCTCGAGCGCATCGCGCAGGTCGCCGGTCGTGCGGTACTCCACTCGGTGCCCGTACTCGGCGTCAATTCCGTGGAGTACCTGGCCGATACGCTCCAGGCGCGCGGGATCGGGATCGTGCAGCACCACGCTGTCGAAGCGGGGTCTGTCCGAGGTTTCGACCAACGCTCGATAGATTGCGGGGGTGCGGAAGCCGCCGGCACCGATGAGCGTAAGCTTCATGGCGGCTAGTAGTACCAAAGAGGTACCACCAGTGTCAAGCATGCCCACAAACACCCCGGCAGACGCACGTGGCCAGGAGCCACTCTTTGTTCAGGTGAAGCGCCGTTTGCGTGGCGAGATCGCCGGCGGGCGATTGCCGGCCGGGCAGCGGCTCGCCCCCGAGCGGGAGCTGTGTCAGCGGTTGGGGATTTCGCGGAACACGTTGCGGCGAGCGCTCGTGTCCCTGTCCGGCGACGGGATCCTCACCGCCGCTGGGCGCCACGGGTGGTATGTCGCCTCCTCACCGGTCGTGGAGTCCGCGCAGGGGCCGGCCAGCCTCACCGGCTGGGCTGCCGAGGCCCAGATCTCACTCACATCGCGGGTCGTGCGATCCGGTCTGCGCCGGGCAACCGCCCGGGAGCGAGACGCGCTGGGACTGGAAGCGGGGGAGCAGGTGTACGCCCTGGAGCGGGTGCGGATTGTGGATGGCGCTGCGCTGTCGCTCGACCTTGCCTGCCTACCGGGATCGCTCGCGCCGGCGCTGCACGACGTCGACTTCACGACCGCGTCGCTGTACGACACACTCCGCGACAGGGCCGGCCGGATCCCCGGGAAGCGTGATTGCCTGCTGCGCGCTGATATCGCCGACGCGCGCACAGCCAAGCTGCTCGAGGTCCCGGCCGGCTCACCGCTGCTGGTCGTGAGCGAAACCGTGGCGGATCAGGACGGTCGGCCGCTGGAGTACTCGATACTGGCCAACCGCGGGGATCGCTGGGGGTACCGCGCGACCTACATTCTTCCAGAGGTCGCCACGGGCTGACATCGCCCCGCCGCGGGTGCTAAAGGCCCAACTCGCGGAGTACGCCGAGGTTGTGATCAGCATCGACGGCGAGCGACTCGATCGACCACCCGTCGGGCAGGTAGCGATCCTGCTCGACCACGACCCAGCCGTCGTAGCCGAGGCTCTTCAGCCGTTCTGCGATCCCAGCGAGGTCGACCGCGCCCTCCCCGAACAGGCAGAACACGCCCCGCCGCCAAGCCTCCTCCATGCCGAGGCCACGCGTGCGGATCTCGTCCATCACCGCACCGTCGACGTCCTTGATGTGGACGTGGGTCGTGAGCTCCCCGTAGGCATCGAGAAACTCCACCGGGTCACCACCGCCGAAGAGCGAGTGGCCGCTGTCGAAACAGAAGCCGAGCAGGCTGGAATCGAGGCGCTGTGCGAAACGATCGATCTCGCGAGGAGTCTCGACATAGGTGCCGCCGTGGTAGTGGAACGCGGCGTCGTAGCCGCGCTCGCGGCACAGTTCCGCCGCGCGGTGAGCGTTGTCGACCAGAGTCCCGAACCGCTTGTCCGAGAGCCAGGTGTCGGGCAGTTGCTCGATCCGCCCGGCGCCGGCGAGCCGCTCGGGCTCACAGAACGCGTCGGAGATCAGCGCGACCGGCCGGGAACCACCCTCGGGCGTGGTGTCGTCCAGCAGGTCGAGGGCGTTGCGGAGGAACACGAACTCCTCGGCTGCCGCCTCCTCCCGCGAGAGCCGCATCGGCAGAAACGACCCGACCAGATCCAGGCCCCGCTGGTGCAGCGCCGCCGATGTGCCGGCGGTGTCGCCGAAGTAGCCGGGCGGCCCCAGCTCGGTGCCGGTATAGCCGGCGTTGCTGATCGCGTCGAGCACCGCGATCGGGTTGGGCAGGCCGGCGTCGTCGGCGGTGAGTTCGAAGATCCCGAAGGACACGGGAGCCGAGGCGATGTTCATGCAGTCTCCTCTCCGACGAGGGGAACCCGCCGGTCACGTTCGATGGAATCCCACGTCTCGCGCGTCCAAGCCAGATCGGGGTCGTCCTCGGCCGCCATCGACCGCTTGTCGGCGGCCAGGGCATTGAGGTAGTAACCGTCGTAGCCGTGGGCGGCGCAGAACGGGTGGTATCCACGCGGCACCATGAGCACATCGAGGTCGCGCACCGTCCAGGTCTCGTCGAGGCTGCGGTCACGTGTATAGAGCTTCTGCACACCGAACGCTTCGGGCCGGCCGAATCGGTAGGCGTACACCTCCTCGAGATCGTTCTCGACCGGCAGTCGTTCCTGCTCGTGCTTGTGCGGCGGGTACGAGGACCAGTTCCCGCCGGGTGTGAGCACCTCCACAACCAGCAGGCGATGAGCCGCGAACTCGGGCGGAATGATGTGGTTAATCTGGCGGGTGGCATTGCCCGAACCACGCACCTCCACCCGCACCATGTCCGGTGGAATTGGCTGCACCGGATGGCGCTCGGTCGCCCGAGACGCACAGGCGCCCACGCGGCCTTCGCCCTCCAGCCGGTAGCTCGTGCCGGGCGGGAGGTAGAGCGACTCGGGCAGCGCGTCGAAGGGCAGCGCGCGGTCGCCGAGGCTGTACGTGGCACCATCGACCACCGCTGAGAGCTGACCGCCGACGTTGACGAGACACACCTCGTCGTCGCCGGTGGATCCCTCCAGCGAGCCGGACACGGCCATCGACCGGTAGGACAACCAGCGCCACCCGGCCGACTCGGGCGTGATCGGCGGAGCCGGAGCCCGCAGCATCAGATCGTTGCTCATTCCAAATCCCTTTCTGTCGGCATCGCCACCGAGCACCCGAGCCGGCCGGCGACATACGCCCCGGCCAGATTGCCGAAACCCGCGGCGGTCGCCGCATCGTCACCCCGCAGAAGCCTCCAGCCGAAGGCCGCCGCGAACGCATCGCCCGCACCCAGCCCGTTGACAACTTCGACCGGATGCGCGGCCACCCGGGCGGACGTGCCGTCGGCCGAGTGAACGGTGACTCCGTCGGGGCCGTGCTTGTGTGCGACGGTGGTTGCCCCCAATGCGAGCAGCGCTGCCGGATCGTTGGCCGAGACCGCGGCGGTGATCTCCTCGTCGGAGCCGAGCACGACATCGGCCATTCGCGCGGCGACTCGCATGCACGCGGCGTAATCGCCGGGATCGCTCCACAGCGTCTGTCGCCAGTCGAGATCGAGAATGGTGGTGCCGGCCCCGCCAACCCGGGCTTCCAGTGCGGCCAGCGTCGCCAGCCGCGACGGCTCGCGGGCGAACCCGGTGCCGCTGACGTAGGCCAGCGGGGCGGCCGCGATGCCTTCCAGATCGAGAGCTGCCACGCTCAGCTCCCAGTCTGGGCAGGTCGGGGTGCGGTAGAAGGTGATCGGGAAGTTGTCGGGCGGCCAGGCCTCGCAGAATGCGAGCGCCGTACGCAGCGCCGGATCCACCGAGAGCCACCGGCAATCGACCCCCTCCGACTCGAGGAATCGGCGCACGAACCTGCCGTGGCCGTCATCACCGACGGCCGAGACGATCGCCACGTCGACACCCAGCCGGGCCAGTCCCGTGGCGACATTGCCCGCGAACCCGCCGACGTACTTGTGGAATCCCTCGACGTCTTCCAGCGGCACTTCGAGCTGCGCCGGGTAGAGGTCGACGCAGACACGACCCATCACCACAGCTTCCACAAATTCGTGCTTGACAATCTCGGGCATGGAGCGGAAGATACGCGATCACTTGAAACGTTTCAACTTTCGCTCTCCCAAGAGAAGGATTTTGTGCAGATAGGGGTCTTTAACGACGGTTTGGCGCATCTTTCGCGGGCGGAAGCCTTCGAATGGTGCGCTGAGCAGGGACTTCGGCGGATCGAGATGGGAGTCGGTGGATGGGCCCGATCTCCCCATCAGCTCGACCTTCCCGCGTTGCTGGCCGACCAGTCGCAGCGCGACCGTCTGATGGGCGAGCTGAGACAGCACGGGCTCGGCCTCTCGTGCGTGAATGCCGCCGGAAACCCGCTGCACCCCGACGCCCGAATCGGTGATGACCACGCCGAGCGACTGCGGGGCGCGATCGAACTCGCCCACCTGCTGGACGTGACCACCGTGGTGACGATGAGCGGCTGTCCCGGTGGTCGCGATGGAGGAAACGCGGCCGTCTTTGCGCCATGGGCGCTCTCGGCCGACGACGAGTCGCTGTGGGAGTGGCAGTTTGAGCATCGGCTCGCGCCCTTCTGGCGCGGCCTCTGCCAGTGGGCGCGGGAAGTGGCTCCAGAGGTGGACATCTGCCTCGAGCTTCACCCCGGGGCGGCCGCATACAGCTCGGGGTCGTTTCGCCGGCTGGCCGAGGTGGCCGGCCCCAATCTCGCGGTCAACCTCGATCCCAGCCATTTCTGGTGGCAGGGGATCGACCCGCTGTGCGTGATCGAGGAGGTCGGGGATCGGATCGCCTTTGCCCACGCCAAGGACACACTGCTCTACCCCGAGCGGATCCGCCGCGAAGGAGTGATCGACTTCCGCTTCCCGGTCGACCCCGACACGGCCACCTGGCACTTCGCCGCGGTCGGCGAGGGCCGGGGCATGGGGGAGTGGGCAGAGCTGCTTCAGGCGCTTCGCGCGGCTGGATACGACGGCGATATCTCGATCGAGCATGAGGATCCGCGGTTCGACGCAGAACACGGAATCTCACTCTCGCTCGCTGCTCTCCAACAGGCTCTGAGGGAGGCGGCGGCGGCGTGACCGTGACGATGCGAGACGTGGCGCGGCGCTCGGGGGTATCGATCGCGACCGTGTCGAACGTCTTGCACCACACGGCTCCGGTCGCGGATTCCACCCGCCAGCGGGTGATGGAGTCGATTCACGAGCTCGACTATCGCCAGAACGAGGTGGCGCGGTCGCTCAAGCGCCGGGCGACCAAGACGCTGGGCGTGGTGATCCCCGATGCGCTCAACCCGTTTCACGCAACCATCGCGCTGGAGGTCGAACGCCGCGCCCACCGCGACGGATTTGCGGTGGTGGTCGCCGAGACCGAGAACGATCCCGAGACCGAGAACGACCAGGTGCGCGCCTTGGTGGGACGGCGGGTGGACGGCGTGATCTTCCCGGCAGTGACGGCCGGGTCGAGCATTCCGTCCGAGCTCCTCGACCGTGGCGTCCCGGTTGTCACCGTGTCGTTCGAAGGCTCTGACGCCCGCTTGGGAACGATTCACGTCGACGAGATCGCTGCCATGGACGCGGTCGTCGAGCACCTCGCCGCCCACGGCCACCGGCGGATCGCGTTCAAGCACTCGGGAGCGCACGAGGAGGACGTCGATTCACGCCCGGCAGCGCTGGCGCTGGCGCTCAAGAGCCGAGGCCTGGAACAGGTCTCCCTGGACGAGCATCCAACCGCAATCTGCTGCACCAACGACGTGATCGCAATCGCGCTGATGGATCAGCTCGAACGCGAGGGAGTGAGTGTCCCCGGCGATGTTTCGCTGGTCGGATTCGACAACATTCCGCTGGCCGCGCACTCTCGCATCGGCCTCACCACCGTGTGCCAGGACGCCAAGCAGATGGGGCGGCTCGGCGCGGAGATGTTGATGGCCGCGATCGCGGCCGGCGAACACGTCTCGGACCGTGTGATCCTGCCCACACGGCTGCGGATCCGCACCTCCACCGGGCCGGTCAGGAGCGATTCCTGATGGACGTCCGCTACGAGCACGTGGGCAAGACGTTCTCGGGCTTCGAGGCGCTCAAGGACCTCGAGCTGGAGGTCGAGGACGGAAAGTTCCTGGCGCTGCTGGGGCCGTCGGGCTGTGGCAAGACCACCGCGCTTCGCATCCTTGCAGGCCTCGAGCAACCTACCAGGGGCGACGTCTTCATCGGTGAGCGCAATGTCACATCGCTCCAGCCCAAGGACCGCGATATTGCCATGGTGTTTCAAAGCTATGCGCTCTACCCCCACAAGAGCGTCGCCGACAACATCGGATATCCCCTGCGTGTGCGGAAGGTGCCCAAGGCCGACGCCAAGGAACGCGTCGCCAAGGTCGCCGAGCTGCTCTCCATCGACAAGCTGCTCGACCGGATGCCACGCGCCCTCTCGGGTGGCCAGCGCCAGCGGGTGGCGTTGGCCCGCGCGATCGTGCGCGAGCCCAGCGTCTTTCTGATGGACGAGCCGCTCTCGAACCTGGATGCTCAGCTGCGGCTGCAGATGCGGGTTGAGATCAAGCGGCTGCAGCGGTCGCTGGGCGTGACCACGCTGTATGTGACACACGACCAGGTCGAGGCGATGACGATGGCCGACATGGTCGCTGTCATGCAGGACGGCGAGCTGAAGCAGCTCGCCAGCCCCGCCGACCTGTACGCCCATCCGGCCGATCTGTTCGTCGCCAAGTTCTGCGGCTCACCGCCCATGAACATCATCCGCGGCGACATTCAGGACGGATCGTTCCGGAGCCCCGAGGGGCGGCTGGAGGTGCCCGGCGCGGCTCATCGGGGCGACGTGCAGCTCGGGTTCCGGCCCGAGCACGCGACCATGGTCGAGGTCGGCACACCCAACTCGCTGGCCGGCGAGGTGTACGTGGTGGAGCCGCTCGGCAACGAGACGCTGCTTGCCATCAGCGTCGGTGAGGACATCATCAACGTCCGCGCCGAAGCTGAAGTCAACCCCGCAGTCGGCGCCGCTTGTGGCGTGCTTCCCCAGCCACATCAGATCCATCTGTTCGACCCCGCGACGGGAGTCTCCATCCACCCTCAACGAAAGGAGCGTGCCATCAGCGTCACGGGCGATCCCGCAGCCCAATACCCGACAGAGGTACCCCCAGTTGAAGAAGAAGGAGTGTTGAATGAGCGATCAGACGAGCAATGATTCTGGGTCTCGCTTTACCCGGCGTCGCGTACTGGGCGCGGGAGCCGCGTTCAGCCTGGCGCCGCTCTTGGCCGCCTGCGGTGGTAGCAGCAGCAGTGGGTCGTCAGCCACCGCGGCCTCCAGCGGCGGCGACGTCGGCCCAATCACGATCGGAGCATTCGCCGATCCGGCCATGGCCGCCTTCGTTGCGATGATCAAGAAGTACACCGCCGAGACAGGCAACGCCGTTCACTACAACCAGACGTCGTACAACGCCTGGTACCAGAACTCGAAGACCGACGGCCTGCAGAAGACCGGCGCGTATGACATCTATGTGATGGACGACAACTGGGTGCCGGAGTACGCCGCCGGCCAGATCATCCAGAGCATGGACTCGCTCGGCCTCAAGGTCAATCCCGACATCCTCGCCAAGGGCCTCGATCAGGGCTATTGGCCGCCGAAGTCGGGCCCCCGCCTGAAGCTCTTCGCAAGTGACAAACCTCAGCTGTACGCACTGGTCGTGATCGACGACGTCGAGATGCTGTACTACAACAAGGACTACTTCCCCGGCGGCGCTCCCGCGACCTGGGACGATGTCTATGCCGAGGCCAAGAAGACCAAGGCCCCGCTGTACGGCTGGACCGCCCGCGGTGTGTCCGGTAACCCGATCGTGCAGACGTATCTGCCGCTGCTGAATTCCTACGGCGGCAGCTTCGTGAATGACGATTGGTCGGCCGGTTTTGCCGGGCCGGAGGGCGTCGGGGCGCTCGAGCGATTGTTCTCCTTCATCCCCTACATGCCCCCGGGAGTGGCGGCCAACGACACCACCCAGGAGACGAGCTACATGCTCCAGGGCCACGCCACGGCCATGACCGAGTACACCGGCACGGCGCACCAGGTGGACGTTCCCGCCGACTCGAAGGTCGTCGGCAAGATCGACTTCGCGGCAACCCCGGCGCAAGAGCGCAGCGGCCCCGCGATTGGAACGTTTATCTGCGGCATCGCGTCGGGCGCGAAGAACCCGGCCGGAGCTGTCAAGTTCCTCGAGTGGTTCACGTCGTCTCCCGTGCAGCAGCAGTTCGCCGGTACGGGCAGCGCGGCGGTCACGGGTACTGCATTGCGTGACCCGGCGCTCTCGAAGAAGTACCGCTGGCTGCCGGCGATCGCCGACGCGGTCGATGCCTCGTACCCGAAGCCGAAGACACCCGACGAGCCGAAGATGGAAGACCTGCTGGGCACGCAGCTGAACGAGGCCCTGGTCGAGGCGATCCAGAAGAAGTCGGGATATCAGCAGATCGCCCAGTCGCATCTGACGACTGCGGCCAACCAGATCAACGCCTACACCAAGCAGCAGGGCACGTACTACTAGACCCTTGGCTGAAACGACGACAGGAACGACCAAGGTACGGACCCGGCGCGGGCCGCTGGGTCCGTACCTGTTCCTTCTGCCCGCGGCGATCGCGCTCGCCGCGGTGTCGATCTATCCGCTGTACTACGGCTTCAAGGCGAGCTTCACCAGGTATCTCTACGGGCGGGAGTTTGGATCGGCGGGGCTCGAGAACTACCGCATCGCGTGGAACGACCCGTACTTCCACACCGCGATGTGGACGACGGCAAAGTATGTGTTCTTCGCGGTGTCGGTCGAGACGCTGCTGGGGTTGGGGCTGGCGCTTTTGGTATCGCGTCAGCTCAAGTTCGCCGGGACGATCCGGGTTGGATTGATCTTGCCGATGACCATCGCTCCCGTGGTCGTGGGCGTGATGTGGCGTCTGATCTACGACAGCAGCGTGGGCGTGGTCGACCCACTCTTCACCCTGTTCGGGTTCAACGCACCGGAGGTACTCGCCAACTACACCAGCGCGTTCATCGCCGTGGTGGTGGTGGATATCTGGGAGTGGACGCCACTGATGTTCTTGATAATCCTGGCGGGGCTGCAGTCGCTTCCGGAGGAGCCGCTCGAGGCCGCCAGGGTTGACGGCGCCGGTCGCCTGAGGATCTTCTTCGATCACACCCTGCCGATGCTCGTGCCGGTACTGCTGGTCGCGATTGTGCTTCGCACGATCGACGCCGTCGGTACCTTTGACCAGATCTATGTGCTGACAGGCGGTGGCCCGGGGACGGCCACCAGGCTGATCTCGATCTATGCCTATAACACGGCCTTCCTGTTTACGCAGTACGGTGTCGCTCTGGCGATGCTGATCGCGCTGCTGGCGATGGTCGCCATCCTGATGGTGGTCGCTGTCCGACTGATGAAGAAGACGGCGTTTTGAGGCAGCGTCTGAACCGCATCGGCCTCTACTCCGCGATCGCGGTGGTGCTCGTGATCGCACTGTTCCCGTTCTGGTGGATCGTCAACACCTCGCTGAAACAGCCGGTGGACATCTTCGGCGCGCTGACCCTCTATCCGCACTCCCCAACCCTCACGAACTACAGGCAGCTGTTCGACACCTACCACTTTGGCGCGTACCTCCAAAACAGCCTGATCATCGTCATCGTCTCGGTCTCGATCAGCATGGTGCTGGGCACCCTCGCGGCCTATCCGCTGGCCCGATCGCGGCTTCGTTTCGGTCTCAACCAGTCGGCGCTGGTGGGGACGCTGATCGTGCGCATGCTGCCGGCGATCCTGCTGGTGATCCCGCTCTACATCATCCTCGGCAAGGCCGGTCAGCTGAATACGAAATTCGGGCTGATCGCGATCTACACCTGCCTCAACACGAGCTTTGTGATCTGGATGATGCAGAGCTTCCTGGCCGAGATCCCGCCGGACATCGAGGAGGCCGCGATGGTGGACGGCGACTCGCGGCTGACGGCGCTGCGGCGGGTGGTGCTGCCGCTGGCCGCGCCGGGGCTGGCGGCGACAGCGATCTTCTCGGTGATCGCGACCTACAACGAGTTTCTGCTGGGCCTGTCGCTGACCTCCACGCCGGCCGCGGAGACGGTACCCGTCGGTGTCTCGACCCTGATCGGCAAGATCCAAGTGCAGTTCGGACCGATGGCCGCCGCCGGTGTGATCGGAGCCTTGCCGATTATCATCTTCGCCATCGTGGTGCAACGACACTTCGTGCGAGGGCTCACCCTCGGCGCGGTCAAGTGAGCGAGCGCCGCCTCACCACCGCACAGGCGCTGGTGGAGTTCCTCGCGGTTCAGCGAGTGGAACGCGACGGCCAGGCTGCGCCGCTGTTTGCCGGAGTGCTCGGGATCTTCGGCCACGGCAACGTCGCCGGGCTCGGCCAGGCGCTCCAGCAGCACGGCGGCCTGCGCTACGTGCTGCCGCGAAACGAGCAGGCGATGGTGCATACGGCCGTTGCCTATGCCAAGCAGATGAACCGCCTGCAGACGTGGGTGTGCACGTCGTCGATCGGGCCGGGGGCCACCAACATGGTCACCGGGGCGGCGCTGGCGACGATCAATCGGTTGCCGGTGCTGCTTCTGCCCGGGGACATCTTTGCCACCCGGCGGGTCGATCCCGCGCTGCAGCAGCTTGAGCTCCCCGGCCGCCCAGACATCTCGGTCAACGACGCGTTTCGCCCGGTGTCGCGGTTCTTTGATCGAATCGACCGACCAGAGCAGTTGGCGGCGTCGCTGCTGGAGGCCGTCAGGGTGCTGACCGATCAGGCCGAGACCGGCGCCGTCACGATCGCGATGCCCCAGGACGTCCAGGCCGAGGCGTGGAGCTTCCCCGAGCAGCTGTTTGCGCCGCGCACGTGGCGGATCGGCCGCCCGATTCCCGACGCGGTCGATCTCCACCGGGTCGCGACCATCATCCGAGGCGCGGAGCGGCCCCTGATCGTGGCCGGCGGCGGGGTGCTCTACGCCGATGCCACCGCTGCGCTGCGGGCATTCGTGGACGCGACCGGGATTCCGGTCGCCGAAACGCAGGCAGGCAAGGGAGCGATGCCCTACGACCACCCCTCCGCGCTGGGCGCGATCGGGTCGACGGGCACGCGGGGTGCCAACCTGGCCGCACGCGACGCCGACGTCGTGCTCGGTATCGGGACGCGTTTTGGCGACTTCACGACGGCTTCGCGGACGGCGTTTCAGGATCCCGGCGTGACCATGATCGCTCTCAATGTGGGGTCGTTCGACGCGCACAAGCTCGGCGCGATACCGCTGGTCGGCGACGCCCGAGCGGGGCTGGAGGCGCTGCACCAGCGGCTGGCCGGGCACCGGGTGGCAGCCGCCGTGATCGAGCGCTCGGCCCGCTTCAACCGGGAGTGGGATGAGGAGGTCGAACGGCTCACGGTCGCGGCGGGCGGCGACCGACCCACCCAGGCGCAGGTGCTGGGCGCGGTCAACCACTCGCTCGACCCGCGTGACGTGGTGGTGTGTGCCGCCGGCAGCATGCCGGGTGATCTTCACAAGATCTGGCGCACCCGTGACGCCAAGGGCTACCACGTCGAGTATGGCTACTCGTGCATGGGCTACGAGGTCGCCGGCGGCCTCGGAGTGAAGCTGGCCGATCCCGGCCGCGAGGTTGTGGTGATGGTGGGTGACGGCTCGTGGCTGATGATGTCCAGCGAGGTCGTCACCTCGATTCAGGAAGGGGTTCGGTTGACGGTGGTACTGATTGATAACCACGGGTTCGGCTCGATTGGAGGGCTGTCCCGCTCGCTCGGTTCCGAAGGGTTCGGCACCGCGTATGACACCAAGGTCGACCTGGCCGCAAACGCTCGCAGCCTCGGCGCACTGGGCGTTTCAGTGGACACGGTTGACGAGCTCTCGGCGGCGCTTCGCGACGCGCGCACGGCCGAGCGCACAACCGTGATCGTGGTCGAGTGCGATCCAACGCGGGGCGTGGGCTCATACGAGTCGTGGTGGGACGTGCCGGTGGCCGAGGTTTCGACCATGCCGTCGGTGCAAGAGGCCCGCGCCGAGTCGGAGGCCAAGCGGGCCGAGGCCAGGCCGTTGCTGGGCGGTGATCGAGGTGAGTGACCGGCGGCTGCGGGTGGGCGTCGTCGGCGCGGGCATGATCGCGCAGGTCGAACACATCCCCAACCTGATGTTTCTGAGCGAGCGGTTCGAGCTGGTCGCGGTCGCCGATCCGTCGGCCCAGGTGAGAGCGGCGATCGCCACTCGGTACGGCATCAACACCCACGCCGACCTGGCGGGTCTGCTGAACGAGACGCTCGATGCGCTGGTGATCGCTGTGCCCGACCCGCTGCATGCGGATACCGTGCTGGCCGGCCTCGAGGCGGGCCTGCACGTGTTCTGCGAGAAGCCGCTGTGCTTTACCGAGCGCGAGGCGGCCGCGATCATCGAGCGCCGCGACGCTCGTGGCCTGGTGGTGCAAGTCGGCTACATGAAGCGCTTCGATCCCAACTTCGAGGCGATGCTCGACCTGCTGCCACCGGGTGGCGCCGGCCTGCGGTACATCTCGGTTGAGGTCAACGATCCCGACTCGTGGCCGTTTGTGGCTCACCGGCCGCTGGTTCGGCCCGATGACGTTCCCGCAGAGCTGATCGCCGATAGCCGCGCGCGCCAACGGGTTCAGGCGGCCGAGGCGCTCGGCGTGGAGGTGGACGGCGACCTGCTGCGCGGGTTCTGCGATCCGCTGATGTCCGGCGTGATCCATTCCGTCAACGCCGTCAACGGCATGCTTGACCGGATGGGCATCGAGGTGGGCGAGGTGCTGTCCGGCGAGATCTGGTCGGGTGGCCAGAGCGCCGGTGGTTCGGTGTCGCTGATGGGCGGCGAGGCGGTGTGGCATCTGGCGCAGGTATTCGCGCCGGAGATCGCCTGGTATCGGGAGCGCTACGCCCTGCACTTCACCGACCGCACCATCGAGCTGCAGTTTCCGGCGCCCTATCTCGACAACCAGCAAACCGATCTCTGGGTGCGCCGCTCGAACGGCCTGCGGCTCGAGACGACCCACATCCAGGCCGGGTTCGGGGAGGCGTTTGTGCGCGAGCTGGAAGGGTTCTGGGAGAGTGTGGTCGACGGCGCCGAGGTGCGTAACCCGGTCGAGGATGGAATGCGGGACGCTCGCCTGATGGTCGGAATTGCACAAGCCGCGATCGCACGGGCGAGCCGGTGATCGACCATCTCCAGTCGGCCCAGCGGGCGCGGTGCCTCGACCAGCTGAGTTCGAACTCCGGCGTGTTCACCGGGGCTGCGATGGATCATCGTGACGCACTTCAGGTGGTGCTGGCCAAGCGCGGTGTCGTGCTCGACGCCGAAGGCATCACGCGCTTCAAGGTGCGGGTTGCGCGCGCGCTCGCACCGGGCGCGAGCCTGGTGCTGATCGATGCCGAATACGGCGTTGCCCAGGCGTTGGCGGCCGGTGCTGTGCCGGGTTCGACCGGCCTGGTGGTACCGCTGGAAGCGATGGGCTACGGCGACGTGGCAAAGCTCGAGGTGACCACGTTTCTGGAGCACTGGTCGCCGGCCAAGGGCAGGCGATTGGGAGCGTCGGGGGCGAAGATGCTGCTGCCGTTCCGCGTCGACGTGCCCGAGCAGGCCGCACGCCAAGAGCAGGTGGTCGCACAGGCCGTTGCGGCCTGCCGCGAGGCCGGTCTCGCGCTCGTGCTGGAGCCGATCGTGTACAAGCGCGAGGGCGAGGAGCAGGCCGGCGGCGAGCGGTTTTCAGAGCTGGTGGTGGCCGGTGCGGAGCGGCTTGCGCCGCTCGGGCCCGACATCCTCAAGCTTCAGTACCCCGGGTCGGAGGAGGCCTGCTCAGCCGTCGATGAGGCCTGTGGGCGGCTGATTCCCTGGGTGGTGCTCGGCGGTGGCGCCGACGAGGCCTCGGTCGAATACCAGATCGAGCACGCCTGCAACGCCGGGGCCAGCGGCTTTGTGGTCGGAAGGACGCTGTTTGATGCCGCCCTGGTGGCCGACGAGGCCGAGTCCGAGCGGTTGCTGGCGGAGCAGTGCCGGCCGCTGCTGGATCGGCTGGCCGCGTTGGCAGAGCGCACGGCGACGCCGTGGCGGGAGCGGGTGGGACCGCTGCCCGAGCCCGAAGCCGGATGGTATGCCCACGCCGGGGCGTGAACTAGCTGTGGCCGTTGGGGGCGACCAGCACCTTCATGGCCGCGCCGGTTTGGGCGAGTTCGAGCGAGTCGCCCATGGCCTCGAGGCCGACGTAGTGGGTGATGGCGCGGCCAAAGGGGAGGCGGTGCTGGTGGCGTGCGAGCATCGTCAGCGCGGGCCCGTACTGGGGCAGCGTCTCGCCTCCGATTCCCAGGATGGTGACGCCCTTGATGCAGATGTCGCTGTTGGGATTGACGCTGACCGGCCCCATATCCACGAACGCACCGGCCTCGATCACGGTGCCGCCGGGTCGCACCAGGGCGAGCGCATCGGTGAACGTCGCGGCGACACCGGAGCAGTCCACCACCACGTCGGCGCCGAACCCGCCGGTCGCCTCGCGCACCTGCTCGAGCCGCTCCTCGGGACCCGCGGCCGAGGCGTTGATCAGCGTGTCGGCTCCGAACTCGGCGGCCAGCTCGAGCCGCTCGGGGATGGTGTCGACCGCGATCAGACTGCCCGCGCCCAGCAGCTCAGCCTTGGCCAGGTGCATCAGACCGAGCGGCCCGATTCCAATCACCGCCACGGTGTCGCCGAATTCAAACCCGCCGCCGGTGCCGGTGATCGACCGCACCACATCCAGCCCATGCGTGACCGCAACCACCTCGGTCAGCACGGCGAGCTCCGACGGCAGGTCGTCGGGCACTCGGAAGAGCCGAGTGCCGGGCAGCAGGTACATGCGCTCGGCCCACCCGCCGAAGAGGTGCGGCGGTGTGGCGCAGGTCAGCGAGTTACCGTAGTCGTTGAGTTCGGTGCAGAGGTAGTAGGGGTACCTCTCCGACAGGCAGAAGCGACATTTGCCGCAGACCAGGTTGGGGACTGGTACCACCCGATCGCCCACCCCAAGCGGCTTGCCATGCTCGTCCAGGGGCGGATCGCCGGGGCCCAGAGCGTCGATCACGCCGACGTTTTCGTGCCCGCAGATGAGCGGGTAGGCGGCGTTTCGCTCGTGGTCGGTGCCGGCGTACTGCAGGCTCTCTCCGCGCCAGGTGTGCTTGTCGGTGCCGCAGATGCCGGAGTACTCGATCCGCAGCACCACCGCGCCGGGGCCGGGATCGGGATCCGGGAAGGTCTCAACCGACGAGCGTCCTGGCTCGTGGACGACGGCTGCGCGCACCATGCTCATTCCCCCGAGCATACTCAAGCCGCATGAACGCGGTTACGAGACTGGCCGTGGTCGGAGCAGGGCGGATGGGGTCGGTGCATATCGCGGCATGCCGAGCGGCCGCGGGGGTGGAGCTGGCCGCCGTCGTCGAGGCCCGGGCCGAGGTTCGCGACGCGGTCTCCGGGGATCACGGCGTGCCCGGGTATGGGCGAGCCGACGAGCTGATCACGGCCGGAGGCTTCGATGCGGTGGTGATCGCCGCCCCGTCTGATCAGCACCTCGATCTCGTCCGGCTGTTCGCCGCAGCCGGGATTCCCACGCTCTGCGAGAAACCCTGCGGACTGCGGGTGCACGAGGTGGAGGCGGCGGTGGCGGCCGCCCGAGCCGCGGGGACGCTGCTGCAGGTGGGGTACTGGCGCCGGTTTGTGCCCGAGCTGATCGCCCTGCGCGAGCAGATCCGAAGCGGCGGCCTGGGCGCGATCTCGATGGTGAGCTGTTACCAGTGGGATCACGACCTGCCCACAGCGGAGTTTCGGGAGCACAGCGGGGGCGTTGCGATCGATATGGCAGTGCACGAGTTCGACCAGCTGCGATGGCTCACCGGCCGCGAGATCACCGAGGTAACGGCGCTGGGGTCAGAGCCCGGCGTGGATCCGCCCAGCGCCGTGATCACTGCCTCGCTCGGTGACGGGGCGCTCGGGCTGGTGTCACTCGGGCGGCCGTACCCGGGACCGGACTCGTGCTGGGCAGCGGTGATCGGCGAGCGGGGTCACCTGAGCGTGCCGTTCATGACCGGTGCCACCGCCGGGAAGGTGTTCAGCGACGGCGTCGCGGCGCAGCTGGAGGCGTTCGCCGAGGCGGTGGTGTCAGGCAACCCGGGCGGGGCGACCGGCGCGGATGCGATTGCGGCCCTCACGGTTGCTGAGGCAGTCACCGGCCGGCTTGCGCGCACGGGGTAGTGGGCGGGGTGGCGGACGACCGGTTTCCCGGCGATTGTGCTAGCCTCGCCAACAGCTAGTGCCGAATACCCAACTCGACTTCCCGTGCTGAAGAGACTGGACAACATCGACGTCCTGTGCGCCGACGTGGCGACCATGGAGCGGTTCTACCGCGAGGTGCTCGAGCTCCCGCACGTGCTGCCGTACGACCCCGAGCAGGGGTGGGCCGGCTTCCAGGTCGGCGACGTCACGATCTTTTTGATCGGCTCACCCGAGCAGCCCGGCCCGCGAGCGATCCCGGGTGCCGGGCCGCCCGGTTTCGAGTCGTTCGCCTTTCAGGTGGACGACCTCGACCAGGCGATCGCCGAGTTCGAACGGCGGGGCGTCACCTGGGCAGCCGAGGTGGTCGAGTCGCCGTGGTACCGGTATCGCAGCTTCTATGACCCGGAGGGCAACATCCTCCACCTGACCATGCCCGACCGCGTGGCGCTCGGCCTCGAACAGCCATGAGCGTGGGCGCGTCGAACGGCACAGCCGTGATCGATGCCGACGTCCACGCCCTGGTGCCGTCGATCGAGACGCTCTTCCCCTGGCTCGATCCGCACTGGCAGGAGGTGGCCCAAACGACCCAGTTCCGCGGGCCGACCGACACTCCCTACCCACCCAGCGCAGCGACCAGCATGCGACCCGACCTCGATCCCGCCACCGGAGTGGCCGAGACGGTCGAGGATCTGCGCGCGCGTGTGCTTGATCCGTCGGGCGTGGAGGCCGCTGTCCTGGTGTGTGCCTACGCCACCGAGGCAATCAAGAATCCGGACGCGGCCGCCGCGCTCAGCACCGCCGCCAACTCCTGGGTGGCCGAGCAGTGGCTCGCGAACGAGCCGCGCCTGCACGGGTCGATCGTCGTGCCGGGGCTTCACCCGACATTGGCGGTCGAGGAGATCGAACGCTGCGCCGAAAATCCCCGGTTCGTCCAGGTGGTGCTGCCGGTGCGCTCGTTTGCGCCCTACGGCAATCGGATCTGGTGGCCGCTCTTGGAGGTGGTGACGCGCCACGGGCTCGTCCTCAACCTGCACTTCGGCGGCGCCAGCGGCGACCCACCGACGTCGGTGGGCTGGCCCAGCACGTACCTGGAGGAGTACGTCGACATGCCCAGCGCCTTCCAGACGCAGATCATGAGTCTGGTGGCGGAGGGGGCGTTCGACCGGTTCCCCGACCTGCGGGTGTTGTGCGCCGAAAGCGGCTTCGCCTGGCTGCCGAGCTTCATGTGGCGGTTCGACCGGCTGTGGCACGGCCTGCGACGCGAGATGCCGTGGGTGCGCCGGGCACCGTCGGCGTATATCCGCGAGCACATCCGGGTCACCACCCAGCCGTTCGACGTGCCGGTCGACGAGTTCCCGCGCGTGTACGACCACATCGGCTCGGACGACATGCTCTGTTATGCCACCGACTATCCGCACTGGCAGTCCGAAACCGCCGAAGCGGGCATCCCTCCGCTCCCCGAAGGCCCGGCGCTGGAGGCTATCCTGGGAGGCAATGCGCGACGGCTGTTCGGCCTTGGAGGTGAGCGCAATGGAGCGTGAGCAGGGCAGGTATACCGGCCCCCTGGTCGACTGCGACGTGCACAACGCGTTGCCGTCCGACGATGCGCTGCACCCCTACATGCCGGCCGACTGGCGGTCGCGCCGCGACTCGCTGACCTACCTGCCGACGGCGTTTCGCGATGTGCGCGAGAACCTCGGCGACCGGTCGTATATCGGTGCCGAGTACCCCCGGCCCACCAAGCGCGCGTCCCGGGTGGACGCGTGGCCGCCGGGCGGCGGCGCACCCGCCTCCGACCTGGCATTCACTCAGGCGCAGCTGCTGGACGCGTGGAACATCTCCTACGCGGTGCTCAATCCGCTGCTTGGGATCGGCGAGATGCTCAACCTGGAGCTGGCGGCGGTGATGGCCCGGGCGGCCAACGATTGGCTGGCCGACCAATGGCTCGACCGCGATCCGCGGCTGCGGGCGTCGATCGTGATCCCCTACGAGGATCCTCCCACCGCCGCCGCCGAGATCGACCGGGTGGCGCGTGATCCGCGCTTCGTCCAGGTGCTGGTGCTGTCGCGGATGATCGAGCCGATGGGCCGGCGGCGGTACTGGCCGATCTATGAGGCGTGCGAGCGAAACGGGCTGGCGCTGGGCGTCCACAACGGCGGCTGGGGTGGTCACCCGATCACGCCGGCCGGCTTCCCGTCGTACTACCTCGAAGACGCCGCCGCCATGGCCGGCGCGTTCCAGGCACAGGTCGGCAGCCTGATCTGCGAAGGGCGTGCTGAACCACTTCCCGGGCCTGCGGGTCGTCTTGATCGAAGGCGGGTTCGCGTGGATCCCGGCGCTGATGTGGCGGCTCGACCGGGCCTGGCGGATGCTCGGGGTCGAGGTGCCTGCGGTCGACCGGCCGCCGTCGGAGCTGATCCGCGAGCGGTTCTGGGTCAGCACCCAGCCGATGGAGGAGCCGGAGCGCCCCGGCCAGTTCCATGAGCTGCTCGACCAGATGCAGATGACCGACCGGATCATGTTCTCGACCGACTATCCGCACTGGGATTTCGATGCTCCCAACCAGGCCTTCCCCGCTCGGCTGACCGCCGATCAGCAACGCAGGATCCTGTTTGAGAACGCGGCCGAGCTGTACGGCCTGCCGACACCCGCCGACGCAGCGGCCACCGGTGACTAGACACGTCGTCTGTGCCACCGACGAGCTGCCTCCCGGAGCCCGCCGGATCGTCGAGGTCGACGGCCGCTCGATCGGGGTCTTCAACGTCGCCGGTGACTACCTGGCGATCCGCAACCGCTGCCCCCACCAGGGCGGCCCGCTGTGCGAAGGCGTGCAGGTCGGCGAGCTGACATCCGACCTTCCCGGTGACTACGAGTACTCGCGGCCGGGGGAGATGATCCGCTGCCCCTGGCACGGCTGGGAGTTCGACCTGCGCACCGGCGCCTCGTGGTTCGACCCGGCTCGCCGCCGGGTGCGCTCCTACAAGGTCGAGGTCGTACCCGGCGAGCAGCTGGAGGAGGCGCCGCCGCGACCGGGACTTCAACCGGGGCCGTACACCGCCGAGACCGTGCCGGTGACGGTGGAAGGCGCCTACGTGGTACTCGAGCTCGCCTGATCAGGCGTTTCGCTGCGACATCACCGACGAGTCGACCCCGCCCTTGAGCGAGAAGCGGTCGGCGAGGATCGCCTTGCCGAGCTCGCGGGTGTTGATCTCGTCGCGGAAGTGCAGCGTGAAGGTGCGGGCGTCGCGGTACATCTGCTCCAGCGGGTAGTCCCGAAACGCCGTCCGCGCTCCGCAGATGTCGAAGCCCCGGCTGGTGGTGTCGAGCAACACCCGCTTGGCCAGGTGCAGTGCCTTCAGCGACTGGGCCTCGGCGATCGCCGGATCCTCCTGCTCCCAGGCGCGCGCGGCCTCGTACAACGCCGAGCGCACGCCGAAAATGTCTGCCGAGAGATCGCCGATGGCGATCTGGGTGAACTCGCTCTCGGCCAGGTACGGGCGCTGCCGCACGAAGTCGCAGATCACGTCGAAGGCGGCCTGGGCCGAGCCGACGTGGTTGGCGGTGAATCCCAGCGTGAAGCTGCGCGGGTCGCGCAGCGTCCAGTCGCCGGGCTCGCCGATCACCAGCTCGGCCGGGAGCTCGAGGTCGGTCACCTTCACCCCCCAGCTGACGGTCGGGCGCATGCCCAGCACGTCCCACTGATCGATCAGCTCGACCTCGGGCGCATGCCGCGGCACCAGCACCGTCACGGTTCGCTCGGGGTACGGCTGCTCGCCCGGCACCGCCACCCAGATCAGCAGGTGGTCGGCCGCCGGACCCAGCGAGGCGAAGAACTTGTGACAGGTCAGCCGCCAGCCGTCGCCCGACGGGACCAGCTCGGAGGTGTACTCGCCCGGCTTCGCTGCGCGGGGATTGGTTTCGCTTCCGACCGATGCCAGCAGCAAGCCCTTCCCCACGATGTCGGGCAGCAGCGCGTCGAGCTGGGCCTTGGTCGCGTGCCGCGAGATGTATCCCAGTGCGTGGGAGTGCACCTGCAGGAGCTGCGCTGTGGACGAGTCGATCCGCGCCAGCCGCTCGATCGCGCGGTAGTAGGCCTCGTAGTTGGCGCCCCACCACAGATCATCGCCGCCGTACTCCGCCGGCGCCGTCAGCGCCAGCAGACCGGCCGCGCGGAGATCGTCGAAGTTCTCGGCGGGGAAAGCCGCGGCGTCGTCGTAGCCGCGGGCGCGGGCTCGGAAGTCGGGTGCGAGCGCCTCGATCTGCAGGAGCCGTGTGTCCAGGTCGACGGGGGCGCTGTTGGTGACGGTCATCGATCCACTCCATAGGTGAGAACGGCGATCAGCTGTTCGAGGGTGCGGCCGGCGAGGTTTCCCACCGGCGGCCGCGGGGCCGAGATCGAGACGGGGCCGGTGCCGAGGTGGTGCTCTGCCTTGGCGGCCACCACGCCCTCCCAGCCGTCGCTGCCGGGCTCGCCGGGCGCCTCCACGACGCCCGAGTCGAACACCGATCCGTCGGTCGTGCGGACGACCAGGCGGGACAGTCGCCGCGCTGGGAACTCGGCGTCCAACTGCGGATCGATCACGACTCGAGTCGTTGCTGCGATCGCCTCAGCCCGGGCATCGACGGCCGACGGCAGCGCCTCGGGTGCGCCGAACCTCCCGGCAGAGAGCGCCACAGCGACCGGCCACACCATGCTGTACTGCATCTCCTCGGTCGTCTCCGGACGCCGGGTGGAAAGCCAGTCGGCGGCCGCGAAGGTGTGGATCTCGACCGCCGCGATCTCACGGTCACCAAGCTGGGGGAGAAGTGCCAGCGCTCCGTCCAGCGCCTGCTGCGACCAACGACAGCACGGATACGGCTTGACGTACACCTCCAGCACCTGCCAGTCGCGTCCCAGCGACCCGACGTCCAGCGCGTCCAGGCCCTGACTGCGCAGGCCGGTGAACCCGGCCTCGGCCAGGAGCGCCGCCGACATGCCCATGAATGATCCCCAGCCGACCGCGTCCTTGGTCATCGCCGGATCGGTCACGGCCCGCGACATGTGGGCGATCGGAGCGTGGTACTCGGCGATGTTGACGGCGTGCGCGAGCCGGTCGGCGTCCATCCCGAAAAGCCGCGCGCAGGCGACCGCGGCGCCGAGCGCGCCCCACGCGCCCGAGGCGTGGTACTCGACCTCCCGCCCGTGCAGTTCGATCCCCGCCCGGATCGCGACCTCGTAGCCGATCAGCGCCGCCATCAGAAACTCCTCGCAGCTCGCCCCGCGGCTCTCAGCCGCGGCCAGCGCCGCCGGGATCACGATCGCCCCCGGGTGTCCCTTGGTGATGCGGTGGCCGTCGTCGAAGTCAAGGGCGTTGGCGAGCACCCCGTTGGCGAACGCCGCACCGGGAGCCGCCAGCCCGCGACCGTCGAGCAGGGCGGTCGCCTCGAGACCCGCGTGCACGCTGCTTGCGTAGTCGGCGGCAATTGCCACCGACGGGAGCTCGCGCGCCGCCACCGACACCGTGGCCAGGTCGAGTGTCAGCCACGCCAGCCGGCGCTGCACCGCGGCCGGCACATCGGCCCACGTCAGCCCGGTCGCGAACTCCCACAGCAGATGCTCAGCGGTGGTCGCCGACGACGCCGGCTGCGCCGCCCGCTCAGCCACCTTCGGCCACGTTGGCGGGTCGCTCGCCGCGCAGCGCCGCCCCCAGCTCGCCGGCGGCCGCGACCAGCGCTGCGCCCACCCGATCACCGGCGGCCTCGAACCGGTACTTGGGGGCCGACACGTTGAACGCGGCCACGATCCGGCCCTGCGGGTCCCTGACCGGGGCTGCGACGGAGACGAGTCCCGGCTCCATCTCCTCGTCGGCGGTGGCATAGCCGCGCGCCCGCGCTGACTCGATCATGGCTGCGAGCTCGTCCACATCCTTGGCGGTGTTCGGGGCAAGCGGAGCAAACTCCACGTCTGCGAACACCAGCCCAAGCTCCGCGCGGCTGTGGTCGAACAGCAGCGCCTTGCCCACCGATGTGCAGTAGGCCGGGGTGGTGCGACCCACCCAGCCGACCGCCTGCACGGCGCGCGGGGACTGGTGGGAGAGGATCGTGATCGTGTCGGATCCCTGCAGCACCGACAGGTAGGCGCGCTCCTGGAACTCGGACACGAGCTGGGCGAGCAGCGGTTTGGCGTAGTCGAGCAGCCGGCGTTCACCGGCCAGGTTTGCCATCGCGAAGATGCGCCAGCCCAGCCGGTAGGCGAGCGTATCGGGGTCGCGATCGACCAGGCCGTACTCGGCCAGCGTCGAGAGCGCGCGCGACACCTGACTCTTCTCCCGCCCGAGCATCTCCGCGATCCGCGTGACCCCCAAGCCACCCTCGGCGATCGCCTGATCGCTGGACAGGCTCAGCAGCGTCTCCACGCCGCGGCGAATACTGGTCTCCCGCTCGGTGCGAACGTCGGCGTTCATCGCATCCTTCGACTTGGTTGCGTCATTCCCAACCTCGGTTGGTAAAACCTAGCAGAGAACTCCGGCTGTTCAACATCCGCCCGCCGCTGTGCTCCATGGCGGGTCGGACGCGGAGGTGCAGACCACCCCGTCCGCCGGGTGCGCCACGGCCACCGCGCTCACGCGGGCGAACGGCTCCGCCCCCGGGAGCGATGCCTCCGCGACCACGGTGTGCCCGAGCTCGGTCAGCCGATCGCGCACGGCTGCGGGGATGCGGTCGTCGACGAACGTCTCCTGCCCCTGGCAGTACACGCGCGGGGCCGCCACCGCGGCGTCGACCGGCATGTCGAAATCGACCGCGTGGACGAACGCGTGCACGACCCCGCTCAGGATCCGGTACCCGCCGGAGCCACACGCGCCGTAGACCGCCCGGCCGTCGCGGGCCGCCACGATGCTCGGCACGGCGAAGTAGGGCATCTTGCCCGGCGCGATCGAGTTGCCCCGGCCGGGGCGGGGGTCGTAGTTGACCATCGAGCTATTGAGGAAACAGCCCACCTCGGCGACGTACACCAGCGATCCGAAGTCGTGTCCCACCGTGGTGATCAACGCCGCCACGTTGCCGTCGACATCGGCTGCGGTCATCTGGGTCGTGCCGGGGCTCTTGGCGCCCGGATCGAACGGCCGGGGGTCGGCAGCGGTGATCGGCCGGGGCGCAGCGCGGTCGAGCCGGATGTCCGCCGCCCGCGCCTGGGCGAACTCCCGGCTGGCCAGCCCGGCCAGGGGGCTGTCGACATGCTCGTCGTCTCCAAACCACACGACGTTGTCGACGAATGCGTGCCCGAACGCCTCGGCCATCAGGTGATAGAACTCGGCGCTGCCCGGCGCTGCCGCCGGGAACTGGTCGAGCAGGTTGAGCACCTCGTAGCCGACCTGGTCGTTGGCGGTGACGTACTGCACGCCCCGGAAGCTCGCCGGCGACTCGTGCATGATCTTGGGCCGGTAGCCCTCGATGTCGGCCGCAGTCAGGATGCCGCCGCCGCGTCGTGACCTCGGCTTCGATCGCCCTCGCCGCCGCTCCGCCGTGAAAGCCGGCCGGGCCTTCCGCCGCAACGGCGCGCAGGGTCGCCGCCAGGGCGCTGGTGTCCAGCCGGCGGGTGGGGCGGAAGTAGGGATCGTGGGTGAGGGGATCGCCGTCGTCGAGCAGAAACGCCGCCGCCGACGGGATCTCGCGGATCTCGGGGAGCCGTGAGACCGTCGCCAGCACGACGTTCCAGGCCACCTCCAGGCCGGCATCGGCCGCCTCGATGGCCGGCTCGAGCACCTGCGCCAGTGGCAGCCGGCCGGCCTGCTCGTGCGCTGCGCACAGTCCGGCAACCGCCCCCGGCACTGCCGTTGCCAGCGCCCCGACTTCGTTGCGCCGCCCGACCACCTGCGGCCAGTCGTAGTCGCCGCCGTCGTAGGCATCGGCCAGCTCGAACATGTCTGCGCGGGAGGCGCCCGGGGCGCGCGGCCCATGGTCGACGGTGACGAACCGGCCGCCGTCGGCCAGAAACATCGAAAGGTGCCCATAGCCGCCGAGGCCGCAGCTGACCGGCTCCACCACGAACCCGGTGAACGCCGCCGCCACCACAGCGTCGATCGCGTTTCCGCCCTGGGCGAGCATGCGCTCGCCGGCCTCGACTTCGCGCACGTGTCCGGCGGCGACCGCGCCGTGGTCGTATCGCTGCGCGGTCACGGCCGTACCTCGATCACCGTCGGCCGGTCTCCTGCGAGGGCCGCCGTGATCAGGCTCGCGGCCTCGTCCATCGACCGCGTCGTTGCCGCCTCACAGCCGAAACCGCGCGCGATCGCGACCAGATCGTGGGCGCTCGCGTCGGTGCCGATCGGTTCGATGCCGTCGCGCAGCATCGAGTCGGAGATCTCGCCGTAGCCGTCGTTGTTCCAGACGATGATCGGCAGCGCCAGCCCCAGGTCACGTGCCGTTGCGAGCTCCTGCAGCGTGAACAGGATGCCGCCGTCGCCGGCCAGACAGGCCACCGGCCGGTCGGGGGCCGCGAGCTTGGCGCCGATCGCCATCGGCAGGGCACAGCCGAGCGTGCCGTAGCCGACCGGCATCATCCACGAGCGGGGACGTTCGACGGCGAGCATGTGGTTGGCGGCATACGCCGGCTGGGTGGAGTCGGCGGTGACGATGCGATCGGCCGGCAGCGCGTGCTCGAGCACGTCGAGCAGCGCGCGATGGTCGGTCAAGTCGGCCGGCCACTGAACGGCCTCCAGCGCCGTGGCCACCCGGGCCTCTGCGGCGGATGCGTCGCCGGAGCCGGCATCGGCCAACCGGTCGGCCAGGGCCGCGAGCACCTGCGAGCTGTCGCCGTGCAGTGCCACGTCGGCGGAGTGGGGGGTGTCGAGCTGGGCGGCGTCGATGTCGATCCGGATCAGCCGCCCCTCCAGGGTGAGCGGCCGGTCGAGGCCCCACCAGTCGAGCTCCGAGAACTCGGTTCCGACCGCCACCACCACATCGGCGGAGCGGATCAGGTCGGACACCGGCGCGAACGAGAGCGCGGCGCCCAGACAGAGGGGGTGCGAGGAGGGGATCGCGCCCTTGCCGTTGATGGTGAGGCCGACGGCCGCGCCGATGCGCTCGGCCACCCGCAGCGCATCGGGCCCGGCATCCACCGCGCCACCGCCGAGCAAGATCACGGGCGTGCGCGCGTGGGCGAGCAGATCGGCTGCCTCGGCCACAGCCGCGCCGTCGGCCTGGGGCCGTGTCCGATCGCTCTCGATCCGCTGCGAGCCGGGGAGTGGCCTGGGACAACACGTCGACGGGGACGGCGATGTGCACGGGGCGAGGCCGGCCGCACTCGAACACCTCGAAGGCGCGGTCGAGCACCTCCGGCAGCTCCTGCGGATGCTCGACCCGGTGGCTGAAGGCGGTCAGCTCGGCGGTGAGCGCGCGCTGGTCGGGGAGATCGTGGATCGGCCCCCGGCCGTGGGACTCAGCCGAGACCGCGCCCGAGATCACCAGCAGCGGCTTGGAGTCGTGGTAGGTCTGGCCGACCGGCGTGAGCACGTTGGTCACGCCCGGCCCCGAGATCACCAGGCAGACGCCCGGGGCACCGCTCACCCGCCCCCAGCCGTCGGCGGCGAAGCCGGCGCCCTGCTCGTGGCGGCACAGCACGTGGCGGATGGACGAGTGCGTCAGCCCCCGGTAGGCCTCGAGCGTGTGCACACCCGGGATGCCGAACACCGTCGAGACGCCGTATTGCTCCAGCAGGTGGATCAGCGCCTCGCCGCACGAGAGCGTCTCCGCGTCACCGCGGTGAGTTGCGATTTCGCCAACCACCGTTGCAGTCCTACCACACGCTGGTGGGCGGTGTAAACCCCGAACCGCGCTTGAACGGCGATGCCCCGTGTGGTATCAACCAACTCGTGTTGGGGATCCCACAACTGCCCCCCTCGGGCGCGTGACCGAGGACCCCGCCCCCGCGGCAGCGAGCACCGGGGGCCGCAGACGGTCGCCGTGGGGTCGCAAGAGCAGCAGGCATCTGCTCGCCCTGCCGACCTTCGGCTGGACGCTGCTGTTCTTCGTCGCGCCGCTCTCGATCCTGCTGCTGTACTCGTTCGGGCAGATGAACCTGATCACGTTCGACGTCAACTTTGGTTGGACGCTGGACAACTACCGCCAGCTCAACCAGAGCCTGTACGTGCACACGGTGCTGCGCTCGGTCCTGCTCTCACTCGGCGCCACCATCGGGTGCCTGGTGATCGGCTACCCGGTGGCCTACACCCTCAGCCGGCAAACGGGGCGCACCCAGACGCTGCTTCTGATCGGCGTGATGATCCCGTTTTGGACGAGCTTCGTGGTGCGCACCTACGCCTGGGTCAACCTGTTGCAGAACGGCGGCCCGGTCGAGAACGTGCTGCACACCCTGCACCTGTCGCACGGTTCGCTGAACGTGCTCTACTCGCCCACGGCCGTCTGGATCGGCATCCTCTACTCGTACCTGCCACTGATGATCCTGCCGCTGTTCGTCTCGCTCGAGCGGATCGACCCGGGCCTGACCCAGGCCGCCTCCGATCTCGGCGCCTCCGGCCGGCGAGCGTTCCGGCGGGTGACGCTGCCGCTGTCCATGCCCGGCGTGATCGCCGGCTGCATCCTGGTGGGCGTGCCCGCCACCGGCGAGTACGTGATTCCCAGCATCCTCGGCGGTGGCAAGACGCTGATGTACGGCAACGTGATCGCCGATCAGTTCTTCCAGGTCGGCGACTACCCGTTCGGCGCCGCCCTGGCGATGACGATGATGGCGGTCGTGACGCTGTTCCTGGTGGTCGCCAGGTCGGGTCTCGCCCGGGTCGAGGACGTGACCTGATGGTGCGCCGGCTGCCCTCAACCGTCTCGGCCTTCACGGTGCTGGTGTTCGTGTTCCTGTACCTGCCGATCGTGGTGGTGGTGATCAACTCGGTCAACGCCGACAAGTTCCTGGTGAGCTGGGGCGGCTTCACCACCAAGTGGTACGCCAAGGCCCTCGGCGACGAGCGGATCCGGACAGACTTCATCACCAGCGCCAAGGTTGCGATCGCATCCAGCCTGCTCTCGGTCGCGATCGCGGTGGCGGCCAGTCTGTGGGCGCGAAACGCCCGGGTGTGGTCGCGGCGGGCGCTGGACGCGACCACCTACATGCGCATCGTGCTGCCCGAGGTGGTGCTGGCAACGGCGCTCTTCATCTTCGTTCGCCGGCTGCATTTCGAGCTGGGCGTGACCGCGATCGTGATCGGACACGTGGTGTTCAACTCCGCCTATGCCACCGTGGTCATCCAGGCGCGGCTGGCCACGCTGCCGATCTCACTGGAGGAGGCCGCCACCGATCTGGGTGCGTCGCCGCGGCGAGTGTTCCAGCGGGTCACGTTCCCGCTGCTCGCCCCGGCCATCCTGGTGGCGATCCTGCTGACGCTCTCGTTCAGCTTCGACGACGTCGTCACCTCGCTGTTCCTCGGCGGCACCAACGCCGAGACGTTGCCGGTGCTGCTGCTCGGCCTGATCAGGATCTCGGTTACGCCCGAGGTCAACGCGATCGCGGTGGGGGTCATGCTGATCACCCTGATCACGTTTGCCTGCGCCGCCGTGGTTGCCACCGTGCGTGGTTCAATCGGCGTGCGCTCCACCCCCGAAGCACTGGATGTCGAAGAATGAGCACGATCGCCGATCAGAGCAGCCCGCCGGCCATCGCGCTGGAACAGCTCGAACGCCACTACGGCGAGCTGACCGCGGTCGCCGGGATCGACCTGGAGATCGCCGACGGCGAGTTCTTCTCGCTGATCGGTCCCAGCGGCTGCGGCAAGACCACCACCCTGCGGATCGTGGCCGGGCTGGAGACCCCGAGCAGCGGCAAGGTGTCGGTGCGCGGCCAGGATGTGACCAATGTCCCCGCCTTCAAGCGGCCGGTCAACACCGTGTTCCAGCACTATGCGCTGTTCCCTCACCTGAACGTGTTCGAGAACGTCGCCTTCGGGCTGAAGGAGCGAAAGGTGAGCCGCGGCGACACCGCCCGCCGGGTGGCGGAGATGCTCGAGCTGGTCGGGCTCACCGGCCGCGAGAAGGCCCGCCCGAAGCAGCTCTCCGGCGGCCAGCAGCAGCGCGTTGCGCTGGCCCGCTCGCTGGTGCTGGAGCCGGCCGTGCTGCTGCTCGACGAGCCCCTCGGCGCACTCGATCTCAAGCTCCGCAAACAGATGCAGATGGTGCTGAAACAGATCCAGCGCGAGGTCGGCATCACCTTCGTCTACGTCACCCACGACCAGGAAGAGGCGTTTTCGATGTCGGATCGGGTCGCGATCATGAACAAGGGCAAGATCGAGCAGATCGGCGACCCGGTGGATACCTATCGCCGGCCGCAGACGCTGTTTGTCGCAGACTTCGTGGGGGCCTCGAACCGTTTTGGCGCGCGCATCGTCGAGGTGCTCGGGGAGGGCTCCTACCGGGCCGATATGGGCACGCTGGGTACGCTCGACGTGCCCGGCGTCGCCGGGCTCGCGGTGGGCGACCAGGTGGTCGCCGTCGTGCGTCCCGAGGCGATTCGCACCGCCGCCGGCTTCGGCGACGCGGTGCTGGACGGCACGGTCACTGACGTTTCGTTCATGGGCCCCCAGACCCAGTACGTGGTCGACGCGGGTGGGCTCGGCACCGCCGCCATGCTGTCTCCCGCCGATGACGACGACCTGCTGCACAGCGGAGCCGCCCAGCAGTTTCGGTTCGCGGCGCGCTCGGCCTGGCTGGTGGCCGCGGATCCTGCCCCCGTCGACGGCGGCCGATGACGTTCTCGCTGCTCGGGCGGTGCGCCCGCACCGGCCATGTGGGTGCGGCCTCGGCCACAGCCGACATCGCGGTGGGTGCCCGCGTCCCGCACGCTCGGTCAGGTGTCGGTGCGGTCTTGACCCAGCACCGCACCGATCCGCGACTCGGGCCCCGCGGGCTGGAGCTGCTCGCCTCCGGCTGCGACGCGGCCGAAACGGTGGCGGCGCTTGTGGCCTCGACGGCTGCGGCCGACTGGCGCCAGCTGGCCGCGATCGACACGGCCGGCGGCACCGCCGCCTTCTCGGGCGCGCGAGTCGAAGAACCGTTCGCCGAGGAACACGGCCACCAGTGCATCGCGCTGGGCAACGTGCTCGTGTCCAAGAGCGTGGGCACGGCCATGGTGGCGGCGTTTGAGGACGCTCCCGGCGATCCGCTTGCCGAGCGGCTCGTGTCTGCCGTGGAAGCTGGGCTCGCGGCCGGCGGTGAACGCTCGCCGGTGCGCTCGGCGGCGGTGCTGGTTGCCGGCGACCAGTCGTTCGCCCTGGTGGATCTGCGCGTCGACGACGCCGCCGCAGCCGGTGGCCGCGCTGCGAGCGCTGTGGGAGGCATATCGTCCCCGCATGGACGAGTTCGTCGACCGCGCCCTCGACCCGGACTCGGTACCCGTATGAGCCGGCCGGCGGAGTATTCGGTGACCGTGCAGGAGGTCGCCATCCCGCTGTCCGACGGGGTGGTGCTGTCCGGTCGGGTGTGGCTGCCGGACGGGGCCGGGCCGGTGCCGGCGGTGCTCGAGTATCTGCCGTACCGCAAGTCCGACTCGACCGCCATCGACGACTCGGTGCGCCATCCGTACTTCGCCGAGCGCGGCTACGCCGGCGTGCGCGTCGACATCCGCGGCAGCGGCGACTCCGAGGGCGTGTTGGCCGACGAGTACCAGCCGCAGGAGCAGGAGGACGCGCTCGAGCTGCTGCGCTGGATCGCCGCGCAGGAGTGGTGTGACGGGTCGATCGGGATGATGGGCATCTCGTGGGGCGGGTTCAACAGCCTCCAGATGGCCGCCCGGCGGCCGCCGCAGCTGAAGGCGATCATCACCGCCTGTTCCACCGACGATCGCTACGCCGACGACGTGCACTACATGGGCGGATCGGTGCTGGGGTACTACATGCTGCCGTGGGCATCGGTGATGCTGGCCTACAACGCCCGGCCGCCGGATCCGCTGGTGGTGGGCGATCGCTGGCGCGAAATGTGGCTGGAGCGGCTGGAGGCCAACGAGTTCCTGGCGGAAAAGTGGCTCGAGCCATCAGCGCCGCGATGCGTACTGGAAGCAGGGCTCGGTGTGCGAGGACTACGCCGCCATCGAGTGTCCCGTCTACCTGGTCGGCGGGTGGTCTGACGGCTACACCAACGCGATCTTCCGGATGCTGGAGGGCCTTTCGTGCCCGCGCCGGGCGGTGATCGGCCCGTGGGAGCACGTGTGGCCCGAGCAGGGCGTGCCCGGCCCCGCGATCGGCTTTCTGCAGGAAGAGATCCGCTGGTGGGATCACTGGTTGAAGGGCGTCGACACCGGGATCATGGACGAGCCGCTGGTACGCGCCTATGTGCAGGATTCCGAGCCGCCCCGGACGGCATATGACACCCGTCAGGGCCACTGGGTGGCCGAGGCCGACTGGCCGACGCCGAACGTGCGCGAGCGGACGCTGTACCTGACCGCGGAGGGTCTCACCGAGGCGCTGCCGGGTTTGCCAATTGGCAGTGGCAGTGATCGCCAATTGGCGGCCCCAGCCTCGCAGCTTCGGCACAGCAGCCCCCAGACGGTCGGGGTGGACGCCGGATCGTGGCTTCCCTACGCCAATCCAGCCGATCTCCCCGGCGACCAGCGGCAGGACAACGCCCGCTCGCTGTGCGTCACCGGCGAGCCGCTGACCGAGCCGCTCGAGCTGCTGGGGCAGCCCCGCGCCAGTCTCACCCTGTCGAGCGACCAGACCCAGGGGTTCGTGGCGGTGCGGCTGTGCGACGTGCGGCCGGACGGCTCGGTCGCGCTGATCAGCCGGGCGATCTTGAACCTGACGCACGCCGACAGCCACGAGCACCCCACCCCGCTCACCCCGGGCGAGGCCGTCACCTACGACATCCCGCTCAAGGCGATCGCCTACACGCTTCCCGCCGGCCACCGGCTGGAGCTGGCTCTCTCCACCAGCTACTGGCCCTGGATCTGGCCGACGCCGACGCCGACCACGATCACGCTGCACACCGGTGCCGACTCCCGCCTGACCCTCCCCGTCCGAACACCGCAACCGTCGGACGCGGATCCCTCGCCGTTCGGCGAGGCAGAGACCGCGCCCCCGCTGGCCAACGAGATCCTGCGCGAGCGCCGGCCGCACGTCACCATCTCCCGCGACGTCGCCTCGGGCGTGGTCGAGTACCGCATGCGCCGCTCGCTGTGGGGCGCGCGCCGCCTGCCCGACGGCCTCGAATACTGGGACGACGATCCCTGCGTGTTCACGGTCAGTAACGACGATCCGCTCTCGGCCACGGCCGAATGTGCGCGCACACTCGAGATCGGCCGAGGGGAGTGGCGCACCCGGATCGAGATGACGGCACACATGAGCTCGACCGCCGCCGACTTCGATCTGTCGGCCACGCTGAAGGTGTACGAGGGAGACGAGCTGGTGTTCAGCCGGGAGTACGACGCGCGGGTACCCCGTGACGACGCGAGCTGACCCGGCCGGCATCGACGCGCAGGGGTACGCCCAGGCGTTGGAGTCGCGCCTGCCGCGGATGCTCGAGCTGATCGAAGCGATGGTGGCGATCGACAGCCCCTCCGACGCTCCCGACGGCGTTGCGGCCGTGGCCCGGCTGATCGCCGCTGAGCTGACCGAGCACGGATTCACGGTGGAGTCGCAAGACGTCGCCGGCCGTGGCCCGCAGGTGACGGCCCACCGCCGGTTCGGATCGGGGCCCGACGTGCTCGTGCTCGGGCACAGCGACACGGTGTGGCCGGCGGGCACCGCCGCCAGCTGGCCCTCCACCCGCACCGACGACACGATCACCGGCCCCGGAGTGGGCGACATGAAGAGCAACCTGGTGATGGCCGCGGCCGCCCTGGCGGAGTTCGCGCGAACGGAGAGTGCGGCCCAGATCGGCGAGGTGACGATGCTGATCGTGCCCGACGAGGAGCTGGGCAGCCCTGCCAGCCGTGAATGGATCGAAGCCACCGCCCGCCGCGCCGACGTCTGCCTGGGAATCGAGCCGGCCCGGCCCGGCGGTGGCGTGGTCGTCGCCCGCGGCGCTGTCGGTGCGATTCGGATCATCCGCCGAGGGGGTATCGGCGCACACCACCGCCGCCGGCGGACGCAGCGCCATCAGCGCGCTGGCGCCGCTCGTCCCGGAGCTCGAAGCGCTCAGCGATCGCGGCGCCGGCGTGATCGTCACCGTGGGGACGTTCACCGGCGGTACCGCCCGCCAGGTGACCCCCGACCACGCCGAGATGGACGTCGATCTGCGGGCGCCGTCCGAGCAAACCGCTGATCGGTTGATGGCCGAGGTGCGAGCGCGGGTGGATGCCGCCGGACTCGCCCTGGCGGGCGGCTTCACCCGACCGGCGTTCGAGCCGGGAGCTGCGTCCCAACGACTGTATGGAATCGTCGCCGCAGCCTCGGCGAGCGTCGGGCTGCCGGTGCACGAGGTGCGGGAGCGGGGCGGCTCGGATGCAAGTTTTGCGGGTGCACTCGGCATCCCCACACTCGACGGCCTCGGCCCGATCACACACGATTCGTGCAGCCGCGACGAGCGGGTCGAGATCCAGAGCCTGGTCTCTCGTGGCGCCGTCCTGGCGAGACTGCTCCAGGCGATCGCCGAGGAAGGCGGAATGACGTGACGATCGAACCCCGGCCGGTGCTTGGCTCGCTTCCCCCATACGTCGCCGGACAGTCGCTGGAGCGCCTCCGGGCCGAGCTGGGCGTCGACCGGGTGGTCAACCTGGCGACCAACGAGACCCAGTTCGGACCGTTCCCCGCGGCGGCCGAGAGCATCCGCCGACATGCCGGCGAGGCCCACCGCTATCCCGAGCTGGACGGTGAGCTAACCGAGCGAATCGCCGCTGCCCACGGCGTCCCTGCGTCGCACGTGGCGCTCGGTAACGGTGCCGACGCGATCATCGGCTACCTGTGCACGGCCTACCTGGAGCCCGGCACCAACGCTGTGATGGGAGCGCCGTCGTTTCCCACCTACCAGCTCGACACGATCAAGACCGGGGCCACGCCGGTGGTGACGCCCCTCCGCGACGGGGCGTTCGACACCGACGCGCTGGCCGCGGCCGTCTCGGACGCGACCCGGATCGTGTTCGTGTGCAACCCCAACAACCCCACCGGCGGGATCGTGACCGCCGACGAGCTGCGAGAGCTGATCGACGCCGTTTCCGACCGGGTGCTGATCGTGGTGGACGAGGCCTACGCCGAGTACGTCTCTGATCCTGAGTTTCCCGAAACCATCACCGAGCACGTCATGCCCCGACCCAATGTGGTCGTGCTGCGGACGTTCTCCAAGATCTTCGGCCTGGCCGGCCTTCGCATCGGATACCTGATCGGCCAACCCGACGTGGTGGACGCGGTCGGCCGGGTACGTCACTACTACGACGTCAATAGCCTCGCCCAACTGGCGGCCATCGCGAGCCTCGACGACCCCGGTGAGGTCGAGCGCCGGCGCGCGGCCACAGCGACCGGGCGCAGCGCGCTGGCAGCCGAGCTCGAGCCGCCGCGGGCTGCACCACATTCCCGGCCCACGGCAACTTCGTCGCGTTCGAACGCGACGACGCGGCGGATCTCGAAGCCGGCCTCCTGCGCGCGGGCGTGCTGGTACGCACCGCCGGCAACGTCGTCCGCATCACCGTCGGCTCGGCCGACGATCACGCGCGACTGTTCGCCGCGCTTGACCGCCTGCTGTGACCGCTCCGAGCGATACCGCCTAGGCGGCCTGCACCTCTTCCCAGATCTGGTTTCGCAGCTGCTGGCTCTCGGGATTGAGATACCGCTCCCACTGCACCGTGGCGAGCACCTTCGGGTCGTACCGCTGCGCGGGGCTGTTTATGGTCGATGCCGGCAGGTACTTGTTGGCGGCCTGCTCCTCGTATGCCGCGCCGGTGTTCTCGACGAAGTCGGCGTAGTTCTTGGGATCGAGATGGAAGTTCATGAACGCCTCGACCTCAGGCAGCTGAGTCGTGCCGGCGATCGCGATCCACCCCTCGAGGTAGGCCGGCATGCCCTCCTTGGGCGCCACCCACACGACGTTCTTGTTGTCGTGGCTGGCGGGGCCGAGGTCGTAGTCGTAGTCGACCGTCATCACAGCCGAGCCGTTCAGAAGCGGCTTGGTGACGTTGGTGGGCAGGAAGGCCTGCACATGCGGCTTGATGTCGAGCAGGGCCTGCTTGGCCTCTTGCAGCTGACCTTCGTCGGTGGTGTTGATGTCGTAGCCCAGCTTGAGCAGGGCAACACTGATCACGTCCACGTCGTAGTCGGTGAAGATGATCTTGCCCGAGTACTTGGGAGCGAGTTCCCACAGATCGGCCCAGCTGGTGGGCGTCTCGGTCATCAGGTCCTTGCGGTAGCCCAGGCCGACCTTGCCGTAGTCGGTCGGGATGCCCCAGGGGAAGCTTTTGCGGAAGTACGACGGGACGTACTTGATGTTGGGGATGTTGGCGAGGTTGACCGGCTGAATCAGCTTGGCATCGTCGAGTTGCTGCGATGCCGTATTGCCGGCCAGCGCCATGTCGTAGGAACTCTGGTTCTGGTGGATCTGCACGATCTGAGCGGCGTTTCCACCCGAAGTCAGCTCGCTCACCTGGTGAATCTTCACGCCGGGATTTGCCTTCTCAAACGCTGCCACCTCGTGTGCCCCGATCCACTCCGGGTAGTTCGCAAACGTCACCGTGCCCGACAGCGGCTCGGCTGTGCCGGCACTGGACGAAGGCGTCGACGACGAGCTACTCGATCCGCACGCGGCGGCGAGTCCTACCGACGCCAACCCTGCGAATTGCGCTCCACGCCGAAGCGCGGCGCGCCGTGTCATTGGCAAAGAGAGCCACTGACCAGACTGATCATCCGGTGCCACTTTGAGCCTCCTAGGTTCTCCTGCCAAGGTTTGCCGAATACCCAACTCGTGTTGGTGAGCGGTTTTATCACACCGTTCGAGGGCCTGCAAGTGCGCGTCAGGTGCCCTCGACCACCGGCGTGAGCGGGCGACCGGTCTCAAACCACGAGACCACGTTCTCCGCCTGGGAGCGATAGTAACCGCGCTCGGCGGCGATTGAAAGGAACGCCACATGTGGGCTCAATAAAACTCTGGGGTGCGAAAGCAACGGGTCGGACGGCTGCGGCGGCTCGGCCGAGAGCACGTCCAGACCGGCCCCGGTCAGCTTGCCGCTGTCCAGCGCGGCCAACAGCGCGTCATGATCCACCAGCCCGCCGCGGGAGACGTTGACGAGGTAGCTGTGGTCGCGCATCAGCCCCAGACGGCGCCGGTCGACCAGCCCCTGCGACTCGGCCGTCAGCGCCACGTGCAGCGAGACGAGATCGGCGGTCGCAAACACGTCGTCCAGCTCGGCGCGCTCGACGCCGGACGGCCACGCGTCGTCGGCGACATACGGATCGTGCGCGACCACACGGCCGAAGAACGGCTGGGCCAAGGCCGCGAACCGGCGGCCGATCCGCCCCATCCCGACCACCCCGAGGGTGAGCGTCGAGGGCCGCTGGAGGTCTCCGGTGGCCAGGTAGTCCCAGCCGCCCGCGCGCACGTGCCGATCGAACTGCGGCAGGTGCCGGACGAGGGCCAGCGCCATGGCCATGGCGTGAACCGCGACCTCCTCGGTGGCGGCGTCGGGGACGTTGCACACCCACACGCCGGCGGAGCGCGCCGCCTCGAGGTCGATGTGGTCGAACCCGACGGTGCAGGTCGCCACGATACGGAGATCGGGCAGGCTCGCGATCGCCACAGCCGAGACGACCGAGTCGCCGGTCAAGACCGCCGTGGCACCGCGGGCCGCGCGGATCACCTCCTCGTCGCTGCGCGCGAGGGCGCAGTCGACGTCGAAGCCGGCGGCCTCGAGGATCGCGGGCGCCCCGTGCAGGTCGACTCCCTCCACCACATCGAGGTACACGGCCCTCGGGCGCGGGGCCGGGTCAGTCAACGAACACGGCGTCCGGCATGAAGCAGCCGACGATCCAGTTGGGAGCGTCCACCACCTCGGTGATCTTCAGGTCGCCGGCCAGCGAGCACAGCATGTAGGCGTCTTCGCGAGACAGGCCGCGTTCTCGTACGAGGTGGGCAATCATCGACCGCACCGCCGAGCGGGCAGCCTCCATCAGGTCGGATTCGACGCCGGTGGTCGCATACCACCCGCCGGTGTCGACGCGGGGCGTGAGTGAGCCGGCCGGGCGGCGCAGCGCCGGCGCGGGCAGCGAGTAGCCGCGCTCGACCGACACCCGGATGGTGGTTCGCATGGCACATTCGATCCCCGAGATGGCGACCTCGCCGTCACCCTGGGCGGCGTGCGCGTCGCCGATCGAGAGCAGGCCGCCGGGCACGCCCACGGGGAGGTAGAGAATGGTGCCCGCGGTCAGGTGGCGGAGATCGATGTTGCCGCCACCCGCATGCGGCGGCGGGACGGCCACGTCGTGCATACCCGCACACGGCACGCCCACCGTTCCGCAAAACGGCTCGATCGGGATCCGCACGCCCGGTGCAAGCTGGGTGGTGGCACCATCGGTGAGATCGAACACCTTCAGATACGGCTGGTCGAACTCACCCGGGGGCAGCAGACCGAGACCGGGCAGGATGCACGCCCAGCCCCACTCGGGAAGCCTCAAAGCCGAGAAACTCCACCGCCAGCACATCGCCGGGCTGCGCACCCTCGACGGAGATCGGCCCGGCCAGCGGGTAGATGCTCGAGAAGTCGAGACCGAGGAGGTCTGCGGACACAGAGTCGCGAGCGATCTGGCCGCCGGTGAAGTCGTCGGTCTCGACGATCACGCTGTCGCCGGACGAGACCGTCACCACGGGCGTGATCCGCACGTCCCAGCGACGGTGGGTCGGCAGCTCTCGGGTGATCGTGTGCTCGGCCATGAAGTGGGGCCGAGTATGCCAAAGATCGCACGCGAAAGTGTGTTGCGATATAGCCAACTCTCGTTGCGAGCCGAGCAAGTGCGGGTGCTAAGCTGGCCGCGCCCACGCCCTGGTGGCGCACCCTTCGGAGGTTGACGGACACGCCGTGTTTCTGAACCAGATGCCCCGCTTCGAACCGCTCTCCGAAGAGGCGCTTGCGACCATCGAGGGCGGCTGGGAGCGGCTGGGCAGCGAGGTCGGGGTGCGGTTCGATCACCCCCGCGCGATCGAGCTGTTTCAGGCAGCCGGTCAGACCGTGGACGGGCCGGTGGTGCGGTTCGATCCGGGGTTTCTCGCCGCCCAGGCGGCATCCGCGCCGGCGGAGTTTTCACTGCACGCGCGCAACCCCGATCGAGATTTCATCGTGGGCGGCGACCACATGATCTTCGGTCCCGCCAACGGGCCTCCGTTCGTGCGGGTCAACGGCGAGCGCCGCGACGGCACGATGGCCGACCTCGAGCAGCTGCTGAAGCTGACGCAGATGACCGACGCGCTCGACACCCCGGGGCGCAACATCCTAGAGCCCAACGATGTCGCGCTGGATGTCCGGCACCTGCTGAGGGCGCTGGCCGCGGCCCGGCTGACCGACCGAGTGTGGTCGGGCGAGCCCTCATCCGAAGACGCCGCTCGCGACTGCATCCGCATGGGCGAGATCATCCACGGTGGCCGAGCGGCGATCGAGGCGCGGCCGGTGATGTTCGGAAACGTGAACGTCAACTCGCCCATGCACTTCGACGTGCGCATGCTGGAGGGGCTGCTCACCTACGCCGACGCCGGCCAGGCGATCATCGTCACGCCGTTTCTGCTGATGGGGGCGATGGCGCCCGTGTCCACACCGGCGGCGCTGGCCCAGCAGACGGTCGAGGCGCTGGCGGGCATCGCGCTGGTGCAGCTGGTGCGGCGCGGCACGCCCTGTGTGATGGGCTCGTTTCTGTCGGCGACCGACATGCAGTCGGGATCGCCGGGGTTCGGCGGACCCGAGTCGGCGCTCGGCCTGTACGCGTCTGGCCAGATCGCGCGCCGCCTCAACCTGCCCTGGCGATCGGGCGGAGGCACGCTCACGTCCAGCCAGACGGTGGACTTCCAGGCCGGGTATGAGGCGTTCAACACGCTCAGTGCCGCGTTCCTGGCGGGGGCAAATGTGTGCTGGCAGTCGGCCGGCTGGCTGGAAGGCGGCCTGGTGACGTCGTTCGAGAAGTTCGTCGCCGACTGCGAGCTGCTCGACCTGCTGATCCACCAGTTCACGCCGGTCGAGGTGGACGAGGCCAGCCTGGCCTTCGACGCCCACGTCGAGGTCGGCCAGAGCGGGCACTTCTTCGGCGCGGCGCACACGCTGGAGCGGTTCCGCGACTGTTTCTGGCGCCCGACCGTGGCGTCGACGGAGAACAACGACCGCTGGACGCGCAACGGATCGCTCGACCACGCCGCTCGCGCGAGCAAGAGGTGGGAACAGATGCTCGAGTCCTACGAACAGCCACCGCTGGCCGAGGCGATCGAGGAGGAGCTGGTCGAGTTCGTCGAGACGCGGGCTGCCGAGCTCGGCGATCCGGTGGACGTGCGCACGCTCTAGACTGCGACTTCGTGGCGACTCACCTCAACAACCATCATCGCGACACGCTCGAGAAGATCGAGGGGCATCCCGCCAGCGGCAACGTCGAGTGGCGGCAGGTGCTGTCGCTGCTGGAGGCGGTCGGCGACGTCACCGAGGAGCACAACGGCAAGTTCAAGGTCAAGGTGGGCGACGAGACCGCCGTGCTGCACCGTCCGCGTGACAAGGACGTCGACACGCAGACGATCGTCGATCTGCGGCGGATGCTGATCGCCGCCGGCGTCGCGTCCGACTGACTCCGGATCAAGGAGAACCCCATGATTGCTCGCACATGGAAGGGCGCTGTTCGCCGCGCCGACAGCGACGCGTATGCCGCCTACATGAACGACACGGGCGTCCCCGGCTACCGGGCCACGCCCGGGAACCGGGGTGTGTGGATGTTGCGTCGTGATGTCGGCGAGTTGACCGAGTTTGTGATGTTCACCCTGTGGGACTCGATCGACTCCGTCAAAGCGTTTGCCGGTGAGGACGTGGAGACGGCGATCTTCTATGCCGAGGACGATCGCTTTCTGGTGGAGCGCGATCTGACCTCCTTCCACTACGAGGTGGTCACTCACACAGCGTGAGTCGTAGAGTCTCGGGCGTGGCGAATGACTACTCCCAGCGATTCCCTGCCTCCGCCGCGCTGATGCGCCGGGCGGCGGACGTGATGCCGGGCGGCAACACCCGCACCACGGCTCACTATCCGCCGTTTCCTCTGGTGGTTGACCGCGCCGACGGGCCGTTCCTGTGGGACGCCGACGGGAACCGGCTGATCGACCTGCTGATGAACTACACCAGCCTGGTTCACGGTCACCGCTACCCGCCGGTGGTGGAGGCGGTGACGGCGGCGCTCGAGCGGGGCAGTGCGTGGCCGGCTGCGTCCTTGGAGCAGGTCGACCTGGCGGCCGTGTTGTGCGGCCGGATCGCGTCGGTTGAGCGGGTCAGGTTCTGTAACTCGGGCACGGAGGCGGGGCTTCTGGCGGTGCGCATCGCACGGCGCGCGACCGGCCGGCGGCTGCTGCTGAAGGCGGCCGAGGGATATCACGGCTCCTATGACGAGCTGGACGCCGGGCCGGAGACGCTCCAGGCGACCTACGGCGATATCGAGAGCTTCCTGGAGCAGATCGACCGGGCCGGAGACGACCTGGCAGCGGTGGTGCTGGAACCCGTGCTGGCGTCCGGCGGCATCATCACTCCGGCCCCGGGGTTCCTTGCGGGGGTGGCCGCCGCGGCCCGGGCGTGCGGCGCGTTGTTTGTGATCGACGAGGTGGTGACGCTGCGACTTGGCGTGGGCGGGGCCCAGGCGGCTGCCGGTGTCTCACCCGACCTGACGATGATGGGCAAGCTGATCGGCGGCGGGTTCCCGGTGGGCGCCGTTGGCGGTCGGGCAGATCTGATGGAGCAGCTCGATCCGCGCCTGCCTGACCCGCTGCAGCACTCCGGGACGTTCAACGGCAACCTGATCACGTGCGCGGCCGGGGTGGCGGCCACCACCGCGCTGACCGGTGATGCCATCGATCGTATGGCCGGCCAGGGTCGGCGGCTGGCTGCCGAGCTGGAAGCTCTGGCGAAACGCCATCGGGTTCCGCTTTCGGTCACCTCGTCGGGCTCGCTGGTGAGCCTGCACGGCGACGAGGATCTGCTGGAGGCGGTGCATCTGATGGCGCTCGGTCACGGCCTCTACATCGCGCCGCGGGGAATGATGGCGCTCTCGACGGTGATGACCGATCCGCTGATGGACGAGGTGTGTGAGCGCTTCGCTGCGGTCTTCGCCGATGCGGCGGGCATGGGATGAGCGACGCGGCCTGCCAACTCTCGGCCACCGAGCTGCGGGTGCTCTACCTCGCCGGGGAGCTCTCGCCGGTTGAGGTCACCCGCGCGGTGCTCGAGCGGATCGAGCGACTCGACCCGGATCTGCGGGCGTTCATCACCGTCACCCCCGAGCTGGCCCTGAGCCAGGCGGAGGCGGCGGAGCGGGCATACCGGGCGGGCGAGAGTGCGCCGCCGCTTTTGGGAGTCCCGGTGTCGATCAAGGACCTGGCCTGGACGAAGGGCATTCGCACGACCTTCGGTTCGCTCGTGACAGCCGAGTTCGTGCCCGACATGGACGCGCCTCTGGTCGAGCGGCTGCGCGGCGCGGGCGCGGTGTTGCTGGGAAAGACCAGCGTCCCGGAGGTTGGGTGGAAGGCCGAAACCACCAACCGGCTGATCGGCTCGACTCACAACCCGTGGAAGCACGGATCGACCGCGGGCGGGTCGAGCGGCGGGGCGGCAGCGGCGGTCGCAGCCGGCCTGGGGCCGCTTGCGCAGGGCTCCGACGGCGCCGGCTCGATCCGGATCCCGGCAGCGTTCTGTGGCGTGTTCGGGTTGAAGCCGACCTTCGGCACGGTGCCGATCTTTCCGCCGTCGGCAACCGACACGCTGTCCCACGCCGGCCCGATCACCCGCACCGTGGCAGACGCGGCGCTGATGCTGAGCGTGATGGCGGGGCCGGATCGGCGTGATCTCCACACCATGGGGCGTCCGGTCGGCGACTATCAGGCCCGGCTGGCCGACGGGCTCGAGGGCGTGCGCATCAGCTGGAGTCCCGACCTCGGCTATGTCGATGTGGATCCCGAGGTCGCCGAGCTGACCGCCGCCGCGGTCGCCACGCTGGGTCGGTGCGGGGCCGACGTGGTCGACCTCGCCGGCGGCTTCCCCGATCCGTGGCCGATCGTGCACACCCTGTGGGCGACGTCGGAGGCGGCCGAGTATCCAGAGGGGATCGAGGCCGTGCGCGATCAGCTCGACCCCGGCCGGGTGGCGGTGCTGGAGGCCGGGCTGGCGATCGGCGGCGGCGAGCTGGCCGCGGCGGTGCACGCCCGGCTCGAGCACTATCGAGCCGTCGATGCACTGCTGGAGACGTCCGATCTGATGGTGACCCCCACCGTTCCGGTGCGCGGCCTTCGGCGTCGGCGAGGACTCGCCCACCCGCCACGGCCGCCCCACCAGCTACCTCGGCTGGACGGGCTTCACCTACCCGTTCAACCTCTCCGGCCACCCCGCCGCCACCGTTCCCTGCGGGCTCACCTCAGGCGGTCTGCCGGTGGGCCTCCAGATCGTGGGGCGATGGCACGAGGACGCGCTGGTGCTCCGCGCCGCGGCGGCGTTCGAGCGCACGCAGCCGTGGATCGACGGTCTCCGTCAGCTGGGCTGACGTCAGCCGCGAGCAGCGCCGACGACGATCGCAGCGGCTTCGGCCGGTGTCAGCACGTCGGTGTTCACGACCAGGTCATAGTGGGTGGCCTGCTCGTCCTTGACGCCGTAGAACTCCGACAGATAGGCCGCGCGGGCGCGGTCGGAGTCGGTGATCTGACGCAGCGAGTCTCCTCCGGCATCCCCCGACTCGCCCGCGACACGGGCAGCCCTGACCTCGGGTGAGCCGGTGACCATCACCCGCAGGACGCCCGCACGACCGGCGAGCGCATGCGACGCTGCGTGGGCGACGATCACCGCGTCGCCATCGTCGGCAAAGTCGTCGATCGCCTGGCGGATCAAGCTGCGCACGGCATTTGCGTCGGGACCGGTCGCCAATTCGTGGGGCGGCAGATAGGCGTAGGCCTCAGGCGCGATCGCGGCACCGCCACCGATCGCGTCAAGCAGCTTGCGCGCCAGCGAGCGGCGCTGTTCGGCATCGGCGACCGCGGCCGGGTCGAGCGCCCCCTTCTCGGCGGCGCGGGCCAGGATCTCACCGTCCAGGCAGCGGAAGCCAAGCTGTTCGGCGGCGAGCCTGCCAACCTCCTCGCCGTCTGCTCCGAACTCGCGCGAGATGCAGATCACGTTGCGTGGCATGCCGCGACCATAGCAGGTGAATAACGGTGCCTGGCACCGTTATTCACCCCTCCGCTGCGGGCATCGGGTACCTCCTGGTATTCTCGAGCCGATGGGGGTGTCAGTTGCCGTTGTGGGCGGAGGCGCCGCCGGCACACTGGTGGCGGTGCATCTGCTGCGCGCCGGCGCGCCGGTCGACGTTACCGTCATCGAGCGCAGCGAGCGGGTGGCGCGGGGCGTGGCCTACAGCACGACCTTTCCCGACCACCTTCTGAACGTGGTGGCCGCCAACATGGGTGGGCCGGCCGACGAGCCCGGCCACTTCCGCAGCTGGCTGGCGGAGTACCGCCAACCCGTGCGAGCCACGTCGTTCATGCCCCGTGGGGCCTACGGCGATTACCTCGCACACCTGCTCGAGCAGTCGATCGCCGCCGCTCCGCAAGGGGCGTTCCAGCGTGTGCGTGGCGAGGCCGTCGGCGTCTCGCGTGCGGGCGACCGGTGGGTGGTGCGGCTGGCCGACGGCGGCCAGGTCGAGTGTGACCGGCTGGTGCTGGCAACCGGGGTACCGGCTCCGCGAGACCCGCCTCTCCAGGAAGGCGCCTGGCCGGTGGATTCGCCGCTGTACCTGTCAGATCCGTGGACGCCGGCGGGGCTCGAAGGCCTCGCTCCCGGCGACAATCTGCTGCTGGTCGGCACCGGGCTAACGATGGTCGACATCGCGCCTTCGGCTGATCGACCTGCGTCCCGCCGCCCGCATCGTTGCCATCTCGCGCAGCGGCCTGGTGCCGCAGCCGCATCGGTGGCCGGGTCAGCGGGTGGTGATCGACTACCAGCCGCCGGCGCCGGGGACGCCGCTCAAGGATCTGCCGCCGGCATTTCGGGCGGCCACCAAGATCTCGTACGCCCGCGGTGGTGACTGGCGCGATGTGATCAACGCCGTGCGGCCGTACACCCAGGGGATCTGGAAGGGGCTGACGTTGGACGACCAGCGGCGGTTCCTGCGCACCTACCTGCGCTATTGGGACATCCACCGCCATCGCATGGCCCCGGCGGTCGCCGCATGGATCGCGTCGCTGCGCGAGAGCGGGCAGGTCACGATCGTCGGCGGCACGCTCCAAAGCGTGGAGCAGGCCGACGGTGGTCTGACGGTCACGGCTCGTACCCGCGAGAGCGGCGAGATCGCCGACGTTTCGGGTGGACGCCGCGATCAACTGCACCGGCCCCGCCGGCTCTGTGGTCGGAACCGGGTCGGCGCTGATCGACGACCTGGTCGCTCAAGGCCTGGCGCGGCCGCACCCGCTCGGGCTCGGCCTCGACACCGGTGAGCACGGCGCACTGCGCGGGGCCGACGGTGAACTCTCCAGCAGCATCTTCACGCTCGGCTGGCTTCGCCGAGGCGAGCTGTGGGAGTCGGTCGCGATCCCGGAGATCCGGGCGCAGGCGGCCGAGATCGCCGGTAGGGTCAGCGACGATGTTTGAGCAGCGCACATATCAGCGGCGGGTCAAGCGCGCCGGCGAGGATCTGTATCGCCATATCTGGCGGAATCCTCACGCATCGGAGGTCGGCTGGGATGTGGCTCATGCCGCCACCGAGTCGGCCAACGCCGTCTCCGAATGGCCGATCGATCAGCATCGACGGCGCCGACTATCGCGAGATCTCCGACGAGGCGATCGCGACCGCCGTCGCAGCGCTGACCTGGTGGCTGATCGTGTTCGTCGAGAACTACGCCGACCCCGAGCACGGCGTCGCCGGCGCCGAGGCTCGGGTCGGTGCGCTGTTTCCGCTGGCCGACGACATCCGGCATCGGCTGACCCCGCCCCACGGCAAGCCGCTTGCGCCCGCGGATGCGGTGCTGGTCGTGTGTCCGCTGTTGACGGGCCGCGAGCCCAGCTCGGACAAGCTCGCACCGCTCCATCCGAGCGAGTCGCGGCTGCGAGTCAGCCTGCAGACTCTGGCAGGGCGCTGCCCTCGGGCGGCCGCCCGGCTCAGTCACAACCAGCCGTTGATCGAGTACGACTGACCCGCCCCAGAGCCGGGGCTCCCATCAGCGCGACGACGGCGAAGCCGGCCAGGAACACCGCGGCCCCGCGCTGCTGGGTCGCGGTCGTGGCGACGTGCACGGCCGCCTCTCCGATGCCGAGCATCACCAGCGTGCACGCGAGCACCACCGCGGCCGACCGCACGTCCGACCGCCGCCGCGGTCGTGCCCCGGCGGCGGAGACGAGCCAGTGTGTGGCCAGGGTGACCCCGACCGCGGCGACGCCGGCCCACATCAGGTACCAGGCCTGGGAGGCCTGGTAGCCATCCTCCGACACGGTGCTCGAGGCGCCCGAGAAGAACAGCGCCGCCGCTGTGAGCATCCCGACGATCAGTACGAGCCTGGCCAAGACGGTCATAGTGCCTCCTTGGCTCAAGAATACCCAGAATCACATAGTTAGCAAGTCTGTGCGGATGAATAACGGTGCCAGGCACCGTTATTCACGACCAGCATGGCGTCCGGTTAGAAGCCGAGCGACTCCGGTACCAGGATCACGGTGATCCGCCCGCCGGGCTCGGCGTGGATGATCAGCGTCTTGGCCAGCAGGCTGCCGGGTACCCGACCTCCTGCATCCGCTTGAACTCCCGGGGGAGGCTGTATTCGCGCACCCGGCGCAGACCCTCGTCGAGATCTCTCACCAGCTTCTGATGGCCCACCACCAGGATCACGTTGCCGCCCGCGTAGGCATAGGCACCGAGCTGGCTGCCCGAGCCCGAGCCGACCACGATCTGGCCATCGTCGGTGATCGCATGGGCGCTGCCGATGATGTAGTCGGGAGCGGCTCCGAGCTTTCGCATCTCGCGACCCTGGGTCTCTCGGTCGAGCTGCGCTGAGCTTTGCCCGCACCGACTGGTACCGACCGGACTCGTCGATCTCGGCGGTGATGCCCAACTCATGCAGCGTCTCGGAGAGCGCGCTGTGCACCTCGGCGCCCTTCGGGGATGGCGTCGAACACCAGCCGGCGTGCGTGCTCGGCGCTCTCGGCGATGTGCGTCTTGAAGCCTCGGCTTTCGAGCGCCTCGGCAGTCTTCTCCATCCGCGCTTGGTCGGATGTCTGGGCAAACTCGGCGTTGGGCGGCCCGGGATCGGGGAGGGTGATGCTCACGGTGTCTCCTTCGATGGTGAATGTTGAGCGGTCAAGCAATCGTCACGGTAGCACAGATGATTTGTGATACACAAACGATTGCCGCGATACACTGGGATCGTGGCCACAACCTCCAAGCCCGTTCCCACCAAAGCGGCATCCAGCGTGCTGATCGCGCAGCTGGCGCGGGGTATGCGCCGCCGCGTCGAGCAGGCGGTCGCGCCGCTGGGGCTGCGGCCCCGTCAGCTGGTAGCGCTCAACCATCTGCGAGAACGCGGGCCGTCGCCACAGCAAACGCTGATCGAGCTGCTGGGGGTCGATCCGTCCAACATGGTGGCGGTGCTCAACGACCTGGAAGACGCCGGCCTGATCGTCCGCCGGCGCGACCGGGCCGACCGCCGTCGCGCGATCATCGAGCTGTCACCGGAAGGCCGGGAGCTGCTGGAGGAGCTTGACCGCGCGCTTCACGGGATCGATGACGAGGTGTTCTCCGGACTCACCCCCGGCGAGCGGCGCGACCTCAACCACCTGCTCACGCGGGCAGCCGAAAGCGCCGGCGTGAGCTGCACGCAGGCCGCGGACGACAGCTGCTGAGCTACGAATCCTCGGGGAGCGTCTCCAGGATGTACCAGTTGGAGGTGAGCCCGCAGTCCACCCGAAGCTCGATGCCGGTGATCCCCGATGCAGCGTCAGAGGCAAGGAACACGAACGCCTGGGCCACTTCCTCGGTCTTCACCAGGCGCTTCATCGGCACCCTGGAGAAACTGCCGTTGAGGTACTTGATCAGATCGGGGCCCACCGCCTTCTCGGTCATCTCCGTGTGTGTGAAGCCCGGACTGACGCAGTTGGAACGGATCCCGTGGGCCGCCAGCTCCAGTGCCATTGTGCGGTTGAGGCCGAGCATGCCGGCCTTGGATGCGTTGTAGGCCACGAACGGCCCGTCGCCGCCCGACCCATCGATCGACGCCGTGTGCAGAATCACGCCGCTGCCGGCCTTGGCCATCTCGATCGCGACCGCCTGGGCGGTCACGAACGCGGCTGTGAGGTTGGTGTCGAGTACGTCGCGGAAGCGGGCGCGCTCGACCTCCAGAAACGGTGTGTCGTCATCGACGCCGGCGTTATTGACGAGCACGTCGATCTTGCCCCAGCGAGCCATCGCCGCCGCGACCGTCTCATCGACCTGGGCATCGTCGCGGATGTCGCAGGTTCGGGCCCAGGCAGCCCCTCCGGCGGCGACGATCTCGTCAACTGTGGAGTTGAGTTCGCCCTCGGTGCGGCCGACCACCAACACGTCGGCGCCTTCATCCGCGAATGCGCGGGCGGTGGCCTTGCCGATGCCTCGGCCACCGCCCGTGACAATCACGGTTCGATCTTCGAACCGTGTGCTCATTCCGTTACGTCCTCCGAGATTTCGGGGAAGTGATAAAGATCCTGCGTCCCACGTTTCTTGCTAAGACCCCAAGCAGTGAAACCCGCCAGGATCACGAGCACCGCGATACCGAAGTAGGCGATGCTCGACTGGGTCTTGAAGTCGGTGGCATTGATGAGAAACGTCAGCAGGAAGTTCTTGTAGAAGATGTAGACGTTGATAGCAATGCCGACCAGCGGGAGCACCAGGTTGTTGAACCAGTTGAACTGGTCCCTGACAACCCGCAGGTGGTAGAAGATGTTGGCGACGCATACCAGTGTGTAGGGGATCAGCACATAGAACACATACGAGACGCCGATCCAGCCGAATGCATTCAGCGGCTTTTGATCCTGCCACAGGACGATGATGATCGGTAGAACCGCGCAGCAGATCAAAACGAACGCTTGTGCATTCCACGGAGTCTTGTGTTCATCGACCTGAGCGAACTGCTTTGGCGCCAGGCCCTCGCGTGAAAGCGCATATAGCATGCGTGCTGCGGTGATCGAGATGGCGGTGAATGCCGCGAACACCGCCGTGATGCCGGTCAGCGGAATCAGAATCCGCAGGACGCCGATGTAGTGGTCGGCAACCAGGTAGATCGGGGTGAACTCGCCGCTGGACACGTAGTTTGCCATCGTGCTCGCGGGCACCGCCTCGACGAAGCCGTAGGAGGTGAACACCCAGTAGGCGCCAGCCAGGATCGTTACCAGGATGGTGGCCTTGGGCACCAGGTTGCGGGGTGTCTTTGTTTCCTCGGCCATGGGGGCGACGATGTCGAACGCCGCAATCGCCAGCACCGCGAACAGCACCGCGTTTTGGAAGCCCGACCAGCCTGCCGTGTTGTTCGAATAGATGAACGGGTCGGCGGAGAGGTTTCCATCGATCGCCTGTTTGATGATGATGTAGGCCGCAAGCAGCGCGACGAAGCCCGCCTCGAATGCGATGAAGTAGCCGGTCACCTTGGCCGAGATCTGGATGTCCTTCTTGGTCAAAACGCCGATCACCACAACCGAGCCGAGTCCGGAGATCACGGCGGTCCAGGTGCCGGCTCCGATACCGAAGTAGTCCAGCAGTGTGTTGAAGAACAGGCCAAACATCACCGGCTGCAGGATCGATCCGACGATGTATGTCACCACCAGCACCCAGCCGAGCCAGATCCCGATCGGGGGCGAGGTGGCTTCCCACAGCCACGTGAAGACGCTGCCGGTGGACGGCCTGCGTGCGTTCATGACGGCGAAGCTTGCCGCCGTGGGGAGCATCGCGATTGCAACGGCCGCGAATGCAAGCGGGACGATCGGGCCGGTAATGCCTTCCATCAGCCCGACGTTGAAATAGACCGTGAGCGCAAGGCCCATGTAGGCCACACCAAGAATTACCAACTGCCACAGCCCCAGTGCGTTGCTACGCAGCCCTTCTTGGGGGGGTAGGTGCCCTCCCTCACCTGAGACAGCCATCAACTCTCCTTTCAGAGGCGTGTGCGGGAACCGTCGATCCGTGACGGGATCGTCACGGCGGCGCGAGTGTACTCCGTCTCAACGCGTCGCGCGGGCGAATTTGCGTCGCGCTTTCACACTTTGAAATGACCGCCGAAAAGTGGCGTTCTCAGCCAGACGGAATCCGCGTGAGCGCCCCGTCGATGGCGATGCATTCGCCGTTGATGTAGGCGCATTCGTCCGAGGAGAGGAAGGCGCACAGCCGCCCGATCTCGCTGGGCTCGGCCAGCCGCCGGGAGGGGATCGTGTCGATGTAGTCCTGCTCCTTGTACAGCCCTCGGGCGACCTCTTCCTTCCACATCCCGGTGGCCACCACGCCCGGTGCGATTGCGTTCACACGCAGGCCCAGCGGGCCCCACTCGCCCGCCATCACCTGGGTCATGATGATCACCGCTGCCTTGGCTGCGCAGTAGGCCAGCCGGCCGGGGTTGGCCGAGTAGCCGCGGATCGACGAGATGTTGACGACGGTGCCGGATCCCTGCTCGATCATCACCCGGCCGACGGCGCGGGAGCAGTAGAACACTCCGGTCTGCATCACGCCGATCGAGTCGCCCCAGATCTCGTCTGACAGCTCGTGGGTGTGATCCCCCACCCGGCTGATGCCGGCGTTGTCGATCAAGGTGTCGATGCTGCCGTGGTCGGCGTGCACCTGCGCCACCGTGCGATCGACCGCAGCACTGTCGGTGATGTCGACCTGGTAGGCCTGCGCGTTGGGAATCGTGGCGGCCAGCTCGGCCGCCTTGGCGCCGTCCATATCCCACACCGCGACGGTGGCGCCCTCCCGCGCAAGCTCCTCACAAATGAAGGAACCGATGCCGCCGGCACCCCCGGTCACGATCGCGGTACGACCCTCTAACCATGCCATGCTCGCCCCTTCCACTGAGAGTGTAGACTTGATCATCGATCAAATCTTGGGTGCAGTCAAGGAGCATGGATGACCGGGTCGGAGACCGTGGCAGCCTATCGCCAGATGGTGACGATCAGGGAGTTCGAGAATCACGCGGCGCAGTTGCGGAGCCGGGGAACGATCGTCTGCTCGCTGCACCTCAGCAACGGCCACGAGGCGATCGCGGTCGGTGCCCGCTCGGCGTTGCGAGACGTCAGACACGGTCAATGCGACCTATCGGGGCCACCACTGGGCGATCGCCTGTGGGACGTCGCTGGAGGCGCTGTTCGGAGAGTTCATGGGGCGCGAGACCGGAGTCAACGGCGGCCGCGGCGGCGCCGGGTTCTTTGCCGATCCCGACCACGGGTTCCTGGGCGAGAGCGGCATCGTCGGAGCCGGGGTGCCGATCGGCGTGGGCTCGGCGCTGGCGGCGCGATACGACGGTTCCGGCCGGGTTGCGGTGGCGGCCTTCGGTGACGGCGCGCTCAACCAGGGCGCCGTGCACGAGGCGATGAACTTCGCCGCCGTCTACAGCCTTCCGGTGGTGTTCGTGTGCGAGAACAACGGCTACGCCGAGTACACGCCGACCGAGTCGATGTCTCCCGGCAGGGCCGCTGGAGCGGCGCGCCGAGGTGTACGGCTTTCCGGGCGTGGCGGTGGACGGCACCGACCCGCGCGTCGTCCAGGCGGCGGTGCTCGAAGCAGCGTCTCGCGCGCGCGAGGGTGGCGGGCCGACCCTGCTGGTGTGCGCGGCTCGCCGGCTGGGCGGGCACCACACGCACGATCCCGAGCACTACCGCCCGGAGGGCGAGAAGGCGGAGTGGGCCGCCCAGGCCGACCCAATCCCCAAGCTGCGTGCCGCGATCCTGGCCGAAGACCTCGCCGACGAGAGCGCTCTGACCGAGCTGGAAGCCTCCGCCCGCACGGACGTCCGTGCCGCGGCGGCGACCGCCGCGGAGGCGCCAGCCGCTGACCCCGACACGCTGGAGCAGCATGTCTACGCTTGAGCAGGCATCGGCGATCACGTATCGCGACGCACTCAACGCCGCCATGCACCGGGCGATGCAGACCTACCCGGAGGCGATCGTGTTCGGCGAGGACGTGGCCGCCCCCGGCGGGGTGTTCGGCGTCACCCGCGGCCTCACCGACGAGTTCGGCGACCGCGTGTTCGACACGCCCATCTCGGAGACAGCCATGCTCGGTGCCGCGCTCGGCGCCGCCATGATGGGCCGTCGCCCGATCGTCGAGATCATGTGGGCGGACTTCCTGTTCGTCGGCATCGACCAGCTGGTCAATCAGGCCGCCAACGTGCGCTGGCTGACCCGCGGTCGCACCACCGCCCCGTTCACGGTGCGGACGCAGCAGGGCTCGCTCACGTCTTCGTCGGCCCAGCACTCCCGCTGCGTGGAGGCGCTGCTGTGCCACATCCCCGGCCTGCGTGTCGGCCTGCCCTCGAACCCGGCCGACGCCTACACCATGCTGCTGGCCGCAATCGCAAACGATGACCCCACGATCCTGATCGAGCACCGCGCCATCTACGACCAGCGGGGCGAGGTCGACCTGGAGGCCGAGATTCCCGAGATCGGTGGCGGGAGGGTGGTCAGAAATGGCGGCGACGTCACCATCGTGGCGCTCTCGCGGATGGTCGGGGTTGCGCTCCAGGCGGCAGAGCTTTTGGCCGCCGAGGGCATCGAAGCCGAGGTGGTGGATCCCCGCTGGCTGTCGCCGTTTGATTGGGACACCGTGGACGCGTCGCTGGCCAAGACCAACCGGCTGGTGGTCGTGCACGAGGCCGTGCGCACCTGTGGATTTGGCGCAGAGGTGGCGGCGCAGGCTGCCGAGCGCGGGTTCTGGCACCTGGACGGCCCGGTCGTGCGGGTGACCGCACCCGATACCCCCAAACCCTCGGCACCGACCCTCGAGGCGGTGGCGATCCCCGACGCTGAGCGCGTGGCGCGCGGCGTCCGTCAGGCGCTCGCCGGCGCCCCAGATAACGAACAGGAGTCTGCATGAAGATCACCGACATCGAGGCGATCGTGGTTGAGAAGCCATCGATTGACACGACCGCGGCGGATGCGATGCAGGATGCGTTCATCGTCCGGGTCAAGACCGATGAGGGCATCACCGGCATCGGCGAGGGCAACCACACGCCGCGTGCGATGAAGGCGGTGGTCGACTCGCCCGGCTCGCACAGCTGGAGCCAGGGGATCAAGGAGCTGCTGATCGGGCAGGATCCGCTTCACCCCCAACGGCTGTGGGATTCGATCTACCGATCGACCGTGATGTCGGGTCGCCGCGGGCTGGGAGTGGCGGTGCTGGCCGCCATCGACGTGGCCCTGTGGGATCTCAAGGGCAAGGCCGAAAACAAGCCCATCTATGAGCTGCTGGGTGGTGCCTCGGGCGCTCCGATCGTGCCCTACAGCAGCCTCTACTTCGGCCCGGCCGACTACGCCCAGACGCTCGAGACCAACCTCGGCAAGATCGCATTTTCCCAGGAGCTCGGCTTCCCGGCGTACAAAATCGAGCCACTGTCGGACTGTGTCCAGACCAACGATCAGATCGTGGACATGGCCCACCGCGCCAAGCAGCTCGTGAACGGCGCGATGACGATGCTGGTCGACGTCGGCCATCGCTGGAAGTCGCCCAAGGAGGCGCTCCACACCCTGCGGCAAATCGAGGACTGCGACCCCGGATTCATCGAGACGCCGATGTGGCTGGACGACGTCGAGGGCTACCGCCGGGTCGCCGACGGCTCATCGATTCCGGTGGCCATCGGCGAGCTGTTCGTGACTCGCAACGAGTTCATCGAGATGATGGACTACGGTCATGTGGACATCGTCCAGCCGAGCGTGATCCGGGTCGGGTTCACCGAGTCGATGCGCGTGGCCGAGGCGGCGGCGGCCCGCGGCCGTCAGGTGGTGCCGTACGGCTGGGTTGCCACCACCATCGGCGTGGTGGCGAATAACCACTTCGCAGCCGCACTCAGCAACTGTCCCTGGACCGAGTACTGCCACCCCGAGTTGCACCCCAACGCCGAGCTGCGGCACAATCTGGCGGGCCCGGAGCCGGTGATCGTCAACGGCGAGTTCGGGCTGCCACCGGGGCCCGGCCTGGGTGTGGAGATCGACGAGGAGGCCCTCAATCACTACCGCGTCGCCTAGCGAGTCGATGCGAGCGCTGGTCTACACCGAGGCGCGAACGCTCGAGGTGCTGGAGGTTCCGGCGCAGTCGCCCGCGGCCGGCGAGGTGACGGTACGCGTGGCGGCGTCGGGCATCTGCGGGTCCGACGTGCACGGAGTCGCCACCCGCAGTCCGCGCCGCGCCCCGCCGCTGATCATGGGGCACGAGCTCACCGGCGAGGTGGTGGAGGTGGGAAGCGGCGTGGCTCGGTCTCTGGTCGGCCGCAACGTCGCCGTCAACCCGCAGGTGCCCTGCGGCGTCTGCGGGCCGTGCCGCTCGGGCCGCGAGAACGTCTGCCAGGATCGTGAGCTGGTCGGCGGCACCCGCCCCGGTGGCTTCGGCGAGCTGGTGTCGGTGCCGGTCAAATGCCTGCACGTATTGCCCGAGGGCGTCGATCCCGGCGCCGGGGTACTGGCCGAACCGCTGGCCACCTGCGTCCACGCGGTCGAGCTGATCGGCCGGGTGGCGCCGCGATCGGCCGTGGTCTTCGGCGCGGGCACCATCGGCGTGCTGGCGGCCCAGATGCTGCGGCTGATCGGCACCGAGTGGATCGTTGTGAGCGACGTCGACGCCGGTCGCCGCGAGGGCGCGGCTGAGGTGGCCGATGTGGTCGTTTCGCCTGATCAGCTGGAGGCAGCCGTCGGTGAGCGTCCCGGAGGCGTCGAGATCACCATTGATGCGGCCGGGACATCGGCCACTCGGTACGAGTCGGTGCGACTGCTGCCGCCGCTCGGCACAGCGCTATGGCTGGGCATGCACGATCAGGACTCGTCCATCCCGGCGTTTGACCTGGTGGTGCGTGAGCAGCGGGTGCTGGGGTCATTCGCCTACACCAACCCCGAGTTCGCGCGCGCTGTCGAGCTGCTGGCGTCGGGCCAGCTGCAGCCGGCGATCTCCAGCCGGGTGTTTCCGCTCGACCAGAGCGCCGCGGCATTCGAGTCGCTGCTGGCCGGCTCGCCCACAGGGTTCCTCAAGTCGATTGTCGCCCCTGGAGCGATGCTCGCATGATGCCATGGCGCTGACCCACCTCACCATCCAGCAGGCGGTCGCCGACGCGGTGCGGGTGCGCATCATCGCCGGAGAGCTGGAGGCCGGCACCCGGATCGACCAGGATGCGCTGGCGGCCGAGTTCTCGGTCAGCCGGATGCCGGTGCGCGAGGCGCTGCGGCAGCTGGGCGCCGAGGGATTCGTGACCATCGTCCCCCACCGCGGCGCGATCGTGACGGCGCTCAGCCCCGGCGAGGTCGAGGAGATCTACGAGATCCGGGCGGCGCTGGAGGGCGTGGCGGCGCGGCATGCCAGCCAGGAGCTCACGGACGAGCAGCTGGACCGCCTGCGCAAGGTGCTGGCGGCGATGCGCAAAGAGGAGGAGGACATCGACCGCTGGGTGCAGCTCAACTCCGAGTTCCACGACGCGATCAACCAGGCGTCGGGCAGGCCCCGGCTGCTGGAACTGATCCAGCGCTTCCGCGAGCAGTCCCAGCCGTACATCCGGCTGTACGTCCAGCGGCTGCACAAGACGGCGCAGGCCCGCAAGGAGCACAAGGCGATCGTCGATGCCCTGACCGATCGCGACCCCGATCGGGCCGAGGCCGCGGTGCGCGACCACCTCAACGCCACCGGCCGCGCCGTCGCCGCCTTCGCCCGCGCCGCCGGTGAATAGTTCGCCTCAGGGCGCCGGTCGTGAATAACGGTGCCAGGCACCGTTATTCACCGAGGCTGGTCCGTTGGGCCTGTGGCGGCGTCCCACGCCGCGTGCGGTGCTCGACGTGGGATAACCCCACGCCTCCGCTCCGCTCGCGGCTCGATCCTTGCCACGGGCCCAACGGCCTGCGCCTCAGGGCGCCTGTCGTGATTGACGCTGGTGGTGAATAACTGGTGCCAGGCACCAATTATTCACCCCGGCAGTTGGGTGCGGGCTGTGGCGAGAGTTTGGTTGAGGACGGCGGCCTCGTCGGCGCCGATGCTCGCGAGCGGTGAGCGCACGGTGGCGGTGGAGATGACGCCGTCGTGGGCCAGCACCGCCTTCAGCCGGGCCCGGAAGTCGCGCAGCGGCGGCGCGAACAGCAGCTCGATGTAGGGGTTGAGGGCGGCCTGGATATCGGCGGCTTCACTCGTTCCCCGCCGCGCCCACATGGTGGCGAAGGCCGCGGCGTCAGAGGCTGCGACCGCCAGCATCGCCCCGTCGGCGCCTCCCACCAGCGAGTCCAGAATGAAGGTGTCCTGACCCGACAGGAGCGCCACGTCGTGGCGGTCGCCGCCGAACGCGGCCGCCGCGTCGGCGAATCGCGCCCGGCTCCACGAGGACTCCTTGATCGCCTCCACGCCGGGGATCTCGACCAGCCGCTTGAGCACCTCGATCTCGTAGGTGACTCCCAATCCGGCGGGTGCCGAGTAGACGATCACGGGGACATCGGTGGCGGCCGCGATCGCGCGGTAGTAGGCGGCCACCGGCTCCCACGCCAGCGGCTCTCCCATGAACACCGGCGGGGGAAAGACCTGCAGCGCCGCGGCCCCCAGCTCACCCGCCGACCGCGCACTCTCCGCGGCCGCCGCCGTGTGGGCGGGGATCAGCCCGGTCGTGACCGGTACGCGGTCGCCGATCTGTCGCACCGCGAACCGCAGCACGTCTTCACGCTCGTCCGCTGCCAGCAATCCCCCCTCGCCGGTGTCGGCGTTGACCACCACGCCGGTCAGGCCGCAGCCCACGAACGTCTCCAGGTGGGCTTCGAACGAGGCCCAGTCGATCGACTGGTCGTCCCTCAGCGGGGTGGCCACCCCCGCAATCGTCCCGGCCCAGTCCACCTATGCCTCGCAGGTGAAGGTGGCGAGTGTGGCGGCTTCCATCCGCTCCCAGTCCACCTCGACGCCGAGGCCGGGTGCGGTGGGCGCCTCAACGTGGCCGTCGGCGGCGATCTTGTACGGGTTGGCGACCGCGAACTCGTGCGGCTCGGGTGGCACCGGCAGTTCGAACATGCCGGTACAGGCCATGCCCAGGCCCAGATGCAGATTGGCGGCCTGGATCAGGGTGTATCCCCAGCTCTGAAGCTCTGCCCAAAGCCCCGCGCCTTCAGCCAGTCCCACCAGTTTCCGGGACGGCGTGAAACCTCCGGCGACGGTGACATCGAACCGCAGGGCGTCCCACGGGTGGCGCATCAGCGCGTCGCCCACGGAGCGGATGTCGACGATGTCGTTGCCGCCGCCCAGGATCGGCACGCCCACCCGGCTGCGCAGGTCGGCATAGCCGATCAGATCGTGGTCGGGCAGCGGCGCTTCGAGCCAGCCGAAGCCCATCGCGTCGAGCTCGCGGGCGACCCGCAGCGCCGAGGTGCGGTCGTAGCGCTGTTCGCCGTCGTGCATCATCGCCATGCCCGATCCGCCGTGGGCGGCGTGCACCTTGCGCAGCATCTCCAGATCGCGGTCGGGTTCGCACCAGGCATGGAACTTGACCGCCCGGTAGCCCAGTTCGAGCAGTTGCCCGACGAACTCGACGTAGGCGTCGGCGTCGGCCAGGAGCGGGGTGGAGGCGTACGCCGGCACCCTGGTGCGGAAGCCCCCGAGCAGCTGGTGCAGGGGCACGCCGGCCTGCTGTGCGGCGATGTCCCACAGCGCGATATCGAGCGTCGCCTGGGCGCCGGGGAGCAGCGGCAGCGCGAAATCCTGGAGGCCGTACCAGACGGCCTCGCGCTGCTGTGGGTCTGCGCCCAGGATGCGTGGGGCCAGGTGCCGCAGCGTCTCCAGGATGGACAGATCGAAGCGGCCGGTCGAGTAGGACGGAGTGGCTCCGAGGCCCTCGATTCCGCTGTCGTCGAGCACCCGCACAACGGTCAGCGTGCCGTACTGCTGGTCGAGATCGGACGCCCAGCTGTAGCGGTCGACATCGGGGCCAATGGCACGTGCTTCTATCCGCTGAATCACGATTTGATCATAGATCATATCGCCCTTCGATCCCTCCCAACCGCCATCCCAACCCGCTTGACGGTGGTCGGGGGGATCGCATAGACTCGCTCGAGAATGATGCGCAAACGTTTGCCCGAGCCGCGCCAGACGGTCACCGCTGGTTGACGCCGTGGTGCTCCGTGCCCTGGGCTGGGACCATCCGCGCTGCATGTCGCCGATGCGGGCCTGCGGCGAGCAGTGGCACTCGCTGACCGGCGTCGAGGTGCAGTGGCAGGCGCGGTCGCTGGAGGCCTTCGGTGACCAGCCGCTGGAGGACGTCGCAGATCAGTACGACCTGATCGTGATCGATCACCCGTTCTGCGGCCGGGCCGAGCGCACCGGCTGCCTGACCCCGCTGGACACGCTGCTCGATGCCGAGACGCTCGCCGATCTGAGCGCCGGGGCGGTGGGGCCGAGCCACGCCTCCTACATTCACGGCGGTCACCAGTGGGGCCTGGCCACCGATGCCGCCTGCCAGGTGGCCGCTGTCCGCGACGAGCTGCTGGGCGGCGAGGCTGCGCCGGTCAGCTGGGATGAGGTGCTGTCGCTGGCCCGTCGCCGGCCCGGTGCCGTCGCGCTGCCGCTCTCCCCGCCACACGCCGTCTCGAGCTGGCTGAGCCTGGTCGGCGCGTTCGGTGCCGAACCGTTTGCCAGCGCCACCGAAGATGCCCGTGCGACGGTCGTGCTATCGGAGCTGGCACAACTCGGCCCGCGTGAGGCGCTTGGCTGGGAGCCGCCCGACGCGTTGGGGCGGATGACGACCACCGACGAGATCGTCTACATGCCGCTGACCTACGGCTACAGCACCTACGCCACCGCGGCCGACCGGCCCTGCCGGTTCGCCGATGTGCCCGTTTCAGCCAACGGCCCTGCCGGCGCGGTTCTGGGAGGCGCGGGACTGGCCGTCTCGGCAACATCAGCACACCAGGCCGAGGCGGCGGCATTTGCAGTCTGGGCGAGCGGCGCAGACGCCCAGCGCGACATCGTTGCCCGTACCGGTGGTCAACCGGGACACCGTGCGGCATGGGAGGATCCGGAACTGGATGCGCTCGCGGGTGGTTTCTACTCCGGCACACGGGCGTCGATCGAAGGCGCGTGGGTGCGTCCGCGGGACGACTGGTGGCCGGTGTTTCAGCTGGAGGCCGGCCGCCTGCTTACGGATAACTTGCTCGACGGAGCACCCGGGGATCTCACCGCCCGGCTGCAGGACCTTCACCGGAGGCACAGCGCATGAAGATCACCGCCATCGACTGCCACATCCTGCTCGACCCGGGGTACGAACGGGACGCGACCAGCTCCAATCAGGACGACATCGTGGTGGAGGTGCATACCGACGAGGGCATCACCGGGATCGGCGAGACCGACCTGAACGCCTGGGTCGCGCGTGAGTGCATCGAAGCCCCGGGTATGCACACGATGGATCTCGGGTTGGGCCAGACGATCCTGGGCATGGATCCGCTCGATCCGGTCAAGGTGTGGGACGAGCTGTACGTCGGCACCGCCATGACCGGCCGCCGGGGCGCGGTCGTGCATGCCCTGGGGGCGCTGGACATGGCGCTTTGGGACATCTGCGGAAAGGCCGCCGGAGTGCCCACCTGGCAGCTTCTGGGCGAGAAGGCGCGCGACTCGTTTCGGCCGTACGCATCGCTTCTGCCCAAGGCCACTGGGGACTTCGACGAGTTCAGCCAGACGCTGGTCGACCAGGCCGCGTGGGCGCAGGGACTGGGATTCGAGGCGGCCAAGCTCGAGATCCTGATCAACGGGCCATACGCGCATTCCGGACTCGATTTCGGCGACGAGCGCATGATCGAGACGATCGCCGGCGTGCGCCGAGCGGTGGGACCCGACTTCGCGATCATGGTCGACGTGGCCTACGCCTGGAACACGGTCGAGCATGCCCTGGAGGTGATCGAGAGCTGGGCCGATCTGGACGTGTTCTTCGTCGAGACGCCGCTTTGGGCAGACGACCTGGACGGCTACGCCGAGCTGTCTCGCCGATCGCCGATCCCGATCGCCGCGGGCGAGTGGCTCGCGACCCGGTTTGAGTTCCTCGACCTGATGGACCGCGGCGGCGTGCAGGTCGCCCAGCCGGACGTCGGTCGCGTGGGCGGTCTCACCGAGGCCCGGCGCGTGTGCGACCTGGCCGCGGAGCGGGGCCGGATGATCGTGCCCCACGGCTGGAAAACCGGGATCACCGTCGCGGCCACCGCGCACCTGGCCGCCGTCACCCCCCACATGCCGTTCTTCGAATACGTCCCTCAGCAGGTCGCGGAGTCGCGCCTTCGGCGCGAACTGGTGACCGACGAGCTGGTGCTGGTCGACGGCCAGCTCGCGCTGCCGGCTCGGCCGGGGCTGGGGATCGAGCTCAACCGCGATGTGCTCGAGGAGTTCGAGCAGGCAGCCAAACGCGTCCGACCCTGACCCGCGCACACCGAAAGGATGATCATGGCAACACTTCACGATCTGTACGTCATCGCCGCTCCACTCGACCACCCCGAGGGGATCACCACCGGGCCCGACGGTGAGCTCTACGCCGGCGGCGAGGCCGGCCAGGTGTATCGCATCGACCGCGAGACGTCCGAGCCGATCGAGATCGCCAACACCGGCGGCTTCGTGCTGGGGCTGTGTCTGGACGCGGCCGGGATGATCTACCTGTGCAACATGGATGCCAACCCGGCGGTGCTGCGGGTCGACCCCGCCACCGGCAACATCGACACCTGGTGCGACTCGGCCGGCGGCGGCCCGCTGGAGACGCCCAACTTCTGCTCGTTCGCAGCGGACGGATCGCTGTACTTCACCGACTCCGGCACCGAGGACATGGACATCCGAAACGGACGGCTGATCCGTGTCCCGCCCGGCGGCGGCGACGGTGAGGTGATCGACCTGGGGCCGCTGCATTTCCCCAACGGCATGTGCATCGACGCGGACGGCAACCCGGTGTTCCTCGAGACCTTGACCCCCCGGCTGTCGCGGGTCGTGGACGGCAAGCTCGAGCTGCTCGCCGACCTGGCCGGGAACTCGCCCGACGGCGTCACCCTGTGCGCGGATGGGGGCTTCCTGGTGGCGGTGTACTACCCGTTCCGGCTGCTGTACGTCCCGGCTGAGGGTGGCCGGGTGGACATGCTGCTGGACGATCCCAGTGGGATCCACATCCCCATGCCGACCAACGTGACGTTCTACGACGAGGGGCTGAAGAAGCTCGCGATCGGCTCACTGGGAGGGATGGTGGTGAAGGGCATCGATCTCGGCATCGCCGGCGCCCCCCTCCACTACCCCGAGCAGCCATGAGTGAATAACGGTGCCAGGCACCGTTATTCACCCACGAATCGTGCCTGGCAGAATTTCGTCGCGGAAACCGCCGACGGCCTCGCGCATACCGTCAAGAGTTCCCGCGCCCGCCACACATACGGAATTGTTGCCGACGTGGTAGGAAACGTCCACCGCCGAAACGGTGTACGCGCCGACGCGCGCTGTAGTTAGACCAATGGCGATGGTGTACTGACCATCGACCGGACCGGGGACTGTGTAGCCCTTGATTGGGTGCAGACGCGAGCCAAAAGTCGTCTGGGGGTCGACTCGCGAGAATGTCTCCCGACCGCCTTTGTCCACACCATAGACTCCGGTGACTTTCAACCCCGGAGTCGGGGCGAAGAGTTTCACCGAGTCGATAACCACAGGTTCGTCTCCGCTGTTTAGCAGCGTCACCATGCCCCATGTGAACGGCTTGGAGACATGCACGCTGAACCGTATCCCCTCTCGGCCGCAGTCCGCGCAGGCCAATGGCCCTTGTGCCGGTGACCCCAACCTCCTGGCGACGATCAACGCTGTAGCAACGATGAGTGCGATCGCCGCCGCAACGACCAATACCCTCACTCCGCGTCGGGTTGTCAGGCTCATCGGCAACTACAGTCCCGCAAAGATCCGTTTCGAGTTGTGGATCGAGACGCTTGGGTCTTGACCTTGATCTAGCCCTGGGCAAAGGTAATGATACGTTTGGCCGTGCCCGAACCACCAGCGGACCTTGGCACTCGTCGACAGCCCAGTCTGGGTATCCAGCGAGATCCCGCCGAACGTTCCGATCGGGAAGTCAACGCCTCCGTTGAACCTCACGTAGTTGTCGTGGTCGCGGAGGAAGTCACCGCCTGCCCGAAGAGCGCTCCAGTTGAGTGTTTGGGAGCAGTGCCCGTCATACTGCGAGGTGTCGGCCCCAACGCTCTGACCGGGGATCCAGTTGATGACGTGTTCTTCGTTCCACTGGCCGCCACACGAGTTCGAGTACAGGTAGTTCTGGAAGAAGAAGTCTTCCGAGATCCTGTGGGCGAAGTGATCCGAGGGATAGTCCTGACCATCCGCTGAGGACGACGATTTGCCAAAATGCTCGGTGCCTCCGATTCTCCAGCCGCCCGCGCCGAGGGTTGTTCCGTAGCTGATGTCGGTGTCGGCGGCTTGACCGTAGGTCAGCCGGGAATGGTCGACGTCGACCAGTTGTGCAACTCCCCGACCGTGGCCGGCCGCCGCTCCGCTGCACCTACCGCCAAGCGGCCGATGATACATGCTGTCGGATCCACGCTGAACGGGCGTGGGAGGTGCAGCCGCTTTGTCGACGCGCTTGCGTGCATGCGGATGAGTCGCCGAGTCGTGCCGGCCACCATGCTGCCGACACCTGTCCCTGGATCAACCGGGACATCCACGCCGCCGGTGGTTGTCTCCAGCCAAGCACCGTTGACGAATCGACGAGCGCTCCCGTCCATCCAGAGCGTCGTTCCGTCGCTTGCGATCAGCTTGATGTTGAGGTAGCCACCATTGGTCGCCTCCTCGGCGCGCATCGCCGGCAGATTCGCGGAAGTCAGCGCGAAGTACCCCGACCCGTCAGTCTGTGTCGTGCCGATCGCCTCGAGAGGCACCGTGCCAGACGGGTCGACGACCGGAGTGTCGGCGTACGCCGTAACCGCGGTGTTTGCGATCGGCACGCCGTCTGAGTCCGCAAGGATCCCCTCGACAATCGGCGCCGGGGCCGCCGCCAGGGCTGAGTTGGAGCCGGTTTGGAGCCGCGAGATTCCCCCTCGGCCGCGAGGGCCAGCAGGACGATCGTCGCAGTCAACCAGATACCGCGCTTCATGCTCTCTCCGTTCTATGATGTTGTTTTCAACCTTGCAGAAGCGGAGTTATATTGCGTGTGATTCCGATTTGCAACAACGATTTGCGATTTGCGATCTCTGGCAGCTGCCAGCCCAGCGCGTGAATAATTGGTGCCTGGCACCAGTTATTCAGAGGACGTGGAAGCGGCGGAAGGCCTCGGTGGCGGTGGCGCCTTCGCTGACGGCTTTGCGGAAGTCGCCTTCGCCGCCGGCCTTGGCTGGCGGCCCGTTCGAGGGCCTCGGCGGCGTGCGCCTGGGGCACGACCACCACGCCGTCGCCGTCGGCGACGACGGTGTCGCCGGTGGCCACCGTCACGCCGGCGACGGTCACCTCGCCGCCGTGGGCGACCACCTCGAGCCGTCCGTGGATGTCGAGCGGCGAGGTGCCGCGGGCGAACACGGGGTAGCCCAGCGCGGCGATCTGGGCGCTGTCTCGGATCAGCCCGTCGGTGACCGTCCCGACCGCGCCGCGCGCGATACAGGCGTTGGAGAGCAGCTCGCCCCACACCGCCGCGGCATCCGACGGTCCGCTTGCAACCACCACAACGTCGCCGCGGCCGACGGCATCGAGCGCCGCCAGCAAGCCCACGTACCGTTCGCCGTCTGCCCGCTCGGCAGGTGCGCACTGCATCGTGAACGCCGTGCCCACCACCGCCGGGCCGGGTACGAACTGCCGCAGCTGGGAGATGCAGCGGTCGGGCACGCCCATGGCATCGAGTGCATCCGACACCTGCGCGGCGCGGGCCTCAGGCGACACGAGCCGCAGCCTGCACGAACTCGTCCAGCGCTTCACGGTTGAGCTCGATGCCGAGGCCCGGCCGGGCGGGGATCCCCAGCCGGCCGTCGGCGAACACCATCTCGTCGACGGTCAGCTCCTTGCGCAGCCGCGACTCGCACAGCTCCGCCGGCAGAAACTCGAAGAACGGCATGTGCGGCGTGACCGTCGCCAGGTGCGCCGCGACCGCCACCGAGATACCGGTCTTCCACGCATGCGGCACCACCTTGAGCCCCGCCTCGGCCGCCATGTCGCACACCCGGCGGGCCTCGGTGAGTCCGCCCACCCGGCCGATGTCGGGCTGCACCACGTTCACCGCCGAGCGCTCGATCAGCTGGCGGAACTCGTGCCGGGAGGAGAGCCACTCGCCGCAGGCGATCGGCACCGGCGAGGCCGCGGTCAGCCGCGCATAGCCCTCGATGTCGTCCGTCCAAAGCGGCGTCTCGAGGAAGAAGATGTCGTACTCGGCGATCTGCTCGGCGACGGCCAGCGCCCGCTCGACCGAGTCGAACGCGTACTGCACATCCACCATCAGCGTCATCTCCGCGCCGGCGGCCGCCCGCACCTCGCGCACGACCTGCACGATCCACTCGTCCGGCCCCGAAAGGCCCTTGTGCGCGTACGGCCCGTCGAAGGTGGCCTCCAGCTTGGCCGCCGTGAAGCCCAGGTCGCGGGCGCGGGTGGCCCACGCCATCATCGACTCCAGGTAGGCGTCGAACGACGACACCTCCGGCTGGAGCGAGGCATACGGCGTCAAGGTCTCTCCGCGGGCCTTCCCCCACAGCTGCCAGCAGGGCACGCCCTCGGCCTTGCCGCGCAGATCCCACAGAGCGATGTCGAGCGCGCCGATGGCGTGCATCAGCGCTCCCCGGCGGCCGCTCATGCAGCTGCCCACGTACAGCTCCTGCCAGATCGCCTCGACGTCGGTGGGATCGCGCCCGATCAGGAGCGGCCGCAGGCCGCGATCCATCGTGTGCGTGCCCGGGGCATCGATACACGCCCGCGCGATCCAGGCGTTCAGGTCGGTCTCGCCGATCCCGGTGATGCCCTCGTCGGTCTCGATCTCGACCACGATCGTGTCCTGGGCCGAGCTGGTCGCGCCCACGTCGTAGCCGGGGTCGAGCAGCACGTGCGTATGGATGTCGGTGATCTGCAACGGCGCTCAGATGCGGCTGTAGCCGCCGTCGATCGAGATGTTCGAGCCGGTCATGAACCCGGCCTCGTCAGCACACAGGAACACGCACGCGTCGGCGACCTCGGCGACGTTGCCGAGGCGGGCGATCGGGTGCCGGGAGAGCAGCTCGCGCTCGAAGGCGCGGCCGTCGTTCATCGCCTCCATCACCGTTTCGTGCAGCTCGGTCACGATCGCACCGGGCATCAGGGTGTTGGAGCGGATGTTCTTGGGCCCGTACTCGACCGCGATGTGGTCGGACAGCATGTTCAGCCCGGCCTTGGACACGTCGTAGGCGCAGTCGCCCGCCCACACGGTGATGGCGCACACCGAGCTCATGTGCACGATCGCGCCGCCGCCGGCCTCGAGCAGGTGGGGGATCGCGTACTTGGAGACCAGGAACGGCCCCCGCAGGTTGGTGCGGATGATGTCGTCGAACTCATCCACCGGCCAGTCGGCCACCGGCTTCCACTCGGTGGCGTCGATGCCGGCGTTGTTGACCAGCGCGTCCAGCCCGCCGAGCCCGTCGGCGGCGGCTTCCACCACCGCTTGGGCGCCCTCGGGCTGGGACACGTCGCCAACCACGGCGACCGCGGTGCCGCCGGCGGCGACGATCCGATCGACCGTGTCCTGGGTACGGCCCTGGTCGCGGCCTCCGCAGGCCACCGCCGCGCCCTCGGCGGCAAATCGAACCGCCACCTCACGCCCGATTCCGCTGGACGCTCCGGTGACCAGGGCGCGCCTTCCATCTAGACGATTGCTCACGATGCTCCTTCAGGTTCGGATGGTTTCTCCACGCAGCACCGCGCACTGCAAGGTTGCGACGACGGGGGGCCGGCGAACCGGCCCCCCGTCCGTCGCGTTTCGGTCACTCGGGAGGGATCTCCGCGAATGCCCGATCGATGTCGACTCCGCTACTGCTCTTGCGATACAGCTTGACCGCGAAGTAGTAGATGATCGCCAGGCCGATGGTGACGCCGAAGATGGTGAACATCTTCTGCTTGTCGGCCAGGAAGAACTGCGTCGGATAGTGCAGGTAGAGCACCCACACGAAGACGCAGGTTGCGATGGCGCCAACGCCGGCGATCGTCACCACGGGGATGCCGAAGACCGTCTTCTTGGTTGCCGAAGCCCGATACAGATCGGGCTTGGTGTACGGCACGACCGTGGCCGAGAGCCCCACCAATGCCATCGCGATCAGCTGGATCAGGGTGGCATACACGAGCACCTGGAAGAAGCTCGAGCCGTTGACGGCCCATACCAGGGTCAGGAACGACGCCACCACCGCGATGATGGTTGCCACATACGGCGACCCGTTGCGCGACAGCTTGGTCACGCCCTTGGGCAGGATGCCGTCGAACGCATAGGCAAACAACATGCGGGTCGGCTGAATGAACGAGATGTAACAGATCAGTGGCCAGAACAGGATGTAGCCACCGAACACGAAGATCGCGACCAGAGTGTTACCGGTGGAAGCCGCGACCAGCGAGAAGAACTGCGGTGCGACCGGGGTCTCTCCGCCACCGTTGGCGGCGATCATGAACGACGTGCCGAAGGTGTGGAAGAACACCAGTGCGCACACCGCAACCACCAGCGGCCCCACCACTGCGGCGATGGCCATGTTGTTGGCGGTCTTGATGGTGCTTGCCTGGCGCAGCTCGCCACCGACGAACGTCGACCAGTACGCGAAGATGGAGAACGTGCAGAAGAATCCCATCACCGGGATCGTGTTGCTCCAGCTGAACGACAGGATCGGTATTGGTACCCGCGGCCTGAGCCGTCTTGATGGTGTGGTCGTACGCTCCGGCAGGTCCGCCGATCGACTGAGAGAAGTCGTTGAAGTTCGAGACGAACGAGCTATGCGACGTGAACAGCGCGATCAGCACGCTGATCAGAAGCGAGGCGGTGACCAGCCAGAACAGGATGTTCTGGATGCGCAGCGTCCAGTTCCAGCCACCGGCCAAAATCAGACCGGAAAGGCACATCATCAGTCCGCCGAGCGCGATGATCCAGTGTTTGGACTGGATCTCGGTACTCCACCGCACCAACGTCGGCCAGCCGGCCGACCAGACCGATCCCCTGTAACCCTGGAGCAAGTCCGATCGTAACGAAGGCTATGCCGAAGAAGGCATTTGAAAGCAAGCCGGCTAACGTCATACAGAATGACGAGATCAATCCCACCATGGGATGTATCACCCGGCTTACTAACATGTAGTCACCGCCGGATCTCGGGATCATGGCGGTCAGCAGGCCGAAGGCATACGCCATGGCCAGACCCATTGGGATAACCAGCAGAATGCCGACCAGGTAGTTCCCGCCCGGGAAGAGGGCGAACACGAAGAAGAACCCTGCCGCCAATGACTGGGCGGGATGGCCGGGGATGAAGTTGATGATCAATGACGATCGCGGTGAGACTCCACGGACCAGGCCCGTGGCGTTTCGCGCGAACATGCCGGAAGAAGGTGCCGGTGGCGGCGCCTCTGCGGCGGGTATATCACTCACGATGTTCCTCCTTGTGGAAGTGCATTCATCCGATCACGAACTGATGTGTCACGACCTGCGTTGGCGCCAGCCTGACGGTGACGCCGTGAATGCGGCCGCTGTTGTACTCGGATCCGGAGTTGATGCAGAGCGTGCGACCGATGCGGGCCTCCCCTCTCGACTCGTGGATGTGTCCATGTAGTGCCAGCAGTGGCTGGTATTCCTCGATGATCTGGCGCACCGCGGTGCTGCCGACCGGGACCGGGTTCGGCTGGCCGCTCTTGTACACCAGGGTGAGATCGGCGATTGATCTCGTTGGCGGTGTCCAGCCCGCTGTCGTAGGGCGGGACGTGTAGGTTGAAGATCGCCGTCTCGGGCGACTCGACCTGGTCGGCGAGCGCTTTGATCTTGGTGTAGAGCGCGTCCTCGTCCAGCTCGCGGGGGCTGTTCCACGGGGTGGGGTTGGCAAACGCGCACGAGATCATCTCGTGCGGACCGACTGTGATCACGCGCTCGTCGCAGGCCTGAACGTGCGACGCACCCTCGAGCACCGCGTCGCAGCTCCAGGGGTCGTCGTTGCCCGGCATCACGTACACGTGGATGCCGTACTCAGACATGCGCTCGTCGGCCAGGTCGATCCAGCGCTGGAGCTCGTCCACCATCACCTTCTCGAACAGTTCGGAGCGGAGATTCGCGTCGTCGTGGGCGGCCTGCACCTCGGCGGCGCTCGCGACCCATGGATACATGCCGTTGTAGCGGATCGCATCCTCGAGCTTGTCGAGTTGCTCCTGGCCCTTTCCCGACTGGTCCTCTCCCAGGAAGTGGGCCTTGAAGGAGTCGCCGTCGGCGGTGATCGGGACGATCGCCTTGCCCGTCAGGTCGCCGCCCATGATCAGGGCCTGGGCGCCGTAGAAGCGCCCGGCGCCGAGGAACTTGCGCCAGCACTGCTCCGATCCGTGGACGTCGGACGCGTAGTAGAGCTCGAACGTCCCGGCCAGATCGTCGTCGGTGTTCTTACGCTTGCGCCTTAGCACCTATGCTGCTCCCTTTGATACATAATACAAACGATTGCAAGCCTTGACTTTCTCACGCTGGGCGATCCTCCGTCAAGAGCACGCACGGCGATCCGGCTGTTTGAGTTCGCTGCCGGGCTCGACGATGTGCGCCTGTCCTTCGGCCACCGCTCGGGCCAGCCCCAGTGAGTGGGGAACGGACACCGGCTCGAGTCCCAGCTGCTCGCCCGCATGACGCCAGCGGCCACCGCTCTCGCGGGCCTCGTGCCAGTACCACAGGTGCGGCAGCATGGCGATGTCCCACTCCACCGCGACGCCCTCGCCGGTGGCGGTGTTGCGCACCTCCATGCGGCCCTCGGGGATGTCTGCGATGCAGCCGAACCGGGCGCGTGGGCGGTCGATCGGCCAGCGGTCGGCGCGTTCGATCGAGCCGTCCAGCAGCAACATGTCGGGCCAGGCCGGGGCGTTCTCGGGAGCGCGCACCGGGCCGTCGACCTCGGACAGCTCGAATCCCCGGCCGCCGGGCAGCCGGATCTCCACCTCGGGGCTCAGCAGCGACACGCCGAAGGTCATGTGCTCCACGTGCATCATCGGGGCGGGGCCGTCGGTGGCCCTCCAGGTCGTCTCGACGGCGAGGCCTCCGTCCTGCATCGCCAGCCGCCGGGTGACGGCCAGCCCGTGGCCCTCCCAGGTCAGGGTCGCGCTGTCGGCGGATGCGTCGGTGATGTCCCACGACCGCGGTCGAGGCGGCGCCGTGGAAGCCGTGGTAGTCGCCGTCCACGGTGCAGGCGTTGCCGCCGTTGGGCGTGACCGTCGACCATCCGCCCCGGTAGCTGTCGGTCCACGTCTCCTCGTCCAGCTCGCCGGCCCGCGGCGGCAGCGAGGCGAACGGCGGCCGGCCCAGATACTGGGTGCCGGTGCGGGGATTGACGAGATCGAGGATCTCGGCTCCGTGGGCCGGATCGACGCGCACCAGCAGGTCGTTGTTCTGGAGCACGATCACAGTTCGATCACGACCCTTCCGCCGGTGCCGGAGGCGGTGATCGCGACCGCCTCGTTGATCTGGTCGAGCGGCATCCGGTGGGTGACCAGCGGTCCCAGGCTCGAGCCGCTCGGAGGCGGCCAGACGGGCCAGCCCGGGAACGTGCAGCGCGGGGTTTGCGCCGCCCAGGTTGGTGCCCAGGATGGTGTGCTCGAACTGGGTCACGTCGTACACGTCGAAGCCCGCCTTCACACCCATCGCCGGCTGGCCGATCAGCACCGTGGTACCGCCGTCGCGCACCGACCGAAACGCCTGGTCGGCCACGGCCGCGATGCCGATCGCCTCGAAGGCGTGGTCGACGCCGCCGGGCACGATCGCGCGGATCTGCTCGGCCGGGTCGCCGGCGCCCGGATCGACCGCATGGGTGGCGCCCATGGCCAGCGCCATCGCCCGCTTGTCGGCGAGCGTATCCACCGCGATCACCGGGTCGGCGGAGATCAGCCCGGCTCCCAGGACGGCCGCCAGGCCGACGCCGCCGCAGCCGAACACCGCCACCGACTCTCCAGGGCGAACGTTTGCGCGGCGCGTCACAGACATCACTCCGGTGGTCACGCCGCAGCCCAGCAGGCACGCCAGGCCCGGTTCCAGCCGGTCGGTCACCGGGATGGCGGCGTTGGCAGGCACGACCGCGTGGCTTGCAAACGAGGACACCAGCGCCAGGTGGTGGACGCGCTGGTCGCCGCGGTGCAGCCGCGTGGTGCCGTCGCGCATGGTGCCGGCGTCCATGCATTCGGCCGCCTCGGTGCACAGGTTGGCGCGACCCTCGAGGCAGTAGCGGCAGCGGCCGCAGGGCGGCGCGAAGGTGAGTACCACGTACTCGCCCACGCGCGCTTGGTCGACGCCCTCGCCGACCGCCTCGATCACTCCGGCGCCCTCGTGGCCAAGCACCATCGGGGTGGGGGCGGGCCACTTGCCGTCCAGGAAGGAGAGGTCGCTGCGGCAGATGCCCGAGGCGAGCATCTTCACCAGCACCTCGTCGCGCTCGGGCGGATCGAGCTCCAGGTCGGTGACGACCATGCGGACTCGAGGCCTGCTCCATGACGGCGGCGCGAATGATCATCGCGACCTCGGTGGGGCGGTCGACTCGCGCACCACCAGCTCGGGTGCGGTCTCGACGGTGATGTCGTGCGGCTGGGAGCCCTCGACCTGGTCGATCAGCGCATCGACCGCCACCCGTCCCAGCTCGGAGAGCGGCATCCGGATGGCGGTCAACGGCACCGACAGGCAGTCGCATAGGGGGTCGTCGTCGTAGCCGATCAGCGACAGGTCATCCGGGATCGAGCGGCCGGCGATGCGGGCGCCGGCGATCGCGCCGACGGCCTGGTTGATGTTCGAGGCAAACACTCCGGTGGGCGGCACCCGGCGACCCAGCAGCTCGGTCATGGCCGCCATCCCGCCGGGCTCGTCGAACGCGGCCGCCACCACCGAGCTGCGATGGCCGGCGGCGCGCACCGCCTTGAGAACCCTTCGGACCGGCGGCGGGCGGTGTCCAGTTCGGCCGGACCCGAGATGTGCGCCAGCCGTGTGTGCCCCAGGCCGAGCAGGTGCTCGGCTGCCATACGGCCGGCGTCCTCCTCGCGCATGGCGGCGTTGCGACCGCTGCCCAGGTGGCGGCGGTTGACGAACACATACGGGATGGGGTCGTCGACGAGGTGGTCGAACAGGGGGCTGTCGGGACGGGCGCTGGCGATCAGGAGCCCGTCGATGCGACCTTCGCGCACCAGCCGCTCATATGCCTGCTGGGCGCTCGAAGCACCGGTGTCCTCGGCCAGCAGCACGACGAACTGGCGCTCCCAGGCACGATCGAACGCGCCCCGGATGATCGCTGAGTAGACCGGGTTTCGCAGCGACGGCACCAGCAGTCCCAACGCTCCGGTGGACGAGAGCTTGAGTCCGCGGGCCATCGCGTTGGGGCGGTAGCGCAGTCGCGTGACGGCCTCTTCGATCCGCAGCCGAGTCTCCGGCCGAACGGCCGCAGCGGTACGATCGTTGAGCACCCGAGAGACCGTCGAGGCGTGCACTCCCGCAGCCTCGGCGACGTCTTCGAGGCGGGTCGAGCGAGGGCTCTGTTGGCGTCCCATCGGCGCCATCCTAACGAAGGTGCGGCGTTTACGCTAACGTTTGCCTAATGGTGATGGATCCCGACGTCGTCGTTGAGGCCACGCGGTTGGTCGACGCTGCCAACGCAGCCGGTTGCACGGTGCGGGTGATGGGCGGAGTGGCGGTCAGCCTGCATGCCCACGGCGGCATCCATCCGGCCTTGCGTCGCACCTATCGCGACATTGATCTGGTCGCCGCCAAGAAGCAGGGCAAGCCTGCGCTGAAGATGCTGGAGGCGGCCGGGTATGAGTCCAACGAGCGCTTCAACGCGATGAACGGCGGGCGCCGGCTGGTGGTCTACGACATGCAGAACGGGCGCCAGCTGGACGTCTTCGTGGGCGACTTCGAGATGTGCCACAAGATCCCGATCGCCCAGCGGCTGCACGAGGATCCGGTCACCATCCCGCTGGCGGAGCTACTTCTGACCAAGCTCCAGGTGGTCAACACCAACCACAAGGATGTGCTCGACATCTGCGCCATCCTGCTCGACCACGAGATCGGCGAGAAGGACGAGGACACGGTCAACGCCACCTACATCTCCTCGCTGCTGGCGGGTGATTGGGGGCTGTGGCGTACCAGTCGCGGCACCATCGAGACGACCCGGGCGGCGCTGCCCGAACTCGCCCTCAGCGACGACGAGCGGGCCACCATCGACGGCCGGCTGACAGACCTGTGGGAGCGTGTCGAGCAGGAGCCGAAGTCGCTGCGGTGGCGCAGCCGGGCCAAGGTCGGCGACCGCACCACCTGGTATCAGACTCCCGAAGAGGTCGAGCACAGAACACTCGACGAGTGAAGGTGAATAACGGTGCCTGGCACCGTTATTCACCACAGGCCGCTGCCGTTTCCCCTACAGTCTGACAAACGATTGTAGGAGGCCTCGATGAGCGACCGACCAGCCACTGCCGTTGTCACCGGCGCGGCCATGGGAATGGGCAAGGCGATCTCCCAACGGCTGATCGCCGAGGGCGTCACCGTGGTGGGACTCGACCTCAACCCGGATGCCCTGGAAGCTGCTCGCGCTGAGCTTGGCGACAAGTTCCAGCCGGTCACCGGCGACGTCGGTGACTGGGACGCACACCAGCGGGCGGCCAATGTCGCGGAGGAGCTTGGCCCGCTGCGGCACTGGGTCAACAACGCCGGCATCGATATTGTCGGCGGCGCCCACGAGGTCACTCCCGAGCACATCACCGGCGGCCTGCGGGTGCTGCAGCATGGGGTGATGTTCGGCTGCGCCATCGCCGTGCGCAGGATGCTCCCCGCTCGGCGGGGGTCGATCGTGAACATCTCCTCGATCCAGGGCGTGGCCGCCTGGCCGCGGTACTTCGTCTACGACGCCGCCAAGGCCGCCATCCTGATGGCGACCAAGAGCGTCGCGCTGGACTACGCGCCGTACGGCCTGCGCTGCAACGTGGTGCTGCCGGGAACGATCGACACGCCCATGTTCCGGGCGGGAATTCCGGCCGATTCCGTCGAGGCCGAGGCCTGGCTCGAGAACGAGGCGGCACTCGCCCCGATGCAGCGGATCGGTGACCCGTCGGAGATCTCCGAGGTGGTGTGGTTTCTGCTGTCGGACGGCGCGTCGTACATGAACGGCGCTGAGGTGATCGTGGACGGCGGGGCGATGGTGCGCTGCTTCCCGCATCCTGCGATCGACGTGCCCGCGGCGAGAGAGTAGGGTCTGCGCGTGGGCCGGGTACGCCTGAAGGACGTCGCCGAGCGAGCCAAGGTCGACCCGTCGACTGCGTCACGGGTGCTCTCGGGGCGCTCGGATCTGGTCAAGGACGAGACGGCCGAGCGGGTGCTCGAGGCCAGCCGCGCGCTGGGGTACACGCCCAACGCCTTCGCCCGCGCCTTGCGAACCCAGCGCACCGGCAGCATCGGGGTGGTGCTGCCGGAGTTCTCCAACCCGGTGTATGCGGCGGTGATCGACGGCATCGAGCATCGGGCGGCAGAGCTCGGGCTGAGCGTGGTGATCGACGCGCTGCGCCCGTCGAATCCCGGTGACTTCGCCCGGCTGGTATCGGAGAACCGCGTCGACGGCCTGCTGTTCTCGGCCGCCTCCGATCGGTCGGTGGGACTCGACGTGCTGGACGCCACCGGAGTGCCGTACGTGCTCGTCAACCGCGCGGTGGCCGAGGCCAGCGCATCGGTTGTGCTGGACGAGGAGTCAGGCGTGGAGGCGGCGGTGGGCTGTCTGGCCGACGCTGGGCACACACGTATCGCCTACGTCTCCGGGCCGCCGGACATCGACACCGCCCGGCGACGCAAGACCGGGTTTCTGAGTGCCATGAGCCAACGCGGGCTGGCGGTCGACGAGCGGCTGGTGATGGAGGCGTTCGAGCCCGAGACCGCTCAGGTGGCGACGCTGGCGATGCTTGATGTCGACCCGCCGCCCACCGCGATCTGCGCGTGGACGATCAAGTCGGCGCTGGGGGTGCTGCACGCCTTGCACCAGCGCGAGGTGTCGATCCCCGAGGCGGTCTCGGTGATCGCGATGCCGGATGTGTGGCTCGCGGCCTACTGCTGGCCGCCGCTGACCACCGTTGCCATGCCGCTGGCGGTGATGGGTGGCCGGGCGGTCGACCTGCTGGCGGCGATGGTCGCCGGTGCTCCGCCCGAGCGAGTGCTGGTGATATCTCCCGAGCCTCGGGTCGTGATGCGGGCCACGGTCGGTCCCGTCAGTCGAGGCTGACGCCCCAGGCGCCGTCGCGGTCGCCGGCGGCGATCTCGGCCTGTGAGAAGCCCAGCTCGTTGAGCACCTCGCCGGTATCGCTGCCAAGCGGCGGCCCGGTGTGGGCAATCCGGCCGGGCGTGCGGCTCATGCGCGGCACCGGGGCCTGCATGGTGACGTCGCCCAGGCCGGTGTCGGGCACCGTCGCCAGCGCCTCGCGGGCGGCGTAGTGGGGGTCGTCCAAACGTCTCTGCCACCGAGAACACCCGCGAGACCGCGACGCCTTTTTCGCCCAGCTCGCGCTCCACCTGCTCGACGGTGCGCCGGCCGACCCAGTCGGCCACCAGGTCATCCAGGTCGTCGGCGTGGGTCTGGCGGCCGGCCGCGGTCAGAAAACGCGGGTCGGCGGCCAGCTCGGCGCCGCCCAGCGCCTCCAACAGCAGCACCGCCCGCGAGGGTGCGGTGCCCGACAGCGCCACCCAGCCGCCGTCGCTGGTGGCATACACGTTTCGCGGTGACGAGAACGACAGCCTCGACCCCGATCGGCGGGGGACGTAGCCGAGGTGTTTGACCAGCGTCGGTATCGGCCCCAGCAGCGAGTAGAGCGACTCGAACAGCGACACGTCGATCACCTGTCCGGTGCCGCCGCGGGCGTCGCGCCAGTACAGCGCGGCCAGCAGCGCCCAGGTCGCAAACAGTCCCGCCGACTCGTCGCCGAGTGCCACCGGCGGCAGCGTCGGCGGCCCGTCTGGCTCGCCGGTGATGCTGGCAAATCCCGAGTAGGCCTCGGCCAGCGTGCCCAGACCGGGCTGGGTGCTGCGCGGGCCGGTCTGGCCGAAGCCCGAGATCCGCACCACCACCAGCTGGGGGTTTCGCTCGAGCAGCGTGTCGGGCGCCAGCCCGAGCTTCTTCCAGCACGCCCGGCCGGTAGGCCTCCACCAGCGCGTCGGCGCTGTCGACCAGGCGCAGCAGGGCCTCACGGCCGGCCTCCGACTTGAGGTTCAGGATCACGCTGCGCTTGTTTCGCCCGAGGGTCACCCACCAGGCCGAGCGGTCATCCAGCATGCCGCCCATGCGCCTGGCAGCGTCACCGCCGTCGGGGCGTTCGATCTTGATTACCTCGGCCCCGAAATCCCCCAGGTGGGCCCCCACCGAGGGACCGGCGACGATGTCTGCCAGCTCCAGGATGCGCACCCCTTCGAGCGGCAGCGGAGTGCTCACATTGCCCCCGTCGGCGTCGCCTTGACAGGCGCTGACGGCAAGCATACAATCGTTTGCATTGTCCGAGGATAGCGCCCCACCACCGCGAAGGCAAGGCCGGTAAATGTGACCGACGGCCGCGATCGATTCGGGCGCTATCTGGAGCAATTCGAGGTCGGTGACGTGTACCGTCACTGGCCCGGAAAGACCGTCACCGAGGCCGATAACCACCTGTTCTGCTGCCTCACGATGGCGGTCAGCCCGATCCACACCGACGACAACTACGCCCGGCTGCACATGGACGGAGGGCGCAGCCTGGTGGTGGGCACGTACGTGTATGCGCTGCTCTTGGGGATGAGCGTCCCCGATACCTCGGGCAAGGCCATCGCCGCACTCGGCACCGACAATCTCCGCCACGTCAAACCGGTGCATCACGGCGACACCCTGTATGCCTCCTCGACGGTTTTGGCCGCGCGGCCGTCGGCGTCGCGGCCGAACGCCGGCATCGTCACCATCGAGACCACCGGTGTGAACCAGGACGAGCAGCCGGTGTGCTCGTTCGAGCGCAGCTTCCTCGTGCCGAGGCGACCGTGATCGATCCGATCCTGGCAGCGGACGAGTTTGCCGGCCGGGTGTGCATCGTCACCGGTGCCGCCCGCGGCATCGGCGCAGCAATCGCCGAGAGCCTCGCGAGCCGCGGCGGCGTGGTGGTGATCTGTGACATCAACCCGGAAGCCGCTGCCGAGCGGGCACAGCTCTTGACCGAGTCCGGCTATCGGGCCGAGCCGTGGCGGGTGGACGTCTCCGACGGTGGTGATGTGCGGCAGTTGGTGGACGAGGTCACCGCTCGGCTGGGGCCGCCCGCCGTGCTGATCAACAACGCCGGTGTGGTCACGGTCGCGCCGTCCGACCAGCTGGCCGAGGAGGAGTGGCGCCGCCAGATCGACGTGATGCTGACGGGCACGTTCTTGATGACCCAAGCCGTCTCCCGTTCGATGCTCGCCGGAGGTGGCGGCGCGGTGGTCAACCTCAGCTCGATCGGCGGATTCGGCGGGCATCCGGGGCGTTCGGCCTACAACGCCGCCAAGGCGGGAATCTCGTGTCTCACCCAGGTGCTGGGGGTGGAGTGGGCCGCCCGCGGGATCAGGGTCAACGCGGTTGCGCCGGCCGTCACCCGCACCGAGATGCTCGAGCACGTGCTGCGCACGCTGGAGGGTGCGACCAAGCGCGCCGAGTACGCGGGGCGGACGCCCATGGGGCGGGTCGCAGAGCCGGCCGAGATCGCCGAGTGCGTTGCCTTCCTGGCCTCCGACAAGGCCCGCTTCATCACCGGCACGACGCTTCTGATCGACGGCGGCTGGATGGCGGGCGCAGGCCTCGAACCGGGAGCCGTGGAGTGAGCAGCTACGTGGTCACCGGCGGTACCGACGGGTTCGTGGCCGAGCTCTCGCAGCACCTGCGGGCGCCCGTGCACCGCCACCCGGTGGAACCGATCACATCGTGGATCCACATCGTCGGGGGCGACACCGGCGACGATCCGGCGGCATCGCTGACGGCGGCAGCCGCGTCCGCCGATCAGCACCTTCCCCGCGGAGAGGGGGCGTCGTTCATCGCCGTGGTGCCGGTGTGGGGGGTGCTGGCCCCGCCGCACGACGGGCCGGCCGAGCTGGCGGTGGCCACTGCCCGGGCGCTGGCGAAGGTGTCGATCGAACGCTGGTCGCGGGAGGGGCGGCGGATCAACATCGTGGCCTACGGACCGCTCGACACCGACGCACTGCCGGGGCTGCGCGACCCGGCCACGCTGCGCGACCGCTCGCCCATGCACAAGCCGGCCACGCTCTCTGATCTGGCCGACGCGATCGACTTTCTGTCATCGTCTGCGGCCTCCTACGTCACCGGCAGCGAGCTGCCGCTGGACGGGGGCTGGACGGCCTACTCCTGGTTCTATCCGGCACGCGATCTGTGAGACCGACGAAAGGACACGCATGACTCCGCTCACCAACCTCGGCCCGTGGCAAGACTGGGTCAGGCAGCAGCTGATCTTCACCGAGGCGGTGCGCGGCGGGCCGCTGGTGTGGTGTGCCGGCGCCGACCACCTGTTCGGCGACCCCCTGGGGCCGGAGCGCCACGCCCACGACGACGCGGCCGAGTACTACTTCGTGCTCAGCGGCGCCTGCATGGTCGAGGTGGGCGGCGAGGAGCGGGTCGCAAACACCGGTGACCTGGTCTACATCCCGGCGGATGCGCCGCACAACCTGCTGACCGAGGTGGGCGGGCAGGACGCGTGGGTGTTCGTGCTGGTCGGCCCCAACTTCGCGCACAACAAGTGGCGCACGTCGGACTACCTGCCGGGGACGGAGGACTACCGGATGACGATCACCCGGCCGCTGGACGGCGATCGCTCGGCGGCGTCCAACCCCTTCCCGGCCGACTGCGTCGAGCTCGTGCGGGGCACGCCGGTGACGGCCGTCTCGCACACCGCCGAGTACGTGTATCTGGTGGTCGAGGGCGAGTGCCACGTGCGCGTCGACCGGCTCGCCGGGACGCTGGGGGAGGGCGGTCAGGTGCACGTCCGCCGCGACGTCGAGCACGACCTCACCAGCCTCACCGAGACCGCTCGGGTGCTGCGGTTCGAGTGCGCCTTCGTGCCGTTTGCGGGTGTGCCGCTGGGGCCGGAGGGCGCCCACACCCAGTACTGAGAATAGCCCCTTACATAGATACTTGATTTTTGATACATTCACCCCATGAAGGCTCCAGAACTCGGATCCACAGACGTTCCCGGCCGGTTTGCGGGGAAGCGTCTGGTGCTCTCCGGCGGAGGCCGGGGGATCGGCGAGGCGACCGCACGGAGGGCTGCCCGCGAGGGCGCCGACGTGCTTTTGATCTCGCGCACCAAGGATGAGATCGACGCCGTCGCCGCCTCGATCGTGGCTGACGGCGGCAAGGCCTGGACACACGTCGCCGACGTGGCGGTGGCCGAGCAGGTCGACGCGGCCGTGGCCGCGGCCGCCGAGCGCTGGGGCGGCATCGACGTGCTGATCAACTGCGCCGGCTTCGGCTACACCTGCCCGTTCCTCGAGTTCCCCGATCACGAATGGTTCAAGGTCATGGGCGTCAACCTGAACGGCGCCTTCATGATGGCCCAGCGTGTCTCGCGGGTGATGGCAGCCAACGGCGGCGGGTCGATCGTGCACATCTCGTCGATCGCAGGATTTGCCGCCGACGGTGACGAGGGCGCCTACAACGCGTCAAAGGCCGGGATGCGCGGGCTCAATAACACGATGGCGCGAGAGCTCGCCCAGCATGGCATCCGCTCCAACCTGATCGCGCCCGGATACACCGCAACGCCACTCACCCGCGACTTCCTGGGCTCGAAAACGTTCGACTACGTGATGAACGACTTCGACCGGATTCCCGAGCGGCGGATGGCGACCTCCGAGGAGATCGCCGCGTCGATCCTGTTCCTCGCCTCGGACGACGCGTCGGCAATCAACGGGTGTGAGCTGATCGTCGACGGCGGCACGATGGCCAATCTGTACGTCGTCGAAACCCTGCCAGCCAATTAGGAACACCGCCTGTTCATGACGCTTGCCGTTGACAGCGCAGGCCCAGCGTGATCGCCGCGGTTGTCACCGGTGCCGCCGTCGGGATCGGCCGGGCCGTGACCGAGCGGCTGATCGAGGAGGGCGCGATCGTGGTCGGCGTCGATCGCGACCAGGCCGCGCTGGACGAGGCGGTGTCGCAGCTCGGCGACCGGCTGGTGCCGGTGGTGGGGGACATCGGCGAGTGGTCGACCCATGAGCGGGCGGCCGACGCCGCCGAGCAGCATGGCGAGCTGGCCTGGTGGGTCAATAACGCCGGCATCGACTGGGTCTCGGCCGCTCACGAGGCCACCGAGGAGCACATCGCCAAGGGGCTGCGGGTGCTGCTGATGGGGCCGATGTTCGGCTCGTCGGTGGCGGTGCAGCGGATGCTCCCCCGGCGTGCGGGATCGATCGTGAACATCTCGTCGATCCAGGGCGTGGCGGCGTTCCCGCGGTACTACGTGTATGACGCCGCCAAGTCCGGCATCCTGATGGCGACCAAGAGCATCGCGGTCGACTACGGACCGTTCGGGATCCGCGCCAACGCCGTGCTGCCGGGATGTATCGAAACGCCGATGACCTACACCACCCTTCCGCCCGACGTCGACCGCGAGGAGGCGCTGCGGCGCGAGGGTGAACTGGCGCCGCTGCTGCGGGTGGGGCAGCCGGAGGAGGTCGCTGACGTGGTCACGTTCCTGCTGACCGACTGGGCCTCGTATGTGAACGGCGCCGAGATCACCGTTGACGGCGGGGCGATGGCCCGCTGCTTCCCCTACCCGCCGATGGACATCACCTAGAACCGCGCGTCCGAGCGATGGATTTGGGGCGTCGGGCGGATCTCTTCCCATAAACGGGAGGAGTCCGATGAAACGCGTGATGGTTCGATACCGGGTCAAACCCGAGCAGGTGGCCCGCAACGAGGAGCTGGTGCGGTCTGTCTACGCCGCACTTCACGACCTGGGTCCCGAGGGACTGCGATATGCGACCTTCAAGCTCGCAGACGGCGTCACCTTCGTGCACATGGCGGCCACCGAGGGTGAGTCGCCGCTGCCCGGGCTGAAGCAATTCCAGGAGTTCCAGGAAGGCATCCGCGACCGCTGCGACGAACCGCCGGTGGTGTCCGAGCTGGAGGAGGTCGGGTCGTTTCGCTTCCATGCCTAGACTGAGCCCTTACGATGGACGCGACGGTGACACCTGAGCGGGCGAGTGAGCACGATCTACTCGAGCGTGCGCAGCGCGGTGACGACGACGCCTACGGCCGGCTGGTGGCTCCGTACCGTGCGGCGCTGCAGGCCCACTGCTACCGCATGCTGGGGTCGATCCAGGATGCCGAGGACGCTCTTCAGGACACGCTGCTGCGGGCATGGCGGGGACTTTCCCGGTTCGAGGGCCGAAGCTCACTGCGGTCGTGGCTCTACACGATTGCGACCAACGCGTGCCTGAAAGCGATTGAGCGGCGTGGGCGGCGGATGCTGCCTGTCGACCACGGGCCGCCTGCCGCGCTCAATCAGCGTCCCGGCGAGCCGCTGGTGGAGTCGGTGTGGATCGACCCCTACCCCGATCGGGAGATTGGCGATCACCCGCCGGATGCCCCGGCAGCCAGGTACGAGCAGCGCGAGAGCATCGAGCTGGCGTTCATCGCGGCGCTGCAGCATCTGCCGGCGAGGCAACGGGCGGTGTTGATCCTGCGGGACGTGCTCGGGTTCTCGGCCCGGGAGGTGGCGGAGTCGCTCGACACCACCCCGGCCTCGGTGTACAGCGCCCTCCAGCGGGCCCACAAAACCGTCGATGCGCGGGTGGACGGCCGAAGCCAGCAGGCGACCTTGCACTCACTCGGCGACGTGCGGCTGCGACGGCTGGTGGATCGCTACGTGCGGGCGTGGGAGAGCTGCGACGTCGACTCGATCCTGGCCCTGCTGACCGAGGACGCGGTGCTCGCCATGCCGCCCAGGGCAACCTGGTATCGCGGCGGCGACGCGATCGGCGCGTTCCTGGCCGAGTGGCCGCTGGCAGGCGGGCGGTGGCGACTCGCACAGGTCAACGCGAGCGGGCAGATCGCCTTTGGCAGCTATCGCTGGGATGCCAGTGCCGGTGCCTACGCTCCGCATGCCATCGACGTGCTGACGCTCCGTGGCGAGCACATCTCGGCAATCACGGCCTTCATGATCCCGGCCACGTTCCCCCTCTTCGGCCTCAGTGAATAAAAGGTGCCAGGCACCTTTTATTCACTGAGGCTGATTTGTTGCAATGTTGTGACAGTTCGGGTCTTCCTCGCGCAGCATCACGATCGTAGGGTTTGCGGCGTCAAACCCCGAGGGTGAGGAGTAGCAGGTGCGTGCAAGCTGGTGGAAGGTCGTGGCTCCGTTGCTGGGAGTTGGGTTCGCGCTGGTGTGCGCTGCCGGTGCGGGGCTGATGGGGTCGGGGCAGGCGCATGCCGATGTCGGAGGTTCCGAGCTGATCTCGGGAACCGTTGTCGATGCTGCCGGCAAGTCGGTTTCGGGAGCCACAGTGTCAGTGGTGTTGTGGCCAAACGAGTTGCCGCTGACTGGGTCGATCACACCACAACCCGTGGCCTGGATTGTGACCGGTGCTGATGGATCGTACGATCTTTCCGCTGCGATGACTCCTGCGATCCAGGCTGCTGAGAACGGGAACGGTGGCGTCGCGAATTTCGAGCTCGACGTGAGTGAGCCTCATACCGGGTTGATGACGATGTGGATGTTCCCGGCGAGCCTCTCGGTTGGATCGGCCGCGACCATCGATCGTCGCGCATCGGCCGGGAAGCGTGTTTGGCGAAGTTCGATCACCGGCGGGGTGACCCGCCACAGGGTTCGACTTGCGCTTGGTGCACCGGGCGTGAGTCGTGTTGCATCCCGATTCCTGCGCCCGGTCACGAGCCACGCGGGTCCGCCGGCGTGTCCTTGGCTGCCGGATGGGGATCTCGGTACCCGCCTGGTCGTGGTGGGAGAGGTGCACTCGTGGACGGGGATGGATGACACCTTCTCGTATGGTTCGACCGCCGATACGAGCGTCGAGGTCGGGATCACGGGAACTGATGGCAAAACCAGCGTCGGAGGGGCGATACACGTCGGCAACTCGAGTTCAAGCGGGACGACTGGGGGGACGCGAATCAGCGGGCGTCACGCCAACGGGAACAGGGTGATGACCAAGTTCGACGTGCGTCGTTTGAAGTCGTGCGTTGGAACGACCATGACCCAGGTGTACCGGTGGAACGGCCTCGACGTTTATCTGGGTGATCAGACCGTGCAGGATCAGGATGGAGCGTGCTCACGAAGTCCTGAGAGCCGCCGGCACACGTTTCCTCTGGGTCAGGCCTTCTGGAACCGAAACAAAAACGATGCGACCTGGTTCAGTGCAGCGATCTCCATCGGTCCGTTTTCGCTCAGCTCTACGAGTGGATATTCGACCAACGTTCAGAGTCACTGGGATTTCTCGCCCTCCGGATCACGAACGCTGTGTGGCAACGATGCGGGGATCGGCACGGCGCATCGAGTGTTCGCGGGTGCATAGATGGCGGTGGGTGTCCGGGGTGGTGTTTGCGGTGATGTTCGTTTCGGTTGCTATCTACGTGAATTGGCAGCCGTTCGCGCCGCCGCCGAGCCCGTTAGCAAAGCCTGGCGGTAGCCAGGCCGGGGGGGTTACCACCGATGTTGGGCATCCCTTCTCTTTCGCCGACCTGTTCATCACGAACGTCAGTGACGGCCCGCTTACGCTCGACTCGGTCGAGATGGTCGATCCCAGTCCGGGGCTCAAGATCGTGGGTGAGCAAGCACGAGCGGCCAACGAAGGCAGCTTTCAGCTCGCCGGCGATGATGACTATCCCCCGACCGGGAAGGATGCTCGCGAAATGCTCGGGAATCGACATCCGCTTCGGGGTTTCGTGATCAAGCCGAAGTCGGCGGTGCTGAACGGCGCCCAGCTCGTGATCGGGATTGTGACCACGCGCCACAGCCGGATGACGATCCGCGAGTTCGAGATCCGCCTCCACGACCAGCATGGACACCACTTCACCTACACCGCTCCCTATGCGATCGCTGTCTGTACCCCGGCGTTCTCGCCGTGCGAGAGCATCGACCCACCACCACTTTGAGCGTTGTGCGGGCCGAGGGTGAATAACGGTGCCTGGCACCGTTATTCACCCCACGCCCTAATCCGGGCCGGCGAGCCAGTCCGCTACCGCGGCGGGCAGGTTGTCGCCGAACTCCATCCGCACCGCCTGCGTGATCAGGCCTTCGGGATCGCGCGGCGGGTGGTGCGGCTGAGAGCCGAGGTAGAGCACGATCGAGGCCGCCACCGCCAGCGCCGGGCTGGCGCCGTCGGGGTCGAGTTCATCGAGAGCACCGGCCACACGCCGATCCAGGTTGGGGACGGTGTTGACCGGCTCGTCGTCGTCCTCGAACCATTGCTCGAAATCGCCCACCAGACCGTCCGTGTCCTCCGGGTCGACAGCCTCCGCAGCCTCTCTGACGGCCTGAGAGACGGTGAGGATCCGATGCTCGTGCTCGTGTGCCACGCTGCAATCCTACTGAACCGGGGCTTCCCGCTCGGTGGCATACTCGCGCGATGAGCACCTCCCTGAGCGACGCCGGCCCCCGCGCGGCGCGGATCATCGATCGGCTCGACACGCTGTTCGAGATCGACCGTGCGGCCGGCACCAACCGACCCGGATTGGGTGGGGGCGAGCAACGGGCGTTCGATCAGACGCGCGAGTGGATGGAGCAGGCCGGCCTGGCGGTGTCGGTTGACCTCGGGGGCAATCTGTACGGCCGGCTGGCAGGGGCCGATCCGTCCGCCGCCGAGGTGTGGACCGGGTCGCATCTCGACACGCCCCCCGACGGCGGCCGGTTCGACGGCGCGCTCGGAGTGATGGCCGGGATCGATGCCCTGGAGGCGATTGCCGCCGGCGGGGGCACTCGGCGCACGCTGACGGTGGTCGCGTTTCGGCTGGAGGAGGGTTGGCGGTTCGGCCGCGGCGTGTTCGGCAGCCGGGCGGTGGCCGGGATGCTCGAGGACGACGAGGCCGACCTGCGCGACGCCGACGGGATCTCGCTGGGCGAGGCGTTCGCGGCGCTGGGGCTGGGACAGCTCCCGGTGGCCGGGTGGCTCGAACCCGCACCCGCCTGCTTTGTCGAAACTCACATCGAGCAGGGGCCGGTGTTGGCCGCCGCCGGCGTGCCGCTGGGAGTGGTTACCTCGATTGCGGGGATGGCCGGCATCGACATCGTCTTCACCGGACGCCGCGGCCATGCCGGCACCACGCCGATGGCGTTGCGAGCCGACGCACTGGGCGCCGCGGCGCGGTTCGTGCAGACCGCCCATGACACCGCCCGCGCGATCCCCGACGCGGTCTGCACCGTCGGCCGGCTGACGGTCGCCCCGGGGGCAACCAACACCATCCCCGGCCGGGTCGAGCTGTTCGCAGATGTGCGCGCGCCCGACGACGAGCGGCTGGAGCAACTCGTCGCGACGGTTGTGGCCGGCGCCGAGGCCGCCGCCGAGGGCGCCGGATGCCGCGCCGAGGTGATCCCGCGGTGGCGATACCCATCGGTGCCGATGAGTCCCGAACCGCTGAACGCGCTTCGCCGCTCGATCGCCCAGCTGGGCCTGGAGCCGTTCGAACTGCCCTCCGGTGCAGGTCACGACGCGGCCATCATGAGCATGGCCGGAGTGCCCTCGGCGATGCTGTTCGTGCGCAGCGACGCCGGTGGCATCAGCCACGCGCCCGAGGAACACACCGAGGCCGATGCTGTCGGCTGGTGCGCCGCCGCACTCGCACCCGCGCTCGCGGAGCTGGGGGCCTGATGACCGATTGGGAAGCGCTGGCTCGGCCGTGGTTGCGAGGCCTGGAGGCGTACTCGCCGGGGCAGACGCGCGACGAGCTGAAGGCGCAGTACGGCCTCGAGGAAGTCGAGCCGCTGAATTGGAACGAGGATATGTTCGGCGCGCCCGACGGCGTGCTGGAGGCGGCGGCCGAGGCGCTGTCGCAGGTGTCCTTTTACCCCGAGCGCTCCTTCGCCGACTTCCGCGACGCGGTCGCCGAGTGGGTCGGCGTGCCCACCGAGTCGGTGATTCCCGCCCACGGCGCCCAGGCGCTGATCGGGGCGCTGACCTCGGCGTTCATCGACCCCGGCACACAGGTTGTGATTCCCAAACTCACCTACGGTCTGTATGCCCAGGTGTCGGCCGCCGGCGGCGCCGTCGTGACGCGGGTCGAACCGGCTGGGCTGGGGATCGATCTCGACGCGGTCGCCCATGCCGTGCGGTCAACCCACGCTCGTCTGGTGTGGCTGTGCGATCCCAACAACCCCACCGGCACGCTGATGGACGCCGCCGAGTGGCGCGCGTTTCTGGATCGGCTGCCCGGCGACTGCGTGGTGGTGGCCGATGAGGCGTACATGGACTTCGCCGATCCGAGCCTGCGTGCGCCCCGGCTGGAGGACGTGACGGACGGCCGGCCGGTGGTGGTGGTGCGGTCGTTCTCGAAGATCTTCGGGCTGGCCGGCCTGCGTCTCGGCTACGCCGTCGCCGATCCGCAGGTGGCCAGGCTGATGCACATCGTGCAGGAACCGTTCAACGTCAACCGAGTCGCCCTGGCCGCCGGGCGGGCGGCGGTGGCTGCGAATGGATTCGTCGAAGCCCGCCGGGCCGAGGTGGCCGAGGCCCGTGACGTGTTGACCGCCGAGCTGACCGCGTCCGGGTTTCGCTGTCACCCCTCCCAGGCCAACTTCGTGCTGGTCGAGCTGGGCACCGACGATCAGCCGGTGTGCGACCGGTTGGCGAGCCGGGGGATGCTGATCCGCGGCGGCACCGAGTTTGGCCTGCCGGGCTTTGCCCGGATCACCGTGGCGCCTCCAGCGGTCATGCGACAGGCCGCTGCCGCGGTCACCGAGGCGGTCAACAGCGCCATCTAGGTGTATGCGGTGTTATGGTATACCAATTGACTGAGACGCTCGTATCCGACCGGATCGCTGAGTTGCTGCAGCGTGAAGGGGCTGAGTTCATCGTCGGCTTCCCCGAGAACCGTCTGCTCAACTCCGCCTCGCTGATCGGCATGCGGCCGATCATCACCCGCACCGAGCGGGTGGCGGTCAACATCGCCGACGGGTATGCCCGGGCCACCAACGGCGAGCGCATCCTGCCCTGCGTGACGCAGTACGGCCCCGGTGCCGAGTCGGCCTTCGGCGCGATCGCCCAGGCCTACGGTGACCGCAGCCCGATCCTGCTGTGCCCCAGTGAGCACGCCGTCGCCGAACAGGACTCAGCTCCCGAACTTCCGGATCGAAGACGCCTACCGTCCGATCACCCGCTGGGCGGCAACCCTGAACGACCCTCGACGCGGCCCGGACGTGTTTCGAAAGGCGCTGAACGCACTTCGCGGCGTGGGCAACGGGCCGGTGGCGGTGGCCGTGGCCAACGATGTGCTCAACGGGCCGGCCGGCGACTCAGACTGGTCGCTGCACTCATATCCCCGCCGCCTGTCCCAGGCTGCCCAGAGTGACGTGGAAGAGATCGCCCGGTTGCTCGCCGAGGCGAGCGCACCGGTGATCGTGGCCGGGCAGGGGGTGCTGTACGCCGGTGCCACCGACCAGCTGGTGGCGTTGGCCGAGCTGACCCAGATTCCCGTCGCGACCACGCTCAACGGCAAGAGCGCGTTTCCCGAGAACCACCCGCTGGCTCTGGGGACGGCGTCTCGGGGGCGACCGGCGACCGTCGATCACTTCTTTGAGCGCGCCGATGTGGTGCTCGGCGTCGGTACCAGCTTCACCCCGTCGCTCTACATCACACCGCTGCCCGCCCAGGCCACCCTGGGGCAGATCGTGAACGATCCCCGCGACCTCGCCAACGGCTACGACGTGGAGTTCGGCTGCGTGGGGGACGCCCGGCTGGTGCTGACGCAACTGATCGAGCAGCTCCAGGGCACCAGCTTCGCCCATCGCGCTGCGGTGGCCGGCGAGGCGGCTGAGGTGCGGACGCAGTTCATGGAAGCCTGGCGGCCGCAGCTGGAATCGGACGCGGCTCCGCTCAGCCCCTACCGGATCGTGTGGGAGCTGATGCAGGCGGCCGACCGCACCCGCACAGTGGTCACTCACGACGCCGGACATCCGCGCGACCAGATCGTGCCGTTCTACGAGACGATCGTGCCCCGTGGATACCTGGGCTGGGGCAAGTCGACCCAGCTGGGAACCGGGCTGGGTCTGGCGATGGGAGCACGGCTGGCCCGTCCCGATTGGCTCTCGGTCAACATCATGGGCGACGCCGCCTTCGGGATGGTCGGGATGGACTTCGAAACGGCTGTGCGAGCCGGCATCCCCATCCTCACGATCGTGATGAACAACGGCCTGATGGGCGGGTACGGCGAGTGGATGCCAGACGCCGTCACCCGGTTTTCATCCAACCGCCTGAGCGGCGACTACTCCGCCCTGGCCACGGCCCTGGGCGGATACTCAGAGCGGGTGGAACGCCCCCAGGAGCTGGCCGCAGCACTGCAACGGTGTATCGCCGCGACCGAGTCGGGGCGGGCGGTGCTGCTCGAGGTCATGACCCACGAGGAGCACCAGATTGCCCTCGGCTAGAGGACTACTCGGCCTCGCCGGAGCGTGTCGTCTCGTCCGTCCAGGTGGCCTGCACGTGACCCAGGTGATCCCGCATCGCCTGCTGCGCGGCCTCGGGGTCGTGGGCGGCGATGCCGTCGCGGATGCGCTGATGCATCTTCACCACCAGCCGGCGTTCGGCTCGCCCGCGGGAGAGATTGCGGCGGCGCACCTCGACCAGCATCTGGCCGATCGAGTCGTGCAGCATCAGGAACAGCTCGTTGTGGGTGGCGGCGCCGATCGCGCGGTGAAACTCGATGTCGATCTGGACGCTGGCCTCGAGATCGGAGCACTCGTTCTCGAACCGCTGGATGGTGTCGTCCATGATCGCGATGTCCTCGGCGGTGGCGCGCTGGGCGGCCAGCCCCGCGGCGGCCACCTCCAGCACCCGTCGCACCTCGTCGACCTTGGTGTAGTCCATCATGCTGCCCTTGACGAAGTGCCGCATCGACTCCCCGACCGTCTCGGCATCGACGGCCACGATGCGCACGCCGCTGCCGCTCTTGACCTCGAGCAGACCTCTGGCCTGCAGCCCTCTGACCGCCTCGCGGATGACGGTGCGGGAGACGCCGAACTGGTTCCCCAGCTCCCGCTCTGGCGGAAGCGCGTCGCCGGGCTTCAGCTGGTTCGCCGCGATCATGTCCAGGATCGCGGCGGTGACCTTGTCCGACAGGCGCGCCTCACGGTCGATTGCCTGGAAAACGGCGGGCGATTCGCTGTCGATCTCGTGTTCGATGTACCTAACCTAGCATGGCTCTCACCAACCAGAGCGCTCGGATAGACTCGAATGATGGACTCTCTCAAGGCTTCGGCAACGCTCCGCTGGAAGGGCTATCACGGCCACATCGAGGGCACGTCGGGGGCACTGGCGGTGGACACCGCAACCCAGGCTGAGCTGGGCGGGCCGGGCGGCGAATCGAACCCCGAAGAGCTGTTTGCAGCCGCCCTGGCCAACTGTTTCACCTCGACGCTGACGGGCATGGCCCGCGCGCGGGAGATCCCACTGGGCGAGATCGAGACGTCGGTCTCGAGCAAGCTCGAGTGGGGCGACGGTCAGGGCCACCATCTCTCCGAAGCCGTCCTGCACACCCGGGTCGAGTCGTCGGCTCCCGAGCCCGACGTGCGCAAGCTGATCGCAGACGCTGAGGCCCACTGCCCCGTGTGCCAGGCGATCGCCGGCCGAGTCGCCTTGAAGGTCACCGCCGAGGTTGCCTCGGCGTGACCATCGTGCTGTACGACAACCCGGTGTCCTCCAACGCCATGAAGGTGCGGTTCCTGCTGGCAGAGCTGGATCTCGAGTACGAGCGCCGCCACGTGCCGATCGGCCGTCCCCGGCCGGACTGGTATCTGGAGCGCTACCCGTTCGGCACCATCCCGTTCATGCAGGACGGCGAGTTCGAGCTGGGAGAATCGAACGCGATACTGCGCTACCTGGCCAACCGCGAGGGGCGTGATGACCTCTACCCGGTCGATGCCCGCGAGCGCGCTCGGGTCGACTGGGCGCTGGACGCCTGGAGCACGCAGTTTCGCGGCAATCTCTTCCCGGCTGAGCGAATCGGCCTGATGCACGGCGACTGGGAGAACGGTGGAGGTCGGGCCGAGGACGCCGATCAGGTGGAGCTGGCGGCGGCGATCGACGCCGCCCGTCCCAAGTTCGAGTTGATGGAGAAGTTCGTGGCCGACAACGGCACCGTGCTGGGGCGCTTCACCATCGCCGACTGCGCATTTGCGCCGGTGCTGTGGCGGTGGCTGCGGCTGCCCCTGTCGTTCGACGCGTGGCCGAAGGTGGCGCTGCTGCGCGACACCGCCACGGCCCGCCCGGCGTTCACGCGGATGGGGCCGGTGGCGTGAGCATCCCCGATCCTGTCAGGGCGCGCGATCTGGTCGGCTACGGCCGTGTCCCACCGCGGTTCGAGTGGCCGGGCGGCGCCCAGGTGGTGGTCAACCTGGTGCTGGTGTACGAGGAAGGCTCTGAGTACTCGGTGATGTGGGGCGATGACCGCAACGACGGCTGGGGCGAGTACGCCGACCCGGGCGTGCAGCCGCCTCAGCGCGATCCCGGCACGGAGTCGCACTACGAGTACGGCAGCCGCGCCGGCGTGTGGCGGCTGGCCCGGATCTTCGATGCCGCCGATGTCCCTGTGACGATCTCCGCCGCGGCCGTCGCGCTGGAGCTGAACCCGGCGGTGCCGGAGTGGATGCGCGAGCACGATCACGACCTGCTCGGCCACGGCTGGCGCTGGACCGAGGCCTGGACGTACAACCGCGAGGACGAGCGCGACTCGATCGTGCGCGCTGTGGAGACGTACGAGCGGGTCTTGGGCAGCCGCCCGGCGGGGTGGAACTCCCGCGGCTGGCCGAGCGAGAACACCCGCGGCATCCTGCGGGAGCTGGGCGGCTTTTTGTACCACTCCGAGGGCTCGGCCGACGACGTGCCGTACTACGAGCTGATCGAGGATCAGCCGATGCTGGTGGTGCCCTACTCCAAGACCTACAACGACTCCCGATTCCTGATGAACCCGGGGTTTGCCAGCCCGCGTGACTTCCTGGAGACGATGGTGATGGGGCTGGACGAGCTGCTGCGTGAGGGAGCCGAGCGGCGCACCATGATGACGGTGGCGGTGCACGCCCGCTGGAGCGGCCAGGCGGCGCGCGCTGCGGCGCTGCGGCTGTTCATCGAGCACGCGCAGGCGCAGCCGGGGGTGGCGTTCATGCGCCGCAGCGACATCGCCCGCTGGTGGCTCGAGCAGTACCCGCCGGCATGAGGTGCGTGGTGTTCCGCGGCGTGGGCGGCCGCGAGGTGATGGCGATCGAGGACCGCCCCGACCCGGCCCCGTCGGCGTTCGAGGTCGTGATCGCGCCCCGCTACTCGGGCGTCAACCCTGCCGACGTGCTGCAACGCGAGGGCCGTCACCCGGTGCCGCCGGGCTCTCCCACCGACATTCCCGGACTCGAGGTGGCAGGGACGGTGGTTGCCTGCGGCTCGGCGGTGACCGCCTTTGCGGTCGGCGATCGGGCTTTCGGCCTGGTCGGCGGCGGCGGGCACGCCACCCTGGTGGTGGGGCAGGAGCGGGAGCTTTTGAAGGTACCCGACGCACTGGCCGATGATGCGGCTGCGGCCACGCCCGAAGCCTTCCTGACGGCGTTCGATGCGGCTGTGCTGCAGGCCGGGCTGGGGTCCGGCGACACCCTGCTCGTCAACGGTGGCAGCGGCGGCGTGGGCACCGCCGCGGTACAGATCGGATCGGCGCTGGGCGCCACGGTGGTGGCCAGCGTTCGCACCGAGCGCCACCGGCCCGCGGTTGCGGCTCTGGGGGCCGAGGCGCTGTCTGCTGACGCAGCGTTCGAGCGCGTCGCCGAGCTGGGCGGCGCCGACGTGATCCTCGAGCTGGTCGGCGGGCCGCACATGGATGCCAACTTGGCGTCGCTCGCCCGGGGCGGCCGGCTGATGCTGGTGGCCGCCAAGCCGGGGGAGGAGGCACAGATCGTCCTGCGCGACCTGATGATGCGGCGGGCACATCTGATCGGCACCACTCTGCGCACCCGCCCGCCGGAGGAGAAGGCGCAGCTGACGCAGACGTTCGGTCGCCGGATGCTGCCGCTGCTCGCTGCCGGCACGATCGCGCCGGTCGTCGATCGCAGCTTCCCGCTGGAGGACGCTGCCGAGGCGTTCGACGCTGTCCGCGAACCCGGCAAGTTCGGAAAGCTGCTCCTGGAGATGCCGGGATGAGCCCGCTGCGGGCCGGCATCATCGGCGGCGGCTGGATTGCCCGGGTGCACGTGCCCGCGATCGATGCGGCCGACGGCGTCGAGCTGGTGGCAGCCTGCGACATCGATGCCGCCCGGGCCGAGGCGATCGCCCAGCCCCGCGGCGCTCACGCGTACACCCGGTGGGAGGAGATGCTCGAACGCGAGCAGCTTGACCTGCTGTGGGTATGCACGCCGCCGCTTCACCACCGCGCGCCGGTGGTGGCGGCGCTCGCGGGGGGCGTCCACGTCTACCTGGAAAAGCCGATCGCCCGCACGCTGGAGGACGCCGAGGCGATCGTGGCCGCGGCCGCTGCCGGCCCGGGCCTCTGCATGGTCGGGTACCAGTGGCACGCCACCGAGCTGCTCGACGAGGTGCGCAGCGCGCTCGGGGAGATGCAGGTGGGGATGCTGCTCGGCCGAAACTACGGCCCCGTTGCCGGGCGGCCGTGGTTCATGGATCAGCGCCAGGGCGGCGGCCAGATTCTGGAGCGGGGAAGCCACCACATCGACCTCCAGCGCGCCATCGCAGGCGAGATTGCGGCGGTCGAGGCGATCGCCGGCGGGGTGCGCCTGGCCCAGCCCACGGCGGTGTCGTCGATCGACGACGTCATCTCCCTGGTGTTTCACTTCGAGAGCGGCGCGCTGGGCGCGGTGCACACCGTGTGGTCGCGCGACGGGCAGCCGGAGGTGTACGCCACCGACGTGCTGGCGGAGGAGGCCACGCTCCAGCTCCACCTGGGCCCCGGCCCCTACCGGATCACCGGAACCGCTCGCGGGCACCACGTCTCCGCCGAGTATGGGGAGCCGATGATCCGCTCGATCGACCGGTTCCTGGAGGTTGTGCGAAGCGGCGATCCGATGCGCATGTTCTGCCCGCCCACCGACGCCATCCGCACCCTGGCCGTAGCCCTGGCCTGCGAACGTGCGCTGGAAACCGGCACGCGGGTGGCGGTGTGAGCCTCACCCGCCTCGATCATGTGGGCATCGTGGTTGCCGACCTGGCCGCCCACGTCGCTCAGCTGGAGGCGCTGGGGCTTTCGCTCGGGCGAACCAGTGACAGCAGCGAAAGCCACGCGCTCTACTTCCCCTGCGGGGACGCCAGCGTCGAGCTGATCGACGTGCGTGATCCCGACGCCCGCACTCGCCGCCTACCCGCCGGTGAGCAGTCGCGGATCGAGCACATCGCCTTCGAGACCGACTCCGATCTGGGCGAGCTGCGAGATCAGCTCGAGGCCCGCGGCGTGGAGGCGTCGTGGCCCCCCTTCCGATCGGGGGCGGGGGAGATGATCTGGACCAACGCAGAAACCAGCGGCGGCGTGCAGTACCAGTTCTGGCGTCGGCTTCCGGGGGGTGAGGAGCAGTGAGAATCGGCTTCGTGGGCGCCGGCGCGATCGCGCTGCGGCACCTGGAGGTGCTCGCCTCGCGGGACGTCGAGGTGGTCGCGGTGTGCGACACAAACGAGCAGCGGGCCGGTGCTGCTGCAGCCGGCCCAGGCGCGCGCACCTACACCGATCGAGGGCGGATGTTCGACGCCGAGACATTGGACGCGGTGTTTGTCTGCACGCCTCCCGCCGCGCATGTCGAGTCCGCCTCGGAGGCGCTGGGACGGGGAGTCGCCGTGTACCTGGAGAAGCCGCTGGCGCGGGCTGTCAGCGACGGCGAGGCGATCGTGGCGGCGTGGGAGGCGAGCCCGGCGGTGTGCGCCGTCGGCTATCAGTGGCGCAGCCTGGATGTGGTCGACAGGCTTCGCCGAGCGCTGGGCGATGCGCCGCCCGGAATGCTCGTGAGCCGCAGCTTCGGGCCCACCGAGGGCGGCCGCAACGACCTCGCCCAGGCCGGCACGGGTTCATGGTTTCTCGACCCCAAGCGCAGCGGCGGGATTCTGTTCGAGCTGGGAAGCCACGACGTCGACCTGCAGCTGGCGGTGGCAGGGCCGGTCGACTCGGTGTGGGCCACCGCTGCACGCGGCCGACTCGCGCTGGCCGGGGCACCGGCAAGCGAGTTGGACGACGCCGTGTCGCTGTTTTTGCAATTCGCGTCAGGCTGTCTGGGCGCAGTCCACATCGCCTGGACCGACGCTCAGGATCCGCCGGTGTACAGCCTCGACGTTCAGGCCCCGAAGGCCGCCCTGCGGCTCGATCTCGATCCACACTTCCGGCTGGTCGGACGGGCCGGCGACAGCGCGATCGACGCCGTCGCGTCGGCCGATCCGCGGGAGTCTTCCGTCGACCGGTTCCTCGAGGCGGTGCGTGCCGGCGATCGCAGCCTGGTCCCGTGCACGCCGGCAGACGCGCTGGGCACGCTTCGCACCATCCTCGCCTGCGAGCAGGCGATCGCCACCGGGGAACGGGTTGCGGTTTAGAGTTTGCCGGGTACCAGCGGCAGCCCGACGGCGTCGGTTTCGACCCGCCAGAAGCTGCCGGTGCGCTGGTCGGCATGGATCTCACTGACCTTGGTGGCGGTCACGTACAACGTGGATCCGTCGAAGATGCAGTTGGTGCAGTGCTCGTCCAGCGAGATCTCCTCCAGCACCTCGCCGCTCGGCGAAAGCACCGTGATGCCGCCCGAGATGGTGGTGCAGGTGAAGAGCCGGCCGTCCTGCGCGAACGCCATGCCGTCGGGCACGTGGCCGTCGCTCAACTGCGCAAAGGTCTCGGCCTTGCCGTCCTTCAGCCGGCACACGCGATGCGCGGCCGACTCGGTCCAGTACAGCAACCCGTCGGCGTCGAAGGCGATCCCGTTGGGATACACCTCGGGCCGCTCCATCAGCATCTCGCCGCCGCCCGCGGAATCGAGCACGAACAGCTTGCCGGTGGCCGGCACCTCGGCACGCGGATCCTGCTCGGTGCCGGAGTCGGTGAACCACAATCGCCCGTCAGTGCCGAAGGCCAGGTCGTTGGGCCCTGCCAATGTGTGGCCGGCGATTTCCGAGGAGAGCAGCTCCACCGAGCCGTCGGGGTTGACTCGCTGGATTCCCGGGGTGAAGCCGGTCTCGCCGCTGCCGGGCACGTCGCCGCCCTGGGTGACGTACACGGCGCCGTCGGTTCCGAGGATCGCGCCCCAGGGAGAGCCGCCGGTGTCAGCGAACGTGCTCAGTTCGCCTCCCTGCCACTTCAGCAGTTCGCCGGTGTTTCCATCACACAAAACAACGGATCCGTCGGGCATGATGACGGGGCCTTCAGGGAAGCCGAGTCCGGAGGCGAGCAGGGTACCTTCCACGGGGGCATGTCCTTTTTTTGAATGGCAAAAAGCGGGCTTGCAGCCCGAGATTTGGTATGATAGCATACCGCACTTGTCCCGCCAGGTTCGTACCCGAACGCGGATTCTCCAGCCGGCCGGCAGGGACCTTCGTCTGTCTTCACCGCCACCGCCTCTTGCAGCCGCATGTGCAAGAGTGGATACGGCGTCTTCGTTGGATACCGACCTAATCTGGAGGAACCGGTGACCGATTCACACGACTCCCGCTCGACATCGGACGCTGACAGCGCCCGCCGCCAACTCGACCGAGCCACCTTCCTGCGTGGCGCAGCCATCGGCGCGGTCGGCCTTTCGCCCCTGCTCGCCGCGGCCTGCGGCAGCAGCAGTTCCTCGAGCTCGGCCCCGGCGACGTCCGCTGCGGGCGCACCGACCAAGGGCGGCATCCTCAACGCCGGGTTCGTCAGCGGCGGCACCCAGGAGACGCTCAACCCGCTGATCGGCGTGACGCCGATCGACCAGGGCCGGATCCAGAACCTGTACGACCCGCTGGTGATCGTCAACCCCGACCTCTCCACCAGCCCCGGCCTCGCGATGGAGTGGACACCCAACAGCGACAACACCGTGTGGGAGGTCAAGCTGCGCCCCGACGTCACCTGGCACAACGGCAAGTCGTTCGGCGCGGATGACGTCATCTACTCGATCCAGCAGATGGCCAAGACCGACGGGTCGAGCTACGCCACCCCGTTTGTGGCGACGGTCAACCTCAAGGATCTCAAGAAGGTCAACAATCTGACTGTGCAGATTCCGCTGACCGCACCGGACGCTGACCTCTCCGCCAACTTCACCTACTACAACAGCTGGATGATCCAAAACGGCGAGACCGACTTCAAGAAGCCGATCGGCACCGGCCCGTTCATGGCCGACACCTTCACGCCGGGCAAGGAGAGCGTGTTCCAGGCCAACCCCAACTACTGGGTGACCGGGAAGCCGTATGTGAAGACGCTCAAGATCATCTCCTTCGACGACACCACCGCACGGCTGAACGCCCTGCTCTCGGGTGAGATCCAGGCCATGGCCCAGCTGCCCACAGCGGACGCCAAGGCCCACTCCACCACCGGTGACATCACCGTGCTCTCGGGACACTCGCCGCAGCCCATGATGTTCTACATGGACGTCACCCAGGCGCCGTTCAACGACCCCAAGGTGCGCCAGGCGATGCGGCTGATCGCCGACCGCCAGGCGCTGATCGACGGCGCACTGAACGGCTACGGAACCGTCGGCAACGACGTCGTCGGCAAGGGCGCGAAGTACTACGACGCGTCGCTGCCGCAACGCGTGCAGGACATCGATAAGGCCAAGTCGCTGCTCCAGTCAGCCGGCCAGGCGAACCTCACGGTGGAGCTCGATACCTCCCCGATCTTCCCGGGATTCGTCGAGTCTGCCACGCTGCTGGCCCAGCAGGCAAAGGCCGCCGGGGTGACCATCAACCTCAAGCAGCAGCCCTCGAACTCCTACTACGACCCGTCCACGCTCTACCTGAAGATGGCGTTTGCAGAGACGCAGTGGGCGATCACGTCGCTCAAGTTCTTCTACGAGCAGGCGCTGGCATCCGGCGCGCCGTATCCCGAGACGCACTGGAAGAACGCCGACACCGACAAGTGGCTGAACGCGGCCATCGCCGAGTCCGACCAGGCCAAGGCCCAGGGGTACTGGGATCAGGTGCAGAAACAGCAGTACGATGAGGGCGGATACCTGCAATGGGTAAACGCCGACTGGGTGGACGGCCTCGGGAACAATGTCAAGGGCATGAAGCCGAGCGGCGCAGGTGCGCTTGGCAACATGACCTTCATGAACGCATGGCTTCAGAGCTAGCTTCGGGACGCCACACATGACCGCAGTGGCAGAGCGCGGGGTGCGTTCCCGCGAAGTCTCGCCCATGCTCAAATTCGTCGGCCGGCGCCTGCTGGGTGCCATCGTGGCGCTGTTCGTGGCCTCGATTGTGATCTTCGCCGGCACGGTGATCCTGCCCGGCGACGCCGCCAGCGTGGTGCTGGGCCGAAACGCCACGCCTGAGAACGTGAGCAAGCTCAACCACCGCATGCACCTCGACCAGGGGCCGGTGCAGGAGTACGTCAACTGGATCAAGGGCCTGGGCAACGGCAGCCTCGGCAACTCCGCGGTGGGCATCGCCCAGGGAGAGAACACCGCACCGATCTGGCCGCTGATCTCCGATCCGATCAAGAACTCACTGGTGCTGGCGGGGATCGCGGCGCTGTTCATGATCCCGTTATCGCTGGGGCTGGGGATGGTGGCCGCGGTGTATGCCGGGCGGCCGCTCGATCACGTCATCTCGATCGGCTCGCTGGCGGCTATCGCGCTGCCCGAATTCGTGATCGGGTCGCTGCTGATCGCGGTCTTCTTTCTCGGCCTGGACTGGCTCCCGCCGGTTGCGATCATCCCACCGGGCGGCAGCCCGCTGGATGACCCCACCAAGCTGGTGCTGCCGGTGGCGACGCTGCTTTTGGCCTCGCTGGCGGCCGGCATCCGGATGGTGCGGGCGGGGATGGTCGAGGTGCTCCAGACCGAATACGTCCAGACTGCCCGGCTCAACGGCCTGGCCGAGAAGCGGGTGCTAATGCGCTACGCCCTGCGCAACTCGCTTGCCCCCAGCGTCCAGGTGCTCGCCCAGAACCTGCAGTGGCTGATCGGCGGGATCATCATCACCGAGAGCATCTTTGCCTACCCCGGCATCGGGTCGCTGCTGGTGACCGCCGTCGGCAACCGGGATATCACCGTGGTGCAGACGGTCGCGATGATGATCGCGGTGGTGTACGTGGTGGTCAACCTGGTGGCCGACCTGATCGTGATGCTGCTGGTGCCCAAGCTGCGGGAGCCGGCATGAAGAGCCGGTTTCGGTTTGCGCGCTCGTTCTCCGGCGCGACCGGGCTCTGCATCGTGGCGTTCGTGCTGATCGTGGCGCTGTTCGGCAAGTATGTCGCGCCGCACGATCCCACCGCACCGATCGGTTCGCCGCTGAGCGACCCGTCGAGCTCGGCTTGGCTGGGCACCGACTTTCTCGGCCGAGACGTGCTCAGCCGGCTGCTGTACGGCGGCCGGTCGGTGATCGGCCTCGCGCTTCTGGCGACGCTGCTGGCGTATGCCTTCGGGCTCACCATCGGGCTGATCGCGGGCTACACCAAGTCGCGCGCCGATCCGCTGCTGATGCGCACGGTGGACGTGATGCTGTCGTTCCCTCCGCTGCTGTTCCTGCTGGTGCTGATCACCGGCGCGGGTACGGGCCTGGAGGTGCTGATCATCGGAGTGGCCGCGATCCAGGCGCCCGGCATCAGCCGGATCGTGCGCACGGCCACGCTCGAGATCTCGGTGCGGGGATATGTGGAGGCCGCCGTGGCCCGCGGCGAGCGCGGCATCGCGGTGGTCTTCCGCGAGGTGCTGCCCAACATTCTCGCCCCGGTGCTGGTCGACTCGGGCCTGCGCTTCACCTACTCGATCCTGATCATCGCCTCGGTCAACTTCCTGTCGCTGGGGCTGCAGCCGCCGAATTCGGACTGGGCGCTGATGATCAGTGAGAACCGCCAGTACATCTCGCTCAATCCGTGGGCGGTGCTGGCGCCGGCGGCCATGATTGCCCTGCTCACCATCGGGGTCAATCTGACCGGCGATGCGATCGCCCGTAGCCTCGGCCGATCGTATGTCCCCAAGGCGATGCGGAATGTGCCGACCACGTGAGTGATGTGAGCCCGGCGCCGGTGATCCATGTCGAGAATCTGTCGTTGTCGCTGAACGGCGGCGATCCCGTGGTGGAGGACGTCAGCTTCGATGTCGGCCCAGGGCAGATCCTGGGTCTGGTGGGGGAGTCTGGCAGCGGCAAGACCACCACAGCGCTGTCGCTCCTGGGGTACACCAAACCGGGCGTCTACATCCGCGGCGGCACCATCGAGGTTGCCGGCCAGAGCGTCGTCGGGCGCGATGCAAAGTCGATGCGAAGCATGCGCGGGAAGGTGGTCTCGTACGTACCGCAGGATCCCGGCGGGGCGCTCAACCCCTCGCTGCGGATCGGTGATGCGATCATGGACGTGCTGCGTGCCCATCGCGCCGAGCAGGCCTCGCAGGAGTCGGTGCGCGCGGCGCTGACCCGGGTCGAGCTGGGCGTCGACCCGAACTTCGGCCATCGTTATCCCCACCAGCTTTCCGGAGGCCAGCAGCAGCGTGTGACGATCGCAATGGCGTCGGTGTGCGAGCCTCCGGTGGCGGTGCTGGACGAGCCCACCACCGGCCTCGACGTGCTCACCCAGGATCGGATCCTGACCGAGCTGATCCGGCTGCGCGACGAGGAGGGGATGGCGATGGTGTACGTGTCGCACGACCTCGCCGTGGTCGCCAAGATGGCCGATCGGATCGTGGTCATGTACGCCGGTCGGGTGGTGGAGCAGGGACCGGCGGCCGAGGTGATCGAGCATCCCCGGCACCCCTACACGCGGGCGTTGGTGGAGGCGATTCCCGACTTTCTCCACCCCCGCGCGCTGAAGGGAATCCCCGGCGTTTCGGTCGGGGTTGGGGAGTGGCCGGGCGGATGTTCGTTCGCGCCGCGGTGCGAGCACGCTCAGGATCGCTGCCATGCGGCGGTTCCGGAGCTGTCCGCGGCCGCCGCCACGCACGAGGTGCGCTGCTGCCGCTGGGACGAGATCGCGATCGCCGAGCGGCGCACCGGTGGCCTGCGGGTGATTGCCGAGCCCGATCCCGGTGCCGAGCGGGTCGTCCCGCTGCTGGAGGTGTCGAACCTGGAGGTGGTGTATCGCAGCGCCCGCGGTGGGCGCCCGGCCGTGCACGACGTCTCGTTCGGGGTGGAGTCGGGTCAGTGCGTGGCGCTGGTGGGTGAGTCCGGCAGCGGCAAAACCACCATCGGCCGCTGCGTCGCCGGCCTGCACGAGCCCACCTCAGGCCGGATCGTGTTCGACGGCTCAGAGCTGCACGGCGCCGCCCGCTCGCGCACGCTCGATCAGCGCCGCCGGATCCAGATCGTGTTCCAAAATCCGTTCGAGTCGCTCAACCCGCGTCACCGGGTGGCGTCCTCGATCGAGCGGCCGCTGCGCGTCCTGCGCAAGCTGTCACGGGGGGACGCCGAGCGTGAGGTGGCAGCGCTGCTGGATCGGGTGCGGCTGCCGACCCGCCTGGGTGACCGCTTCCCGATCGAGCTCTCCGGCGGCGAGCGTCAGCGGGTCGCAATCGCCCGGGCGCTGGCCGCTCGCCCCGACCTGCTGGTGTGCGACGAGGTCACCTCGGCGTTGGACGTGTCGGTGCAGGCTGCGGTGCTGGAGCTGCTGTCCGAGCTTCGCACCGACCTCAACCTGAGCATGCTCTTCATCACCCACAACCTGGGTGTGGTGGCGTGTGTGGCCGACACGGTGCTGGTGATGGACACCGGCGAGCTGTGCGAGACCGGCCCGGTCTCGCGGGTATTGCTCGAGCCCGCCAACGACTACACCCGGCGCTTGCTGGGCGCCGCGCCAAGACTCCCGGATGCCGTTGCCGGCTAGCACCGTGATTCGCGGGGGTACGGTGGTCAGCCCGCGCGGCTCCGTCCGCGCCGACGTCGAGATCAGCGACGGCGTGGTCGTGAACGTGGGCGAGGTCGACGCTGGCGGCGCGAGGGTGGTGGACGCCGACGGGTGCCTGGTGCTTCCCGGCGCGATCGACGTGCACACGCACGTGTTCGGGTCGATCCGCGATGACACCCGCTCGGCCCTGTGTGGCGGCACCACCTCGGCACTCGCGTTCGTGGATGCGCTGGAGGGTGAGACGCCCGCCCAGGCGGCTCGGCGGACGCTGGCCGACGAGATGCCCGCGGCGCTGATCGACCTCGCCTTTCACGCGGTCATCTGGGAGCCGAGCGCCTACCGCTACGGCGACCTGCATGACGTCGCGGCGCTGGGTGTGGGCAGCGTCAAGCTGTGGCTTGCGTATCACGAGCTCGGCATCCAGGCCGACGACGATGTCGCCTTCGCGGTCATGCAGGAGGCGGCCGAGCTGGGAGTGGTGGTGCTGGCCCACTGCGAGAACGGCCGGGTCATCGACGTGCTCACACGGCAGCTGGTGGAGCGCGGTGAGCTTGGGCTCGAGTCGCTTCCCCGCAGCCGCCCGATCGCACTGGAGGCGGAGTGCATCCATCGCTTCCTGGTGATGGCGGAGCTGGCCGGGGCGACTCCGTATGTGGTGCATGTGACCGGTCGCGAGCCGCTCCAGGAGATCGAGGCCGCTCGCCGCCGAGGCCTCACCGTGCACGGTGAGGTGTGTCCCCACCACCTGATGTTCGACGTCTCTGACCACGGCGGCGCGGACGGGCTGCGGTACGTGATGACTCCGCCGCTTCGCACCGCCGACGACCGGGCGGCGCTGCTGGCGGGGCTGACCGGCGGCGGACTGGACACGCTTGCCTCCGACCAGTGCCACCTACGGTTGGATCGCGACAAGCTGCCGCTGCAGGGCGACTTCACGCGTGTGCCCACCGGGCTTCCCGGGATCGGCGCCCGCCTGCCGCTGGGCTTTGCCCTGATGGGCAGCGATGTGGCCGCGGCCGAGCGGCTGGTGGAGGTGGCATGTGAGGCTCCGGCGCGGATTTTCGGGCTGGAGCGAAAGGGAGTGGTCGCCGCCGGTGGCGACGCCGACCTGGTGGTGTGGGATCCCGCCCAGCCCAGCACGATCACGCTCGAGTCGATCAATGACGGGCTGGATTGGACGCCGTATGAGGGGGTTGAGACCCCGGGCACGATCCGGCACGTGTTTGCCCGCGGCGACCAGGTCGTCTCGGACGGGCGCTGGCAGGGCGACGATCACGCCGGCAATTACTTGCCGGTCGGTCCCAGCCAGTCGTGAGGCGCGATTTCGGTCAGGAACGCCCGCAGCTCGTCGGCGCTCGAAGGTTCGATCTGCCGCGGCGCGGGCACGCTGCAGCGCTCGAGCGCCGTCGTCAGCCCGTCACGCGATCCCACCAGCGCCAGCGCGTAGCCGTTGCGCACGAACTCCTCGGCCTGCTCGGCCACCTGTTCCAGCAGCGGGCCGGCCACCTCGTCGGGGTAGTCGGCGGCGGGCAGTTGGATCACACCCCACCGCTCCCGTTCCAGCACCGCCAGCGCGTCGACACCGTCGGCGTCGGGGTTGAGCAGCTCGGAGGCGACCAGCGCAACTCGGCACGCACGTTCGTCTGCGTCCATTCAGCCGTCCATCAGCGCGGCCAGCTCGGCCCGCTCCGCCGCGGGGTCGAAGTCGGGCAGCTGGTGCGAGATGCCCATCCTCCGTGGCGCGGTGATGCCGCGATCGGCCAGCTCGGCGGTCAGCTCCTCCATGAAGATGCCGCTGCCGGGCGAAAGCTCCTCGGCCCCGTCCGGCCACTCCGGCCGCCCGCCCCGATTGGGGTCGGAGCTGGTGATGTGCACTCCCATCGAGGGGCTGCCCTCGATTCCGACCAGGATCACGTCATCTCCGCGCTTGGTGTGCACCTCGATCGCTCCCGACACGGCCACCGCGATCCGGCGGCAGTGGCGGCGATAGGCGGAGGTATCCAGCTGCTCCTTGACCGCCCAGAATCGATGCAGGCCGGTGAAGGCCAGCTCGGGGCAGGGCATCTGCTCGATCCGCCAGCCCTTGGCCCGGATCTCCTCCACCAGCGGCGAATAGACGCCGCAGCAGCGGGCGCCGCCGTGCGTCTTGGAGTTCTGGTTGAGCAGGCAGTGGGCGACGAATGCAACACCGGGCATATCCGCAGTATAGGAACCGAGAGGAAGTGCAGATGAGTCATCCAAGCGCCATCGTCACAGGGGCCGCATCAGGGATCGGACGTGCCATCGCGATCAGGCTGGCGGGGGACGGATTCGACGTTCTGCTGGCCGACATCCGGCGAGACCCGATCACCGGGGGAGAACCGACCGAAGACGTGATCACGGCCTCCGGCGGCAGTGCTGTGCACGTCGATGCCGACGTCTCCAGCGAGGCCGACTGCGATCGGCTGGTGGCGTTGGCGGTGGAGCGAACCGGGTCGCTGGACGTGATCGTCAACAACGCGGTGCTGGCCGGAGTGCACTCAAAGGCGCTGCTGGAGACGACCCCGCAGGACTGGGACGCGATGATGGCTGTCAACCTGCGCGGGCCGTACCTGCTGTGTCGTGCGGCGGTGCGCCAGATGCTCACCCAGCCGCTGGTGGGGGACGCTCGCGGCCGCATCATCAACATCACCTCCCAGCACGGCATGGTCGGCCCGCCGGGCCACTTCGCCTACAGCGTCGGCAAGGGCGGGCTGGTGCAGATGACGCGCCAGATCGCGGTCGACTACGGTCGCGACGGCATCCTCTGCAACGCGGTCGCCCCCGGCAAGATCGTGACCGGCACGCCCGGCGATCTCAGCGCCGACGAGGCCGGTCTGGCCTACGTGCAGTCACGCACGCCGTTCCCCCGGCTGGGCCGCTCGGAGGACGTCGCATCCGCCGTGGCATTCCTGGCCAGCGACGCCAGCTACGTCAGCGGGATCAATCTGATGGTCGACGGCGGCTGGATGGCATATTGAAGCCAACGGTGACACTCAGCGATATCGGTGCCAGGCACCAATTCATTCGCTAGTAGGCCATCCAGCCTCCGTCCACCATAAGGTTTGTGCCGCTGATGTAGGTGGCCTCGTCGGATGCCAGGAAGACGGCTGCCGAGGCCACGTCGTCGGGTCGGCCGAGGCGCGAGAAGGGTGTGCGGGAGTGAGAGTAGGCCAGGATCTCGGGGGAGTCGGGCTCGTCCGCCGGGCGGGTCAGGATCTTGCCCGGCGCGATCGCGTTGATGATGATGCCGCGCCGGGCGAAATCCACCGCCAGCTGCCTGGTGAGGTTGACGATCCCGCCCTTGGCGGTGCAGTAGGCGACATGGCCCGGGGTGCCGATCATGCCGTGCTGGGAGGAGATGTTGATGATCCGGCCGCGGGTCTCGGCCACCTCGTCCTGGGTGAGCATCTGCTGCACCGCCCGCTTGCAGCAGAGGAAGACGCCGCGCAGGCCGACCGCCATGATCGCGTCCCAATCCTCCTCTTCGGTTTCGAGCAGCCCCTTGGAGTGGGCACCGGCCACGATCGCGTTGTTCACCATCACGTCCAGGCGGCCGGTGGTCTCCACCGCGCGGTTCACCAGCCGGTCGATGTCCGCCCACTTTGACGCGTCGGCCGCGACGAACTCGGCGCTGCCGCCGCGCTCGGTGATCACGTCCACCGTCGGCTCGCCACCCTCCCGCGGGTCGGTGCGGACGTCGCTGACCACGAACGTGGGCGCCCTCGGCCGCGAACGCCAGGCACATCGCCCGTCCCAGACCGGACGACCCGCCGGTGACCACGATTGTCTTGGAGTGCAGCCTCAGCTCAGCAGCCCCTTGGCCAGACCGCCGTCCACCAGCACCGTGATGCCGCTGATGTAGGCCGCCTGGGTCGAACACAGGAACGCCACCACCGCACCGATCTCGGCGGGATCGCCGAACCGGCGAGCCGGGATCGCGGCCTCGTCGTGCGCCCGCGCGGCGGCGGGATCATCCCCCGACGCGTACAGGTTCTTCATCCGCTCGGTGTCGATGTATCCCGGCGCGATCGAGTTGACCGTGAGCCCGGTCGGGCCCTCGTCCTGCGAAAGCGTCTTGGCCCACCCGATCACACCGGGCCGGTAGACGTTCGAGAGCAGCAGCCCCTCATTGGGCTCCTTGACCGCCGAGGACGTGATGTTCACGACCCGTCCGCGGCCGCTGCGGCGCAGCTCCGGCAGCGCCAGGCGAGTGAGCCGAAGCGTCGACATCAGCGTCAGCTCCCACGCCGCCCGCCAGGCATCGTCGTCGAAGTCCTCGAATCCGCCGGCGGGCGGGCCACCGGTGTTATTGACGACGATGTCGATGCGGCCAAAGCGCGCTTTGGTGCCGTCCACCGCCGCCTTGAGGGCGGCGGGATCGGTCGAGTCGCCGGTCACCGCCAGGGCTTCGGCGCCCGATCCCAGGCCGGCGATCTCCGCCACCGTCTGCTCCAGCAGCTCGGCGCGGCGGGCAAACACCGTCACGTTGCAGCCCTCCCGCGCAAGGGCCAGTGCAGACGCGTGGCCCATTCCCGATGACGATCCCGCAACGATCGCGGCACAACCTTTGAGACCCAGATCCATATGACCTTCAATTCCTCGTGGCGATTATGATCTCGCGAGTAAAGCACGGGCCACTGACGCGATGCAAACCTCCACAGACCGAGCGGCACGTACGGCCCGGCGGCTCTCGCTGCTGGCCGAGATCGGCTCCGTGGACGGCCGCCCGGGTGCCAACCGGCCGGGTTTGGGCGCCGGCGAGCAGCGTGCGCTGGAGCTGGCGGCCGAGTGGATGCACCAGGAGGGGCTGGCGGTCTCGTGGGATGCGGTCGGAAACCTGTACGGGCGGCTGGAGGGCAGCGACCCCGACGCGGGCGAGGTCTGGTCCGGCTCGCACCTCGACACGGTGCCCAACGGCGGGGCGTTCGACGGCGCGCTCGGCGTCCTGACAGCCCTGGAGGCGGTGGCCCAGCTGCGCTCCGCCACGCCTCGATCGACCCTGTGCGTGGTCGCGTTTCGCGACGAGGAGGGCTGGCGATTCGACCGCGGATTCTTCGGCAGCCGGGCGGTGTGCGGGCAGATCGACGCCGGCGAGCTGGAGTCGCTTGACGCCGCCGGAGTGTCGGTGGGCGATGCCCTGGCCGCCCTCGGCTTCGCCGGCCCGCCGGTCGATGTGGCCCTGCCGGACGGCTTTGTGGAGGTGCACATCGAGCAGGGCCCGGTGCTGGAGCGCTCTGGCCTCGGGCACTCGGTGGTCAGCTCGATCGCCGGCATGGCCGGCTACGCGGTCTCGATCGACGGTGCGTCAGGCCACGCCGGGACGACGCCGATGGCCGGCCGCCGCGACGCCTTCATGGCCGCCGCCGAGCTGAGCCTGGCGATGCGTGAGGCGGCCCGCGAGATCGACGGCGCGGTGGTCACCGTGGGCGATGCCCGTATCTCCGATCCCGCAACCAACGTGATTCCCGGACACGTCAGCCTGTCGGTCGATGCCCGTGCGCCCACCGGTGCCGCGCTCGCAGCCCTGATCCAGGCGCTGGCCCGAGCAGCCGAGGACACCGCCGGCTCCACCGGTTGCCGCATTCAGCTGGATCAGCGCTGGCACAGCGACCCCGTGGCAATGTCCGAGAGCATCAGCGAGGCTCTCCGGCGCGCCGCCGACGCGGCCGGTGTGACGGTGGGGGAGATCGCCTCGGGCGCGGGCCACGACGCGGGCATCCTGGCCGCGGCCGGCGTCTCCACCGGGATGCTGTTTGTGCGAAGCCGAAACGGCGGGGTCAGTCACTGCCCCGAAGAGCTCTCGGACGAGTCCGACATCGAGACTGCCATCACCGTTCTGACCGGCACTTTGGCGGGTCTCAGCGGGGCTTGGTAGGCTCGTGTCTATCGAGATGTCTGGCAAGCGAACGCTGATCACGGGCGGAACGGTCGCGACCGACTACGGCGTCTTCGCGGCCGACGTGGTGGTGCAGGACGGCCGCATCTCGGCGATCACCGACCAGGCTTCTCGCAACGGTGCCGACGAGCTGATCGACGCGTCCGGCCTGGTGGTGATGCCCGGCGCGATCGACATGCACGCCCATTTCGAGGATCCCGGCCACACCGAGCGGGAAGACTTCACCACCGGCACGATGTCTGCGGCGGCCGGGGGCATGACCACGATCATGGAGCACCCGCTCACCTACCCGCCGGTGACAACCGCCCAGCTGTACCGCGAGAAACGCGATATGGCCGCCGCCAAGGTGGTGATCGACTTCGGCCTGTGGGGGGCGCTGACCGCGCCCTCGATCCCCGAGATCAAGGGCCAGTGGCAGGAGGGTGCGGGCGGCTTCAAAGCGTTTATGCCGATCTCAGACCCGTCCTATCCGCACGTCACCGATGCCCAGTTCCTGGACGGGATGCGCGAGGTCAAAGACGTCGGCGGCCTGGTGCTGGTGCACTGCGAGAGCGACTCCCTGCTGCAGGCCGGGCTGGCGCGGATGAAGGCCGAGGGCCGGCGAGACCCGCTCGCCCATCACGAGTCGCGCCCGCCGTTCGTGGAGGAGGAGGCGGTGCATCGCGCGCTCTACCTGGCCGCTCACGCCGACGTCAGGATCCAGATCGTGCACGTCTCAAGCCCGGTCAGCGCCGACCTTGTGCGTACCGAGAAGGCCCGTGGCCGGCCCGTATCGATGGAGATCTGCCCGCACCACCTGCTGCTCGACCTGGACGATCAGGTGCGGCTGGGCCCCTACGGCGTGTGTGCCCCGGCGCTGCGCGACCGGGCATTGGTGGAGCGGCTGTGGGACTACGTGCTGGACGGCACCGCCGACTGCCTGATCTCCGATCACAGCGCCTACACGCTGGAAGAGAAGGAGCCGGGCTGGAAGAACATCTTCGATGCGCTGCTGGGATGCCAGGTGATCCAGGAGACCGTCCCGGTCGCGCTGGACGAGGCGTTCCATCGGCGGGGCATGGGGCTGGATGCGTTCGTGCGCTTCTCGTCCACCAACCCGGCCCGGATCGCCGGCCTGCACCCCCGCAAGGGCACGCTGCTTCCCGGGGCCGACGCCGACATCGCGATCTACGACCTCGACACCGAGTGGGTGGTCGACGCGCGCAGCCAGCAGTTCTCCAAGAATCCCTGGTCGCCGTTCGACGGCCGCCGGGTGCGGGCCGGCGTGGTGCGCACGCTGGTGCGCGGCGAGACCGTGTACGCCGACGGTGAGATCGTGGCCCAGCCCGGCTCCGGCCGGTTCCTGTCCTGCCACGACGACTACTCGCTGGCGGGCGGGACCCCGGTCGCGGGAGACTGACCGTGTTTCGGCTGGCGCTGCTGAATCCGAACACCGACGAACATCACACCGCGGCGATGCGCGGCGTGGCGCTGGAGGCGCTGCCCGCAGGGTGTGAGGTGACGGCGGTCAATCCTCCCCGCGGCCCGGCGTCGATCGAGAGTGAGGCCGACGCGGTGGTGGCGGCGGCCGAGGTGGCCGCGCTGGTGCGCTCGCTCGCCCCCCACGACGCCTACCTGATCGCATGCTTCGGAGATCCGGGACTGGACGCCGCCCGCGAGCTGACCGACGCGCCGGTGGTCGGCATCGGCGAGGCCGCCTATATCGCCGCCACCCTGGTGGCCAAGCGGTTTGGGATCATCACCACGCTGCCGCGCGGAATCCCGGCGCTGGAGGAGGCGGTGGAAGCCCGGGGCCTCAGTTCTCGCTGCGCCGGGATCGTGCCGCTCAACATCCCGGTGGCGGAGCAGGGCAGCCACCACCCCGACACCACGCCGGCCATCATCGCCGCCGGCACGCGGCTGGTGGCGGATCGCGGCGCCGACGCGCTGATCCTGGCCTGCGGCGGCATGGCCGACGTCTCGCGGGCGGTCACCGAGGCGGTGGGAGTACCGGTGTGCGACGGCGTTGCGTTTGGATCGACGCTGGCGTTCTCGCTGTGGAGCTGCGGTCTTCATACCAGCAAGGCGGGCGCCTACGCGGTGCCCGAGCTGATCCCCTACGTCGGTATGCAGGACTCGTAGCGATGTGGGCGGCGACGTTCCGGGAGTACGGCGGCCCGGAGATGATGCTGTGGGAGGAGCTGGACGACCCGGCCTGCGGCGGCGACGACGTGCTGGTGCGGGTGCGGGCCTGCGGCGTCAACCACAGCGACCTGGACTCACGGGCGGGCAGCTCTCGCTGGCCGTTCACGATGCCGTGGGTGCTGGGTGCCGAGTTCGCCGGGACGGTGGCCGCCGTCGGCCGCGACGTCCAGGGCATCGCTGTGGGCGACCCGGTCACCGCCTACCAGCAGTTCTCCTGCGGGACGTGTTCGGCCTGCGTGCGCTGGCGGCAGGATCTGTGCGAGCGCTTCACCGTGTACGGCACCGACCGCTGGGGCGGCTACGCCGAGCTGGTGCAGGTGCCCGCGCGGGCAATCATTCCGCTGCGCAACGAGCGCGACTTCCCGATCGCGGCTGCAGCCCAGTGCGTGGTGTCGACGGCGTGGTCGATGGTGACCACGGTGGCCGCTGTCCGTCCGGGCGAGACGGTGTTGGTGCCGTCGGCGTCGGGCGGCGTGGCCGGAGCCGCCGTCCAGGCCGCGGGGATCGCGGGTGCCCGGGTGATCGCCTCGGTGGGTTCGCCGGAGAAGATCGACGCGGTGCGGGCGCTGGGAGCCGATGTGGTGTTCTGTTACGCCGAGAGATCGATCGCCGAGGCGGTGGCCGAGGCCACCGGCGGACGGGGGGTGGACGCGGTGGTCGACACCACCGGCGGGCCGCGCTTCGCCGAGCACATGGCAGCGATGGCCCCCGATGGTCGGCTGGTCACCTGTGGCGCGCATGCGGGCGAGGTGGTGCCGCTGGACATCATCGAGCTGTTTCGCCACGGCCATCGCATCCTCGGTTTCCGGGTGGCCTCGCCGGATGAGATCCGGGTCGCCTTGCAGATGGCGCTGGAGGGCCGGATCGTCGTGCCGATCGACCGCAGCTTCGGGCTGAGTGAGGCCGCCGCCGCGCATGCGTATATGGACGAGCGCCGTCATGTCGGCAAGATCGTGCTGGTGTCGGAGTGAGCCGGACGGTGTGTTATCTGGCTCATTGCCTGCTGAACGCCAACTCCAAGGTGGACGAGGGCGCGCGCTGTGCGGGGGTGTACTCGCCGGTGGTGGCGCTGCTGCGCGAGCGCGGTGCGACCATCCGCCAGATGCCGTGTCCCGAGCTTGCTTTCGGCGGCACCCGCCGGTTCTGGGCGGTGCGCGAGCAGTACGACACGGTGGCGTTTCGCTCACACTGCCGGCGGCTGGCCGAGCCGGTCGCAGCCCAGATCGAGGCCGACCTGACCGCCGGATCACGGGTCGTGATCGTTGGCATCGACGGCAGCCCGTCCATGGGGGTGGAGCTGACCGCCTCCAGCGACGAGTGGGGCGGGCGCCCGGACAAACCGCGAGACGAGGATTACCCGGTGACGCCCGGTGCGGGGATCTTCACCGAGACGCTGCTCGAGCTGCTCGGGGATCGCACCCGCGCGCGGGTGGTCGGGATCGGGCAGGATCTGCTCGACTACGACGAGCGGCAGGAGCTGGCGAAGCTGAGCGACGCGGTGGCCGATGCAGGGTGACGGCCGTTCCCGCCGGATCGCCGTGGTGGCCGACTCGGTCGTGAACCCGCCGGCGGGCGCTCCGGACGAGCTGGCCAGGCTCGCTGATCAGGGCTGGGGTGTGATCGCGCTGTGTCCAGACGACCTGGTGCCGCAAGCGCGTGAGGCGTGGCGCTCAGCGATCGTCGACCAGGCGGTCACCTTCCTGGACGACGGCTATCAGCTGGCGCTTGCCGGTCCGGTGACGAACGAGGTCACCGCGTTCGTAGCCGCGTTAGCCGCCACCGGGCACAGCCTGACCGAACGCGTCGACCTGGCCGAGTAGACCGACTCAACCGCTGGGATCGTGTGGCCACGGCATCAGCGCGCAGCGGTGCGTGGCCTCCTCGATCTCGTCGGGAGATGCGTGAAACGGACGTTCCTTGACGCGGTGATCGGCATCGTCATCCCAAACGACCACGACCCTGAGCTCGTCCAGCGCCACACCGATGTCCCACAGATCGCGCGACAGGCGCAGGTTGCCGTGGATGCTGGTGTTCGGCGGCAGTGTGCCCAAGCCCAGTGGCTGGTCGAGCTTGCTGCCCATGCCTGCCGAGAAGCATGCCTCCAGATTGCGTGCTGCGACGCGGCCGGCATTGACGAACTCGAACTCGACCTCGGCCAGCTCGTCGGTGAGCGAGAGGCCGACCCGGGTGAACGCCATCCTGGCGCTCTTGCGCCATCGGCGCAGCTCCCTCCACCCTTCCCCAACAGCGGCGAAGATCACGACCAAGACGACCAGCTTGGCAATACTCGTGACCATGGCAGCAAGCATGCCCTCAGTCTAGAGCCTGGGCTGAGTGAATAATTGGTGCCAGGCACCAATTATTCACTCGACCGTTGGTGGTGAATAACGGTGCCAGGCACCGTTATTCACCGAGCCCGTTTGACTGCACCAGATCATCTGACTAAGGTCAGACAATGGATCGGGCGACCGTCGAGGATGTGCGGCGTTTCAATCGCACGGTGACCGAGCAGGTTGGAGCACTTGACGAGACGTATCTCGGTCGCGGCCGGCCGCTGGGTGAGACGCGGCTGCTGTGGGAGATCGGCACCGACGGGGCGGAGGTGCGGGCGCTGCGACGCCGGCTCGGGATCGATGCCGGCTACGCCAGCCGCCTGCTGCGCTCGCTCGAGGTCGAGGGGATGGTGGCGGTGGAAGTCGACAGTGGCGATCGGAGAGTACGGCGAGCGCGGCTGACCGAGGCCGGGCTGGCCGAGCGCGCAGAGCTCGATCGGCGCGCCGACGGGATGGTGATCTCGATGCTGGAGTCGCTCGACGAGCGCCGGCGAACTCGCTTGGTGGAGGCCATGGGCGACGTCGAGCGGCTGTTGCGAGCATCGATGGTCACGATCGCCGTGGCCGATCCGGCGAGCGCCGACGCCCGCTGGTGCATGCAGCAGTACTTCGCGGAGCTGGCTGTTCGATTTGACGCCGGGTTCGATCCCGCAGCCAGCATCCCGACCGGAGATCTTGTCGCTCCCAACGGGCTGCTGCTGGTGGCGCACTTGCGGGAGCGGCCGGTGGGATGTGCGGCGCTCAAGACCCCCGCGGACTCTCCGCCGGAGGTGAAGCGCATGTGGGTGGCTCCGGAGGCCCGCGGCCTCGGGCTGGGACGCCGGCTGCTGTGCGAGCTCGAGCGGCACGCCAAACGCGGAGGTGCCACCACCATTCGCCTGGAGACCAACCGGGCGCTGGCCGAGGCGGTCAAGATGTACCGCAGCGCCGGCTACCGGGAGGTGGCTGCGTTCAACTCAGAGCCGTACGCCCATCACTGGTTCGAGAAGCGCTTGTAGGCGCTGCTATTCACCGCGCTGAGTAAACGCCAACCGCACGCCGATCGCGATCATCGCCAGCCCGCCGGCGGCGCGCACCCGCTCCAGCCGCCTGGGGGCTTTTGTGAACCACTCCCGAGCGGTGCCTGCGGCCAGCGCCCACAGCCCGTCGGAGAGCAGCGCGATCAGGACGAAGATGCCACCCAAGAGCAGGATCTGGAGCGGCACCTGGCCGGCCGACTTGTCCACAAACTGCGGCAGGATGGCGGCGAAGAACACGATCGCCTTGGGGTTGGCCATGCCCACGAAGAAGGCATCGCCGACATGCCGGCGGGTACTGCGCGCACCGCCGTTGGCGGCCACCAGCTCACTCAAGCCGCGCCGGTGGCGGATGGCCTGCACGCCGAGGTAGACCAGATAGGCCGCGCCCAGCAGCTTGATCACGGTGAAGACGGCGATCGACCGCGACACGATTGCGCCGATCCCGATCGCCACCGCGACCACCTGCACATACACGCCGGCGGCGTTGCCCACGACAGTCGCCAACCCGGCGACGCGCCCGGACGTGAGTGAGCGGCTGACCACGAACACCACACTCGGTCCCGGGATGGCGATCACGATGAACGCAGTCACGCAGAAGGCCAGCAGGTGTGTGGTGGGCAGCATCTGCAAACTCTAACTCGGGTGCGGCCTCAGCTTCCAGACCAGCCGGTGACGTGTTCACGTCGAGCGCGATCACCGGGCCGTGAGGAGGACGTTCGCGGTACTGGGGGTAACGCTCGGCGAGCAGTTGCAGGGCCTGTGCGGCTTCGGCTTCGGCGACATCCTCGAGCACCCGGGCACGGCCGTCTGCCCGCACCCACCAAAGCGCTGTCCAGTCGTCGTCGTAGTGGTCGGCCAGAAGCGCAGCCCGAGGTTCCACGGCGATGTCGGCCAGCCGCGCCAGCCGCCGACTCGCCTTCGGCTTGTGGTCGACCGCGTGATAGATGACATCCCCGGCCGCGGCGAAGCACACCGGCACGATCCGCGGGCGCCCCTGCGGCGTGACGGTCGCAAACCGGGCGACCCGGGCCGCGCTCAGAAGCTGTCGGGCACGGGCCTCGTCCACCGCGTCAGTCGGAGCCGTTGAGTTCTGCCATGACCCGCTCGACCTGGTCGAGTCGTTCCTCGACCAGCGCCAGCCGGGTGGAGGGCAGCCAGAACAGCACCCGCTCGACGCCCAGATCGGCGTAGCGCTGGAGCGCCGCGACGTCGGTGGGCGCTCCCGCCACGATCACCGGAACCCGCCGGCCCGCCTGCTCATGCAACAGCGGGATGCGGTCGGCGAGCGCGTCGTTGTGGTTCGGGATCCAGGCGTCGCCGTACTCCAACACCCGATCGAACACGGTCGGGCCGGCCCCGCCCACCAGGATCGGCGGGTACGGCTTCTGCAGCGGCTTGGGATCGCACCAGATGGCGTCGAAGTTGACGAACTCGCCGTGGAAGGTGGCCTCGTGCTGCGTCCAGATCTCACGCATCGCCAGCATCCGCTCGCGCATCAGACGCATCCGCGTGCGCGGATCGGTGCCGTGGCTTCGCAGCTCCTCCCGGTTCCAGCCGGCGCCGATGCCGAAGTCGAAACGGCCGCCCGAGAGGTGATCGAGACTGGCCACCTGCTTGGCGGTGACGATCGGGTCGCGCTCGGTGACCAGGCACACGGCGGTGCCGACCCGCAGCGAGCGGGTGACCGCCAGCGAGGTGGCGATCGCGACGAACGGGTCGTAGGTGCGCGAGTACTTGCGCGGCAGCGGGGGAGCGCCCTCGCGGCCGCCCCACGGCGTCTCCCGGCTGGAGGGGATGTGGGTGTGCTCGGCGTACATCAGCCAGCGATGGCCGCGCGCTTCCACCAGCCGCGCCAGGTCGTCCGGCCGCACCGCATCGTCAGTCGGGAAGTAGGCGAGTCCAGCGTCCATCGCGCATGCATTCAAGCACGCTGAGGTTGCCCCAGTAGCCGTGCCACCTCGGCGGCGGCCTGGGTGAGGGCGGCATCGACGTCCCGTGTGCCTGCGGCCACGTCATGCACGGCGGCACCGATCACCCGCGTTGCCTCCTCGGCGTTGGCGCCGCTCATCAGCGGCTTGGCAGCGTCGTGCATCGCCCGCAGGGTCTCGTAGTACTCCTGTCCAAAGCCGCGCTGCCACACTCCGGAGTCGCCCATGGTGCTGGTGCGAACCGGTGCACCGCCGCGGCTGACGCGCTCGTCATTTGCCCGCTTGGAGGTGATCCATGCGATGAACCTCCAGGCGGCTTCGGCCTGCTCGGGGTCGGCGGCTCGGGTGATCGCCCAAAACCACACGCCCAGGATGCCGACACCGCCGGGGATCTCGGCCAATCCGAACGTCCCGGCCAGCTCTCCGGCCGGCCCGGAGGGGTCATTCAGCACCGGCACCCACCAGTGGCAGTTGATCATCTGGGCAGCGGTTCCCTCGGCCAGCGCCGCGATCGAGTCTTCGAACGTCCACTCCTCGGTGCCCTTGGGCGCACACGTCGCATAGACGTCGGCGTATGTGCGGAGGGCTTCTCGCGCCTGGGGCGAGTCGATCGTGATCGCGCCGTCGCTCTGCTGCACCGCTCCTCCGGCGGCGAACAGGTAGTTGCACCACTCCTCGGCGGCGTTGTAGTCGGCCCGCGGCTGCATGGCCATGCCGGCCCTGTCGGTGGTGGTCAGCGCTTCGGCGTTGGCCGCCAGTTCGGCGAGGGTGCGGGGCGGCGCCAGGCCGGCCTCGGCGTACAGATCCTTGCGGTAGATCAGCCCGAACGACCAGGTGTAGAAGGGCACACCCCAGGTCTTGCCGTCCATCACGGCGGCCTCGCGCAGGGCCGGCGCAAAATCGTCCCAGTCCAGCTCGGGGGTGGCGGCGAGCAGGTCGTCGATCGGCTGGATCAACTCCTGCGTGACCCAATCGTGCGTCCACGGATTGTCGAAGATGACCACGCCGTTTGGGGCCTCTGGGCGATCAATCGAGCCCATGATCTGCTCCAGCATGTGGTCGTAGTGCATCGCGTCGACGGTCACCGTCAGGCCTGGGTTCTCGCGCTCGAAATCGGCTGCCAGAGCGGCCACCAGGTGGCTGTCGGGGATGTCTTCCATCACGATTCGCAGGCTGGTCATGGATGCCTCCGGGGGGGTTTGGGCGGGCAGGTTGACTGTACGTACAACATGACGGTATGTTCTTCCGACATTCGGACCATCCTAGAGCACCATCTTCCCGAAAGGAAAGGAATCGCAATGTCCGACATACCCGCGCCGGAGCCCAACCCCGGCGGGCACATGGCGGCGGACACGCAGCTCCAAGGAGCAGCGCTGCGCCTCCCCGGTGTGCTGATGCAGAGCATCACCACGGTCGCCCCCGCGATCGGCATGTTCTTCACGATTCAGTTCATCGCAAGCTACGCGGGCATCGTGGCACCGCTCGGGTATCTGCTCGCGTTCCTGGTGGTGCTGATGCTGGCGGCATCGGTGTCGCAGCTGGCCAAGCACCTCCCCAACGCGGGTGGCTACTACACCTACATCAGCCACACGCTGCATCCTCGCCTCGGCTGGATCTCGGGCTGGGTGATGTTCCTGTACATGCCGGTGGCGCCGTTCACCTCACCGGTGTTCCTGTCGTTTCTGTTCGCCGACGAGCTGAAGGCATCGAGCCTGGGGTGGGACATCCCCTGGTGGATCTTCTTCATCGTGATGGAAGCGACCGTCGTCTTGCTGATGTACCGCGGAATCGCCATCTCAGGGCAGGCGCTTTTGATCTTCGGCCTGGCCGAGATCGTGATCGTGTTCGCGCTGAGCGTGTGGGGCTTCTTCGATACCGGCCCCGGCGGCTTCAACTTCGACTCCTACAACCCCGGGAATACCACGTCGCATGATCTCTTCTTCGCGGTGGTGTTCTCGATATTCGCGCTCACCGGCTGGGAAGCCGCGGCGCCGATCGCCGAGGAGACAGAGGATCCCAAGCGCAACGTGCCGCGCGCGCTGATCTACTCGGTGCTGTTCATGGGCGCGTTTTTCGCCATCTGCTCGTGGGGCCTGATCCTGGGTTGGGGCACCAGCGACGTCGACGGCCTGGTCGGCTCCTCGGAGCTGATTCCGTTCACGCTGGCCAAGGAGTTCTGGGGCCCGCTGTGGTGGCTGGCGATGCTGGCGCTGATCAACTCGGCCGTGGCGGTCTCGATCGCCACCATGAACGCGTCCACCCGCATGTGGTTCTCGATGGCCCGCTCGGGCTCGCTGCCGTCGATGCTGAAGCAGGTGCACCCCAAGCTCAAGACCCCGGTCAACGCCATCACGCTGCAGGCTGCGATCACCTTCGGGTTCGGGCTGGTGCTCGGCGCCCGCTGGGGAGGAGCCACCCTGTTCTTCATCTCGGGCCTGCTGTTCACACTGTGCGCGTCGTGGATCTACATCCTCGGCAACATCGGCGTGTTCCGGTTCTACATGACCGAAAGGCGGCAGGACCTGAACGTGTTCCTGCACGTGATCTTCCCGATCATCTCGACCGTGGTGCTGCTGTACGTGGTCATCCAGACGTTCACGAATCCCACACCCACCGGGCGGCTGGCCTACGCGCTGCCGTTCTTCCTGTTCTGGTTGGCGCTGGGAGTCGTTATTCTGGTAATCCTCAAGGTACGTGGGAAGGAGGACTGGCTGTTGAGAGCCGGACAGGCCGCCCACGAGCACGTGGAAACGCCTGAGGAACTCGGACATCACGCGACAGGGGTGTGACCGAAATGCCCAGGATCGAACGGATCACGGTGGAACGGAACGTGCCGGTGGAGCTTCGCGACGGCACCGTCACCTATGCCAATGTGTGGCGTCCCGCCGACTCTGATCCGGTGCCGGCGATCCTGGTGCGCACCCCGTACGGCAAAGAGGTCGAAGAGATCAACGTCTTCAGCGAACCCCGGGCGGCTTCCGCCCGGGGTTTCGCCATCGTCGCCCAGGATGTGCGGGGACGGGGCGAGTCTGAAGGCGAGTTCGACCCTTACTTCCAGGAAGGGCCCGACGGCTATGACACGATCGAGCAGGTCGCGGCCATGGACTGGTGCTCGGGTGATGTGGTGACGGCGGGAAACTCCTATACCGGGGCGACCCAGTGGCTGGCGGCGGCGACAGCGCCGCCCAGTCTGCGCGGGATCGCTCCGGGGCTCACGCCCGACCGCTACGACGAGGGCTGGACGTTCCACGCCGGGGTGCTCGAGCTGGCGTTCATCCACTCTTGGGTGGCCGGCACGTTCGGACCGCAGGACAAGCTGTGGCTGGACGACGTGGAGCGCTCGTACACGGCCCGCGACGAGCTGATCGAGATGGCTCCGTGGTGTCAGCCGTGGTTTGAGGAGGCGATCGGCTCCGAGTACTGGGAGTCGATCTCGATCGCGGCTCGCCGAGACCAGGTGAATGTGCCCGCGCTCAACATCGGCGGCTGGCACGACATCTTCCTGGACGGCACGCTGCGCAACTTCGCCGCTGATTCGAATTCCCACTCGCGGCTGATTGTGGGGCCATGGGGGCACGACGACTTCCTCACCCACCTGATCGGCGACCGCAACCTGGGCGTGGCGGGGTCGGGCGACGGCTACGGCCTGTTCGAGAAGGCGCTCGACTTCTACCAGGCGTCGGTCGAGGGCCGCGCATCATCGCTGCCGCGGGTGTCGGTGTACATGCTGGGAGCGCGTACCTGGCTGGAGCTGGACACGTGGCCTCCGCCGGACGCCACACCGGCCACGCTGTCGATCCCGCCGACCGCCTTCGGCCACCATCCCGACGAGTTGCCGCCGAGCCTCGGCGGCCGGGCGCTGCGCTGCAACACCATCGGCGGGCCGGGGTGGGGTCAGTGTGATCAGCGCGGCGTGGCCGCTCACCCCGGCGTGCGGACGCTCGATCTGGGCACTCCGCCGCAGATGCGGCTGGCCGGGCCGGTGACGGCTGAGTTGCACACTCGCGCATCCGGGAGTGACCAGGCCGACTGGGTGTGCACGCTGTGCATGCGCGGCCCCGACGGCGCGCTTCTGAACCTGTGCGAGGGCCTCGCCCGAGCCGATTCGCACGCGTTGACGGTGACCGTCGATCTGGGCAACGTGTGCGTGGCCCTCGATCCCGGAACCGAGCTGGTGCTGATGATGTCGGGCGCCAGCTACCCCCGCTGGGAGCCTCTTCCCGAGCCGCGCACGCAGCAGTTGCTGGCAGGCTCGACGCTGACTCTACATACCATCTAGCAACAGATGAATCGAGATTGATGACTCTTTCCAAAGCCGGAATCGATCGCGACTCCCCAGTTCCGTACTACTTCCAGCTGGCCCAGACGCTGGAGAGCGAGATCCTGGCCGGCCGCTGGCAGAACGGTGAGCGGCTGCCCTCCGAGCAGGACATGTGCGAGGAGTTCGGCATCTCCCGCTCGACCGTCCGCCAGGCTCTGGCGCGGCTGGAGCACCAGGGCCTGATCTCGCGCCGCCGCGGCCGCGGTCCGCGGGCTCGCGCCGGCGGCGACAAGACCTGGCTGCTGCAGTCGGTCGAGGGCTTCTTCCAGGACGAGGTCGGTCGCATGGGAGTCGAGGTCTCCTCCCAGATCTTGCGCCTGGAGGTGAGCCGGTTGCCCGGCTGGGCAGCGGAGGCGCTGGAGGTGCCCGAGAGCGAGGACGGGGTGACGCTGGAGCGGCTGCGCTCGGTGGAGGGACTGGTGGCGTTGTACGTGGTCAACTACCTGCCGGCTCGGCTGGCCGACGCGATCATCCCCTACGACGACCCCAACGAGTCGCTGTACCGGCGGTTGGCGCAGTGGTCGGGGGTGGAGGTCGCAGGTGCCCGCCGATCGCTCGAGGCGATCAACGCCGACGAGCAGATCGCAAGCATGCTCGAGGTCGAGCCCGGCACGGCGCTGGCGTGCGTCCAGTCAGTGTCGTGGGGCGCAGACATGAAGCCGTTCGACTGCTACCGGGCGTGGCTTCGCACGGATCGGCTCAAGGTGGATGTGCAGGTCGAGGCGACGTCTCAGCCGGGCCGCGCTCGCAAGACGCGGTGACAGCTGAGCCGCCAACGCTCGCCGCGGCGGTGGTGCTGCTGGACGGGCACCGAGGAGTGCTGCTGATTCGCCAGAACTACGGCGAGGAGCTTTGGGGCATCCCGGGCGGGGCGGTGGAGCCGGGCGAGAGCCCGCAAGAGGCTGCTGTACGGGAAGCGCGCGAGGAGACCGGCCTGGGGGTGGAGTTGGAGTACCTGGTCGGGGTGTACTGCCTGCGGCCGGAGCGGCTAGGCCTGCGGTTCGTTTTCATGGCCCACGTCTCGGACGGCGAACTCCAGCAGTATCCTACCGCCGAGATCAGCGAGGCGAGCTGGTGGCCGATCGACGGTCTGCCGGCCAACATGACCGAGACGGCGCCCCACGGCATCCGCGACGCTGCGGACGGGCAGCGCGGGGTCGCGCGGGACATCTGGCGGGAGTGAGCTCCGCCGGCCGCCGGGTCAGTCGGATCGCTGAGTCAGCGCCAGCCGCACGCCCAGCGCCACCATGGCTATCCCACCGCCGGCGCGTACCAGCTCCATCCGCCGCGGAGCGGTGGTGAACCATTCCCGCGCCGTGCCTGCCACCAAAGCCCACAGGCTGTCGGAGATGAGCGCGATCAGGACGAAGACGGCGCCCAGGAACAGCAGCTGAAACGGCACGTGGCCTGCCGATTTGTCGACGAACTGCGGCAGGATGGCGGCGAAGAACACCATCGACTTGGGGTTGGCGACTCCCACCACGAAGGCGTCGCCCACATGCCGGCGGGTGCTGCGGACAACCGTCGGGGCGTTCACGACTTCGCTCAGTCCACGCCGGTGGCGGATGGCCTGGACTCCGAGGTAGACCAGGTACGCGGCGCCCGCCAGCTTGACCACCGTGAAGATCGCGATCGAGTTCGAAACGATCGCCCCGATCCCGACCGCGACGGCAACCACCAGCAGGTACTCACCGGCCGCGTTGCCCGCGACGGTTGCGAGGCCAACGGCGCGACCCGATGTCAGCGACCGGCTGACCACAAACAGCACGCTCGGCCCCGGGATCACAATCAGCACCAACGACGTCAGGCAGAACGCCAGCAGATGATCTCCCGGAATCATCCCGCAACACTAGTGAATAACGGTGCCAGGCACCGCTATTCACGAGGCGTTGTCGGTGACGAACGGGGGCTCTGGGCAGCCGCCGCGGGGTTTCGGGTAGCAGGCTCGAACTGACAGTGGGAAGACCGTGTGGTAGTGGTGGTCGCCTATGTGGTAGTCAAGTGCGATCGTCTTGAACATGGCGCTGCCTGCGTGGTCGAGGGCGAGTTCGAGCATGATCTGCACGGCCGTTCGGTCGGAGTCTGAGGAGTGTGGCGGGACGGGGATGTCGCCGACTTCGCTCAGCTTCGTGTCGGGCGGCGGCCACTGGTTGACCGCGGCCCATGCCCCCCCAGGGAGGACGTCGCGTGGCACCAGCGCGGTGTAGACGTGAATGAGCCGCAGGCCGTGCGTGGCTCCAACGATGTACGCGCGGTCCAGGATGGCCGGCTGGTCCGTAGGGGTATCCACTTCGAGGGCACCGATTCCGAACGGTTTGTGGATGCCGCGCGGGACGATCACGATCCCGCTTGGGTTTCCGATCGGAATCGGTCCCGCCTCTGGGCCGCCACCGATCCGCCAATAGACGATCAGGGATACAGCGATCACTACACAGGCGGTCAGTGCCACTGCACAGAGCCGAAGGCGCGGTCTCGCGATCATTGCTGAAGTCCGGCGAAGATCCGTGGGGCCGACCGGTAGGAGCCGGTGTTCCCGCAGAGGTAGTGGTGCGGCGCCGCGTGGCCGAACGACCATTCCGACATCACGTTCTTCGACCATCCGCTCTGGGCTTCGAGTGATACACCGACCCCGAAGATCGATACGCTCGCGGCGTGGGAGAACGTGACCTGTTTCTCGGAAGACGTGTGGGCCCCGGTGTCGGTGCCGAACCTTTGGGTTCGGTTACCTGAGCTCATTGGTGGACAGTGCCCGTCGAGATAGTGGTTCTCGTAGTTGCGTCCCACGTCTACTCCCCCATTCCAATTCGTTGGCTGCACCTCGTTTCGGAGGAAGACTTTGACCGTCCCACGCGGGGTGGGGCAGCTCCGGAATCTTTTGAACTCCGCGTACTGGAAATAGCTTCCGATCCAGGTTCCGACGTTCTCGTGAGCGGTCTTCCACACGTCGGTTCCCGACGTGCTGCGATCCGACATGTGAACGGATCCGGACAGCGACCAGTTGGCCCCACCCACTGATGTTGCGATCGAGATGTCGCTCTCGGCGAACGACGATTTTCCGTAGGTGTACTTCTCAGTGGCATCGTTGGCGGTGTGTAACTCGCCGACGACCGTCAGCCTCTGCTGCGAGGCACCCGGTACGATCTCGCGCACGGTGGTGCAGGGCACACCGGGGTTGGAATCCGGCCGTATGGTGCTCGTCGTGGGGAGCGTCCGAGCGAGCGCCCGAGGGGTTTTCGCGATTCCCCCCGCGCCCGGTGCGAGCCTGACCGTGTCTTCGACGGGGCTCGCCTCACCCTGCACCCACTCACCGTTCGACCATTGCCGCGAGAAGAACGTTGACGACGTGAGCTTGGGGGATTCAACGTCGAGTTCGAAGTTGACGTACTGCTGGTGGCCTGCCGCGATCTGTTCCAAGTCTGCGGTGAGGGCGGTCGCCAGCGAGCACGTTCCCGAGGAGTCCGTTACCTGGCTGTCGAGCGGCGCGGCCGGCACTCCATCCAGGCGGTCTGGATAGAGCGAAACAACGGCCCCGGACACCGGGGCGCCGGTCGAATCCACGACGGTGCCGGAGATCACAACTGCAGGCCCAGGGTCAGCTACTGCGGTGTGTGTTCCAATGCGTGGCGCGATGATCGTGGTGGTTGCTACCGCGGCGCCCACGAGCACTACGGCGACTCGTCGATTCATTCCGTGCGACTCCTTCGATTCGTGTGATCGCAGCCTGCTCGTGGGCGACTGACTGAACTCGGGGTGCATCCCGAACTCTCAGTGCGTACAGCCACGGCTGAAAAATGCTACTAGCATTTCTTACGAATCACAAACACGTGAGGTGATCGCTCTCCGGAGTTCGCTGAAGCACCTGGGCTACCCTTCACTCCATGAGCATGATCCACCCGTCCATCGAGGATGTCGCCGACCGCCCCGTCAGCGGTGCCATCACGATTCGCGGCAAGGAACTGGCAGCAACGGCGACCGTGGGCGAGGCGCGGGCGCTGTTTGAGTCAAGTTCGGTGCAACTGGTGCCGGTGCTCAACGACGGCGTCTACGTCGGCGCGGTGTCGCGGGACGACATCGCCGAGGCGCCTGATGCCGAGCCGATCACTGAGTACGCCACCAGTCGGCCGCCGATTGCGACCGCATCGACCTCAGTCGGCGCCGCGATCGACTCGCTCATCCAAGACGGTGGCCGCCGACTGGTCGTGCTTGGCGACGACAGCTCGACCTATATCGGTCTGATGTGTCTCACCCGGGATCGCGCTCGCTTGTGCGTCGATGCCGAGTGCCACGCAGGCTGACTCGCGGGCGGGCGCACAAGGGCCGAGTGGCTGATCGGCTCCGATCGATCCAGCCACCCGGCGGGGAGTGACCGGGTGGCCCAGGCCATTCCCCCCAAAAAGGTGCGAGCCACCCGTCTTGTGCATCTTCTCACAAACTGTCGCACAGTACGAACGATCTCCGCATCATTTCCACGGTATCCCGGCCAACCACGCTTCCAAGGACAGAAGCATCCACAGCTTGAGGTGCCGGCGCCGCACCGGCGCGGCCTCGAGATCGACCAGGCGCTCGAGGTACTCCTGCCGGAAAAGTCCTCGCGGGGCCAGGCCGTCCAGCAGTCGTTCACGCGTGTACGGGAGCAGCGGCCCGTTCATCCATGAGACGACCGGAACGCGCATGCCGCTCTTCGGCCGGGTCAGGATCGCCTCGGGCAGCAGGTCGGCCACCGCGGCCTTGAGCACATGCTTCTCCCCCGAGCCGACCAGCTTCAGATGCGCCGGCAAGCGCAACGCATACTCGACCAGCTCCCGATCGCACAGAGGTGAGCGAGGCACCGCGCCGGCCGAGCGGGCCAGCGCGTCGACCTTGGCGAGGATGTGGTCGGCGCACTTGAACTGGACGTTCATCGCCATCATCCGGTTGGTCAGCGTATTCCAGCGGGGATCTGCCAGATGTGGCTGGAACCTCGACTCGAGGAAGCGCTCGGGCAGTTCGCTCAAAACGTCATCGGTGACCATTGCGGTCAAATCGTCATAACACCGTCGATGAGCGCGAAGGTATGCGCTGCCAAGCTGCTCGCCGTCGCCGTGGACGGGCTGATACAGGGTGTGCAGCAGCATCGGCAGGTTCTTGGGTCCGCCGAAACATGGGTCTCCGCCTTCGCCGTTGAACATCACCGAGTCGGCCTGCCGGAAGAGGATCGTGTTGGGAACAGTCAACGGGTCGCCGATCGGCGACCCCAGCGCATTCATGGTCGAGTCGAGCTCACGCAGGACATCTTCCGGCGCCACGGTGATCACGCGGTGCTCGACTCGGCAGTGTTCGGCGACCATCGCGCTGTACTCCAGTTCGTTTACCTCCTCGGCTCCGAATCCCAATGAGTAGGCCGTGACCGATCCGGTGTGCGCGCGACCGGCCAGCGCGACCACCAGACTCGAGTCCAGCCCGCCGGACAGTGACGCGCACAGCTCTGATCCGGGAGCCGGGAGCCTGCGGTGAACCGACCGTTCGAGGAGTTCGCGCAGGTCCGCCGCGGCAGGCTCGAGCCCGGGATCGGGCAGCTCACCGGGGGCCTCCCACAGCGCGGTGCGTTCGATCGTCTCGCCCTGCACTCGGACGTGTTCCCCCGCCGCGACGGCGAACACCTGCTCGACCGGCGTGAGCGGCGCCGGAATATATGAGAGACAGAGATAGGTTGCCAGAGCGGGCATGTCCAGTCGCGGCCGCACCCGGCGCTGTGCCAGTACCTTGCCGACGGTTCTGGCCGCCGTGACACCGTCTGGATCAGCGGCGTAGTACAGCGACCGCTCGCCGATCGGATCCCGCACCAGATGCACGACGCCGCTCGTGGGATCCCGCCACGCCAGTGCGTACGCCCCCCTGACCGAGGCCAGCGAGCCGCTCGCGATCACGTCCAGCCAGTCGGCAATCGTCTCCACAGGACGGCCGTGGAGTGAGCAGCAGTCCCAGCTGCCCGCAATCAATCTGGTGCCGGCTTCGGCTCGACGCGGTTCAGCCAAAGTCATCATCGTCGCAAATTCCGCCACCGATCCACCCTCCTTCCATGTCGGGCTCGGCGTTCGCGGCTTCGGGCGCCCACGCTGCTGCAAGTGTCGTCAGCAGCCGCGTCGGCGGCACCGCGGCAAGCTCCATGCGGTAGCGCCCCAGCCACTTGCCCTCCTGTTCGCTCGACCCCAGGAAGCTCTTGTCGACCGGTGCGGACGTCTGAAATGACCCCCGAAACGCGGTGGCATGACCGGGACGGAGTCCGATGTCCATGATCCGTCCGCGCCCCTCCGAGACGGAGTCGGCGAACATTCCCGACGTCCCTCCCAGGCGAAGCGCCATGGCGCAGCCCTGCGGGTCGGCGTCGTGCACAGCCAGCACCGTCAGGTTCTCGCTGCGGCGGGCAAGTTCCACCGCGGCCGGAAATACGCCCGAACTCTGGTCGCTCTCGCACAGAAGCACGCACCGCTGCTCCATGTGGAAGTCGTTGGCCAAGAGAAAAGCGAGAGTCTGCGGCCGGTCGCAGACAACGGCGCGGTCGACCGCGACGGCTTCCAGGTCGGCGCTCAGGTCGCTGGGAGTGGTGTGCTGCTGCGGTCTGTCGTCGAGGCGCCCCGCGAGCGTCGCGCCGGCCGACTGCCAGCGGGCGAGCAGCAGCTCGAACTGCGTGCGGTCGATGCTCACGGTCTTTCGCCGGGTCAATCTCTCCCATGTACGTCTGCGCCGCACCCTGCGGCAAACCGCGTAGTACAGCTGATCGGTGGTCCAGCGGATCGTGCCCTCGCCGGAGACCAACCGCACCGCCGCGTCGAATCCGTAATCGGTGATGGGATCGGACCGGGGATCGAAGCAGAACGTGCGCTGGCACGACCAGCAGCGCCCGGTCGTCCGCACGGTACCCCCGCTGGTCCTGTAACCACATTGCGGGCAGTGCCTCATGCCGCGCTGCCCGATGTGAGGGCCGTCAGGTCTTCCAGCTGCTCTCGGCGGGTGGTCAGCGACGGCACTCCCGCGTCGTCCAGCACCACCTCGGCAGGCCGCGGCCGGTTGAGGAAGTGGCTCGACATGGCGTAGCCGTAGGCCCCCACGTCTCGGATCGCGATCACGTCGCCGGGCCTCAGCTCGGGCAGTCGCAGGCTGCGCCCCAGGAAGTCCTGTGAGTGGGTGGTGTTCCCGCACAGGTCGGTGGGGACTTCCAGCGGCCGCGATCGGGGATTCATCACCTCGACTCGATGAAACGCCCCATAGACGCTTGGCACCACGAAGTGGGCAACGCTCGAGTCGACGCCGATGAATCGGCGCCCGCCGCGTTGCTTGACCGAGACCACCCGCACCAGCAACGTGCCACAGGTGGCGACCAGGATCCGGCCGGGCTCGAGCAGCAACCGGAGTGGGCGGCCCACCCGATGTTCCAGCGCTGCCATTCGCCGATCAACCTCGGCGCCGAGCACGGCCAGGTCGAGCGCATCCTGGTTTCGCCGGTAGGCGACGCCGAAGCCTCCCCCGAGGTCGATGAACTCCAGGTCCGGCAGCCGCACCGCAGCATCAATCGTTCGTTCCAGGCAGGCCGCAAAACGGTCGTGTGAGCGGGTGTGGGTACCCGCGTACATGTGCACGCCGGTGACCGAGACTCCGGCCCGTCGGGCGATCACAAGTGCTTCCGGGAGTTCGGCCGGGGTCACGCCGATGCGGCTGCGGCCTGCGGTGTCGTCCATCAACATCCTCAGTCCGACGCTGCCACCGGGCGCGATCCGGACAAACCGCTCCAGCTGGTCGAGCGAATCGAGGTTGAGGTGGATGCCGGCCGCGGTCAGCAGCTCGATGTCATCATCGGTCAGGTTGGTGCCGCTGTAGACGATCTGCTCGGTTGTGGCTCCCGCCTGCAATGCGGCGAACGCATCCCCCGGCGTGTTGGCGTGCATACCCGCGCCCAGATCGAGCAGCCCGGCAACCAGTGCCGGATTCTTGTTACAGACAATTGCGTAGTGACACTCGGTTCTGGGGTGCTGGAACGCAGCAACGAACCGCTGGTAACAGTGGCGCAGCTCCCGTGTGTCGTACACGTACAGCGGCGATCCGTGCTGTTCGATCAGGAGGTGAGCCTGTGGGGCGTGTGGTCGGATAGAGCCCATGCGCCCAGCATCGCCGCCACGGTCGTCGCCGACCTCGGGGAACTTCCCAGTCCTCTACGTGCGTGTGCGAGCCACTGGTATCAATGCGAGGCAGACCACGCCGAGGACGGCCAGGGGCAACAGCCAAAGGGTGGTGGTGATCAGTCCAACGGCGGCCACACACGCCCCGAAGCCGATCGGCAGCGGACGCACGGCCGACTGCCAGAACGTCGCGGTCGGGGGCGGCGGAGGCGCGCCGGAACGAAGCATCGCCAGTGCGCTGGCGGCATCAGCCGGCCGGTCGCGGGGGTGCAGCCGCGTCAGCCAGTCGACCCACTCGATCAGGCTGGTGTCGTCGCCGTGCCAGACGGTGCCGAGTGACGGCGGTTCGCGGCGGATGCGTTCCTCGAGTGGGGCCTCGCTCGACTGGAATGGCACCGCACCGGTCAGAAGCTCGTGGGCGATCATCCCGATCGCGTACAGATCTGCCGGCGGCCCAACCTCACCCAGCGCCGGGGAGGCCTGCTCAGGGGCCATGTAGCGGGCGGTGCCGGCGGCAATGCCGGCCCGGGTGAGGCGGTCGGCATCCTGGAACCGGGCGAGCCCGAAATCCGCCACCTTGACCCGCCCGGATGCCGTCAAAAGCAGGTTCTGCGGCTTGAGATCGCGGTGCACAACGCCCGCCTGATGCAGGGTTGCAAGGCCCTCCAATGCGTCTTCGAGCACCCGCCGAGTGGCGGCCGTATCGCCGCATCCGACCAGCCCGGCCACCGTTCCTCCCGGCACGTACTCCATCACCAGGAAGGGGGCGCCCTCATGCGTGCCGGACTCGTGAATGAGCACGATATGCGGGTCGTTGAACTGGGCCAGATAGTGCCCTTCGTCCACGAACCGGCGCACGTCGGTTGCCTCCATCACCCGGGTCAAGACCTTGATGGCGACGTCACGATCGAGACTCACGTCCCGTGCCAGGTACACGACCGCAAATGCGCCCCGGCCCAGCTCTCGCACAACGGGGAACCGGCCGATTCGAAGGTCGTCGTCCATGCTTCCGATCAGTAGTAGGCAGACAGGCTGCGGTAGGCGGTACCGATATCGGCCAGTGTCGCACCAAAGGCCTCGCCCTGCGAGGCGTAGGAGATCCGCCGCAGCACCTGCATGTCGGGGGTGGCCGAACACGCCACCGTGAACACCCGCACTCGATCAGAGTCGCTACCGGCTTGCAGGTGGCGTTCGAGGGCGTCCACCGAGATCCGGCTGACGTCCGAGCGGCCGTCGGTCATCACGATCACGCCCTGATTGCGGCCGCTTCCGGGAAGTGCTGCGATGGCATCGTGGGCGGTTGCGATCGCGTCGAACACCGCACCTGCGTGGGAGGGCTCGAGCGCCGCGACCGAGTGCAGCAACTGCCAGCGGGTTGCTCCCAGCACCGCCGGTGGCTGCTGCTCAGTGACGGACGCACCCGCCGCCCACAATCCCACCCGGTCGCGCGACGAGAACCCGTTCAGTAGCGTTTCCACGCCTGAGGTGATCTGTTGGCCAACCGGAGCCAGGCAGGTGCGGTCGACCACCAGGCCGACGTCGGCGGGTTTTCGCACCATCGGCCACGAGCGCCGGATCTGGCTGACCACGGCCGGATCGGGCAGCGGCAGCAGCCGCGGAGCGGCCGGGTCGGCGCCGTGGGCGTGATCGATCGGTGGCAGTGCGGGTGCATTCACCGGCCCCGACCGGTAGCCGTGATCGGCTGCGTCAGAGACGCTCACATGGGCCGGCAGCCAGTGTTGGAAGACGAGCGCCGCCTGTCGCTGGAGCTCATCCACACCGGGAGCGGCCGGTGACATCGCAACCAAGGGGTAGTCGGCGAGATACGTCCCGTCGCTGGGATAGATCGCCACCAAGCGTGGGCGCAGTGCCGGGTGGTCCTGCCGGAATCCGACCAGGGACGTCTCCTGAGTGATTACCCACGACGCATATCTGCCGCGGTAGCGGGCCATCTGGTCGAGAAACGCCGCGGCCGTGTCCCCATAGTGGACGATGTGGTCTTCCTGCTTGCTGACGGCCTGGGTCACCTCCGGGTCGGCGGTGTCGGCCGCCGTCAGGCCTCCCGGGCTGTGACCGGTCACGGCGGCGTACTCGGCGATCATCGCGTTCAGGCCGGAGGTGGAGAAGTCGGGATTGGTGTGGCCGTAGCGGTAGTCGGGGTCGGTTGCGCCCAGCTTCAGCAGGTCACGCCAGGACACCGGCCGGTCGGGCCACCCCAGCCGCTTTGCCAGCGGCTCCCAGATCGCAACCACCTGGGGTGAGTGCACCAGCGACGGGCTCGGCGGCGCCCAGGGGGCGCCCGCGTCGTGGTTCAAGAGGCCGGTCCACACCGATGAGGCCGGCAGCCACACGTCGGCGGAGGTGGTGCCATGCGCCAAGCCGCGCTCAGTCTCGCCGCTGGGCATGGCAGTGGGGGCGACCGTCACCGGGTGGCCGTCGACCTCGGTGCCGGTCTTGTTGAACGCGGCGATCGGCCCTGCCACCAAGTCCTCGGCGTCCGGTGTGTACACAAACTGAAGCACCACCGCGGAGTGATCAGGCGGGCCCTCATGCCATTGCCAAAGAACCACCGATGAGATCGCCGCAATGGCCGCGACCACGATCCACAGGCAGCCGGTAACCGCGCGCGCCCGCGCGCTCATGCCCCGCCTTCGTCATCGAGTTCCCGCAGCTTTGCGGCCAACTCGCGACGCCCCCGGCCTGGGGTGCAACTCAGTTTCTTGTACACCTTGTCGAGGTGATACGAAATCGTCTTCGCGCTCAGGAATAGCCGAGCAGCCACTTCGCTGTCGGTAAGCCCGCTCACGACCAGATCGGCGATCAGTCGCTCCTGCGGAGTCAGCCGGTCACGATTTGCGGGATCCGGAGCGGAGGGATGCTCGTTGGTGGCACCCAGCTCCCCGCGCGCGCGTTCAGCCCAGGCGGCCGCGCCCAGCGCGTCGAACAGCTCGATCGCGGATCGCAAGGGCGGCCGCGATGCGGAGATGCGACCCCGCCGACGCAGATGCTGACCGTGGGCGAGTTCGACCCGGGCGCGATGGTACGGGTGCGGCGGGGTCAGTTGCTCGGCCATGCCGGCTGCCTCGGCGAAGGCGTCGTCATCGCCGGAGACGATCGCGGCGGCGGCCGCCAGCCGGGCCTGCAGCCATCCCATCCCCGACGGAGAATCGGCTTGGGCAGCCATCAGCGCTGCTGCGTCATCGCTCTGACCGAGGTGCACCAGTGCCTCGACCAGATCGGGGATCAGCCACCGGCGGTTGTCCACTGCGCTCGGGGGCCCCGGCATCTCCAACCGTGTGGCCAGGTGCTGCGCTGCAGCCGCGGCATCGCCACCGGCCAGCCGAATCAGCCCGATGCAGGTTTCCACCAGCGCAAGCCGCTGGGCGGGGGGCCAGTCCAGCTCGACCAAGCGCTCCAACTCGGCGGTGGATCGCGCCTCGTCGCCGCGCACAGCGTGGATCCATGCCCGGGCAGCAATCGTCCGACCGCGCCACCGCTCCTGACCGGACGCCTCGGCCAGCTGCTCGGCGTCGGTCAGCGCTGCCAGGGCGTCGTCCCACGAACCCCGCGCCTCGGCGGCCCTCGCCCACAGAAACAGTGCGTGCGGAAGCACCGCGACGGCGCCCCGCTCCCGAGCTGAGCTGACCGCCTGGGCGCTCAGCTCGAGATCGGGTTCGGCTTCACCGGTCGCCGCGGCGGCCAGCACCAGCAGCTCAGGCTCGGCGCGCAATCCGGCGTCCGCTGCCAGCCCCGCTCTCAGATCGTGGGCAAGTTGGGTCGCCTGCTCACCGTCGCCGGCATCCGCGATGGCGCCGGATCGGGCCAGCGATGCTCGCAGCCAGACAGCGTGGTCAGCTTCTCTGCTGAGGTCGCACGCGCGCGTCAAGAGTTCGATCTGCCGTGCGGGAGCAGCTCGTTCTGCTGCGGCGATCAGCATCCGGGCCGCGCGGGCCGGATCCAGCCCGCTCAGCTTGGCCGCGGTCTCCAGCACCTCGTCGACGTCGACCGCGCCTCCCTGCCGGATCTCGATACGGGCGCGCAGGTACTCGACGTCGGCGGCCAGCAGGGGATCGGAAACCGGCTCGCCGATGCGGTCGAGCAGCTCAGAGCTCTCGGCCGGCCGGCCCGCCTGCCAGGCCGCAGAAGCTGCCAGCCACAGCCTGCGGCAGCGATCGTGCTCCTGTTCGCTCAGCTCGGCTGCGCGCCGGTAGGCGGCCGCTGCAACGCCGTATCCGACTCGCTCACGGTAGCGGTCACCGGCCCACTCCAGCTCGGCGGCCACCTCGTCGTCAGGCTGGGTGGCGGCCTTGCCCAGGTGCACGGCGCGCCGGTCGCGGTAGCGCGGCTCGACCAAGGCCGCGGCGATGCGGGCGTGGGCCAGCCGCCGCTCCTCAGGCGAGGCCGCCTGGTACAAGGCCGAACGCATCAGCGGGTTGGCGAAGCCGATCTGCTCGCCGTGGACGACCAGCAGCCCCTGCCGCTCGGCATCGGCCAGCGCGTCGAATCCGTCCGCGCCGGGAACGCGGGAAAGTACCCGGATCGAGCGGGTGTCGGCCGCGGCCACTGACACCAGCAGACCACGGGCGGTCGCCGACATCGGATCGGTCTCGTCCAGCAGCCGTCCCACCATGTCGGCGGCTACCGGCAGTGGGATCGGCAGCGGCTCCGACCCATCCAGTTGCGCGGGTGAAAGCAGCCCGGCGGCGGCCACGATCGCGAGTGGGATGCCGCCGCTCTCGGCCAGAATGCGATCCGCCACCGCCGGTGTCGGAACGACTCCGGAACGCAGCTGCAGCAGCCGGCTGCAGTCCTGCGGTGACATCGGTTGGAGCGTCAACGACGGGAAACTCGACAGTGGGCGGGATTCGGGGTCGCTGGTGGCCGCGAGCATCGCAATCCCTTCACGATCCAGCCGCCGCGCGGTGAAGGCCAATGCCTCGGCGGATGCCAGGTCGAGCCAATGAGCGTCGTCGATCAAGATCAGTAGCGGCCTCGATCCAGCCGCCAGCCCCAGCAGCGAGAGCGTCGCCGCGGCGACCGCGAACCGATCAGTGGGAGTCGGTGCGGCCAGTGCGAGCGCCCCCTCGAGCGCCGCCCGTTGGGGGTCGGGGATTTCCCTCAGGCGCGGCAGCAACGGATACAGCAACTCGTACAGCCCGGCGAATGCGATATCTCGCTCGGTGACCACGGCGCTCAGCCGCATCACTTCCATGCCCTCAGCCGAGACTGAGGCCAGATCCAGCAGTGCGGTCTTGCCGATTCCCGGCGGCCCGCGCAGGATCAACGTGCGGCTGCGACCCAGCCGAGCGCTGTCGAGCAGATCGGCGACGGCTGACTTCTCGGCATTTCTCCCAATCAGCACCTTCTGAATATATGCTCAATGTAGGTCGGCGTCTTCTGCGGCACGCGGACCAGGAGAATCCCCGATGCCGAGGGGCCCTGGGGCGTCGATCATCAGTCGTGTTGCAATCACCGTTTGAGGAGGAGATGGCACGATGAGGCGGATCGTTTTGGCGCTCGTGGCTCTGCTGGCGCTGACAGTCGTCGTAGTTGCGCCTGCCGGCGCAGCTGTGGCGCTCACCCTGCGACCGCTTGTCAGTCCGGATTCACGCCCGTACGACTACTTCGGCCGGTCGGTCGACGTGTCGGGGACAACCGCCGTCGTGGGCGCGTTCCACAACCACGATCACGGCTCGCCCGGAGAGGTGGGCGCGGCCTCCGTGTACATCCGTTCGGGGAAGAGCTGGAAGCTTCAGCAGAAACTGAAGGCCCCCGACGGCCAGGATGGGGAGTGGTTCGGGACGTGGGTGTCGATCTCCGGATCGACCGTGGCGGTTGCTGCTCCCACTCCCGGCAAGGTGTACATCTTCGTGCGCACCGGCACCACCTGGAAGCTGCAGCAGACGTTGCTCGTCGCGACTCCCCCGGACTTCGACGGTCGCAGCGGGTCGATGTCTCTGTCCGGCTCGACGCTGGCCTTCGCCGACGGGCAGACCGTGAAGATGTATGTACGCACCGGATCGACGTGGAAGCTCGCACCGGCGCTGACCCAGGGCAACGGCGACACGATTGAGAGCGTGAACGTGAACGGTGCCGGCCTGGTGGCCTCGGCGCCGACCGGCGGGCGCGTGTACGTGTACACCCGCACCGGGACAACCTGGTCACTGCAGCAGACGCTGGTCGCCCGAAACGGCGTCAGCTTCGACGAGGCGGCGGTGTCGGGCTCGACCGTGGCGGTCAGCGGGGGTAATGCCGCCGGCACCAAGGAGGCCGTGTCCGTGTATGTCCGCCAGGGGACGATCTGGCAGCTCCAGCAGATCTTGACCACGGCCAGTGCTCACATCGAGAAGTCGTCACTGGGACTGTCCGGTGCCACGGTGGTGGTGGGCGGGCGCGACCCGGCCGTGAGCGGTGGCGCGGCCTTCGTGTTCACTCGCTCGGGGACGACCTGGACGCTCCAAAACGAGCTGCACCCGGCCGCCAACGCCAGCAGCGATCGGTTCGCTGCGTCGGTGGCGGTGTCGGGTTCAGTCACCAACACCGGCTCGTCGATCGTCGTGGGCGCGCCGGGCACGAACGGCAAACGAGGCGCGGGGTACGGGTTCACTAGCTGACCGAAAGGACGTCGATCATGATCAAGCGAAAGCGGACCACAGTGTTCGCGGTGGGTGCCATCGCAGTGGTGGCCCTGGCAGTTGCGGGTGAGGTGTGGGCAAACCTGGCCCAGACGCCGGTGCTGACCACGGCTCGGTCAGAGCAGCACCCGGCGGCGTTTGGTACCTATCTGACATGGGATCAGAACTCTGCCGCCAAGCCGAACCACCACAATGCATTCCTCCGAAACGGGGCGACGACGATCCAGCTCAACGCGGCTCACACGTATGGCTGGGGCGGCGGGATCGACGGCACCACGGTGGTATTTCAACAGGTGTCGCTGAGGGGCCAGTCCGATATTCGGTTCTACGATGCGGTCACCAAGATGCGCAGCGCCCCGCCCGCCGGAGTGAATACGCCGGCGTGGGAGTGGAGTCCTTCCGTCTCAGGCAACTGGCTGCTGTTCGGCCGCGAGAAGGGCACAAACAACAGCCAGGTGATCCTGCGGAGCACGACGTCCAAGACCTCCTACAAGCTCGCCGCCGAAAACACCCGGAACAATTTCGTGTCTCCTGGTCAGGTGAACGGCAACTGGGCGGTGTGGACGGAGTGTTTCGTCGATCACTGCAGCGTGTATCTGCGCGACATCGCCGGCAAGGTCACCACCAAGCTCGCCAATACCCTGCCCCCGGCTCGCGACGAATACGCCCCGAGTGTGTCAACCGACGGGACTGTCTACTACATGCACTCCGGCCGCAAGTGCGGGGAGGCGGTCAAGCTGGTGAAGAAGGCCATCGGCCAGCCCGAGACGATTCTCAACACCTTCAACCCGGGCATCGACGTGCCCGACACCAATGCGACCGCAGACGCCACCAGCGGAACTGACGTGTACATCCAGCGGCTCAACTGCAAGGCCAACACCGACGACGTCTTCAGAGTCGTCGATCCGTAGGGGTGGGGCCGGGGTGAATAACGGTGCCAGGCACCGTTATTCACCCCAGGCTGGTCCGCGCGGGTCCTGCGCCTCAGGCGGCCGATCGGATATGGTCACCCCGATGGCCGCTCCCGAACACATCCCCTGCGAACTCGTGCTGGACGCGCGTGCCCCGCTGGGCGAGGGGCCGGTGTGGGACGCCGAGAACCAGGCGCTTCTGTGGGTCGACATCGACGACCACGAGATCCACCGGTTCGATCCCGGCACCGGGACGGATATCTCGGTGGCGATGGAGTGCGGCGTGTCGGCGGTGGCGATCCGGGAGCAGGGAGGGCTGGTGGCGGCCACCGGCGATGGGTTCGCGCTGGTCTCGATGGCCACCGGCACCGCGGAGGTCGAGGTGATCGCCGAGCCGGAGGGCGGCAATGACGTCAACCGGATGAACGATGGCAAGTGTGACCCCGCCGGTCGCTTCTGGGCGGGCAGTATGAGCTACACCGAGACTGACGCCAGCGGTTCGCTGTATCTGCTCGACACCGATCTGACGGTCCAATCGGTCTTATCCGGGGTGACCGTCTCCAACGGCCTTGGCTGGTCGCCGCCGGGCACCTCGATGTACTACGTCGACTCGCCCACCTGCAAGGTCACGGTGATGGACTACGACCTGCTCACCGGGGCCGCCTCGCACCAGCGCGACCTGTTTCAGGTCGGCACCCAGGAAGCGCAGCCCGATGGTCTCGCGGTCGACGCCGACGGGTGCCTTTGGGTAGCGATCTGGGGTGGGCACGAGGTTCGCTGCTTCTCGCCTACGGGGGAGTTTCTGGCGGTGATCGAGCTACCGGCCGCGCAGGTCACGAGCTGCTGCTTCGGAGGCAAAGGGCTGACCGACCTGTACATCACCACCGCCGCCCACGGCCTCTCCGACCAAGAGATCGACGCCACCAGCGCCGGCGGCCTCTTCATCGCCCAGCCCGGCGTCCGAGGGCTCCAAGTGGCCCGCTTTTCTGGGTGATGAATAACGGTGCCTGGCACCGTTATTCACTCCACCTCTTCGGGCTCCTCGTACCAGCGCTTCTTGTCGCCGACGCGGTTTCGCATCTTCCATTTGCCCGATTTGGGCTGGTCTTCGATTCGCTGCCACAGCCGTTCCAGGCGCTCAGACACCAGCGCCTGGCCCGCTTCATCGAGGCCGCAGGTGGGTAGTGCCGCGCGCACTCGCTCGACGTTCATCTTGGTGGTTCGCCAAAGACCCCAGTCGGAGGCGCACAGCTCGGCCACTCGGGTGGCATTGATCGTGCCCTGATCGTCGTCGGTGACGTCGTGGTGGTAGAGCATGGTGAGGATGTCGGTCTGATCCTTGGCATTCAGCTGCACGATCTGGAACTTGGTCAGGAGCAGCTCCGCCAGAGGGATGCCGTGTTCGGCGAGCAGAATCCGCTCGGTGATCGGGATCTCGTGGCACATCTCGAATGAGCCAACGAACACGTCCACCTGGCGCTGGTTGGCGACGTCGTAGAACAGCATCCTGCGGTGGCCGTTCATCGCGTTGAACTGGCGGTCGGCCTCATAGCCGGTGGCCAGCATCAGCTCGGTGACCTGTTTCGACTTGCCCTTGACGGTGGCCAGATCGATGTCCTTGTACTCGCGCTGGAACACCGGTTCGGTGTCGACGCCGATGTGCAGGCGCACCGCCAATCCGCCGATCAGTCTGACCGGCACGTCGGCCGCGTGCGCGGCCTCCAGGAGCCGTGTGGCCTCGGCCACGATGTCGCTGTCGGGAACCACCGTGCTCATCGTGCGAGCGTAGCAGCCCCCGTCGGTCGGCCGCTATCGGACCTCAAGCGGGTCGCCGTTTTTGTCGCCGGTCCAGTGGAAGACCTGGATGTTGCCGTGGTTGTCGAGGTAGCGGATCACTCCGCTTGCAATCACCGGGACGTCGGGTGGTGAGGGCACGAAAATGTGGGCGGCCCAGGCCGCGGCCGTGTTCTTGTACACCGCCTGGGGGCGGACGTTGGCGGTCAGCATCCACTCCTCGCCCTCGTCATCATCCGACCCCGTGCGGGGCAGCGGGTTTTTGACAAACACCCCCATCGCAATCGCGGTGCCCTTGCCCGGTTGGGTCAAGCTGATGTTGACCTCGGCCAGCACGTCGTCCTCATCGAAGAGCAGCGGCCCACAGGCAACCACCTGATTGCCGCCACTGAGCAGTGTCAGTGGCTGGTCGAACCGTGACTTGGCTCCCATCGTCCACCCCTCCTAGGCCCGTTTACCCTGGTGGCGATTGTCGCATACTCGCGCCCGGCGCTGCCACCGGAGCGCAAGGATTGCTCGGCGGCGGCCACGTGTGCCGTGGCGCCCACGCTGCACCAGAACGGAAGGCTCCGTTCGACCTGCTCCACAGACCCCGCGAGCAGCCGCGCGGAGGCCTCGTCCGGCAGCGAACCGATCCGCGCATACAGGTCGGCCGCCCGCTCGAAATCACCCTCGGCGACCACCCCGGCCGCCTCGACCCACCGGCTGGGCAGCGAGAAGTCCCCCGCGGCGGCGGCAAAGCGGCCCTGCAGCGCCGGAATCGATGAGGCCGCAAACGCGGCCGACATGAGCGCCTCCGAGGAGATCGCAACACCCATCCACCATCGGCTCAGGAGTTCGGAGACCAACTCGGCGGCGGCGTCCACCCGTCCGTCCACGACGCACAGCTGCGCCGCGACCCCGAGGGCCGAGACGAAGTACTGCGGCTCACCGATCTGGCGGGCCAGCCGCACGGCCTCGGTCGCGTGCGCGGTCGCCGCTGCCCGGTCTCCGCGGGCCGCGTCGATCCGCGCCCTCAGCGTGTGTGCCTCCACGGCGTCGCCGTGGCTCGAGTCCTCGTCCGCGTGGGCGATCATCCGATCAGCGGCCCGTGCGGCGCCGTCCCAATCTCCCGAGTGGTAGAGCAGGCACCCCTGCGCAGCGTCCACGAGCTGTGTCATATACGTCAGACCCAGACGGGCCGCCCGCCGCTTGGCGTCAGCCTGGGCGCTACCCGCACCGGCCAGGTCACCGAGTGCCAGCAGACAGATTCCGTAGTTGTGCTCGATCATCGCCCCGTCGTAGGACTCGAGCGTGCGCGCGATCGTGGCGGCGCGCTCGAACTCGGCGATCGCGCGCACGTCCTGCTGCTGCAGCCACGCCAGCGCCAGCGTCTGGTGACTCCACGCGCGCAGGTCGTCCAGCCCCAGCTCGGATGCGATCACCCCGGCGTCCCCGGCCGTCCGGATCGCCTCGTCCAGCCGTCCCTGCAACACGTACACGCTCGCCAATGACGTCAACACTCCCGCCTTGGCCGGCGACATCGGCTCGTGTTCGAGCAGGTCGACGGCGCGCGTGAGATGCCCAAGCGCCGTGGCCTTGTCGCCGTGCTGGTCGAGCCAGATGCCGATCTCGCTCTCGGCCTCGGCGGCCGACTCGAGGTCGCCGCCGGCGGCCAGCTCGCGCGCGACCAGCTCCAGATCCGGCGGCAGCACGTCCTCGCTGAACATCCGCGCCCGGGCGTATCGGTAGCGCAGAAGCGGCGGTGCGGAGGTGCCCTGCGGGTACAGGGGGAAGGCCGAGCTGTAGAAGCGCGCGGCCGCACCGAACGCGTTCAACGCAAGGGCGCGATCGGCCGCCTCGAGCAGGGCTGCGCGAGCCTGGGCGGGGAGTTCTCCCGTGTTCGATCCGGCGGCGGTGTACAGGTCGAGCGCAGTCAGATAGTGGTGGGCGAGCAGCTCGATCCAGTCTCCCCGCTCGTCTCCCAGCGACTCGATCCACGCTGCGACCCGGGTGTGCTTCTCGGCTTTGGCAGACCTCACCACCTGCGCGTAGGCGACGTCACGAATGAGGGCATGCTGGAAGCTGTATTGCGTCTCGCCGTCGACCGACGACTCGGGCTCCACCCGCAGAAACTCGCGTTGTTGGAGGCGGTGGAGCTGCTCCTCCACCTCCCAGCGCCCTCGCCCGGCCACGCGTGCCACAGCCCCCACCCACACCACCTTGCCGATCACCGCCGCGTCCTGCACCAGAGCCTTGTCCTCGGCTGGGAGTGCGTCCAGCCGCGCCGCGATGATCCCGTGCACCGACTCGGGCAGCGGCAGCTCGCCACTCCCGGCCAGCGACCAGCCGCGCCCGCGTCGCACCAGGAAGCCGCGGTCGAGCAGCATCCGCACGTACTCCTGCGCATACAGCGGGTTGCCCTCGGCGCGGCTCAGCAGCGCCGTCTGGGTCTCGGCCGGCAGCGCCACCTGGTCGAGCAGGGTGGCGATCAACTTGGCCGTATCGCGCTCGGACAGCGGGGGCAGCGAGATCGTGAGTGCGTCGGTTCCGGTGCCCCAGCCTGGCCGGCGGTCGAGCAGCTCCGGCCTGGCCGTGCACAGCACCAGCACCGGCACCGCCGACATCAACTCCACCAGCTGATGCACGAAGTCGAGCAGCGCGTCGTCGGCCCAGTGCAGGTCCTCGAACACCAGCACCAGCGGGTGTTGCCCGGCCAGCGATTCGAGGAACCGCCGCCAGGCGGCAAACGCCTCGACCTGCCGGTCCTCGGCCGGCTCACCGCGTTGCTCGACGCCCAGCAGCGGACGCAGCTGGGCTTCCACCCAGGCCGCTTCCCGGGCATCGGTGAAGCGCGAGGCGACCGCTGCGTGCAGCTTGCCGGCCGCGCTGTCCATCCCGTCGGAATGCAGAATCCCGGCCGCCGACCGCACCACCTCGGCCAGCGCCCAGAAGGTGACGCCCTCGCCATAGGGAAGCGACCGGCCTTTCAGGCGGGCGATCGACTCGCCGTCCTGCTCGACCCGGCGAAGCAGCTCGAACACCAGCCGGCTCTTGCCGATCCCCGGGACGCCCACCACGGTTACGAGCTGCGGTGCATGGTGCTCGCGCGCACGCACGAGGGCTGACCACACCGCGTCCAGTTGGGAGTCGCGCCCCACCAACGGTGTGGCGTGGGGTGAACGCGGGTCGGTGTCGGCCGGCTTGGCGGCCCGAGCCGACCACACCTTCAGGGGCTCGCGCTTGCCCTTGACGCGCAGGTCCTCGGCAGGCTCGTACTCGACCACGCGACCGGTTGCTCGGTAGGTGACCTCACCCACCAGCACGCCGTCCACCGGGGCGGCGGCCTGCAGCCGGGCGGCGGTGTTGACCACGTCGCCGTGCGCGAGCCCTTCGCCGGCCAGCGGGTTGGCTCCCAGTGCGACCAGCGCCTCACCGGTGTTCACGCCGACGCGGACGTGCAGGTCGAGCTGGGGCACCGTGTCACGCAGGTGGGCCATCGCGGCCTGGATCGCGAGCGCTGCCAGCACGGCTCGCTCGGGATCGTCCTCATGGGCGGCCGGGGCGCCGAACATCGCGACCACCGCGTCGCCGATGAACTTTTCGACCGTCCCCCCAAACCGTTCGAGCTCCCCGCGCAGCAGCTCGTGGTAGCGGACGAGGGTGCTGCGCACGTCCTCCACATCCATCTGTTCACTGCGGCTGGTGAAGCCGACCAGGTCGGCGAACAGCACCGTGACCACCTTGCGCTCGTCCTGCACCGGCGCGGCGAGCAGGTGGCCGCACTCCAGGCAGTACCTCGCCTCGCCTGGGTTCTCCCTACCGCAGGTGGCACAGCTGCTCACGCTTGAGAGTGTACGACCCCCGCGGCCGCGAAATCACGCTCAGTCCGTGAGGGCGGGCAGCGACTGCTGCTCGGTGGCCGCATCGGCGAACAGATCGCCGCGTCGGCTGACCCGCTCCAGCACGTCGGCGAAGGTGAATCGCAGCTGCTCGGGCGACTCCGCCCGCTCACAGGCGATCACCTCTCGCCAGCTCACCGGCGTCGACACGGTCGGTTGCTCGCGGGCACGCAGGGAGTAGACGCAGACCGTCGTCTTGACCTGGTTGTTCTGTGACCAGTCGATCAGCACCTTGCCCCCGCGGATGGCCTTGGTCATCTTCGACACCACCAGGTCGGGCGCTTCACGCTCCCACATCTCGGCCACCGTCTTGGCAAAGGCGCGGGTATCGCCATAGGTGGCGTCGGGGTCGTTCAGGGGGATGTAGAGCTGCAGCCCCTTGGAGCCGCTGGTCTTGGCGATGCTCTCGAGCTTCAACCGCTTGAACATGTCGCGCAGAAGCAGCGCCACCCGGCAGCACTCCACGATCGAGGTCTCCGGCCCCGGATCGAGATCGAAGACCACGTACTGCGGCGTCTCGGGGTGCTCGGCCGAGCCGAGGTTTGTGTGCAGCTCGAGCGCCGCCAGATTCGCCAGCCACACGAGCGTCGGCGGTGTCCGAGCAGACGACGTAGGCGACCGGTCTGTCCCTGGCGGGAATCGTGACCGTCTCGACCCACTCCGGTCGGTGAGCGGGTGCGTTCTTCTCGAAGAAGAACGCCTCGTCCACCCCGTTGGGATAGCGCTTGCGGGTCACCGGCCGGCCGCCCAGGTGGGTCAGCATGGTGGGCGCGACGCGCAGGTAGTAGTCGATCACCTCGCCCTTGGTGAAGCCCGCCTTGCGGGTACAGCACCTTGTCCAGGTTCGAGAGCACCAGCTCGCGGCCATCGATCTCGACCGCCACCCGGCCCTTCGCCCGTGGCTCACCCGCCTTCACCAGTGCCGCCAGCCGGGTCACTCCGACGCCTCTTCGCGAACGACATCGGCCGCCGGCTTGTCCTCGCGCAGCCCCACGAAGCTCGGCTGGCGCAGCAGGCCCTGGCGCGTCCACTCGGCGAACGAGCACTCGCACACCAGCTCGGGCTTGACGAAGGCCGCGTCCTTGGGCGGCGTTCCGACCGCGAACGGCGAGCGTTTGCGAGCCAGCGGCCGCAGCCGTTTGGTGAGCATCGCCAGGTCGGCGTCGGAGTAGCCGGTGCCCACCTTGCCCGCGTAGTGCAGCTCGCCGTCGCGGTGGTAGCCCACCAGCAGCGCGCCGATCGAGTCGGCCCGCCGTCCGCTGCCGGCGGTGTATCCGCCGACCACGAACTCCTGCCGCAGCACGTTCTTGATCTTGAGCCACTCGCGGCCGCGATAGCCCGGCTTGTAGGGCGAGTCGCTGCGCTTGGCGATGATGCCCTCCAGGCCCGCCGCGCGACTGGCGGCGAGCACATCCTCGGCGGCACCGTCCAGGGTCGGCGGCACCCTCCAGGCATCGCCCTCCAGCTGCAGCTCCTCCAGCCGCCGGCGGCGAGTGGCGTAGTCGGCATCCAGCAGCGATTCGCCGTCCAGATAGAGCAGGTCGAAGATCATGTAGATCACCGGCTGGGCGCGGGCGGCGCGGGTGATCTCGGCGCTGGTGGTGAGATGGATGCGTGCCTGCAGGCGCTGGAAGCTGGGCCGGCCGTCGCCGTCGAGCGCCACGATCTCGCCGTCCAGCACAGCTCTGCGCGCCCCCAGCTGCCGCTGCAGCCGGCCGAGCTCGGGGAAGCCGGACGTGATCTCGCGCAGCGTGCGCGTCTCCAGCCGCAGCCGTCCCGGCTCGGAGTAGGCGATCGCGCGCATGCCGTCCCACTTGACCTCGAACGTGTAGGCGTCCTCGTCGGCGGGCAGCTGGGACAGCGTCGCCATCATCGGCACCACGTGCTCGGGCGGCGGATCGCCGGTCGCCTCGGGGTTGTCCATGCGATGGATCATCCAGTCCTTGCTGTCGCCGCCGGTCTGAAACAGGGCGTAGGTGCCGTGTACCCGTTTGCCGGTGAGCGTGACCACGATCTTCTTGGACTCCCACTTCTCGACCTCGTAGGTGCCGCGGTCATACACCGACATCGTGCCCGCTCCGTAGCTTCCCTTGGGGATGGTGCCTTCCCAGGTGAGGTACTCCAGCGGGTGATCCTCGGTGTGCACGGCCTTGCGGTTGGACGCTGGATCGTCGGGCAGTCCCCGCGGCAGAGCGAAGCTGACCAGCACGCCGTCGCGCTCGAGCCTCAGGTCGAAGTGCCAGCGGGTGGCCGAGTGCTCCTGGATCGAGAACCGCGGTCGCTTGGCTGCACGCTTGGCGGGAGGCTTTCCGGCCGGCTCCTCGGTCTGGTCGAAGCGGCGCTTGGCGCGGTACTTGGAGAGCGCGTCGCTCACGGCTTCGGCGGGGCGATCCTTGGGGTCGGCTGACCCGCACCGCCAGCGGCAATCCGTACCACAGCGCGATCAGCACCCCGGCGGCCAGGCCGCCTACCACCGCGGCTGTGGTGGTGCCGAACAGGAGGCTGGTGACGAGCGTCACCGAGCCGCAGATCGCGGCGGCCAGAAACACCGTGCCGGTCAGTGCCAGCATGCTCGAGATGCGCACCAGCCGCTCCTTCAGGTGGCGCTGCCACACGATCCGGTGGAAGCTCGTGGGCGCGATGAAGAACGCCGACGCCAGCGCGGCGGAGAGGAAGGTGGCGTAGTAGACGTGCCGCTGGCCGGCGGTGATGCTGGCGAATCGCTGCGAGAACGGCACCGCCAGCAGGAACCCGAACAGCATCTGCACCCCGGGCAGGGCCACCCGCAGCTCGTTCAGGAGCTCCACCAGCTGGCGGTTGCGCCGCTCGTCGTCGGACTCGTGGTTGCGGAGCTGATCGTGCTCGGACACGCCTTCAAGGTATCGTTTTTGGATCGGTGAGCGTCCGGAGGGAGCGGCAATCGTGAGCGATGACGTCGCGTCGAAGTTTCATTTCACCCGCGAGATGGTCGAGGGGTCGATCTATCGCAAGTACGAGAAGGCGATCCGCAACACCTGGAACCCCAAGGACTTCGACTACACCCAGGACGCCGAGGACTGGCGCCGGATCGACGACGACCAGCGGCGAGGCCTGCTGGGGGTGACGGTGCGGTTCCTGGCCGGGGAGCAGGCGGTGACCGACGAACTGGTGCCGATGCTGGCCGCGGCACACGCGCTTGGCCGCTACGACTGGACGATGTTTCTGTCCACGTTTCTGATGGAGGAGGCCAAGCATTCGGAGTTCTTCATGCTGTGGCACGACCGGGTGGTGGGGGTGCTCGAGCCCGACGAGGTGGCGGCCCACTTCCTGGTGCGCTCGGCGACGATCGATCCGACCGGCCGGTTCGAGGTCAAGGACGTGCTGCACGAGGCGCTGCCGCGGTTCGGCGGGATGCTGATGGAGGCCGTCGCGGGCGGGGACGAGGCCGACATCGAGGCCGCGTTCGTGCGCTTCTCGGCCGCCTACAACGGGTTCGCGGAGGGCGTGCTGACGATGCCGTCGTACGAGATCGTGATCGACACCACCCAGATGTGGGACGCGTTCCCGACGCTGCGCCAGGGGTTTCGGCGGATCCTCGCCGACGAGGGCCGGCACATCACCTTCGGCACGGCCGCCTGCCGGATCCTGATCGAGAAGCACCCCAGCTACGAGGCCATCGTGCATGAGGTGTTCGACGAGTACCGCGGCAACGTGGTGGGGCTGGTGGAGTACCAGAAGGCGGTGCCCGGGCTCGACCTGGAGAAGTACCAGACGATGAAGGTGCGCCACTATCGCAACCGCTGCCGGGAGATGGGGATCACGCCCGACCAGACGCTGATCGATCAGATCCTCGACCCCGACATCGATTTCGTGGTCGGGGTGGAGGCGGGCTGACGGTGGCCCGCGCGTGGCGCTGTCTCGAGGTCGGCTGCGATGCGGTCATCACCGCGCCCGACGACGAGCAGCTGGTGGCGGCGGTCAACAGCCACGTGGCCGAGGTAGCACCACAGCTTCGAGCTGGAAGACGTGATCCTGGACGCCGCCGAGGACGTGAGGCGCCTAGAGCCGCTGCAGCTCAAGCCACGCGGGCCGAAACCCGCGTCGCTGGTACAACCGGATCGGGTCGTGGTTGGTGGCGACCGCGGCCAGCAGCTGGTCGGTGATGCCCCGGGCGCGGAGGTGATCGTCGTAGGTGTCCATCAGCGCCGACCCGAGTCCGCCGCCGCGGGCGCCGTCGGCGACCACCAGCACGTCCGGCTCGGCCACCTTCGATCGTCGGTGCGCCAGATGTCGTCCCAGATCGCGCTATCGCGGTCGGCCGAGCCGGTCATCATCGCCACCGGCGCCTCGGCTGGGCCGATCCGGAACGCGAGGTTGTCGCGGGCGTCGTCCAGCATCACCTCGCGCATCGCCGCCCAGGAGGCGTCGTCGTCCAGGAACGGCGCCATCTGGGGGGCGATCCGCTGGTGGTGGTGATGCAGCTCGAGCCACAGCGATCGCAGCGTGTCGATCTCATCGGGAGCCACCGGCTCGATCGCGAACTCCACCGGCGGGTGCTCGCGCGGGCGGGCAAAGCGCGTCATCGTCAGCCACGCCGGGGCGAACCCGCGGCTCTCGTAGCAGCGCCACCGCCGGCTGATCCTGCGGCAGCACCCCGGCCAGCGCGGCGGGCTGCTCCGTCGCCCGGAGCTCGGCGTCGAACACGTCCAGCAGGGCCGGGCCGATCCCCCGATCGTGGGCCTCGGGAGGACGAACAGGGTCACCAGCTCGGTCACGCGCGTCGGGTGCTTCGAGCGTCGCCGTCCACGGCATCTCGGTCTGGCCGGCCACCAGGTAGCCGACATCGGCGCCCCCCGCCACGGCCACCGCCGCGACGCCGCCCTGGCTCAGCACGTGGTGGTACAGCCCTCGCCGCACCGCCCACGACTGCGTGTCATCGCGCGTACGGCTCGAGCTCCGGCGCGATCGCGCGATTGCGCTCATGCAGCCTACGCCACAACGGCTCCAGCCGATCCACCTCGCCGACCGCCAAGCGGTGAATAACGGTGCCAGGCACCGTTATTCACCTCCCGCCGCGAGGGCTCGGTCGACCTGCTCGCTGGAGAGTCCCTCCACCGTGAGCGTCTTTGAGCGCGACGTGTGACCGGACTTGATGGAGACGTCGTCGCGGGGGACATCGAGCGTTTCGGCCATGAACCGCACCAGCTCCGAGTTGGCCTTGCCGTCCACCGGAGGAGCGGCAATCCGGATCTTCCAGGCCTCGCCGAGGCGGCCGGATACAGCGGAGCGGTGGGCCCCGGTCGACACTCGCACTCGCAGCAGCGATCGCATTGGTTGGATCATGCCTGGTTCGGATCTGCGATTGTGGTGGTGTGAGCGAAACTCGCCCGACACTCGACAACTGGCTGGCGCCGTCCCACAACCACTGGAGCTTCCGGCATGTGCGCGAGCTGATCCCCACCGCGCGGGTGCGACACGGCACTCCCAGGCAGCTGCCGGCCGCACCGGTCAGCCATCTGCTGCAGGCCGAGATCGTCCCCTCCGACGGCGATCCGATCGCGGTCACGACCTTCCTCAAGCAGTCGTCCACCGACGCGATTGTGGTGCTGGTCGACGGCAGCATCGCCTTTGAGTGGTACGCGCCGGACGTCTCGCCCGACGAGCCGCACCTGATGATGAGCGTCACCAAATCGATCACGGCACTGCTGGCCGGCGCGCTGGCGGGGGCGGGCAAGCTCGACCTCGAGGCGCCGGTGGCCGAGCTACATCCCGGAGTCGGCCGGCTCCTGCTACGAGGACGCCACCGTCCGGCACCTGCTCGACATGACGGTCGGCGCCGCCTTCGTCGAGGACTACACGCCGGGCGAGGACGTGCGCGCCTACCGCGAGAGCACCGGCTGGTATCGACGCCAGGGCGACGGCCCCGATCTGCACTCCTACCTCTGCACCATCAAGCACGCGGGAGAGCACGGCGCGGTCTTCCGGTACGTCTCGATCAACACCGACATGCTCGGCTGGGTGTGCGAGCGGGCCGGGGGTGGGACGTACGCGGACCTCGTCTCGCGAGCACCTGTGGGTGCCGATGGGGGCCGAGGCCGACGCCGACATCACGCTCGACCGGGCGGGCGGCGCACGCGCTGCCGGCGGCCTGTGCGTGATCGCCCGCGATCTCGCCCGGGTCGGTCAGCTGGTGATCGAGGACGGAGCCGGCGCGGTGCCGGCCGAGTTCGTGCGCGATCTGCGCGAGGCAGGCGAACCCGACCCGGGGCCGGATCTGGCCGGCTTCGACGGCTGGGCCTACCGCAGCTCCTGGTACCAGCCTCGATGGGAGCGGGGCCTGGCCTGTGCCATCGGCATCTACGGACAGTCGTTGTACGTCGACCCCGAGCGCAAGGTGGTGGTGGCCAAGCAGTCGTCGCAGGCGGATGCCAGCGATGTCCAAGTCGAGCTGCAGGCCGCCCGCGCGGCCCAGGCCATCGCCCGCTTTGTCACTGAATAAAAGGTGTCAGGCGCCAATTATTCATCCGCGGAGGGCGCCGCCGTCGATCACGTAGCACGAGCCCGTGATGAACGAGGCCTCATCGGAGGCCAGGAAGTGCACCAGCGCGGCCACCTCCTGCTCGGTGCCGGATCGGGCAATCGCCTGACCGGCCACCGACTCGGCCATGGCCGTGCCCGCAGGACTCCCGTCGATCTCTGAGATCCGCCGGTCGACCGTCTCCCACATGCTGGTCGAGGTCACGTTTCCGGGGCAGTAGACGTTGACGGTGATCGCATGGGCCCCGAGCTCCGCAGCCAGGCTCTGGGTGAGCGCAATCACCCCCGCCTTCCCGGCCGCGTAGGTGCCGGTCAGCGGACCGCCTCGGCGACCCGAGACCGACGACGCATTCAGAATCCGGCCGCCCGTTCCCTGCTCGGTCAGTACGCGCGCCGCCGCCCGGCACCCGAGAAACGTTCCGCGCAGGTTCACCGCCATCATGCGATCCCACTGTTCGGCAGTTTCGTCGGCGATCGCCGAGACGCCGATGATGGCGGCATTGTTGATCCAGATGTCGAGCCCGCCCCAGCTTCCAACGGCGGTCTCGATTGCCGACTCGGCGACGCCTTCGACACTCACGTCGCCCCAGAACGGGACGGCTTCGCCGCCGGCGGTGCGCAGTCTGCCGGCGGCGGCCACCGCTGCCTCCTCGGTGCTCGCTCCCACCGCGACCCGCGTACCCGCAGCACACAGGCGCTCACAGATCGCAAACCCAATCCCGCGGGATCCGCCGGTGACGACTGCGACCTTGGGGCGCGGCATCAGCCGCCGGCGCTCTGGGCGTGCTCCACCATCGCCATCATTATCTCCCGCTCACGACGGGCGTCGGCCGACGGCCCGGTACGAAGGTTCTGACACGGGTCGACCTCCAGGTCGAGCGGAACGACGTGAAGGCCGTAGACACCGTCGGGCGACATGCCGGTGCGGAAGTCGCCGGCCGTGAAAAGCCACAGCTTCAGCCCGTCGGCCGAGGTGAACTTGCTCACGATCCACGGGTTGTAGAACGCCTGTGGCTGCCACTCCTGCTCGTGGAACTTCTCCCATGGACCCCATGGCTGCGGTGCCTGATAGAGCTCCCACCGGGTCACGCCCCAGCCGATGTCGAACTCGCCCAGGCGCGGGTAGTGCCACTGGGGAAGGATGTAGATCCCCAGCGGGGCGATGTGGTGGATGCCGGTCATGCTGGTACGTCCGGCGGCGCGAAAGATCGACCGCGCGGTTTCGTGACGTGGCCCCCACACCGGGGCGCCGTCACCGGCGTGGTCGAAGTCCTGAATGAACTCCCAATCTCCGGGATCGAGCCGGCCGATGCGATCACGGGGCACGCGACCCATCCGCATCGAGCTGCCGTTGTTCCAGGCGCCGTCAGTCGAGACAGCGTACACGTGATCGTCAAACGCATCTGCGGTGTCGCGCCCGAAGTCGACGAAGAATGGTGTGGCAAACGCCGGCCCAGGGAACATCGACGCACCGAGGGCCGGGGCGGGGCTCCAGGTCGCGCCGTGGTCGGTGGACTTCACGATCGTCGAGTCGAACGCCTCCTGGTGAGGGATCCCGCAGTCCATATACCCGGAGTGGCGGCTGACGCTGAGGTACAGCACGCCGTCGACGCTGATGATCCCTTCCGCCTTCCAGAACGCGTGGTCGACCGGTGACACCTCGCCCCAGCCGCCGTACTCCGCCATCGGGTTGATCGTGAGCCCTTCCAATGCCATTGGGTCATCGCCGCTCACACGGCTGATGACGAGGTTGCCGGCACACGCCTTGTCGAAACCCTGGGAGTCGTCGGAGGCGACGTACAGTTCACCGTCGTCGGCCCACGCCGCCGTCCACAGATCGCCGTGGCTGTTCGCATACTTCTGCGGCGTTCCGACCGTGGCGTTGATGATGCGCATCTGTGCTCCTACTCTCTGATAGCGTCGCCGGTTTCGAGGTCGAAATAGGCGACCATGGCGGGGTCGACGGTGAGGGTGATGGGGTCGCCGACCTCGGCGCCGGTGGCGGCGTTGATGCGTGCGGTGAGGTGGCTTTGTCCGGCGCTTGCGGCTTGCTCGAGTCGTTCCAGGGCGATTGCGTCGGTGTCTGCGCCGAGCTCGCGGGCGGCGTCGGTGATCACCGGTTCGGCATCGAGGGTGAAGTGCAGGTAGGCCTCGCGGCCGAGCGTTTCGCGGAGGTCGACGCGGGTGTGGATGACGATCTCGCCGGGGGTGGCTGTGGTGTCGGCGGCTGTCATGTCTTCGGGGCGGATACCGACGGCGACCTCGCGGTAGCCGGCGAACCGGTTGGGAGACCGATCTGTGAGTGGGATGCGCAAGCTGCCGGCGTGTGCCGTGAGCCCCGTGTCGTCCTTGTGGATGGTGGCCTTGATCAGGTTCATGGGTGGCGAGCCGATGAAACCGGCGACGAACAGGTTGGCGGGATTGGTGAAGACCGCCGTGGGCGTGTCGAGCTGCTGGATGACACCGTTTCGCATCACTGCGACGAGGTCGCCCATGGTCATGGCCTCGGTTTGGTCGTGGGTGACGAAAATGGTGGTGACGCCCAGGTCGCGCTGGATGCGGAGGATTTCGGTGCGCATCTCGACTCGCAGTTTGGCGTCGAGGTTGGAGAGTGGTTCGTCCATCAGAAATGCTTGTGGCTGGCGGACGATGGCTCGCCCCATGGCGACGCGTTGGCGCTGGCCTCCGGAGAGCGCGGCGGGCTTCTTCTTGAGGTGGTCGGTGAGTCCGAGCATGGCGGCGGCGTCGGTGACCCGCTGCTTGATGACGGTCTTGGGCTCGTGGCGGCGGCGCAGGGCAAACGCCATGTTGTCGTACACCGACATGTGCGGGTAGAGCGCATAGTTTTGGAAGACCATGGCGATGTCTCGGCTCTTGGGAGGGACGTCGTTGACGATCTCCTCGCCGATACGGATGGTGCCGCTGGTGGGTCGTTCCAGACCCGCGACCATCCGCAGAAGCGTGGTCTTGCCACACCCCGACGGGCCCACCAATACGATCAAACAGCCGTCCGGGATCGCCAAGTCGAGATCCGACACCGCGCGCGTCCCATCGGGGAAAACCTTGGTGATCCCCTCCACCACAATCTCAGCCATCCAACGCCTCCGCCTGCGCGTGCTGCAGCATCGACAGTTCATGGACGCTGGCGAGCGTGTCTGAATACAGGCGCCGATACAGCGCGTACTGCGATTGGTAGCCGTCGTGGCGTTCCGGGTCGGGCTCGACGAGGCGTTCCACGGGGTTCCATTCGGTGGCTTCGGTCGCGAGCCCGGCGGCGATCGCGCCCAGCAGCGCATCGCCGTAGCTGGCCCCAAGCGTGTACCGCGGCAGCGCCTGCGCGATCCCCGTGATATCCGAGACCACCTGTGTCCACAGGGGCAGGCGGGTGCCTCCGCCGACCGCCACGATCCGATCGATCGAGTCGCCTGCTGCGGTCATCGCCTCGAGGTTATGGCGCACGGCGTATCCGGTGGCTTCCAGGAGGGCGCGGAAGATCTCCGCGCGACCATGCCCCAGCTGCAGCCCGGCGATCAACCCGCGCGCATGGGGATCGAACAGCGGGGTGCGCTCCCCGGCGAAGTACGGCAGCGCGATCAGGCCGGCAGCGCCGGCCGGCACCGCCTCTGCCTCGAGCGCCAGCTCGGCGACCGAAACCGACGTCAGGTCGGCGAACCACTCGGTGATCGACCCCGACGTGGCCAGGCCCGCCGCCCGTGACAGCCGACCGGGGAACGCCCACCGGGTGAGCCAGAGGTGGGGGTCCGGGCTGGGGTGGTCGGTGAGCACGACCAGAAACATGGTGCTGCCGTACATCAGCATCATGTCGCCGGATGCCCGCACCCCGACACTGACCGCCTCGGCCCAGGCATCGATCGTGCCGGCCGCCACCGGTGTTCCCGCGGGGATACCCGTGCGTTCCGACGCGGCGGGGGAGACGGTTCCGGCAATCTCGGCCGGCCACAACAGTGTCGGAAGATCGACGTCGGGAGCCACCATCCCCGCCCAATCGTCGTCCCACGCCGCTTCGGCAAGGTTGTACATGGGTGTGCACTGGCTGGCGGAATGGTGGTCAAGGATGTATTCGCCGGTGAGTCGCAGGACCGCCAGCGAGCTGGGCATCAGCAGCAGCCGGGCGGCATCCGCCGCCTCCGGTTCGTGGCGTCTCACCCACCGCAGCTTGGGTCCCGACCGCCTGACTGGTCAGCGGTGAGCCGCAGCGGCTCAGGATGTCGTCGCGCCCGAACTCGGCCTCCAGCTCGCCGATCTCGACCTCGGCGCGGGTGTCGATGCCATACAGGATCGCGGGTCGCACCGGCGTGCCGTCGGAGTCGGCCAGCAGTACGCACGGTCCCATGCCGCTGACGCACACCGCCGCAAGCTCGTCGGCGGGCTGGTGTTCGAGCAGCTCGCGGGCAATCCCGGCGACCTCGTCCCACCACAGCTCGCCGTCCTGCTCGAACCACCCCGGCCGCGGCATCGATACCGCATGACGCCGCTCCGCTGTTGCCACCAGCTCTCCCGTCTCGGTGGTGAGCGCCCCCTTGGTGCTGGCGGTGCCCACGTCGATCCCCATCAGCAGGCTCACGCGACGCTGCCGTACCCGTCGACCCGTATCTCCATCAGCCGGCACGCCGCCCGCAGCTCCTCCACGAACTCGCCCGGGACGGCGTGGATGTGGTTCGAGCCGTAGCGCGACAGCAACTCGCCTGCGCGGCGCGTCCAGCCGGGCGAACGCGTGCGGCCACTCGTAGGTCGACGCGTGCATCAGCCGCTCGTTCGTCTCGGCGTTCGAACTGCTCCAGCGCGCCGCGCAGCAGACTGCATCCGGTAGCCGCCGGCGTCGCGCGTGAGCCGGGCGAACGTGAACGCCTTCGGCGGCGAGGTGGTGGACGGACGCGCCGCCGGCCGGGAAGTAGAACACCTCCGGGTAGAGGTGCACGTGGCGCAGGTTCTCGGCCGGGTCGTCGCTGCGGGCGGCGAACCAGGTGGCGTGCTGCCCGGAGTTGCACAGGTCCCAGACGTCCGCGGTCGGCGTGGTAGTGGCGCACGTCGGCGAACAGCACCGGCAGGCCGCCGGAGATGTGCTTGAGGAGCTGCATCGTCAGCGCGCCGTCCATGTCGGCCTCGGTCGCGCACACGTGGGTCGGCTTCGGGCCCGTCCCAGTCGTACGGGTCGTTGAGGAAGGCCTCGGTGACGTCCATCGTCGCGAAGTGTGTTGGTCAGCTCGGGCTGGCCCTTGATGCCGGAGAAGTCGAGGTTCCACTCGTCGATCAGCTCGCGCATCGCGTAGTAGGAGCGGATCTGGCGTTCGAGGAGCTGCGGGCGTCAGCTGGGCGCCGTCGTAGTGCACGCCGGCGGCGTGCTGCTCGAGCCACTCGCGCGCGCATTGCTGACCCGGCCCGAGTCGATCGTCTCGGATCGCCGCACGAGCTCCCACTGGTCGATCTCCTCGACGTCGACGCCGAACTGCTCGCAGCCACTGGTCGGTGTTGGCCACGGCCGTGTACATGCCCATCGGCCGGCCGCCGATGCGGCCGAACGTGGAGCCGCGCAGCGCCGCAACGGCGGCCGCGGCGCGGATCTGCGACGTCGAGCGCCGCGCGCCACCGCCGGGTCGGCGACGTCGCCCCAGACGCGGCCGTGCCGGCGCCCGATCTGGTCGAGCGCACCGCCGCCGGCGAGCATGCCGACCATGCCCGGGTACTTGGGGTCGAGCGAGGAGAACAGCGCAGCGCGCCCGGCGTCTCTCGGCGGCGAGCATCGTGAAGTGCGGGAACGACCAGACCGGGATGTTGAAGATCGTCAGATCGGGCCGGGCGTCCGCGATCCGGCGTGCTTCGCGCACAGCGATCTCGTTGCTGGTGACCGTCTCGGCTGCGCGCACGACCTCGTGTCCGCGGGCCTCGAGCCACGTCCCGATCTCGGTCCTCGACTCCCGAGGTGAACTGTTCCAGGTCGCGGTAGACGAAATCGCGCCCGTCGGAGAAGGTGATCAACGCTACGCGGGCCATGACGTCATCCACGCACCTTTCTCGGCGGTGCGGCACGAGTCCCGCACCCGCAGTTCGAAATGGAATACCTCACGCTGTGGGTCGGTGCGTTCGCCTCCCGTGCGTTCGAACAGCAGCTCCACTGCGCGGTTGGACATCTCCCGGATCGGCTGAGCCAACGTGGTCAGCGCCGGATTCAACATCGGTGCCCAGAAGGGATCGTCGAAACCGACGATCGCGGGCTGCTCGGCGACGTTCGGTATCACGTGATGAAGCGTGTGCAGCGCACCCAGCGTCATCAGGTTGTTGGCCACGATCACTGCCGTCACATCGGGGTGGCTTGCCAGCAGCCTGCGCGTGGCCAACCGTCCACCGTCGATCCGGAAATCACCGTACTCGACGATCGGCTCGAGTCTGGCCTGCGCCATCTCAGCCTGGTAGCCGGCTGCACGCTCCGATCCGGTGTACACCGACAGGGGCCCGCTGATAAAGGCGACTCGTTTGTGACCGGCGTCGATCAAGTGGCGTGTCAGCAGTCGTGCCCCGGCCTCGTTGTCGACCAGCACAGAGTCGGCTCGCGGGTCGCGAATGGGACGGTCGAACGCGACCACTGCGATGCCCAGGTCGAGCAGCTCGCTGATCTCCGGCGCGGCCGAATCATGGGCCACCAGGATCGCGCCCTGGACGCGTTCGCGCCCCAGCATGTCGATGTACGAGCGTTGCTTGTCCGAGCTCTCGTCACAGTTGCACAGAAGCACCCGGCGTCCGCGTGCGTAGGCGGCGTCCTCGACTGCCCGCACGAGCTCGGCGAAGTGGGGGTTCTCGATATCCGACACCAGCGCCGCGATCATCTCGACCTGCTTTCGGCGCAGGTTGCGGGCCAGCCCGTTGGGTCGGTAGCCGAGCTGGTCGGCGGCCCGCAGCACGCTGTCTCGGTGCTCGCTCTTGACGCTGGCCGCGCCGTTCAAAACGCGCGACACCGTTGCCGGCGAAACACCGGCCCGTTCGGCCACGTCGGTGATCGTGATGGGAGTCAAGAAATCGCTCTCTTCAAATCGAGGTAGCGGAGAGTGTAACCGGCCGGGTCAAGCATTGCACATTGCTCGTTTGAATCCAGTACTTGACAGAGGTAGACGAGTGTGCCTACTATCTGCCCTTCTGTTCACCGAGAAATCGATTACTTCTCAATCTTCATCGGAGATCGATTTCACGAGATCACCAGCCTGCAGCCTGCACCGGGAGGACAGCGACGATGAGACAACGATTCGCCTTCAGGAGAGTCACACGTATCGGCCTCTGCCTCGCGCTGACAGCGGGCGTCGTGCTCGCCGCCGGTTGCGGTGGCAGCAGTAGTAGTGGTGGAAGTTCGTCTTCGGGTGGGGCGCCTGAGGGTGGTCCGTTGACGGTGTGGTTGGGTGGGATTTTGGCGACTGCGACGCCGGGCACGCCGGCCCGGAAGTGGTGGGATCAGGAGGTCGCGGCGTTTGAGAAGAAGTATCCCGGTACGACCGTCAAGACGGTGCTGATGAATCCTGACGGCGTGCAGCAGACCGCTGCGTTCCGTGCGGCCTTCGGCGCTCACAAGGGACCCGATGTCGCGATGACGTATCCGAGTGGGTTTGTGACCACGTTCGCGTCGTCGCTGCAGAATCTCCGCGACGTCGCTCCTGCGGTGGTGGATCAGTACACGCCGGCATCGTTGGCGTTTGCGTGTGTGCATTTCGATTGCAGCAACAACGCACCGGTCTATCAGGCGCCGTTCGACTGGTCGAACTGGATCTTTGTGTACAACAAGGAGATCTTCTCCAAGGAGGGCATCACGGTGCCGTTCGCTTCGTGGGATGACCTGGTGGCGGCGGGCCAGAAGCTGAAGACCGCGGGGTATGTCCCCTTCCAGATGGGAAACCGCGACGGCTACTTCTCCGACGCGTGGCTGTCAGCCATGTACACCAGCTACATCACTCAGGACGACATCAACAGCGTGCTCGCCGGCAATTTGAAGCTGAACGATGCCAAGTTCGTGGATCCGCTGACCAAGTGGGCCGACCTGTACAAGGACGGCCTGGTGAATCAGAACGCGTGCACGCTGGAGGCGCTGGCCTCGCAGCGTGATTTCATCTCGGGCAAGGCGGCGACTGCGACCACGTTCGAGTACTCCAAGATCAACACGGCAATGGGATCGAATCTCGGCCTGTTCGAGATCCCACCGATCACCGGCGCGCCGCAGGCATCGAGCGCGGGCGTCACCGCCCAGGTGGGGCAGGGCTGGACGATCACCAAGTTCACCCAAAACCTGCCGTTGAGCACGAAGCTGCTGGCGTTTATCACCACTCCCGAGGCACAGAGCTCGGCATTCCAGATCGCCGGTACGCCGCCGGCCAATCCCAAGGCCAGCCTCGCCAACCCGCCCGACCCGACGTCGGCCGCGGCATCCAAGCAGTTCCTGACTGCTGTTCTCCCCAACTTCGACGCGGTGCTCCCGCTCGAGACCCAGGTTGGCTACTTCAAGGAGACCGCCAAGGCTCTGTGCGGACAGGAATCCCCCCAGGCATCGATGGATAACGTCCAGTCCATCTTCGAGAAAGAACAAGCAGGAGGATGACCGAAGCAACACGCGAGCGGGTGGATCCGCTCGCGCTCGAGCGGGAAGGCGTTCGGGTTGAGGTCGATCCGTCCAACGGCGCGATCACAGGGATCAGTGATCGCGCCGTTGGCCTGGAGTTGATCGGGAACCGGGGGAGGGCGGAGAGCTGGCGCCTTCTAATCCCGCTGCCCGAGCGCCGCGGGCATTACGTTCGAGGAACAGACCAGACACTCCGTGAGTCGCGGGTGACCGACGATGGCATCACCCTCTCGTGGGGGCCGGTGCGCTCCGACATCGGTGACATCGACGTGGAGGTCGAGCTCGACATTCGGATCGTCGCCGAGCAGGTTGAGTTCACGCTCAGCCTCGACAACCGTAGTGAGCTTCGCATCGAGGAGGCCATTGCCCCGGTACTCGCTGGGATCACCCGCCCATCCGATCCCCGGGAATGGAGACTCGTCGGGCCGCGGGTGATCTCAGGCGCGTGGGAGTATCCGGTGTTCGACGAGGTGCCGTCGTCGTATCACGGCCCGGTCAAGTCGAACACTCTCCACCCCTACCCCGGTGGCTGGGTGAACCCGACGGTCTCGGGATGCCGTGGGTTGCGCTCGAGCACAGCGACGGCCGCGCCGTGTATGTCGGAAACCACCATCCCGAGGTGGCCTTCACGACGTTTCTGGCGGAGTTCGACGCCGAGCTGCGCATCGACGGCAACACGCAGGCCGCGTTCGGCTCTGCCGCACCGCAGCGGTGGCCATTGAATTCCGGGGCCGACTCGACGCTCACCCTGCTGTGGGCGATGTTCCCCTTCCTCGAGCCGGGCGAACGGTTCCAGGGGCCACCAGTGGTTGTGCGGTCCTGCCAGAGGGGGGATGGCGCGCGGCCCTGGAGCACTTCAAACAGGGTTTCGATGCTCGTACCGCCGCCATCGAGCCTCGCCACACGTGGCTGGGCGAGTCGGACGCGTGGCTTGGGATCGCGCTGATGTTCAACGACGGGACGATCGACCACCACTGGCCGACCTGCCCGGGATCGCCGCCGGCGCCGCGGCATCCGGGATCACCACGCTGCTGATCGTGGGCTGGTCGACGGGCGGTCTCGACAAGGGCTATCCGATCTACCGCATCGATCACGGCTCGGCACCGACGATGAGTTCCGTGAGGTGATTCAGCGGTGCCGTGACGCTCGGGGTTCGGGTGATGTTGTTTGCCCAGCTGCAACAGGTGTGCGCAGAGACTGAGTGGTTCCGGGCTGAGGGCCATCGCTACCTCGTCCAAAACGTGGCGGGTGACCCGTACTACTGTGGCGGGGTGTACTACGGCTTCAACACCCTTCTCGACCACCTCGGGTTCTCGGCTCCGCAGATCTTTACCGCAAATCCCGCCCACTCCGCGTTCCGCGAGTTCATCTCGGCGAGCTCCACATATCGTGGACCTTGGGCACATGGGGTCCTGCTCGACAAGCTCAACACGGGCGACCCCTACAGCCTCGACTACAACCCGGCGCTCCCAGGTACGCCGGCGACTCGGTTCCATCGCGCGCTGCATAGACCGTGCCGGAGTACGCCGCCGAGGGGGACACGCCACAACCGACAGTTGCCGTCGCCGCCGAGACCGGCTGGAATCGCGTTGATGCCGGACTGCGAGGCGTCGAACACGCGCTACTTCGACCGAGACCATCTCCCATTTCAGGAGCTGGCGATTCCCCGAGTGCCGCCTGACGACCACCGTCACCGGCGATAGCGACTTCCCGATGGTGAACAACGCGCTGCGCTACGGGCACATCATCTGCATCGAACCCCAGTACTACCACGGCGACGCTTCCACCGTTCCCAACCTGGCGCGCTACATGCTCGAGGTGCATCGCCTGCGACAGACGCCGCGACCGCTGTTGTGGACGGCCGGTTGGCGGACTCCACCACGGTCGATGTCGACGGGGCGGTGCTTCACAACGTCTTCCAGCGCTCGCCCGACGCCAAGCCTGATCCCGACGCGCACATGGCGGTGGTGCTGAACCACTTCGAAGAGGGCGCAGAGCAGGCGTGCGTGACCCGCCCTTCCCGAATGGGATACAGCCACCGTGCACCGTCCGTTTCGCGCGGCCGAACCGGTTCAACTGCCGGTCACGCTCAGCGCGCCGCCGAGGAGTACGTCGAGATCGTTCCCCACACCGCGGCGGCCGCATGACGCGGCAATCCACCGGCAACGCCCCAGCGGTCGAGATCGGCGGGCGGCTGTGGCGCCGATCCTGGTGCTGCCGGCGCTGGCGTTGATGGCCGCGTTCTTCCTGTATCCGTTCGGGGTGATCGTGTTCCACGCGTTCACCGAGTGGGATGGAATCGCCCCGGCGCGGTTCAACGGGCTTGGACAACTTCCGCGCGCTGTGGCATGACCCGCAGCTGCGCACGTCGCTTCGCAACAACTTCCTGTTCGCGGTGGTCGTGCCGGTGCAGGTCGCGGTGTCGCTGGTGATCGCCGCCCTGGTGTACGAGCAGACGCCGGGGTGGCGAATTTTCCGGGCGGTGTTCTTCCTGCCGGTGTGCATGTCTCCGGTGGTGATCGGGTTGATGTGGAGCGCGATCTATGACCTCGACGGCCCCATCAACGCGGTGCTGCGCGCGGTGGGATTGTCCGGGGTGGCGCGGGACTGGCTGGGGAGCGCGTCCACGTCGATCCCCGCGATCATGATCGTGGTGCTGTGGGCGACCTTCGGGTTCAACATGACCATCTTCCTGGCCGGCATGAGCGCGATGTCGCCCGCCCTGATCGACGCCGCCCGGGTCGATGGCGCCGGCTGGTGGGCGACCCTCTGGTTCGTGGTCGCGCCGTCGCTTCGGCGCGTGATCGAGCTGGTGTTCGTGCTCAACCTGATCATCGCCTTTGCCTTCATGCTGCCCTACATCTTCGTCATGACCGGTGGCGGCCCCGGCTATGACACCTCGGTCACCGAGTACCTCATCTACTACGACGGCTTCCTCTACGGCAAGCTCGGATACGCCTCGGCGATGTCGCTCATGCTGTTTGCGATCGTGTCGTTTTTGATGTTCGCCTACGTTCGCACCCTCCAGCGAAACACCGCATGACCACCACCACCTCAACGCGCGGGCCGCCGCGCATCGGGCGCCGCGCGCCGCGAACAGCTGCGCACGGTCGCGATCACCCTCGTGCTGATCGCCATCGCCATCCTCTGCCTGCTGCCGCTCTACTTCGTCCTGGCGACCGCCTTCAAGACCCAGCTGCAGTACTCCCAGAGCCTGTTCAGACCGCCCACGAGCCTCGGCCTGCAGAACTTCTCGACCGCCTGGCACGCCGCGAGCATCAGCACCTACATGCGCAACTCCGCGATCGTCAGCGTCGGCGCGGTCACCCTCTGCCTGGCCGTGTCCATCCCGCTGGCCTTCTCCATCGTCTTCCTGCGATGGCCCGGCCGCCAGCTGGTCTACACCCTGTGCCTGATCCTGCTCGCCGCCCCGCCGCTGCTCCTGCTGATCCCCGTCTTCAGCGAGCTCGTCACCCTCAACCTCGTCGACAACCGCCTCGGCGTCATCCTGCTTTACGCCGCCCTCAGCACCCCGTTCTCCGTATACCTGCTGTGGCGTACATGCGCTCGCTCCCCACGACCCTGATCGAAGCCGCCGTGCTCGACGGCGAGACCGTAATCGGACTGATGCTGCGCATCATCACCCCGCTCTCCATCCCCGCCATCGGCAGCGCCGCCATCTTCACCTTCATCTTCTGCTGGAACGAGTTCATCTTCGCCTTCGTCCTGCTCCAGGACAACAGCGTCCGCACCCTCCCCGCCGGTCTCGCCTCCCTGCAAGGCCGCTTCTTCACCAACTACCCCGTCCTGCTCGCCGCGGTCACCATCAGCATCCTCCCGTCATCCTCCTGTACACCTTCTTCCAGCGCTTCCTCGTCCGCGGCGTCGCCGTCGGTGTCGACTGAGTGCCGAACGCTCCAGTCCGCCTGGGAGTGGTTGGCACCGGCGCCCTCGCCCAGCGGGTGCTCGCGCACCTCGTGCTCCCGGACGTCGCGGACGCGGTGCGGTCGCCGCCGTGTGCGACGTCGCCGACGGCCGGGCGGAGGCAGCCGCCCGCCGCTTCGCGGTGCCCAGCTGGGAGACCTCGCTGGATGCGATGCTCGCGCGCGACGACATCGACGCGGTCACCATCGCCACGCCGATCGGGCTGCACCACGAGCACGGCCTGCTGGCGATCCGCGCCGGGAAACACGTGCATTTCAACAAGACGATGGCCGTGACCTGCGCGCAGGCGACCGAGCTGATCGACGAGGCGGCGATGGCGGGCGTCCAGCTCGTGGCCTCGCCCGGCGAGGTGCTGCGCCCGCACGTCCGGGAGATCAAGCGGCTGATCGCAGACGGCGCGATCGGGCGGCTGTGCTGGGCGGCCTGCGGGGCGGCCTTCGGCGATCCATCTGGACGAGAGCCGGAACGGGAACGGCCCGCTGGGGTCGATCGACCCGTCGTGGTACTTCCGCTCGCCGGGCGGCGGCCCCCTGTATGACATGACGGTGTACGCCCTGCACGCCCTCACCGCGGTGCTCGGCAGCGCCCGGGCGGTGACCGCGCTCTCGGGCGTACGCATCCCCGAGCGGGAGATCGGCGGCCGCCGCTTCACGCCCGAAGCGCACGACAACACGCTGATGCTGCTCGACTTCGGCCAGAGCCGTTCGCCTTCGTGTACGGCACGGCCGCCGGGTTTGTGACGAGCGGGAGGACTGGGATCCGGACGGCCACTACTACGGCACCGGTGGGTCGATCACCGGTCTGCTGCTGAACGGCGAGCCGTTCGACTACCCCGGAAAAGAGCTGGCCGACTCGCGCCGTTCGAGGGCAACGAGTGGGTGCTGCCCCACATCACCCCGGCCCACCGTGACCTGATCGAGCAGCACGTGTTCGAAGACGTGATGCAGCTGGTCGACCTGGTTCGCGAGGGCACGCCCACGCCGGTCACCGCCGAGGCGGCTCGCCACGTGATCGAGATCATCGAGGCGGCCTACCGCGCGGCCGCAACCGGTGCCACCCAGACACTCACGACCACCGTGGAGGGAGCCACGATGGACCACCAGCATTCGGATCGGATACGTCGGCTGCGGCTTCATGGCCCAGATGGTGCACATCCCCAACATCTGTCGACTCGACAGGAGGAGCTGGTGGCACTGGCCGAGCCCCGCGCCGCGCTGCTCGGACAGGTCGCGGACCGCTACGGCGTGGCTCGCCGGTACGCGTCGCACCGCGGTCTGGCCGACGATCCCGAGGTCGAGGCGGTGATGGTCTCGGGGCACTACTCCGGCCAGGGAGAGATCGCCGCGGAGCTGCTCGCCGCCGGCAAGCACGTGCTGGTGGAGAAGCCGATGGCCACGACCGTCGAGCAGGCCGAGCGAATGCTCCGGGCCGAGGCCGGAGCGGCGATGCGCGCCTGATGGTGGGGTACATGAAGCGCTACGACGCGGGCTACCGGCTGGTCAAGGCGCTGCTGTCCGACCCGGCGATGCATGAGCGCCTCGGCGAGCGTGCTGACGTCCGCTACCACTCGTTCGATGGCGGTGAGTGGCTGGGGGGAATCGACACCCCCCACACCACCAGGCGAGGACCCGCCCGCCTCACCCGAGATTCTGCCCGGGTGGCTGGCGGCCGAGAACACCGAGCGCTACCTGCTCTACCTCCAGCAGTACACCCACAACGTCAACATGCTGCGCTGGCTCTTCGATGCCGGTGACACGATCACCGTCGAGCACGTCGATCTGGACAGCGACGGCTACACGGGGGTGGTGATCTTTCGCGTGGGCGGGCACCGGGCGGTGCTGGAGACCGGAATGGCGGAAACCAGCGACTTCGACGAACAGCTTCAGATCTACTGCGAGCGCGGCTGGCTGCGGACATCGGCCGCCCCGCTGCTCCTGCGGAACCAGCCGGTGTCGGTGGAGATCAGCCGCACCACCGCGCGAGGTGGTGAGGTGGTGAACGTGACCCCGGCCGAGTGGCCGTGGGCCTATCGGGAGGAGATCGTCCATTTCGCCGAGGCGTTCGTACGGCGCGCCGTTCGAGTCGTCAGGCGCGGACACGCTCCACGACGTGCAGATGTTCGAGAGATCTTCCGGCGATATCAGGAGCAGAGTGGAAACACGCTCGCGTAACACCGCCGCGCGGCTTCGCCGACGGGCAGCTGATACAGCTCGTCGCTGAACATCTCGAGCGAGTAGTAGCCGGTGTATCCGCCGGCTTCGAGCCGGTCGATCATCTCCCGCAGCGGCAGCACACCCTCGCCGGGCAGCACGCGATCCTCGTTCCAGTCGGCGTGATCGCCCGGGCCGGCGGGCATGTCGTCGAGGTGGACGTGAACGATGTGGTCGACGTTGGCCGGCGTGAGGTGCTCGAGCTTGGTCGCGGTGGTGTGGTAGTGCGCGGGGTCGAACAGCACGCCCAGGCGGGGCTGGCCACCGCCCGCGCCACCTGCACCGCGCTATCCAGGCTGCGCACCACCGGGCTCCAGTTGAACTCCAGCGCGAGCGTCACATTCAGCCCGTCGATCGCGCTCAGGGCGTGGGCCACGCCTGCGGCGATCGCCCCGAGCGGGTCGACCTTTCGGCGTCGGGTCCGTCGGTGCCGAATACCAGGACGCCACCGCCGAGAGCGTCGATCAGCCGCGCGCTCTCGACGATGCCGTCGGCGGCGGCGCGGCGAGCCACCGGCGCGGAGAAGCACTCGACCTCGCCGTCGAAGCCTCCCAGCAAGTGCAGTCCGGTGGCTCCAGAAGCCGCGCGATCGCAGCCGCGCCCAGCGGCTTGGCCGGCTCAAGCCACAGCTCGACGTTGGCGAAACCCGCTGCCGCGTAGGCCGAGAACGCCTGCTCGAGGCTGTCGTGCCGGGTGGACACCGAGTTGATGCCGACCCGATCGATGTTCACGACATCACGACGCCGCCGTTGACGTCGAAGGGCGCCGCTGGAATAGGTGTTCTGGTGCTTGGTGGGGCCATGTTACGTGCGACTATACTCGGTAACCGGAAACCTTTCCAGAAGGAGCCGCTCAATGCCCGTTGTTTCGTGTGTCGAGGTGTTCCCGCTTGCCTATCCGGAGCCGCACGACAGTAACCGCACTCGCCACGTGACCCTGGTCAAGGTCACCGCCGATGACGGCACGTTTGGGTGGGGCGAATGCATCTCTCAGTGGCCGGAGGCGGCCCTGGCGGTCGTGCCGCTGATCGATCGCGGGTTCAGCGAGCTGATCATCGGAGAGGACGCGACGCAGCCACGCCGGCTCTGGAACCGGATGACGGCACATGCCTACTGGCACGGTAACGGCGGCATCGTCTCGTTTGCCATCAGCGCTCTCGACTCCGCACTCTGGGATCTCGCCGGAAAGCTCACCGGACAGCCGGTGCACGCGATGCTCGGCGGGGCCCAGACGGATCAGGTGTCGGTGTGCGCGTCGGTGATTCTGGACACGCTCGACCTCGACTTCACCCGCGAGCAGTTCGAGGGATTCCGAAAGCGCGGCTACCCAGCCGTCAAGGGCGGGTGGGGACAGGTCAAGGAAGCAGGGTTCGGCATGGACGAACGTCGCGATCTGGTGATCGCCCAGACGCTCCGTGAAGCGGTCGGCGACGATATCGGCGTCACCCTTGATGTGTCGGCACTTGCCGGCTGGACGGCTTCCCACGCGTGCCGGATGGCGCGCGAGCTGGAGCAGTTCAACCTCAACTGGCTGGAAGATGCGCTTCCTCACACGGACGAAGCCGGCTGGAGTCGGCTGCGACGTTCGACCACGCTGCGTCTCGGAACCGGCGAGCGTTGCTGGACGGTGAACGACTACCGGCGGTTGTGCGAGAGCGGGAACGTCGACCTGGTGCTGATCGACCCGGGCCGTGTGGATGGGCTGACGGGCGCGTGGCTGGCGGCGCTGGAAGCGGCTGCCTGCAATGTTCGGTGGGTACCGCACAGCTGGTCGAGCGCCATCAACACTGCCGTTGCCCTGCACGTGTTCGCCGCCACGAGCAACGGCCACGTGTTTGAACTCAAGCCGGAGCCGTCACCGATGCAGCACGAACTCGTCGCGGCGCCGTTTGAACAGGTCGACGGCTACCTGGCGGTGCCCACCGCTCCCGGGTTGGGAGTCGACGTGGACGAGGCGGTTGTGCGCAGGTATCTGCTGACGTAGTCGCTGTCGCCGGCCGCCGCGTGGGAAACTGTGTCTTGATGCCTGAAGACCCGCGCCGCGCACGCTTCCGCGAGCTCCACGCCCGCCAGGGCATCTTCGTCATGCCCAACGCATTCGATGTCGGCTCGGCCAAGCTGCTGGCGTCGCTGGGGTGCGAGGCGCTGGCGACCACCAGCGCCGGCTTTGCCTGGTCGCTGGGGCGCGACGACCAGCAGGTGACCCGCGACGAGCTGGTCGCGCATGTGGCGGCGATCGCGGCAGCCACCGCGCTGCCGCTCTCGGTCGACAGCGAGCGCTGCTTCGCCGACGACCCCGCCGGGGTGGCGGAGACGGTGCGGATGCTGGCCGCGGCCGGTGCCGCCGGGCTGCTCGATCGAGGACTACGACCCCGCCACCGACTCGATCGACGAGGTCGGCCGCGCGGCCGAGCGGGTGGCCGCCGCCGCGGCCGCCGCGCACGAGGGCGATGCGATGGTGCTGACCGCGCGGGCCGAGAACCTGCTGCACGACGTCGAGGATCTGGAGGACACGATCGCCAGGCTGCAGGCCTACCGGGCCGCCGGCGCCGACGTGGTGTACGCCCCCGGGCTGACGTCGATGGCCGAGATCTCGGCGGTGGTGACCGCAGGTCGGACGCGCCGGTCAACGTGCTGATGCTGCCCGGGGTGCCCAAGGTCGACGAGCTGGCGAAGCTGGGCGTGCGCCGCGTCTCCACCGGCGTCGCTGCTTGCCGAGCGCCGCCTACGGCGCGTATGCTCAGCGGGCTGCCCGCGAGCTGCTCGAGCTGGGTACCGCCGGGATATGTCCGCAGCGCGCTTGAGTGCCGACGAGAGAGCCGCGGCATTCGGACGCGCACGCACCGTAGGATGTGCGCCGTGAAGCTCCGCGCCCTGGCCTCGTGGCCGTTCTGCTGCTGATCGGCGACAGCACTCGTTCGCCGTTGCCCTGGGCACCGCCTCCGGCGCCACCGCCAGGCCGCTTCTGCCCTCGCGGGTGTACGCGCCCTACTTCGAGACCTGGCGGCCGGCCGGGATCACACTGGTCGCCAAGCACTCGGGCGTGCGCTACTTCACGCTCGCGTTCGTGGAGGCCACCTCGCGCACCTCGTGCGTGCCGGCCTGGAACGGCGACCCGACGCAGACCGTCGCCGGCGGGCGCTACCTCTCTGGGATCGCGACGCTGCGGTCGATGGGCGGCGACGTGGTGCCGTCGTTCGGCGGCTACAGCGCCGACCACGGCGGCACCGAGATCGGTGACTCGTGCCACTCGCTGTCCGATCTGGTGGCGGCCTACAAGTCGGTGATCACGACCCTCGACGTCACCCGCCTGGACATGGACGTGGAGGATCTCTCACTGGGCCGCACGGCTGCGATCGACCGTCGCAACAAGGCGCTCCGGCAGGTCGAGAACTGGGCCCGAAACAACGGTCGCAAGCTCCAGGTCGAGTACACCCTGCCGACCACGCCGCATGGGCTCGAGGCAGACGCGCTGGCGGTGCTCAAGAACGCCAAGGCCAACGGCACCCGGGTGGACGTCGTCAACATCATGACCTTCGACTACTACGACGGCAAGACCACCCGCATGGGCGCGGCTGCGATCAGCGCCGCCAAGGGGCTGCACGCCCAGCTGCAGCGGCTCTATCCGCACCGCACCGCGGCAGCGCTGTGGGCGATGGAGGGAAACACGGTGCTGCCCGGCATCGACGACTACCCGGCCAAGACCGAGGTCACCCACCTGCCCGACGTCAAGGCGCTGCGGGCGTTTGCCAAGAAGGTCGGGATCTCCACGCTGAGCGCGTGGGCGGTGCAGCGCGACAACGGCGGCTGCCCGGGAGTGATCGACTCCGATCACTGCTCCGGGCTCAAGCAGGCGCCGTGGGCGTTCAGCAAGCAGCTGATCCCGTTCACGCGGCGCTAGAGCAAAGGATCTGAGTCGCCGAGCGCGAACGTGACCGCATGCCTGCGCTTGAATCCACCCGGACCGAGCCGCGCTCGCTGAGGCCGCGGGCGCTGGTCGCGTCGCTCTTGATGTGCCTGGTGATCGGGGTGGCGGTGGTGGTCGGCCTGTACGCGATGGGCAATCCCAACAATGTCCGCTTCTCCGCACCCTGGCCGGTGCTGGCAGAGGTGCTCGCGGCCGCCGCGGTGATCACATTGGGATTCGTGGGGCACGCCCGGCCGGGCCGGGGCGGATGGGCGCTCTTTGCCGCGGGAGTGGTGCTCGCGACGCTGGCAGTGGTGGCATTGGGCTGGGTCGGGTTCGCGCTCAGCTTCAACGCACACTGACCCGTCCTCTATCGTCTGGCGACGATGCTTCGCCATCCCGTCTACACCCGCACCCGCATCGCCCAGGTGGGCGAGCGGATCGCGGCGCATATCTACCCCGAGTGGTGTGATCCCGACAGCCTGATGGTGTCGGGCCCGGTCGATCGGATCTCGCTGGAGGAGGCCGAGCAGCTTGCCTACCGCGACGCCAAGCTGGGCGAGCAGTTCGGGCCGCTGTGGACGACCTTCTGGTTTCGGATCGGGGCGACGGTGCCACCCGAGTGGGCCGGCCACCGAGTCGATCTGCTGTGGGTGACCCACTCCGAGGCGACGCTGTGGATCGGCGGCCGCTCGATCCAGGGGCTCAACACCAGCCACGAAGGGCCCCGCCCCGATGCGCTGCTGCTCGAGCAGGCCGCCGGGGGCGAGCAGCTCGAGCTGCGGATCGAGCTGGCATGCAACGGCAAGTTCGGATCGCTCGACCGGCCCTACGCGACGGTCGAGCCGGTGGTGCTCGACCGCTGCCACATCGCCCGGTTCGATCCCCAGGCGTGGCAGCTTCACCACGACTTCGACGTGCTGCGGCGGCTCGAGGCCGACGCGCCCAACGGGCTCGACCCGACCTGGGCGGGCGAGCTCCTGTCCGAGCTCAACCGCTTCTGCAACGTGTGGGCCGAGCACGACCGCAGCACCTGGGAGGAGGCCTCAGACATCCTCCAGCGCCTGCTGCTGCGCCGAAACGCGTCGGTGGTGCACGAGCTCTCGGCGATCGGGCATGCCCATATCGACACCGCCTGGCTGTGGCCGCTCGAGGAGACGCATCGCAAGCTGGTGCGCAGCTTCAGCTCCCAGACCGCCTACATGGCCCGCTATCCCGAGTTTCGGTTCTGCTGCTCGCAGGCCTACCAGTACGACTGGGTGCGGCGAGCACAACCCCGACCTGTACGACCGCATCCGGCATCGAGCCGCTGCCGGGCAGTGGGTGCCGGTGGGCGGCACCTGGGTGGAGCCCGACTGCAACCTGCCCTCGGGCGAGTCGCTGGTGCGCCAGTTCCTGTTCGGCCAGCGGTTCTTCGAGCGCGAGTTCGGCCGCCGCCACCGCGAGTTCTGGAATCCCGACGTGTTCGGCTACAACGGCCAGCTGCCCCAGATCATGCGCGGCGCCGGCATCGACCGGTTCCTCACCCAGAAGCTCTCCTGGAACCGGTTCAACGCTCCCGCACACCACACCTTCACCTGGCAGGGCATCGACGGGTCTGAGGTGCTGGCCCATTTCCCGCCGGCCGACACCTACAACGCCACCGCCGAGATCGAGGAGCTGCGCCGGAACGCGCGCAACTACAAGGATCACGACTACTCCCACCGCAGCCTGCTGGTGTTCGGGTTCGGCGACGGGGGTGGCGGGCCCACGCCGACCATGCTGGAGACGCTGCGCCGCGCCCGCGACCTGCAGGGCGTGCCGCGCACCACGATCCAGACGCCGGACGACTTCTTCACCGCGCTGGAAGCCGACGCCGTCGACCGGCCGACGATCGTGGGCGAGCTCTACTTCGAGTATCACCGCGGCACCTACACCACTCAGGCGGCGGTCAAGCGCGGCAACCGCGAGGGCGAGCGGGCGCTGCACGACGCCGAGCTGCTGTCGGCGGTGGCCGGGCGGGTGGGCGACGGCGAGCATCCCGCCGAGCAACTGGGTCAGGCGTGGCAGCTGCTGCTGCTGAACCAGTTTCACGACATCCTGCCCGGCTCGTCGATCGGGCAGGTGTACGAGCGCACCCGCGCCGAGCACGCCGAGGTGGTGTCGGTCGCCGAGGCGGTGACCGCCGACGCGCTGGCGCTGCTGAAGGGCGATGGGCCGGGTGCGACTCCGGTCAACACGCTGGGGGTGGCGCGAGCCGGCGTGGCCGACCACCCTGATGGAGAGCTGGTGTGGGTGGAGGCGCCGGCCTGCGGCTTCGGTGCGGTGGCCGCCGCTCCGGCCGCGGTGACCGTCTCCGACGGGCCGGGTGCGATCGTGCTCGAGAACGGCCGGCTGCGGGCCGAGCTGGGGCGCGACGGCCGGCTGCACTCGCTGATCTTGCTGGAGAGCGGGGTGGAGGCGCTGGCAGAGCCGGGCAACCGGCTGCAGCTGTATGACGATCGCCCGACTGCGTTCGACGCCTGGGACATCGACCCGTTCCACCTCGAGACGGTCGCCGACACGCCCGCCGGCGGAGTCGGTCGCGGTCGTCTCGCAGAGCCCGCTGCGGGCCGAGGTCGCGATCGAGTGGCGGTTCGGGCAGGCCAGCAGCATGCGCCAGATCGTGCGTCTGGACGCCGGCTCCGACCGGCTCGAGTTTCACTGCGACGCCGACTGGCACGAGCAGCACACGCTGCTCAAGGTGCTGTTCCCGGTGGCGGTGCGCAGCGCCGACGCGACGTATCAGATGCAGTTTGGGCACACCCAGCGGCCGACGCACTACTCGACCAGTCACGATCTTGCCCGCTACGAGGTGCCCGGGCATCGCTTCGCCGACCTGTCGGAATATGGATTTGGCGTCGCACTTCTGACAGACTGCAAGTACGGCTACTCGACGTACCAGAATCAGATGCGGATCAGCCTGCTGCGCTCCCCGACCGCGCCCGACCCCGAGGCGGACATCGGTCGGCACCAGTTCGCCTACGCCGTCATGCCGCACTCAGGCGGCTGGCGCGAGGCTGGAGTGGTGGCCGAGGCGGCCGGTTTCGAGACTCCGCTCCGATGGGTCTCCGGCGCCGCCGCCCCGCACTCCTGGTTTACGGTCGACGATCCCAACCTTGTGCTCGACACGGTCAAGCGGGCCGAAGACTCCGACGCGTTGGTGCTGAGGCTGTACGAGGCCCATGGCGGCCGCGGCGTCGCCCGCCTCCGGGTGGGGCTGCCGTTCCGCAGCGCCGAGCTGTGCAACCTGCTCGAGGACCCCGGCGCCGAGCTGCGCGTGGGCGACGACCAGATCGAGCTGCCCTACCTGCCCCACCAGATCCTGAGCGTGCTGGTGACGGTGAATAAATGGTGCCAGGCACCGTTTATTCACCCTATTCACCTGATGGCGGCGCCTGATTCGGGGTCGAAGAAGTACAGGCGGTCGAGGTCGACGGAGAGGTTGATGGGCTCGCCGTCGGTGATGGCGGCGCGGCGCTCCAGGCGGGCGGTGGCGTTCTGCGATCCGACCGAGCCCAGGTCGAGGTAGACCACCAGCTCTGATCCCAGCGACTCCACCCGGCTGGGTGTGACCGTAACCACGCCGTCGGCTCCGGGCCGGGCCGTCTCGCCCTCGCCGAAGTCCTCCGGCCGGATTCCCAGAGTGACCACCCGGCCGGCGTACTCGGCCAAGCCCGGCCGCCGCGCCATCAACGCCGGCAGGATCGCCAGCCGTGACTCACCGAACACCACTTCGAGCCCGCCGTCGACCGACTCCAGGCGGGCGTCCAGCAGGTTCATGGCCGGAGAGCCGATGAATCCCGCCACGAAGGCGTTGACCGGATCGTCGTACATCTCGTCGGGGGTGCCCAGCTGCTGCAACACGCCGTCGCGCAGGATCGCGACCCGGTCACCCATCGTCATGGCCTCGGTCTGATCGTGGGTCACATACAGCGTCGGGGCTGCGATCCGGCGCTGCACCCGGATGATCTCGCCGCGCATCTCGACCCGCAGCTTGGCATCGAGGTTCGAGAGCGGCTCGTCCATCAGAAACGCGGCCGGCTCGCGCACGATCGCGCGGCCCATCGCCACCCGCTGGCGCTGGCCGCCGGAGAGCTGCTTGGGCTTTCGATCGAGCAGGTCGTCCAGGCCCAGCATGCCCGCGGCCTCGTCCACCCGGCGGCGGATCTCGTCCTTGGGCGTGTGCGCCATCTTGAGGCCGAAGGCCATGTTGTTTCGCACCGACATGTGCGCATACAGCGCGTAGTTCTGGAACACCATGGCGATATCGCGGTCGCGCGGCGGGAGCTTGGTCACGACCTTCTGGTTGATCCGGATCTCGCCCCCGGTGACCGGCTCGAGCCCCGCGACCATCCGCAGAGCAGTGGTCTTACCACATCCCGAAGGGCCCACCAGCACCAGAAACTCGCCCGGCTCAACCTCCAGGCTGAGCTCGTTGACCGCGATCACGCCGTTGGGAAAGACCTTGGTCACTCCCTCCAGGGAGATGGTGCCGGTGCCCTGATCGCTCATGACGACCCCGCCATCACGCCCTGGATGCGGCGATTCAGGAACAGCGCGATCAGTGCCGGCGGCAGCAGCGCCAGCACGCCGGCGGCCGCCAGCAGCGGGTAGTTGGTGGTGTACTTGCCGACGTACTCGGTGATCAGCACCGTCACCGGCTTGGAGTTCTCGGTCGAGGACAGCAGCAGCGGGATCAGGAACTCGCCCCACACCGACAGCACCAGGATCGCGGCCACGGCGGCGATGGCCGAGCTCATCTGCGGCACCACCACGCGGATGAACGCCTGCCACCTGCGGCAGCCGTCGATCAGCGCCGCCTCCTCGGGTTCGGTCTCCATCTCGCGCACATGGTTGTACAAAAGCCAGGTGGCAAGCGGCGACAGCGTCGCCACGAACACCATCACCAGCCCGCGCTTGGTGTCGATCAGCTGCAGCCGCGCCATCACCTGGAAGAGCGCCACCACCACCACGAAGATCGGCACGATCATGGTGGTCAGGGTGGCGTAGAACAGCGCTCGCCCGAACACGAACCGCAGCCGGCCGAAGGCGTAGGCCGCCATGGTGGAGACGATCAGGGTGACCACCGTGGTGGACACGCGCCAGAATGGCGCTGGTCTTCATCGCCTGGGCGAACACGCCGGCCTCGGTCACGGTGCCGCCCGACTGCTGGGTGTCGGTGCCCTCGAGCAGCTGGCGATAGGCGTCCACCGAGACCGAGTGCGGCACCCACGCGGTCGGCACCGCGCGCACATCGATCTGGCTGGAGACGCTGGTCATCACCCCGAGCACGATCGGGCCGATCGACCACACGATGATCCCCAGGATCGCGATCCAGCGAAGCGCGCGGACTCCCAGCGTCTCGTTCATGCCGTCGCCTTCCGCAGGCCCGAGCACGTACAGGCATCCGAACAGCGCCGTCACTCCCGCGAGCAGGAACGCAAGCGCCGTGCCGTGGGCGAAGTCGGCCTCCACGAAGGTGGTGTTGTACACCTGGATCAGGATCGAGCGGGTGTTGAGCGCGGTGCCGTTGAGCACGTAGATCTCGTCGAAGATCGCGATCGCCAGCAGCGTGCCGATCGTGAGCGCCACCGCGATCGAGGGGCGCAGCAGCGGGAAGGTGATGTAGCGAAACTGCCGCCACGGGTTGGCGCCGTCGACCGACGAGGCGTTGTAGACCTCCTCGGGGATGCTCTGCAGCCCGGCGATCAGGATCAGGCTGACCAGCGGCAGCACGCCCCACACGTGCACGAGGGTGATGAAGGCGATCGCCCAGCGGCCGCTTGCCATCCACACGTGCGGCTCGCTGATCACGTGCAGGTGCAGCAGCGCGCTGTTGAGAAAGCCGTTGTCGGGGTCGAAGATGCGCCGCCACAGCACTCCGCTGACGACCGACGGCAGCGCCCACGGCAGCACCAGGATCGCCAGCACGATGCCGCGCCCGCGGAAGATCCGGTGCAGCGTGACGGCGATGATGATGCCCAGCACCAGCTCCATCGACACCGCCAGGACCACGTACTCGAAGGTGTGCTTGATCGCGTTGATCGACTCGGGATCGTGGATGTCCTGGCGATAGTTGCGCAAGCCCGACGTAGCGCTTCGGCTGGCCGTACAGGCCCGATGACTGGATGCTCTGCTGGAACCCGCGGATCAGGGGGTAGATGATGAGGCCGCCGACCGCGAGCACGGCCGGCGCCACCATCAGCAGTCCCAGGGTCGTCGACTCGTGGTCGCGCAGCCAGGCCCGCACGTCACTCAACCATCAATCGATGTCGCATCGATCAGTTCTGCGGCGTCCTGTTTGGCCTTGGTCGCGAGCTGGGACAGCGCATCCTGGACACTCATATCGCCCCTGACGGCCGCGTTCAGCAGGCCCTGGGCGTCCGAGCTGAACGCCGAGTACCAGACCGGCGCGCCCTGCGGGAACAGCGGCTTCACCTTGGTGGCCTCCTGCGCGATCACCTCGCCGCCCTGCGAGCTGCACCGTCGTCGGCGAGCTTCTTCAGCACCGAGGCGCCGCAGGGCAGGTTGCCTTCCTTCTTGTAGATCAGGATCGAGTTGTCGGTCTTCTGCCACCACTTGATGAACGCCGCGGCGGCTTCGGGATGCTTGGCGGTGGTCGGGATCGACAGGCCTTCGGGCAGTCCGAACGACGCGCCGGGGCCGTCCACGCCGGGCACCAGCGCCGGGGGCGACATCGCCGGCGATCTGCGACTGGCTCGGGGTCGTTGGCGGTGGCGAGGCTGCCGGGGCTGCTGGCGAGGACGATCGCGTTCTCGCCGGCGTAGAACTTGTCGGAGGTCGGAGTGTCGTCCTGCGACACCGACCCGGGCGAGACCCAGCCCTTCTTGATCGCGTCGACCTCCCACTGCAGCGCCTGGTAGCCGGCCGAGCCGGGCTTGTCGAACTCGGGGTTGAAGTTCTCGTCGAACAGCTGGCCGCCGTTAGCGAGCGTCAGCAGGTACCAGGGAGTGACGCCACCCTCGGTGGCCGCCATCGGGATCGCGATCGGGTACTTCACGCCCGATGCCTTGAGCTTCTCGGCCGCCTGTGCCCAGCTCGGCGAAGCGTCTTCGGGAACTCGGTGATGCCCGGCCTGCGCGAACATCGCCTTGTTGTAGATCGAGATGCGGAAGTCGTTGGAGAAGCAGGCGGCGTACGTCTTGCCGCCCGACTGGAACGCCGCGTCGATGGCCGACAGGTCGGTCATCAGCGCGGGGGGCAGCATGCCCTCGAGCGGCTGCACCCACTTGGCGCCGGCGAACTGGCCGGTGAACGACCAGTCGAACTCGGCCACGTCGGCGACGTAGGTCTGGGCGGTGTTGGCCACCACCAGCTTGTTGTGGGTCTGATCCCAGCCGGTGACGACGTAGTTGACCTTGACGCCGGTCGCCTTCGTGAACGAGTCGATCACGCTCTGCGGGATCTTGTACGGCACCAGCACGGTGATGGTCTGGCCTTTGATCGAGCCGCTCGAGGCCGGCGCCGAGCTGTCCGAGCTGCTGCTGCGAGCCGCAGGCCGCGGCGGTGGCCGCCAGGCAGGACGCAGCCGCGAGCACCGCGACGAGACGCTTGCTTCCATTCAACACGATGTACCTTCCGTCGGGCGCTCGACCCCACCGTCGGCCGCAGGATTTACCAGGAGCGGTTCACAGTCGCCGCAACCAGCGATTTCGCGATACTAGGGAATCGATGGGAGGAATACAACCTTTCGGGCACCCGCTCGACCCGCTGTCGGCCGCCGAGATCGCCGCCACCGCGGCCACGGTGCGCGCCCATCCGCAGTTCGCCGACGCTGTCCCCGGACACCCGTTTCATCACCATGGAGCTGGCCGAGCCGGACAAGGCGGCGGTGGCCGCCTGGAGCGCCGGCGGCAGCCGGCCCGCCGCGGGTTGCCGAGGTGGTGATGCTCGATCGCGGCTCCGAGGCGTCGGTGGAGGTGACGGTGTCGCTCGACCCGGCGGCCGTGACCGGCTGGAGGGTGCGGACCGACATCCAGCCGATGGCGGTGGTCAGCGAGCTGATGGAGGCCGAGGAGCTGGTGCGGCTGCATCCCGACTTTCAGGCGGCGATGGCCAAGCGCGGGATCACCGACTTCGAGACGGTGCAGGTCGACGCCTGGCCGGCGGGTCACTTCGGAGACGAGGGCGAGGACGGCATCCGGCTGGGCCGGGCGGTCGCGTTCGTGCGGCCGCAGCCCGGCGACAGCGAGTGGGCCCACCCGGTGGACGGCGTGATCGCGCTGGTCGACCTGAACAAGCTCGAGGTGCTGCGGGTCGACGATCACGGGGTGGTGCCGATCCCGCCGGAGAGCGGCAACTTCGACGTCGCCGCCGGCGCGCCGCTGCGCGACGACATCAAGCCGCTCGAGATCACCCAGCCGGAGGGCGCCGGGTTCACCGTCGAGGGGCGGGTGGTGCGCTGGCAGCGGTGGCAGGTGCACGTCGGCTTCACCCCCCGCGAGGGCCTGGTGCTGAACCAGCTCGGCTACGAGGACGGCGGCCGGCTGCGGCCGATCCTGCACCGCGCGTCGCTGTCGGAGATGGTCGTGCCCTACGGCGATCCCAGCCCCACCCACTACTTCAAGAACGCCTTCGACGCGGGCGAGAACGGGGTCGGCATCGCCGCCTCGCCGCTGACCCGCGGGTGCGATTGCCTGGGCGAGATCGTCTACCTGGACGCGGACGTGTCCGACTCGGCCGGCGCGCCGGTGCACATCCCCAACGCCATCTGCCTGCACGAGGAGGACGTGGGCGTGCTGTGGCGGCACATCGAGTGGCGCGACGGCCGGGGCGAGGTGCGGCGCTCGCGGCGGCTGGTGATCTCGTCCTTCTCGGCCATCGGCAACTACGACTACGGCTTCTTCTGGTACCTGTACCAGGACGGCACGATCGAGTACGAGGTGAAGCTGACCGGCGTGCTCTCGACCGGGGCGGTGGCGCCGGGCGTGCGGCCCGAGCACGGCGTGCTGGTGGCCCCGGGCCTGAACGCGATGGTGCATCAGCACTTCTTCAACATGCGCCTCGACCTGGACGTCGACGGCACCGACAATGCGGTCGACGAGGTGTGGACCGAGTCGCTTCCGCCCGGCCCGCAGAACCCGTACGGCAACGCCTTTCGGCCGCGTCGCCGGCGGCTGCGCGACCGAGCTGGCCGCCCGCCGGCGCACCGACAGCGCGTCGGCCCGCTGGTGGGAGATCGTCAACCCCGGCCGTCAAGCACCGCCTGGGCGAGCCGATCGCGTTTCGGCTGGTGCCCGGCGAGAACACGGTGCCGTTCGCCCAGCCCGACGCGCCGGTGAGCAAGCGCGCCGGGTTCCTGCACGAGCATCTGTGGGTGACGCCGTATGCAGCCGCAGCGAGCGCTACGCCGCCGGCGACTACCCCAACATGCATCCCGGCGGCGCGGGGCTGCCGGAGTGGACGAGCGCGGATCGCGACATCGATGGGCGCGACATCGTGGTTTGGTATACGTTCGGCCACCATCACGTTCCGCGGCCGGAGGACTGGCCGGTGATGCCGGTGGTCACGATCGGATTCAAGCTGAAGCCGGTCGGCTTCTTCGAACGCAACCCTGCGCTGGACGTGCCGCCGCCGCAGCCGCACTCCGACCACTGCAACTGATGGAGAGCAGATCGTGAGCACACTCGAAGGCCGCGTCGCCCTGGTGACCGGGGCGAGCAGCGGCATCGGCGCCGCCACCTGCGTGCGGCTGGTGGCCGCCGGCGCGAAGGTTGCGATGGCGTCGCGGCGGGGCCACGACATGGGCGTCCAGGGCGCGCTCGCCCAGCCCTGCGACGTGCGCGACGAGGCGCAGGTCGAGGCGCTGGTGGCGGCCACCGTCGAGCGCTTCGGCCGGCTCGACATCGTGGTCGCAAACGCCGGCGTCGGCGCCTACGGCGACTTCCTCGACCTCGATCCCGCCGCACGTCGAGGAGATGATCGACGTGAACGTCAAGGGGCTGCTCTACACCGTTCGCGCCAGCCTGCCGCGGCTGCTGGAGAGCGACTCCGCCGACCTGGTGGTGGTGGCGTCGGTGGCGGGCCAGCGCGCCCCCGAGGGCGAGTCGGTGTACGCCGCCTCCAAGTTTGCCCAGGTCGGATTCATGCGCTCGATCGACCACGAGCTGTACCGCCGGGGCGTGCGCTGCTCGACGATCGCCCCGGGCGGCGTCGAGACCGCGTTTGCGATGGGTGAGAACCGCGGGCGCACGCCCGAGGATCCCGATCTGCCCGGCATGCTGCGGGCCGAGGAGGTGGCCGACGCGGTGGTGCACGCCGTCACCCGGCCGCGCACCCACCGCGTGCTGGAGCAGACGATCTTGCCGATGACCGACGACTCGATGAACTGAGGGAGAGCCACACATGGGGAAGAACATCACGATCGTGGGCGGAGGCAGCTCGAGCTTCGTGCCGCTGCTGCTGCGCCGCCTGATCCGGAGTCCGAGTCGCTGGGCGACTCGAACGTCACGCTGATGGACGTGGACGAGGGCCGGGTCAAGGTGATGGAGTCGCTGGGCAGCAAGCTGATCACGAGCGAGGGCAGCAAGCTGTCGGTGCGCAGCTCGCTCGACCAGCGCGAGTCGCTCGCCGGGGCCGACTTCGTGATCGCCGCCATCTCGGTCGGCGGGATGGACGCGTGGGCCAACGACCTCGAGATCCCGGGCGCGCTACGGCATCGTCATGCACGTCGGCGACTCGATCGGCCCGGGCGGGATCATGCGCGCGTTCCGAAACGCGCCGGTGCTCGCCGACGTCGCTCGAAACGTCGCCGAGGTCGCGCCCGACGCGTGGGTGTTCAACTACACCAACCCGGCGCCGATCGAGGCGCTGGCGATGCGCGCCGCCGCGCCGCAGGTGAAGTCGTATGCGCTGTGCTCGTGCACGGCGCACCCGGCCAGCCCCGAGTGGCTCGCCCACCAGGCGGGGGTCAGTCCCGACCAGATCGCGATGCCGCCGGTGGTGGCGGGCATCAACCACTGCGCCTCGGTGCAGGAGCTGCGGCTCAAGGACGGCACCGACGCGATGCCGCTGGTGAAGGCGCGCGCGACCAATCCGGTCGTCAAGTGGGTGCTCGAGGCCTACGGCGTGCTGCCGTACTGCTGGACGCACTGGACCGAGTTCTATCCCCAGATGCAGCGGCTGGAAGCGCCCTACGCCGGCACCGCCCAGGGCGTCGACATGCGCTACGGCATCGAGACGCACGACATGGCCTACGAGAAGGCCCGGGTGGCGGGGCTCGAGCAGCTGGCGGCGCAGTGGACGGCCGACGACACGCCGGTGACGCTCGCCGACCTGCCCAAGGGCGACGAGGACGAGGGCATCGAGGTGATCGACATGATCGAGGACATCGTCGAGAACCGAAACGCCATCCGGGTGGTGAACGCGCTCAACAACGGCGCGATCCCCAACCTGCCCGACGACGCGATCGTCGAGGTGAACGCCCAGATCAACGGGTACGGCATCCGGCCGGTATAGGCGGGGCCGCTGCACGAGGCGCTGGCGGCCCACCTCAATCACTACTTCAACTTCCAAAAGCAGGTGGTGAAGGCGGCACTCAGCGGCGATCGCAAGGAGGCGCTGCACGCGTTCGTGCTCGACCCGACCACCGCGTCGAACCTCGACCTCGATCAGACCCAGGCGCTGCTCGACGAGATGCTCGAAGCCAACCGCGCTTCCTGCCGCTGTTCGGTGATAAAAGTGTGAGTGGTGAATAACAGTGCCAGGCACCGTTATTCACCACTTAGGTGATCGTGAGGATGCGGGCGGTCCACGAGGTCCTGGGCGCTTCGATGGTGACCGTGTCGCCTTCGCCGGCGCCGTACAGGGCGCGACCCATCGGCGACTCCGGCGACACCGCGTTCTCGCCGCCGGCGCTCGAGATCACGACCTCCATGTGGTCGCCGTACTCGTCCTGCAGCTGCACCTTGGAGCCGACCGAGATGCGCCCGTCGGCGCGGTCCTGGCCGGGTCGATCACGACGGCGTTCTCGATCTTGGCCCGCAGGATCGTGATCTGGCGCTCGAGCAGTCCCTGCTCGTTCTTGGCGGCGTGGTACTCGAAGTTCTCGGACAGGTCGCCATGGCCGCGGGCGACCGCGATCGCATCCACGATCTCGGCGCGCTTGGGCCCTTCCAGCTCGGCCAGCTGGGCCTGGAGCCGGGTCATCTCTTCAGGCGTGAGTTCGATCTGTCCATGGCGGTGAAATCTACCGGAACCGGTGAAGCCGGCGGCCGTTCACCCGCCGCGGCTGCCGCGGCTTCGCGGTAGGCCCGCTGCTCGCGCCGGATCAGGTCGGGGTTCGTGCCGGCGGCGTGGGCCAGCTCGAGCGTCAGCAGCTGGAGGCCGACCGCGGCCGAGATCAGTGCCTCGGCCGGCGAGGCGCGGGGCCAATCCCAGCGGTGTTCCGATCACGACCGTGGGGATCCCGATCGCGGCCAGGGCGGCGTCGACCTCGGCCTGCCGGCGGGTGTGCAGCTCGCCGCCGCGGGGGTCGGTCGCGATCCGCACCACCGCCGTCGGTCGGCGTCGCAGCCGGCCAGGTGGCCGTGCAGCAGCGTCTCGAGCTGGTGCGCGGTGGCGGGGATGCGGGCGCCCTCCTCGATCTTCAGCGCCAGCTCGCGGGCCGAGATCTCGTCGGTGCCCAGGCCCGTGGTGAGGATCCGGCGGCCGCCGTGGATGCCGCCCGCGGCCTCTGCAAGCGCGGCCGCAGGCCCAGCGCGGCTCGATCGCTTCGGCCAGACCAGCTCGTGTCGGCGCTGTCCACCAGCGATCGCGACGCCGGCCAGGATCGCGCTCGTGTAGGCCACGGTGTGGCACCACGAGCGGTCGAGCATGGGAGTGGTGACGACGTGGTCGGCGGCCTCGGCCACGGCCGACTCGGGCTTCGCGGTGATCGCGACGATCGTGGCTCCAGCCGCGCGCGCGGCCTCCAGCGCGAGCAGCGTGGCGCGGGTGCCGCCGTCGTGCGAGATCCCGATGCAGACACCCCCGGGCCGGGGCGTGAACGCGGCGTCGAGCGCCTGGCGGGACTCGACCCAGGCGTCGGGCAGCGCGTCGGCGATCAGCGCCGCCACCGCCATCGCGCCGTGCTCGGAGGTGCCGCAGCCGGTGACCACGATCGGCTCGCCGCCGTCGGCCGCTGCGCGGATCGCCTCACGGGTCGCCCACTCCCGCCGGGCGGTCGAGGATCGCGGCCGGCAGTCCCGCTGGGCCTCGATCATCTCCTGCATCACCCAGGGCGGGCCGTCGCGCAGTTCGGGGTAGTCGGCGGTCAACCAGCTGCGGTCATCACTCATCGAGGCCTCCTCGGGTCTGCACTACACCACGGCGGAGGAGCGCCCGGCCTTGGCCTGATGCGAGTCGGCGTAGGCGGCGAGCGTGTCGGCGATCACCTGGCAGGCGGCCATCGCCGACTGGCCGTGGTCATAGGCGGGCGCAATCTCGCACACATCGATCGACGATGTCGGCGCGGCCGATGATCTTCATCATGGTGAGCGCCTCGCGGGAGGTCAGCCCACCCATCGTCGGCACACAGGTGCCGGGCGCCACAGAGATGTCCAGCACGTCGATGTCGAAGCTCACGTAGACGCCGTCGGTGCCCTCGGAGGCGCGCGCGACGGCGTCTTCGGCGATCGAGGCGGCGCCCTTGCGCTCGACGTCGGAGACGTGGTGGACGGTGATGCCCTGTTCGCGGGCGTATTCGTATTCGGCCTTGGGGTTGAGCGCGCCGTGGGGGCCGATGATCACACACCGGGAGGGATCGAATGCATCCAGCTCCATCGCCCGGGTGATCGGGCAGCAGTGGTTGATCCGCTCGCCGCCGACGTCGGCGGCCGTGTCGAGATGGGTGTCGAGCAAGATCAGCCCGTAGCGGCCCTTGGGTGCGTGGCGCTCGACCGCGAGCGAACCGGCGATCGTGGTGGTGTGCTCGCCGCCGCACAGCACCGGCAGGCCGCCGGTCTTCAGCACCTCGCCCATCGCCTCGGCGACGCGGTCGACCGTCTTGGGGGCGTTGCCGGGAACGACCTCCACGTCTCCGGCATCGACCAGGCCGAGCGCCTCGAACAGGTCGAGGTCGTACTCGCCGTGGTAGCTCAGCATGTGGCTCGACCAGTTCCTGACCGCGCGCGGGCCAAGCTGCGCCCCGGGCCGGGCGATCGTGGTCGAATCGAACGGCATTCCCACAAACGCCGCCCGTGCTCCCGCCTCGCGCAGCACATCGGCGTCCGGGGCGACCACGGGTGCACCCATGAAGCTGGCGATTCCCCCGCCCAGGATGCTGTGCCAGCCCTGCCGGGTATGTTGCGAAGCGATCGACGACATCGTGCCTCCTCGTGGAATTGCGGTAGCCGATGGCCGCCTGACTCGAACCGTAGCCGCTGGAGGGAGGGGGGGGGGGAGATCAGGGCAGGCGATGCCCGAGGAAGTGCTCCTCGAGCCCGGCCAGGTGATCGTCGGCCGCGGCGCGAACGAGCTCGGGATCGCCTGAGCGGATCGCCTCCAGGGAGCGTTTCTGGTAGCCGATGGCGGCCTCCATGGAGCCGTAGCCGGTGGGGTAGCGGGCGCGCACCGCCGCCAGGTCGCGGAAGACCTCGGCCAGGAACCCCTCCGCGTCTGGTGTTGCGGCGGCCGCGGCCACGCGCAGGTGGAAGCGCACATCGATCTCGATGAACTCCGTCGGATCGCCGGTCGCCGCCTCCAGGTCGGCCACCAGTCCGGCCAGCGCCCGCAGATCGTCGGCCCCCGCCCGCTCGCACGCCAGCAGATGACAGGTGGTCTCGATCGTACGCCGGGCCTCCAGCACCTCGGCGAGGTCCGCGTGGGTCGACCAGGGTGCGGTCGGTGAGCAGGTGGGTCGGCAGAGTCAGGCTGCGGACGAACACGCCGCCGCCGTTACCGCGACGGCTCTCGAGCACGCCCACCGCCTGCAGCTGTTCGATCGCCTCGCGCAGCACCGGTCGGCTCACGCCCAGCGCACGGCCAGGTCGCGTCCGGGCGGCAGCCGCTCGCCGACGCTCAGCTCGCCCCTCCGCAGCGCATCGATCAGGGCGCGAGTGACCGCGTCGGCGGCACGGGGCAGCGCCAGCGGAGCGAATTGTTCTAAGGTAAGAATCGTTGGCCACCATGGAGAACAGTTTAGACCTTCAGACGCTGGCGGAGGTCGAGTCGCGGGTGCTGTGGCTTGCCACCAGCATCGTCCACCACGCCAATCGCGTGCGCGAAACGGCCTCGGGCGTGAAGGTCGGCGGGCATCAGGCGTCGTCGGCGTCGATGGTCTCGATCATGACCGCGCTCTACTTCCACCACCTGCACGCGGCCGATCGGGTGTCGGTCAAGCCGCACGCCTCGCCGGTGCTCCATGCCGATCAACTATCTGCTCGGCCGGCTCGATCGCTCCTATCTGACCGAGCTGCGCAGCTTCGGCGGGCTGCAGAGCTATCCCAGCCGACTGAAGGATCCCGACCACACCGACTTCTCGACCGGCTCGGTCGGCATCGGCGCCACCGCCGCCGCCTGGAGTGCGATCGCCCACCGATACGTCGCCGGTCATTTCGAGGTCGAGCAGGGCGGCCGTCAGATCGCGCTGGTGGGCGACGCCGAGCTGGACGAGGGCGCCTGCTGGGAGGCGATCGTGGATCCGGTGGTGCCGCGCCTGGGCGAGCTCTTGTGGATCGTCGACCTCAACCGCCAGTCGCTCGACCGGGTCGTCCCCGACATCGCCGCCGGCCGGATCGCGGCGATGTTCGAGGCCGCCGGCTGGCACACGGTGACCGTCAAGTACGGCCGCCACCTGCAAGAGCTGTTCAGCCGGCCGGGGGAGAGTCGCTGCGCCGCCGGATCGACTCGATGACCAACGAGGAGTACCAGCGGCTGCTGCGCGCCACCCCCGAGCACCTGCGCGAGGGGCTGCCCGGCTCCGGCGGGGGCCGGCATGAGGTCGCCCGGCTGATCGCGAGCCTCTCCGACGACGAGCTGCGGCGCGCGATCGGCGACCTGGGCGGCCACGACCTGTCGGCGCTGCTGGACGCCTACCGGCAGGCCGACGCGGTCGTCGACCGGCCGACGGTGATCTTCGCCTACACCATCAAGGCCTGGCGGCTGGCGACCCAGGGCCATCCGGGGAACCACTCGGCGCTGCTCACCACCGACCAGTGGAGGGAACTCGCCGCCGAGCTGGGCGCCGACGCCGACGATCCCTGGCGCGGGTTCGAGCCCGACTCCAGCGCCGGCCGCCTGTGCGCCGCCGCGGCCGAGCGCCTGCGCCGACCCGTGGTGGAGCCGCGACCGGCGCCGTCCCTCCCCACCGAGACCGGCCGCACCCATCGCGCCGACGCATCCACCCAGCAGGCCTTCGGCCGGTTCTTCCTCGATCTGCTGCGGGTGGCGCCGGATGCCGCTCGGCACGTGGTCACCGTCAGCCCCGACGTGGCCTCGTCCACCAACCTCGGCGGCTGGATCAACAAGGTCGGGATCTGGAACGTGGGTGACCGCATCGACTGGTTCGCCGACGATCCCGACCGGCTGGTGAGCTGGCGCGAGAGCACCCACGGCCAGCACATCGAGCTGGGGATCGCCGAGGGCAATCTGGTCGGCGCGCTCAGCGAGCTGGGCGTGACCTGGTCGCGCGACGGCCAGCCGCTGTTTCCCATCGGCACGCTGTACGACCCGTTCGTCAACCGCGCCTTGGAGCCGTGGTCGTTCGGCATCTACGCCGGGGCGCAGTCGATCCTGGTCGGCACGCCGTCGGGGGTCACCCTGGCGTCGGAAGGCGGCGCGCACCAGTCGATCATCACGCCGTCGGTCGGCCTGGAGCAGCCCGGCTGTGTGGCCTGGGAGCCGGCCTTCGGACAGGATTTCGAGTGGACGTTCCTGCATGCCATGAGCCGGCTGGGGCGGCCAGGCGGCACCAGCTCGTACTTCCGGCTGACGACTCGGGCGCTCGACCAGGCGCTGGCCGCGGTGCCTGCGGATCCGGCGGAGCGCGAGCAGCGGCGGCTGCAGGTGGTGGCGGGCGGCTATCGGATCCGCACCGCGACGGGGTCGCCCGCGGTCACGCTGGTGGGGGTGGGGGCGATCATGCCCGAGTGCCTGGCGGCGGCCGAGACGCTGACGGCCGCCGGTGTGGGCGTGGACGTCGTGTGTCTGACCTCGCCCGATCTGATCTTCCGCGCGCTGCAGGCCCGGCAGGGGTTCGGTGACGGCGACGTCGCGATCCTGGAGCAGGTGTTCCCGGCCGATCGAGCTGCCCCGATGGTGACGGTGCTGGACGGGCACCCGCACACGCTCAGCTTCCTGGCGGGCGTGCACGGCGCCGGGATCGCCTCACTGGGCGTCTCGAGCTTCGGCCAGTCCGGCGACGTGGGCGATCTCTACCGGCACTTCGGCATCGACAGCGAGACGATCGTGGGCTCCGCGCTGGAGCTGATCGACTCCTGATCGAGGGTCAGTCGGCGCCGTCTTCGGCGTCGCGCTTGTGCAGGTAGCGCTCGATCTCGCGGGCGAGCTGGTCGCCGGTGGGAAGCTGCTCGTCCTCGAGGTCACCGGCGGCCGCCTCGAGCCGTTTGACGGTCTCGCGCAACATCGCATCGCCGGCCATGGCATCGTCGTAGCGGGCATGCTGCTCGCGCTCGATCTCGAGCAGCGGGTCGAGATCGAACTCGACGTCCAGGTGGCGCGCCAGCCGCTCCAACAGGGCGATGGTCGCGGCCGCATAGCCGATGCTGGCGTACGGCGGCACCTGTGCGAAGAATCCGACGGCCGGTGTGCCCGCGTCGGTGACCGCCATCTCGAACGTCGAAAGCGCCGCTGCCGGTACGCGTAGGAGCCCTTCGGGGCCGCGCGGCTCTCCCTCGGCCAGCACGCCGTCGTGTGATGCGGTGCTCATCAGCGGCACGGTGCGGGTGTGAGCGACCGCGCCGGGAACCGCTCCCAGGCTGATCCACTGGACCACCCCGAGCTCGTCGATCAGCGGCCGCCACCTCCCGCCCGAGTTCCTGCCAGCGCAGATCCGGCTCGGCGCCGGAGAACACCAGCAGGTCGCGCTCGCCGACGGCGACGTGGCGGATCGCCAGTTCCGGCCATCGCAGTTCGGTCAGCCGGCCGTCCTCGACGTCCAGCACCGGGCGGCGGGAGCGGTAGTCGAAGATCGCGTCGCCGTCGAAGGTGGCGATCACCTTTCCGTCCTCGGCGATGTGGGCGACGGCGTCGGACGCGGCTTCGGCCGCGTCCACCCAGCCGTCGAACGATGCCACCATCACGGCGTCGCGGAACAGGGGCAGATCGTCGGAGAGATGCAGGAGCGTCATGGGCAGAGGATACGGAAATCCTCGCCGGCCGGGGGCCGCAGTGGGCCCCCGGCGGCGGCTGCCGGCTCAGACGGTGGCGCCCATGCGGGCGTCGGCCAGCTTCACGATCTCGTTCCAGTTGCCCTTGCGAAATCGGCCGGCGCGTTCCAGGCCCTGCTCGCCGAGCTCCTTGATCCGAGGCGCCAGCGCGGGATCGTCACACTCGATCGCCGCGGTCAGAAGGACGTGCGATGCCTGTCCGTCCTTGCCCCGCTCCATCAGATCGACGGCCTCGTCGATCAAACCGGCGGTGTTCATGGGTTGGGTCTCCCTTCCTCGGGTGTTGCCGGGCGGGAGCCCACTGGGATTGTTGCAGACAACCCCATTTCGGGCAAGCTGAATAATTGGTGCCAGGCACCGATTATACCGATGGTCGCGTTTTAACACCGTTATTCAAGGGCGGCCAGGAGGGCGGTGCCGACCTCGCTGGTCGAGGCTGTGCCGCCCAGGTCGGACGTGCGCACGGCCCCGGCGCTGAGCACTGCCTCCACCGCTGCCATCACCCGGGCGGCAGCTTCGTCGAGTCCCAGCGCCTCCAGCATCATCGCCCCGGCCCACACCGCCCCGATCGGGTTGGCCTTGCCGGTACCGGCGATGTCTGGCGCCGAGCCGTGCACCGGTTCGAACAGTCCCGGCACGCCCGGCCCGTACGGCAGGTTGGCGCTGGCGGCGAGCCCCATGCCGCCCTGGATGGCGGCGCCGATATCGGTCAGGATGTCTCCGAACAGGTTGGACGCCACCATCACGTCGAAGCGCTGGGGCTGGGTCACCATGTAGGCGCAGGCAGCGTCCACCAAAAGCTGCTCGTAGGCGACGTCGGGGAACTCCGTCGCCACCTGGGCGCACACCTCGTCCCACATCACGAAGTGGTGGGGGCTGGCGTTGGACTTGGTGATGCTCGCCAGCCGCCGGCGGCGGGAGCGGGCCAGCTCGAACGCATACCGGGCGATCCGCTCGACGCCGTGGCGGGTGAACACGTCCACTTGGATGCCGACCTCGTGTGCGCCACCGCGATGTACCCGGCCGCCCACCCCGCCGTACTCGCCCTCGGTGTTCTCTCGCACGCACACCATGTCGATGTCGTCACTGGTGCGGCCGGCCAACGGCGAGGTCACACCTGGCAGCAGGCGCACCGGCCGGAGGTTGACATACAGGTCGAAACACCTGGCGGATCGGCAGCAAAAGCCCCCACAGGGTGACGTGGTCGGGCACCTCGGGCGAGCCCACGGCACCCAGATAGATCGCGTCGTAGCTGCGCAGCTGATCGATGCCGTCGGCCGGCATCATCTCGCCGTGCTCGCGATACCAGGCGCTGCCCCAGTCGAGGTCGTCCCAGGCGAGCACACCCGGTCCGGCCGCGGCGTCCACAACCCGCTTGCCGACCGCCACCACCTCAGGGCCGACGCCGTCTCCCGCGATCACCGCGATCCGCTGCATCGCGGCAGACTACCGGCCGATGGCTGCTACTGCTGGTAGTGCTCGACCACGCCCTCCGATCGGGGCTGAGCCGACTCGGGATCGAGCCCGAACTCCTCGCGCGCCCGCCGCTGGCGCAGCAGATCCCACGCCCGGTCGAGCTGCACCTTGATCTCTTCGAGCCGCTTGCGGTCGTCCTCCGAGGGCGTGCCGTGGCTCTCGTGCTCCCACAGCAGGTTCTCCTCGTTTACCAACTCGTTGATCCTTGCCAGAATCTCGGTGTCGTCCATTCCGGTCACCTCCGACCGTCGACGTCCATGAGTGGTGCCCATCATCACAGTAGTCAAAACCCAGGCGGTAGGCTTTTCCTATGAGTGAGCAGCCGCGGCCGGCCATACGCGCCACGGATGCCGACCGTGAGCACACCGTCGGCCGGCTCAGCGATGCGTCGGTGAACGGCAGCCTGACCCTGGAAGAGCTGGCCGACCGGGCTGAGCTGGCCCATCGAGCCCGCACCCGCGATGAGCTGGCCACCCTGGTGCGCGACCTGCCCGCCGGCCACGGTCAGTCGCTGTACGTCGCCAACCGGCGGGAATGGGCGGTGTGCTCGCACCTGACCCGCGGCGGCCGCTGGTTGCCGGCCGAGCACAATCGCTATGTGAGCCTGTGTGGCACCATCGACATCGACCTGCGCGAAGCGGTGCTGCATGGCCCGGTGATCGACCTGGAGGTGCTCAGCTGGTTCGGGACGACCACCGTGCTGGTGCCCGAGGGGGCCGTGGTGGAGCTGGACGCCGGTGGCTTCTCGGCCACGCACGAGCTGCGGGTGGACGCTGCGCCGGCACCGGGCGCTCCGATCGTGCGGCTGCGCACCCGCGGCGGCTTCGGCACCATCCGGGTGCGCACGCAGCCGCGCCGGCGGGATGCGCTGAAGGCGGCCGTGCTCGGCTTTCTCGGCCGGTAGTTACAGCGCGGCGAAGGCCACGTCGGTTTCGGAGTCGGGCGCGAGCAGCTCGAGCAGCCGCATCGCCTCCTCGGCGATCGCCGTGCGCTCGGCCGCGGTCAGCTTGGCGAACGGCTGGACCACGAGCGTGGCGGTGACGCTGACCGCGATCGAGCCTCCAGCGGGCTGCGGCGAACCCGTCGACCAGCACGGTCGCGTAGATCCCGTTTCCAGAGAAGATCAGCGGCCGATGCTCGGCGGCAATCACCCGGGTGCGGTCGGCGTGGGACAAAAGCACGTTGTCGTAGTCGGGCAGAAACCGCACCGGAGCCGGGCGATCGGCGTCGGGCATCAGGCCGTCCTGGACGTCCCACAGCTGGGCGCCGTGCTCGTCAGTGAACGATCGCAGCTGGGGCCGCAGCCGCGCGACCACCTCGTTCAGGCGGGTCAGACCCGACCACGTCTGGGCGTCCTTGACAGTGGCGGGCCCAAACGCCCGCAGATACCGCAACACCAGCTCATCGGCGGTCGTGTCGGTGCCCAGCGGCTGTCCCAGCCAGGCCTCCGCCGAGGTGTGCCGGGCGAGCCCTGACTCCCCCCACACGCCGCGCGGCGGCACCTGCACCAGCGCCACCGCGGCGCGCACGCCCATGGCCAGGGCGTGCGGGTCGCGTCCGCTGAACTGCGGCGAGAGTCGCTCTCCCAACTCGGCGAAGGTACGCGGCTGCTCGTCCACCAGTGCCCGCCCGGCCGCCTCCAGCAGGGCGATGTCGACGCCCTCCAGCTGGCGGCGATAGTTGCCGCTCAACGAGCGCGTGATCACGGGCTGCAGCACCGGCCGAACCGCCAGGCAGTCGGCCGCCGACACCAGGTGGATGGTGGAGCGCTGGAGTGCGATCCGCACCGCCCGGCGGTCGCTGAGCAGCTGTCCCAGCGCCTGCGGCGAGAACTCGGCGACCCGCGACCACAGCGCCAGGTAGGGCGAGTTGGGTGTCTGACTCTGAAGGCCCACCAGCCGCTCGATCGTGTCGGGCAGCGGCGCCGCCGCGCGTTCCATCAGCATCTGGCGTGCCAGCAGGGCGCGGTTCAGTTGGCGGCGGCTGAGCTGCACGCGGGGAACGTAGCCGAGCGCGCAAGTGCGGATCGCGAAAAGTCAAAGCACCGGCTGGAAAACTCTCCCAAAACGGCGAGCAGGTCTCGGGCGGATGGTTGGAGATCATCAGCGGCCTCAAGACAGTGGTGAAACTGGACTTCCGTTAAAGTGAGCATCCGCACGATCTGGTAGGGTCTGCCAGTGGAAGCGGCCCCGGATCTCGATTCGCAGTCGAGCGAGCGTATCCCCGCCCGCGACCGTATCCTCGACACTTCCTACGAGCTGTTCTCCCGCCACGGCGTGAAGGCCGTGGGCGTGGACACCATCATCGAGCGCTCCGGGGTCGCCAAGATGACCCTGTACCGGCACTTCCGGTCAAAGGACGAGCTGGTGCTGGCGTTCCTGAGGGAGCGTGAGAGCGTGTGGACGGTGGGCTGGCTGCAGGCCGAGGTTGAGGCTCGCAGCGACGATCCACGCGAGCGGCTGCTGGTGATCTTCGACGTGCTCGACGACTGGTTTCGGCGAGGCGACTTCGAGGGCTGCTCGTTCATCAACCTGATGCTCGAGGCGGGGGTGGATGAGTCTCGCATCCGCACCGCCTGCGTCGATCACCTCGCCAACATCCGGGTGTTTCTGGGCAGGCTCGCCGCCGACACCGGCGCCGCCGATCCGGACAATCTCGCCCGCAGCTGGCACATCCTGATGAAGGGCGCGATCGTGTCCGCCGGCGAGGGCGACACCGAAGCGGCCCGCCGCAGTCAGGCCATGGGGCGGCTGTTGCTCGCTGCCGCGGCACCGGCCTAGACGATCTCGGGAGCCCCGGCTACGAGGTCGTGTGCGGTGCCGTGTAGTAGCACTTGCAGTACGACCAGAGCTGCGGCTGGAACCCTGTCCAGTTGTTGCTGTGAGCGGTGATCAGGTTGGTGTTGACCAGCTGGATGTACGGCCGCTTGTCCGCCACGTAGGCCTCCATCTGCCACACCAGCTTCTGCCGCTGCTTGAAGTCGACCGCGACCTGCTGTTGCTTGTACATGGCGTCGTAGGTGGGATCGTCCATGCCGGTGTCGCTGGCATTTCCCCACTGGGCCTTGGTGACGGTGGAGAGGTTGTAGTTGGGGTCGATGTAGGGATGCCAGTACCACGTGAACATGTCGGCCTTGGTGTACTTGTAGCTGGCCGCCGTGATCGCGTCGAAGGCGGCGCTGACGTCGCCGCCTGCGACCTCGTTGAGCTTCACCCCGATCTTCTTGTAGGCGGTCTGAAGGATGTCGAACTGGCGGTCGCCGTTGAAGTCGAGGTCGTCGGGGACGATCACGTCGTAGCTCATCTCGTGGGCCGGCTGGGCGTATTGGCCGGTGGTGGCCGGTACTTGGCGGATGCCGTCGGACGCCCTTCGGGTAGCCCAGCGAGTCGAGCATCTGGTTGGCCTTGTCGGGGTCGTAGGGGAGCGGCTTGACGGCTGGGTTGAGCCAGCCGGAGGGGCCTGACCAGGCCGACATGATGTTTGCCCAGGGCTCGGCGTGGCCGCCGAACACGATGTTGATCAGCTGCTGGCGCGGAGTGGCGTACTCGAACGCCTCTTTCAGGGTGGTGTTCAGGAGCTCGCGGTTTTTGGGCTTCTTGGGATTGGAGTTGAACCCGAGGTTGGTGACCTCGCTGCCGTCCTCGGTCACCACGGCCGCGCCGGCGTGTCCTTGAGCGAGTTGGCGACGGTGTAGGGCACCTGGTCGATGAAGTTGATATCGCCCTGCTGGAAGGCGGCGATCATCGAGGTCGGGTTGGTGTAGTAGGTCAACGCCACCGCGGCGGCGTGCGACTTGGGCCCGTAGAAGTACGGGTTGGGCTTGAACACGGTGGTGCCTTTCTTCTCGAACTTGGTGATCGTGTACGGCCCGCCCGACACGGTCGGCAGGTGCTGGTCGGGGAAGTACGACGACAGCGCCTTGCCGTTGTTGCCGGTGTACTTGTCCCACACGTGCTTGGGCAGGATGAACAGCTGCTCGAGGTTGGCGAGCACTCCGGCCACCGGCTTGCTGTAGGTGATCACCAGCGTGTTGGGATCGGGCGCTTCGGCCTTCTCGACTCCCAGCAGCGTGCCTGCGTAGTAGGAGGTGGCACCGGCCTTGTACTTGAGCGCGGTCTCGATCGTCCACACGGCGTCGGCGGCGGTCAGCGGCACCTTGTCCGACCACTTGCCGCCGGGGATCAGGTGGAACGTCCACACCAGCCCGTCGGGGCTGGTTGTCCAGCTCTTCGCCCAGTCGCCCTCGAGCTTCAGCCCCGGGCCGTACTGCACCAGCTCGGGGTACTCCATGATGAAGGCGTTATAGGCCTGGGCGTCGATCGCCGTGAACGGGTTGAGCGAGTCGATGTTGTAGGTGCTGCCGACCTGCAGGATGTCGCCCGACCCGGATCCGGAGGTTGTGCTGCCACCGCCGCAGCCCGCGGCGATCGCAAGTGTCAGCCCAAGCACCAGCCCGGCCAGGGCGCGCCGTGGGGGAGACCAGGAGGAGCCTTGGAACATCGGCGGTGATCCTAATCGATCACGCGGTGAACACGTGGTGACGCGCCTGCGCCCAATGGCGGATCGCGTTAAACCCCGGCAGCAGTCTGTGGCCGACGTCCGTCAGCGCGTAGGTGCTGGTGCCGTTTTCGGCCGGCACCTGCTGTACCAGCCCGGCGGCTGTCAGCTCCTTCAGGCGCTCTGTCAAGAGCCGATCCGACAGCCCCGGAATGGCCCGTGCGATCTCACAGAATCGCGCCGGCCGGTTGGCCAGCACATCCAGGATCAGGGCGGTCCAGCGCTTGCCCAAAAGCTCGAAGGCCGAGGCCAGCGCGGGGCAGACTTCGAGGGGTTCGGTGGTCGCGCTCATTGGCGGGAGCTTAGCGCGGTTTACGATCGCACTTACATTGGGTAAGTGCGATGCTACGCTGCTCAAGTACCTTCGCACGCATTTGAGGGAGACCCATGAACGACCACATCACCACCGTGCTACACACCGACCCGGCGTGTCCCTGGGCCTACTCCGAGATCCCCGCGCTCAGCGTGATCCGGTGGCGTTACGGCCCTCGGCTCGACTGGCGGCTGGTCACGATCGGGCTCACCGAGGATGCCCAGCAGTACATCGATCGTGGCTACACCACGCTTCGTCAGGCTCGCGGGCACCTCAGTTTCCGGCGCTACGGGATGCCCTTCGCACCCCAACCGAAGGCGCGGATTGCGGCCACCGCGCGAGCCTGCCGGGCGATTGCCGCTGCGCGGCTGTTGGAGCCGGGCAGCGAGTGGCGGGCGCTGCGCGCGCTGCAGCTGATGCAGTTCAACTCGCCGCTGGTGCTCGATGACGATGACCACCTGGTTCGGGTTGTCTCGGCCGCGACCGGGCACGACTCGTCGGCCCTTCAGGCGCTGCTCGACTCCGCCGAGGTGACCGAGGCATACCACCACGATCGGGCTGAGGCGCGTAGCGCTGCCGGCTCCCCGGCCGAGCGCCAGGGAAAGACGGCATCCACGGACGGGGCCGTTCGCTACACCGCCCCGTCGGTGGTGTTCGAGCGCGGTGATGCCCAGCTCACCGCCGGCGGCTTCCAGCTGGTCGAGGCCTATGACGTCCTGATCGCAAATCTCGACCCGGCGATCGAACGCCGGGACGTGCCCGAGGATCCTGCCGAGCTGCTGGCGGAGTTCCCTGAGGGCCTCACCACCCAGGAGGTGGCCGCCCTGCTCGCCCGTGGAAACGACGCACCTGACGCCGTGGCGGCGGAGATGGCGATGCTCGAGCTGGTGGCCGACGGGCGAGCCGCGCGCATCGCCCTGGGTGACGGAGCGGTGTGGGCCGAGCCCGGTCGCATCGGCTGGATGCAGTCGGTGCTGGATGAGGCCATGGTCACCCACCCGTTGCAGGTGGCAGTGTGAGCGCCGCCGCCGAGCCGCGGTTGCAGGTCGAGGTGTGGTCCGACCTGGTGTGCCCCTGGTGTTACATCGGCAAGCGCCAGTTGGAGCGCGCGCTCGAGCAGTTCGATCATCGCGACTCGGTCGATGTCACCTGGCGCAGCTTCGAGCTGACGCCCAACGAGCGCACCGAGCCGTATCTCCTCAACGACTACTACGCCCAGGCGCGGGGCCTGGGGCCGGCCGAGATCGCCGAGAAGCACGAGCGGGTTACCAGTGTCGCGGCTGAGCTCGGCCTCGAATACCGGCTCGACCTCGCCCAGCTGGGAAACACGTTCGATGGGCACCGCCTGATCCACCTGGCGGCCGATCATGGGCTGCAGGCAGCGGCCAACGAGCGCCTGTTGTCGGCCTACATGACCGAGGGCCGAGCCATCAGCGATCGCGCCACCCTGGCCGACCTGGCGGCCGAGATCGGCATCGACCGCGCCGAAGCACTGGACGCGTTGGAAACCGGGTTGCACGCCGAGGATGTGCGAAACGACGAGCGGCTGGCGGGCGATCTGGGAATCTCAGCCGTGCCGTTCTTCGTCTTCGACCGTCACTACGGCGCCTCCGGCGCCCAACCCGCCGACTATCTGCTGGCAGTGCTCGAGCAAAGCTGGACGGAGCTGACGAGTGAAGTCCAAGGTGAATAACGGTGCCTGGCACCGTTATTCACCACTCGCTGGTGCGGGCTTGTCCGGGCGCAGGAACAGGAGACGAGCTGCCGGGCGGGGCATCCACCAGTTCCACTCACCCATCAGCCGCATCAGCGACGGCACCAGCAGGGCGCGGATCACCGTGGCGTCGAAGATGATGCCGGCGGCCAGTCCGATGCCGAACTGCTTCACGTCAACGCCGGGGCTCGAGGACAGCACCAGGAACGAGAACATCAGAATCAGCGCCGCGCTGGTGACCAGCTTGCCGGTGCGGGCGAGTCCCAGTTCGATCGCTCGGTTGGTGTTGCCCACGTCGTCGTAGATCTCGCGCATGCGGGTGAGCATGAACACCTCGTAGTCCATCGAGATCCCGTACAGGAACGCGAAGATCATCAGCGGGATCCACGAGATGATCACCCCGGTGGGGTCGATGTTCCAGATCGCCTTGCTGCCGTGGCCCTGCTGGAAGATGAACACGATGATGCCGTAGGCCGCCGTCAGCGAGATCAGGTTGAGGATCACCGCCTTCAGCGCGAGCACCAGCGAGCGAAACGCGCGCGCCAGCAGCACGTACGTGAGCACGACCACGAACAGCAGCAGGTAGGGGAAGTTGTCGTACACGGTGTGCTCGAAGTCCCGCGACTGCGGCGGGCCTCCGGCGGTGCCGAGCTTGACCGCTCCGCCGAGCTGCTCTTGCAGATCGGGAAGCGTGTCGTTCTCGAGCGTGGCGATCGCCCCAAACGCGTCGGCACTGGCGGAGTCGGTAGCGGGCACGGCCTCGATCACGGTCAGGCCGTCGCGGCTCCAACCCTCGGGCGCCGAGGCGCCGGCGATGCCCTGCGAGCTGCCGACGGCCGCGACGATCTTGGCGACCTGGTCGGGCGTGGCGCCTTCGGCCGTGATGTTGATGGGAGAGATCGCTCCGGCCGAGATGCCGGCCGCTGCCAGCTGGTCGCGTCCGGTGATGGCCGGCCCTTCGCCGGGAAGATTCTTGGCCAAGGCATCACCGGGATTGAGTGAGATGGCGGGGATCATCACCAGCACCACGATGGCAATCCCGAGCGCGGCCATCACCCCGGCGTGGTGGGTGACCAGGCGCGCCCAGCGAGCCCACGGGCCGACGTCGGGATCGGACTGCGAGATGAAGCGGCGGGGCATCACTCGCACCCGGTTGATGCCGGTGCCGATGATCGCCATCATGGCGGGCAGCAGCGTGCAGGCGGCGATCACCGAGACGATCGGGATCAGCAGGCCGGCAACGCCGATCGAACGGATGAACGGGATCGGCAGGATCACCATGCTGAGCAGGCCGATGCCGACGGTCGAACCCGACACCACCACCGACTTGCCGGCGTGGATCATGGTCTCCACCAGCGCGTCGTCGGACGACTTGCCCGCCGCCAGCTCCTCACGGAATCGGAAGATGAAGAGCAGCGAGTAGTCGATCGCGACGCCGAGGCCGACCAGCGCCACCAGGAACTCGACGATCACCGACACGTCGGTGACGTAGGTCAAAAGCCAGATCAGCGTGAAGGTGTTGAGGATCGACGCCATCGCCACGATCAGCGGCATCGCCACCGCGGGCAGCGTCCCGAAGACGAACAGCAGGATGATCAGCGCGCCCAGCGCACCGATGGCGACCTCGACCAGAATGCTGGGGCCGCCGCTGGCGCCCTCGCCGGCAGCCTGTTGCAACGCGTCCAGGCCGGTGACTGATGCCTCGACGCCCGCCGGTGCGTTCTCGGCGATCAGCCTGCTGGGTGGCGGCGATGGTGCCGCCCGATCCGAAGCCGTTCTCGCCGGCCGGGTACATCACCGCGAACATGGTGTGGCCGTCCTTGGAGACGTACAGGCCCGAGTCCGCGCCGGTGTTGAAGTACGAGCTGAGCCGCGCATCCGGGTTGACCTTGAGCGCAGCCTGGAGAGAGTCCTGGATGCCCGCAGCCTGGGTGACGTCGCCGTTGGGGTCGTGGAACACCAGCACCATCGGGTTCTGGCTGCCGTTGCCGAATTTCTCGACGATCTGCTGGTTGTTCTGGTACGACTTCGAGCTGGGGATCGAGAAGGTCGTCAGCAGCCGGTCGGCGGCACGGGGCGCCGCAAACGCGCCGATCACGGTCAGCACGATCCAGATCGCGACCACCAGTTTGCGGTGGCGCAGAATCGTATGAGCGAGGCTTTCGAGCATCGAAACGGATCCTAGATAATCCTGTTCTCGGCCGCGACGCGTGCCGAAAACCGGCTCACCGCCACCCCTGACGCCACCGTCACGCAGCCCACGATGCCCGAGAACACCAGCCCGGCGGTGACCAGCCCGGCGTCGGTCTCGAGCAGACCGAAGCCCACCACCGGGACCACCAGACCCAGGTAGGCGGCCAGAAAGTACGCCGATGCCACCTGGCCGCGACGTTCGGGCGGGGCGGCCGCCGTCAGCAGCCCCAGGCCGGCACCGACGATCACGCCCAGGGCCAGCCCCGAGATCAGCGCGGCCAGCACCAGGGCGACCAGAATCTCCGCCTCCAGTGCGAGCGCCAGGCAGACGACCGCCACCACCAGCCCGAAGCATCCCCCCACCAGGCCGCGGGAGGGCGCGAATCGGCGGGCCAGGAACTGGCCGCCCACGGCGGCAGTGAACGATCCCCACAGCAGCACGCCGACAGCCAGCGGCTCGTCGATCCCAAACACCGTGTGCAGCATCGCAGGGCCGGTTGCTCCCGAATACCCCAGACACACCGAAGGCGGCAATCGCCGCCGTCGCTGCCGGAATGAACACCGACAGCGTCTCCCGCGGTGGCCGCAGGCCGGCCAAGTCGAGCTCGAAGCGGTCACGGGCAACCGTCTCGGGCATGCGCGTGTGCGCCACCAGTCCGATCGCCATCAGCACCAACTCGACCACGTACACCAGCCGCAGCGGGTGGGGGGCCCACTGTGCCAGCGCTCCGGCCAGCAGCGATCCCAGCCCCAGGCCGCCGAGATTGGCGGCGATGGCCAGCTTGGTGGCGCGCACCCGGTCGCCGTCGAGATCGACCAGCCAGGCGGTGGCGGTGCCGGTGTAGATGCCTGCGGTGAAACCGATCAGGACGCGCCCTGCCAACAGCAGGCCCAGCCCCTGAGCGGCCACGAATACCGCCATCGCGCACAGGGCGACCACCAGCGCCGCGGCCAGCGGAGGCTTGCGCCCGATGTGGTCGGAGAGCCGGCCGAACAGGGCCAATCCGCACATCACCGCCGCGCCGTAGGCGGCGAACACGATGGTCACCTCCAGCGGTGACAGGCCGAAGGCCGAGACGTACCCGGGGAACAACGGGGTGGGTACCGTCGTCGCCGCCATCACGACGGCGAACGTGACCGCGACGATGACCGAGGCAGGGCGCAAACCGTTCAGCAGGGTAACCCGATGTTCTCTTGGCGGTATCCGTTTCTGAACCCCACTCACGACGGCGCGCAGCAGACTGTGGGTATGAACCTTCTCTGCGAACTTCACGCCCACACCACCTGGAGCGACGGCGACCTGTCGCTGCCCGAAGTGGTTGACCTGTACGGCCGCGCGGGATACGACGTGCTGTGCATCACCGATCATGTCGTGCGCAGCCACACCATGATCACCGAAGAGGTGTTCGCGCCCTACCTGCGCGCGATTCAGCTGGAAAACGCGCGTGCCCAGGCCGAGTACGGCATGTCGGTGATCCCCGGGTTGGAGCTCACCTGGGACGATGCCGACCCGGCATGGGCCGCGCATGCGGTCGTGATCGGGGTGCACACCTATATCGGGCTCGAGCGACGGCATGGATGCCGCGCTGGAGCGGGCCAACAGCCTGGGCGCGGCGGTCATCGCCGTGCATCCGCACGCGCTCGAGAGCGATCCCACGCCCGGCCGCACGACTCGCCGGTGGTGGCTGGATCGCGACCTGCGCGCGCTCGCGCACCGGTTCGAGCTGATCAACCGAAACCACGTGTTCGCGTGGGTGGCCGAGGGCGAGCTGCCGGCGGTGGCCGGGGGTGACTTCCATGTGGAGGCGCACCTCTCCACCTGGAAGACCGTCATCCCCGGGCCGCGCACGGCCTCGTCGGTGATCAACTATCTGCGCTCCCCGCAGCCGGCGATGATCGTGCACCCGGCCTCCGGTGCACAGCGTCGCGAGCTCGACGTCCGCCAGCTGGTGGCAGTCAGCGCCTAGCGGTACCAAACATGGCGGTACGGTTCGGAGGTGTCCGACGATGCTCTCGTCACCATCCGCCGACACCGGCAGGGACATCTGCTGGAGGCTCGGCTGGTGCTGCCGCGGCCGATCGGCGAGGTGTTCGAGTTCTTCTCGGACGCGACCAATCTGGAGCGGATCACGCCCGGGTGGCTGCGGTTTGGGATCGTCACTCCCACTCCGATCGCACTCGGCGAGGGGTCGCTGATCGACTACCGCCTGCGCCTGCACGGGGTGCCGCTGCGATGGCGCACGCTGATCAGTGCGTGGGAGCCGCCGCATCGCTTCGTCGACGAACAGGTGTCGGGGCCGTACGCGCGCTGGGTGCACGAGCATCGCTTCGCCGACCTGGGAGACGCGACGCTCTGCGCTGATCGCGTCTCCTACCGCCTGCACGGCGGCCGCGGCCCGCACGAGCTTCAGAACGCCGCTGTGGCCGGCCGCGATCTCCGCGCGATCTTCCGCCACCGCCAGCGGGAGCTGGCGATGCTGCTCGGCTAGCGCTGCCGCACCGGGCGGCTGGTCACCGGGCGCTCCCGGTGGGGCCGCACCGCGGGAGCCGGTCGTCGCGCAGGTCCGGGAGCGGTGTCGCGGCGGTCGTCGGCCACGATCCGGTGCAGTTGCCGATGAGACCGGCGCAGCTCGCCGAGCTGTCGGTGGCTGTGAAGTGCGAAGTACACGAGCGGGATGCTGGTGAGTCCGGCGAGGATGCCGGTGGCGAGTACCAGCAGGTTTTGGATATCGGTGGGCACGGCGGTCTCCTGTATTCTCAACTGATTTAGTGGAGTATCCAGGCTAGCGGTCGCCACCGAGATCGCGCAACCCGCTTAATGCCTCACCGCCTGGGCGTTAACGCCTGAACGTGGTTGCGCAGGCGGCATGTCAGCCAGTGTTGCGCAGCGCGGCCGCGATTCCCGCGATCGTGCGGGCCAGCGGCCGCTCCAGCTCGAGCCGGGCGCCGTCGTCCAGATCCGGGTCGCGCCAGCGCTGCAAGAGCTCCACCTGCAGCGCGTTGATGGGATCGACGTCGGGGTTTCGCAGCTGGATGATGCGCTGCACCGGCGGGTGGCGGTCGAGCAGCTCGCGGGCCTGCGCGATCTCGAGCACCGTCCCCCGGGCCAGCTCGCACTCCTCCACCAGCCGCTCGAAGATGCGGTCGCCCTGGTCGTGGTGGACGAGCGTGCGGTAGAGGCCGGCAACGCGCATCGACGACTTCGCCAGCGCCATCTCGACGTTGTTGAGGAGGACTGCGAAAGAACGGCGAGCCGGCATACAGGGCGCGCAGCTCCCGGCGGGTGTCGAGGTCGTGCAGCGCTGGGGCGAGCGCCGTGCCGACGCCGTACCAGGCGGGTACCAGCATGCGCGTCTGCGTCCACGAGAACACCCACGGGATCGCCCGCAAGGCGCGCAGGTCGGGATCCTGCGCCCGTCGCGCCGGGCGCGATCCGATCCGCACCAGGCGAGTTCTTCCAGCGGCGTGAACTGGCGCACGAACGTGGGCAGCGCCGGATCGTCCAGCAGCTCGCGATACGCGCTGCCGGCCCGCAGCGACAGCTGCTCGAGCAGCTCGCGCTGCTCGGGTGAGTGGCCGCCGGCCGCGGCAGGATGGGATGCCTCCAGCGTGGCCGCCATCACCGACTCCAGGTTGCGGGCGGCAAGCTCCTCCAGGCCGTAGGTGAACGAGATCGTCTCGCCCTGCTCGGTCAGCTCGATCCGGCCCGGCGGGAAGGCCGGCGGCTGGGCCAGGATGGCGGCGTGGGTGGGCCCGCCGCCGCGGCCGACCGAACCGCCGCGGCCGTGGAAGAAGCGGATCGGCACTCCCCGGCTGCGGCCCAGCTCGGCCAGCGCTTCCTGGGCCTTGGTGATCTCCCACTGGGCGGTCAGGATGCCGCCGTCCTTGCCCGAGTCGGAGTAGCCGACCATCACCGTGACCGCGCCCAAAAGGCCAACGGCGCGCTCGCCGAAGCGGGCATCGTCGATCGCCTCGCCCAGAATCGCCGGGGCCGCCCGCAGCGCGTCGATCGACTCGAACAGCGGCACCACCGCCAGCTGATACGGCTCGGTCGCGGCGGCCGCCGCGGCGATGTCGGCAGCCGACTCGACCCCAGACACCACCAGCCGCCGGATCGCGTCCTCGCCGAAGCCGCGCTGGGCCTCGGCGATCGCCTCCAGCGTCACTGAGAGCTCCGGCGACTCCAGGTCGCGGGCGTGCACGCGCACGTCCAGCTGGGCCAGCTGCAGCCCGAACATCTGAGCCTGGCGGCGCATCCGCGCCAGCTTGGTGTCGGCGATACGGGTGCCGCGGTGCGCGCGCAGGCTGGCGTCGATCACATCCAGGTCACGGCGAAACGCCGGCGGTCGGTGTAGCCCGGTTCGTCGCGGCCCACCAGCTCGCTGTCCAGCCGCCGGTGCATCGCGGTCAGCTTGCGGCGGTAGGGCTCATAGCTTGTTGCGTTCGCCGACCTCGCGGGCAACCCACGGAAGCTCCCGCTCGTCCCGCTCGATCGAGTCGAGCAGCTCCTGCGAGGCGCCGGCCAGCCCCGATGACATGCCCAGCGCCCGGGTGAGGTCGCGGGCTTGCTCGCGGAACAGCTTCAGCGCCAGCTGGCGGGCCCGCCCCAGCGCCACCGCCAGATGCTCGTCCTTGACATAGGGGTTGCCGTCGCGGTCGCCGCCGACCCAGCTGCCGAACCGCAGCGGCAGCGGCAGCGACGGGAACTCCCGCTCCCAGGCCTCGGCCACGTCGGCGGCTGCGTCCATCAGGCTGGTCTCGAAGAACCACAGCGTGTGACGGATCTCGTCGTCCACCGAGGGCCGGGTCGATCGCACCTCGTCGGTCTGCCACAGAAGCTCGATGTCTCCGGCGATCGTGGCCGTGGGCACGGTCGCGGTCGGCCTCGCTCAGCCACGGGTCGTCCAGCCGCTCGAGCTGGTCGGCCAGCCGCACCTGGGCGCCCAGCACCGTGCGCCGGGCGGCCTCGGTGGGGTGGGCGGTCAGCACCAGCAGCACCGACATCTGATCGGCCAGCGCCGCGCAGCTGGCCGTCGTCCAGGCCGCGCGCGCGCAGCGTGGCGACGGCCTCCGACAACGTCTCTCGCGGCCGGGTCGACCGCCGCCGGCGGCGCAGCCGGTGGTGCTGCTCGGCCAGGTTCATCAGCTGGAAGTGCAGGGTGAACGCGCGCAGTGCCAGGTCGCGCTGGTGCGGGTCGAGGCCGGCCACCGCCGCCAGCAGCTCGACGTCGCCGCCCCAGCCACCCGTGCTCCCGGCCGCTGCGCGACAGCTCGCGCAGCTGATCGACCATGGTCACGGCCGGCTCGCCCTCCTGCTCCAGCAGCACCCGGGCGAGCAGGTCGTCGAACAGGGTCAGGTCGCGCGCAAGGTCGGGATCGATGCTCGCGCCGAACCTCAGGGTGGTGTCCTGGCGGGTCACCGGCGGGACCTAGATCATCTACAGTTCGGGCATGCCAGCCGCACTGATCGCCTTGATTCTGGTCATCCTGTTCCTCGCCTTCGGAATCGGGGTGCTGGGCTTCACGCTGCACATCTTCTGGCTGCTGCTGTGGTACGGCGCGATGGGACTGATCATCGGTGGGCTGGCGCGGCTGTTCGTCCCGGGCCGCCAGGACCACCTCGGCCTGACCGCCACCGCCCTGTTCGGCATCGCCGGGTCGCTGCTGGGTGGCATCATCGGCCACGAGTGGCTGGGCGGCGGCTGGCTGATCCAGTTCCTGGCGTCGATTGCCATCGCGGCGGTTCTGGTGCTGATCAGCGCCCGCGCGACCACCGACTGACCAGCCGTTCGACTACGGTGATCGGTATGGATGTCGCCACCAGGATGATCGACCGGGTCGGCCGGGGCCGGCCGGCGGGGGTCGCGGTCACCGTGGCGGCGATCGCGGCTGTCACCGCGCGATAGCGGTGATCGACGACGTGGTGCCCGTGCTGGGGCTGGCGGTGCTCTACCTGCTGGCGGTGCTGCCGATCTCGGTGGTGTGGGGAACGGGGTTCGGGGTGGCGGCGGCGATCGCCTCGATGCTGGCGTTCAACTTCTTCTTCCTCGCGCCGGTGTACACGTTTCGCGTGTCCGACGGGGCGACTGGGTCGCGCTGGCGGTGTTCATCCTCACCGCCGTGGTGGTCAGCGAGCTGGCCGCCCGCTCGCGTCGGCGAGCCAACGAGGCTGCCCTGCTGGCGGGCATGGCGACATCACTGCTTCAGGGCGGCGCGCGAGACGCCGAGCTGGAGCGGGTCGCGGAGGAAGTCGCCAGGGTATTGAAGGTCGACCGGGTCACGATCGATGTCGGCACCCGGCCGGCGGCCGCGCCGCCGAGCTTGGAGCCGTACCGGCTGGTGGTCGGCGAGCGGCGCGGTCGGAGTGATGTATCTGGACGGGCCGGATCCCGAGGGGGCGGCGGTACGCCGCCGGTTGCTGCCGGCGGTGGCCTCGCTGGTGGCGGTCGCGATCGACCGCGACCGGCTGACCCGTGAGGCGCTGGAGGCCGAGGCGCTGCGGCGCAGCGACGCGATCAAGACCGCCCTTCTGCGCACCGTCAGCCATGATCTGCGCTCGCCCCTGATGGCGATCCTGACGTCGTCCTCGGCGCTCGCCCAGCACGACTTCGAGCTGGATCGCGAGGATCGCCACGAGCTGCTGGCCACGATCACCAGCGAGGCCGGCCGGCTCGACCGGCTGGTGGCCAACCTGCTCGACCTGTCGCGGCTGCAGGCGGGGGCGGCCGAGCCGCACACCGAGCTGTGGCCGATCGACGATCTGGTCGGTCAGGCGCTGGACGAGCTGGGGGATGCGGCCGGCCGGGTGCGAGGTGTCGCTGCCCGAGCAGCCGGTGGCGGTGCGAGTCGATCCCAACCAGATCGAGCGGGTGCTGGCCAACCTGATCGAAAACGCGCTCAAGTACTCGCCTGAGACCGTCCCGGTGCGGGTGGCCGTCGACCACCGGGGACAGCGAGGTGACCGTGCAGGTGATCGACCGCGGCTCTGGCATCGCCGCCGGCGAGCTGGAGCAGATCTTCGCGCCGTTCCAGCGCGGGTCGGCCGACCTCCGAAGCCCGCGGGGCGGGACTGGGACTGGCGATTGCGCGCGGGTTCGCCGAGGCCAACGGCGGACGTGTATGGGCCGAGTCGATCGCCGGGCAGGGCGCCACATTCGTGCTCGCGCTGCCGGCCGAAGCTCCCGTGGAGGCGGGCGTATGAGCGGCCGCCAGCGGGTGCTGGTGGTGGACGACGAGCCGCAGATCCTGCGGGCGCTGCGCACCAGCCTGCGGGCCGCCGGATACGAGGTGGAGACGGCCGAGACGGCCGAGACGGCGCTGGCCGAGGCGGCCATGCGGCCGCCCGACGCGGTGATCCTCGACCTGGTGCTGCCCGACGGCAGCGGCACCGACGTCTGCCGCGAGCTGCGCAAATGGACAGCGGCGCCGGTGATCGTGCTGTCGGCGGTGGGGGACGAGAGCGAGAAGGTCGCCGCCCTGGACGCCGGGGCCGATGACTACGTCACCAAGCCGGTCGGCATCGACGAGCTGCTGGCGCGGCTGCGGGCCAGCCTGCGCAGAGTCACGCCCAGCGGCGATCCGGTGCTGACCATCGGCGAGCTGGTGGTCGATCTGGAGAAGCGGGCGGTGACGATGTCGGGAAGCGAGGTGCACCTGACGCCCGCACCAGTTCGAGATCCTGCGGGTGCTGGCCAAGAACGAGGGCAAGCTGCTCACCCATCGCACGATCCTGCGGGAGGTGTGGGGCCCCGGCTACGGCAGCGAGTCCAACCTGCTGCACGTCCACATCTCGCAGCTGCGGCGAAAACTCGAGCCCGACCCCACCCGTCCCCGCTACATCCTGACCGCCGCCGGCGCCGGCTACCGGCTGGTCAACCCGGATGCGTAGCCTGCGACACCGGAGTCCGTCGGAGCGTGAGCGACAGCACCAGGGCGAACGACTCGATCAGCCGGGAGTCGTCGTCGCCCAACGGCCGCTCGCCCGAGTCGATCCCGAGCGCACCCACCACGTCGTCGGCTGACCCGATCGGGATGGCCGACACGCCGCTGGCGCCGGATGGCCGCGAGTGTGGCGGCCTCACCGTATCGAGCCTCCTGCGAGACCCGCTGGGCGGCCTGCCGGGCGGCCTCGTCGTCTCCGTAGCCCTCGTCGATCTCGCCCAGACCGGTGTCGATCGCAACCAGGTGGATGCCCTTGAGGCGGGTGACGGTGCGCAGGCCGTGCAGACCGTCGAGGATGCTCACCAGTGGGTCGGAGCTGTGGGCGATCTCCTCTCCGCTGGCCAGCAGGAAGCGCGCGTCGTGGGCGCGGCGGCCGGCCAGCAGAACGGCGTCGCGCCGGCGGCTGGCGGAGACGGCCACGATCACGGCCACGACGATGTAGATCACAAACGCCGCAACGCTGTCGCTGGACTCGATCCGAAACGAGTGGTACGGCACCGTGAAGAAGAAGTTGAAGGCGCCGGCTCCCACAGCCGCAACGCCCAGCGCCGCCCACACTCCGCCCACGGTCGATACCAGCACCGGGACGAGCAGCACCAGCGCGATCGTGCCCGAGTGGAGGTTGTCGCGGAACGGATAGACGGCCACCGACAGCGCCGCCAGCAGCGCGATCCCGGGGATGATCCCGCTCAGCGCGCGGCTGAGGGCGTCGGTGTCCTGGGCGGGCAGACGCTCGTCAAGGTGCTTCTCGCCCATCAGCTCACAGCTCCTCTCTCCGACCCCAGCAGCTCGCCGGGGTTGGAGAGCAGCCGGTCAAGTCTGGCGGCCTCCGTCGCGATCGTCGTGGTCAGCTGCTCGCGCTCGTCCGGCTCGAGCTCGAGATCGGGGCGCTTCAGGGTCGAGGCCGCCATCATGATCGATGCAAGTGGTGAGCGAAGCTCGTGACCGACGCTGCGCAGCACGGCCTCGGTGGTGGCGTCGGTGAGCCGTCTCGCCTCCGCTTCGAACCGGTCCTGGGCGGCGCGTTGGCGTTCCCGCTCCAACTGTGCGAGTGCCGTCGTGACGTCCGCCGCCGCCTCCCGGCGTCTCGATCGCGCCAGTCCGAGCAGTGTGGAGGTGAGCGTTGCCATGCCCTCACGGTAGTCCACAAAAACGGCTCCAGAGGCCGTGTTGAGGCCGTTTTAAGGAAGACTCCGGGAATCTTCAGGGGATATTGAGACGGCCGGTTCGACCAGGCGGTAGCCCGCGCCGGGCTCGGTAATCAGGTATCGCGGCCGGGTCGGATCCGGTTCGATCTTCTGCCGCAGGCGGGACACGTACACGTGCAGGTAGTTTGCGTCGGTCTGGTAGGCGACGCCCCAGACCCGTTCCAGGATCGTGTGGTGGGTGAGCAGCCGGCCGACGTTTTGGAGGAACAGCTTGAGTAGCTCGAACTCGGTGGGCGTCACGTGCACCGGTTCCCCGGACACGGTCACGAGCTGGGCGGTGAGGTCGATGGTGATCTCGCCCACGGTGATCTGGGTGTCCGACGGCGAGGGCACGATCCTGCGCAGCAGCGCCCGCAGCCGGGCCAGCAGCTCCTCGATCCCGAAGGGCTTGGTGACATAGTCGTCGGCCCCGACGTCGAGCGCCTTCACCTTCTGGCGCTCCTCTCCGATCGCCGACAGGATCAGGATCGGGACGGTGCTGTATGTCCGGATCTCGCGGCAGACGTCGATCCCGCTGCCGTCGGGGAGCACCAGGTCGAGGATGATCGCGTCGGGGTTGCGGGTGGCCGCCAGCACCAGCGCCTGGGACGCGGTGGCCGCGCGGTCGACGTCGTACCCAGCGGCCCGCAGCGTGGTGGCCAGTGCATTCAGGATCGGCACCTCGTCATCAACGACGAGCACGCGGGTGTGTTCGGTCATCCCACCGGGAGGGCGAAGGCGAACGAGGCCCCTTGCCCGGGTTGCGACTCGGCCCACACCTGGCCGCCGTTGGCCTCCGCGAATCCCCGAGCGATCGCGAGTCCCAGGCCGGCTCCACTCTGGGCCTGGCCCGTCGGGGTAGAACGGTTCGAAGATTCGCTCCGAGCTCGTCGGCGGCGATGCCCGGGCCGTGGTCGACCACCCGCAGAATGACCTCGCGGCGCGTGCTGGTGCCGCGTACCAGGACCGGCTCGGTCGGGGTCGGAGTAGCGTAGTGCGTTCTCGACCAGGTTGACCAGCACCCGCTGGGCGTGGATCGGGTCGACCCGCACCGGCGGGAGGTCGGCCGGAGACCCGTCGATCTCGACGCGATCGGCGTCGTGGCCCAACGCCGCCGATCGCCTGGGCGACCAGCGCCTCGGGCGGCCACAGCTCGGCGACCGGGACGGCCGCCCCGGCCTGCATCCGGGAGAGATCGAGCAGGTTCGAGACCAGCCGGGTGAGCCGGTCGGTCTCGATCTGGATGGTGTCGAGCAGCTGGCTGCCGGTCGCCGTCACTCGAGCTGGTAGTGCGGCGTTCTTCAGACCTGTCGACCGCCATCCTGATCGCGGTGATCGGCGTCCGCAGGTCGTGGCTGACCGCGCGCAGCACCGCCGTCTTGGCGGCGTCGCTGCGGCGCAGGCGTGTCGGCCTGCGACGGCCCGCTCGGTACAGCGCGCTCGCGATCCGACGCGACGGCCAGCAGCGACGCCAGCGCCGGCAGGAAGCGCCGGCGCGCCGTGAGGCTCGGCGCGGCCCGGACGTCGAGGTAGACGGTGCCGATCGTGCGGCCGTCGACCGTCAGCGGCAGCGGCGACTCGCCGGCCGGTGCCGGGTGCGGCGGGCCGAGCTCGATCCGGGCGGTGTCGCGCGCCGAGCACCGCGGCGGTGTCGCGCGAGAGCTCGTCGAGCTGTCGGTGACCGTTCCGCCCTCGCAGCAGCGACGTCGCCAGCCGGGCGATCACCGCGGTCTCGACCTCTCGCTGCTCGGCGTCCACCGCCCGCTGCGCGGGACCGAGCGGCCTGCAGGCTGACGACCACGGCGGTGACGAGGAACACCGCCAGCACCAGCCAGTTGCGCGAGTCGGCGAGCGTGAACGAGTGCACCGGCGGCAGGAAGAACCAGTTGAACGCCAGCATGCACGCCACCGAGACGACCACCGAGTACGCCGAGCCCGAACGCCAGCGCGATCGGCAGCACCGCGAACACGTACAGGATGCCCAGGCTGATGACCGGCACGATCGGCTTGAGCAGCGCGATGGCGAGGGTCACGACGGTGACGGCGGCGACGCTCGAGAGCACCGCCACGACGTGCCGCCTGCGGTCCGCGCAGAAGCGCCGCCCGGTGGAAGCCGGTCTCGATCTCGGAAAGCACGTGGGTGGTCATTGACGGCGCCTCCGGTGACGGCCGCAGCACCACCATCTCGGTGGGGGCGTGGGTCAGCGCCCAGGCCAGGTCGTGCTCGTCGAATCCGCGGGTGCCGTTGGTCGACGCCGGCAGGATCACGCGGTCGAACTCTTCCACCGACCACAGCTGTTTCAGCGCGTCTCGCAGCGACCGGCCTCGCTCCATGCGCGCGTCCACCGCGATGTTGGCCCGAGCCGGCCTGGTTCTCGACCGTCCTCGAGCGTCGGCAGAGCCGCCTCCACCTGATCGTGCATCGGGCTGTCGATCGGATAGCTGAGCGGGACGACGATCAGGTAGGCGGGCACGATGCGTCGCATCCTCGGCGCGCGCGATCCGAAGGGCGGCGTCGAGCACGACCTGGTCGAGCTGGCCGTCCGAGAAGGCCACCAGGATCCGCCGTCCCGAGCCGGGATTCTCGTGGCTGCTTGCGGGAGAGCCAGTTCATGGTTCCGGCCCCGCTCGCTTGCTGCGATCTGCGCACAGCCGGATATCGACTCCGGGAAGCGCCTCGACCAGGCGATGCAGCAGCGACCGCCCCAACATCAGATCGAGGCGCCGCTCGACGGGCGCCTCCAGGAAGACGTAGGTGGTGCCGCGATCCGCGGCGACCCGCGCGACGGCGGCCACCGGGTCGGCGATCCTCCTCCTCGAGGAAGTGGATGCCGAGCAGCACCGCCAGGCGTCGCAGGGCGGCCAGCGCCACCCGCTCGTCATCGGTCAGGCGCGCACCCGGGCGGTGCGCCCACAGCGCGTCGACGTCGACCGCGCCCAGCCGCTGGCCCGAGCGCCACGCTCTGCGCATCAGCCGCTGTGCGGCCGGCCGCGGCTCGACCAGCACCAGGATGCGGTCGCGGACCAGCTGTGGATGACGCCTCGCCGATGGCAGCGGCGGCGCGCTGCCGGGACTGGACGTCCTCGGCCACCTCGCGCAGCGCCAGCTGGCGCAGCGACGACAGCCTCTCGGCGCTGAAGAAGTTGGAGAGGGCGGTGTCCACCCGATCCTTCGGGTACACCTTGCCCGCGCGGATACGGTCGCGCAGCTCTTCGGGCGTGAGGTCGACCAGCACCACCTCGTCGGCGTCGTCGAGCACCTGGTCGGGGAAGGTCTCTCGCACGCGCACGCCGGTCACCTCGAAGATCACGTCGTTGAGGCTCTCCAGGTGCTGGATGTTGACGGTCGAGATCACGTCGATACCCGCTGCCAGCACCTCGGCCACGTCCTCGTAGCGCTTGACGTTGCGCCCGCCGGGGGCGTTGGTGTGCGCCAGCTCGTCGATCAGCGCGAGCTCGGGCACACGCCTGAGCACCGCGTCCACGTCCATCTCCTCGAGCCAGACGCCGGCGTGCTGGACGCGCCGGCGAGGCACCTGTTCGAGTCCCTCTGCCAGCGCGATCGTGTCCTTGCGGTCGTGGGGTTCGAGGTAGCCGATCACCACGTCGATGCCGGAGTCGGCCGCCTGCTGGCCCTCCAGCAGCATGCGGTAGGTCTTGCCGACCCCGGCGGCTGCGCCGAGCAGGATCCGGTGGTGGCCGCGGCGGGTCTCACTCGTAGCCTCACGTTCCAGCTCACCTTCGCTGCCACGCCGCGCCTCCACCTTCCTGCTCAGCGCCCAGCACGTTGTGGATGATCAGGTCGATCAGCTTGATCCCGATGAACGGAAGCATGATCCCTCCGAGGCCGTAGACCAGCAGGTTGCGTCGCAGCAGCGCCGTCGCGCCGACCGCCCGGTAGCGCACCCCGCGAAGCGACAGCGGGATCAGGAACGGGATGATGATGCGCGTTGAAGATCACCGCCGAGATGATCGCGCTGGTGGGTGTGCCCAGGTGCATGACGTTGATCGTCCAAAGCGGTCCGTGCTCGCCCGGTTTGGCGGCGTAGGTGTAGGCGAACATCGCCGGCAGGATGGCGAAGTACTTGGCCACGTCGTTTGCGATCGAGAAGGTGGTGAGCGAGCCGCGGGTGATCAGCAGCTGCTTTCCGACCTCGACGATCTCGATCAGCTTGGTCGGATTGGAGTCGAGGTCGATCATGTTGCCGGCTTCCTTGGCGGCCTGGGTGCCGGTGTTCATGGCCACCCCCACGTCGGCTTTGGCCAGTGCCGGGGCGTCGTTGGTGCCGTCTCCGGTCATCGCCACCATCCGGCCCTTGGCCTGCTCCTCCTGGATCAGCGCCATCTTGGCCTCCGGCGTGGCCTGGGCGAGGAAGTCGTCGACCCCGGCCTCCTCGGCGATGACCGCGGCAGTGACGGGGTTGTCGCCGGTGATCATCACGGTGCGGATCCCCATCCGGCGCAGCTCGTCGAACCGCTCGCGGATGCCGCCCTTGACGATGTCCTTGAGGTGGATCACACCCAGCACGAAGTTGTCGCGGGCCACCACCAGCGGGGTGCCGCCGCTGGACGCGACCCGCTGCACCGCGTCGCTGACCTCGGCCGGGAACCGTCCGCCGTTGGACTCGACGAACTCCTGGATCGCGTCCGGCGCTCCCTTGCGGATGTGGGTGCCGCCGACGTCGACACCGCTCATGCGAGTCTGCGCGGTGAACGGGATGAACTCCGCCTGCAGCTCGCGAGAGCTCGTGCCCGCGGATCCCGTACTGCTTGGCCAGAACGACGATGGAGCGGCCCTCCGGCGTCTCGTCGGCCAGGGACGCCAGCTGCGCGGCCTCGGCCAGGTCGTGCTCGTCGACGCCCTCGGCGGGGATGAACTCGGACGCCTGGCGGTTGCCGAGCGTGATCGTGCCGGTCTTGTCCAGCAGCAGCACGTCGATGTCGCCGGCGGCCTCGACCGCGCGTCCGGACATCGCCAGCACGTTTCGCCGCACCAGCCGGTCCATGCCGGCGATGCCGATGCACGAGAGCAGCGCCCCGATGGTGGTCGGGATCAAGGCCACCAGCAGTGCGATCAGCACGGTGGTGGACAGTCCTGTGTGGGCGTAGGAGGCAAACGGCGCCAGGGTGGCGGTGGCCACCACGAACACGATCGTGAGGCCCGGCCAGCAGGATGTTGAGCGCGATCTCGTTCGGCGTCTTGCGCCGCTCGGCGCCCTCGACCAGGGCGATCATGCGGTCGAGGAACGACTTGCCGGGCTCCTGGGTGACCTGCACCACCAGCTCGTCTGACAGCAGCCGGGTGCCGCCGGTCACGGCCGAGCGGTCGCCGCCGGCCTCACGGATCACGGGGGCCGACTCGCCGGTGATGGCGGACTCGTCGACCGAGCCGGCACCCTCGACGACGTCGCCGTCGGCGGGGATCACCTCACCCGCGCGCTACGAGCACGCGGTCGCCGCGCTGGAGCTCGGAGGCGGGCGACTTCCTCGATCGCGCCGGAGTCGGTGCGGCGATGGGCGAGCGTGGTCGTGCGGGTGGCCCGCAGCGTGTCGGCCTGGGCCTTGCCGCGGCCTTCCGCGACCGCCTCGGCGATGTTGGCGAAGATCACCGTCAGCCACAGCCAGAACGACACGACCGCGGTGAACCACAGCGTGTGTCCGTCGCCGCGGAACGCCGCCAGGATGGCGATACCGGTGGTGATCGCCGAGCCGATCTCGACGATGAACATCACCGGGTTGTGGATCTGGTGGCGGGGATCGAGCTTGACGAACGATTCCTTGGTGGCCTGCCAGACGATCTCCTTGGTGAAGAGCTTGGCCGGCCGGCGCGCGTCCTCACCCGCCGGAGTGGGGGGAGTCGGAGCCACCGGCGCGAGTGCTGGTTCTGTCATTTTCCTGTCCGATCAAGTGCAAGGTTGAGGTTCAGGACGTTCACGCCCGGCTCTCCGAAGAGGCCGAGGAAGCGTCCGTCGGTGTTCTGGCTGATCAGGTTCTTGACCGTTGCCAGGGGAAGGTTTCTGACCGCCGCGATCCTGGGTGCCTGCAGGTTTGCGTAGGCCTCAGAGATCTGGGGGTCGACTCCCGAGAACGACGCGGTGACCGCATCACTGGGGATGTCGCTCGCCTTCAGGCCGGGGTTGTACGGGCCCTCGAGCTTGAGCAGCGCTTTGACCCGCTGCTGCACGGTCTTGAACAGCTCCGAGCTGTTGGGGCCGAGGTTCGACCCACCCGTGGCCATGCCGTTGTAGGCCGGGCTGGTGGCCGACGGCCGTTCCAGGAAGTACTGCGGCTTGGTGAAGTTCTGGGCGATCAGCGACGAGCCCACTGTGCTGGCCGTCGTTGGAGATGAGGCTGCCGTCGGCCTGCGACGAGAACGCGGCCTGCGATATCAGCAAGCATCACCGTTGGATAGATGAGGCCGAACGCGATCACGCTCATGACGACCACGATCAGCGAGCGGCGCAGCTCGACAACCATTTAGAACAACCTCCCATTCGAAAGCTGCTCGACCAGCGGCCCGAGCGCGAGCGCGGGCAGGATCGTGAGCGCGGAAATCAGGATGATCACGCCGACGATCATCACTCCGAACATCGGCGTGTCGTTACGCAGCGTGCCCGCTCCTGCAGGATGCACCCGCTTGCCTGCCAGCGAACCGGCTACACACAGCGTGGTGATGATCAGGACAAACCGTCCCAGCATCATGCCGACGCCGCCCATGTAGTCGGCCAGGTTGTATCCCTGGCCGCCGGTGTAGCCGGCGAAGGCGCTGCCGTTGTTATTGCCCTGTGACGTGTAGGCGTACAGCGCTTCGCTGAAACCGTGGGCGCTGGTGTTGTACATCGATATCAACCCGGCGTGTGTCGCGACCGCAATCGCGGTCATCACCAGCACCACGATCGGCACGAATACGGTTCCGACCAGCGCCAGCTTGATCTGTTTGGCCTCGACCTTCTTCCCCAGGTACTCCGGGGTTCGGCCGACCATCAGACCGGCGATGAACACCGCCAGGATGATGTACAGGAGCATGCCGTTCATTCCCACCCCGACACCGCCCGGCGTGATCTCGCCCATGAAGATGTTGACCAGCGCGACCGCGCCTCCGAGTGGTGTCATCGAGTCATGGCTCGAGACCACCGCCCCGGTCGAGGTGTTGGTCGTCCCCACCGTGAATACTCCGGTCTCGGCCAGGCCGTAGCGCGTCTCCTTGCCCTCCATGTTGCCGCCGCTCTGGGTGCTGCTCGCACTCACATTCACGCCGGCGTTGCGGAGCACGGCGGAGCCGTGCTGCTCGGAGGGCACGTTGATGGCGATGCCGATCAGGAAGATCACGGCGACCGCCGAGAAGATCGTCCAGGCATGCCGCATGGCGTTGATGGCCTTGCCGAACATGAAGATCGAGCCGAACGGAATCAGCAGCTCGAGGAACAGCTCGAAGTAGCCGGTGAAGCTGGTCGGGCTCTCAAACGGTGCTGCCGAGTTGGCGTTGAAGAACCCGCCGCCGTTGGTGCCCAGATGCTTGATCGCGATCTGGGATGCGACCGGGCCGCGGGCGATGTCCTGCGTCGCCCCCTGCAGCGTGTGGACGACCGCGTGGCCCGAGAAGGTGTCGGGGACGCCCTGCGAGACCAGCACGATCGCGCCCACCACCGAGATCGGCAGCAGGATGAAGACCAGCGAGCGGTACAGGTCGACCCAGAAGTTGCCGAGCGTCTTCAGGCTGCGGTTCGAGAATCCCCGAATGACCGCCGCCAGCACCGCCATCCCGACCGCTGCCGAGACGAAGTTCTGCACCGCCAGGCCGGCCATCTGGGTGAGGTAGGACATGGTCGACTCACCCACGTAGTACTGCCAGTTGGTGTTGGTGAGGAAGCTGGTGGCGGTGTTGAAGGCCAGGCCGGCGTTGACCGACGGCATCCCGTCGGGGTTCAGCGGCAGGTGGTTTTGAATCCGCAGCTGCACGTACAGCACGATCACGAAGATGAGGCTGACTGCAATCACGCTGATCGAGTAGCCCTGCCAGGACTGCTCCTCGTTGTCTCGATTGATTCTCAGCAGCCGCAGCAGGCCCCGTTCCCCTGCACCCAACACGCGGGTCGAGCGCGGGCCCGAGGAGAAGTACACCCAGGCCATGTAGCTGCCGAAAAACCGTGCGGCCACCGTGAGGATGACCAGGAAGACCGCGATCTGCGCGATACCGAGCGTGGTCACAGGTTCTCACCCGGAAAAGGGCGTAACAGAGGTACAGGAACGCGGCGATTGACATGAACAGCCCAAAGATGCTTCCGCCGCTCATCACACCCGCTCCAGCGCCCAGACGAGGCCGACCATGGCGGCCAGAAGGCCCACCATCAGCACCACTGAATAGACATCCAGCATTATGTATCTCCACTTCTCTCGAGTTCGAACAACGCTTGTGAAACTGCTTCATGCAGGCTCCGCTTATGGTTCTCCCCACGCCCGTACGCCGGGCTGACGGGAGAGGTAATCAGCTCATCTGCCAGCACCACCCCGCGCGGTGTTACAGCGCGGGAGGGGTCGCCCAGCACGTCGGCGAGGCGATCGATATCCGCTCGGTGTGCGGACACCGCATCGCGATTCAGTGGCACCCGCGAGCTGAGGTCTGGACGGACGCTCACAATTCGCCAGCATCCTTCTGAAAGCTTGTGCCGACTCCCGCCGGTGAGACGCACTGACCAGTTCGGCCGAACGCTCGGCGACCACTCGCGGAGCGGGTGTCGCGCCGATCCTGTGAGCAATCCACCGGTCGGCGCGGTCACGTGCATATGTTCGCCAGATCGATCCGGCTGTATACGCAACGACCGCGCACAGCGAAGGCTGCGGCGGTGACGATGTCGGTGTGGAACGGGTAACGAGATCCCGGCGATGTGGGCTGCCGCCGACGCTGTCGCGATAGCTACATACGGTGTCGCCCACCGTTCGGCGCGGGGCAGCCCGGACGGAGTTTCTCTCCCAGACGAAGCCTGTGGATGATGCACAAACACTCTGGGTTCCACTGTATGACCGGTGTCCTCAACGCCCTCTTAAAATCAGGCCTCCGGTCTTAACACGGTCTGAACGCGGCGGCGGAGTCTCGTGGCACAAGCCACAGTCGCACGGTCCGCAAAGGTTCTGTTTTGACACAGGTTCACTGCGAGTCGTCGTCTATGCTCGGGCATGTCCCGGTCGGCGCAGTCCCGTTAACCTCGTCCCCTTGCGCCGGCCGGGATGTTCTCGTCAGGCGATCAGGGCGACGCTGTAATCCACGCCCCCGGCCACCCGCGAGCCGTTGGAGATCGTCCCGACCCGCACCGGCGCATGCCGGTTCTGGGTCGAGCCGTCGCCCAGCTGGCCGAACGAGTTGGCTCCCCAGGCCCAGATCGAGCCGTCGGTCTTGACCGCCAGCGTGTGCAGCCGGCCGGTGCCGATCGAGGCCACTCCCCCGACCACCCGCGTAGGCCGCTTGCGCTGCGTGCCGGTGCCGTCGCCGATCTGACCGTAGCTGTTCTCGCCAAACGCCCACACCGAGCCGTCCGCCCGGCGCACCACGCTGTGGTTGGCGCCGGCGGTGATCTGCGAGGCGACTCCCGGCAGCAGGGCGACGCGCTTGGCCAGGTGGCGGTTGACGGTGGTGCCGTCGCCGATCTGGCCGTAGGCGTTCCAGCCCCACGCGTACACCGCGCCGCCCTTGCGGATCGCCAGCGAGTGGTCGCGGCCACCGGCGATCGCGATCATCTGGGTGAGGCCCTTGACCTGCACCGGAAGGTGGTGGGTGACGGTGTTGCCGGTGCCGAGATTCCCGTACTGGTTGAGGCCCCAGGCCCACACCGTGCCGTTTTTGAGGATCGCCAGCGAGTGGTCGCGGCCGCCGGCGATCGCGATCGCCGTACCCAGGCCTTTGACTCGCACGGGCAGCGAGCGGTTGCTGGTGGTGCCGTCGCCGAGCTGGCCGTACTTGTTCAGGCCCCAGGCCCACACCGTGCCGTCGTTGCGAAGCGCCAGCGAGTGGTAGTGGCCGGTGCGCACCTGCTTGACGTTGGCGAGGTTGTGCACCTTGGTGGGGACATTCCGGTTGGCGGTCGAGCCGTTGCCGAGCTGGCCGCTGAGGCCGTGGCCCCAGCACCACACGCTGCCGTCGGCCCGCAGCGCGATCACATGCTGGCGACCGCCGTGCATGCCGGTGATGTTGGCGATGCCCGAGACGGCTTGAGGTGTGAGATGTGCTGCGAAGCTGCCGTCGCCCAGCTGGCCCACGGCGTTTGCCCCCCACGCGCGCGCCCCGCTGGCCGGGGCTGCCATCGCCGAGAGCGTGTCGAGCACGAAGCTCGATCCGATCGCTGCCGCGCCGATCGCGGCACTCTCACCCAGAAACACACGGCGACTGGTACGCCTCATGGAGCAACCCCCTCAGAGCCTGGACAACGACGCCAGACTACACATCACCGATTGGAATCGCGTCAGCCGGCGGTGACGCCGAGCGCGGCCAGCTGGGCCGCCAGCTGGTCGACCGTGGTCGATCCGTTGACGCGGATGCGGTCGAGCGTGAAGCGACCCTGGGAGGGGTCGGCGACGCCCTCGGTGGTGGTGGTTGCGCCCTCGTATCCGGCCGCCCTGACGGCGTTCACGACGTCGCGGTCATACGCCCCCGCCGGGTAGCAGAAGAAGTCCACGGGCACCCCGAACGAGTGCTGCAGCACACGGCGGGATCCGGCCACCTCGGTGGTCAGGTCGGCTCCGTGCAGGGTGGTCAGATCGGGATGGGTGAGGGTGTGAGAGTCGATTTCCCAGCCCCACGAGATCATCTGGTTGACCTCGCGTGGCCCCAGCCCGTAGGTGCCCTCGTGCAGGTGGGCCACGATCAGGTTGAGCACGCCCGGCCAGTCGTAGTCGTGCAGCATCCGGGCGGCGGTCGTGGAACTGGCTGCGGAAGCCGTCGTCGAACGAGAGCACGATCGGGTGGATCGGCAGCGGCGAGCCCTTCGTCCAGTACGCCCACACCTGCGCCAGGGTGACGGGATGGAAGTCGTGCTGCTTGAGGTAGCGCAGCTCGGCCTGGAACTGGGGTGCCGGCAGGAACAGCTCGGGCAGGGCGGTGCCCGGCGGCGGTGCCTTGATCTCGTGGTACATCAGAATCGGCACCGGCCGGTTGGGCGGCGCGGTGGGCCCCTGGGTGGTGGGCGGCTGGCTGGTACCGGCCGAGGTCGGCGGGGTGACGGCGGTGGTGGATGCCGGCGTTGAGTGTGAGGCGGTCGGGGTGGACGATGACGCGTCGGCCGACCAGCGTCCCAGGCCCCAGCCCGCCGCCAGCGCCAGCCCTGCAGCAATCGCGACCACGAACAGCCCCCAGGCCGCCATTCGCCGGCGGCTCGCGCTTTCGTGGCAGCCAGATGTCGTCGCGTCGATGCCGTCTGCCCACGCCTGAAACCCTATCTGCCGGTGGTGAACCCGTCGGCGGCCCGGAACTGCGTGCGCAGCGCGTCCATCGCGCCGAAGCCTGCGGCGATCAGCTCCGGCGTGAGCGTGGCGTCGCCGCAGCGGTAGCGGTAGGCGGCCAGCTCGGCCGGGTCGTGGAAGTAGGTGAGCATGACGCTGATGCCGAAGGCCGCGTCGAGTTCCAGGCCGGTGATGCGGAAGCCGGCCCGGAGTTTTGCGATCAGCACAGCGTTGTTGGCCGGCGAGTGCTCGCTGACCACCACTGAGTACCCCAGGTCGGCCGAGTACGCGAGCGCCCGCGTGATGATCTCGGAGTAGATGCCGCGCCGTTGATAGGCCGGACTCACCACCGTGTGACGCATCTGGTAGCGGCCGCGGTCGTGGCTGTCGCCGCAGAACATCGCCACCACCGCGTCCTGGTCGCGTGCGCACCAGTGATCCTTCAGGCCGCTGGCCGGGACGGCCGGCTCGACCCGGTCGCGCTGGAGTGTGAAGAACACCTCCGGCGGGTAGCTGGCTCGCAGCTGCTGCTCGAAGGTCTCCCAGTAGGCGTCTTCGGTCAGCGGCTCGATCGGGTAGTGCCCCAAAAGCGGCGATCCGTAGTGGGCGTCACGGGCGGTCTGGATTCTGTCGCTCATCGCGGGTAACCCTACCGATGCGCTCCACTGCCCCACGGTAGGGTGTTGCCCGGAATGCCAGGCACCATCCCCGAGCTGTTCGACGAGGCCGTCGCTGAGAATCCGGACAAGCCGTGGCTGGTGTTCGAAGACCGCCAGTACACCTACGCGCAAGCGCGCGAGCAGGTTGGCCGGGCGGCGGCGGGGCTGGCCGATCTCGGCCTTGGGCGGGGCGACGTGGTGATGGCGACCATGCCCAGCACGCCCGAGCACGTGTTCCTGTGGCTGGGCTCGGCCTACGCCGGCACGATCCTCTTGACCGCCAATCCCCGCTCGTCCGAGGCCGAGCTGGCCGGGCTGCTGCGAGCAGGTGCAGCCGGCCGCGGTGGTCGCCGCCCGGTCACCTCGACGTGGCCGTGCTGTTCCAGCGGGCCGGGCGACGCCCCGGCCGATCGACCATCACCGGACGCGCCGGCCGTGCTGATTCCCACCTCGGGCACCACCGGCCGGTCGAAGCTGGTCACCCAGACACAGCGCGCCTACACGATGGCGGGTGAGGGCTTCCCCTGGTGGATGGAGCTCGGCCCCGACGACCGGCTGATGACCTCGCTGCCGCTGTTTCACATCAACGCGCCGGCGTACTCGATGCTGGGATCGATCGCCGCGCGGGCCGGCCTGGCACTCCTGCCGCGGTTCTCGGCCAGCGGGTTCATCGACTCGGCCCGGCGCCACGGCGCCACCGAGTTCAATGCGATCGGGGCGATGCTCGAGATCCTGATGCGCCAGCCCGAGCGGGCAGACGACGCCGACAGTCCTCTGCGGCTGTGCTACACCGGCCCGGCTCCCACCCGCGAGCGCCAGCTCCAGATCGAGGCCCGTTTCGGCCTTCGGATCGTGGCCGGGTATGCCATGTCCGAGACTCCCTACGGCACCATCTGGGCGCGCGGCACCCGCCCGTACGGCACGCTGGGAAGCATCCGCCAGCACCCGCGGCTGGGCGTGATCAACGAGGGCCGGGTGGTGGACGGCGAGCTGCAGCTGCGAAACCCCGCCGTGATGGCGGGCTACTGGGGCATGCCGGAAGAGACCGCGCAGGTGCTGTCCGATGACGGCTGGCTTCGCACCGGCGATCTGGTCGAGCCGAACGCGGATGGGACATACACCTTCGTCGGCCGGCTCAAGGAGGTGATCCGCCGTCGCGGCGAGAACGTGGCCCCGGGCGAGATCGAGGAGGCGCTGGCCGACCCACCCCGACGTGCTGGAGGCGGCGGTGGTGGGGGTGCCGTCGGAGCTCAGTGAGGAGGAGATCAAGGCCTTCGTGATGGTCGCCGATCCCGCTGCCGTCGACCTGGCTGCCGTGCGCGCGACCGCGGCCGAGCGGCTGACGCCGTTCAAGGTCCCCCGCTACCTTGAGGCCGTGACCGATCTTCCCCGCACACCCACAGGCCGGATCGCCAAGCACCGGCTGGACCGCGAGCGCACCGACCAGGAGGCTGATTTCGCATGAGCGACGACGACTGGCTGCGCACCGGCATCGGTGCCTCGACGCCCGACACGATCACCATCCGCGGCCGCAACCTGGCCGACGAGCTGATGGGCCACGTCACCTTCACCGAGCTGGCCTTCCTGCTGGTGAGAGGTGAGCAGCCCACCGCGGGGCAGGCGCGCATGCTCGACGCGGTGCTGGTGTCGCTGGCCGACCACGGCCTGACGCCGACGGTGCTGGCGGCTCGGCTGACCTACACCGGTGCGCCCGAGGCGCTCCAGGGCGCGGTCGCGTCGGGGCTGCTGGGTGCCGGCAGCGTGTTCCTGGGCGTGGTCGAGGATACCGCGGTGTTCCTGCAGGACATCACCGATGCCGGCGGCGCCGATGCTGCGGTGCGAGCCCGGCTGGCCGCCGGCAAGCGGGTGCCCGGCCTCGGTCATCCCGTGCACAAGCTGGAGGATCCGCGCACACCGCGGATGTATGCGATCGCCGAGGAGACCGGCCAGCTCGGCCCCAACCTGCGAGGCGCTGCGGTGGGTCGCCGCCGCCCACGCCGAGCAGACCGGCCGGGCGCTTCCCATCAACGGCGCCGGGGTGGCCGGGGCCGCGCTGGCCGACCTCGGCTTCACTCCCGCGATCGTGCGCGGGTTCGCGCTGATCGCCCGCACCGCCGGCGTGGTCGCCCACCTGGCCGAGGAGATGCAGCAGCCGATCGGCATGCAGCTGTTCAAAGAGGTCGACCACCGCGCCCACTACACCAGCTGAGGAGAGCCATGGATCCCCGACCACCCGTTCCCCCGTTCACGCTCGAGACCGCCAAGCAGAAGGTGCAGGCGGCTGAGGACGCCTGGAATACCTGCGAGCCCGAGCGTGTCGCCCAGGCCTACACGCTCGATTCCAAGTGGCGCAACCGCGACGAGTTCTTCGAGGGCCGGGAGGCGATCATCGCCTTTCTCCATCGCAAGTGGGAGAAGGAGCTGCAGTACAAGCTGCGCAAGGAGCTGTGGTGCCACGACGGCAATCGCATCTCGGTGCGGTTCGAGTACGAGAGCCACGACGCCTCGGGGCAGTGGTGGCGATCGCACGGCAACGAGCACTGGGAGTTCGACGAGCTGGGGTACATGCGCCGCCGCGACGCGAGCATCAACGACTATCGGATTGAGGAGTCTGAGCGTCGGCTGTGATCAGCCAGTGCTCGGCGTCCTCGAAGGCCTCCATGCTCGACTCGCCCAGCCGGGGGGTGGCTTCGTACACCTCCACCTTGCCGGCCGCCTCGACCCGGCGTGACCGGCGCATCTGCTCGACCAGCTCGGGGGCGACGCCGCTCAGATAGAGCCGGCCGCCGACCTCGCGGAGCTTCTCGGCGTAGTCGCCGAGCACCAGGAAGGCGGTGGCACCGAGCGACGTGCGCCCGCGCAGGCGCAGCACCACCACCGGCTCCTCCGAGCCGGCCGGATCGGGCAGCCTGGCCTGCAGCGTGCGGGCGCCGGCGTAGAACAGGCTGCCGTACACGTCCAGCATGGTGACCGCCCTGCTGGGCAGCCGTTTGGGTGCGGGGTGCTCCTCGAAGGTGTCGCCCACCGGCACCAGCTCGACCACCGTCAGATCGAGTGCGTCACGGTTGAGCTGCAGCATCAGCGACAGCGCCACGCCGATCCCCACCGCTGCTGCGATCGGCAGAAACAGCGTCGACAGAAACGTGGTCGCGATCGCGATCTGGGAGGTGCTGCCGGTGCGCAGGATGGCGCGGATCTCGGGAACCCGGATCGAGCGCACGGCGGCGTAGATCAGGATGCCCGACGAGGGTGGGGATGGGCACCTTGCCGACGATCCCCGAGAACGCCACCAGGATCGCCAGCATCCACATGCCGGCGAAGATCCCCGCCCAGCGCGAGCGGGCACCCGCTGCCAGGTTCAGCGCCGTCTGGCCGACCGAGCCGCCCACCGGCTGGCCGCGGAAGAGCGCCGAGGCGAGGTTGCCGATACCCGCCGCCAGGAAGTCGCGATCGATCCGCGACGGCTTGCCGTCGGGGTTGGGCGCCGATTCCGCCACGCCCGCCCCCTGCACCAGCACCAGCACCGCGATGGCGGCGGCGCCCGCCAGCAGGTCGAAGCTGAACACCGACAGGTCGGGGATGTGCGGCAGCGGCACGCCGGTGGGGATGGCGCCGTCGTCAGAGACGCGTTCGATGTTGTCCACGCCCAGCGAGGCGATGGTGGGGATCACCAGGCCGAACACGGCCGCGTACGGCCGCAGCCGGGTGCGGGCCACGATCGCCACGATCGCGAGCGCCGAGAGCCCCACGGCGGTCGAGGCCAGGCTGATCCGGCTGGGGTGGGTGATCAGGTCGTAGGCCTTGGCGATCGCGGTCGATCCGGACACCGCGGCGCCGGTGAGGTTGCCGAGCTGGCCGAGCACGATGTTGGTGGCAACCCCGGTGAGGAAGCCGATCATCACCGAGATCGAGACAAACCGGGTGTAGCGGCCCAGCTTGAGCAGGCCGGCGGCGATCATCGCGATGCCGCCCATCAGCGTCAGCAGCACCAGCACCTCCGGCCGGTCGGCCGGGGCGACGTTGACCAGCGTCGAGCCGGCGGTCAGGGCCGCGGCGCTGGTGGTCGTGACCACCATCAGCTGGGTGCTGGACGAGAGTCCGCCGGCGATCGGGCCGGCGAAGCTCGCGTACAGACCGATCACCGGGTTCACGCCGGCCAGCACCGCCGCCGCCATGCCGTCGGGCACTCCGCCGACTGCCACCGGCAGGCCGGCCAGCGCATCGCGCTTGACGGTTGCCTTCTGCGGGGCGACCGTGGCCGCATGTTGGCGGAGCCGCAGGTTCACCGTCGGTATCCTGGCGGGCACCGATGAGAACACAACACGCGATTACTGTGGTTGGCTGTCATGCTGGAGGAGAGGTCGGCAATGTCGTCACCGGCGGCGTGCTGCCGCCCGATGGTGACACCGTATTCGATCGGATGCAGGCGCTGGCTCGCGACGGCGACGGTTTGCGCAGCCTGCTGTTGCACGAGCCGCGCGGAAGCGTGGCCGTGCACGCCAATCTGGTGGTGCCCTCGCGCCTTCCCGACTGCGCTGCGGGGTTCATCATCATGGAGCCGACCGAGTACCCGCCAATGTCGGGTTCCAATGCCATCTGCACCGCCACCGTGCTGCTCGAGACCGGCATGGTGGAGATGCGCGAGCCCGAGACGGTGTTTCGGCTGGAGGCGCCGGGTGGCGTGATCGAGCTGCGGGCGGCCTGCCGCGACGGCCGCTGCGAGTCGGTCGAGCTGACCAACGTGCCGAGCTTTGCGCACGGCCTCGACCTGCCGCTGGAGGTCGAGGGGCTGGGCACGCTGACCGTCGATATCTCATACGGAGGCATGTGGTTTGCGATCGCGGATGCGGCCGCGCTGGGCTTTGCCATCGAGCCGGACGAGGCCCGCGATCTGACTGCGGTGGGCGAGCGCATCCGTGAGGCCGCCGGCGAACAGATTACGTGCGTCCACCCCGAGAATCCCGATATCGCCGGGGTCAGCATCGTCCAGATCGCGGCACCCTGGAACGGGGTGGGGAAGGTCACCCGAAACGCGGTTGTGATCTCTCCCGGGCGGCTCGACCGGTCGGCCTGCGGCACCGGGTTGAGCGCGCGGCTGGCGGCGCTGCACGCCCGCGGATCGATGTCTGTGGGCGACTCGATGACGGCGCGCCTCGGCGCTGGGCACCACCTTCGACGGCCGGATTGTGGCCGCCGCCACCGTCGGAGACAGGCCGGGGATCGTGCCGGCGATCCGCGGCAGCGCCTGGATCACCGGGATCAACCAGGTGTTCGTCGATCCGTCTGACCCGTTCCCCGAGGGGTACCTGATGTCAGACACCTGGGGCAGCCGAGACTGAATCAAAAGTTTCATTCACCATTTGCATACAAATCAAACGGTTTGATTCATGCTAAGGTGATCGGATGCACCCGGACGGGAGAGTCATGCCACCCCTGTGGGACGCGCGTTTCGAGCACGCCTCGTGCGGGCTGGGCGCGCTTGTGCGGCTGGACGGCCGTCCCACGCATGAGCTGCTGCAGCGGGCCACCCGCGCGCTGCGTGGGCTCGAGCATCGCGGGGCGACCGGCGCCGACCCTGATACCGGCGACGGCGCGGGGATCATGGTGCAGCTGCCCGACCGGTTTCTGCGGCGCGAGTGTGAGGCGCTGTTCGGCGGGTTGACCGAGCTGGGCGGGTACGGCACCGGGCTGGTGTTCCTGCCGCGCGACTCGGCGCTTCGGCTGCGCTGCGAGGAGCTGTGTGTGCGGGTGTGTGCCGAGGAGGGCCATCGCGCGCTCGGGTTCCGCGACGTGCCGGTGGATTCCAGCGCCATCGGCGACCTGGCTCGATCGTGCGAACCGGTGGTGCGGCAGCTGTTCGTGGAGCGCCGCTCCGGGGGCGACGATGAGTTCGAGCGCAAGCTGTATGTGATCCGGCGCCGGATCGAGCGGCTGGCCCAGGCCGCCGGCGTGCCCGAGGCCGACTTCATGATCGTCAGCCTGTCGTCTCGCCGGCTGGTGTACAAGGGCCTGCTCAAGGCCACTCAGCTGGAGCGCTACTACCCCGACCTGACCGACCCCCGCTTCGAGACGGCGCTGGCGGTCGTGCACAGCCGGTTTTCGACCAACACCCTCGGCACCTGGGATCTCGCCCACCCGTTCAACCTGCTGGCCCACAACGGTGAGATCAACACCGTCCGCGGAAACGCCAGCTGGCTGGCGGCCCGCCAACCGCAGCTGCGGTCGCAGGCACTGGGGTCCGACCTGCAGAAGCTCTACCCGATCGCGGAGGAGCGATGGTCGGACTCGGCCAAGCTGGACGCCGCCCTCGAGCTGCTTTTGATGAGCGGGCGCTCGCTGGAGCACGCGGTGACGATGCTGGTGCCGCCGGCCTGGACCGATCCCTCCACCGATCTGGCCGCCGACGTGCGCAGCATGTGCGAGTACCACGCCTCGGTGATGGAGCCGTGGGACGGGCCGGCGGCGATCATCGCCTCAGACGGCGTCAAGGTGGTGGCGGCACTCGATCGAAACGGGCTGCGCCCATCCCGGTATGTGCGTACCAGCGACGGGCTGGTCGCGGTGGCGTCGGAGATCGGGGTGCTGGAGGCCGACCCGTCGGAGATCATCGAGTGCGACCGGGTCGAGCCGGGCCAGCTGCTGGTGGCCGACACCGTCTCGGGCCGTCTGGTCGGCTCCCACGAGGCTCGGCGGGCACTTGCCCGCAGCCGGCCGTACGGCGCCTGGCTGGCACGCCACCAGATGCACATCGACGATCTGCCGATGCGCGACGTGACCGAGATCCCTGCCGACGAACGCACCCGCCTGATGCACACCTTCGGCTACACCGCCGAGCAGCTGGAACTGGTGCTCGAGCCGCTGGCCGAGGGCGCCGAACCGGTCGGCTCGATGGGCGATGACACGCCGGTGACGGCTCTGGGACAGGGATCGCGGCTCTTGTCTGACCATTTCCGGCAGCAGTTTGCCCAGGTCACCAACCCACCCATCGACCCTCGCCGTGAGGCGCTGGTGATGAGCCTGCAGACGTCGATCGGGGCGATCGGAAACCTGTTGGACGAGCTGCCCGAGTTCTGCCGGCGGGTGGTGTTGCCGACCCCGGTGCTGACCCGGGCGGCGCTGGAGCGGCTGCGCGGCATCGAGCGCTCCGGGTTCAGCGCAATCACGCTTTCGGCCACCTACCCGATCGCCGAGGGAGCCGAGGGGCTGACCCGGGCGGTCGACTCGCTCTGCCGCAGGGCATCGCGGGCGGCCTGGGACGGCTACGCCATCGTGGTGCTGTCCGACCGCGAGATCGACGAAGAGCATGCACCGATCCCGGCGCTGCTGGCGACCGCGGCGGTGCACTCACACCTTGTGCGGGAGGGCGCTCGCACCATGTGCGGCTTGGTGGTCGAGTCGGGCGAGCCGCGCGAGACGATGCACGTCGCCCTGCTGCTCGGCTACGGGGCGGCCGCGGTGTGCCCGTACCTGGCGCTGGAGCTGCTCGACCCCGAGCAGCAGCTGCGCTACGTCAAGGCCGTGGGCGACGGCCTGCTCAAGATCTGCTCCAAGATGGGGATCTCGACCATTCAGAGCTACCGCGGCGCCCAGATCTTCGAGGCGGTGGGGCTGGGGCCGCGACTGATCGACCGGTACTTCCCCGGCACGGTGTCGCGCATCGGCGGGATCGAGATCGCCGACGTGCACGAGGCTCAGCTGCGAGCGCCACCAGCGCGCCCATGTCGATCCCGGCAGGATCGACCGCGGCAGCGAGTACCGATTCCGGGAGGGTGGCGTGCACCATCGCTGGAATCCCGAGTCGATCGTGGCATTGCAGCGCGCTGCTCGTGACGGGGACGCGAAGGAGTTTGCCCGGTTCTCGCGCTTGTCCGACGGTGACGGATCGACCCTTCGCAGCCGGCTCGAGCCGGGCGGCCTGCGCCCCAGCGTGCCGCTCGGCTGAAGTCGAGCCGGAGACCGCCCTGGTGCGCCGGTTCGCGACCGGCGCGATGAGCCTCGGATCACTTTCCAGCGAAGCCCACGAGACGCTTGCGATCGCCATGAACCGTCTCGGCGGTCGCTCCAACACCGGCGAGGGTGGGGAGGACCCGGCCCGCTCGGTACCGGACGCAAACGGCGACTCTGCGGCGCTCAGCGATCAAGCAGGTGGCCTCTGCCCGGTTCGGCGTGACCGCCGCCTACCTGGTCGACGCCGACCAGCTCCAGATCAAGATCGCCCAGGGAGCCAAGCCCGGCGAGGGCGGGCAGCTGCCGGGGCACAAGGTGGACGCGACCATCGCCCGGCTGCGCCATTCCACGCCCGGGGTGGGTCTGATCTCACCGCCCCCGCACCACGACATCTATTCGATCGAGGATCTCGCCCAGCTGATCCACGACCTGCGGCTGGTGAATCCGCAGGCCTCGATCTCGGTCAAGCTGGTGTCCGGCGCGGGCGTCGGCACGATCGCCGCCGGTGTGGCCAAGGCCGGTGCTGACCACATCGTGATCGCCGGCCACGACGGCGGCACCGGCGCCGCCCCGCTGTCGTCGCTCAAGCACGCGGGTGTGCCGTGGGAGCTGGGACTGGCGGAGACCCAGCAGGTGCTGGCCGCCAACGGTCTGCGTGAGCGGGTGCGGCTGCAGGTGGACGGCGGTCTGCGCACGGCGCGAGACGTCGTGATCGCGGCGCTTCTGGGCGCCGAGGAGTTCGCCTTCTCGACCGCGCCGCTGGTGGCCGCCGGCTGCGTGATGATGCGTGTCTGTCACCTCAACACCTGCCCGGTGGGCATCGCCACCCAGGACCCGGAGCTGCGCAGGCGGTTTACCGGCACGCCCGATCATGTGGTCACCTATTTCATGCATCTGGCCGGCGAGGTGCGGCGGGAGCTGGCCGAGCTCGGCGCGCGCAGCCTGGACGAGATCGTCGGCCGGGCCGACCTGCTGCAGGAGCGCGCCAGCGCGCTCGATCTGTCGGCGCTGATCCACCCTGCGCCGGGTCGCAGCGCCGATCGGTCGAACCTGGTCGAGACGTCCTTGGACACGAAGCTGCGTGCCCAGATCCGCCCCGCGTTGGAGGGCGGCGCGGCGGTGGTGGTGTCACACCCGGTGGCGAACACCGATCGCAGCGTGGGGGCGTTCCTGGCCGGCGAGATCGTCCGCGCGGGTGGCGAGCTGCCGCGCGATCACGTGACCCTGCGGCTGACCGGGCACGCCGGCCAGAGCCTGGCCGCGTGGGCGCCCACAGGGCTTCGCATCGACCTCGAGGGGGCATGCAACGACTACGCCGGCAAGGGTCTTTGCGGCGGCGTGCTGACGGTGCGGCCGTTCGAGCAGGCCGGCTATTCCGGCGAGCGCAGCGTGCTGGTTGGAAACACGGTGCTGTACGGCGCCACCGGCGGTGAGGCCTACCTGTGTGGCCGGGCAGGGGAGCGGTTTGCCGTGCGTAACTCAGGCGCCACGGCGGTGATCGAGGGCGTGGGCGATCACGGCTGCGAGTACATGACCGGCGGTGTGGTGCTGATCCTGGGGCCGGTCGGGCGGAACTTCGCCGCGGGCATGACCGGCGGTGTCGCCTACGTGTTCGATCCCGGCGCGGAGCTGCCGCGGCGACTCAACCCCGAGAGCGTCGATCTGGAGCCGCTCGACGGCGACGACCAAGAGCTGGTGATCGACCTGCTGCACCGGCACTTCGAGGCCACCCGCAGCCCGGTGGCGACGAGGATTCTTGCGACCTGGCCGGCGGGGGCGGGCGGGTCGTTCTTCAAGGTGATGCCGCGCGACCTGAAGGGGTTGCAGCCGCGGGTCGGCGACGGAGCCGGCGGTGGGTGTGGCCCATGCCTGATCCCCGCGGCTTCCTGGAGATCGAGCGGCGCGGCTCCGAGTATCGGCCGGTGGCACGAGCGGCTGGCCGATCAGCTGCACCAGGCGATCCCGCCGTCCGACGACGAGGTGCGTGCCCAGGCGACCAGGTGCATGGGCTGTGGCGTGCCGTTCTGTCATTCCGGCTGTCCGCTGACCAACACCATCCCCGACTGGAACGATCTCGCCCGTCGCGGGCTGTGGAGCGAGGCGGCCGAGGAGCTGCACTCCACCAACAACTTTCCCGAGCTGACCGGGCGGCTGTGCCCGGCGCCGTGCGAGGAGGCGTGCGTGCTGGCGTTGAACGACGAGCCGGTCACGATTCGCGAGATCGAGCTTGCGATCGCCGATCGCGCTGTCGGCGGTGGGTGGGAGCCGCAGCTTCCGGCGTCGGCTTCGGGGCGGTCGGTGGCGGTCGTCGGCAGCGGCCCGGCGGGGCTGGCGGCGGCCCAGCAGCTGACCCGCGCGGGCCATGCGGTGACGGTGTTCGAGCGCGATCCGGCGCCGGGCGGGCTGCTGCGCTTCGGGATTCCCGACTACAAGCTGGAGAAGTCGGTGATCGATGCCCGCCTGGATCAGATGCGGGCCGAGGGCACGGTGTTCGAGTGCGGCGTGGACGTCGGCACCGGGCTGGCGGCGGACGAGCTGCGGCAGCGGTTCGATGCGGTGGTGCTGGCCACCGGAGCGCAGCGACCGCGAGACGTCGACCTGCCCGGCCGCGACTTGCTGGGAGTCGAGTTCGCGATGCCGTATCTGACCGGTCGAAACCGCGCGCTGGGCGGCTTCGAGGCGGTCGCGCCGACGCTCTCTGCGGCGGGCGCCAAGGTCGTGATCCTGGGCGGCGGCGACACCAGCGCAGACTGCCTCGGCTGCGCGCTGCGGGAGCAGGCCGAGTCGGTGATCGAGGTGGCCCACGGGCCGACTCCTCCGACCGCTCGCAGCCCGCTGCGGGTGTGGCCGGAGTGGCCGTTCGTGTTGCGCTCGTACGGCGCTCATGCCGAGGGCGGCGAGCGCGAGTTTCAGCTGGAGCCGATCGAGTTTCTGGGCACCGACGGCCGGCTGACTGCGATCCGGTTGGAGCGGATGGAGTTTCCCGGGTTCGACGGCGTCGGCCGCCGGCCGCGGCCCCAGCCGACCGGTGAGCAGTTCGTGCTGGATGCCGACCTGGTGCTGATCGCGGTGGGATTCACCGGCGCCGAGAACTCGCCGCTGCTGACCCAGCTGGGCATCGAGCTGGGCCCGGCGCTGACCATCCCGGTGGACGGGGCCTTGCAGACCGCCGCCGACGGCGTCTTCGCCGCCGGCGACTGCGTCCGCGGCGCCGACCTGATCGTGACCGCGATCGCCGACGGCCGCCGAGCCGCCGCCGCAGCCAACGCCTACCTCGCCACCATCCCCATTGCCGGTGGGTTTCTCCGCCGCTAACGTGAATAACGGTGCCAGGCACCGTTATTCACCACGAGCCTCAGCCACCCCGCCTCCAGGTCCTCTGAAAGTTCGAAATTTTGTACCAACGGGGAGGTGACGTCCGCCCCGCCGTGTGACGGGAGCTACAGACGGCAGCCGCCAGTTGGCAGTCAGGTGGACAGAGTGAATAATTGGTGCCTGGCACCAATTATTCAAGCTGCGGTGAGTCCGTTACTCGCCGGCGGTCTCGGCCGGCTGGGGAGCGGCGGGTGAGGGCTGGTCGCCGAGGGTGGTGCCTTCAATGTCGATCTTGGGCACGATCTTGCCCAGCAGGCTGGGCATCCACCAGGCCCATCGGCCCATCAAGGTCAGCAACGCGGGGGCGAGCAGCAGCACCATCGTGGCGGCCAGCGCAACCGCGCTCGCCAGGCCCACGCCGAACTGCTTGACCACCGGATCGCCGTTGAGGATGAAGCTCGAGAACACCGACATCATGATCAGCGCGGCCGCGGCGATCACCCGGGCGCTGGCCTTGAGGCCGAGCCGCACCGACGTCTTGTCGTTCTCGCCGTGTGCGCGGAAATGGTCGACCGAGGACAGCAGGAACACCTGATAGTCCATGCTCAGCCCGAACAGCACCGCGAACATCATCAGCGGTACGAAGCTCGCGATCGGGACGGTCGATGCGGTCGTGTCGATTCCCGACCAGGCTGATGCCCCAGCCCCACTGAAAGACGGCGGTGACGATGCCGAACGCCGCCATCGCGGTGAGGAAGTTGGTGACCGCGGCCTGCAGCGGGATCGCCACCGACCTGAACGCCACCAGCAACACCAGCATGCTGAGCACCAGGATGGTCACGATCACCAGCGGCAGCCTGCTCGCGATCTCGCTGGCCAGGTCGACGTTGCTGGCGGTCGAGCCGCCCACGTAGGCGGTCAGGCCCTTGCTGCTGCTGGCGGGGATCACCGTGTCGCGCAGATGGCCCACCAGGTTGGCGGTCGCCACCGCCGACGGCGCGGTGGTCGCGATCACGGTGAACACCACATCGTTGCCGCGCTTTGAGATCTGCGGCGGAGAGACCAGCTCGTCGCCCTTGGTGTTGGTCAGCCCGTCCTGGAGCTTGACCAGCCGCGGGTCGGTGCCGCGATCGTCGCCGCCGGCCTTGGTGAGCGTGTTCACCAGCTGGTTGTGCAGCTGGGTCGCCTGCTTCTGCTGCTTGGCGGCCTTTGCCTGGAGCGCGTCGAGATCGGCCTTCTGCTGTTGCAGCTCGGCGGCTTGGGCCTGCAGTGCGTCGGCCTGCTTCTGGAGCGCGTCGCCCTGCTTTTGGAGGGCGTCGGCCTGGGCCTGGAGCTGCGCCCCCTGGGCCTCGAGCTGCTGCTTTTGGGCGTTCAGCGACGCCGCCTGGACCGCCAGCGCCTCGGCCTGGCGCTTCGAGCCTCTTGGCCTCAGCCCGGTCGTGCTTGAGCTCGGCGATGGTGGCCGTCGCTGCAGTCTGAAGCCGCGCCAGTCGCTGCTGCAGCCGCGCCAGCCGGGTGGGGTCGGTGACGGTTGCGATCAGCTGCTCCACCCGCCGGATCTCGGCCTCGATCGCGACCAGCCGCACCGCCTGGCGCTTGGCCTTCTGCTCCAGCGCCCGGGCTTCGCTTTTGAGCTGGTTGCGTTCGGCGTCGAGCTGGGCCGCCTGGGCCTCCAGCGACGCCTGCTGGGCTTGCAGCGCAGCCTCCTGGCGCTGCAGCTCGGCGGCCTGCTGGTTGAGTGACGCCTGCTGTTTCTCCAAGACCGCCTGCTGCTGCTCCAGCGACGCCTGTCCCGACTTGAGCTCGGCAGCCATCTGGTTGCCCTGCTTCTGCTCGGCGTCGAGCTCGTTCTGGAGCTGCTTCAGCTGGTTCTCCTGGGCGGTCACCGTCGGGTCGGCCTTGGCGTCGGGTGCCAGCGCGACCGCCACGATCAGCGGGCCGTTGTAGCCGGGGCCAAAGCCGCTGGCCATCAGGTCATAGGCCTTGCGCTCCATCGTCGACGGTGATGTCTGTCCGATGTTCTCCTGACCCAGGCGGAGCGTGAATACCGGGATGATCAGCGGTACCAGGATGGCCGCGGCGATCGCGACGGAAACCCACGGCCGGCGGGTGACGAAGTTCGACCAGTGCCCCCACAGGCCGACCTTCTCCGGGTCGTCGGAGGGATGCAGGCGGGCCGGCAAGGCGATCGAGTTGATGAACTTGCCTGCCAGCGACATCAGGGCGGGCAGCAGCGTGATCGCTGCAAGCACGGCGGTGCCCACCGCCACCGCCGCGGTGTAGCCGAGCGCGGACACCAGCGGGATCCCCGCCACCACCAGGGACACCAGCGCGACCACCACGGTGCAGCCGGCGAACACCACCGCGGTGCCGGCCGTGCCCACCGCCCGGGCCACCGACTCGTGCATCTCCACGCCTTCGCGCATCTGCGTGCGGTGGCGCGTCACCAGAAACAGCGCGTAGTCGATACCGACCGCCAGGCCGATCATGGTGGCCACGGTGTGGGCGATATCGGGCACGGCGATCAGGTGTCCGAGCAGGCCGATCACGCCCAGGGCGGTGGTCAGCCCCAGGATCGCTGTGGCGATCGGCATGCCCATCGCCACCACCGTGCCGAAGGTGAAGGTCAGGATCAGCATTGCCGCCAGGATCCCGATCAGGTCGCTGGTGGAGGTGTCGTTGGGGGAGAGCACCGACCCGATCGACCCGCCCCCCTGGACGTCCATCCCGGCCTTCTTGCCGGGCTCGGCGGCGTCCATCACCCGCTGCGCCTGCGGCCTCGGTCAGCTCGCTGGAGCTGATCTTGAGCAGAGCCGAGATGAACGCCGTCTGCTTGTCCTTCGAGATCTGGGCAGCCCCGTCCTGGTCAAACGGGCTGACGGCACTGGAGACGAAGGGGATCTTCTTGATCGCCTTGTAGGAGTCCGTGATCGCGGTCTTATTGGCCGAGTCGGTCACCTTGCCCTTGGTGACGTGGAAGATGATCGGATTCGATCCGTTCTGCTGCGGCGGGAACCCGGCCTCGAGCAGGTCGGTGGCCTTCTGGCTGCCGGTGCCGGGGAGCGTGACGTTGTTGTTGGTCTCGGCTCCGACAGCTTTCACGAGCAGCGTCACGCCGGCCGCGCCAATGATCCAGAGCACAATCACGATCATCGGGTGGGCGGCCACCAAGCGCCCGAGCCGGTAGAGCAGTCCTGGCCATCAGCCGCGACAAGTGTACGCGACGATCTGCAGCCGGACCTATACGATCGGTCGTATCACCGACGACCGTTATCAGCGACTGCCGTTCGATCTCGGCGAGTACCGCGACCGGGAGGGGCGCGTGCGCGCCGAGATGCAGCGCCGCGGCATCGACGTGCTTGTACGTGATGAGCCCGGCCAACCTCAACTACCTGACCGGCTTCGAGTCGATCTGGTATCCGCCCCGAGCGCCGTTGGGGGCGATCGTCCGCGCCCACGATCCCGGCATCGTGTTCGTCGACTACGAGCGCCACCGAAACCACGCCCTGAATGCGGCGCATTGGGACGAGACCGTGTTCGTCGACTACTCATCGGCCCTGGAGACGGTGTTCTCGGTGTTCGCCGACCGCGGCTGGACGCGGGGCAGCGTCGGCATCGAGTGGCACACGGTGGCGCCGTCCGGGCCGCTGGTGTCGGCAGTCGCTGCAGGCTTGGCCGAGCGCGGCGCCGAGATCGTGGACGGCGACTGGGTGGTCGACCGGGTGCGCCTGGTCAAGTCTGCGGCCGAGGTGGCATGCGTGCGGCGGGCGTCGGAGATCGTCGACGGGGCGTTCGAGCAGCTGCCCGAGATCGTTCGCCCCGGCATCACCGAGATCGAGATCGCAGCCCGGCTCGACCTGGCGATGGCGGAGCTGGGTGGCGAGCACGCGGGCGTGCGCACGATGGTGTCGGCCGGGCCGCTGGTGTGGTGTCAGACGCACTTCGCGCCCACCCGCCGGCCGGTGGAAGTGGGCGACATCATGTACATCGACGCTTGCGGCGTCTACAACCGCTACCACGTCGATGTCTGCCGCACCTACGCGATCGGCGAGGACAACCCCCAGGCCCGCGAGATACTCGACTACACCGCCCAGAGCGTCGAGAGGGTACGGGACGCCGTGCGGCCCGGCGACCCCTTGGAGGTGGCCCAGCGGATCGCCGAGGAGCACGTGTTCGCACGCTTCTCGCCCGACCAGGTGTGGTGGGTGGGCGGGTATGCGCTGGGGATCGCATTTCCGCCGTCGTGGGTGGGGCACACCTATATCGCCAACGACGCCTACGAGAAGTTCACGTGGGAGCCGGGATACGTCACCAACTACGAGAACATCGTGTTCGACGCCGACGCCGGCATCACCGCCTCCTACATGGAGACGCTGATGATGACCGAAACCGGAATCGAGATCCTGTCTCGATTGCCGCGCACACTGACGCTACTCTGAAAGTGCTTTGGAGGTCGATCAGCCACCAGTTTCACCACCTCTCAGGACGGACGAGCGCCGGCGCCGGCTGCGCCTGATCATCGGCAGCGGGTTGATCATCGTGGCGGTGCTGATGGTGCCGTGGACGGTGTACCTGGCGGCCACGCTGCCGACCCGTCATCACGCCGCTCACTGGGACGCGGTCTGGGTCGGGTTCGACGTCGCACTGGTGTTCGGGATCGTGGCCACGGCGCTGGGCGCGTTTCGCCGCTCGGGCTGGCTGGCGATCGCCGCCACCGCCACCGGCACCCTGTTTCTGTGCGACGCATGGTTCGACGTGCTCACCTCCACCGGCAGCCACGAGGCGAGCGTGGCGGTGCTTCAAGCGCTGGTGGGCGAGCTGCCACTGGCAGCACTGTGCTTCTGGATCGCCTGGAACGTGGAGCGGGCGCGGGAGTGGTCGGCGGTGCTCAGGGACCGGGGCTGACGCCCACGCGCGGCGTCGGGGTGGGCCGGAATGCCGGCTTGGGCGCCTGCCCCTCGGCCCACAGCACCGCCAGCGCGCATCGCGGCAGCGCGGCGGTTGACGGGTACACCAGGTACCGCGGCTGCCAGCGTGGCGCGAACTTGGCGTTGAATCGCTGCAGCCGCTGGATCTGGAACCAGCGGTCGGCGATCCGAAGCTGCTTGCCCAAAACCGCCTGAAAACGGTTGGCGGGATCGCGCAGGAACTTGCCGAAGGCGGCGAAGTTCAACGACAGCTCGGCCACGTCGCGCTCGCGCAGCAGCGCGATCGTGCGCACCACCAGGAACTCCATCAAGCCGTTGGGCTCGTCGGGCAGTCGCCGCATCCGCTCCAGCGACATCGCCGCCGGCCCGAAGGAGGGCACCAGATGCATGAAGCCGGCCACGTGGCCGTCGGGAGCTCGCGTAATCACCAGCAGCGTCTCCGGCCTGCCGTACCCGCGCAGGCTGTCCAGCGCCATCGAGAAGCCGCGCTCGGGCGCGCCTTTGCGCCACCGGGTGGAAACCACGTCGAGCTCGTCCAGGAGCGCCGGCGTGGCGTCTCCCGATGAGATCGCCTCGGTGGTGTATCCGGCGTTCTCCAGCCGATGGACGGACTGGCGCACCTTGCGAATCGCGCGCCCCTCGAGGCTGAATGCGGCGGTGTCCACGATCGCCTCGTCGCCGATGTAGAGCGTCTTCATGCCGGCTTCGGCGCACAGGTCGCGGATCTGCTGGCTGGCTCCCACGACCGCCAGCCGCAGGTCGCGACAGCGAGCGTGGGCGGCTGTGTCGGCCAGGAGCGATCGCACCGACTCCGGCGGTCCCACCGGGTCGCCGGAGATCAGCATCACCCGGCTCTCGACCCGATACCCCACGAACGCGCGCCGGTCGGCGCTCCACAGGTAGTGCTTGTCCGAGCGCAGCTTGAAAAACGAGAGCGTGTCGTGGCCGTGGCGGCGGATCACGTCGGCGGCGCGGGCGCGCTCGGCCAGATCGGGCAGCGGCAACCAGCGACGGCAGCGGGCGAAACAGTGCCCGGGCGGCGAGCAGCACTCCCAAGAGCGATACCACTCCCAGCGCCTGAGGCACGAATCGCAGATTGTCGGCTATCCGCATCGGCGGGTCCTGCCACAGGAACATGTCGCCCGAAGCGCGGGCGACGAGACCCAGGTCGGGCCGGCCTTTGGCGGCCGACCAGGCGGCCACGAAGGTGACAGCCGACGGTCACCGTCAGGGCGGCGGCTGCGGTCACGATCGAGGCCCCCAGCTTGACCGGCCCGGGCTCCACCGTGAAGGCGCCACGGCCCCACCACAGCACGCCGGCGCCGACCCAGGCCAGCAGCGCCTCCTCCACGTCCAGGCCTTTGAGCACGTTGAAGACGCCGATCGCGATCAGCAGCACGAAGGCGATCGCGAACGCCCGCCGCCGCCGCCGCCACAGGTAGTACGACGCCAGCAGCAGGGCGGTTGCCAGGGGCACGACCGCGGCGTGAAAGACCGCCGCCAGCTGCACCAAGCCCATGTCCTTGACCACGTGGCCGCGCCACGCCATGTCGGGGGTGAGGGCCGACAGCAGCGATGCCAGCGCGGTGGCGGCGGCGATCATCGCCGCGGCCGGGGCAACCCAGGCAGCGGGTGTTTCCGTCCGCGTCGTGCACGGCGGATTCGAGGTCGAGGAATTGTCGCAAGCGAAGTTGCATCAGCGGGTGCCCGGAATGGAGTCTAGGAAGGTCTTCGGCCACACGGGTGCGTTTCCGTAGCCCGATGGCCCGGTATTCGGGTCGCCGATATGCGATCCTGTATGGCAGCATGGAACGCTGGATGATCTCCCACGGGCTGCGATTTGCCCGCAAACACCCGAAGTTGGTGGTAAAGACGTCGTACAAGCTGGCGCGGCGCCCGGGTACCGTGATCACGGGTGTGAAGACCGCGCGGGCGGCCGGCGGGGCTGTCGGCCGACCCCGAGGTGCGGGAGCAGACCATGATCGCCGCGCTCGCGCTGGCCGGTGCTGCGCGCAGGCTTGGCGAGCTGCGCACCGAGCCCGAGCGGCGCCCTCGGCGGATACGGGGCGCGGCCGTGACCGGCGCCCTGCTGGTCGCCAGCGCGGTGATCGGCCACACCGCCGCCCGCAAGCTCGACGAGTAGACACCGCCGCGACAGAGTCCGCTACCTTGCGCGGGTGACGCTCTCCCGTTCTCGGGTCTCCGGTCCGCTGGCGCTGCTCGCGAGCTTCCCCAGCCGCAGGCGCATGCTGGTTTGCTCGGCCCTGGGCATCGGCGTGGAGGCCGTGGTGGTGGCCGTGGTGTGGGCGACCGGCAGTGTGCACACGCTGGCGGGGATCCCCAGCGCGATCGGGATCACCGCCGCGATCGTGTGCGGGCTCCTGGGAGGGCGGGTATCGGGCGGCGTGGTGGGCGCCGTCAACGCTGTGCTGCTGCTGTTGCTGGCCAGGTCGGGCGGCAACGACATCGCGCTGCTGGGGATTCCCACGGTGGCGTTGTGGTGTGCGATCGGGTTTGGCACCGGCGCTGCGGCCGACTATCTCCGGCAGCGACTCGATGACGCGTTCACGCGAGCTGCGGCGGGCCAACGAGTCGGTCGCAGGAGGTCGCCTCGGCGCTGCAGCGCAGCCTGCTGCCGGAGCGTCTGCCGCGCATCCCCGGAGTCGCCATCGGCGCGTGGTTTCGACCGGCCGGCGACGGCACCGTGGTCGGCGGCGACTTCTATGACGTGTGGCTGGTCAGCCCGGACCGGTTCGGTGCGATGATCGGAGACGTCTGTGGCAAGGGCACGCAGGCCGCCTCGGTGACCGCCTTGGCGCGGCACACGATGCGCACGGCGTCGATGCTCGACCAGCCGCCGGCCGAGATCCTGCGAGTCGTCAACGACGCCATTCGCCGCAGGGTCGGCGGGGGCCAGTTCTGCACGGCGCTGGCACTGACGGGACGGCCGCACCCCGACGGCTACGAGATCACGGTCGCCTGCGGCGGGCACCATCCGCCGATCGTGATTCGTGCCGACGGCGATCGCGAATCGGTGGGGCGGCCCGGCACGCTGCTGGGCATCTGGGAGCAGATCGACGTGGACGAGTCCCGCGCGGTGCTGCGACCGGGCGATTCGCTGGTGCTGTGGACCGACGGCATCACCGACCGCCGGGGCGTGGACGAGCGCTTCGGGCAGGGGCGGCTGGAGCGGCTGCTGACCGACCACGCCGGTGAGCGCCCCGATCGGCTGGCGGGCGTGGTGGGACGCGCATCGCAGGATTTTGCCGACGAGGTGCCGCAGGACGACGCCGCGGTGCTGGTGCTCGGGCTCAGCATCGCCGCGACGTAGTAGGATCGTGCTGCTCCGGCGATCGCTCAGCGAGCGGCTCCATCGCCGGGGAGGCCAAGCGGGCCGCCACTCCGGCTAGGGCGCGACGACCCGCTCGACACCGGAGGTATCGGCATGGTTTCGACGATGCCCAAGCTCTTGGGCGAACGAATTGCAGAAGGCCGCCGTCTGCGCGGCATGACGGTTGAGCAGCTGGCGAGGCGCGCCCGTCTCGATCCCGCTCACATCGCCGGCTATGAAGCGGGCGAAGAGCCGACGTACAGCGCCTTTCAGCGCATATCGGCCGCGCTCAACCTGCCCTACGAGTGGTTCTTGCCTCGCTGAAGGCTCGGCGGCAGCTCGCGGTTTGACGGTGGATGCGTCCGCTCTCGGTCGAGCTCCTGCATCCACTTGAGCAGGCCGGTGGCCTGCTCGGTCGGCAGGTAGATGGCCCCTCGGCCGGGGTCGCCGGCGAGGATCACCTGGCGCGACGGCACCCGCAGCAGCCGCTCCAGTTCGGGCAGCGACAGGGTCACGGTTGTCCACAGCGTCGCAAGCTGCACGCTGAGCGCGCTGGGGGTGCGGGGATCGCAGCTCGCGAGTACCTTGCTGACGTCTGCCGACCCGTCTCTGCGGGCCTCCAGCAGGGCCGGGTAGTGGTTGACGTGGTCGATGCTGAGTACGCCCATGACGATCACGCACACTACAGGGAAGGAGTCTGCGTGCGTAGTGCGAACTGTCCACCATGCGTCCGCTCCGTGACGACCTACGCGTCCAGCCGTTGCATGTGTCACACTCTTCCCGGTCGGTTACGGACAGGCAGGTGTCTGGAGATCGTATGCACGAGTTGCACGATGAGGTGTCGCGTCTGCGCCGCCAGGTGATCTCCGAGCTGGCGGAGTTGCCGCTTGCTCCCTGGCGCCCCCACGTGAGCCGCCGCCAGCGTTACCTCCGCGCAGCCCGACAGTCGGTTGCCGATGCCGTGCGCTTCGCCCGTTTCAAGTCGTAGAGGGCCACGAGGCTGATGGGGTGAGCGATCAGCCGTCCCTGCGCTTGGACGCCCCCCGCGAGCAGGTGCTCGCCCACGCCGCCGGGCTGATCGCCGATGCCTGGCGCGGCTTCGACCAGGCCCGGCCGGAGCAGCCGGAGGTCGACGAGATGGTGCGCACGCTGTTGCGGGCATCGTTACCGGCCGAGGCCACCCCGGCCAAGGCGGTGCTGGAGGATGCCGCTCGCATCCTGGATGAGACGATCGCCCAGCCGCGGCCGCGGTACTTCGCCTTCGTGGGCTCGTCGGGGCTCGAGATCGGCGTGATCGGCGACGCCCTGGCGGCCTGTTTCGATCCCAACCTGGCGGTGTACGCGGGAGCGGCGTCGGAGATCGAGGAGCAGGCGGTGCGGTGGGTGGGGGAGCTGATCGGCTATCCCGCCGCGGCCGGAGCGTTCACCAGCGGCGGCACGATCTCGAACCTGACCGCGCTGGCGGCAGCGCGGGAGCGGGCACTGCCCGGTGTGCGCAGCGACGGGCTGGGAGGCCGGCGGGCGCTGGTGTACTGCTCGGACGAGGCCCACTACTCGATCGAGCGCGCGGTCGAGCTGCTGGGTATGGGCACCAACGGCGTGCGGGTGATTCCGATCGACGACCGGCGGCGAATGCGCCCCGACCTGCTGGCCGCGGCGATCGATGCCGACACGGCCGCCGGCGGCTCTCCGGTCGCAGTGGTTGCCACAGCCGGCACCACACTGACCGGGCGCCATCGATCCGCTGGGTGAGATCGCCGACGTGTGTGCCGCCAGGGGCGTGTGGTTCCACATCGACGGCGCCTACGGTCTGGCGGCCGCCGCGGTGCCGTCGATGAGCGAGCTGCGTTCACGGGACTGGAGCGAGCCGATTCAGCCACCCTGGACGCGCACAAATGGCTGTATCTGCCGAAAGCCTGCGGTGTGGTGATGGTGCGCGATGCCGGCCTCGCTGGAGGCGACCTTCGGGCACGATGAGGACTATCTGCCCCATCAGGAGCACCGCCGCCACGCGGTCGATGTCACACTCGAGTATTCCCGGCCGTTTCGTGCCCTCAAGCTGTGGCTGGCGTTTCGCGCGCACGGCGCGGAGGCGTTCCGAGAGGCGATCGGGCGGAATCTGCACCAGGCCCAGCTGCTGGTGGAGGAGGTCGCCGGTCATTCCGACCTGGAGCTCTTGACCGACGTCCCGGCGCTCTCGATCGTGCCGTTCCGGCATGTGCCCGCGGGCGTGGCCGACCTCGACGCCCACAACTCACGGCTGTCCACCGAGCTGCAGCGCGACGGCCGCGTGTACGTCGCCCCGGCGGTGATCGACGGCCGCGTGTACCTGCGTCCCTGCCTGGTCAACTACCGCACCTCGGATGCCGACGTGCGCGCGCTGGTGGACGTCGCCCGGGAGGTCGGTGCGCGACTGGTGAGCCTAGAGCGCTGAGGTTCCCAGGCGCAGATCGCTGAGCCGCTGGGACACCACCAGGTCGGCCTGCTCGGCACTGACCGCGTGGCCGGTGACCGCCGCCAGGAACTCGTCGCGGTCGAGCGAGAGCAGCTCCAGATCGGTGGCGGCGGTGACCGTGGCGGTACGCGGCGTGTCTCTCAGAAGCGCGATCTCGCCAAAGAATCCGCCGTCGGTGATCGAGGCCCGAAGCTCGCCTTCGGCAGTGACGGTCGCCTGCGCCGGAGACGAGCAGGTAGAACAGGTCGCCGGTGTCGCCCTCGGTGATCACCGTCGTCCCGGCGGGGACCTGCAGCGGCTCGAGCCGGCGCGCCACCTGTTCCAGCGTGGCCTGCGGCAGAGGGGCTGAAGATCGAGGTTGCCCGCAACAGCTCCACCAGCGGCACCAGCTCCTGGCCGACGGCGTCCAGCCGCACGATTCGGCGGCCCATGATGACCACAGCCACCGGCAGCATCAGGCCGGTGGCCACGATCGCGGGGCGCGCCCCCAGCCAGGCGATTAACACCGGGGCGAGGATCGCGCCGAGCCCCAGGCCCGCCTGGAGCACGCTCTCGATGATGCCGAACACTCGGGCCAGAACGGCCTCCGGTGCGGCCCGCTGAATCAGGGTGATGGCGGCCACGTCCACCACCGTGTTTCCGGCACCCACGCCCGCCAGCACGATGAACACGATCGGTGGCAGTGGGCGACACGCCCACCAGGGCGATGCCGACCCCCCACACCATCGCGCCCAGGGCGAACCACGCCCCCAAGCGCCGGCTGCCGGCCAGGCCCGCCGCCAGCACTCCGCCGATGATGCCGCCCACCCCGAATGCCGAGTCGAGGTAGCCGACGCCGGCGTTGCCGAGGTCGAACACCTGCAGCGCCAGCACGACGTTGAACACGGTCAGCCCACCGGCCACGACCGTCTGCACCGCGTACACGCCCACCACGGCCAGCAGTTCCCGCTGCGATCGCAGCGCCCGGAACCCGGCGGTGAGCCTCGTGGAATCGGCCCTCGTCACGGTGGGCATGCTCGGGCTCGGGTTCGTGGGCGGGCTCATGGATCAGGGCCACCAGCGCCGCAGACCACAGCAGCCCCGCTGCGGAGAAGGCGAACACCGCGTTGGCACCGCTGACTGCCAGCAGCAGGCCGCCGATGCCGGGACCCAGGAAGAATGCGGCGCCTTCGATGGTGGTGGCCGTGGCGTTGGCAGCGGTCAGCTGCTCGGGGGTGCGGGCCAGCGTCGGCAGAAGCGCAGCCTGGGCCGGGCGAAAGACGCTGGTGAGGACGGCCGCCACACCCGCCAGCGCGCACAGGCCCGCCAGCCCGACGCCCTCGGACACCGCCACGGCGATCGCGACCGCCATCGCCGCCGACGTCAGGTTGCTGGCGATCATCACCCGCGTGCGCCGATAGCGGTCGGCCAGCACCGATGTGAACGGCGTCGCGATCGCGGCCGCCGCCAGTCCGCACCAGCATCAACACGCCCACTCCGCCGGTTCCGCTGATCTCGTAGGCGACCACCGCCAGCACCACCAGATACGCGCAGGCGGTGGGCTCCGAGCCGACCGCTGCGAGCTGCACGCGCCTGAGATCCCGGTTTTGGAATACGCCTCGAAACGCGCTGACGATGTGGCTCATCGAGCCGGAGATGCTACAGGCGTCGGCGGCTCAGCTGCCGGGAGTTTGCGGCAAGCGCCGGATCACGTGGGCGACGACGTCGTAGGAGAGCTCGTAGCCGCCCTGCTCGAGCGCCAGTGCGGGATCGCTGCGAAGCGCCCGGTCGAACTCCGCGTCGTCGGCGGCGCGGGCCAGGATCTCGGCGATCTCGTCCTGCACGAACGGCAGCTCCTTGGCCGCCTGCACCCAGCGCGGGGGCGGGGGCGGCAGCAGCCTCATCAGGCGCTGAATCTCGTGGTCGTCCATTCCCATACTCATCAAGACGCCGCCGGGGGTGGATTTCTTCCATCGACCTCGTCGCGCAGCTTCGCCAGGCAGCGGCTGATGCGGCTTGCGATCGTGCCCTCGGCGATGCCGGTGGCCTCGGCGATGGTGCGATACGACTGGTCGCGACAGAAGAACCGGTCGAGGATGTCGGCGCAGCTGTCGGGCAGCTGGGCCATCGCCTGGCGCACCCACAGGGCCTGGGTGAGGTCGTCCAGCTCTCGCTCGCCGTCGGATTCGAGTGTCTCCGGCAGCTGCTCCTGGTCGCGCGCCCGGCGGATATGGTCGACGCACATGTTGCGGGATACCTGAGCGATCCAGGCTCGCAGCGCCTCGTCGTCACGCAGCGTCTCGAGCCGCTCGAACACGCGCGTGAACACGTCCTGGAAGATGTCTTCGGCGTCGTCGGCCGGGATCCGGTAGGCCCGCACCACGATGGCGTGGACGTAGGCCGAGTATTCGTCCACCAGATCGCGCCAGGCGTCGGCATCGCCCAAGCGGCAGCGATCGACCAGCGATTGCGGAGCAGCGGCCATGCCCCAACCCTACGGCGTGCAAGAACAATTTTCACGAGCCAGGGAAGATTGTGCGAGCATCACCCGTCTGGGTGAGTACGGATGTGATTGAACTGAGGAGGAACCGTGGACAAGGAACGCCGCATCAAGAACTCCGACGATCTGCCTGTCGATGACGATGTCATCGCCCACAAGCATCATCGCTCGAACGAAGATTCGCAGGCCGATGACGATCCCGGCCGCCATAAGCACACTGATGAGGACGACGGCCCCGACGTCGAGGCGCCACTACACGCAAGCGCTAGAGATCTTCGGCCGCGAGACCGCGGCTAACAGTTCGGACGGAGTCTGCGGAGCGGCAGGTTCCGGCTCGAAAACAGAGAGGACGGAACGTCTCGTCATGAGGCTCCGCCCTCTCTGTGCGTCTATCGGGCGCCGCGATCAGGCGTCGGAGGCCTCGGATCCAGCGTCGCCGCTCACCTCGCCCGCAGCGCTTTCGCCGCTCGCGGTGTCCGAACTCTCCGAGCGCCGCCACCTCCCGGCCGTCCGTGCTCGGCGGGTTCCTGCGTTCGGTGTCACCCGGTTCGCCGGGGAGTTCCCCCTCCTGCTCGTGGGTGGCTGGGGCTGTGTTCTTCGGTGTCGTTTGCCCCGCGACCGCGTGCTGACTCCCCTGCTGAGGGATCGCCGGACGTTCGTGTAACACCGCCACCCCTCCGGCGGTGACGCCCACCACCGCCGTCGCGAACAGCCCGGCGAGCGCGGTCTTGGCCGTGGCGATGCCGCCCCCAACTGTCGCTCCGCCGCTCGCGATGTGGACGGCGTGAGGGGCGAATCCAAGCGGAATCAACGCGGCAACGGCGGCCTGCTGAGAGTCGATTGATCGGACAAATCTGCGGCACGAGCGGCAATGCACGGTGTGCAGGTTCGCGCGGACACGCTCTCCCCGAGACCCTTCGCCGTCTGCCGCCGCCGAGAGCGTCACCCGCACACCGTCGCATTCGAGTTCAGCCGCCTCGGCGAGTTCGTGGAGTGACGATCGGGCCCGGAAGATGAGCACCTTCACGTTCCCCTCGGTGGTGTCGAGCACCTGGCCGATCTCGCTGTACGGCAGGCCGGCGAGTTCCCGCAGGAGCAGGGCTGTTCGCCCCCGCTCGGGGAGCGTCTCGAGTCCAATCCGGAGCAGTTCCAGGCGTTCGGAGAGCACCGCCGCGTCGTGGGGGCCGTGGGCGCCGGCCGCCGGATCAGGAGCTCCCGCGCTGTCGAGGGACACCGACGGCCGGCGCCGGCGCAGCAGATCGATCGACGCGTTGCGCGTGATCCGAAACAGCCACGGGCGGGGATCGGCGGCCGGCTTCGCCCCGGCGGCCGCCGCGAAGGCGTCCTGGACGGCGTCTTCCGCGTCAGACTGGCTTCCGACGATCCCCCGGGAGAAGCGAACCAGGGTCGGATAGAGCTCGCGGTAGAGCCCATCGAGTTCATCGCCTTGCAGGTGCATGGGATCGCTACTCATACTCACCTCTCGAAGCATGACGAGCGTTTATGAGCACTTTGCAATGTGGCTCTGGGTGTCAAGCTGCTTCGATCCGGATCGCCCCTGACGGACAGAGGTCACAGAGGTGTTCTGCCCGGTCGCGATCAAGCTCTGCGAGCAGCGGCCGGGCGCATCCGGCGTCATCCAGCGACACCGCCTCGGGATCCTCCCTCACGCATCCCCCGTATCCCACGCATTCATCCGGATCGATGATCAGTCGCACACGCATGTGGAGTTCCTCCTTGTGGTCGTTGTCGGTTTCACGCGTTTCCCTCGACCGCCGGTTGTGGCCGCTCGAACCAGCGCCACCATGCCGATGCTGCAACGATTGCCGCGGACGCCGAGTAGGCCACGACGGCGGGTATCGATCGGCTGTCCGTCCCGGCGGCAATCCCGTGGCAGAGGCTCAAGCCCCATACGGCGTAGCCGAAGTAGTGCAGGTTCCGCCACGCCCGATGGCTCATGAATCGTGCGCGTTTCAGGCGGAACGAGATCGGTAGCGCGACGGCGAGCCACAATGCCCCGGCCCCGAGCATCACGGACGGGCGGACGCCCACGCCGATCAGGGCGGTCACCGGCACTCGGGCGTAGTGGTCGAGCAGCACGCACGAGATGTGCACTCCCAGCGCCAGCAGCCCGAGCGACGACAGGAACCGGTGGAAGCTCAGCTGCGGCCCGGCTGGGCGCCACCCGCGGCCGGCGAGCACCACACCCCACGCCACCACCAGCGTGTAGCAGGCAAATGCGACGAACGCGCTCGCCCTGGCCAGTTCCCAGAGGATCACGAGGCCACCGCCCGATCCCACGCCGGCGTCGTCCGGCACACGCCGTTCACCGTCACCATCGCGGCATGCCCGAAGCTCTCGACCCGCTGGGGCCTGAGCGCGAGCACCTTTGCGGAAACGTCGGCGGCGACACAATCGGGTGCGATCACCGTAACTTGACTCTCGGGTCCGGGACGCCCCACGGCCGGGTCGATCAGATGGTGGGCGGCTTGGCCGTCATCGTTGACCCAGCGCCGGCGCCCGGAGCCCGAGGTGGCCACGCCCTCTCCTTCGCGGACGCTCACCTGGACGGCCAGTGGGCGGTCCCCCGGCGAGCGCCTGAGCGTGGGGCGGTTCGACCGCAACGACATGCACACCCCTGACTGCCGCCAGGTCGCCGCCGGCATCGATCAGGATCGAAGGATCGTCGCTCAGGCTGCGAACGAGGATGGCTGCACGCACTGCCATCCAGCCTTTTGCGATACCGCCCAGATCGAGCCGCGTACCGCCGGGGATGCGCGCCGTTAGGTACGTGCGGTCGATTTCGATGTCTCCCACAACCGGGCCGCACTGCGGGCTTCTCGGCGCCCGCGGAGGCCTCTCGGTCATGCTCGCTCTGTAACCCCAGCGCTCGATCGCTGTGCCGACGAGAGGCTGGAATACGCCGGCCGTGATGGCTGTCCATCGCCGGCACTCGGACAGCAGATCGACCGTTTCGCGGTGCACATAAACCGTGCTGCCCGCCGCCCGGCTGATCCGCGAAACGTCGCTGTCAGGGCGAAATCGCGACCACCGGGCCTCGTCGGCTTCGACTGCGACTGCCACCGCTCGGGCGGCGTGCTCCGATACGCCTCCCGAATGATGGACATGCCAGGTGGTGCCGGTCGCCGGCCAGCGCCATCCTGGACGGCAGGTGTCAGGCTGGGTCGTCATCAGCTGGTGTGGGTTGTCGGGGTGGTCACGACCGGCGTGGGAGCAGGCGTCGTCGCAGTGGGCGGAGGCTGGGAGGTCGCCGAGCCGGTTGAGGGAGCGGTGACCGTGCCACCCGAGACCGTCTGGTAGACCGTGGGCTGCGACCCGGCAGTCGTGGCGGTCGAGTTCGCGATCTTGATGGCGTGAACCAGCCGCCGCTGGGAGGCGGCCGTGCGATGGACGAGCCGGTTGTAGCGCAAAACCAGCCGTCGGTTGGCGTGAGTGATCGCCTTGTCGTGCGCGACGGTGGCAGCCGCGAGTCGCTGCCAGGCGCGGGCGTCGCCCTGCGCGGCGACCGCCGTCTGTTGCTGGTCGATGCTCCATGCGAGTGCGGCGCCGCACACGAGTGCAATCACAACGGTGTAGACCTTGACTGCGAGACTAGTCATCTTGACCACCCCCCGGTCCGTCCTCGGGCTCACCCGATGCCGGCGATGCAGGGGCGCCGGTGCTCACCGGTGCGGTCTTGGAAACGCGAGGAGTGGCCACTGCGGGGACGACGGTCGCAGCGGTGGTGACGGTCACCACCCGCGGCGGCAGCGAGGCCGCACGCGGGTGTACCCGGGGCACGCGCGGTGCGTGCCATGCGGCCAGGTGGGTGGTTTGCGTCGGCGGCGTCCGCTCCAGCGCATCGATGTTTCGCAGCACCCGGTCGGCAGAACTCGTGGCGGCCGCGCTGGTGGCGGCCGGTGTCAGTCCCCGCATCGCGAAGGCCAGCGACCCCACGAGCACAGCCGCGCCGATCGCGACTCCAACGATTGTGACGGTACGACGGATCAGGGTGATCCCGTGCACGTGGTGCCTCCTTGATGGTTGACCCCGCGGCCAAACTCACTTCGACGACCGCTTGATCCACACCACGCAGCGCGGCCGGAAAAGTTACACGCGGCCGGCGGCGGCCAAGCGAGTAGTCTGTGCCCACTGGTGGCCCACTCGACAGGGGGACGACTGTGGCATACGCGATCGTGCATCATTTTGCGGGCGGTACCAAGGAGCAGTACGAGAACTCGGTTGCCACCGTGCATCCGAGCGGTGGCGGACTACCTGACGGCCAGATCTTTCATGCTGCCGGCGCATCGCCCGGCGGCTGGACGGTGATTGCAGTGCATGAGTCGCAGGAGAGCTGGGAGCGATTCCGGGATGGGATCCTGATGCCGCAGATGCAGCAGGGCATTCCGGGCGGGTTCACGGCTCCTCCCGAGGAGACGACCGTGGACGTCGCGACGCTTCTGCCCTAAGCGGGCGGATCTGGATTGAGTTGGCCGTTTCCGCTGCCGGGTGCGGTGTGGTTCGGTGTGCTCGTCGGTGAGAGCCACAGGCTCGCGCTGCGCGGTTGGACGGTCGCGTGGACCACGTTCAGGATTTCGGCCTGCAGTGCCGTGACGTCGATCTGGTCGCGTAGCCGGCCGGTGAAGCCCTCGAGGATGTGATCGGCGTTGTACTTGCCGCGGTAGAAGCGGCGGTCGACCAGGTGCTGGATGCGGCCTCGCAAGGGCTGAAAGGCGACTGCGGCGGCAAGCGTCGCAACGGTCACCGCCAGAGCGCTGGACTGGCCGGTGGCAGCGACCAGCGCTCGGTCGAGCACGAACACCCCGACCAGGTAGACGATTGCCAGGGTGCCGATCAGGATCGCGTAGATCAGAGTCTTTCGGATGATCACGTCGATCTCGTACAGGCGATAGCGAAGGATTCCAACACCGATGGCCAACGGCAGGGCAGCGACCGCCGCTCCGGCGAGCGGCTGGATCCATCCGATGCCGACAAACGCGAAGACCGGGATCGCAACGGCGGTGACCGCCGATCCACACATGACCCACTTCAGCTGCTGGCGGCGAACGCCGTCGGCTCGCCGGTAGCTCACGACTCGGCGCGCGACGAATGCCACCCAGGCGCTGATGATCACCACGAACAGCAAGACGCCGAGAACCGAAAACAGCTCGGCTTGGAGGAACTTGGGTGCGGGGGTGGTGAGGTATCCGCCGTGGCGGTCGATCCGCACATCGTTGTCGGCGATGGCGTTGACGGCCACCAGTACCTGCTCGCCGATCAATGCCGCAGACGCGCCCAGGTAGACCCACACCGCCCACCGCCACCGGCGTGAGGGCAGCCGACCGTCCGGGAACAGCAGGATCGCCAGAGGCGGAAACAGCAGCGCGGCGGGCCAGCACTGTGCCACGATCACCGCCAGCGAGCCCAACGGGAGTTCGCGATCGTGCAGGTCGTACACCGCGACCGAGTACTGCTCGGCGTCGATCAGCCCGATCATGACCAGCGCCCCGGAGGCGATCAGCATCCATCCGATGGGGTTGTGCGGCTCGCGGCGGGCGACCAGTACCCCCACCACCCAGAATGCCAGCGTCAACGCGCAGGGTGCGAGGCTGTTTTTGATCACGCTCGATTGGACGGCGATCGTCAGCGGCAGCGACAAGATCGCGAAAACGAGCACGACCACGCCGACCGCCAGCGCACCGCCGGGTGTGCGCACGTCGAACCGGCCGGCCACGAGGGTGTCACCGTCACTCGAACTCACCCCGCCATTATCGGCGGTCAGCGTCTCGGGAACGTTACGAGTGAGAACCACCCACCGCGCCTCTGCGTACCATGAGGTGTGGAACTGACGCTGATCGTCGTGGCCGCGGTCGCCGGCCTCGCAACGTTTCTGTCGCCGTGCGTGCTGCCGGTGCTGCCGGTGATCGCCGCCGCATCGGCAACCGGTGGGCGGCGCCGACCGTTGGGTGTCGCGGCGGGCTTGGCGGTCGCATTCGTGGTGTTCACGCTGACCGCGTCGCGAGTGCTGTCGGCGCTCGGCCTGCCGCAGGATTTTCTTCAGAATGCGGCGATCGTGATGCTCGCGGTGGTGGGCGTGGCGCTGCTGGTGCCGGCCGCCGGGGAGTGGCTGGGGCGGCTGTTCGTGCCGCTCTCGACCCTGGCCGGGGGCCGGCTCGCGCGGGGCGACGGATTCTGGTCTGGGGTGGCCCTCGGCGCCGGGCTGGCACTGGTCTGGACGCCGTGCGCCGGGCCGATCCTGGCCGCGGTGACAGTGCTCAGCGCACAGCAGAAGGTGTCGCTCGACCTGGTGCTGATCACCGTCGCCTACGCCGCCGGCGCCACCCTTCCGCTGTTTGGGATCGCGCTTGCGGGAAACCGCGGGGCGGCCCGTCTTTCCGGCCTGCGCCGGGGCGGAGGGATGAGGCTGCGCCGCACCGCCGGCGTGGTCTTGATCGCATCGGCGTGGCTGTTCACGACCAGCATCCCGACCCAACTGGCGGCGGGAGCGCCCTCCTACGTCACCGGCCTGCAGTCGGTCGAGCGGTCGGCAACGGTGAGCCACGACCTGCGATCGCTGTCGGGGTCGAGCCAGGGGTCTGCGTCGGCCGCCGCCGCCGGCGCCGGACGCCGACGCGCTGCATGACTACGGCAAGGCGCCGGACTTCAAGGACATCACCAGCTGGATCAACACGCCCGGAGGGCGGCCGCTGAGCCTCGCCGGCCTTCGCGGCAAGGTGGTGCTGGTCGACTTCTGGACGTACTCGTGCGTGAACTGCATTCGCACGCTGCCGTACCTCAAGGCGTGGGATGCCCGCTATCGCAGCGCCGGGTTGGTGATCGTGGGAGTGCACACGCCGGAGTTCGCGTTCGAGCACGTGGTATCGAACGTGCGCGGGGCGGTGGCCGAGCACGGCATCCACTACCCCGTCGCGGTGGACGACGACTACGGCACCTGGAACGCCTATGGCAACCAGTACTGGCCCGCCGACTACCTGATCGACCGCGACGGCAACCTCCGCGACGCCCACTTCGGCGAAGGCGCGTACGCCCAGACCGAGGCCGACATCCGCACGCTGCTGGGCGAGCACGGCGGCACCGCGGTCACGCCGGTCACGGCCGTGTCGGCGTCACCCACGGTCAGGACGCCCGAGACCTACCTCGGGTTGGAGCGGGGGGTGGCCTACTCCCAGCAGCTCCAGGAGGGCGTGGACTCTGCGCTACCAGGCCCCCGCTGCGGTCAATCCCAACACGGTCGCGCTGGTTGGCCATTGGAACGTCGGTCAGCAGCACATCGTGGCGGGTGCCGGCGCCCACCTCGAGTTTCGCTACATCGCGCCGCGCATCTACCTGGTGGCGGCGCCGCCCGCCGGCGGTGCGGTCACGCTGGGCGTGTCGGTTGACGGCCGCGCGCGGGCGCCGGTGAAGGTGACATCCGACGATCTCTACCTGCTGGCGCACATGCCCACAGCGGGGCCGCACCTGCTCGACCTGAGCGTGCCGGCGGGCACCTCGCTGTACTCGTTCACGTTCGGCTGAGCGGGAAGTGGCGCTGGTAGACTTGCGGATGCGCGAGTCTACCTGTGCGAACCCCTCGCCTAGGGGTAAGGAACGGGGTCGTATCCGCCGAAATACCAGGAAGCATGGCCACCGTCTCGGATCATCATGTGATTGTCAGCACCGTCGTCGACATCGACGAGTTCATGGATGCTGCCGAAGATGAGAAGGTCACCGAGTTTGTGGACGCTGCCCGCGAGTACGGCAAGTCTGTCGGTTTCGAACGCTGACCTACAGCGGGTTTGAGGGGAGCGGGAGGTACATTCTCGGCAGACCGCTGTCGCCACGTGAACCTGACTCCCGGAACCCGTAGCGATCTCTCCACATGTTGCGAGTTTTTACGTCGAGAGGGTCGAGCGTGAGCGCCATGTTGCCCTGCAGGCCCCGGACCTCGTCCGCGATCCAGGTGGCATGTTTGACCGCCAGCGACCCCACACCCTTGTAATCCTCGTGGCGTGCCATCCACTTTGGCTAGCGGATCCGCACCCGCCGCGTGAACGTGCGGTTGGGGCCCCAGCCGCTCGCCGGGTGCAGCACGAACGTCACCACGCACAGCCCCACCGGCGCGCCGTTGGGGATCCGCAGGCCCTTGCGGCTGATCCCTGTGGGGGCGCTCAGCCAGCGGCGGCCGATCACGCGGTCGTCGGAGCCGGTCATGGTCACGTGGATCCGGGCCGGTTGGGTCAGTTTCAGATCGATCGTCATCAGCCGCCGGTTCACCCGCGCCTTCAGCACCCTCACGTGCAGCGGCGGATGCTGTGCAGGCGTCGGCGGGGGCGGCGCCGAGTCGAGCACCTCGGCCACCCACGGGGTGCGCGAGTCGACGCTGCCACGGGCGACCGATCCGGGTATCCCGAACAGCGCCACCCACAGGTCGTAGGGAAGCTCCTGACCCTCCACGACGCGGCACTTGCAGTAGGGATGGGCGCGATCCAGCTCGGCGTCGGCGATGCTCGCGAAGTACTTGTGGGCGGCATGCGCGGTGCAGGCGTTGCAGCTGACGCAGCCGGACGAGTGATCGCCGCCGAGGTTGTCGAGCCGGTACACCGGCAGCGTGCCGGTGGCGGCCTGGGCGCGATCGACACCGGCCAGCGCGGTCGCGCCGCCCATCAGCGCGGCGGCTTGGGTGAGCAGGTGTTTGCGTGAAACGGTGTGCATGGGCAGGTGGGTGGTTCGCTCCGGGGAGCCGCACTCCGCGGCTACCGCCGACTGATACCGGTTGACGCCACCCCTCCTCGAGGACTGACGACCGGCACTGACCGGGTTCGAACCATCCTTTCGGACAGTTTTCTCCCGATACTCACCGACCGCCGTTGCCTCGCGGGCGACGACCCCGCATGCCGACGACCACTTGTGGCGTACGGCTTCCCTGAGCGAACCAGGCTGCCATCGGCAGATGCGCCGGGAAAGTTGAGCCGGCTGCCGGCAGTATGGGCTGTTTCCTCCATGGGAAGAGATCGGACGCGACCGGCCGCGCGGACGGAATTCGCCGTGCGTTGTGACACACTTCAGGTATGTCCGTGACCCGCGGTGAGATGCGGCTCGTGTCGGTGTTGATGGCCGACATCCAAGGCTCGACGGCGATTGCCGAGCGGCTCGGCCCTGAGCGGTCAAAACTGCTGTTCGACGAGGTCATCGATCTGATCGGGATCCAGGTGCGGCGCTTCGGCGGAACCGTCGCCCAGCTCTCCGGCGACGGCGTGCTGGCGGTGTTCGGCGCGCCCGAGGCCCACGACGACGACGCCGAGCGGGCGGTGATGGCAGGGATCGAGCTGCAGCGCGAGCTCGACCGGTTCGGCGAGCAGGTGCGATCCGACTACGACCTGACGCTGGCCGGGCGGGTGGCGATCGAAGCCGGCCGGGTGGTGGTCGACTGGGATTCGAGCAGCGACGGCGAGCGCTTCAACGCCCTGGGCGACCCGGTCAATCTGGCGGCGCGGCTGCAGCAGCACGCCGAGCCGGGCAGCGTGCTGGTCGGGCCGGAGCTGGCCCGGGCGGTGGTCGGCCGGTTCGAGCTGGACGACCTGGGTGAGGTCGAGCTGCGCGGCATCAGCCAGCCGGTGCGGCTGCTGCGGGTGGACAGCGTCGGCCTGGCCTGCGATTCGCGTCCCGACCCGCCGCTGGTGGGCCGCGATTTCGAGCGCACGCTGCTGGAGCGGGCGGTGGCGGAGCTGTGCGACGGTCTGGGCGTGGTGATGGTCGTCACCGGCGAGGCCGGGATCGGCAAGACCCGGCTGATTCGCGAGGTGGTGGCCGCCTCACCCAACCCGCCGTTGCTGCTGGAGGGCCGCAGCTCCTCGTATGCCACGGGGTTCCCCCTGTGGCCGGTGCGCGACCTGCTGCGGGGCTGGATGGATCTGCCGGTTGCCGCCAGCGAGTCGCGTATGCGACTGGAGCTGAAGGCCCGCCTGAGCGAGCTGTTCGGCGAACTGGGTGAGCGCTACGTGTTCTTGTCGGCGGCACTGGGGCTGACCCCGGAAGGGCCGGAGTCGGCGCAGGTGCTGAACGAGCTCTCCCGCGAGAACGTGCGCGAACGGGCCGGTGAGGCGGTGGCCGAGGTGCTCTGCATGCCTGTCCCAGCAGCGCCCCGTGCTGGTGGTGATGGACGACCTGCACTGGGCCGACGAGGCCACCATCGCGGTCTGCGACGACCTGCTCGACCTGACCGAGCAGGCCTCGGTCGGATTCGCGCTGGTGTATCGCAGCGAGCGCGAGTCGAGCGCGTGGAAACTGGGCCAGCGAGCGCGTGAACGGCTTCCGCATCGCTACCGCGAGGTGGAGCTGCGGGCGCTCGCGCCCGATGCCAGCTCGCGCCTGGCCGAGTCGGTGGCGGGGGCGCCGCTACCGCCCGAGGTGGCCGAGCTGGTGACCGAGCGCTCCGGCGGCAACCCCTTCTTCATCGAGGAGGCGATCCGCGACCTGGTGGAGCGAGACGTGATCGCCACCGGGCCGCACGGACTGGAGCTGCGCGTCGATCTGGCCGAGGTGTCGGTGCCGGTGGCGGTGCAAACCGCCCTGCAGGCGCGCCTGGGCCGGCTCAGCCCGGCGGCCCGGGAGGTGGCGACGCTCAGCGCCGCCGTGGGGCGGGCGTTCGGCATCGAGCTGTTGGAGAAGCTGGTCGGCGACGAGGTCGCGCATTCGGCGGTGCTGGAGCTGCAGCGGCTCGACCTGATCACCGAGGAGCGGCGGCGGCCGTCTCCTGAGTACCGGTTCCGGCACGGACTGGTGCAGGAGGTGGCCTATGCCAGCCTGCTCGAGCACGACCGCCACGAGGCCCACGGTCGCATCGCCAAGGCGCTGCAGGAGCTCGCCCGCGAGGCCAACACCACTCCGCCGGCGCCGGTGCTGGCCCGCCACCTGGCCGAGGCGGACATGCCCGGCGAGGCCGCCGACGCGCTGATCGTGGCCGGCGACCGGGCGCGGGATGTGTGGGCGACCGCCGAGGCGGTGGACAACTACCGGCGTGCGCGCACGTTCCTGGCGCGGCTGGGCGACGAGCAGCGCTCACGGGAGACGCTGTTCAAGATCGCACTGGTGCATCACGTCGATTTCGACTTCCGCGGCGCCGAGCGGGCCTACGACGAGGCGTTCGCCTGCAAGGCCCCGGCGCCCGACTGCGTGGTTCGCGATCAGCGGCTGCGCACGATGTTGACGCTGCCGCCAGAGGTGGTGCCCGGCTACGCCTACGTGATGGAGTCGGCGGTGATCACCGACCTGCTGTTCCGAGGGCTCTTGACGCTCGATCGGGATATGAGCGTGATCCCGTCGCTGGCCGAGAACCTGCGCGTCTCCAGTGACGGCACCAGCTACCTGTTCCAGCTGCACGACGGCCTGCGGTGGAGTGACGACGAACCGCTCACCACCCACGATTTCGCGTATACGTGGGAGCGGATCCGCGAGCTGGAGCTGCCCACGGCCTTTCTGCTGGACGACGTCAGCGAGGTGATCGCGCACGACGATCGCACGCTGGAGGTGGTGCTGTCCGAGCCCCGAAACGCGTTCCTGTACGTGCTGGCACACTCCGCTCTGCGGCCCTGGCCGCGGCACGTGGTGGAGCGGCTGGGGCCGAACTGGCGAACCCAGGAGATGGTCACCAACGGCCCGTTCAAGGTCGCCGAGATGGATAGCCACCACCTGCTGGCGGTGGCCGATCCCAATTGGCTGGGCGCGAGCGGCAACGTGGGCGAGCTGGAGTTCTCGTTCGTGCCGCTCGACCAGCCGCCGCAGGAGGGCGTCGGCAAGTGGGTGCGAGGGCGAGTTCGACGTGCTCGCGGGCGGCGGACGCCAGCCGATAGCCGACGATTTCACCGACGCGGCCGTGACCTCGGGTACCGCCACCTTGATGCTGTGGACGGTGCCCACCCGGCGCCCGGTCTCCAACCCGCTGGTGCGACGCGCGATCGCGGCGGCGCTCGACACCGAGCGGGTGGTGGCGCCGCTGGAAAACCCGTTCGGGCCGGCTCGAGGTTCGGGACTGCTGCCGCCCGCGCTGCCGGGCCACTCGCACAAGGGCGGGGTTGTGCGCGACCTCGAGCGTGCCGCCGAGTTGCTGGCCGAGGCCGGGCATCCCGCGGGGCAGGGCCTGCCCGAGCTGACCGTGGCTGCCCATGCGTGGCTGCACCCCGCTGCCGAGCAGGTGCGCGAACAGCTGGCCGAGATCGGGCTGAAGGTTCGCCTGGTCACTCCCGATCGGCAGTTCGGCTGTCTCGAGCCTTCGGTGGACGACGGCCGACATGTACCTGATGAGCTGGGGTGCCGACTATCCCGATCCCGAGGGCTTCTTCCGCGGATTGGTGCACCCGTCGCAGGGTGCGTTCAGCGACGAGACCAGCGAACGGCTGCTGGCCGAGGGACGCGCCCAGCGCGACCACGACCGGCGGCTGGCGATCTATCAGGAGCTGGATCGCCATCTGGTGCAGGAGGCGGGGGTGCTGATCCCGCTCGGTTATCCGCGCTCGACGCTGCTGGTGCGCCCGTGGGTGAGCGGCGTGTGGGCGACGCCGGCAACCGGGGTTCGGCTGGGAGACGCCAACGTCGATCCGCTGCGGTATCCTGCCGACCGGTGAGGAGCAGACCGTGACACTGATGCCGTCCCGTGCGTCCAGCGCAGCCGGCGCGATGGCCATTGTGGCGTCGCTGTGTTACCTGGCTGCCGTCGTGATCGCGCTGCCGCTGGGCGTGGCCGGCGTGGTCAAGGAGGAGTACTGCGCGATCCCCCTGGCCGCCGCCAACATCCTCCTCGCCGTGGCGATGCTCTCCAGCAGGAAGTAGACCGCCGGTGAATAACGGTGCCAGGCACCGTTATTCACGCCATCGCCACCCGGCTGCTTGTCGTGCCTGGGCGTGAGAGTGCCAGGCAACTTTATATTCACCTGCGTGCTACCAGGCACTGGTTATTCACCTTCGGTGCATAACCTGGGGTGTCGGATGAATAACGGTGCCAGGCACCGTTATTCACGAGCTGCATTCCAGGTGCGGAAGGCGTGGAGGAGTTCGTCGCGGGCCTCGGGCGGGATCGTTTCCGGGGTGAGCCGGCCGGTCAGCGCGATGGTGGTGCGGATCTGGTCGAGGTAGGCGCCGCAGCCGTTGCATTCGGTCAGGTGCTGCTCGAACCGCTCCGTGTCGGTCGCCGACAACGCACCTTCGAGGTAGTCGGTCACGAGTTCGACCAGCTCCCGGCAGGTGAGGGCGTTCATGCCGTCTCCGGAGTCAGATAGGGCTCCAGCAGCGCGCGCACTCGCGACCGCGCGCGGTGCAGCAACACCCGCTGGTTGACGTCGGTCAGCTCCAGCAGGTCGTCCACCTCGTGGGCGGACAGGCCCTCGATGTCGCGCAGGGTGATCACCGCGCGCTGTGAATCCGGCAGGCGATCGATCGCCTCCAGCAGCTTGGCCCGCGTCTCGCCGGCCAGCAGCACCTCGTCCGGCAGGTCGCTCCAGGAGTGCAAACCCTGCCGCCAGCCCCCGGGCGCTTCGGGGTCGTCGGCCGGCAGGAAGCGACTGGGATCGACCGCCGGCCCGTCATCGGCCGCCAGCGCCGAGAACGGCGTCGACCGCCGTTCGCGCTTGGCGCGCGTGATCGCGCGGTTGGTGAGGATCCGAAACATCCACGTCTTCAGCGACGAACGGCCCTCGAACCGGTCGAGGCCCTGCAGCACCGCCAGCCACGTCTCCTGTGCCACGTCCTCGGCCACGGCCTGGTCGCGCACGTACGACTTGGCAACGCGCACGAACGACGCCTGGTAGCGATCGATCAACTCGCGAAACGCCTGCTCGTCGCCGCCGCGCAGGGCCGCGACCAGGCGGGCGTCGTCCGCAGGTGAGTCTGGAGGCGGTGGCTCATGCTGTTCAGTCATGCCGAGTCGCCCAAACGTTACGCCTCGTCGGCGGGGTCGAGCCCCGCCGCTGACCGGAAGTCGGCGGTGGTGTTGGTGTGCGGGAACGGCTCGTCGGGCTCGTCGACGCCCAGCGCCGCGCACAGCGGCGCCCACCCGTCGCCGGGAGTCCACTCACACAGCCGACCGGGCTCGACTTCAGCTCGCACCGCCGCGTTGTGGCGCTCGTATCCGGCCACGGCCACGTCGTGCTCGGGCCAGCCCGGGTCCCAGCGTTCGCTCCACCAGTCCCAGCACCATCGCCCGTCGCTCGCTCCACTCCGGCTCCCCCGGCGGCACCGGCGTGTGCAGCTGCTTCACGATCGTCTGCGAGAAGCTGCCCCACCACTGCTCCGGCGATTCCCTCACCGAGAGCAGCACCGGCGCGTCGGGGTTGGCGGCGGCGATCTCCCGCCAGAACGTGCACGCCGGCCAGTCCACGGTCGCCGACCACTCCCCCAGAAACGACGCCCAGTCGACCGGCTCGCCGTCCACCGCCGCCTGCCACACGGCGCTGTGTTCGGGCCGCTCGAACGTCTCTCGCATGTGGTAGCACCGGACCGCCGGTGAGCCGCTCGAGCGCCAGCTTGAGCGAGGCGGTGCCGGTGCGACCCAGACCGGCGCCGACGATGCGAAGACTCATGAAGCCACCTCCATCAGCGGGATACGGGGCTCGACCAGGCGGTCGGGATGAAGCAGGAATCCGAGCTGAACGATGCCATAGGCAACCCGTGGCCCGGGCACGGTGTAGTACCCCTGGTCGACCGCGACCACCCGGCATCCCAGCGGCGGCAGCGACAGCTCGCCGGAGTCGCAGGCGATCACCACCAGGTCGGGCCGCTCGCCCCGCACGTCGTCCCAGGTGGTCGCGTGGGAGGGAGCGCCCGCCTGCGCCAGCACCGGCCGCCCGCCCGCGATCGACGACCATCTCGGGGATCCAGTCTCCGGCGGCGGTGGGCGGGTCGGTGCCGGTCGCAACGAACACCGCCGGGCGGCTCTGATCCACCACCGCCGCCAGCACCGACTCGATCGGCTTTTGGATCGACTCGATCACCTCGGGAGCGCGCGCGGAGGCGCCGATCGCGGCCGCCAGCTCCACGATCGTGGCCTCGATCTCGGCCACCCGGGTGGGGGCGATCGTGATCACCCGCGCGCCCCGGGGAGCGACCACGCCGGAGTGCTCGTCCACGATCACGACCTGCGGGCGGCCGTCTGCCTCCACCAGCCGGTCAGCCTCGCCCAGCGCGGTCACGATCTCGACGCCGGCGGCGCTGGGCGACCAGATCCCGCGGCTCATGGGAGCGTGACCAGCTTGAGCGCCTCGAGCCCGATCAGCACCAGCTGCACGGCGACGGCACACAGCAGGATCCCGAAGATGATCTCGAGCACGGTGATGGCGCCCTCGGGGGTCTCCTTGAACCGGGCGACCAACAGGAACGTGAACACGTTGATCACCGCCACCACAGCGATCATCAGCTCGGTCTGGAACTCCTGCGACCAGCTGAAGTTGGCCGAGTAGGTGATCAGCGCGACGACTCCCACCGGGTTGAGCGTGAGCGGCAGCGCCAGCGGCGTGACCGCGATCGCCTTGGGGTCGGCCACATGCGCTTCGTGGTCGACGTCCCGGCGGCCCAGGGCCATGTCGATGCCCAGCAGGAACATGACGATGCCGCCGGCGATCGCCAGCGACGCGTGGCTGAAGTGGAACACGTGCCGGGCGATCTCACCGCCGAGCAGCAGCAGCCCGGCGATCACGCCGGCCACCACCGACGTCTTGACCGCCACGTACCGCTTCTGCGAGATCGTCATGCCGCGGGTCAGGTCGGCGTAGGCGATCACCGATTTCAGCGGGCCCACGCCGATCAGGATCACCAGGAAGACGTCGGCGGTGTTGTAGTCGGCGGCCGTCACTGCGAGTCTCCGGGCACGTCGATCACGCCCACCACGGTGCCGTCTCGCGGCTCGGCGGTGATGGTGGTTCCCAGCGGCAGTGAGAGCTCGGCGAGGCGTTTGACGATCACCCCCGCCACCTCCGCCGAGGCCGGCACCGGGACGCCGCTTTGGGTCAGCGGCAGGCCGTAGCCGAGATCCAGCGGGTGCAGCTCGATCGTGCTGCAGCGCTCCCGCCCGCCAGCGGCAGCGGGCGACCACGCCGTGGAACGTCTCCTCGTGCTGGAACCACTCCACGTTCAGCAGGTTGGTGAGGTCGGCGTCGGTGGCCTGCTCGGGGTGGGTCAGCGCTCGCGCCAGCTTGTCGCGGCCGTACACGTACAGCTCGTGGGGCAGCGGCTCGATCATGTCGGAGAACACGAAGTTGCCGAGGCCGTGGAAGATCGGCCGGCCCTGGTACAGCTCCACCCCCGCCAGGTGGTGGATGCCGCTGGTGACCACCACGTCAGCGCCGGCGTCGATCACCGCCCGGCCGAACTCGCCCACGTACTCGCCGGGCGGCTGCGGAAAGCGGTCGTGCAGCGGCTCGTGGCTGTGCAGCGCGGCCACCATCAGGTCGGAGTGCTGCTTCCCCAGGCGCACGGCGCGGACGGTGTCCGCCAGATCCTGCGCGTCGATGGCGTAGCCGTAGCTGGGAGCGTCGCCTGTGGCAGCCTCGAACCGGCGGCCCAGCACGGCGGACGGTTCAGGTGTGTCTCCGGCGAGATCGTCGCCCAGCGCGGCCAGCAGCTCCTGCGCCAAGCGCAGCTGCTCGGGCAGCAGTCGCAGCGTCCGTTTCAGCCGCAGGCCGGCCAGCCCCGGCCGGGCCGGCGCCGCGCCGCGCGCGGGCGACGCCTCGCTGGTCTCACGGTAGGTGGTGGTGCACGAGACCAGCCCGACCCGGCCGGCGGTCGTCTCCAGATAGGCCGCGGCTCGGGCCAGGCCGGCGTTCTCGCCGACTCCGGCGTGCACGATGCCGGCCCGGTCGAGCCACCGGCTCGACTCGCGCATGCCCTCGAGCCCCCAGTCGAGCGCATGGTTGTTGGCCCGGCCGACCAGCGAGAAGCCCATCGCCGCCATGTCCTCGGCCACCGCGGGGAGCGATCCCATCGGCCAGTCGCTGTCGAACGGATAGGCCGATCCGGCGAAGGTGCGGACGTCGAACACCACCGTCTCCATGTTTCCGAACAGGGCGTCGCAGCCGGAGATCGCCGGCAGCGTGCGGGCAAACCGTGCGTGCTTCATCAGCGGCCGGGTGATGATGCAGTCGCCCACCGCGCCCAGCTCGAAGTCGGTCACGCCGGGTTCCAGCTCGCGTTCCAGCGGCCGGCTGGGGTTGAACAGCTCGGACTCGTGCCGCTCCTGCGCCATCAGCCGGTCGCCTCCACGCTCGCCCGCAGCTCGGTCTTGAGCACCTTGCCCATCGCGTTTCGCGGCAGCGAATCGACCATCCACACCGTCCGCGGGCGCTTGTGCGGCGAGAGCGCCGCGGCCACGTGGTCGGTCAGCTCCGACTCGGTCACGCTGGCCTCGGGTCGCAGCACCACCCACGCGCACACCCGCTCGCCCAGGTCGGCGTCGGGCAGCCCGGCAACCGCCGCCTCGGCCACCTGCGGGTGCTCGAGCAGCGCCGACTCGATCTCGCCGGCGCCGATCTTGAAGCCGCCGCTCTTGATCAGGTCGGTGGCCCGCCGCCCCACCAGGCGGATGAACCCGTCTGCGCTTCGCACCGCCAGGTCGCCGGTGCGAAAGAAGCCGTCCGGCGTGAAGGCGGCCGCGGTGGCGTCCGGCCGGTTGAGGTAGCCGAGCATCACGTTGGGGCCGCGCACGTGCACCTCGCCGATGGCGTCGTCGCCGGGCTCCAGCTCGGAGCCGTCGTCGTCGCGGAGCTGGACCTCGACGCCCTCCAGCGGCGTCGCCGACCGATCCCGCCCGGCGCTCGCCGGCTGCCGTGGTGGAGGCGATCATGAGCGTCTCGGACATGCCGTAGCGTTCCACCACGGCCAGGCCGGTGAGCCGGGTGAGGCGATCGTGCTCGGCTGCCGGCAGCGGGGCCGAGCCTGACACCAGCAGCCGGGCGCCGCGCCAGCCCGGCGGCCACCGCCGGATCACTCTCGGCGGCATCGGCCAGGCGGTGGTACATGGTGGGCACGGCAAACAGCATGGTCGCCGGCCCGGTCAGCGCGGCCGCGACCGCTCCCGGCGAGAACCCGCCCAGATGCCACGACGTGCCGCCGCGGCGCAGCGGGCCGAGCGTGCCCAGCACCAGGCCGTGCACGTGAAACAGCGGCAGCGCGTGGCACACGACGTCTGCTTCCGTCCACTCCCAGGCGGTCGCCAGCGCGTCCAGGTTGGAGGCGATCGCCCGCCGGGGCAGCACCGCGCCCTTGGGCGGCCCGGTGGTGCCCGACGTGTACACGATCAGTGCCGGGGCGTCGTCGGCCGGTTCCGGCGGCAGGGCGCCGCCGCCGGCCGGCGCGTGGTCAGTCGCGATCCGGCGCGATCCCGTCGAACCCGGCAGGCAGCGCCGCGGTGGCGGCTGCGAGCACCGCCGCGGGCTGCGAATCGCCCAGGATGTGCTGCGAGCTCGCGGGGACCCGACTTGGGGTTGACCGGAATCGCGGGCACGCCCGGCCACCAGCGCGCCGACCACCCCGACTGCAGTGGCGATCGAGTTCTCGGCCCACACCGCCACCCGCTCACAACCGTCCAGGCGGGCGGCCACGTCGCATGCCGCCGCCGCCAGCTGAGCGTGGGTCAGTTCGTGGTCGCCGACCCGGAGAGCGGGTCGATCAGACGGGTACCGGAGGTGCGGAAACAGCATTGCTCGGCGCTACTCTCGCCGATCCGGACGCCGTCTGTCGAGCCGGGCGGCCGCGGCGGAGGTAGGCGGCCAGCACCACCGCGGTGAGCGGCGCGATCGCGAGCTTGGCCCAGATCGGCAGGCCCGAGGGAGTGACGAAGCCCTCGATCGTGCCCGCGATCACCAGCAGCGGCATGGTGCCCAGGCCGATCAGCACCGCGCGCGTGCCGGTCTCGCGGATCGCCCGCCGGCGCGGGATCGGGGTGGCCCGCACGATCGCGTCGGCGATCGTCAGGCCGGCGCCGCTGCAGATCGTGAATGCGGTCAGCTCGATCACCCGTGGGGCACGATCAGCGACCAGTACTCGGCGCTCACCGACGGCTGGTTGGCGACGCCCGAGAGCACTCCCAGCAGCATCGAGTTGAGATACAGGCTGTAGAACGTCAGCAGACCCGCCGTCAGCCCTCCGGCCAGATCGGTGAACGACACCAGGATGTTGTTGGTGAAGATCGAGGTCGCCTCCGGCGCCATCAACCCGGCCGGAGATGGGGTGGTGGTGGAAGTGGGCGGCGTCGCGCATCGACGGCCGGCAGGAAGCTGGCGGCCTGCACCGGGTCGTGCAGCGCCCACACGAAGCCCGCCAGGGTGAACGCGATCTCGATGCGCGGCGGCCACGTAGATGTACCGGCGGATCTGCCACACCATCCGCGGATAGCCGGTCCACACGAAGTCGACAACCGCTCGCCAGGAAGCCTTGCGCCGGCGCCGGTAGACGGCCGCGTGGCCGCGCGCCACCACCTCGTTCAGGCGCGGGATCAGGGGCGAAGCGGGGTGGCGGGTGCGCAGGTAGGCCAGGTCGGCCGCGGTCTGCTGGTAGCGCAGCACCATCAGATCGACCCGCTCGGCGCTCATGCGGTGCCCGCGTCGTGCCGATTCGCCGAGCAGGTCGTTCAGCTCGTCCCACAGCGGGGCGCGCCGGGTCGACCATTCGAATTCGTCGGAGGGCCTGGCCATGGTTCTGTCAAAGTATCGGTGCGACCGTGGTATTCGTTGACCGTATATCGGTGACGACTCCCGAGCGCGTCGTGGTCGAGCACGACGTGGCAGGAGTCGGATCGCGCGCGCTGGCGCAGCTCGTGGACGGGCTGATCCTGATGGTGGGCTACGTCGTGCTGTTCGCGTTGGTCTACGCGCTGCAGTCCTGGTTGCCGCAATGGCTGGTGGTGGCCGTCGCGATCGTCCTGTTCGCCTCGCTGCCGCTGGCCTACTACATCCTGTTCGAGTGGCGCCGAGGGGACGACCCCGGGCAAGCAGGTGTTGCGGATCCGGGTGGTGACCGAGTACGGAGCTCCCATCGGCCTGCGCGAGTCGGCGACCCGAAACATCATGCGGGTGGTCGACTTCCTGCCGTTGCTGTACGTCGTCGGGGGAGTGGTCGCGGCCTGCTCGAGCCGCAGCCAGCGGCTCGGCGACATGGCTGCGGGCACCGTCGCCGTGCGGGTGCCCAAACCGCCTCCGGGCCGTGCCCAGGCCGCGGCCGCACCCAGGGATCGTTCGTCGACATGGTCGCCCACCAGCCGCCCGCTGCCGGCGTCGCACCGGCCGAGATCACCAGTGTCACCGCCGAGTACCTGCGGCGGCGCGCGAAGCTCGGCTCCCAGGCCCGCGCCGACCTGGCCAAGCGCCTGGCTGTCCGCCTTGAGGCATATGTTTCGAGGCCGGACGGCCTGACCGACGAGCAGTTCGTCGAGTACGCAGAAACGAGGCTCAAGACGTGATCGAACAGCGCCCCAGCTCCGCTCCTGCAGTCGCCGGCCCGATGGATCTCGGCGCCATCTTCGACGGCGCGTTCACCGTCTACCGCTCCCATTTCTGGACGATCGTGGGGTCGATCGCGGTGATGGCCGTCCCGGTCGCGCTGGCGCGAGGGCTCGCCGGCAACGGCACCACCGGCAATCCGCTGCTGGTGATCTCGCTGGTGCTGGAGGTATTCGTGTCACTGTTGACCCCCGCCATCGCGGCGATCGTTGTGGGCGACATGGCGCTGGGTCGAGCGATCACGGTCGGATCGGTGTGGCGGCGGATGGGGCGGGCTGATCCTGCCGCTGGTGGCGACCATGCGTGATGGTGACGGCTGGCGGTGGTCGGAGCCGCCGTGCTGGGTGGATTTCCGGCGGTGCTGGTGTACGTCTGGTTTGCTTTTGCCGCCCAGGTGGTGGTGCTCGAGGACGCGCGCTACGGCCGCGGCGATGGGCCGCAGCCGCCAGCTGGTCAAGCATTCCTGGTGGCGGGTGTTCGGCATCCTGCTGCTGGCGCAGGTGCTGGTCGGTGCCGCTACCAGTGGACACTGACGCTGGCAGTCACCGGTCTGGGCGGATCGAGCGTGCTGGTGAGCGTGCTCACCACCTCGGCGGTGTCGCTGCTGGTGGCACCCGTGGCCGCGCTGATCAGCGCGCTTCTGTACTTCGACCTGCGCCTGCGCCACGACGGCACCGACATCCTGGCCGCCGTCGAAGAATTGTAGGCTCGCTCTCCGCCGCCGACGCATCTGGCGCGGGCAGCCGCCGCGGCCCGCAGCGACCGAGCCCGCAGCTGGCAGCCAGGCCCGCCGGGCCGCGCGTGATGCGGTCGGTGTCCAAGCACTCCGAGCGGCAATCTGGCGCTCTCGCGCCAGGCTCGCACCGGTGGATCGGCGACGGCTGGCTGGCCGACCATCTGCCCAACCCGGCGTTCTCGTTCGGTGGCGGCAATGTCGCCAGGCTGGTGACCTGGATGGTGCTGATCGCGATCGTGGTCGGTGTGGTGGTGCTGCTGGTTCGCGCCGCGCACCGGTGGCGACCGGGCGCCGCGGCGGCGCCGCGGCCGGCAGACGGGCGGGCCCACCCCCAGACGCCGTTCGAGCAGGCCCGCAGCCGCGCTCTGGGGATGGCCCGCAGCGATCCCGCGGGAAGCGCTGCGAACGCTCTACATCGCGCTCCTGCACGAGCTCGGCAGCCGCCGTGGGTGGCGGTTCCAGCCGGGCCGAAGCAACTGGGCGTTCGTGCGCCGGCTCGACCCCAGCTCGGAGCCCGGTGCCGCGCTGGCCGAATGCACGCGACTGTTCGAGGGGCGCGTGTACGGCTCGGTGCCGGCCGCTGCCGGCGACGTGGAGCGGGTGGCAGTGCTTGCCGATGCGGTGCTGGCATGAGCATCCGCAGCGACCGATCACTGGCGCTGGTGCTGGTGGCGGTGCTGGCAGTGGGCCTGTGGGTGCTGCGTCCCGGCTCGGACGATGTCGGGCCGCCCTATCAGCTGTCCGGTCGCGGCCCCACCGGGCTTTCGGGGCTGGGCGCCGGGCCTGCGGGAGGCCGGTATCGCCGTGCACGAGAGCGATCAGCCCACCCTCGCCAGCCACGGGTTGACGGTGGTGGTCGAGCCGTACGGCGTCTCGCACGACGAGGCGGATTCGTGGATGCGGTCGCTGCGAAACGGGGCCACCCTGGTGTACGCGTCCGATACGCCCGACCCGTTCACTCGAGCCCTGGGCATCCGCTACGAGCCCGGCGGCACCGTCGCCAACCTGGCGCGCGGCGACGCGACGCTTCCCGCACGCGACGCCACCCGCCTGGGTCGTGCGCTCGGCGACCGGGCCCGGTGCAGGCCGGATTCTGTCTGCCACCGGGTCGTGGAGCTGCCTTCGCGGTGATCCCGGTGGGGCGGGGCAGTGTGTGGTTCTTCACCGATCCCGTGTGGCTCACCAACCAGCGCGTGGTCTCCCACCGCACTGCCGATCGTGCTGCCGCTGGCCGTCGGCGGCGGGCGGCTCGGCCAGCTTCGATCGCTACCACCAGAGCGGCGCCGGGCACCTCGACGTGCTTGCCTACCTGCCGCCGGTGGCGACGCTGCTCGTGATCGAGGGGGCGTTGGCGGTGCTGATGCTGGTGGCGGCGATGCTGCGCCGGCCGGGGCCGGTGTGGCCCGACGCCACCGGCGATCCCGGCGATGATCTGGCGCTCGCGCCCAGCCTGGCGGCGCTGTACGCTCGCGGACATCACGTCGGCACGGTCACCAAGGCCTTGGCGGACGCCAGCGAGCGGCGCATGGGAGCGCGGGCGAATCTCGCCAAACCGCAGCTGGAGCGTCTGCGCACGGCTGCCGATGCCAATGCGGCAGTAACCGCCTGGCACGAACTGGAACAGGTCGAAAGGAGCCAGCCGTGACGATCCAAGAGCTGTTTCAGAGCGGGCGAGAGGCACTCGCCCGGGTCGTGGTCGGAAACGAGGAGGCGGTCGACGCGGTGCTGGCGGCGCTCGTGCTCGAATCCCACGTGCTGATCGAGGGCCCGCCCGGCACCGCCAAGACGCTGCTGGTGCGGGCGCTGGCGCGCGCCACCGGGCTCGACTACGCCCGCATCCAGTTCACGCCCGACCTGATGCCGGCAGACCTCACCGGCACCATGGTGTTCCTGCAGAACGAGGGCCGCTTCGAGCTGCGCAAGGGCCCGGTGTTCGCATCGATGGTGCTGGCCGACGAGATCAACCGCACCCCGCCCAAGACCCAGGCCGCGCTGCTGGAAGCGATGGAGGAGGGCCAGGTCACGATCGAGGGCGAGACGCTGCCGCTGCCGCGGCCGTTCATCGTCTGCGCAACCGAGAACCCGATCGAGTTCGAAGGCACCTACCCGCTGCCGGAAGCCCAGCTCGACCGGTTCCTGTTCAAGCTCCAGGTCGGCTATCCCGACCTGGACGCCGAGCGCGAGATCGTCCGCCGGCACGAGATCGGCTTCCGCTCGCGCGACCTGGACGCGATCGAGGTGCCGACGCATCCTCGATCCCTCCCAGCTGCCCGCGCTGCGCGCCCAGGCCCAGGCGGTCACGGTCAGCGAGCAGGTGGTCACCTACATCGCGGGCATCTCGCAGTGGCTGCGGGTGTGCGAAGACGTCGTGTTCGGGCCCAGCCCGCGCGGCTCGATCGGCCTGCTGCTGGCGGCCCGGGTGATGGCCGCCGCCAACGGCGGTGACTACATCACGCCCGACGACGTTCAGAGCCTGGCGCCGGCGGTGCTGCGACACCGGATCGTGCTGTCGGCCGAGCCGAGCTCGGCGGGCGCTCCAGCGACGATGTGATCGCCGCCGCGCTCGAGGCGGTGACCGTTCCGCGATGATCACCCGCCGCGGCCTGCTGCCGTTCCTGGCGGCGGCCATCGCCGTCGCCGTGGCCGCGCCGCTGGGCCTCGCCGGCGTGGTGTTCGTGATCGCGACCGCCGCTGCGCTGGTGGTGCTCGGGCTCGACTGGTGGCAGGCACGGGCCACGCCGCTTCGAGATCGAGCGCCCCCAGGCCGGGCCGTTCTCGGTCGGCCGGGTCAACCCGGTCTCGCTGGTGGTGCACATCGCCCGGCCCAGCGCGCGGTGACCGTCGAGCTGGCCGACGCGCCCACGCCGACCGCCACACTCGCCCCGGTCGAGCACCACCTGAGCATGGAACCGGGCGAGCAGCGGGAGCTGGCGCTGGAGCTGGTGCCGCGCCGGCGGGGCCCGACTCAGTTCGCGCCGGGTGGGCGCGCGGGTGCTGGGGCCGCGCGGCTTCTGCTTCAGCCAGCGCCGCTTCCCGGAGACGGCCTGGACCGGCGTCACCTGGCCCGACGTGCTGCAGCTGCGCGACGAGCGCCTGCTGCCCGCCGGGCGCCGCGCCGGCGGCCTGCGAGTCGCCCGCACCGGCGATCGGGGGCGCGAGTTCGAGAGCCTGCGCGCGTACGTCCCCGGCGACGAGTTTCGCCGCATCTCCTGGAAGGCGACCGCCCGGCGCGGCCGCCCGGTGGTGCAGAACATGCAGCCGGAGCGGCGGCAGTCGCTGCTGCTGGCGGTGGAGGCCGGCCGGCTGATGGCCGGCTCGGGCGGCGCCGGTCTGGCCAAGATCGACCGGGCGGTGAACACCTGCGTGATGCTCGCAGCGGTCGCCCGCGAGTTCGACGACGCGGTCGGCGTGATCACCTTTCGCCGCAGCCTCGAGGCGGCGCTCGGCCCGGCGGCGCGGCCCGGGCAGATGCGGCGCGTGGTCGAGACGCTGGCGGCGCTCGAAGCCGGCGTGGAGGAACCCGACTGGGGCGGGGCGCTGGCGTCGCTGGCGCGGGTGGCGGGCACCCGCTCGCTGATCGTGATCTTCTCCGATCTGCACTACGTCGAGGCCGATCCGCTGCTGGCGGTGCGGCTGGGCACGCTGGCGCGGCGACACCGGGTGGTGTTTGCCTCGGTGATCGACCAGACCCTGATCGAGCAGGCGGCGGTGCCGGTGGTGGACGAGGACACGCTGTATCGGCGCGGCACCGCGGCGGCGATGCTGCAGCGCCGCAGGCTGGCCGCCGCACTGCTGGAGCAGCGCGGCGTGTATGCGCTGGATGTCGCCCCGGGCGACCTCACCACCGCGGTGGTTTCGAGGTTTCGCCAGATCCGCCGCGAAGACCGCCTGTGACCTCAAGTTTGGCCGGTATCCGGCCGACTGATTAGCATCGAGATGTCCGCGTTGACGCGGATCGAGGAGGCGCGTTCATGGCGGTGATCACATTCCTGCTGTTCCTGGCGATTCCGGTGCTGCTGGTGGCGTCGATGTGGGGCATCTTCCACAAGGCCGGCCGGTCGGGCTGGGTCGCGCTGGTGCCGTTCTACAACATGTACATGCTGCTCAAGGTGGTGCACAAGCCGGGCTGGTACCTGGTGTTCTGGCTGATTCCCTACGTCGGCGGGATCATCTACGTGATCGTGTGCGTGGAGCTGGCCGACGACTTCGATCGCAGCGGCTGGTTTGGGGTCGGTCTGGTCACGCTGACGCCGATCTTCGCTCCCATACTGGGATTCGGAGGGTCGCGAGTACAAGCTGGCCAACGCGCCGCAGCCGGCCGCCGAGTTCGGCGTCACCCAGACTCGCGTGAACTGGTGACGGCTACGAGCCCTGACGATCAGGCGAAAGCCGATGTGCTGGGTGGACGTGTCCACAGCCTCGCCCTGACGCGCCGCCGGCCGGTACCGCAGGCAGTAGTTGGGCGCGCACAGGTGTGACCCGCCCTTGATCACCCGCCGGGGGATGTGGGCATCAACCGGATCGGCGCCCTCAGCCGGCTCCGGAGGCGTGGCCACCCGCGGGTTGGACGGCACGCAGCAGGGATGCTCGGTGGCGTCCGGCGGCAGCGAGAAGTAGTCGGTCGTCCACTCCCACACGTTCCCGGCCATGTCGTGCAGCCCATAGCCGTTGGGCGGGAAGGTCTTCACCGGCGAGGTGCCCTCGTGCCGGTCGGTGAGCAGGTTCTGCCAGGGGAACTCGCCCTGCCAGGTGTTGGCCATCATCCGGCCCTTGGGGGCGAACTCCTCGCCCCAGGTGTAGGTGGCGCCGTCCAGGCCGCCGCGGGCCGCGCGCTCCCACTCGGCCTCGGTGGGGAGCTCGCCGCCCGCCCACTCGGCGAACGCCTCGACGTCCTCATAGGCCACGTGGGTGACCGGGTGGCGCTCCCGGCCGCCGACGTTCGATCCGGGGCCGTCCGGGTGGCGCCAGCAGGCCCCCGGCGTCCACGCCCACCAGTTCGCCCACACCTGCAGGTCGACCGGCCCGGGGGTCTTTCGAAACACCAGCGAGCCGGGCACCAGCAGCTCGGGGTCGGCGTCGGGATACTGGTCGGCTTGGGGCGCCTTCTCGGCCAGCGTGACGTATCCGGTGTCGTTCACGAACCGCCGGAACTCCGCCACCGTGACCGGGTGCTCGTCCATCCAGAAGCTGTCGGTGTGGACGCGCCGCACCGGCTGCTCCTCGGGGTAGAAGTGCTCGCTGCCCATCGCAAACTCCCCGCCCGGGATCAGGATCATGTGTTTTCGCGCGGGAGCGGCGGTCATGCACGCCAAGGTAGCACGGCCGACGTCGATTGTTCGGCATCGGAAGGAGTCCTGCGGCCAACGGCGAACCCTCGCCAGACATCTTTCTTCCGGAACGTCTGCGGTACTCTTCATAGGTTCCAAGGTTCCTGTTGTCTCCTGAAAGGATTGCTGGATGGTGCTCTTTAGTTTGGGTGAATTCCTCTGGAGTTTGCTCGTTCTTTTCTTCATGGTCATCTATTTCATGATGCTGTTCTACGTGATCGTCGATGTCTTCCGGCGGCACGATGCGTCAGGTGGCAAGAAGGCGTTGTGGCTGATCTTTCTGCTGGTCGCACCGCTGATCGGCTTGCTCGCCTACATGATCACGAACTCCGAAGCGATGGCGAAGCGGCAGGTCGAAAGCGCCAAGCAGTCGCAGCAGCAGTTCGACACCTACGTGCGGGACGTGTCCGGCGGTGGCTCGGCCGCAGAGATCGAGAAGGCCAAGGGCCTGCTCGACTCCGGCGCCATCACGCAGGACGAGTACAACGCTCTCAAGGCAAAGGCCCTCTCGGCCTGAGCCACGAGGTTGGTGAAGGCCTCCGGCGCTCCTGCCGGGGGCCTTCACGTGTTTTCGTGTCCGTGGCCGCTGATACCCTGAATCTCAAGCTATGACCCTTATCCGCCAACTCCTGGTCGCGTGGATCCTGAACTTCTTCGCCCTGTGGGTGGCGATTACGGTGGTGGGCAGCGCGTCTGCCACCGGCACCGGCGCGCTGGTGCTGGCGGCGGCGGTGTTCGGCCTGCTGAACATCTTCGTGAAGCCGGTGCTGATGCTGATCGGCCTGCCGTTTCGGATCATCACCTTCGGCCTGGTCACGTTTCTGATCAACATGCTGATGGTTGCGATCACCGCCGGGCTGGTCTCGGGGATCGACGTGGGCGGGTTCGTGTCGGTGGCCGAGGTCACGGTGGTGGTCTGGATCGCCAACATGCTGCTGCAGATGGCGTTTGGCGCCGGTCGCTCCGCGCGCCGCTGACTGACCTGAGCCCGAGCCCCCACACCCCGACGTGTGGCAGAAGCGCTTGCGAAAAGCGATCGGGCCCGCCTTCGGGCTGATCGTGGTGGTGGCGATCTTCGTCGCCATCCTGCCCCAGATCGCAAGCTACGAGGCTGTGTGGGAAGCCGCCGTCGGGCTGGGGTTGACCGACTGGGGCGTGATCCTGCTGTCGGTGATCGCCAACGTGGCCACGTCCGGCCCGCCGTGGATGGCGGCGGTGCCGGGGCTGTCGTACCGGCGGGCGATGCTGATGACCCAGACGACGACGCTGTTTACGACCGTGCTGCCGCTGGGCGAGGCGGTCGGCATCGCCACCCAGGTGAAGATGCTCTCGGGGTGGAAGTTCCGCGGCCAGGCGATCACCGCCGGGCTGGTGCTGGTGACGCTCTGGAACCAGACCCTGAACGTGATCATCCCGATCGCGTCGGTGGCGGCGCTGGGCCCGTCGCACGGAAACAGCTACCTGCTGATCGCAAGCGTGATCGCCACGGTGGCGCTGGTGGTGATCATCGCCGCGCTGGTGCTTGCGATGCGGGCAGACTCTGCCGCTCACCGAGTGGGGGAGTGGGCGGGGCGGGTGGTGACGGCGCTGCTGAAGCTGGTGCGGCGCGGGCCGGCCCAGGACTGGGGCGGGCGGCTGGTGCGCCTGCGGCACGAGACGATCGACGTCGTCTCCAGCCGCTGGCACGTGCTGACCGTGGCCTCGCTGGTCAACCAGCTGACCCTGTTCGGGGTGCTGGTCACCTGCCTGAACAGCGTGGGGGTGTCGGACATCTCCACGCTCGAGGCGCTGGCCGCGTGGTCGTTCACCCGGCTGCTGGCGTCGGTGCCGATCACGCCGGGTGGGCTGGGAGTGACCGAGCTGGGCATGACCGCCGCGCTGGTCGGGTTCGGCGGCGGCCGCACCGGGGTGGTGACCGCGGTGCTGCTCTACCGCGTGCTGACCTTCATCCCCACCATCGTGGTCGGCTCGGTGTGCGCGCTGATCTGGCGGCACGAGGACAAGAGCCTGCACCTGAGCGAGCTAAAGAGCTGACTCCTCGCCGGGCTCGAGCACCACGCAGCGGACGTCCGGTGCCAGCTCCGCGGCCGCGGCCACGAACTCGCGCGCCGGAGCCGAGGTGGGCGGTTTGGAGCCGATCGGGGCGAGCGTGCCCCAGTGGATCGGGATCGCCACCTTCGGTTGCATCAGCGTCAGCGCGGAGGCCGCCTGGCGGGGGTCCATGTGACCGGGGCCGAGCGTCGGGCCCCAGCCGGCCACCGGCACCAGCGCGACGTCGATCGCCTCGGCAGCGAGCGCGGCCATGTCGTCGTGAAGCCCCGTGTCCCCGGCGAAGTACACCGACTGCGAGCCGCGCACGAGGTAGCCGAGCGCGGCGGCCCGAGTGGTGGCAACCGGGGTGCGGCGGCCGTCGTGGTCGGCCTCGAAGGCGGTGATCGCGAGCGGCCCGACCGTGATCGTCGCGCCCACGTCGATCTCGCTGACGTGAGCCACCCGGCGGCGCGCCAGCAGGCCTCCCAGGCCGGCCGGGGCGATCACCAGCGGCTGTCCCGGAAGCTCGCCGGATCGAGGGCGGATCGAGGTGATCGCCGTGGGCGTGGGAGAGCAGCACCGCGTCCAGGTCTTCGAGGGCGGCTGCGGCCAGCACCGGGTGGCGGCGCAGGTGCGCGACCCGCGTCCGCAGGATGGGGTCGGTCACGATCCGCACGCCGTCCAGCTCGATCACCACCGTCGCGTGGCCCAGGAATGTGATGTGCATCGGCTCAGCCTATGTCCGATTGGGAAACACATGTTCAACGCGTGTGACCGTAGGCTACGGCGAATGTCCCTGGTAAATGCACCGTTCAGGAGGGGCTTCGCCGTGCGGTTCCTGATCGCGCTGGCGGCGCTTGGCGTGGCCGCGTTCGCGACCAGGGCGCTGGCCGGGATCGTGCCCGACAACCTCGAGATGATGCTGGCGGGCGGGCTCGCGATCCTGGTGCCGGGGTGGGCGATGGCGGGTGCGCTGGCGCTGGACGAGGATCGCGGGCGGGTGACGGCGTGGGGGCTGGTGCCGCTGCTGGGAGTGGTGGCCTGGGTGGTTCCCGGGGGCGTCGGCCTGCTGGTGGGGCTGCCGTTCGTGGTGGTGATCGGCGATCGTGGCGGTCGGCCACCGCACTGTGCCTGGCCGCGCGGCCTCCGCTCGGCGCCCCACCGCTGGTCGACTCGGCGGCGATCGTCGTCCTCGGTGCCCTGGGTGCGGTGCTGGGGTGGCAATGGCAGTCGCTTCTGATCGGCGATGCGCTGTTCCACGCCGGCGTGATCCGAAAGCTGCTGGCGCTCTCCCGGCCGGACGAGCGAAACATCTGGCAGTTCCTGGACGGCCATCCCCACGCCGGGTATGCGTTTCCGCTGCTGCATCTGCCCGAGGCCGCTGCCATCCGCATCGCCGGCCTGGACGTGTCGGTGGGCTACGCGGATCTGGCGGCGCTGTTCGGGCTGATGGTGCCGATCGTGGCCTACGCGGTCGGGTGCAGGGTGGCCGGCCGGCTGTCGGGAGTGATCACCGCGCTGCTCGCCCTGTCGGTCTCGATCACCGGCCAGCAGATCATCAGCACCGGCCAGCAGCCTCGCTACTACGTCACGCTGGTGGTGCTGCCGGCGGTGTTGCTGCTGGTGTTGGAGCAGGTCGGCTGGCCCTCGCCGGTGGCCGAGTGCCTGCTGGTCGCGGGCGTGCTCGTGATCGCGTTCTGCCACCTCACCTACCTGCCGCCGCTGCTGTTGGCGCTGGTGGTCGTGTCGGTGTTCAACCCCGAGCTGTGGCGATCCACGATCGCCTCTGCGGTGGCGAGCATGGTGGTGATCGCGGTGGTCTACCTGGTGGCGGTGCACGGGTCTGGTCCGAGCCCGCCGGTGCCGGTGCCGGCCGGCTCGTTCGTGTCCTTCCACGGCCACCGGATCGCGCTCTCGGGCTTCCAGGTCTTCAACCACCGGGCCGAGTCGGTGCTGGCGCTGGTGGCGGTGATCTGGGCGGTGCGCCGGCCGCGCAGCCCACTGGGGATCCTGGCGCTTTTGACCGCCGTGGTGTACCTGATCTGCACCCTCCCGGGCGTCGCGCCGGCGCTCGGTGCGGTGGTGGGGGCGGGGCCAGGCACAGCGGTACTGGGAGATGCTGCCGTGGCCGTATGTGCTGGGGCCCGGCGATCGTGCTGGTGGCCCGGTCGCGAAACGCGGTGGTGGTGATCGGGATCGCGGCGATCGCATCGCTGGTGTTGCAGCGAACGCACCTGCTGTACGGCAATACCGCCACCGCGATCTCGAGCCTGGGGGCGCTGGTGCTGATCGCCGCCGCGGTGCAGGCGATCGCCCATGCCCGCCGCCGCCGGCGGCCGTCACACGAGTACAACGAGGGGCGCGGCTCGGCTCCCAGCCTGGCGCTGGCGGTGCTGCTCGGGGCGGCGGTGCTGGCCGGCTCGATCTCGGTGCACGCCCACGCCATGGCGGGCGTCGTTCGTGTACGGCCGGGGCCAGCCGTTCGTGGGCGACCAGATCACCCCGGGCGCGCTCGAGTACTTCCGGTCGCGAGGGCGGCCCCTGCCGGTCGTGCTGGCGCCGTTTGCCGCCACTCCGGTGAACTGGTTCTCGGGGATCGCCTTCGAGCTGGTCGGCGGCGCGCCGGTGTACGCCGCCGCCGTCTCGAGCTACCACAGCCAGTCCGAGCGCCGCGATCAGCCGCGGCAGCGGCGCAGAGACGTCGCCACCTTCCTCGATCCCGCCACCTCCCCGGCCGAGCGGCAGCAGATCCTCGAGCGCTGGCACGTCACCGACGTGGCCGTCGACCTCAAGCGCGCATCGCCGCAGCTGGTGCGGCAGCTGGACGCCGACCCGAACCTGCGCCGCGTCTACACCGACCCACCCCAGTCAGACCAAAACTACGCCCAGACTCGCGATCTGGCGCGCCGTGAATAACGGTGCCAGGCACCAGTTATTCACACCGGGTCTTGAAGCGCAGCACCAGCTCTTCCAGGCGGCCGGCGGTGACCGCCAGGTCCTCGGCGGCGCGGGACAGCTGCTCGGAGCCGACTGACGTCTGCTGGGTGGAGGCGTAGATCTCCTCGGTCGAGGCGCTGGCCTGCTCGGCCACGGTCGCGACCTCCGAGGTGACGTGTGCGATCTCGGTGATCTGCTGGTCGAAGTTCTGGACGGCACCGTCGATCGCGGTGAACGCCTGGCGCGTGCGCTCCACCACCTCGGTGCCACGTTCGGTGCGCTCGGCGGCCTCTTCGACCACCGTCACCACCTGCTCGGTGTCCGTCTGGATCTCGGTGATCAGCCCGGCGATCGTGGTGGACGCCTCCTGCGACTGCTCGGCCAGCTTGCGCACCTCCTCGGCGACCACCGCAAACCCGCGGCCCTGCTCGCCGGCGCGGGCCGCCTCGATGGCGGCGTTGAGCGCCAGCAGGTTGGTCTGATCGGCCAGGCCGGTGATCGTGCCGACGATGCCGCCGATCTGCTCGGACTTGGCGGCCAGAGCGCGAATCGCCTCGGTCACCCGGCCGGCCGACTCGTTCACCGACACCATCGCCTCGGCCGCCTCGAATGCCGCACTGGCGCCCTGCTCGGCGACGCCGCGGGCCTCCTGTGCGGAGCTGCGGGTGGCGTCGGTGTTGGTGCGCGCCTCCTCCACCATCCGGGCCTGGCGCTCGGCGCCGGCGGCCACCTCGCCGATCGCCTCGGCGATCTCGTTGACGGTGCGACCGGTCTCCTCGGAGTTGGACGCCATCTCCTCCGAGGCGGCGCTGATGGTCGAGGCCTGACTGGAGACGTCGGACACGACTCGCGAGAGCTCGACGCACGACTGGTTGTAGGCCTCGACGGAGGCGACCGTCGCCTCGCGAATGGCGTTCACCTCGGCGGCGATGCGGCCGATCTCGTCCTTGGCTGGATCCGGGATCAGCGGCGTGACAGGGGTCACCCGAACTGTGAGGTCGCCTTGAGACATGGCCTGCAGACCCAGTCGCAGTTCGGCGGCGCAGTTCTCGCGCAGCATCTTCAAGCGATCGAGCACCGGCGCAACTCCGCGCGTCAGCGATCGGGCGATCAGATACGCGATCGCGATCGCTGAGATCAGCGCGATCAGCACGGCGGCGATCACCAGCTCGGTGGTGAGGCCGGCGGCATCGTCGGCTTTGGAGTTTGCCATGCGTGGAGGCTGCGTCCAGGCCGTGCGAATGTGTTCGACAGCGGCAGCGATCTGGTTGTAGATCGCGATCTCCTGGGCAAGCACCAGCGCCGTTGCGGCCGCGTTCGAGCGGTGCGTGTTGCGGGTGTAGAGCGCGATGATCCGCCCGTCGACGGGGTGAACGCGTCGACGCCGCGGCGGGCCGCCGCCACAGCACCGCCAACCGGCACCACCGTGGAGCTTGCGTCGAGCTGCGGCCAAGTCGCGCTTGACGTGCCCGACCGCCGCCAGGAATGCCCGGCGCGACGCCAGCGATCCGATCACCACGTGCCTGCCGGCCGCCCGGTTGCGCTGGATGTCGAAGGCATACGCGGTCTGCCAGCCGTTCATGTCGGCGATGTCGTAGCGGGCCTGTCCCATCGCTTGGCTGACCTTCTCCAGGTCGATCACCGTCTGGTGGCCTTGACCTGGCTGGATGAACCCCACAGGGCGACGCCGCCGGTGACGGCGAGCAGCAGAATGATCACGCCGAAGCCTGCGTACAGCTTCATGCCGATTGACAGGTCTCGAACGCGCGACATTGAACCCCCAAGGAAGACGGAAAGACGAGACGGCTCCCGGCAAGGGAATCGCGCCCGAGTTATCGTCGAGCGGGGGAGGTGATTAAGCGGCCTCGAGGGCGAGCGTCCGGCTCACGGCGCGCAGGCGGGTGCCTTGCCATTGCCGAGCACCGGGCGAAGAACCTCCTGCACCTGGTAGCCAAGAGCGGTGAATGTGATCGGCGCGCCCGGGTTTCCGTGTGCGATGAGGATGTTGCCTTCCTCGTCGAGGTAGACAGGAAGCTCTGTCCCCGCCTGGGTGGTGAGTGTGTCAATGCGGAGTCTGCTACCCATCGTGTCGCTCCTGTCGTTTGTCCGTGTGTCCCTCATCGGCATTCGCCACGTATCCGGTGAGGTTGCGGTTAAGCGACGTCCACGCCGCGAGCCGCTGCGAGCAGCGCCTCGGCGTCCGGCATCTCGTCGTCGCCGTACCGCCATGTCCCGATCACGACCCCGTCGGAGATCAGAAAGCAGCTGCGCACGGGCGTGTGCTCGAGGCCGTCGAGGTTCTGCGAGACGTCGAAGGCCCGCACGGCGTCGCCGCGCCAGTCCGATAGCAGCGGAAAGTTGAGCCACTGCTGCTCGCTGTATTTGCGGTGGGAGTACGGACTGTCACGTGAGATCCCGAAGATGCGCACGCCCGCCTCCTGGAACTGCTCGAAGCGATCACGCAGGCCGCGCAGCTGATTGCGGCAAGTGTCTGTCCAGTCGTACAGGTAGAAGGCCAGCAGCACCCGGCCGTCAGCGGTCAGTTCCGCGATGTTGACCTCCTCGGGCGTCTCGTCAAACACGATCACGTCGGGGACGGTCGAGCCTTCAGGGAGCATCGTCAGAGGCTAGCAGTCCTTCGATCAGGGCAGATCGATCGCTCTCGACGATCCTGTCGCGCCGAGCTCAGGCGCTCGTGCGGATGGGTGCCCGACACCGCGATGCACGTCAGCCCCGCCGCGGTGGCCGACGCCACCCCGGCCTCGGTGTCCTCGAAGGCCACCACTCGGGCCGGGTCGATCGGCCCGCCGTTTCCCAGCCGCCGCAGCGCCTGCAGGTATCCCTCCGGATCTGGCTTGCCATGGCGGACGTCGTCGGCCGAGATCACCGCCAGTGAACGCGTCGCTCAGCCCGGCGGCCGCCAGCACCGGGTGGATCTCCGCCGCGGTGGCGCCGGAGACGACCGCCAGCGGTACGCGGTCGGCCGCCAGCCGCACGGCGGCGCGCACGTCGGCCGAGACGGTTGAGCCGTCGTCGACACGCGCCCGATAGGCCGCGACCCGCCGGGCGACCAGCTCGGCCAGGTCGTCGCGCTCACCCATCCAGCTCGAGATGATGGCCTCGTCGCTCAGACCCGCCAGCCGATCGCGGTAGTCGGCTTCCGAGAGGGGCCGGCCGAGTCCGGCGAACAGCTCGGCAAAGACCGCGTACATGATCGGCTCGTCGTCGGAGAGCGTCCCGTTGAAGTCGAACGTGAAACCAAGCGGTGGAACGCTCACGCGCCGCTCGGGAGCCCGATCCGGCGCCCCGCGCGCTGCGGCTGTGGCAATCCCGACTGGGCCGCCACGATCCGCTCGACCCGCGCCAGCACTTCGTCCGAGGCGGGCCCCGCGCGGCCCGACAGTGCGTCCACATGCAGGTACATGTGCTCGGCGGTTGCCACCTCGTCACCTGCAGCCGGGTCGGTCATGCGGTGGAAGATGTGCAGCCGCTTGGGGTCGCAGCCGAGCACCTGGGTGGAGATCTCGAGGTGCTCGCCGGCGGTCACCGCCCGCAGGTGGGTGAGGTGCGTCTCGGCCGTGAAGTAGCTGCCGCTCGATGCCCGATAGCCGGCGTCGATGCCGATGTAGGCCAGCAGCGCGTCGCTGGCGTCACCGAACATCTGCAGATAGCGGCTCTCGTGGGCGTGGCCGTTGTAGTCGACCCACTCCGGGCGAACGCGCGCACGGTGCAGTACCAGCGGCTGGGACAGGTCGTCGCTGTCAGACATCACTTGGGCGTGGGCGCGATCGACCAGCGCTCCCTCCGCCTCCGCCAGCACCTCTCCGGCGCCGACGCCGTGGGTGCGAAGAGCCAGCAGCACGTCTACCAGGCAGTCGTCGCGGATCTGCTCCAGCTCGGTGGTGGGAACTCCCGGTGACTGGATCTGGGATTGGGCCACGATCTTCTCGAGCAGCTCGTCGGTCAGCTCGGGTACGTCGGTGAGCTTCGTCCACGGCCACTTCAGCGACGGGCCGAACTGTGCCAGGAAGTGGCGCATGCCGTCCTCGCCGCCGGCGATGCGATAGGTCATGAACGGCCCCATGAACGCCCATCGCAGGCCGGGGCCGAGGCGGATCGCCTCGTCGATCTCGGCGGCGGTGGCGACGTCGTCGTGCACCAGCCACAGCGCCTCGCGCCACATCGCCTCCATCAGCCGGTCGGCGATGAACCCGTCGATCTCGGTGCGCACGTGCAGCGGTGACATGCCCACCGCCGAGAACAGCTCGGCCGCTCGTGTGATGGTGGCCGCCGAGGTGTGCTCGCAACCGCACAGCTCGACCAGCGGCAGCAGGTACACGGGGTTGAACGGGTGGGCGACGCAGAACCGCTGCGGGTTGGGCATGTCGGCCGAGATCTTGGAGGGTAAGAGGCCCGACGTGGAGGACGTGATCACGGCGCTTGCCGGGGCCGCCCGATCGGCGGCGGCCAGCAGTTCGCGCTTCATCTGCTCTCGCTCGGGGGCGCTCTCCTGCACCAGGTCGGCGTCGCGCACCGCCTGCTCGGGCGTATCGACGATCGTCAGCGTCCCCTCGGGCTGCGGCGGCACCAGCGACAGCCGACCAGCCGCCCGGCGGGCGTTTGTCGAGCATCTGCTCGACCCCGTCGACAGCCCGTGGGTTGGGGTCGTACAGGCGCACGTCGTGCCCACGTAGCATGAACCGGGCGGCCCAGCCGCCCCCGATCACCCCACCTCCCAGCAGCCCCACCTGGAGAGGCACCCGACCGTTGCGGTCAGCCACGGTGGACGAGTCCGAGCGCGGTTCGCACCTGCTCGGGCTCGAGCACGCGCACGTTCATCCCGCCGAGGATTGTCACGGCACGCTCGACCAGCTCGCCGTTGGTCGCAAGCACGCCGCGGGAAAGCATCAGGTTGTCCTCCAGCCCCACGCGCACGTTGCCGCCGGCGAGCACCGCCATGGCCACGAACGGCAGCTGCATGCGGCCGATCGCAAACGCCGAGAACACCGCGTCGGCCGGCAGCCGCTCAACCATCGCCATCAGCGTGCCGACGTCGGCGGGTGCGCCGTACTTGATCCCGGTGCACAGCTGAATCAACGTGGGCGAGTCGAGCACCCCGGCGGCAATCATGTCGTGCACCATCACCAGGTGACCGGTGTCGAACACCTCGAGCTCCGGCTTGACGCCCAGCTCCTGGACATGGCGGGCCATCGCCATCAGCATCTCGGGGGTGTTCATCATCACGTAGTCACCGCCGGCTGCGAAGTTCATGCTGCCGCAGTCCAGCGTGCAGAGATCCGGCAGCAGCTGGGCGACGTGCACCAACCGCTCCTCGGCGCCCACCAGATCGGTGCCCTCGGGATCCACCGGCAGAGGCTGGTCGGTTCCGCCCAGCACCAGGTCTCCGCCCATGCCGGCGGTCAGGTTGATGATCACGTCGATCGGCGCCGCCCGGATTCGCTCGACCACCTGGCGGTACAACTCGGGGTCGCGTGAGCCTTTGCCGGTGGCCGGGTCGCGGACGTGGATGTGAACGATGGCCGCCCCCGCAGCGGCCGCTTCCAATGCGGAATCGGCAATCTGCTCGGGGGTCACCGGCACCTTGTCGGAGCGATCGGTGGTTGCACCCGCCCCGGTGATTGCACAGGTGATGAAGGCCCCGTTGTTCATCGGATTGCCGGCGCGATCTCGTGTGCGGTGGACAGCGCGATCCGTCCCAGCGCAGGCAGCCGCTGACGGGTCACGCGAGGGCTGGGCCCCCAGATGTTGACGATCATCAGGGGACGTCCCTGGGAGTCGAGCACCGCCGCCGAAACGCCGTTTTGGAACTCCTCCAGCTCCCCGACGCAGATGCTGTAGCCGACCCGGCGGATCTCGGTGAGCGCTTCATCCAGGCGCTTGCGGTCGGTCACCGTGTTGCGGGTGTAGGCCTCGAGGTGGGGTGGCAGCACCGCTTCACGTTCGTCCTCCGGAAGCCACGCCAGGAACACTTTGCCCGAGGAGGTGGCGTGCAGCGGCAGCGAGCGGCCCAGCCAGTCGGGGCTGGGAACGCCGGCGGGATCGACCTGATCGATGTACACCAGCGTGAACCGCCTGGCGGCGGCCAGCGTCACGCTCTCCCCAACCTGCTCTGCCACTCGGCTGAGGATCGGCCGGACCCGGCGGACGACGCCGTCGTAGTCTGCGGCCGCGGCGATCTGCAAGGCCGCGTGCCCAACGTGATATCGCGACGTCACCGGGTCGCGCTCGACCATCCCGTGCTGTTCCAGGGTGGCCAGGATTCGCCATGCGGTGCTGCGGTTGATGCCGCTGCGCTGCGCCAGTTCCCACACGCTCGGTGGGTGGGAGCTGTCGGCAATGGCCTTGACCAGCGTCATCGCCCGGTCCACCGACTGTACGCCGTGTCGTCGTGCCTCGGAGGCGGCTGGCTGCGTTGCGCTATTCGGTGTCATTGCTCACAATGTGAACGATTCGAGACCGCACTGTTGCGGCGGGAGAGAGACTATACACGGCCCGGCGCCTACCAGTACCTGCGGCTTGACTGCTGTGGTGGGGGCCCTTGACATGCGCCCCACCAGTCTTCTAGCATCGCGGAGCACGCCACATCACGAACGGCGTGTTCATTATACGAACGCAAGTTGGTTGACAGTCACCCGGCAACAGCGGAACATGCGTGGCGGTTCGGGTGGGTGGGCACGTTCTCGAAAGCGACCAAGGGAGTCGGAGATGGCTGGCAATCCCCTCGATCGTCTTGACGATCTCGACAAGATGTCGTTGTCGCGGCGCGAGCTGCTGATGGGCGCGGGTGGCGTACTGCTCGCAGGAGGGTTGGCGGCCTGCGGGTCGAGTAGCTCCGGTTCCAGTGCGTCGACCGCCTCGACCGCGACCGGCACACCCAAGCCCGGCGGAAACTTCCGTCTGGGCGTGACCGGCGGCGGCGCCAAGGACCTGATCGACGGGCAGACGATCATCACGAAGCCCGACCAGGCGCGCCTGATGTCGGGTTGGGAGACGCTGCTCACCTACGACGAGGGCTACAAGCTGACCACCGACGGGCTGGCCAAGGAGGTCACCCAGGACAGCCCGACCCAGTGGACGGTCGTGCTCAAGCCCGGGATCGAGTTCAACAACGGCAAGACGCTCACAGCCGACGACGTGATCTACTCGATCCAGCGCATCCTCAATCCCAAGTCGGGACTGTTCGGCTCGGCCGGTTTGGCCTCGATCGATCCCAACGGCATGAAGAAGATGGATGCCAACACGGTGCGGCTGACACTGAAGTCGCCCGACTCCGGCATCGCCGACCAGCTCGGCCAGTACTACAACGGGATCGTGCCCAAGGGCTATGAGGCCGACAACAACCTCAAGTACGTCGGCACCGGCCCGTTCATCACCAAGAGCTTCACTCCGGGCCAGCAGAGCGTGCATACCAAGAACCCGAACTACTGGCGCACCGGCCAGCCGTACTTCGATCAGGTCACCGTGATCGACTTCGCCGACCCTCCGCTCAGGTGAACGCACTGCTGTCGGGTCAGATCGATGCCATGACCGACATCCCCTTCGCCCAGATCGAGGTTGCCAAGTCCAACGGCGGGCTCGGCATCCTGATCTCCGAAGGCGGCGGCTGGCTGCCGCTGTGCATGGCCGTCGACATGGCCCCGTTCGACGACAACGACGTCCGCCAGGCGATGCGGCTGATCGTGGATCGCAAGGCCATGCTGGAGCAGGTGCTGTCCGGCTATGGCCGTGTCGCCAACGACCTCTACTCGCCCTTCGACGCCTGTTACGACACGTCCCTGCCGCAGCGCGAGCAGGACATCGAGAAGGCCAAGTCGCTGCTCAAGAATGCGGGCATGTCCGACCTCACGGTCGATCTGCATACCACCGACGGCGCTGCGGGCATGGTCGACTCGGCCAACGTCTTCGCTTCGCAGGCCAAGGAAGCCGGCGTCACCATCAATGTCAAGAACGACCCCAACTACTACGGCGACCAGTACCTCAAGCTGCCGTTCTCGGTCGACTTCTGGGGCACCCGCAACTACCTGCCCCAGGTTGCCAACGGCTGCCTGCCCACCGCGCCCTACAACGAGATGCCACTGGCCACCGAAGTCCGGTCCGGGCTCGAACTACGTCGACCTGTACAACCAGGCGCTGTCGGCCGTGGGTGAGACGGCGAAGTGCAACGTCATCCACCAGATGCAGGAGCAGGAGTACAACTACGGCGGGTACATCATCCCGTTCTTCAACAACCTGGTCGACTCCTACAGCACCAAGGTGCAGGGCTTCGAGACGTCCAAGGCCACACTGAACCTCGACACGTTCGGCCATGGGTACAGGACCATCTGGTTCGCATAGGCCGCGCGAAGCGCGGTCGTCGATGACTGGCCACGGCATCTGGGGGTTCATCTCTGCGCCGGATTCTGCAGGGGCTACTGGTGCTGTTCCTTGTGTCGCTGCTGGTGTTCGCCGCCACCCAGGCGCTGCCGGGCGATCCCGCCCGGGCGATCCTGGGGCGGACGGCGACACCGGACAGCCTGGCGGCATTGCGGGCGCAGCTGCATCTCGACCAATCGCCGTTCCAGCAGTACTGGAACTGGCTCACCGGCCTGTTGCACGGCGACTTCGGCACCTCGCTGGCGTCCAAGACGTCGGTCAGCTCGCTGCTCTCCGATCGGGTCGTCAACTCCGCCTTCCTGGTGTTCTGCGCCGGCATCATCTCGATCCCGCTGGCGATCGCGATGGGCGCGTTCTCGCGCTGTCCGCCGTGACCGCGCCTTCGACGTCGGCACCTCCGATGGTCGACGCTGGTGTTCGCCGCCGTGCCGGAGTTCGTGATCGGCATGCTGCTGGTGGTGTTGTTCGCCACCACGATCTTCCAGGTGCTGCCGGCGATCACCATCATCCCGCCTGGCGGGCACCCGTGGGGCGACATGACGGCATCATCCTGCCGACGCTGACGCTGGTGCTTGCGGTGACGCCCTACGTGGTCGCGGATCATGCGGGCATCGATGATCGAGGTGCTGGAGACCGACTACGTCGAGATGGCCCGGCTGAAGGGCCTGCCCGAGCGGGTCGTGATCTGGCGGCACGCGCTGCCCAACGCGCTCGGTCCGACCTTCCAGGTGATCGCGCTCAATCTGGCCTACCTGGCCGGCGGCGTGATCGTGGTCGAGTACGTGTTCAACTACGCCGGCATCGGCGGCGCGTTGGTGACGGCGTGTCGAACCGCGACCTGCCGGTGGTGCAGGCGCTGGCGATGCTGATCGCGGCGGTGTACGTGGTCGCTCAACACTGCTGGCCGACATCGCCACCATCCTGGTCACCCCGCGGCTGCGGACGCGGCCTGTGAGCACGATCGCACTCACGCCCCAGCCCGGAGGTGCTGACGGCCACCGGCCAGCGCAGCACCTCCGCTGCTGCGAAACGCGCTGCGGCTGTGGCGTACCCGGATCGGCCTGATGATGGTGGGCCTGTTGGTCGCGATCGCGGTGTTCGGCCCGTTCTTCGCGCCCCACGAGCCCACCGACGTTCGTCGGCGTTCCCAACACCGGCCCCGGCGGCGAGGCGCTGTTCGGCACCGACCACATCGGCCAGGACGTGTGGAGCCGGTTCCTGTAGGGCGGGCGCGAGATCCTGGCGACCGCCATCGCTGGCCACCGCGATCGGCTTGGTGCTGGGCGCCGCGGTCGGCCTGGTCGCGGCCTACCACGAGGGCTGGCTCGACGACGTGTTGATGCGCGCGATGGACGTGATCCTGGCCTTCCCGCAGATCATGCTGGCGCTGGTCGCGATCGCGACCGTGGGGGCCGAGACCTGGATCATCGTGCTGGCGGTCGGGCTTGACCACGGTGCCGCGCGTCGCCCGGGTCGTGCGCGGCGCCGCCCAGCCGATCGTCGAGCGCGACTTCGTCGGCGCCGCCGAGGCGCTGGGCGCTGCCGCGCTGGAAGATCCTCTGGCGCGAGGTGCTGCCGAACATCCTCGGCCCGCTGATGGTCGAGGCCAACCTGCGCTTGACCTACTCGATCGGGCTGATCGCCGGCGCTCGCGTTCCTCGGCTTCTCGACCAATCCCAACGGTGCCAACTGGGGCACTGATGATCCACGAGAACCGGCATCGCCTGGCGTACAGCCGTGGGGCGTGGTTCTGCCCGTGATCGCCGATCGCCCTGCTGACCATCGGCACCGGCCTGGTCGGCGACGGCATCGCCCGCGCGGCCGCCGGCATCGACCGCGGGCAGGGAGGAGAATGAGCGACCTCCGGGCACCGGCGGTCGATGGTCGAGGACCTGCGCATCGAGGTCGCGGCCACCGGCGATCGACATCGTCGATCTGATCTCGTTCCACGATCGCTCCCGGCGAGGTGCTCGGCCTGGTCGGCGAGTCGGGCTCGGGCAAGACCACCGCGGGCTGGCGCTGCTCGGTCACACCCGCCGCGGCGCCACCATCGCCGCGCGGCAGGTGCACGTGGCCGATCAGCGACATCCTGGCGCTCGACGCCGAAGCCCGCCGCCGCATCCGCGGCCGGCGTCGTGTCCTACGTCCCGCAGGATCCCGCGGCCGCGCCTCAACCCGGCGCTGCGCATCGGCACGCAGCTGCGCGAGATGCTCGAGGCCCACGACTACGGCTCGAGCGACGACGAGCGCGCCGAGCGGGTGGCCGAGATGATGCGCGAGGTGCTGCTGCCCGACGACCGGTCCTACCTCGCCGCTACCCGCACGAGCTCTCCGGCGGCCAGCAGCAGCGCGTCGGCCTGGCGATGGCGTTCGCCTGCCGGCCGCGCGTGATCGTGCTGGACGAGCCGACCACCGGCCTCGACGTCACCACCCAGGCGCACGTGCTCGCCACCGTGCGCGAGCTGGCAAGCGCCCACGGCACCGCGGCGCTGTACGTCAGCCACGATCTGGCGGTGGTGGCGACGCTGGCCGACCGGGTGGCGGTGATGTACGCCGGCCGGATCGTCGAGCTGGGCCGAGACCGAGCACGCTGTTTCACGGCGCCGCGCATCCCTACACCCGGCGGCTGATCGCGGCCATCCCGCACCTGTCCGGCAAGCGCGCGCTGGTCGGAATTCCCGGTCGGGCGCCGTCGCCCGGAAAGCGGCCCCAGGGTTGCGCGTTTGCGCCCCGCTGCACCATGGTGGAGGCGGCCTGCGAGGTGCGAGCTGCCGGCGCTTCGGATCGTCGAGGCCGATCACGGGGTGCGCTGCATCAAGGCCGAGCAGGTGCTCGGCCAGACCGTGGCACTCGCCGGCGACGCCGAGCCGCGGCTGGAGCAGCCGAGATGCGACGCGCGCGGTGCTGAAGCTGACCGGCGTCAACGCGAGCTACGGGCCGATCGTGGCGGTGCACGACATCAATCTCGAGATCGCGCCCCGCGAGTGCCTGGCCTTGGTGGGCGAGTCGGGCTCGGGCAAGACCACCCTGGCGCGGTCGATCGCGGGTCTGCACAAGCAGCGCGACGGCGAGATCCTGCTGCGACGGCGAGCCGCTCGAGGCGTCGCGCGCGATCGCGATCGCGCGAGGCCGCGGCGGTCGATCCAGTACGTCTTCCAAAACCCTACGGCTCGCTCAACCCGCGCCGCACCGTCGGCCAGGCCATCCGGCAGCCGCTGCAGCTGTTCGGCGCCGACGGCCCCGAGACCGACCGGCGCGTCGAGTGAGATGCTCGAGCGGGTGTCACTGAGCGCCGTCCTACGCCAACCGCTACCCCGACCAGCTGTCCGGCGGCGAGCGCCAGCGGGTCGCGATCGCCCGCGCGCTGGTATGCGATCCCGAGCTGCTGGTCTGCGACGAGATCACCTCGGCGCTGGACGTCAGCGTGCAGGCAGCGATCGTCGAGCTGCTGGCCGAGCTGCAGCGCGACCTGGGGCTGGCGATGCTGTTCGTCACCCACAACCTGCCGCTGGTGCGATCGATCGCGAGCCGGGTGGCGGTCATGAGCGAAGGCGCATCGTCGAGCTGGGCGGGGTGGAGGATGTGCTGCGCGCGCCCACCGCCGAGTACACCAAGCGGCTGCTGGCCGACACCCCGTCACTCGAGGCCGTCGCGGGGTGACCCAGGCCAAGGGGTTCGTCGCTCCCGGCTACGAGCTCGTGCATGAGGCGTTCACCGACGATCTGGACGCGCGGGCGGACTCCGGAGCGTTCGCGGCCATGGTGGACGGGGAGCTGGTCGTCGACCTGTGGGGCGGGCTGGCCGACCCGGAGTCCGGACGGGAGTGGGAGGCCGGAACGGCGGCGGTGATCTTCTCCGGTACCAAGGGGATCATGGCCACGGCCCTGATGCTCCTGGTCGACCGGGGCGCGCTCGATCTGGATGCCACTGTGGCGAGCTACTGGCCGGAGTTCGCGGCCGGAGGCAAGCAGGCGATCACGGTGCGGCAGCTGGGCTCGCACGCTGCCGGGCTGCCTGGGGCTGCCGCCGCCGATCGATCTCGCAGACGGCAGTGCGCCGCGGGAGCTGGCGGCCGCGGTCGCCGCGCTGGCGCCGCTGGTCGATGTGGGCCGCGCCCTGGTATCACGCCGCCACCTACGGCCTGCTGGTGGGGGAGCTGATGCGCCGGATCGACGGACGTCACCCCCGGTCGGTTCGTCGCCGAAGAGCTCGTCTGGCCCCTCGGCCATCTCCAGATCCGGGTCGGCCTGCCGCTGGACGATCCTCTGGCGCCAGCAGCTTGCGGTGGTGCGGCCCGCGCCGGGCTTCAAGGTGGGAAAGCTACGAATCCGATGATCCGCGATTTGCGCTTGTCTACCCCGCTGTGAACCCTGCTCGCTACCGTGATCGCGCGACGCTGGCTCAGGAGCATCCCTCATGGGGTGGGGTGGCCACCGCCCGCGGCATGGCCGAGATGTACGGCAGCCTGGTCGGGGACGCCTCTCCGGTGCGGCCCGAGACGCTGCGGATGTGTCTCGCCCCCGCCTCCGAGGGAGACGATCCACTCACGGGCCGGCCGCTTCGCTTCGGCGCGACGGGGTACGAGCTGGCGGGGACGCCGAGTCAGCTGGGTCCGCCTGCCGATGCCTTCGGGCACACTGGGGCCGGTGGTTCCAGCCACGGCGGCTGGCCGTCGCTTCGCACCGGGTATTCCTATGTCACCGGAGAGCTGCGGCTCGAGGCCGAGGATGGTCGCTCCGGCGCCCTTCTGGAGGCGCTTCATCAAGCGGTCACGACCCGATGAGCCGGCCGCCCAACATCGTCCTGGTGATGGCCGATCAGCTGGCCGCCTCGGCGCTTCCGGTGTACGGGAACTCAACCGTGCGCGCCCCCGGCCTGTCGGCGATGGCGGCGCGGGGGACGGTGTTCGAGTCGGCCTACTGTCCGTCGCCGCTGTGTGCCCCCTCGCGGGCCGCGATGCTCACCGGCCGGCGGCCGTCGGCGATCGGCGTCCACGACAACGCGTGCGAGCTGCCCGCGTCCACGCCCACCATCGCACACCTGTTGCGGGCCGCTGGGTATCGAACTGCGCTTGCCGGCAAGATGCATTTCGTCGGTCCCGATCAGCTGCACGGCTTTGAGCAGCGACTGACGACCGACATCTATCCGGCCGACTTCGATTGGACTCCCGACTGGAGCCTCGCGCCGGACGAGCGGCTGCGACTGGTACCACAACATGTCCAGTGTGCTGCAGGCCGGCCCCTGGGACGCAGCGGTGCAGACCGCCTATGACGACGCGGTGTGCGGCCGTTCGCTGGAGTGGCTGCGCGAGCGCGAGCGCAGTGGCGACCGCGACCCATATTTCCTGACCGTCTCGTTCACGAACCCCCACGATCCGTGGCAGCCGCGTGAGACCGACTGGCAGGCGTATGCCGATGACGACATCGGCCTGCCGCAGGTGGGCGAGATCCCCCGCGAGCTGGCCGATCCGCATTCGCTGAGGCTCCGAGAAATGTTCGGGGTGGGGTCGTTGGCGGTGTCCGACGACGCGATCCGCACCGCCCGTCGCGCCTACTACGCCTGCGTCTCCTACGTGGATGGGCTGGTCGGGCGGCTGCTGGCCGAGTTTGACGAGAACACGCTGGTGGTGTTCACCGCCGACCACGGCGAGATGCTGGGGAGCGCGGCCTCTGGTACAAGATGAGCTTCTTCGAAGACGCGGCTCGGGTGCCCCTGATCGTGGCCGGCCCGCAGGTGGCACGTGCCCGGGTCACCGAGGCGGTCTCGCTGCTCGACCTGGCGCCGACCTTGGCACAGCTGGCTGCCGCCGACACGTCGGTGATGGAGCTCGAGGGCAGCTCACTGGTGGATGTGCTGCACGGCTCAGGGCCGGCACCCGGACGGGCGGTGTGTGAGTACCTGGCCGAAGGGGTGACCGCGCCCGCGGTGATGCTGCGTCGCGGGCGGTTCAAGTACATCTGCGAGGGGCAAGATCCCGAGCGGTTGTACGATCTGGGCTCCGACCCACGCGAGTTGCACGACCTCGCGGGCGACCCCGATCACGCGGTCGTGCTGGACGATTTCCGGCGAGAGCTGGCGGAGGGCTGGGATCTCGAGGCGCTCGACCACGACGTGCGGGAGGGGCAGAAGCGGCGGCGTCTGGTGGCGAGAGCACTCGCCCAGGGTGCGTACACCCCGTGGGACTTTCAGCCGCTGGTGGATGCCTCCCGCCAGTACGTGCGCTCGGCCGGCGCCGATCGCCCGCGTCCGTCCCTGCCCTTAACCCGCGAGTGCCTCGAACCTCCGCCTGAATTATTTATCCAGGACGCCGGTGGTGAATAACGGTGCCAGGCACCGTTATTCACGCAGGCGCAGGGCGAGTTCGGGCTCGTCGGTGATGATGCCGGTGACCGCGGGCTCGGCCAGGAGCCACTTCAGCTCGGCGGGATCGTTGACCGTCCACACCCACAGTGCGAGTTTCGTGGAAGCGGCCGCCTGCAGCAGCGCGTCGTCGATCATTTTGACGTTTGCGATCAGCGCCTGAGCTCCGCACTCGGCCGCCACTGCAAAGGGTTCGCGGCCGATTTGCACCACCAGGCCGGTGTGGACGGTCGGGATCGAGCCTGCGCACCTCGCGGAGTGCCTCGGGCAGAAACGAGCTCACCAAAAGACCGTCCGGCTTCGGCTGCAACGCGGCCAGGAGCCGCTGTTCCTGACCATGCTGCTTGAGTTCGAGGTTGAGCGCGATCCGGCCGGCGGCCAGGGCCACCAACTGGTCGAGCATGACCGGTGTGGGATCGTTGGGCCGCACCCGATCGTGCGCCAGGATCAGGTTGCCGCCGTCGTCGGCGCGCACGTCGGTCTCGATCAGGTCGGCGCCGAGTGCGATCGCAGCTTCGAACGCCTCCAGTGAATTGTCATCCAACCGCGCACTGGCTCCGCGATGTGCCGCGATCAGCGCACTCATGCCAAACAGTCCAGCTCGGCCGTGATCTGTTCGCGCACCGCTGGGGTGTCGAGGCCGCGTACCGCGAGGGTGGTGCGGGTGTGGACGATGTCCTCGGCGGTCGCCGCCCACTCGTGCTCGCGGGCGTGACGAACCTGAGCCCACACGTCCGGGCCCGACGGGTCGATCCGCTCCCACCGGCCGGCGTCCAGCACCGCTGCGGCAAACAGGCCGTAATGGCGTGCCAGATGGCGGCGCACGACGGGGTCGGCCCGGGGATGGGCCTGGGCGAGCACCTGCTCGGCCAGCTCCAGCCGTGCCGATCCCGGGAGCGGCCGTGGTGGAGGTTGCGTAGTCCCGATGGACGGCAACGCTGCCGCCGCCGCCCGTGCGCCGATCAGGCGCCAGGTGGTGAGCTTGCCTCCGGCCACCGACACCATCCCGCCGGGGCCACGCCGGATCACGGTCTCACGGTGGGCGTGGCTGGTGTCGCCCGGTGACAGGGGCAGCACCCGGACCCCGGCGAACCGCGATCGGATGCGGTCAGGTGACAGCGCTTCAGGGACAATTGAGCGGCCGGCCTCCGACAAGATCTGGCGCGCGTCGGCGTCGGTCGCGCGGACATCGGACGGATCCCCGTCGTATGGCTCGTCGGTGGTGCCCAGCAGGAGCATTCCCTCCCAGGGGATTGCAAACGATACTCGCCCATCCTCGAGCGGCGTGGTCACGGCGGCGGTCCACCCGGCGCCGCCGGTGAGTGTCAGGTGTGCACCCTTGGCCAGTCGTACGCTTGTGCCGGCCGTGGGAGACTCGAGCGCGCGCAGGCGATCGATCCACGGCCCCGTGGCATTGACCACCGCGGTGGCGTTTACAGACAGCGAAGTGCCGGTCAGCCGATCGCGCAACTCGGCGCCGACCACCCGGTCTCTCTGCTTTCGCAGCTCGAGCACCTCGCAGTGGGTGGCGACGATCGCCCCGTGGGCTGCCGCACCCTGGAGGGCTGCCAGCGTTAGCCGTGCATCGTTGGTCTGGTGGTCGTGGTAGGCCACCACCCCGCGGACACCCTCGAGGGACAGGTCGGGAACGTACTGCCGAGCCCGGCTCAGCCCGATACGACCGCTGTGACCGTCACGAAACCGCGACAGCGTTGCGTACACGAACACTCCTGCTCGCACCTTCCACAGTGGTTGCGGCGACTGCTCAGTAACCGGCACCAGGAATCGCAGCGGCCGCACCAGGTGGGGAGCGATCACCTCGGCGTTGGCACGGCGCTCGGAGTGTGCCTCGCGCACGGTCTTGACGTCACCCAGCTCGAGGTAGCGCAGCCCGCCGTGCACCAGCTTGGACGAGGCGCTGGAGGTGGCGCCTGCGACATCCCCCCGATCCACCACCGCAACCCGCGCTCCGGCTATGGCTGCATGGAGGGCGGTGGCCGCTCCGATCGCCCCCGCACCGATCACGAGCAGGTCGACGGAAGCATCGCCGATCCTGGTCAGAGCCTCGTCACGCCGGCCGCCAGGGATGATCACATCGGCAGTGTTGCAGATCCCGCCAAGCGGTCGTGCCGACGTCCCGGCACGACCGCCTGACGATTATGCGGCCGTCACCCCGCGAAGGAGTGGAACTCGCCCAGCTTGTTCGGCAGCTTCGGGGTGAACGGATGGAACTTGTACACCTTGTGCGTGTCGAATCCGGCCTTGCCGGCCGCGGTCTTGTCCAGGAACGGCATCAGCGCATCCACTGCGCCGCTGATGTTCGTGAGCCCGAGCGTGCGCTCGTACCCATTGTTATTGGGGGGATCGACGCTCTCAGCGACGCCCTGGATGCCGGTGATCTTCTCGACCGGCCCGCCGTCGCGGTGAGCGACGCTGGGGCCGAGCACCCGCGCCAGGGTGCGGTGGTCGGACTCGATTCCCATGATCCGCGCTGCGGTCACTCGCAGATCGGCGGTTGAGAAGTGGCGCACGCCGACCAGGTAGGCGGCGATGAACGCGTCCTCGAGGCTGGTCAGCGTATTCAGCGTGACGTGGGCGTTCGAGAACATGTGCTTGGGGTAGTAGAAGGCGGTGAACGGCGAGGGCTTGTTGCCCAGCGCGCCCTTCTCCAGCAGGTAATGCGACATCTCCTCCTGCCGGGCGGCCTTCAGGTACCCCTGGTCGTCGGCCTCCAGCCGCTTGAAGAACGGTGCATTGTTGATGATGTTCGTATAGGTGGTGACCGCCAGTGCCTCGGCGATCTCCGCCGCGCCGAGAATGTCGACGTCGGTCTGGGTGGCGCCCGCAGCAAACGCGCTGGACGGCAGTACGGCGGCCATTCCGGCGACCCCTGCCCCCGCGAGCGCGGCTTTCTGCAGGAACGCGCGCCTGCTGTTCTGAGTCTCGACGTGATCCAACATATCGTCCTCCCCTGGTAGACGATGCCCGCGGCGACCCGGGTAGCCACCGCTTTGTCGGCACCCATTCGGCGGGAGTCGGGAATCGGTTCGTTCTGAGAACTGACTAGGAGGGAGGTGCGCCGCGACCCGCGGAGGAATTGGTCGAGGCGCGCACGTTGAGGCTGGCGTGCACCACCCGTGGGTGCATCACCTCGGTGCGCTCGATCCGAGCCACCAGCAGCTCGATCGCCGCCGTGGCCACCTGGCCGGGGTGGAGGTCGAGTGCGGTCACGGGTGGATCGGAGTCGTAGGCTCGATCGCCGTCTGACCCTGCGGCGATGCGAATGTCCTGCGGGACGCGCAGGCCCAGATTGCGGGCAACCCGGGTGGCCGCGATCGCGAACCACTCGGGGGCGGCGAAGATCCCGTCGGGCGGGTCGGGCGACGTCAGCAGCTCCTGGATCATCTCCGCCGCGGTGGCGTCGTTGTGCGTAATCAGCAGCTCGACTTTGATCGGCTTCTGCCCGCGCGCGGTGCACCAGTCGTCGTAGGCGCGGTCGGTCTCGGTTGTCCAGGTGTGGTCGCTGCGTCCCACCAGTGCGATCCGGCGACTACCGGACGCGGCCAGGTGGTCGAGTACCGTCTGGGTGTTGGCGAACGTATCGGCGCCCGCCCACCACCGATCGTCGGCATCGCAGGGATCGGGTTCGATCGTCACCACCGGGATGTCGCTGTTGCGAAACGTGCGCAACGCGTCGTCGTCGGCCGGCGGATCGGCGATCACCACACCGTCCAGAGGCAGCCGGCGGGCCTCCTGGGCGGGGTCGACCGACGGTACCAGGGTGAGGGCGTATCCACGTGCGAACGCGGCCTGTGCAGCTGCCCCGGTCAGCCGAGAGTAGTAATAGATGCCGGCCGCGTATCCGGGATCGGCGATGGTGGGCAAGACCAGTCCGAGCGCACCGGTTCGCCCGGTGCGCAGCCGCCGCGCCGAGGGGTTGGCCCGATACCCCAACTGGTCGGCGACCCGCTTTACCCGCTCTGCAGTCGCAGGGCTCACCCCACTGCGATCGTTCAGTGCATTTGAGACCGTGCTGAGCGAAACCCGCGCGGCGCTGGCCACGTCGCGTATGGTGGGTCGTGCATCTCCCTCGGAGCCCTGCCGGGACATGGGCGAACAGTACCAAAAACGTTTTCGTGTTGACAGCGGAAACGATATGAAATAAAGTCACCCATTCGAATCGACCGTCGGGGCACCGGCGACTGGAGGGCACACCAGGATGACCAGCACCAAGACCCGGCGACTGTTGATGATCGCAAGTTGTGTGGCAGCGCTGGTCGTAGCTGCGGGCTGTGGCAAGTCGGCCACCAGCACCAGTTCTGCGCCCAACGGCACCACTTCTGCAACCGCCGGCTTGGTTTCAGCCTCGCCTCCCGCGACCGGCCCGTACACCCAGCCGATCGTCTGGGCGCTGTACCGCGAGACCAGCACCATCGATCCGATCTTCGACTTCGATTACCCCGACAATACGCCCACCGCGGCCATGTGCGACACGCTGCTTCGGCAGTCCCCCACGGGAGCCGTGCAGGCCGGGCTGTCAACGCTCACCTACACCAACCCGCTGACGCTCGTGTTCACCCTCCACAGCGGGGTCAAGTTCTGGGACGGCACAACGCTGACCTCTGACGATGTGGTGTACAGCCTCCAGCGGCAGATGGATCCCAAACTCGGTGGGTTCTACGGGGCGGTGTTCAACCGGGTCGCCTCGATTACCGCGACCAGCCCGACGGTGGTCACGATCAAGCTCAAGCAGCCCGACTACTGGCTGCCGGGTGAGCTGTCCTCGACCCCCGGGTTCATCATCGAGAAGAAGTTTGCCGAGGCTGCCGGGTCCAAGTACGGCACCCCCGCCGGCGGCGCGATGTGCAGCGGCCCGTACAAGCTCAAGGATTGGGCTGTCGGTGACAAGCTGGCGGTGGTGGCCAACCCGGACTACTGGGACAAGGCGCTCGCGCCCAAGGCCTCTGAGATCGACTTCAAGGGCGTCCCGTCCGACTCGGCGTTCACCTCCGGAGTCGAGTCCGGCGAGATCAGTGGCGGCTACCCGCTGTCGATCTCGACCCTGGAACAGCTCAAGACCAACTCCAACGTCAACGTCTACCTGGGCACCTCGTATGCCTCAGACGCCTTCATCGTCTCGAATGCCAAGGGGCCACTGGGCGACGTCAGGGTGCGCCGGGCGCTGTCCATGGCGATCGACCGGCAGGGACTGATCGACGCCAACTATCACGGCGCAGCCCTGCTGCCCCGCACGATCACCAACCCCGGCACGTGGGGCTATGCCAAGGACGTGTTCCAGAAGGGCTGGGACGCGCTGCCCGAGCCCAAGGTCAACATCCCCGCCGCCAAGGCCCTGATCAAGGCTGCTGGGGCTGAGGGCGAGACGATCACGCTGGGCATGTCGAGCGAGATTCCGACCAACAACACCGAGGCAATCGCGGTGCAGGCGGCGGGTCAGGAGATCGGGCTGAAGGTCAACCTGCACTCGGTGTCGGCGGCCAACTACATCAACTTCTTCATCGATGCCAACGCCCGCAAACCGGTTGACGGGTTCTTCACCGTCAACTACCCCGACTTCGCCGATCCGGCCGGCCTCTACTCCACCTTCGTGATTCCCGGTGGCTCTCAGAACTACGACAACTTCAGTGATCCGAAGATCACCCATCTGATGGAAGCGGCGCGAACCACCGCCGATGACACCAAGCGGGCGCAGCTGGTCGTGGCGGCCCAAGCGCTGATCATGAAAGAGCTGCCCTGGATCGGGATCACGGTTCCCGACACGATCCTGATCATGAACAAGGCGATCACCGGGCCTCCGGTGACGTTCTCGTACATGTTTGCTCCCTGGTTTGCTGCCCAGCTGGGGGCGAGCGGCTGAGCATGGCGCGGTTCCTTCTGCGCCGCTTCTTGATGTTGATCGCGGCGTTGCTGGTATCGAGTTTCGTGATCTTCAGTGCGCTGTACGTGGCGCCGGGGAATCCCCTGGCAACGCTCTCCGGCGGCCGCGCGCTGCCGCCGGAGGCGATCGCGGTGCTGGAGCACCGCTACCACCTCGACCAGCCGTTCTTCGTTCGCTACTTCGAGTACATCAAGGGCGTGCTGCACGGTGACCTGGGATACTCGATCATCCATCGTGAGGACGTCTCGACCTTGGTCGGGTCGCGCATCGGCACCACGCTCGAGCTGGTGCTGTACGCCTCGTTTCTGATCATCCTGATCGGCGTGGGGCTGGGCCTGATCGGCGGGCTGCGACCCGGCGTCACCGACACCGGCGTGGTGATCACGTCCACGGTGTCCGCGGCGATCCCCTCGTTCGTGGCCGCGATCGTGCTGGTGAGCGTGTTTGCCGTCAACCTGGGGTGGTTCCCGACCCAGGGCAACGGGGTGGGGGCCTTCGATCAGTTCAAGCACCTGACGCTGCCGGCGATCGCGCTCTCGCTCTCGTCGATGGCGCTGGTCGCGCGGGTGACGCGTACCTCGGTGCGCGAGGAGATGCAGCATGAGCACGTCCAAACCGCGGTCAGCCGCGGCATCAAGTCCTCGGCGATCATCCGCCGGCACGTGCTGCGCAACGCGGCCATTCCGATCACGACCGTGGCCGGGCTGACGATCGCCTCGCTGATCGCACTGGACGCGGTGGTGGAGCTGGCGTTCAGCCTCAACGGGCTCGGTTCCTACCTCGTCCAGGCGGCACAGTCCAAGGACTTCGCGGTCGTCCAGGGGATTTCGTTCGTGCTGGTCGCCGCATTCGTGATCGTCAACACCGTGGTCGACCTGCTGTACGCGCTGCTCGATCCGCGGGTCAAGCTGGGAACGAAGGCCGAATGAGCACCGTCGCGCCACCGTCAGCGGCCGGCCGGGTGCGGCGGGTGGGCACGCGCGGGCTGGCGGGAACGGGCTTCCTGGGATACCTGTCGTTTGCGATCATCGTGGTGGCGGCGTTGGTGGCCGTGTTCGGGCCGATGGTCACGCCCGTTTGACCCCAACCAGGTCAACCTCTCCAACTCGTACGTGGGATCGACCGGGTCGCATTTCCTCGGCTTCGACGGCCAGGGCCGCGACCTGTTCTCGCGATTGCTGGTGGGGGCCCGCACCTCGCTGATCGGGCCGCTGGCGGTGGTCGCGTTTGCGATCGTGCTCGGCACTGTGATCGCGATCGCCACCGCGTGGAAGGGCGGCCGCTTCGACACGGTCTCCTCGACCGGTCTCGACATCCTGTTCGCGTTCCCCGGGATTCTGCTGGCCGTGCTGGCTGCGGCCGTGTTCGGCGCCGGCCTGACCGCGGCGTCGCTGGCGCTTGCGGTCGCCTACATGCCGTACGTCGCCCGAGTTGTGCGAAGTGGCGCGTTGCGCGAGCGAAACCAGGCCTACATCGCCGCACTCGAGGTGCAGGGCTTCTCGGGGTTCTTCATCTGCCTGAGACATCTGGTGCCCAACGTGCTGCCGCTGATCGTCGCCCAGGGGACGATCCTGTTCGGGTACGCGATGGTCGATCTGGCTGCGATCTCGTTCATCGGTCTGGGCGTCCAGCCGCCCCAGCCGGACTGGGGCGTGATGGTGTCGGAGGGACAGCCGGGCGTGCTTCAGGGCTATCCGGCCGAGTCGCTGGCGGCGGGTCTTTGCATCATCGTGGTGGTGGTGGCGTTCAACCTCCTGGGTGAGCGCTTGGTCGAACGTTCACAAAGGAGCGATAGATGACGGAGCTGTATTACCTCTCGGCGATGCGCGCGCGGGAGATGTTTGTCTCGCGCGAGCTCTCCCCGGTCGAGCTGATGGATGCGGTGATCGAGCGGGCCGAGCAGGTGGAGCCGACGGTAAACGCCTTCTGTCATCGCTACTACGACCGCGCCCGCGATCAGGCCAAGCAGGCCGAGGCCCGCTACGCCGGCAACGGCGAGCCGCCACGGCCGCTGGAAGGACTGCCGGTCGCGCTCAAGGACGAGGAGTCGATCGTCGGCGAGCCGCTGTCGCTGGCCTCGCTGATGCACAAGGACGACATCGGCCACACGACCACGGCGGTCGCCGAGCGGATCATGGAGGCCGGCGGCATCATCCACGCCCGCTCGACCACGCCGGAGTTCTCGTGCGCCGGGTTCACCCACTCGCGGTTGTGGGGAGTGACCCGCAACCCGTGGAACCCGGAGTTCGGTGTGGGCGGCTCGTCGGGCGGTTCGGGGGCGTCGCTGGCGGCGGGGACATCGCTGCTTGCCAGCGGCTCGGACATCGGCGGTTCGATCCGGATCCCGGCCTCGTTCAACGGCGTGGTCGGATTCAAGCCTCCGTTCGGGCGGGTGCCGGTGGAGCCGCCGTTCAACCTCGACCAGTTCTGTCACTGCGGGCCGCTGGCACGCACCGTGGCCGACTGCGCGCTGTTCGAGAACGTGCTGGCCGGCCCGCACCCCTCAGACATCGTCTCGATCCGGCCCAAGCTCGAGATTCCCGATCGCGCTGGAGGGGATCGAAGGGCTGCGAATCGGACTGTGCCTGCACCAGGGCGACTATCCGCTCGACCCCGAGGTGGAGCGAAACACGCGGGACGCGGCCGCCGCGCTGGCCGACGCCGGTGCGATCGTGGAGGAGTTCGAGCTGGGTGTGACCGAGGCCGACATCAACCGCGCGTCGTCGGTGCATTTCGCGGCGCATGTTCGGCGACTGGATCACCAGGGAGGCGGAGGCCGCCCCCGATCTGGTGACGGCCTACGCCGCCGGTTCGGCGAGTGGTCGAAGCGCACCGCCGGCGAGATGCCGATGATGGCCGGGATGGAGATCGAGGCGGCCATCTGGCATGAGCTGGCCACGGCCTTCGAGCGGTTCGACGTGTTCATCACCCCGACGGTCGGCACCCGCGGCCTGATCGCCGGTGACGACTATGTCGGCCATGGGTTGGAGGTCGGCGGGCAGCAGCTGGAGTTCTACTTCCAGGCGATCATGACTCCGCTGTTCAACATCGCCAGCCGCTGTCCGGTGCTGAACGTGCCCTCGGGGTACAGCGACAACGGCGTCCCCACCGGACTGCAGATCGTGGGACGGACGTACGACGACATCACCGCGTTTCGGGTCGGCGCGGCACTCGAGCGCGGCGCCCCTGGTTCGACGTGGAGGAGCGGCGACCCACGCTATGACCGATCTGCTGACCGTCGAGGGGCTGTCGGTGCGTCTCCCGGTGTCGGGGGAGATGCGCACGGTGCTCGACGGCGTCAGCTTCTCGCTCGCTCCCGGAGAGGCGCTGGGGCTGGTGGGCGAGTCGGGGTCGGGCAAGTCGATGACGGTGCGGTCGATCTCGCGGCTGCTGCCCACCGGGGCGGAGGTGGACGGCACCGTCACCTTCGACGGCCGCGACGTGTACAGCCTGCGCGGCGGCCAGCTGCGCAGCTACCGCCACGAAACCGCGGTGGTGTTCCAGGATCCCCGCGCACATACCAATCCGGTGCGCCGGATCGGCGACTTCATGACCGAGACGCTGCGCGAGTCGGTGCTCTCGTTCCCAGGCCAAGGCGCAGGCGGTCGATATGCTCGGCCAGGTCGGGATCGAGGACGGCGAGCGGCGGCTGCGGCAGTACCCGCACGAGCTCTCGGGCGGCATGCTGCAGCGGGTGATGATCGCAACGGCGCTGCTCACCAACCCTCGCCTGATCCTGGCCGACGAGCCGACCACGGCGCTGGACGTGACCATCCAGGCCGAGGTGATGGCGATCATCGACTCGCTGCGCAAGGAGTTCGAGGTGTCGCTGCTGTTCATCACCCACGACCTCGACCTGGCGGCCGCGGTGTGCGACCGCACCGCGGTCATGTACGCCGGTCAGCTGGTCGAGCTGCAGCGCGCCGACGCCCTCCACGACGACCCCTACCACCCCTACACCGCCGCGCTGGCCGGCGCTCGGCCCAGCATCGGCAGCACCGAGCCGCGGCTGGCGGCGATCCCCGGCCGGCCGGTCTCGGCCTTCGAGGCACCGCCCGGCTGCGCGTTCGCGCCGCGCTGCGGCCACGCTGAGGATCGCTGCCGGGCCGCGCGGCCCGAGTTCCGTGGGTTCGCCGACGGCAGTGTCCGGTGTGTGCGGGCCGAGGAGCTGCGGGGGTCGCTGAAGATGGTGCCGCATGCCTGAGCCGGTGCTCGCGGTCGTCGGGCCTGACCAAGAAGTTCGGCGATTTCGTCGCCGTCGACAACGTGTCGTTCGAGGTCGAGCAGGGCCAGTCGCTGGCGGTGGTGGGCGAATCCGGCTCGGGCAAGACCACCGTCGCACGCATGATCGTGGGACTGGAGACGCCCACGGCGGGCACGATCATCGGTCGCCGGCAACGACCGATCGAGCCCCGCCCGCAAGGTCAAGCTGCGGCGCGATCGCGGGCGTGAGGCCCAGATCGTGTTCCAGGATCCGTACTCGAGTCTCGACCCGCGCCAGTCGGCGGCCTCGGCCATCACCGAGGTGCTCAAGCTGCATCACGCAGGGCAGCGATGCCGATCGCAGCAGCCGCGTCTGCCGAGCTGGGCGAGGTGGTCGGGCTGGACGATCGTCAGATGCACGCCCTGCCGCGATCGCTGTCGGGCGGCCAGCGCCAGCGGGTGGCGATCGCCCGTGCGCTGGCGGCCGAGCCCCGGGTGCTGATCCTGGACGAGTCGGTGGCCGCGCTGGACGTCTCGATCCAGGCCCAGGTGCTGAACCTGCTGGCCGACATCCGCGACCAGACCGGCATCTCCTACGTCCTGATCAGCCACGACCTGGCGGTGGTGCGCCAGCTCACCAGCCAGATCGTGGTCATGCGCCGCGGCAAGATCGTGGAGCGGGGAGTGACCGTCGGAGGTGCTGGACGACCCCCAGCAGCAGTACACCAAGGTGCTGCGCGCGAGCGTGCCCGGCCCGGGCTGGAAGCCGACCCGCGGCCTGCGCGCCGGCATGGGCGAAGAGAACGAGCCCGCAGGTTGATCTCGGGCGACGAGTTTGCGGGCTCGATGCCGTGGCTCAGGCCGAGCTGGTGCGGGCCGGCGAGGTCACGCCGGTCGAGCTGGTGACCGCGGCGCTGGAGCGGATCGAGCGGCTCAATCCCGACGCTGAACTGCGTGGTCACGACGATGTCCGAGCGCGCGCTGGAGGCCGCCGCCGGCGAGCTTCCCGACGGGCCGCTGCGGGGCGTGCCGGTGATGATGAAGGATCTCGGCCAGGAGATCGCCGGCGTGCGCCAGACCGGTGGTTCGCGCGCGCTGCTCGATCACATCGCCGGCCACGACAGCGAGATGACGGCGCCGCTACCGCGCGGCCGGGGTCGTGTTCGTCGGCAAGACCAGCTCACCCGAGTTCGGAAACCACTCCACGTCGGAGCCCGAGGCGCACGGGCCGTGTCGCAACCCGTGGAACCTGGAGCGCACCGCCGGCGGATCCAGCGGCGGCTCGGCCGCCGCGGTCGCGGCCGGGATGACCGCCGCCGCCGGTGCCAGCGACGGCGCCGGATCGATCCGGATTCCGGCCTCGTGCTGCGGCGTGTACGGGCTGAAGCCGACCCGATCGCGGATCTCGGCGGCTCCCGACCTGCGGCGACCCGCTGTTCGGGTTGGCCGTGGTGCACGCGGTCACCCGGTCGGTGCGTGACAGCGCACTGCTGCTGGATATCGCCGCCGGCCACGCCTGCGGCGATCCCTACGTCGCTCCCGCCCCGCGCCGGCCCTACCGCGACGAGGTGGGAGCCGAGCCGGGGCGGCTGCGGATCGGCTGGTCGGCCGACCGTCTCCCCTCGGCGGCCGGGTGGACGCGGAGGTGGCGGCGGCGACCGAGGCGACCGCGCTGCTCCTGGCAGCATCTCGGCCACGAGGTCGAGCCGGCCGCGCCCACGGTCGATCCGACCGTGCTGCAGGACGACCTGCTGACGCTGTGGGCGGTCGCCAATGCCCAGGGCCACGAGGCGCTGGTGCGCCGGCTGGGCCGTGCCCTGGAACGCGACGAGCTGGAGCTGACCACCTGGGAGCTGGTGGAGCACGGCCAGGCGAAGGTCGGCGGTGGAGCTGTGCCGACGCGATCGCGGCCACCCACGCGGAGGGCCGCAGGATCGTCGGCCTTCTACGAGCAGCTACGACCTGTGGCTGACTCCGACGCTGGCGCAGCCTCCGCTGGAGCTGGGTGAGCTCAACCGTTCGATGGGAAGCGCCCAGGCTGGTGGCGGATGGATCTCGACTTCAACCCGTTCAACCCGATCGCCAACCTGACCGGGCAGCCGGCCGCCTCGCTGCCGCTGCACATGAGCTCGGACGGGCTGCCGATCGGGACGATGCTGACCGCGCGGTTCGGCCGCGAGGACGTGCTGATCCAGGTCTCGGCGCAGCTGGAGCAGGCGCTTCCCTGGGCGCAGCGCTCCCCTGCGGTCGAGCCGGCGGCATTGATCTTCCAATCCAGCGGCCGTAGACTCGCCCGATGTGGCTCACGCCTCCGGCGCCGAATGTTCTGCCGGCGACCGCTCCGATCACCCACGTGGCCTGCGTCGCCTGCCCACGCGCGAGAGCGCTGCGGGTTCGTGTCGGTGCCGCTCGACCGCCGTCATCCCAACGGCCGCCGCATCAAGATCTACTTCGAGCAGTATCTGCGCCGGCAGACGGCCAAGCCGCGGCTCTCGACGGTGGTGTCGATCGAGGGCGGGCCCGGGCTACTCGACCACCTCCGACCGCGACTCCCGGCTGCAGGTGTGGCGGCCGCGTGAACGCCCGTCGCGACCTGGTGCTGATCGATCTGCGCGGTACCGGCAAGTCACACGCGATCCTGTGCCCGGCGTTCAAGGCTCCACATCACCGACTACATCGCCCGCGCCGGCCGCTGCGCTCAACAGCTCGGCCCGAATCGCGACTTCTACGACACGGCCCAGTCGGTGCAGGACATGCAGGCGGTGCTGCTGGCGCTGCGCGCCGGGCAAGGTCGACATGTACGGCGACTCGTACGGGTCCTACGCGGCGCAGGCGTTTGCGCTTCGGTATCCCGGCCGGCTGCGGTCGCTGGTGCTGGACGGCACCTATCCGCTGCCCAGCTCCGACCCCGAGCTGCGCGACCTCGCGGCCGCCAGCCGGCGGGCGTTTCGGCTGGTGTGCCGGCGCGGCCCCAACTGCCCGGTGAAGGGCTCCGATCCGGTGGCGGTGCTGCAGCGATTCGTCCAGCAGGTGCGGGCCCACCCGATCACCGGCAAGACCCACGACGGCGACGGCGCGCCGGTGACGGTGACCGTCAACGAGGACTCACTGGTGCAGACGGTGATGGACGCCGAGGCGGTGCCGCCCGTCTACCGCAACCTGCTGGGGGCGGTGCTCTCGGCCGAGCACGGCGACAATGCTCCGATCCTGCGCGCTGTCGCCGAGAACATCACGGTGCGACGCGCCGAACGGTCCCGAAGCGAGACTTCTCGGAGGCGCTCTACGCCGCGGTCGTGTGCCACGACTACCCCCAGCCATGGTCGCCCGCCGACGCCCATTCCCGGGCGCCTGGCGGAGGCGCTGGCCCGGATCGATGCGCGGCCACCCGCGCAGTTTGCGCCGTTCTCGGCCGGGCGTGGACCGGCACCGATTACGAGGGCGCGCTGGCGTGCGCCCGCTGGCCGGCTGCCGGCGTTCCCCGATCCCGCCGCCCCGCCGCATGCCCGCTACCCGAACGTCCCCACCCTGATCCTGAACGGCGATCTGGACAACATCACACCGCTGGAGGACGCCCGGGTGGTGGCCCGCCGGTTCCCGAACAGCACGCTGGTGGACGTGCTCAACAGCGTGCACGTGACGGTGCTCCTGGATCAGAATCACTGCGCGTCGGTGCTCTACGAGCGGTTCGTGCGCTCGCTCTCGCCCGGTGACACGTCGTGCGCTCGCCCGGATTCCGGAGGTGCGGGTGGTGCGCCGGTACCCGCTGCAGCCTGAGCGACGTGGCGGCCGCCGACTCCACCGCCGGCGACCACTCGACGCTGCGAGCAGCGGCGGATGGCCGCTGCCGGGGCGGCCACGGTCGCCGACATGCATCGCCGACTGGTGGGTCAACTACTCCGGCGTGGGGGTCGGCCTGCGGGGAGGCACCTGGTCGTATACCGGTGGCAATCACACCGACGTTTCACTTCGCCAAGCACCCGGCTGGTGCCGGGCGTGGCGGTCACCGGGCGGGCCGACTGGATCGTGCCCACCGGGGCGGTTACGGCCACGGTCACGGTGCGCAGCCGGCACCAGCACCGAGCGGATCCACATGACCTGGTCGCTCAACCGGCAGCGGGCCCGGGCAGCGATCACCGGCACCGCCGGCGGCGCGGGTGCTGCACCTGCGTATGCTGGCGCCGTGAAGACCCTCTACCGCGCGCCGTTTTCGACCAACGTCGAGCGGGTTGCGCTGGCACTCGCGCACAAGGGCATCGAGGTCGAGTCGGTGGTGATCGGCTACGACGATCGCAGCCTGGTGGAGCAGGTCAGCGGCCAGCCGCTGGTGCCGGTGCTGGTGGACGACGGGCTGGTGGTGACCGACTCGATGCGGATCATCCGCCACCTCGAGGCTCGGCATCCCGATCCGCCGCTCTATCCCAGCGACCCGCATCGGCTGGCCGAGATGCTGATGTTCATCGACTGGTTCAACCGGGTGTGGAAGGTGGCGCCCAACGCGATCGAGGCCGAGCTGCGCCAGGGCTCGCCCGACACGGCCCGCGTGGATGCGCCTGGCCGCGCGAGATGGCCGCGGCGCTCGACCTGTTCGAGTCGCTGCTGACCGATCGCGAGTTCCTGCTGGGGGATCGGTTCTCGGCGGCCGACTGCGCGGTCTTCCCGTTCGTCAAGTTCGGCCTCGGCCGACCGGCCGGCGACGACGAGCTGTTCCACGTGATCCTCGAGCGCCACCAGCCGCTCGGCCACGACCACCCGCGGGTGGGCGAGTGGATCGCCCGCGTGGACGCCTTCCCGCGGGCGTGACCGAGGCCGTATGATGGCCGCGTGAGCACCGGTTGGGTCTGGGACGAGCGATACATGTGGCATCAGAGCGGCTCGTTCGCCGACTGGATGCCGCTGGAAGCGTTGTATGAGCCCGAGCCGTCGCTCGAGAGCCCGGCCACCAAGCGGCGCTTCAAGAACCTGGTCGACGTCAGCGGCATGGCCGCCCACCTGACCGTGATCGACCGCGCGGCCGGCCACAGAGCAGGAGCTGGGGCGGATCCACACCCCGGCGTACATCGCGTCGATCCGGGAGCGCTCGGCCGAGAGCGGCGGCGAGGCGGGGGAGGGTACGCCGTTTGGCCGCGGCAGCTTCGAGATCGCGAGCCTGGCCGCCGGCGGCTGCATCGCCGCTGTCGACGCCGTGCTCGACGGCACGGTCTCGAACGTGTACGCGCTGGTGCGCCCGCCCGGCCATCACGCCGAGTCCGATCGCGGCCGCGGGTACTGCATCTTTGCCAACGCGGCGATCGCCGTGAAGCACGCCCAGGACGCCCGCGGGCTCGAGCGGGTCGCGATCGTGGACTGGGATGTCCACCACGGAAACGGCAGCGAATCGGCGTTCTACGACGATCCCTCGGTGCTCACCATCTCGCTGCACCAGGAGGAGCACTACCCGGCCGGTCGCGGCCGTGTGGCCGACGCCGGCGAGGGCGCGGGTGATGGCTACAACATCAACATCCCGCTGCCCGCCGGCGCTGGGCGGGCGGCCTACGAGCACGCCTTCGAGCGGGTGGTGGTGCCGGCGCTGGACGCGTTTCGCGCCGCAGCTGATCGTGGTGGCGTCGGGCCTGGATGCCAACTGGACCGATCCCGGCGGCCGCATGAACCTCACCCCCGAGTGCTTCCGCCGGCTCACGGCCACGCTGATGGATGCGGCAGACCGGCTGTGTGACGGCCGCCTGGTGCTGCTGCACGAAGGCGGCTACTCAACGCTGGCGGTGCCGTACTGCGGCCTGGCCGTGCTGGAGGCGCTCACCGGCCACCTCACCGGCGTGCCCTTCGACGCGGCCGCCGACGGCGATCCCGCCGCCCGGCCGCTGCACCAGCACGAGCGCGACGCCGTCGACGCCGGTCGTGAATAACGGTGCCTGGCACCGTTATTCACCCTAGCGTTCGTAGCCGGGGTTCTCGCGGTCGAGTTGGCGCTTGACCGATGCGAACAGCTTGGCGGCGCCGGCCTCGTCATTGTGGAAGAAGCCGGCGGTGGCGGTGGCGATGTCCTCGCCGACCTCGATCAGCGGCTGTCCGGTGGACTGGGCCAGCACCTGGACTTCGCAGGCTCGCTCCAGGAAGTACAGCTTCTGCCAGGCGTCGGCCACGTCGTTTCCGATCACCAGCACGCCGTGGTTTTCGAGCATGACCACGCTGGTCTCGTCGCCGACCGCCGACCCGATCCGGTCACCCTCGTCGGCTGCCCGGGCCAGTCCGCCGTATTCCAGCCGGGAGACGTGGCCGTGGAATCCCATCGAGTTCTGGCTGAGCCTCGTGTCGAAGCCGCCGGCGGTGGCCGAAACCGCGGTGGCGAACGGCATGTGCGTGTGAAAGACGCATCGCGCCGACGGCCGCGCGCGGTGGGCGCCGCGATGGATCATGAACGCGGTCACCTCCCACTCGCCCTTGCCGTCGACCACGACGCCGTCGCCGTCGACGGTCAGGATGTCGGACGCGGTCAGCTCCGACCAGTCCGGCCCGTAGGGGTTCAGCAGAAACAGGTCGTCGCTGCCGGGAACGGCGAAACTGAAGTGATTGTCGATGCCCTCGTTGTAGCCGTAGAGGGCGGCCGCGCGCAGTGCGGCGGCCAGGTCGATCTTGGCGCGGCGAAGGACGTCTGCGGAGACTTCCTGGGCGATGGTCATGCTGGGAGTCTAAAACCGATCGCCCAGGCGGGCCGCAGGTCAGGCCGCGGCTGGCGACCCGCGGCGCCGCCTGCTGCACGAGTTCGTCGAGCACCTGCCGCACGCGATTCGCGCTGGTCGGGGTCGAGCGGCAGTCCGTCATCGCCGAAGGCGGTGGCCGCCTGAGGAATCCCGGCCTCGGGCTCGATCACTCGAGCGCCGATGCGGGCCAGTACCCGGCGGGCGTCGGCCCGCGCCCACATGGCCGCGTAGTCGTTGGTGCTGGCACCGATCACCGCGACCGGCTTGTTGCGCAGCGGGTTGGTGGCCAGCGGTCGCGACGCCCAGTCCAGAGCGTTCTTGAGTGCGCCGGGGATGGACGAGTTGTATTCGGGGGTGACGATCAGTACCGCGTCTGCCTCGGCGATCGCCGAGCGCAGGTTGTCCACCGCGGGGTTGTTGTCGGCTTCGGCGTCCTGGTCGTAGTGCGGAAGGTCGCGGAGCTGGTCGAACTGCACCAGCTCCACGCCCTCCGGGATCAGTTGGCCGGCCGCGGTCAGCAGGCGCGAGTTATGCGACTCGTTGCGCAGGCTGCCGGAGATCCCAAGCACCTTCATGTCAGGCGGCCTTCGTGAACGAGAAGCTTGCGATCAGCTTGACCTTGTTGTCGACCAGCAGTCCGCCACCGGGGATCGGTGCGTTGAAGTTGACGTTGAAGTCGGTGCGATCGATGACCGCAGCGATGTCCACGCCGACTCGCTCGTTGCCCCACGGGTCGGTTCCCGCACCGGTGATCTCGACGTTGACGTCAACCGGCTTGGTGACACCCTTGAGCGTGAGCTCACCGGCGACCTCGCCCTCGGCCAGATGATCGACCTTGAACTCGGCCCGCTGGTAGTTCTCCACGTCGAAGAAATCGGGGCTCTTGAGGTGCGCGTCGCGCGCCTCGTCGTGGGTGTCGATGCTGGCCAGCTCGAGCGAACCCGAGAGGCTGGGGTCATCGCCGCCGGCCAGGGTCGCCTCGAACTCCGTAAACTGTCCGTGCACCGTTGCAATACCCATGTGCTTGACCTCTGCGTCGATGCGCGAGTGTGCCTTGTCCGACTGCCACGTGCCGGTCGGAATCTTGGTTGATTTCGATTGTGCTCATTTAAACCATTTCCCCTTTGGATGAGATATACTTGAACTGTCAAGAATCATATCGGAGAAAGATTGTCTAGTCAAGTATTGAGTGATCAAGTGATGCAGGCGTGGGTCTCGTACGTCCACGGGCACTCCGCGCTGGTGCGCCGGCTCAACGCCGAAATGTTGGAGGCGCACGGCCTTGGCCTGAACGATTACGAGGTGATGCTGCGGCTCTGGTATGCCCCCGACCACCAGATGCGGCGCATCGATCTGGCCGAGAGCGTGCTGCTGACGGCGTCGGGTATCACCCGCCTGCTCGACCGCCTGCAGGCGGCCGGCTACGTGGACAAGGCGCTTTTGCCCCACCGACGCGCGGGTCACCTACGCGGTGCTGACCGAGCCGGGCATCGAGAAGTTCCGCGATCGCCCGCGTCACCCACCTGGAGGGAGTGCAGCGGGCCTTCGGCGAGCGCTTCTCCGAGGAAGAGGCCGCCACCCTCGCCCAGCTCCTGGGCCGCATCAGGCTGCACGAGTCAGCAGACGGAGTCGAAGACCCCCCCGCCTGTGGATGAATAACGGTGCCAGGCACCGTTATTCACCACCCGCGCACGCCTGAATAATTGGTGCCAGGCACCAGTTATTCATCCACCAGCGTCGAATCACGACAGGCGCCCTGAGGCGCAGGCCGTTGGGCCCGTGGCAAGGATCGAGCCGCGAGCGGAGCGGAGGCGTGGCGGTTATGCCACGTCGAGCACCGCACGCGGCGTGGGACGCCGCCACAGGCCCAACGGACCAGCCTCAGCCTCAGCCGCAGCTGGAGCCGGTCTTGGGTGAGTAGGGGCCTTCGATTTCGGGCTTGGCCTGGAACGAGGAGTTGCAGCCGCAGGTGGACGCCACGTTGGGGTTCTCGAAGCGGAACCCTGCGCCCATCAGCCCGTCGATGAAGTCGATCGTGGAGCCCTGCAGGTAGGGCAGGCTGACCGGGTCGATCACCACCCGCACGCCGTCCTGCTCCAACTCGATGTCGCCGTCCTCAGCGCCGGAATCGAACCCGATCGCATACTGGAAGCCCGAGCAGCCGCCGCCTTCGACGGCGACCCGCAACACCTGGGCGTCGGGATCCTCCGCAGCCAGTGTGCGTACCTTGTCAGCGGCCGTCTGTGTCAGCGTCACCATGGTCGCATCGTAGCAACCCGAGCTGTCCGCGGATAGCCGAGCTCCTCGCTCTCATCGGTGGTTCTCCACAAACTCCAGCCAGCCCGCATACTCCTCGTCGCGCCATCCCGCCGATTCGGCTGAGGGTTCGAGGGTGGTGCCGCCGGCCGCCAACGAGTCCAGCTCGCCCAGCGAGCGAGCTCCCGCCCCGACGGCCGCGAACGACGCCACCCCCAGTGCGGTGGCCTCGGTGGTGGGGGAGATGTGTACCGGAATCCCGAGCACATCTGCCTGGCGCTGCATCATCCACCGGTTGGCGGTCATGCCGCCGTCCACCCGCAGCATCTCCGGGTGGGTGCCGGCCTTGGCCAGCGCCTCGACCAGGTCGCGCACGCGCAGGGTGATCGATTCCAGCACCGCCCGCACCAGATGCGCGCGGGTGGTGTGCGCGGTCATCCCGGCCCAGGTGGCCCGCTCGTTTGAGCGCCACCAGGGTGCGGCCAGCCCGGTCAGCGCCGGCAGGAAGCGCACGCCGCCGGTGTCGGGCACCGATCGCGCCAGCGTCTCGGTCTCCTCGGCGGTGTCGACCAGCCGCAGCGTGTCGCGCAGCCAGTTGACCGCGGACGCGGCCGAGAACACGCCCCCGTCCAGCGCGTAGGTGCTCACGCCGGCCGTCGTCCAGGCCACTGTGGGGAGCAGCCCGGCGGGGTCACGGGGCGGTTGGGAGCCGGTGTTTGCGAGCAGGAACACGCCGGTGCCGTAGGTGGCCTTGACATCTCCCGAAGCGATGCAGCCGTGCCCGGCGAGGGCGGCGGTCTGATCCACCAGCATCGCCCGCAGTGGCAAGTTCGCGATCATCCCCAGCTCGCCGGTCGACTCTCCGATCGGCGGCAGCGTCTGCGGGTCGACACCGAAGATCTCGCACAGCGTCGGGATCCCAGCGACCGGGCGCGGCGATCGCCTGCAGCTGGGTGCGCGCGGCGGTGGACGGTTCGGTCAGGGCGCCATCGCCGAGGCGGGCGAGCAGATAGGCGTCCAGTGTGCCGAAGCGGGCCCGGCCGGCGGCCGCTGCCGCCTGCACATCGGCGTCGTTTTCCAGTAGCCACGTGATCTTGGAGGAGGAGAAGTACGGATCCAGCGGCGTACCGGCCAGTTCCCGCACCCGCTCTTCGACACCGTCTGCACGTAGCCGCTCCACGATCTGCTCGCTGCGCCGGCACGACCATACGATCGCGGGCGCCAGCGGCTGGAGGCTCCCGGCGTCCCAGGCCACGACCGTCTCGCCCTCGTTATCCAGGCCGACCCCCGACACCGCGCCGGCGCCGACCTGCCCGGTCACGTCGGCCAGCACCCCGGCCACCGAATCGACCACCGCCGCGGCGTCCTTCTCGACCCAGCCGGGTTGGGGGTGGGTGACGGGGACCGGTATGCGGGCATCGGCCAGCACCGTCCCGGACTCGTCAAAGGCCACCGCCCGGGTGGCCCCGGTGCCCTGGTCGACGCCGACCCACACCTCGCTCATCGTCGTCGCGCCGCGACCGCGACCACGCCCACCGCGGCTGCGAGCATCAACGGCTTTCGCAGGGCGCGGGCGATCATCGGGACGTCTGCGGCGGACACATTGATCTGTGATCGCCAGGCACCCAGCTCGCCGTCGATCACCAGCTCGCGGTCTTCCACCCGCACCGCGGTGATCGAGAACGGCAGGTCGCCGATGGGAGAGCGCACCCTCACGCGATCAGCTCCAGTGCTTCGGCGGCCGCCCGGCGGCCGGCCTCGACCGCGAGTGCGATGGTGGCGGGATCCTCGGGCGGCTGGGCGTAGACGGTGCGGCTGCCCTCCCACACGGCGCCGTCGACGTTTCGCAGCGGTGCCAGCTCGTGGGCGAGCACCACCGCATCGCAGTCGACCCGCTCGCCGCCCTCGATCAGCACCGCGCTGACGCGGTGAGTGCCCTCGACCGCCAGCGGGCGAGTGTTGCTGCGAAGCGTGATCTGATCCGACTCGGGCAGCGGCCGCAGCACCCCGGCGGGGGCGATCACCTCGATCGTGTCAGCGCCGGCGTGCAACAGCCGTTCCAGCGCGCGGGCCGCCCAGTCGCCGCCGCCGATCACCGCTGGACGGCGGCCGATCAGAAGGCCGGTCTCGGACAGATGGCAGGCCACGGTGGCGGGGAGGATACCGGCCGGGCGCGGCCCGGTGAGTCCCAGCTCGGCCCGTCCCAGCGGCCGCGAACCGGCCGCGATCACCAGCGCGGCTGCCTCGATCCGGCGAACCCCGTCCTGGCCGATCGTCATCAGCGTGTGTCCGTCCCAGCGAATCGCGGTCTCGCCCAGGTGCAAGCGGGCTCCGGCAGCGGTGGCCTGGGCGGCGAACTCCACGCTCACCGGGTGGTCCCAGCCCAGCACCCCGCCCACCACCGGGATCCGGTCGACCACCACGGCGTGCGCCTTGGGAGCCAGCGCATCGGCGCATGCCAGGCCGGTGATTCCGGCTCCCACCACGGCCACGACCGTTTCAGACACGGGCGGCTCCCACACCCACGGTCGCCCGCGGGTCGCCGGTTGCCACCTGCCACGGTGCCAGGTCGCCGTGCAGCGAGCACAGGAAGGAGACTCCCGCCAAGCACACCGCTCCCTGGCAGCGCCCACCGGTCGCCCGGGTGCGCTTGCGCAGCGCGTCCAGCGATCGCGGCGGCACGGCCATCGCAAATGCCTGTGCGATCTCGGCGGCGGTCACCTGCTCGCAGGCGCACACCACCTGGCCGTAGCGGGGATCCCGCGCGACCAGCTCCTGCGGGCGGGGATGATGCAGCAGGCGGGGGATCGGCTCCAGAGCGGTGACGGCGTCCGGGCGCTCGTCTTCGACGGGGGCGCCTGCCGCCGCCAGCAGCTCGTGCACGTGCTCGGCCACTGCCGGTGATGACGACACCCCGGTGGAGCGGATCCCGGCAGCATGGATCAGGTTGGAGCGGTTGCGGTCGGGCTCCAGCCGGTAGGTGGAGTCGGAGGCGGGCCGGTTGGCGGCGAAGGTCTTGATCGCGTACTCGCGGCGGATCGAGGGCACCAGTGCCTGGGCGGACTCGAATACATGCTGGAGCGTGTCACGGTCAACGGCGCGATCGCTGCGGTCGTCGTGGTCTGTGGCGGTCGGCCCCAGCAGCAGCGAGCGGTTGGTGGTGGGGACGCAGTAGATGCCGCGGGTGACGGGCGTGGGCACGCCCCCGACGACCTTCGAGAATCGGCCGCCCAGCTCGCGATCCAGCAGCCAGTACTGCCCTTGCCGGGGCCAGCAGCGAAACGTTTCGCCACCCGCCAGGGCGGAGATCGTGTCGGCCTCGACTCCGGCCGCGTTGACCACATACCTGGCCGAGAACGCGCCGCCGGGGGTGAGCACCCGCGTTAGCCGGTCGCCTTCGGCTTCGAAGCCGGTGACCGGTGTGGAGAGGTGAACGTCCACGCCGTTTCGGGCGGCCAGCTCGGCGTAGCCGATGGTCAGGCGCAGCGAATCGATGATGCCGTCTTCGGGGATGTGCAGCGCAGCCAGCGCCCGGTCGGTGACCAGCGGCTCGAGTGCCCGGGCGGCGGCGGCGTCCACGATGTGGGCCTCGGCCCCGTTGGCCGCTGCTTCCTCCTGCAGCGGCTCGAGCTGCTGCTCGTCCTCGCCGGTCAGCGCCACACACAGCGTGCCCAGCCGCTCAAAGGGGGTGTCGAGCGACGCGCACAGCGTCTCCCAGCCCGGCGCCGAACGCCGCACCAGGGTCGCTTCGAGCGTGCCCGGTGTGCAGTCTGCGCCGCAGGTGGTGATGCCGGTGTTGCCCTTGGACGCACCCTCGCCGACGTCGTGGGCGGCCTCCAGCAGCGCCACCGACGCGGTGGTGAACGAGAGCCGGCGGGCGATTGCGCATCCGATCACGCCACCGCCGATGATCACCACGTCGTAGCTACGGCTGCCGGGCATGCCAGAGGTATACCTCCGGCCGCTCCCCGCTGCTACTGCTCGGGTGGTGTGCGGGCGGTCAGCGCGTAGGCCCACACCAGCGCCTCGGCGACCGCCTGGTACAGCTCGGCGGGGACGCGATCGTCGATCTTGAGCGCGCCCAACGCGGCGCTGAGGACGGGATCGCTCCGCACCGGCACGCCGGCCTGCTCGGCCGCGGCCACGATCGCCTCGGCCAAGACGCCGCTGCCGGTGGCGGCAACCCGAGGCGCGTCATCCCCGCCCTCATAGCGAAGCGCGGTCGCGTGCATAAAAGGTGCCTGGCACCTTTTATGCACGGAGGTCGATGTGGGTGGTGGGGCGGATGCGGACGTCGGCCACGGCGGGGCGGCCGGTGGCCCGCGTGAGCCGAGCGATCAGATCGTCTCGGGAGACCAGCGCGCGGTCGCCGATCTCGCCGGCGGGGATGGTCACGGTCGCGCGCACTGCGCCTCGGATCAGGGCAAGGCGGATCTCGATTGCACCCGCTGATGGCACATGCAGGACGAATGCCGCCTCGCCGGCCTCTGGCCGGGAACGTGGCTGCGGTGCGCCCTGGTCGGAGTCGGCGGGCGTCTGAAACGGCGCCGGCTGCGGCGCAGGAAGCCAGAGGATCACCGCGGGTAGCGTGGGGCCGCCCGCTACCGGCAGGGCTGCCGGTGGGAGTTCCTCGGCAGGCGGCGGCTGGGCGGCTGCCGGCGGCGGCGCGCCTGTCTCGTTGGTCTTGGCCTGGTGCAGGTGCGTTTCCGGGCCGGCCGCGATCGTGGCTCGCTCCACCTGGGGCCTCACCAACTCCAGCATCCGCGCGATCAGCGCGGCGTCTGTGCCTGCCTCGACTCTCATCTCAACTCTCTGTCGGGGGCGACGACTACGGGGCCATTCCGGGCGCACCGTGGTCCCGGTTATCGACCGAACAGAAGGGCACTCGAGATGGAACGAGGCCTCTACATCGCCGCGGCAGGCATGATCGCCGAGCAGATCCGCCAGGATCAGATCTCCAACGACCTCGCCAGGTTGAAAGTCGTTGAACGGGGAAGGCTGCTCGCGCGCCTCCTGCTCCAAGCAGCGCGATGTTTCGCTGTGACTTCTCGCGCGCGCGGATCCGCTGGTTGAGGTAGCCGTAGTGGCGCACGCGGATGCCGGTGTGCTCCCACCGCTCGGGCAGGTAGGTGGGCATGTTTTGGGTCTTCTGCTCGTGCACCCTGCCGCTGAAGCGGTACTCGGGCCGGTTTCGCCACACCCGCAGCGCCATGTGCGTCATGGCCGCCCCGCTGCCCTCACCGCCGGTGTAGTTGGTCTCGACCAGGTAGAAGCCCTCGCGCCAGGTGCGGTGCAAGCAGGTCTCGCAGCTGGGGGGCATCGCCGGGCTCCATGTGCTCGTCGGCGTCCAGGTACATGATCCAGTCACCGGTGGCGGCGTCGATCGAGACGTTTCGGGCGTCCGCGAACGAGCCGTTCCAGGGGAAGTGCACCACCCGCGCGCCGAACGACTCGGCGATCGCGACGGTGGCGTCGGTCGAGCCGGTGTCGACCACCACGATCTCGTCCACCACGTCGCGCAGCGGCGCCAGGCAGCCCGGCAGCATCTCCTCCTCGTCGCGCACGATCATGCACAGCGAGAGCGTCATCCCGCGCGGCGGCTGGGCGCGCTTGGCGGCTCGCCGCCCGCGTGCCGCCAGCGTCTTCAAGCGGATGCCGAAGGCACCCGGCAGACTCGCCTGCGTGCCCTTGCGGGCGCGCGCGGCCTCCAGGTTTTGGCGGGCGTGGGCGAGCTCGGGGTCGAGCCGCAGCGCGGCGCCGAACAGCGCGGCCGCCGCGTCGGGCTGGAGCAGCTCGTACAGCAGCACGCCGGCGTAGTTGAGCACCAGCGGCTGGCACGGGTCGCGCTCGAGCGAATGCAGCAGCATCCGCAGCGCCTCGGTGAACACCGGCACCCACACCCGCGCGTCGTCGGCGCCGTGGGCCAGCACCCGCTCGGTGATCTGGCAGCGGGCCTGGTGCGCGCGGTTTTGGTCGTCCCACCCGGGCAGGGCCGCATAGGCGGCGGTCAGGCCAATTACATCGCCCTGCGTGAGAGCGCCGCCGCGGCCCGTTCGACGGCCTCGACCACCTGAGATCTTGCCGGTTTCCATCGCCGGGTAGTCGGACGCCGGTCGCCCGAATTCAGGCGATGGCGCGGCCAGGTCGGGGCGGGGGTACGATGACGGTCGTCGTGTATGTACTCATGAACGACGCCGGATTCGCCGATGACGCGCACGTGAAGCGCCTGTGAGCTCACCCGCTCGCCCCATCTCATCCCTCGCCCAATCCCAAGCCTCCGCTCCCGAGGTCACGGACAAGCGTGCCCTGGAGCTGTTCTACTGGATGTCGCTGACCCGGGCGGTGGAAGAGCGCGCGCTCAACCTCTACCGCCAGGGCAAGCTGCCCGGCTGCTACTACACGGGCCGCGGCCAGGAGGCGATCGCGGTCGGGCATGGCCGCTCCGCTGCGCACCGGCGCCGACGGCGACTGGCTGTCGCCCTGGATCCGCGACCTCGGCTCCTACCTGGTGCACGGGGTGCCGATCTGGCGGATCTACGCCCAGTTCATGGGCAAAGAGGGATCGACCACCCGCGGCCGCGACGGCAACCTCCACATCGGCGGGCGGGAGTGGAACATCCCCTGCCAGGTGTCGCACATGGCCGACATGATCCCGCTGACCGTGGGCGCCGCCCTCGCCTACCAGCAGCGCGGTGAGGATCGGGTCGCGGTCACCAGCTTTGGCGACGCGGCCACCTCCCGCGGCGACTTCCACGAGGGCCTGAACATCGCCGCGGTGCTCGAGGTGCCGGCGATCTTCGTCGCCGAGAACAACGGCTGGGGCTACTCCACGCCGATCTCGAAGCAGACCAAGGTCACCGAGCTGTACAAGAAGGCCGCCGGCTACGGCGTGCCCGCCGTGGCCGTCGACGGCAACGACGTGTTCGCGGTGTACGCCGCCATGACCGCCGCGGTCGACGCCGCCCGCAAGGGCGGCGGCCCGCAGTTCATCGAGTGCCGCACCTACCGCATGGGCGGTCACGCCGCTCACGACAAGTACGAGAGCTACATGCCGATGGAGACGCTCGCCCAGTGGTCGGACAAGGATCCGCTGAAGCGGCTGGAGGCCAACCTCACCGGCGACCGCGGGATCGCGGTCGAGCGGCTGGAGGAGATCCGCGGCCGGGTCAAGGACGAGGTCGCCGACGGCGTCGCCCAGGCCGACGGCCGACGAGTATCCCGATCCCGGCCAGGTGCTCGAGGGCGTGTTCGCGCCGGACGGGTGGAAATAGTGGCCGAGCTCACCTACCTGGAGGCGATCAACGCCGCCCTGCACGACGAGATGGAGCTGGACGACCGCGTCTTCTGCATGGGCGAGGACGTGGGCAAGCAGGGCGGTGCGTTCGGCGCCACCAAGGGCATCCAGCAGCGCTTCGGCGTGCCCCGCGCGATCGACACCCCGGTGGCCGAGGCCGGGCATCGCCGGCGTCGCCATCGGTGCGGCCATGGCCGGGCAGCGGCCGGTGGCCGAGATGCAGTTCGGCGACTTCGTCTCGATCGCCTTCGACCAGCTGGTGACCTGCGCCGCCAAGATGCACTACCGCATCGGCTGGGCGGTGCCGATGGTGATGCGCTGCCCCAACGGCGGCGGAGTCGGCGGCGGCCCGTACCACTCCGAGAACGTCGAGGCCTGGTTCCATCACCACGCCGGCCTCAAGATCGTCTGCCCCGCCACCGCCGAGGACGCCTACGGCCTGCTGCGGTCGGCCATCCGCGATCCCAACCCGGTGGTGTTCTGCGAGCACAAGTTCCTGTACCGGCGGGAGAAGGCCGAGGTGCGCCACCGGCCCTCACGGCGTGCTGGTGCCGCTCGGCCAGGCGGCCGTGCGCCGCACCGGCGAAGACCTCACCATCGTCACCTACGCCTCGACGGTGCGATCGGCCATGACCGTCGCCGACCAGCTCGAGCCTCAGGGGATCTCGGCCGAGGTGATCGACCTGCGCACGCTTGATCCCGTTTGATTCCGAGACGGTGCTGGAGTCGGTGCGAAAGACCGGCAAGGTGCTGGTCGTCCACGAGGACAACCTCACCGGCGGGTTCGGGGCCGAGGTGGCGGCCATCATCGCCGAGCACGCCTTCGAGTATCTCGACGCTCCGGTGCGGCGGCTGGCCGCGCTGGATACGCCAATTCCGTTCGCCCCCGTGCTCGAGCAGGAGTACCTGCCGACCGAGGACGACCTGCTGGTGGCGGCGCTCGACCTCGCTTCGTACTAGCACCGCCACCGCTCCGCTTCCCTTTGAGTCTGGTAGTCGCGTACGCTACGCGTACTTGACGAGTTCTCAAATACCGCATCGACCATCTCGGTACGGTTGGGGATTCGCCTCGGAGTCCCCGTTCCGCGAGCTTGCGATTTACCTTCTATAATCGTCCACACTTGGGGATATTCCCCGGTTCCCTAGATGCGGTTTCGGCATAAGCTGACAATCATGCTGGTGGTGCTGGCGCTGGTGCCGCTGGTGGCATCCGGTCTGCTCGCCGCGTCGCTGATTCACCGAAACCAGGTCACGCACGTCGACGGCCGGCTGGGCGGCGTGGTGTCGAGCGGGCTGGTGGCCTACGGCGATGCACTGCGCGGAGTGCAGCTGCGCGCGGTCGCCCTGGCGCACCGCAAGGACGTCCAGGACGCGCTCGCCGGCAAGGGAGATCCCGCACGCCGTGGTGGCGGCCGCCGGCAACCCGCCGATCCAGCTGGTGTCCGACGGCCAGGTGATCGCCGGCACCCCGCCGCCCGGGCCCGCCTGGAAGGCGCAGGTCAACGTCGGGGCCGACCGCCGCCGGCGACAGCGTGATCGTGTGGCAGCCGCTCGAACGACAGCTTCCTCGAGCAGGTCGAGGGCCGCATCCCGGTGCGACCGAGCGCATCGGCCTCGGCCTGGTGGCCCACCAGCGGGTGGTGGCCTCGACCGAGTCCGCCTCGGGCAGCGTCTCGCCGGTGGTCACGGGCGAGCCGTACGACGCGAGCTACGGCGGGCAGGACGTGCGAGCCACGGCGCTGCCGGTGGAGTCCACGCAAGGGCGGGCCGGTCGACGCTCTATGCCACCTACCCGATGTCCGCTGCTCGATAGCGCGGTGCGAAGCTCCCAGCTGAAGGTGCTCGATCCCGCTGGCGGTGGTGTGCCTGCTGGTGGCGCTCCTGGCGGTGTTTGCCGCGGGCAAGATCTCGCAGGCGCTGACCGAGCTGTCGGAGCGGTCGCGCAAGCTGCTGCGGCCCGGCAGCGTCCCCGAGAGCGCCGACGAGCTGTCCGAGCTGAGCGCGGTGATCGATCACATGTCGACCGAGCTCTCCAGCCGGGTGGGCGAGCTGGAGGCCGAGCGCGGCCGGGTCAAGCAGACGCTGCAGCGCTACGGCGAGACGCTGGCTGCCACCCACGACCTGGATGCGCTGGTGGGCGCGGTGCTGGATACCGCCGTGCAGGCCACCAGGGCGGGCGGCGGGCGGCTGTTGCTGTACGACCCCGAGAAGGGCTCGGCCACCGAGCACGCCCGCATCGGCACGGCGCTGGGGTCGCGCACCGACCTGCCGATCGAGGTGTCGGCGGGGATGGGGCTGGAAGGCCTGGCGCTGGCCGAGATGGCGCCCCGGCGGGTGATCCTCCCGCGCGCGATCCTGACCGCGCCGATCGTGCGCGAGGACGAGCTGCTGGGGCTGGTGACGGTGGTCGACCCGGCCGACGGGTACTTCGGCAGCGACGACGTCGAGACGCTGTCAGGGCTGGCCGTGCAGGCCGGGGTCGCGATCGAGAACGCGCGCCTGCACCGGGTGGTCGAGCAGCAGGCGGTGACCGATGCGCTGACCGGTCTGGCCAACCGCCGCCAGTTCTTCGACGCGCTCGGCCGCGAGCTCGAGCGCGCCCAGCGGTTCGGGCAGGAGACGGCGCTTGATCCTGTTCGACCTGGACGACTTCAAGACCGTCAACGACACCCTCGGCCACCTGGCCGGCGACGCGGTGCTGCACTCGGTCGCCCAGACCGTGCTGGGGCTGGTGCGCGAGATCGACGTGGCCGCCCGGTACGGGGGCGAGGAGTTCGCGGTGCTCTTGCCGCAGACCGACCGTGAGGGCGCGGCCAACCTGGCCGAGCGCCTGCGGGCCGCCATCGCCGAGATCCGGGTGGAGTTCGCCGGCAGGACGATCGAGGGCATCACCGCCAGCTTCGGCGTGGCCGCCGGTTCGGACGCCGGCGCCACCCAGCTCGATCTGGTCGCGATCGCCGATGCCGCCCTGTACTCCGCCAAGCACCGGGGCAAGAACACCGTCGCCTGAGCACTCTGTTGGAGTGTGCGCTAGGCGCGATGCCCCACCAGACCGCTTGGTATACTTGTGCGGCTGTCTCGTTGGTCTGCAAACCCGTGGGAGGGAAGATGTCACTCGGAACATCCTCGTTTGCCTCTGTAATCGAAGAGCATCTCGAACTCAAGCGCCGCAATCAGACGCTCGACGCCGATCTTCCTCTGGACGAGTTCGTAGGCGACGACCCGTTCCACAACCATCCCCTCTTCAAGACCGAGGCCGAGGCCCAGCGCGAGGAGGAGGAGACCGGCGAGCATCCCGCGGTGCGGCTCGAGATGGCCGAGGACACCGTGGCGATGGAGACGGTCGAGGCTCCGGCCGGCGAGCGAGCCAAGGGCTGGATGGAGACGACCACCGCCGGCGAGTTTTCCTGGGAGTAGGGTTTTCGTGACCCACCGCGGCCGTAGAGGCCGGTACTCTTTAGAGCGATGAGCGCTCCCGCCGCCGCACGCACGATGGAACCGGTCGATACCCGGTTCCTGAACCGCGAGTTGAGCTGGCTGGCGTTCAACGCGCGGGTGCTGGAGCAGGCGTTTGACCGTGCCCTGCCGGTGCTCGAGCGCGTCCGCTTCTGCGTCCATCGTCTCGTCCAACCTGGACGAGTTCTTCATGGTGCGAGTGGCCGGCCTGGAGCGCCAGGTGGCGGCAGGTCTCGCCACCCGCTCGCCGGACGGCCGCGTGCCGGGTGCAGTGCTGGCAGAGATCCGCAGCCTGGTCACCGACATCACCAGCCGTCAGGCGGCCCTGTGGGCCGACGAGCTGGTGCCGGCGCTGGCCGCCGAGGGCATCTTCGTCTCGTCGGTGGCCGACTGCAGCCCGGCGGAGCTGGCCGACCTGGAGGCGCTGTTCGACAGCACCATCTTCCCGGTGCTGACGCCGCTGGCGGTTGGCCCCGGCCAGCCGTTTCCCTACATCTCCGGTCTCTCCCAGAGCCTGGCCGTGCGAGTGCGCGATTCCGAGACCGGCGAGGAGCGCTCGGCGCGGGTAAAGGTGCCGGAGGGGTTGGCGCGGTTCGTCGCGGTCGGCTCGGAGCAGCGACTGGTGCCCCAGGAGCAGGTGATCGCCCACTTCCTGCCGTGGCTCTTCCCCGGCATGGAGGTGCTCGAGCACGCCTACTTCCGCGTCACCCGCGACGCCGATTTCGAGCTCTCCGACGAGGCCGACGACCTGCTGGAGGCGGTCGAGACCGAGCTGCGCCGCCGCCGCTTCGGCGACGTGGTGCGGCTGGAGGTGTCGACGGGCGTCTCCGACACGATGCTGAGCTGGCTCAAGCAGGGGCTGGCGGTCACCGACCTGCAGGTGTATCCCACCTCGGGCCCGGTGGACATGGCGGATGTGTCGCAGCTGGCGGACGCCAACCGGCCCGAGCTCAAGTTCGAGCCGTGGATCCCGCTGACCCGCGCGCGGCTCACCTCGACGCCCGGTGAGCGGGTCGATCTGTTCTCGCAGATCCACAACGGCGACCTGCTGGTGCAGATGCCGTACGACTCGTTCACGTCCAGCGTGGAGGCGTTCGTGCGGGCCGGCGCCAAGGATCCGAACGTGGTCGCGATCAAGACCACCGTGTATCGCACCTCGGACGACTCGGCGCTGATGCCGGCGCTGATCGACGCGGCCGAGCGGGCCAAGCAGACGGTCTGCCTGGTGGAGCTCAAGGCCCGGTTCGACGAGCGGCGCAACATCGAGTGGGCGCGCCAGATGGAGCAGGCCGGAGTGCACGTCGTGCACGGCTTTGCCAACCTCAAGATTCACGCCAAGACGACGCTGGTGGTGCGCCGCGAAGGCGGCGTGCTGCGCCGCTACGCGCACATCGGCACCGGCAACTACAACGCGGTCACCGCCCGCCTGTACGAGGACTTCGGCGTCTTCACCGACGACGAGGCGATCACGTCGGATGTCGCCGACCTGTTCAACCACCTCACCGGGTTTGGCCGTCCCCAGCGGTTCCGCAAGATCCTGGTGGCGCCGTTCAACCTGCGCAGCGGGCTGATCGAGCAGATCCGGCGGGTCGCCGACGCCGCCGAGGAAGGACGCGAGGCGCGCATCCGGATCAAGGTCAACTCGCTCAACGACGTGGCCATGATCGAGGCCCTGTACAAGGCGTCACAGGCCGGCGCCAAGATCGAGATCGTGGCCCGATCGATCTGCACGCTGCGGCCGGGCGTGCCCGGACTCTCGGACAACATCCAGGTGCGCAGCATCGTCGGCCGGTTCCTCGAGCACAGCCGCGTCTATCTGTTCGAGGCCGGTCCCGACACGCGCGTGTTCCTGGGCTCGGCGGACATGATGCCGCGCAACCTCGATCACCGCATCGAGGTGGTTGCCCCGGTCGAGGAGCGGCGGCTGAAGGACGAGATCCAGTCGGTGTTCGACGTGCTGATGGCCGACAACACTCAGGCCTGGGAGCTGTCCCCCGACGGCGCGTGGGAGCGCTGCGCGGTGAGCGACGATCGTCCCCGCCCGACCCACGAAGTCCTGATGCGCCGCGCCCGCGTACGCGCGCGCCGCTCCGGCCGTCCGTCGTGAATAACGGTGCCAGGCACCGTTATTCACCCGAGCTAGGCGCGCTCACCGTCGCGTGAATAACGGTGCCTGGCACCGTTATTCACCTGCGAGCAGGGCGGCGCCGACTGCGCCGCCGAGGTCGCCCAGCTCTGCCACCCGCACGGCCGGTGGGCGGTTGTCCTTGAACAGGTGCGGCATCATCGCGTCCAGGATCTTGGCGGCGTACTCCTCGCCCAGCCGCACGCCCATGCCGCCGCCGATGATCACGCACTCCACGTCCAGCAGGTTGATGGCCGAGGCGATCCCGGCGCCGAGTGCCTCCACCGCGCGATCGATCAGGTCGTGGGCCATGCGATCGTCGTGCTCGAGCGCCTTCGCCCAGACGCCGCTGGACAGCCGCTCTCGCCCCTTGTGCTTCATGATCTTGAACAGCTCGGTGTGCTGGCCTTCGTCGTGGCGTTGGCGTGCCTCGAGCTCCATCGAGCCCCGGCCGGCATAGGCCTCCATGCAACCGCGGCGTCCGCAGCCGCAGCGGCGCACCGCCGAGCTTGACCACCATGTGCCCGATCTCACCGCCCGCGCCGCGGCCGATCCAGGTCTTGCCGTCGAGGATCACCCCGCCGCCGACGCCGGTTCCCCAGAACACTCCCAAGAGCGATCGGTGCTCGCGCCCGGCACCGAGGTGAAACTCCGCCTCGGTGGCAACCCGCACGTCGTTTCCGACCGCGACCTTGGTGCCGAGAGCCTTGGCCAGCTCGGCGCCGAGCGGGTAGGAGTCCTTCCACTCGGGAACGACGTTGACGGCCTGCTCCACCGCTCCCGTCTGCGGGTCGACCGAGCCGGGCGATCCCACCCCCGCGCCTGCCAGCGCCGACGGCTCCACACCGGCCGCCTGGGCGGCCTCGCCCAGGGCGGATGCCATCGCGGCGATCACGCCGGCAGGCCCGCCGTCCTTGGGTGTGGGGTGGCGGGACTCGCCGATCACAGCGTTGCTGATCGTCGATCACGACCGTCTGGATCTTGGTCCCGCCAAGGTCAATTCCACCGCGCAAACTCACGCGGCAACATTACAGCTTCCACCTCTTCACCGTTCGTTCTCCAAACCGCGCCCATTGCCGACCGATGCTCCGTGCACACTTACGGGGAATGAACGTTGGCATCATCGATGTGGGGTCGAATACGGTGCGGCTGTTGATCGCCCGGCAGCTTCCCGACGGCGAGCTGGAGACGATCGCGGCCGAGCGCGCCCAGCTCGGACTGGGCGCACAGATCGAACGGCTGGGCCTCGTGTCGGAGCCCAAGCTGCACGCCGCGGCCCGCCGGGTCGGGCGATACGCCCACATGGCGCGGGCGGCTGACTGCGAGCTGATCGACCTGGTGGTAACCGCGCCCGGGCGCCAAAGCGAGAACGGCTATCAGCTGCTGTGTCGAGCTGGAACGCGCGGCGGGGCTTCCCGCCCGAGTGCTGTCAGTGGTGGAGGAGGGGCGGCTGGCCTACGCCGGTGCCCTGCGGGGAGTGATCGTGCCCGACGACGGCGCTGTGGCGGTGTGCGACGTCGGCGGCGGCTCGACCGAGATCGCACTGGGCTACGGCGGCGACCATCCCGAGTGGCTGCGCTCCTTCGAGGTCGGATCGCTGCGACTCACCTGCCGCCACCTCGACGGCGATCCCCCGTCGCGGCGCGACATCAGGCGCGCCCGCGAGCACGTCCGCCGGATCCTGAACGATGCCGATCCGCCGGTCGCGACGCTGGGGTTGGCCACCGGTGGCGCGGCGCGGGCGCTGAAGCGCCTGGTCGGCCGCAGCCTCGGCCCCGATGAGCTGGCCGAGGCGCTCGACGCTGGCCACCCGGATGTCGTCGGCGAAGCTCGCCAAGCGCGGCGGGATCGACCCCGAGCGGGCCAAGACGCTGGCCGCCGGCGCGGTGATCCTCGCCGAGGTGCAGGAGCTCTTGGGCGTGCCGATGGAGGTCGCCCGCGGTGGGTTGCGCGAGGGCCTCGCCGGCGAGCTGCTGTCGCAGATGCTTATTCGCGCGGCTTGATGTAGAGCGACGGCACCGGCTCGCTCGCCGTCCCATTCGAGCACCCACACCGAGCCCTTGGAGCAGTGCCGCTTGGGGCCGACCAGCTTGCCGATCACGTCGCCGTGGCTGCACAGCACCGCACCGCTTCCCCGGATGTCGCCCAGCAGCGCCTCGAGGCTCGTGCGCTGAGATCCCTCGGCCAGCTCGGGGCACAGCTCCACATCGAGGCCTCGGGCCGCGGCCAGCGGCTCCGACCGTCTCGCTGCAGCGCAGGGAGGGGCTGGTCAGGATGCGGTCGATCGAATAGCCGGCGAGCATGTCGACCAGGTCGGCGGACTGGCGTCGGCCGCTCCCGATCGAGCGGCCGCCGATCGTCGGCACCGGCCCATTCAGCACGGCTGCCGGCGCTGCCGTGGCGCACCACCAGGACTGGCGGTGTCACTGAAATGCGTGCCGCCCCGCCTTCTCCAGCCGTCCCCACGCCTCGGGCAGCTCTCGCCGGATCTTGCGCCGGCGAATCCGCTCACGCTCGATCAGGCGTCCCGCCGCCAGGTGCGTATCGGCCGGAGAGCGCGGTTGCGAGCAGCGTCCGGATCCGATCCTCGGCGACGTGGGCGTCCTGGTGGTCGCCGAGCAGATCCTGCACGGTGCGCGTCTCGGCGACGACGTGCTCGAGCTCGGTGTCCGCCGAACGAGGCCGCCAGCTCGGCGGTGTAGCGCAGATGCTTGACCTTGATGCGGGCGTCGTGCACCGCCGCATCGGTGGGCAGCGGGCCGAGCGCGTCCATCGTCGCGTCGCAGCTTTCGGAACTCCTTGCGGGCGAGCTTCTTCGAGTGAGACGTCGGGGTCGACCACCGGCAGGTTGGCGGCCGCGGCCTCGAGCGGGTCGAGCAGATCCAGGTAGCGATCCGACCGCAACGCCTCGAGCATCGCCTCGCGCGCCCGTCCCCGCTCCCGCTCGAGGGCGTCGATCAAGGGCATCGCGCCGGTCTGCTCCGGGTCGTCCGGCCCCGACAGCGCTGGCAGGGTCGCGATCTCATCCTGGAGGTGGTCGATCAAGCACGTCCAGGTCGCGCACCGGGCCCAGGGCGTTCCCGGCCCAGCGCAGCTCGTCGCGCGTGGTCCTTCGTCCACGTCGGGGTCGAGCATCGGGGCGGCCGCCCGCAGCATCGAGCGCAGCCGTCGCACCGCCACCCGGTGCTGATGCAGGTGCTCGGGGTCGAGACCCAGCCGGGTGCCGGGATCGTTGGTGAGGATGGCGCGGTACTGGGTGGCGACCACCGCCTGCAGCCGCTCCGCTGGCGGAAGGGTCTCGGGCAGCGGCGGCGATGCCTCGGGCGTCAGAGTCGAGTGCCCGCTGGAGCTTCGAGCGGCGGTCGGCGTCGCGCGCTCCGGCCGCGCGCAGCCGCTGCTCGATCGCCCGCAGCGCCTGCTCGTCACCGTCCACCAGTTCGATCTCGAGGTCGTTCACGCGCGCGGTGACGATGTCGCCGTCGAGCACGTCGACTGTGTCGGAGATCACATCGGCAACTCGCAGCGGCCCTTCGTGCACAGCCACGCCGCCCCGAGTCGTGCGCAGCGCCGCGACCGGCGCCACCGGGGCGCCGCGGGCGTGGACGAACAGCAGCTCCATGATCTCCATCGGCACCGCCTCGCGGTCGCCCGGCAGGTCGAGCTCGACCCGCCGCCGGCCGCGAGGGAGCTTCAGCTGCCACACAACCGCGTCGCGCTCGACTCGGCGGCGAAGGATAATCCCGGCCCGCGCCAGGCACATGTCCGCGGTGTCGTGGTAGGTCGAGGTGAACGTGCGCTCGGCCAGCGGCTCACCGGGGAACTCCGGCAGTGTGAAGTCGGCGTCGGCGCCGAGTTTCAGTTCGCGGTCAGCGGTGGCACTCATTGGCTTCCAGTGTACTTTCGACGGTATATGCTGCGACCCTCCGACTTCTCGAAACCCCAGGTGATCCCCATCAAAAAGCCTGCTCTCATAGTCGTTACGCTCGTGCTTGCAGTCGTTACCGCCGCGTGCGGAAGCAGTAGTAGTTCTGACTCGAGCGCGCCGGCCTCGTCGTCAGCGGCAGCTGCCTGCGCCAAGGGCAAGCTGGCCACGATCACGCCGGGCACGCTCACCATCGGCACCGACAACCCCGCCTACGACCCGTACTTCCTCGGCCCCGCCGGGCATGCGTGGAACGGCCAGTACAACCACGACCCGTATAACGATCAGGGCTTCGAGAGCGCGACGGCCTATGCGGTCGCCCAGCAGCTCGGCTATCCCAAGGCCAAGGTCGTGTGGACGGCGACGCCGTTTCTCAAGTCGTTCGCACCCGGGCCCAAGAACTTCGACTTCTACCTGGCGCAGGTGTCGTGGTCGAAGCATCGCGCCGAGGCTGCCGATCTGAGCACGTCCTACTACGACGTCAGCCAGGCTGTGGTGGCGCTGGCCGGCAAGCCGATCGACAGCGCCAAGTCGGTCGCCGACCTGAAGCAGTACAAGCTCGGTGCGCAGATCGCCACCACCGGCTACGACTACATCAACAACACGATCCAGCCGGACTCGGCGCCGCGGCCGTACAACACCACCAACGACGCGCTGGCCGGTCTCAAGGCCGGCCAGGTCGACGGCATCGTGGTCGACTATCCGACCGCCTACTACATGGCCAACGTGCAGCTCGACAACGGCCAGCTGGTCGGGCAGTTCCCGCCGCCGGCGGCGAACGGCGACCACTTCAGCCTGGTGTTGGACAAGGGCAGCGCGCTGACGAAGTGCGTGGACTCCGCTCTGGCGACGCTGCGCAGCAACGGCACGCTGGCGAAGATCGAAGAGCAGTGGCTGTCCAAGGATGCCGGCGCGCCGGTCTTGAAGTAGCCTCTGCGATCTGATGGCTGAAGATCTCGGCGGCGAATCTCGTCGCTCGAAACTGTTCGGGAGCGGCTCGAGCGGGCTCGGCTACGTCCTGATTGCGATGACGAGCACGGTGGTGATGTTCGGCGTGTTCGCCGCGATCGTGGTGAACTCGCCCCACTGGCCCGACGGTCAAGCAGTCGTTCTTCAGCGGCTACTACTTCCGCACCAGCTTCCGGCCGATCCTCGACGCCTTCTGGCTGAACGTCAAGATCTTCTGCGTGGCGGAGGTGTGCATCCTGGCCTTCGCGATGGTGATCGCGGTGATCCGCAGCCTGCCGGGGCCGGTGATGTTCCCGCTGCGAGCGCTGGCGATCATCTACACCGACCTGTTCCGGGGGGTGCCCACGCTGATCGTGGTGTTACCTGCTCGGATTCGGCGTGCCCGCGCTCCAGCTTCCCGGGCTTCCCAATGACCCGATCGTGTGGGGGACGCTGGCGCTGGTCCTGGTGTACTCGGCCTACGTGGCCGAGGTCTACCGCGCCGGGCATCGAGTCGGTGCACCCCAGCCAGGAGGCGGCCGGCGCGCTCGCTGGGGCTGAGCCGGCTGCAGACGATGCGCTACGTGATCCTGCCCCAGGCGGTGCGGCGCGTGATCCCACCGCTTCTGAACGACTTCATCGGCCTGCAGAAGGACACCGCGCTGGTCGGCCTGCTGGGGGTGGCCGAGGCGTTCGAGACCTCCACGATTCTGGAGAACGCTGATTTCAACTTCACGCCGCTGGTGGTGGCCGCCTGCATCTTCATCGCGCTCACCATCCCCATGTGCAGGCTGGCCGACTGGCTGGTCGCGCGCCAGCGCAGCCGCCAGCAGGCCGGGCGGGTGGCATGAGCTCGCTGGTACTCGAGAACGTGGTCAAGAAGTTCGGCGAGACCGAGGTGCTCAAAGGCATCGATCTGGACGTCGCCGATCACGAGGTGGTGTGCCTGATCGGGGCGTCGGGCTCGGGCAAGTCGACGCTGCTTCGCTGCGTCAACCTGATCGAGCCGGTGACGTCTGGGCGGATCATCGTGGGCGGGCAGGAGGTGACCGCTGCGGGCGTGGACGTGAACCGCCTGCGGCGCGAGATCGGGATCGTGTACCAGTCGTTCAACCTGTTTCCGCACATGTCGGTGATCGAGAACGTGTCGCTGGCGCCGCGCAAGGTCGCTGAAGCTTTCGAACAGCGACGCCCGGGCGACGGCGACCGAGCTGCTCTCCCGCTTCGGCCTGGCTGACAAGGCCGATGCCTACCCCGACCACCTGTCCGGCGGTCAGCAGCAGCGGGTCGCGATCGTGCGGGCACTGGCGATGAAGCCGGGGCTGATGCTGCTGGACGAGATCACCAGCGCGCTCGACCCCGAGCTGGTGGCCGAGGTGCTGCAGGTGGTGCGAGAGCTCGCGGCCGAGGGCATGACCATGGTGATCGCGACCCACGAGATGGCGTTTGCCCGCGACGTCGCCAATCGCGTGTGCTTCCTGGACGCCGGGGTGATCCTCGAGCAGGGACCGCCCGATGCCATCTTCCGAGAACCCCAGGAGCCCGCACCCAGCAGTTTCTGCAGCGGATCATCGAGGCCGGCCGCATGCAGGCCACGTGAGTACGACCTACACCGCCACTCCCGCGGTGCGCGCATACCAGCTGGAGTAGCCGCCCTCGTAGGTGCGGGTGGAGCCGTCCTTGACCTCGAGCGTGCGGTCGGCGATGCGGTCGAGGAAGTAGCGGTCGTGGGATGAGAACACCACCGTGCCGTCGTACCGCTCGATCGCGTCCTCGAGCATCTCCACCGAGTCGATGTCGAGGTGGTTGGTGGGCTCGTCCAGCACCAGGAAGTTGGCGCCGCTTCGCATCAGCAAGCAGCAGCTCCAGCCGGGTGCGCTCTCCGCCCGAGAGCGACGAGATCGGCTGGCGCACCTGCTCGTAGGTGAACAGGAAGCGCATCAGCGCCGTCACCGCCTGCTCTTCGGGGCAGGGCCGCTGACGGCGGATCGCGTCCACCGGCGTGTCGCCGGCGGCGGCCGGCGAGTGCTCCTGGGCGAGCGCCCCGATCTTGATCGACGGGCCCGACCCAGCGCTCGCCCATGACCGGCTCGAGCGCCCCGGTGATCAGGCTCAAGAGCACGCTCTTGCCCGCCCCGTTGGGGCCGATCACCGCCAGCCGCTCGCCCCGGAAGATGGTCAGGTCGACGTCCACCAGCACCGGGTCGGAGTCGAACGCCGCGGTCACGCCGCGGAGGTCGACCACCCGCTTTCCGCCGCGCTCGGCGCTGCGCAGCTGGAGGCCGATCTTGCGCCGCTCCAGCACCGGCCGCTCGACCGTGTCGAGCTTTTCGATGCGCCGCTCGGCGTTCTTGATGCGGGTGGTGTGGCGGGGGTCGTCGGCCACCGCCCGCCACTGTTTGTAGCGGCGGATGGCGTCGTTCAGGCGGTCGATCTCCTTCTGGCGCGCGCGCCACTGCTCCTGCTGCTGCAGCAGCGCCAGCTCGCGGGCGGTGGCGTAGCTGGAGTAGTTGCCCGGCCACATCCGCACCCGGCCGGCTTCCAGCTCGGCGATGGCGGAGATCGTCTCGTCCAGCATGTAGCGATCGTGGGAGACCATCACCACCGCGCCCTGGTAGGAGCGGATCACGCGTTCCAGCGCGCTTCGGCGAACGGCGTCGAGGTGGGTCTCCGGCTCGTCCAGCAGCAGCAGGTCGGGATCGGCCACCAGGCATGCCGCCAGCGCGGTCAGCTTGCGCTTTCCGCCGGACAGCTCGGCGGTCGGCCGGTCGAGTTCGTGCTGGGTGATTCCGAGCGCCTCCAGCTGTGCACGTGCGCGCCCGTCGAAGGCGTGGCCGTCGAGCTGCTCGAACTCGGCCAGCAGCCGATCCTGACGGCGCAGCACCCGGGCCATGCGATCCATGTCGGCGTGCACCTCCGGGTCGCCCAGCTCACGGGTGCAGCGGTCGAGGTCGGCTTCGATGCGGGCCAGTTCCGGACGCGCGGCGGTGACGATCTCGAGCGGGCGTGCGCGAGTCGCCGCCGACCAGCTGGGGCAGGTAGGAGCAGGTCATGTCGCGGCGCCGCACCGGCAGGTCGGAGTCGGGCTCCTCCAGGCCGGCCAGGATCCGCAGCAGCGTCGATTTGCCCGACCCGTTGGCGCCGACCACGCCGATACGGGCGTCGTCGGCCACCTCCAGGTCGAGCCCGTCCAGCACCCGGCGCGCGCCGAACGACTTGACGCCGTCTTTGATCGCGATCAGGGTCATCGCCCGGTGAGTCTAGACCCGGCCGTGGAGCGTGCTACCGTGGGCCGGTGGGACACTCGCACGCGCACCACGGCCACGCCCACGCTTCGGGAAATCGCCGGGCACTGCGGATCGCGCTGATCTTCACGGTCGCCTTCGGGCTGGTCGAGGCGGTGTGCGGCGTTGTGTTCGGCAGCTTGGCGCTGATCTCCGACGCCGTCCACAACGTCTCCGACGGGTTTGCGATCGCGCTGGCGCTGGCGGCCGCGTGGGCGTCGGGGCTGCCGGCCCGGGGAGCCCGCACCTTCGGCTGGCGCCGAGCCGAGGTGCTGGCTGCGCTCGTCAACGGGGTCACGCTGGTGGTGCTGAGCATCGTGATCGTGTGGCAGGCGCTGGAGCGGCTGGTGGGGACCCAGCCGCCCGTGACCGGCTGGGCGGTCGTGATCGTCGGCGCGATCGGGCTGGTGGCCAACGGCATCCCGGTGATGGTGCTGCTGCGCGACGGCGACCGCCAGAACCTGAATCTGCGCGGGGCGCTGATCCACGCCGCCGCCGACCTGCTGGGCTCGGCCGGCGCGGTGGTGGCCGGCCTGCTGGTGCTGGCCGGCTACCCCGCGGCCGACCCGATCATCGCCGCCCTGATCGGCGTGCTGGTGGCCGCCACCTCGTTCACGCTGATCCGCGACTCGGTGCGGGTGCTGATGGAGGTCGCGCCTGCGGGAGTGGACGTGGAGGAGATCGGCATGGGGCTGGCGCGGCTTCCGGGCGTGAAGCAGGTGCACGACCTGCACGTGTGGACGATCACCAGCGGCATGGTGGCGCTGGCGGTGCACATCGTGGCGCTCGACGGAGCCGATCACGACCGGCTGCTGCACTCCTCGCAGGACTTCCTGGCAGAGCACGACATCACCCACGCGACCATCCAGATCGACCGCGACCACGACCGTCTGCTCCAGATCCACCGGCGCGACTGCAGTGAGGCCCCCACACCTGCGCGGCATGAATAGGGCGTCGGTGGTGGTGATCGGCGGTGGGGTGATGGGCACGAGCATCGCCTTTCACCTGGCCGAGGCCGGGGTCGCGGACGTGCTGCTGGTGGAGCGCGGACAGCTGGCCGAGGGCTCGACCAGCCGGGCCGCCGGCGGCGTGCGGGCGCAGTTCTCCGATCCGCTCAACGTCCAGATCGGCGCGCGCAGCCTGGAGGCGTTTGCGCGGTTCGGCAGAGCGGCCGGGGTGGGAGATCGATTTCCGTCAGGTCGGCTACCTGTTTCTGCTCACCCGCCCCGACGACGTCGCAGGCGTTCACGCAGAGCGTCGAGATGCAGAACCGCCTGGGAGTGCCCAGCCGCATGATCACCCCGCAGGAGGCCCAGCAGCTGTCGCCGCTGATCAACGTCGACGATGTGCTGGCCGCGGCCTACTCCCCAGACGACGGGCACGCCACGCCCGAGGCGGTCGTCCAGGGCTACGCCGTCGGGCGCGCGCGCGGCCGGCGCGGTGATCCAGACCGGCTGTGAGGTGCGCGCGATCGAGACCAGCGACGGCGCGATCACCGCGGTTGTCACCGACAGCGGGACGGTGGAGACCGAAGCGGTGGTGTGCGCCGCCGGAGCGTGGTCGGCGAGCGTGGGGGAGATGGCGGGAGTGCCGCTGCCGGTCACCCCGGTGCGGCGCCAGATTCTCCACACCGAGCCGATCGCAGAACCTGCCGGAGCACGCTCCCGATGACGATCGACTTCAGCACCGGCTTCTACTTTCACCGCGAGGGCGAGGGCCTGCTGATGGGGATGGCCGATCCCAACGAGACGCCCGGCTTCAAGCTGGATGCGACCGACGACTGGATCCCCGCGCTTCTGGAGGTGGCCGAGCGCCGCGCCCCGGTGATCACCGAGGCCGGGATCGCCGGCGGATGGGCGGGGCTGTACGAGGTCTCTCCCGATCACAACGCGATCGTGGGCGAGGCGGCGACGCCCGCGCGGTTCCTGTACGCCACCGGATTCTCGGGCCACGGCTTCCTGCAGGGCCCGGCGGTCGGTGAGATCGTGCGCGATCTGTACCTGGGGCGCGAGCCGTTCGTGGACGTCTCACCGCTCTCGGCCGACCGGTTCGCACGGCCGCGACATGCGCCCCGAGAGGAACGTCGTGTGACCGAGATGATCGATGCCGCAGGGCTGCGCCGGCGGCTCAGCATGCTGGCCGCGATCGATGCGCTGGAGACGGCGCTACGAGGGCCGGCCCGCCGCCGCCCGCGCCCGGAGCGGACGGTGGTCGAGGTCGGCTCCGGCTCGATGCTGCTGATGCCGGCGACCGGCAGCGAGGGAGCGGCCGGCGTCAAGCTGGTGACGCTCCAGCCGGACAATCCCGGGCGAGGCCTGCCGCTCGTGCACGGCGTGTACGTGCTTTTTCGCGCGGGCACCCTCGAACCGGCGGCCGTGATCGACGGCGGTGAGCTGACCGCCATCCGCACCGCGGCGGTGTCAGGCCTCGCCACCCGGCATCTGGCGCGACCGGAGGCCTCGCGGCTGGTGGTATTCGGGGCCGGTGTGCAGGCCCGGGCGCACGTCGAGGCGATGCTGGCGGTGCGGACGATCACGCACATCACCGTGGTGGGCCGCAGCCAGGAGCCGCGGCCGCCGACCTGGTGGTCGACCTGCGCGGCGCCGGTATCGATGCCGAGGTCGGCGATGCCGGTGCGGTGGCCGGCGCCGACATCGTGTGCTGCTGCACCACATCCGGGCGAGCCGCTGTTCGACGGCGCCCTGCTGCAGCCGGGCTGCCACGTCAACGCGATCGGCTCATACCAGCCTCACACCCGCGAGATCGACACCGCCACCGTCACCGGCAGCCGGTTTGTGGTGGACGATGTCGATGCGGTGCTGGCAGAGGCCGGCGACGTGCAGATCCCGATCGCCGAGGGCGCCTTCAGCGCCGAGTCGATCGCGGGGGATCTGCAGTCGGTCGTCGCCGGCCGTTCGGTACGCCAGGGCCCCGCCGACATCACCGTGTTCAAGTCGGTCGGGGTGGCCTGGCAAGACCTGATCATCGCCGCGGCGGTGCTGGTGAATAACGGTGCCTGGCACCGTTATTCACCACTCAGCTTCCGGTGGCGGCCAGGGGGCGGGCGGCGCCGATGACGCCGTCTGCTCGCAGGCGGGCGATCGTCTCGGCGTCGTAGCCGAGCTCTGCCAGCACGTCGTCGGTGCACGAGCCCGGCGCGAGGCCGCTGTGGCGCAGCTCGCCGGGGCTGCGGGAGAGCCGCGGCGCCGGCTGCAGCTGCAGCACCGGCCCTTCGCCGTCGGGACTGTCGAGCTCCACGAACGACTCGCGCTGCTGCACGTGCTCGTCGGTGATCAGGTCGGCGACGTCGTACACCGGACCGCAGGCGGCACCCGCGGCGCTGAACGTGTCCACGCACTGCTTCACCGTGCGAGTGGTCGTCCAGGCCTCGATGATCCGATCGAGCACCTCCACGTTCTTGACCCGCATCGGGCAGGTCTTGAACCGGTCGTCGTCGCGCAGCTCCGGCCGGCCGATGGCGTCGAAGATCCGCAGTGCCGCCTCGTTGGCCGAGCCCGACAGCACGATGTGGCCGTCGCTCGCGGCGTAGATGTTGCGCGGCGCCGAGAACACCAGCCGCGATCCGTAACGGCCGTCCACGTGGCCGGTGCGATGGTGGATGCCCGGGCCGGGGCCGAGCACGTCGACCAGCGACTCCAGCAGGCTGAGATCGATCACCTGTCCCTCGCCGGTGCGGTCGCGGTGGCGCAGCGCCGTCAGGATCGCAAACGCGCCCTGCAGCCCGGTGACCTCGTCGGCCAGCGCCACCGGGGGAAGCGTCGGCGGCCCGTCCGCCTGCCCGGTGGTGTGGGCAAGCGTCGACATGGCCTCGGCCATCGTGCCGAATCCCGCCCGGTCGGCATACGGGCCGCTCTGGCCGTAGCCGGTGACCCGCAGCACCACCAGCCCGGGATTCTCGACCAGCAGCACCTCCTCGGGGCCGAGTCCCAGCCGCTCGAGCGTGCCCGGCCGGAAGTTCTCGACCAGCACGTCGGCGTTACGCACCAGGTCGAGCAGCACCTCGCGCCCGGTGGGTTGCTTCAGGTCGAGCTCGATGGGGCGCTTGTTGCGCCCGGTGATGCGCCAGTAGAAGGAGTCATCGCCGTCGGTCTCACCCAGGTGCCGGGCGCCGTCGGGCACACCGGGGCGCTCGACCTTGATCACGTCCGCCCCGAAGTCACCCAGGTGCCGGCAGGCGCTGGGTCCGGCGAAGATGGTGGCCAGGTCGAGCACCACGATGCCCGACAACGGTCCGTGCGTCTCGGAGGTCATGCCGGGGCTCCCATCTGCTCGAGCTTCTGCACCAGGTTTTCGGCCATCTTGATGGAGGCGGCGTCGATCAGGCGGCCGTCCAGTGAAACCGCTCCCTTGCCTTCGGCGGCGGCCTCCTCCATCGCCGCCAGGATCCGGCGGGCGCGCACGCCCTCCTCGTCGCTGGGCGTGAATACGCCGTTGGCCAGCGCGATCTGGGAGGGGTGGATCGCCCACTTGCCCTCGCAGCCGAGCTGCGCGCCGCGGCGGGCGGCCGCCACGTACCCGTCGGGATCGGAGTAGTCGCCGTACGGCCCGTCGATCGGCCGCAGCCCATAGGCGCGGCAGGCCACCACCATCCGCGACAGGGCAAAGTGCCACTGGTCGCCCCAGTGGCGTTCGCGGTGACCGTCGGCGTCGGCATCGGTCAGCACCGAGTACTCGGGGTTGGCCCCGCCGATGTTGGTGGTGCGGGCCTGGGTCGACGCGGCGTAGTCGGCGACGCCGAACACCATCGCCTCCAGCCGGTCGGGACAGGCCTGGGCGATCGCCTCGACGTTGGCCATTCCCAGCGCGGTCTCGATCAGGATGTGCAGGTTGATCGGCTGCAGCCCGCGGGCGGCCTCGATCTGGGACATCAGCGTCGCCACGAACTCGACATCCGAAGGTGTCCCCACCTTCGGGATCAGGATCGTGTCGAGCTTGTCGCCGGCCCGTTCGACCACCTCGACGATGTCGCGATAGCAGTAGTGGGTGTCGAGGCCGTTGATCCGCACCGACACCGAGCACGCCGACCAGTCCTGCTCGTTGAGCGCGGCGATCACGTTCTCGCGGGCCTGATCCTTGTCGTCGGGCGCAACCGCATCCTCGAGATCGAGGAACACGACGTCGGCGCCCGCACCGGGCGCCTTCTCCAGCATGCGGGTGCTGGACCCGGGCACAGCCAGTTCGCTGCGGTGAAGTCGAGTGCGTACGGCCATCAGTTACCTCCGGTTGCCATTGCGACGGGGCCGGGAGTGACGACCGAATCGAACGCCTCGAGCAGCCGGTCGGCGGTCTCGATATTGGCGTTGGTGCCCATCAGCCCGACCCGCCAGATCGGAGGGGCGGTGGGCCCCAGCCCACCGCCCACCTCGATACCCTGCTCCTCCAACAGACGTGCTTGAACGGCCTTGCCGTCGATGCCGTCGGGCACCATCACCGCGGTCAGCTGTGGAAGCTGATACGCGGGATCCGCGAGCAGATCAAAGCCACGTGCCCGAAGCCCCGTCTGCAGGTGTGCGCCGGCGGCGGCGTGCCGCTGCCAGCGGTTCTCGAGTCCTTCTTCCAGCGTCAGCCGAAGCGCCTCGTGAAGGGCGTAGTACTGCAGGATCGGCATGGTGTGGTGATACACCGCCGGCCGATCGATCCAGTACTTGCGCAGCAGTTCGAAGTCGAAGCTGTACGGCACCGGCGCGGTGCGCGCGGCGATCCGCTCCAGCGCACGCTCGGACAGGGACACAGGTGAGAGCCCCGGAGGCGCGCCCAGACACTTCTGGCTGCACGAATAGCAGTAGTCCAGACCCCACGCTCCGGCCTCCAGCTCGATGCCGCCCAGCGAGGTCACGCAGTCGGCCATCAAGCAGCGCGTCGGAGCCGCGCATGGCAGCCGCCAGCTCTTCCACCGGGTGACGCACCCCGGTCGAGGTCTCGGCGTGCACGACCGCCACCAGGGCGGTCTCGGGATGCCGTTCCAGCTCTTCCAGGATCAGCTCGTTGGGTACCGCCTGGCCGAGCTCGACAGCCACCTCGACCACGTTGGCGCCGTGGCGGCGGGCGATCTCGACGATGCGTGCGCCGAAGAAGCCGGCGACTCCGACGATCACGGTGTCGCCCGGCTCGGTCAGCGACGCCAGGCCGGCCTCCATGCCGGAGGTGCCGCTGGCCGAGAGCGCGAGCGTGAGGCCGTCATCGCGGCGATAGGCGCGGGCCAGCAGCGAGACCAGCTCTTCCAGCAGCTCATGGAAGTTCGGATCGAGGTGCCCCAGCATCGGCTGCTGCATGGCTTCGAGCACCTGGGGATGGACGTTGGAAGGGCCCGGCCCGCACAGCAGTCGGGTGGGCGTGTTGGAGACGTGCGATCGGTTCAGTCATTGCAAGGTTGTATCGCAAACACAGAGCACAATGCCAATGCTTCTGCGATATACTCATAGAGCTTTAGTTATGTCAGTCACGGTCACTCAGCTGCGATCGCTGGTTGCGGTCGCCTACGGCGGAACCGTTCAGCGGGCGGCTGAGCGGCTGCACGTATCGCAGCCGTCGGTGTCCGCTGCGGTGGCCGGACTGGGGCGCGAGCTGGGTGTCGGGCTGCTCGAGCGAGACGGCCGCCGCAGCCGGCTGACCGCCGCCGGCCTGGCCTATCTGCCGCACGCCGAGGCGGTGCTGGGCTTGCTCGACCAGGGTCGTGAGGCGGCTCGCGAGGCGGTGGATACCGGTGGCGCGCGGATCCAGCTGATCGCGGTCAACACCGCCGGTGAGTATCTGCTGCCGGGCATCATCCAGGCCTACCGGCAGACCGCGCCGGGGGTGCAGGTGCTGCTGGAGGTGGGCAACCGGCGCGAGGTGATCGACCGGCTGCGCTCGCACACCGCCGACCTGGGAGTTGCCGGGCGGCCGCCGTCCGGCGATATCGTCGGACGGCCGTTTGCCCACAACGAGCTGATCGTCGTCGGCCGCGACAGCGACATCGATCTCACCGTCGCGCCGTGGCTGATGCGAGAGCCCGGTTCGGGCACGCGGGCAACGCTCGAGGCGTATCTCTCGACGCAGGGAATCGAACCGCCCGAGCGCCTGACGCTGGGCTCGAACGGAGCGCTCAAGCAGGCGCTGATGGTGGGCATGGGGGTGACGCTGATCTCGCGGCACGCGGTCGCGCGGGAGCTCGACGAGGGCTCGCTGGCGATGGTCGAAGCGCCCGGCACGCCGCTGCACCGGCCGTTCCACCTGTTGATGGCCCGTACCCCGGCGCCCCGCCCGGCGGTGCGCGTGTTCGCGGCGTTCCTGCACGCCCAGGCCGCTCGCACGGCGACCGCCTAGTCCTCGAGTGCGGTGGCTGGGAATTTGACAGATCCCATATCGCGATATATCGTGATGCATTATGAAAGTGCAGATGAAAGGACAAGCATGCACGCATATGTGATTCGAGAAGCGAGGTGCCACCGGATGACGGGGCACCGGCACGGCAAGCGTGGACGAGGCCGCCACGGCCGCGGCCAGGGCATGTCGGGGTTCTTCGGCGGTCGCGGCCCACGGGCCGGCCGAGGTGATATCCGGGCCGCCATCCTGGCGCTCCTGACCGAGCAGCCGATGCACGGCTACCAGATCATGAACGAGCTGGCCGAGCGCACCGGTGGCGTGTGGAGGCCCAGCCCGGGATCGATCTATCCCTCCCTGCAGATGCTGCAGGACGAAGGGCTGGTCAAGAGCGTCGACCAGGACGGCCGGCGAGTGTTCGAGCTCACCGAGCTCGGCACCGAGGCTGCCGCCAAGGCGAGCTCCGAGCCGGCTCCGTGGGACGCCGTCGCCGGTGAAGGCGACGCCGAGGCGGTGGAGCTCCGCGACCTGGTGACCCAGGTGATCGGCGCCGCCCGCTCGGTGGTGCACGCCGGCGAGCCGGCGCAGATCGAGCAGGCCAAGGAGATCCTGCGAGACGCCCGCAAGCGGCTGTATCGCATCCTGGCCGACGACTCCACCGAGTGACCGTCACATCCCACCGGGCCGCCGCACACGTGCGGACGGCCCGGTGGGAGTGTCTCCGCTCACGTTCTCGCTAAGGCGAGCCCGGTTTGCAGCCGATGAATGTGATGGCGGCGTGTTGCACGTCGTCATCGAACGGGGGGAAGACTTTGCGGGGTCGGGCTGCGCTGGGGGTTGCGTTGATGGTGGTTGCTGCCGTGCTTCTGCCGGCGGCGGCCGGCGCGTCGGTTGCGCCGGACGCGATCGACTTCGGTGAGGTGATCACCAACCACTCCACGGCGGTCACCGTCACCAACGACTCCGCCGGCGACTGGCTGATGGGGACGCCGTCGTTCGAGTCCGGCTCGGCCTTCTCGGTGACCGGCACCGACTGCGTGTACCTGTTCACCCACGCGCCCATCAACCCTGCACCGTGACCGTCCAGTTCAACGGCCAGTCACTGCCCCCGGGCGTGTACTCCGACACCCTGGACGTGCCCCACACCGACACCGACAACGTCGTCTCGGTCGAGACCGTCTCGGTCGAGGGCACCGTGGGCGATCACGATTTCACGCCACCGTCCGTGCCGGCGAATCTCCACACCTCGGCGCTCACTCCCACCGGCGTGACGCTGGCGTGGGACGCCGCCGCCGCCGGCCGACGGCGTCGCCGGCTACTACGTGCTGGAGTGGACCGGCAGCGCCTGGGCGACGCTGGCGGCCACGTCGGGGAACCCGTACATGATCTCGTCGCTCACCCCGGGCTCCTCGCACACCTACGCGGTCGAGGCCTACGACTCGGCCGGCAACATCTCCGCTCCCAGCAACCAGGTGCAGGTGACCACGCCGGTGCCACCGCCGTCGCCCAGGAACGTCACCGCCGTGCCGGGACTGAGCAGCGTCGAGTTCTCGTGGGATCTGACACCGCGAGGGTGACACCACCGCGCTCTACCGAGTCCAGCGCCTGATCGCAGGTGTGTGGACGCCGCAGGTGACCGCCGAGGCGCCGGCCGACGGCGCCACCGTGTCGGGGCTGGCGGCGCACACCTCCTACAGCTTCCGCGTGCTGGGCGAGGACGCCGACCGGCCTGACCTCGGCCCCGGTGCTGATCAGCGTGACCACCCTGGCCGACACCACCGCTCCGACCGCTCCGGTCGCCTCGGCCCACGCCACCACCAGCGCGGGCACGCACCTGCAGTGGTCGGCGTCCACCGACAACGTGGGCGTCACCGGCTACCGGATCAGCATGTACCAGGACGGGGCGTGGGTGCCGATGGGGTCGCCGCTTGCGCCGGACGCACCGGGTACACGGTCACCGGCCTGGCACCCGACACCGGCCTACAGCTTCGGCGTGGCCGCGCTCGACGCCGCCGGCAACGCCTCGCAGACGACGGTCGACGTCACCACCGGTCGCGCGCCCCGGTTCACGCAGGCTCCGCGGGTCGGCTTCGTGACCGGAAGCACCGCCACCAAGTCGCTGGTACCCACGCGCGTCACCTGGGCGGTCGAGGCCGGCTCGCGCTGCAAGACCGAGGTCGGCCGCTCGGTCGGCTCCGGCTGGGATTCGACGGTGCTCTCCAACCCGCTGACCTACGGCGTTTGACTGGAAGGTGGGGTACAACGCGGCCAGAACCGCGCGCGTGCAGGTGACCGACTGTGCCGGCACCCCGAGCGGATGGGCGCAGACAGCGGCGTTCACCCCGGTGCAGGTTGCGGCCTCGGCGATCGCGCTACTCACCGGGCTGGGCGACCGCCAGCGGCGCGGCATACCTCGGTGGCAGCGACCGTCACAGCGCCCGCAACGGCGCGTCGGTGACGGTCGAAGCTCAAGAACGCCCGCGCGGTCGCGTTGGTCGGCTCGTGCGGCTCGACCCGCGGCAGCGCCCGCGTGTATCTCGACGGGGCACTGTCGGCGACGATCAGCGAGCGCTGTGCCGCCGGTGCCGGCCGGGTGCTCTACACCCACCGCTGGACGGCGGCCGGCGCGCACACGCTCAAGCTGGTCGTGGTCGGGGCAAAGCGGTTCGACGTGGATGGGTTCATCACGCTGTAATCACCGCCGGGTATTGTGGGCGAATGCGGCTCTGGTTCCGTCTGGGTGCGGGCGTTGCGATGCGTGGCTGTGTGCATGTGCGTGCGGCGCGGGGGCGGCGCTTGCCCACGGCCCGGCCGTGGTCAAGCAGTGCACGTGGAGCAGCCAGGTCTTGTGCGGCTCGATCCAGGTGCCGCTGTACCGCAAGGCGCCCTCGCTCGGCGCTCCGCTGACGGTGCACTTCCGGGTGTACCGGCACACCGATCACTCGCGGCCGCCGCTCGAGCCGGTGGTGGCCGACGAGGGCGGGCCCGGGGATCTCGTCCACCGGCTCGGCCTCGACCTATCTGTACATGCTGGGATCGCTGCACCGCCGCCACGATCTGATCCTGATGGACAACCGCGGCACCGGACTCTCGGGAGCGATCAACTGTGCCCGGCTGCAGCAGGGCATCGGTGATTTCACCGGCGCCACCGGCGCCTGCGCCCGGCACCTGGGGGTGGCGGCCAACGCCTACGGCACCGGTGCTGCGGCCGACGACCTGAAGGACATCCTGGACGTGCTCCACGTCGGCAAGGTGGACGTCTACGGCGACTCCTACGGCACCTACTTCGCCCAGACGTTTGCGGTGCGACATCCGGTCAAGACGCGGGCGATCGTGCTCGACGGTGCGTTTTCGCTGGGTGGATTCGACCCCTGGGAGCGAAACGAGTCGGCCGACCTGCGTGCGGCCTGGCGGGCCGTGTGCGCGCGGTGGGGCAACTGCACCAACATCCTCGGCGAGATCACCCAGCTGGCCGCCGCGCTCGACGCCAAGCCGCTCAATGCGGTCGTGCGCGACGCCGACGGCGCCGCCCACCGTGTCCACGTGGACGGCTCGTCGCTGGCCCAGCTGACGGTCGATGCCAGCTCGAGCTACAGCATCTATCGCGATCTGGCGGCGGCCGGCCGGGCGTACATGAGCGGGCGTCCCGGGCCGCTGCTGCGGCTCGCCGGCGAGGACCTTGCCCAGTTCGACAACGGCCCGCCGAGGTGGTACTCGCTGGGCGCGCTTCAGGCCGTCGTCTGCCACGACTACCCGACCATCTGGAACCGGTCGGCCACGATCGCCACCCGGCGGGCGCAGGTCGCCAGCGGCGCGAGCCGGGCTTGCCGCAAACGTGTTCTCGCCGTTCTCCACGGCTGACTGGCTGCGGTCGGAGTACCAGCACGAGCTGGTGTACGGATGCCTGCTGTGGCCGCGGGCGCCGGTCGCCGATCCGGCGCGGCCGCGGGAGCGCGGATCCCCAAGGTGCCGGTGCTGGTGCTGAACGGCGACCTGGACACGCTCACGCCGAGCTCAGACGCCGCTGCTGCCGCGAAGCTCTTTCCCAACTCCACCCTGGTGCGGATGCGAAACGTCGGCCATGTGAGTGCGCTGGCCGACTTCGACGGCTGCGCCTCGGGCATCGTCCGCCGGTTCCTGACAACGCTCAGCGCCGGAGACACCTCATGCGCCTCGCAGATCGAGCAGATCCACACGGTGCCGCAGTTCCCGCTGCGGCTGGCCGGAGTGGCGAAGCCGAACATCGCCGGCAAGGCGGCCTGGGCGGCGGGCGAGGCGGCGGCGGATGCGCTGGCCCGCTGGTGGATCATGTACGGCTACGACGGGCACGGCCTGCGTGGCGGGACGTTCACGTCGGCGGGCCCGTATCTCAGCAAGCGGCAGCCGGTCACGTTCACCCTGCGCCGGATCAAGTTCGTGTCGGACATGGCCGTCAGCGGCAAGGCGGTGTGGGATCGCACGGCGCTGACGATGACCGCCCGGGTGACGCTGACGGGAGCGGCCGCCGGGCATCTGGTGATCACCTGGCCGACCAATGTGCAGAACGCCAAGGCGCACATCACCGGCGTGGTCAGTGGGCACGCGGTCGCGCTGACCACGCGCGCGCCGTAGGTGAATAAATGGTGCCAGGCACCATTTATTCACAGGCCGAGGACGGCGCTGGCGGACACCGTGGAGATGGTGCGCAGCTTGTTGGTGGCGTCGAGCGCCGCCACCTTGTAGCTCTCGGCCAGGGTGGGGTAGTTGAAGACCGTCTGCACCAGATGGTCGACCGTGCCGTTGAACGCCATCAGCGTCTGGCCGATATGCACCAGCTCAGTCGCGTTCGTGCCGAACACGTGCACACCCAGAAGCCGCCGGTCGTCCACCGACACCAGCAGCTTCAGCAGTCCGTGCGCATCTCCCAGGATCGCGCCGCGGGCCAGCTCCCGGTAGCGCGAGATGCCGACCTCGTAGGCCACCTGCGCGTCGGTCAGCTCCTCCTCGGTCTTGCCCACGAAGCTGATCTCGGGGATGGTGTAGATCCCGATCGGCAGCAGCTCGGAGATGGTGGCCGGCCTCGATCCCGCAGGCGTGTGCGGCCGCCAACCGGCCCTGCTCCATCGCGGTGGCCGCCAGGCTGGGAAACCCGATCACGTCGCCCACCGCGTAGATGTGGTCGGCCGACGTGCGGTAGTACTCGTCCACCCGCGATCCGCCCGCGCTCGTCGGCCTCGATCCCCGCCGCCTCCAGGCCGAGCCGGTCGGTGGCGCCCTGCCTGCCCGCCGAGTACATGACGGCGTTGGAGGCGATCCGCTTGCCGCTCTGGAGGTGGGTGATGGTGCCGCCGTCATGGGCCTCCACACCCACCACCGCGTCTCCGAACCGGAACGTCACGCCCAGGTCGCGCAGGTGGTACTGCAGCGCCTCGGTCACCTGGCGGTCGCAGAACTCCAGCAGGTGCTCGCGCTGCTCGACCACGGTGACCTTCGTGCCGAGGGCCGCAAACATCGACGCGTACTCGATTCCGATCACCCCGGCGCCGACCACCACCAGCGCGTCGGGAATCGAGCTCAGGTTGAGAATCCCGTCGGAGTCGAGCACCGAGCGCTCGTCGAAGCGCACCGCCGGCGGCCGGGCCGGGCGGGTGCCGACGGCGATCACGATCCGCTCGGCCGTGACCCGGCGCTGGTCGTTTCCGTTCGTCACGACGACGGTGTGGGGATCGTCGAAATGGGCCTCGCCGCTGATCAGGTGCACGTGGTTTCGCGACAGCTGGTTTCGCACCACATCCACCTCGCGCCCGATCACCGTCTGGGTGCGCCACATCAGATCATCGATCTTGAGATCGTCCTTGACCCGGTAGCTCTCGCCGTACATCGAGCGCTGCGCGATCCCGGTGAGATACACGACCGCCTCGCGCAGCGTCTTGGACGGGATCGTGCCGGAGTTGGTGCACACGCCGCCCACCACCTGCAGGCACTCCACCACCGCCACCCGCCGGCTGAGCTTGGCCGACTGGATCGCCGCCTTCTGTCCCGCCGGTCCCGATCCGATCACGAGGATGTCGTAGTCAAAGCTCATCTGGCCGCGACATTAGCGCGTCTCGACCTGCATCGTGGTGACAAAACGGAGATCGCTTGGAATCCATCGTGGGTGGTAGACTCGTCCCGCCATGGCACGAACCGTTCCCATACGGAAACGAGGTTCCGCTGGCGGCGTCGGAAAGATGTCACCAGAATGGACTCCGGTACTGCGCGGTCTGCCGCTGTTTGCGGGTCTCAACAACCGGCATCTCAAGCGGATCGAGTCGATTGCGCGCACCAAGCGCTTTCCCCGATCCTCGGCCGTGGTCAAGGCCGGCGACCCCGGCGATGCCTTCTACGTCGTCTTGGAGGGCACGGTCGCGGTCCGCACCGGTGGACGCAAGGTTGTGATGGGTGTGGGCGAGTTCTTCGGGGAGATGTCGCTGATCGACGGCGCCCCGCGGTCGGCATCGGTGGTCGCCGACAGCGATGAGGTGCTGCTGATGGTGATCCCCCGGTCGGCCTTCATGAAGCTGCTGGAGTCCGAGCCGAAGATCACCATCGCGATCCTGGGGACGTTGTCCCAGCGGATCCGCGTACTGCAGTCCGCCGGGAGCCTGTGACCGCCGGGTCGCCGGCAATCACCATCAGCGGGTTGCGCAAGAGCTACGGCGACGTGCATGCCGTTGCCGGGGTCGATCTCACCATCGAGCGGGGCGAGGTGTTCGGCCTGCTGGGGCCAAACGGCGCCGGCAAGACCACCATGATCGAGATCCTGGAAGGCCAGCGAGCCCGCGACGGCAGGCGAACTGACGGTGCTGGGCTTCGACCCGGCCGAGGGCGGTCGGGCCTTCCGCGACCTGATCGGGATCGTGCCTCAGGAGGGAGGGGTCGAGCAGGTCTTCACCGTGCGCGAGGCGGTGGAGCTGTACAGCTCCGCGTATCCCGCTCCCCGGCCGGCGGATGAGGTGATCGAGCTGGTCGACCTGGGGGAGAAGCGCGACGCCAAGATCGAGACGCTCTCGGGCGGTCAACGCCGGCGCCTGGATCTCGCGCTGGGGATTGCCGGCGACCCGGAGCTGATCTTCCTGGACGAGCCCACCACCGGCTTTGACCCGTCCGCGCGACGGCGCTCGTGGGAGCTGGTCGAGCGGCTGGCCGGGCTGGGAAAGACGGTGCTCCTGACGACCCACTACATGGATGAGGCCCAGCACCTGGCCGATCGCGTGGCGGTGATCGCCCACGGTCGGATCGTGGCCGAGGGCACTCCCGACACACTGACGGCCGCCTCCGGATCCGCGGTGGTGGAGTTCGCGCTGCCGGCCGGGACATCCGCCGCCGATCTGCCCCTGCCGGCGTCGGCGCGGCTCGAGCACCACGACGGCCGGGTCAGCTTCCCCACAGAGACTCCCACCCGCGATCTGGCGCCGCTGATCGCCTGGGCGAGCGATCGCGGGGTAGAGCTCGACGCGCTCACGGTGTCGCGTCCCTCACTCGAGGATGTCTACCTCGAGCTGACCCGGGAGCCTGAGCAGTGAGCGCCGCCGGCCGGGCCTCGACCTGGAACCTGCTTGCCCGCTGGACCGTGTCGCGGATCCGGCTGACCCGCAGGACACCGCGAGCGGCGTTCTTCACGTTCGTGTTCCCGCTGGTGTTCCTGATCCTGTTCGAGGCGGCCAACGGCAACGGCACGGTGGTCGTGAACGGCGACATCGTCAACTACTCGCAGTACGTGACCCCTGCTATCGGCGTCTTCGGTGTGGCCACCGCGTGCTACACCGGCGTCATCTTCACGGTGGCAAATGCGCGCGAGCAGGGGGTGTTGAAGCGAGTGCGAAGCACGCCGCTGCCGGGGTCGATCTGGATCGCCAGCGTGTTGCTGGCCGCGGTGCTGATGGGGGTGGCGTCGGTGACGCTGATGTTTGCCATCAGCATCCCGGCCTTCGGTGTGCAGATCTACTGGCACACGCTTCCGGCCGCGATCTTCACGATCATCCTGGGGGCGGTCTCCCTGGCTGCGGTCGGCCTCGCGGTGGCCGGGTTCGTGCGGCGGGCCGATGCCGCGCCGGTGGTCGCCAACCTCACGCTCTTGCCGCTGTCGTTCATCTCGGGAGTCTTCTACCCGATCGACAAGGAGCCCGAGTGGCTGCAGCAGATCGCTAACATCTTCCCGCTCAGCCACCTGGCCTCGGCCTTCACCGCGTGTTTCAATCCGGCAACCACCGGCAGCGGGTTTGCACCACGTGATCTGGCGGTGCTGGCGGTGTGGGCGCTCGTTGGCCTGCGAGTGGCCACCAAGCGGTTCCGGTGGGAGCCGAGCGACTCCTCCGGCCGGGTGTCCTGGTGGAGTCTCGCCGGCGGCTGAATCGAATCAAAACTGTAACAATCGCTTGAGTCGAGCAGCCCGCGGGGGTATGGTCGCTGACCTGAATGAGGATTCAGGTCAGACACCGACTACCGCTCGTCGCCGTTCTGGCGCTCGCGCTGCTGTCCGGATGCGGCGTCGGTGGCGGTGGCCACGACGTCAGCTCCAAGCAGCTGAATCTGTACACCTGGACGCGGTATGTGCCGCCGTCGGTGATCTCCGGCTTCGAGCAGAAGTACGGCCTCAAGGTGCATGTCACCTACTACAACTCCAACGAACAGGCGATCGCGGGGATTCAGGCCAACCCGGGCAAGTACGACATCGTGATCCCGTCCGATTACGCCGTCGAGATCCTGCGCGACGACCATTTGCTGGAGTCGATCGACACCACCAAGGATCTCCACAACTTCTCCAATATCGACCCCAGCTTCCGGTCGCCGGAGTTCGACCCCGGTAGCTCGCTGCGCCAGACCAAGGGCAAGACGCCCGAGAAGAAGTACACCATCCCCTACCAGTGGGGGACGACCGGGATCGCCTACGACGACACCAAGGTGACCGACCCGCCGACCACGTGGGGCGGCCTGGCCGATCCCCAGTACCACGGCAAGGTTGCGCTGGTGGACGATAACCGCGATGTCTTGGGTGCCGGCATGATCGCCCTCGGCTACGACAAGAACTCCCCCACAGCCGACCAGTTGCACAAGGCCGGCGCCTGGGTCTCGAGCCTCGGGTTCGTGCCGGTGAATGCCGACCATCCCGCCCAGCCGCTGCTCGACGGGCAGGCCGACATCTCGATCATGTACAACGGCGACGCCGCCCAGGCGATGCGCCAGAACCCCCACATCAAGTACCTGCTGCCGACCGACGGCAGCATCTGGTTCGACAACCTGGCGATCCCCAAGGACGCGCCCGACCGAGACGCCGCGCTGGCGTTCATGGACTACGTGCTGGAGCCCCAGGTGGGCGCTGAGATCACCAAGTACTTCGGATACTCCACGCCCAACCAAGCCTCACTCGACATCCTGGCCAAGGAGGACCCTGCAATCGTCGACAACAAAGCAACCAACCCGTCGCGCGACTCGCTGCTGGGGCTGCTGGGTACCCGTGACGTCGGGCCGGCCATGAGCCAGCTGTATCTGAGCATCTGGCAGCAGGTGTCCGGCCAGTCCGGTTCTGGGGAGGTCGCGCCATGAGCGAGATGGCACAGCCGGTCGGCGGAATCGGCGGTCGAGACATCGTGGTGCATGTGGTGCAGCGCCAGCTGAAGCTGCTGCCGCTGGTCGGGTTGATGTTCTTCACGGTGTCGGGTGGCGCCTACGGGCTGGAGGACATGGTCAGCTCCTCGGGGCCGGGCATGGCGATCTTCCTGCTGCTGATCACCCCCATCATCTGGAGCTTGCCGGCGGCGTTGATGGTGGCCGAGCTGGGCACCGCGATGCCGGTGGAGGGTGGCTTCTACCAGTGGGTCAAGGCCGGCCTGGGGAACTTCTGGGCCTACCAGGAGGGCTTCTGGTCGTGGATGTGCACGTGGGTCGACATGGCCATCTACCCGGTGCTGTTCGCCGACTACCTGTCCGAGACCTACGTGCCCAGTGCGTCAGCCGGAAACACCGTCTTCTTCAGCATCGGCTCGGCCCAGTTCGACCTGCATTGGGTGATCGCGCTGTGCGTGATCTGGCCGTTCACGTGGCTCAACATCCGCGGCGCGGCCGTCGTCGGCGACTCGTCGCTTGCGTTCATGTTCATCATCCTCGCCCCGTTCGCGGTGCTGGTGTTGATCGGCATCCCCAAGCTCTTCATCGACGGCACCAACCCGTTCGAACCGTTCGTCGTATCCGGGTCGACGCCGGCGGCGGCATTCGGCGCGGGCCTCTGGATCTGTATGTGGAACTACCTCGGCTGGGACGGCCTCTCGACGGTGATGGGCGAGATCGAGAACCCGCGGCGCACGTTCCCCAAGGCGCTCTTCATCTGCATCCCGCTGATCACGGCCTGCTACGTGCTGCCGGTGATGGCGGGACTCGCGGGCGGCACCGACTGGCAGGCCTGGACGGCGGGGTACTTCCCGGTGGTCGGCGGCAACCTGGCGGGGTCGTGGCTGCAGGTGCTGCTCACGATCGGAGGCCTGGTATCCGCCGCGGGCCTGTTTGCGGCGCTGCTGTTATCGGTGTCCCGGATCCCGTTTGTGGTCGCCCGCGACGGTTGGCTGCCGCAGTTCATCACCAAGGAGCATCACAAGTACGGCACGCCCTGGGTGGCGATCCTGATGTGCGCGGTGATCTACTCGGTTTTCACCCTCGGCCCATTCGAGGCGCTGGTGGTGGTGGACGTGTTCATCTACTCGCTGGGGCTGATGCTCGAGTTCATCGCGCTGATCGCGCTTCGCATAAAACGTCCCGACATGCCGCGGCCGTTCAGGGTGCCCGGAGGCTGGTTCGGCGTCTTTGTGATCACCGCGCTGCCCACCGCGATCATCCTGTTTGCGGTGTGGCAGACCGTCCAGGACGAGGGTATCGGCGCGATGTACCTGTCGTTTGGAGCGGCCATCCTGGGGCCGCTCACCTATCCGCTGTCGAAGTGGTTCATCAAGCGCGACCGCAAGGCTGAGCCGGTGGTCGTCGACGACGTCGTGATCTGGAGTGAGGGATGAGCACCGACCCGTTCGAGACCGATGCGGTCAACCACATCCTGTTCGGCACCGACGGCGACGAGGTCGCCCAGCGGGCGCAGCGCTGGGCGATGGGAATCGCGCGCTTCTGGGAGGCTCGGGTCACGGTGGTGTGTGCCTACGACTCGCCCAAGTCGTTTCGCAAACGCGGCAGCCTGTACCTGCCGGAGGTGCGACGGGAGATGGAGCAGGACGCCGAGGAGATCGTCAAGGAGTCGGTCGAGCAGTTCGTGGCCGCGGGCATCACCGCCGAGGGGGTGGTGTACGAGGGCGATGTGGAGGACGCGATCCTCGAGACCGCCGAGCAGATCACGCCCGACGTGATCGTGATCGGAGGAGGCGGCGGCGGGGGTGCTCGCGACTACCTGGTGGGATCGAACGTTGAGCGGATCGTCCGCCACTCCACCGTCGCTGTGCTGGTCATCAAGTAGCGGGCGGCCTCAGCAGAGACCGCCCGCCACGTGATCACGATCAGTGGTAGCGGTAGACCGCTACGGTGTCGACCTGCAGCGCAACGCGCTTGGGCGTCGAGCTGTTCGGCATCACACCGGTGAAGCCGTTTGAGCCGACATTGGTCTGCATGATCAGATGCATCGGCTCGGTGGGGATGTGGCTGGTGTAGTTGGCCCACGCCTTGCCGTCGAGCTTGACGGTGATGCGATTCGGGCGCCATTCAAGCGACATCGTGTGCCACTTGGCGAAGTTGGCATGCACCTTGGCGTGCACACGGGTGTGGCCATAGTGCAGCGTTGCGGTCTCGGTGTTGCGCTTGGCGCCGTAGATCGAGGCGGACTCGATCCAGTCGACGACCGTACCGTTACCGTTGGGCCGAAGGGCGACGTCCATACCGGTGCCGGCCCCACGGGGCATGCGGAACCGCACGACCCAGCGGCCGTACTTCTGGTTGACCAGACGGGCCATGGACACTCCTCCGGCTACCCACTTGTTGCCGCGGGCCTTGTCGCGGTAGACGCGGATCCGAAGGGCGCCGTTTTCGACGACGACATGGGATTTCGCCCAGCCGGACTGCGGACAGCAGGTGGGCTGTCCGTCATAGATCGACCAGGTGTGCTTCTTGATGGGGCTGTTGAACTTGGCGAGATAGACCCTGTGTGCGAACGGTCCCTTGGCGGCAGCGCGGACTTTCGAGGCGGCTGAGGCTTGGGAGGCGACCACTGCGGTTGCCAGAACGGACAGCACGAGGATCGGGGCGAGGTAGAGCTTGAGTCGGAGCATTTGCTCATGATCGGCTCTGTGGCGGGATTTTCAAGCCTTCAGGCGTGAATCTCACAAGACTTTTATCGCTCCCTTACATTGTGCTTGCCGGGCTTACAGGTATGGTCCCAAAGTCGCAAAATGCGGGCAGAATCCCGGTTAAGAATGGCGTGCAATCCCGCTCTGGGATTGGAGTACTCGGCGTTTTACCGGTTTGCGCGAGGCAGCCTCGCGCGCGGCTCGCTAGACTCGGGCACGGAACCCCTCCAGGGGCGGTAGCTCAGTTGGGAGAGCATCTGGTTTGCAACCAGAAGGTCGTCGGTTCGATCCCGATCCGCTCCATCACGGTGAACGGCTCAGCTAAGCGGCTCGCGCTTTCGTACTATCCAGCGACCGATCGCCAGGGTGGCCAGCGCGCTCGGGACGGCGATGACGACCGGGAGCACTCCGCCTGGGTTCAGGGTGCGGCGTTCAGCGACGCGCACTTGGAGCGGTTGGCTGACGGCGATAGGACCCGATCCGTCTCCCCTCAGCACGGCGACGTAGACGACGAAGCTGCCGCCGTTGACGGCCTTCAGCACCCAGCGCACGCCGACCGCCTCGCCCGCCGCCACCGCGATGTAGCGTGTGCGGTTGGACGACCAGTCCTCGGGGTCGACGTACACCGAATCGTCCAGACTGAGCACGTTGAGGTGGACGACCAGACGAGGTTGGGCCGTGTCGAGGTTGTTCCGCACCGTGCTGGTGAAGTCCAAGGACTGGCCGAGGCTGCGGTGGACGAGCGATCTGTCGAGGATCACCGACACCCCCGGCGCACTGCCGGCTCTCGCCGGCCACAAGGCGGTCGCGAGCGTCGCAGCTGTGAGTACAAGCGCGATTTGGACGCGGCTCATCGGCTCGCTCCCGCCAAGGTGAGGTACCGCGCGGTGACCAGCGCGGCCGCGGTGGAGATCGCCGCCGCGATCGCAGGCGCGAGCAGCCAGGCGAGATCCTCGGTGCCGCCGTGCGCGTCGATCACCAGGCGGCCGAGGTAGTGCAGGCCGGCGGTGAGCGGGTTGAACCGTTGTACCAACTCACCGGCCCACCCGGTTTGCGCTCCCGTCGGAAACTGAGTCGGCGCATAGAGCGCAAGCAGGATGAACATGTTTACGGCGAGGCTGAGCCGGTTCGTGGCAGCAGCGCCGCTGACCGTGAGCCCGATTCCAGCAAACGCGAGTGACAGCAGAGTGCCCACCAACAGGCCGCTTGCCAACGGCGCTGCAACCAGACCGATACCGCGGCCGAGAAACCAGACATAGGGAACGGCCACAACGAACGCTGCCAACCACAGAGACAGGGCGGCGACGCCCTTGCCCAGGACGAGTTCCCAGCGAGGAGAGGGGGCGAGCAGCAGCGCCTCGAGCGTCCCTCGTTCGCGCTCGCCGCTGAGAGCATCCGCCGCCACGAGCAGGCTGAGTAGCGCACCGACCGCGACAGCGACCTGGAGGGTGAGGCTGACTGCCTCTCGCTGCTCCAGAAAGTTGATGGCCTGATTAGACGCGACCAGATACGTCGTCACGCTCAGAAGGACGCTGTAGGCGAGGATGAGCGACAGTCCGCGACCCCGCAGCCATACGTCGCGCAGCTCCTGACCGGCGACCACGAGCCAGGTCATGGCGGCTCCGTCATGGCCAGGAAGGCGTCACTCAGCCGGCCACTTTCGAGTACGAAGCCGACGATCGGCACGCCCGCCCCGAGCAGTTCCTGTAACACGGCAGCCGAGCTTTCGGCGACGTCCGCACCGGTGGCGAGAGTCACTGCGATCTCCTCGGTGGCGTGTGACGCCACCTCAGCAGATGCGACGAATTGGGTTTTGCGCAAAACCTCGAGCGCCCTTGTCGATTCGCCTTGAGCGACACGCACGTGAGCAGTACGTGGCGCGGCAACGCGGCCGGCAACATCTGCCACCGAGCCGTCGGCCGCTACGCACCCCCGGCTGAGGATGATGACGCGTGAGCACACTTCCTCGACTTCGGCAAGCAGGTGGGTGGATACCAGCACGGTGGATCCGCGCTCGCCGGCGATTCGCCGGATCATGTCGAGCACATCGCGCTGGCCGGCAGGATCGAGGCCGAGGGTCGGCTCGTCCAGAAACACCACGGCCGGGTCATTCACCAAAGACCGGGCGATGCCCAGCCGCTGACGCATTCCGCGGCTGTAGGTTGCGACCAGAGCTGCGCCCCGATCGCCAAGTCCGACCTCGAGAAGAAGATCGCGCGCGACCGCCCTGGCGCCTGCGCGAGATCGTCCGCACAGCCGCGCGTGATACCAAAGGTATTCCTCGCCGGTCTGCACGTCGGGATACCCACTGCTCTCCGGGAGCACTCCAATACGGCGTCTGATCACATCCGGTCGATCACCGCCGATGCCGGTCACCGAGAAGTGCCCTGCGGTCGGCCGAAGGATTGTCGTGAGCACCCGGATCGCCGTGGTCTTCCCGGCACCGTTGGGCCCCAGGACGCCGACCACCTGGCCTTCACCGATCGAGAACGTCAAACCCTCGAGCGCTCGAACCGAGCCGTACGCATAGGACAGGTTCATCGCCTCCAGCACGACGGGGCCCCGATGCTGCATTCGCTCGCTCTGCGTGTTCATCGTTGGTCTCGGGTGTGCGCGATCCCGGGTCGGATCGGATCAGTCACGGCCGGGATCCAGCTATCCCGCCGAGCGCCAAAACCCGTTCAATGGCACCACCTGTCGAGCGAGACCCAGCGGCGCAAGCCGAAAGCCGTTCTCGATCGTGCGGAGAAGTGAGTACGCGGTGCGGGGATGGCGCAGCGTCACATGCCGGCGGTGAGGGGTGATCGCGATCAGCAGCGTGCGGCCACCGTGGATTCCAGGCATACAGCAGCCGGTCGAATCGTGCCGCCCTTCGTCGAAGGTGATGAAGATCACGCCGCCCTGGTGGAACCCGCGCGATCGCATGATTCTCGGGATCCACGCGTGCAGCCAGCGATCCGCACTCCTGACGCTGCCGTCGTGCATGTTGTGGTGGTTGTCGGGTATCACCAGGCTGAATGCGGGCGGGCGGCGGAGGCCCGGCGTTAGCCGCCCCAGTGGGAGCAGGTTCCGCCGCGCGGGGGAGTGGATAATGCTCGAGAAGTACGCAAACGGATTGTGGTGGCGAATGTACTGACCGCGGTCATGACCGACGTATCCGACCTGCGGCAGTCCCTGGAAATACCCACGCCAGGTGAGACCGTGGTTTCGCAGTTGTCGCGCCAACGTCGGTCCCCGGTAGCCGGGTCGGCAGTGATCTGAGCGACAGCCCTGAGTGGAGCCAGAGATCAGCGCCAGGTAGTTGGGAAGGCTCGGGTGCCGGATGCTGTAATACCGGGTCGCCACTCCGTGACGGCGCGCGAGCAGGTTCAAATACGGCGCGTTGCGATTCCCGAGGATCTGGCCGGTGCTGTGGTTCTCGAGCACCACCACCCAGACGTGCTTCAGCCTCGGGGTCGCCGTGACTCTGTCGACGTCGAGCACCAGCGACGCCACCAGTGTCAACATCACGGCGGGGGCGAGGCGATTGAGGCGGATGGAAGCGAGGAATCGCATGCGGCTGACCGAATCTAGGACGTCATGGGGATGCGGCCCTTGAAGTTGCGGGTCCGCAGGTACAGGGCTGGGATCACGAGCAGGTTCAGCAGTGTCGACGTGGCCAGACCGCCCAGGATCACAATTGCCATCGGATACTCGATCTCGGCTCCCGGAATCTCCCCCGACATCACCAGCGGCACCAGCGCGAGCCCCGTCGCCAGCGCCGTCATCAGGATCGGCGCCAGGCGCTCACGTGCACCGCGCAGAACCAGCTCTGGCCCGAACGGCTCTCCTTCCTCATTCTCGAGGTGCTGGAAGTGGTTGATCAAAAGGATGCAGTTGCGAGCGGCGATGCCAAACACCGTCAGGAATCCGACCAGCGATCCCAGGGTGATCAGACCGCCGGTGGCAAACGCGGCGAGCACGCCGCCCACAAGGGCAAAGGGGAGGGTGATGAACGCCAGCGCCGCAACCCGGAAGCTGCCGATGCACGTCTGCAGCAACACCAGGATTCCGATCGCCGCCGCCAGCCCGTAGTTGACGATGTGGCCCTGCGCCTGTTGGCGCTCCTTGAACTCCCCGATCACGTCAGCGTGATACTCGTGGGGGAAGCTGACTTTGGCGAGACGGTCGTCGACCTCGTCCACCACGTCGCCGAGGCCGCGTCCTTCGACTCCCATGGCAACGTCGATCCGGCGCGAATCCTGCTCGCGCTCGATCTGGTTGGGGGTCGGCAGGATCTCGACGTCGGCGACATCCTGGAGCCGCACGTGCCCGCCGCCGGGAGTGTCGAGCGGGATCTGGCGGATGTCTGCCACGCTGCGCCGGGTGTCGGGCGTGCTCCAGACCATGATGTCGTAGACCTTGCTGTTTCGGTGAATGTCGCTGACCTCGTCACCCGACACCAGTGTCGCGGCCACCCGCCGGATGTCGCCCGGCTTGAGGCCGTACTTCGCAGCCTTGGCCAGGTCGGGCTTTACCTGGATATGAGGGATGTCCGTCTGCAGCTCGGTATGCAGGTCGACCACGCCGTTGATTCCGCGCAGCGCGTCGTGCACCTCGGCCGCCTTCGCCCGGAGGACGTCGAGGTTGGGTCCGTAGATGCGGACCACGATCGGCTCGCTCGACCCCACCAGCACCTCTTCGATGCGCTCGTTGAGGTAGGTCTGCACGTCGCGGAAGAGCCCCGGATACCGCTGCACGGTTTGCTCAACTCCCGCGAGCGACTGCTGGTAGTCCGCTGATGGGTCGAGGCTGATCCAGTTCTCGCTGAAGTTCATGCCCGTGATCTCTTCGCCCTGAACTGCCCGTCCGATGTGGGCACCGAACCCCCTCACCCCCGGCTGGTGCCGCATGTCGCGGCTGATCGTCTTGGTCATGCGCATGATCTCTGGATGTGACGTGCCGGGTTTGGTCACCCAGTGAGACAGGAAGTCGCGCTCCTGGAAGTGCGGGAACAGCGACTCGCCGAGCAGCGGCAACACCGCGAATCCGGCGACCAGGGTGATCACCGTGGCCGCGAGCGCGGGGGCCGGGCTTCGAATCAGGCGGGCAAGGATCCTCGTGTACCAGCGCTGGAGCACGCGCACGAGCGGCGGCTGGCGCTCGTCCAATGGCGCCTTGGCCAAGAGCAGCAAGGCGAGTGCCGGGGTGACGGTGAGCGCGACCACCATGGAAGCGAGCACCGCCAGGCCGTATGAGAGCACCAGCGGCTTGAAGAACGCTCCCGAGAGGCTGGTGATGAAGAACACCGGGAGCACCGCGAGCACGATGATCAAGGTCGCGTAGACGATCGCGCGCCTGACCTCGAGCGAGGCCTCCAGGATCACCGACGATGCCGGCGTCTGATCTCCGGCAGCCCGAGCCTGGCGCAGCCGGCGGACGATGTTCTCGATGTCGATGATGGCGTCGTCGACGACCACGCCGACCGCGATCACGAATCCGGCCAACACCATCGTGTTGATCGTGCTTCCCCGCAGGTACAGCACCATCGCGGCTGCCATCAGTGAAAGCGGGATCGCCACCAGGCTGATGAGGGCCGCCCGCCACTGGAAGAGGAACGCCACCAGCACCAGCACGACCAGAAGCGTTCCCAAAAGCAACGCATCTCTGAGGTTGTGGATCGAGAGCTCGATGAAGCCGGCCGGCCGGAAGATGTGGTTGTCGATCTGAACACCGCGCAACCCGGGGCGAAGTTCATCCAATGCTTGATCCACGCCGTGTGTGACGTCCAGCGTGTTGGCCCACGGGAACTTCTCCACGACCATCAGAAGGCCCGGCTTGTCATTGACGACGGCATCTCCGATCAGGGGCTGGTGGCCCCATGTGGTCGTCCCCAGGTCGCCGAGCACGAGCGGTGCGCCGCCGGCCGTGTGGTGGTTGCCGACCGTGACCTGTGCCAGCTGCGCGGGGCCGACAAAGGGCAACGTGTGGTGGATGCCAAGTCGCTGATTCGGCGTCTCGATGAACCCACCCACGCGGTTTTTCGCGGCGTCGGTGTACTTCAGCAGGCCGTAGTCAAGCGCGTTGGAGGTGGTCTCCATCGCCTCGTCGAGCGTGACGCCGTGCTGCCTGAGCTTGACCGGGTCGACCTGGAACTGCAGCTGCTTGAAACGGTCTCCCCAGATCACGACGTTCGCAACCCCCGGGACCGCCATCAGGCGCCACCGGATCGTCCAGTAGGCGATCATCGACAGGTCTGTCATCGAGTACTTCGAGGACGAGAGGCCGATCTTCATCGCCCGGCTGGTTGCCGAGAGGGGCTGCAGAATCCAGGGTATGCCTGCCGACGTCGGGATGCTCCGCATCGCAATCGCAAGCCGCTCGTTGACCAACTGGCGGGCTTCCAGACTGTCTGTTCCGCGCTTGAAGATCAGGGTAATCGCGGAGAGCCCCGGCACCGACTTCGACCGCATCACGTCCAGCCCCGGAGTGCTGTTAAGCGACTGCTCGAGCGGGATCGTGATCAGCGATTCGATCTCCTCGGTGGACATGCCCGGCCCCTCGGTCTGGACCTCGACGAATGGGGGCGCGAACTCGGGGAACACATCCACCGGCATGTCACGAACACGGGTGGCTCCGAAGGCCATCGTCCCCACGGCGATCGCGATCACGAGGAACCGGAAGTAGAGGCTCGAGGCGACGACCCAGCGCATCACGGTTCATCGACCTCCGCAGCGTGGTGAGTGCCGGCCGGGATCACTCGCCCTCGATCTCGAACTCTGTTCCCAGCAGCTCCTCTCCGCCGACTCGGACGACAACCGTTCCTTTCGGCGGACCGCTCGAGAGCACCGCAACGCCGTCTTGGACGGAGTCGACCACAACCGGCTGCCGGATGAATGTCATGGGACCGGTCCTGGCGTACACCCAGGTGCCACCGTCGACCCAGTAGATCACCGCCGAATAGGGAACGGTCTCGCGTTTTCCGCCGCCGGGGAGCTGGAGTTGCACCCGCACCTGGTGTCCGGCGGGGACGCCCAGGGCGGTGTCGGTGCTCAGATACAACGAGCGGCCGGCGGTGACTGTGATCCCCGGCGGGGTCTTTGTGGAGACGGTTGCCGGAATCCCGACCGTGCCGGACCCGGCCAGGATGCTGGCAGGCTGGGCGGAGTCGACCGCAGCCAGCTCACGACTTCGGATCGGAACGCGGATCCACGCTCGTGTCGGCGACCCGGGGTCGGCGACAACGGTTCCCCGTACGACCACGTCGTGATTCACCGTCTGCTCGGTTACCGGGGTCAGCTTGAGGCCGATCCGCTTGGCGGCGCTTGCCGTCAGGATGATCTTGCCTTGATCCGACCCGTTGATGCTTTCGACCTTGGCAGGCTGGTTGCCGTCACCTTCGGCCTGGGCGGTATAGCCGCAGGCGGAAGCGGACAGTGCGGCCATCAACAGCAGGCCCGCCGCCGTTCGCCTGGAACTCCACATTGTGCATCCTCCGTTGGTCTTTCGACGAGTCATGAGATTTCCGGGGAGCCCGCAGCAGTCGGCCGCGGACCGAAACGCAGGTAGAGCGCAGGGATCAGGAACGCACCCTGGAGGGTGGCCGTGATCAACCCGCCGAGCACGATCACGGCGATCGGGTGGGCAGCTTCCTGCCCGGGGATCGTGCCGGTGAACAGCAACGGCAACAGCAGCACCGCCGCACCGATCGCCGTCATCACCATCGTTGGCAGATGTTCACCGGAGGCGGTGCGGATCCAATCAGCCCGCGTGCGATCGGACGCGGAGCCGCCGTCGCGCTGGTAGCGCGCCACCAACCACAGGCCGTTTCGGGCGGCGAGCGCCAGGATGGGAGCAAACGCGATCAGTGAGACAAGCGAGAGCGCGTCGCCGAAGAGGAAGACCGCGAGCAGCCCCCCGGCGAGCGCGAACGGCAGTGAAAGGAACACCAGCGACGCCAATCGCCAGCTCTGGAATGCCGCTTGGAACAGCAGGAACATGATCAGTGCCGCAGCCAGGCCGACCACGATCATGCGCTTGTGCAGATCGTCCTTCGCTTGGAACTCCTGCCGTACCTGTGCCCGGTACTCGAGCGGGAACTTCATGGTGGCCAGCTGGCTGCGGATGTCGCCGGCGACATCAGCTGCGTCGCGGCCGTGGACGTCGACGCCGATGTCGGTGCGGCGGGAGACCTCGTCTCGCTGGATCACCGTTGGTGTTCTGACGATGTGGGCGTCGGCGACGTCTTTGAGGCGCACCCGGCCACCGGAGGGGGTGTCGATCTGGACGTTGCCGACCGCTGACAGATCGTTACGGCTCTCGGGTGTGCTCCACACCATCACCTGGAACACCTTCTGCTGCTCGAACAAACTTCCGACCTCGAGCCCGGCAAGCACGGTCGATGCTGCTCGGCGAACGTCGCCCGGTTTAAGGCCGTAGGCCCGTGCCCGTTTGAGATCGACCTGCACGTCGATGTTCGGCTGAGTTACCCGGCGATCGACGGTGGTGGTCGCGACCCCGTCGATTCCCGACAGCGCCGCCCGCACGCGCGCCGCGGTGGCTGCGATGCCACCGAACTCGGGGCCGAAGACGCGCACCACGATGTCGTGCTGTGGCCCGGCGTCGTAGTGGCTGACGCGATCGTTGAGGTACGAGGAGGTGTGAGCCGTGATGCCCGGATAGCCGCTGGCTGCGGCGTTGATCGCAGACACGGTCGAGGAGTAGTCGGCCGATGGATCAACGCTCACCCAAAGCTCCGCGGAGTTGACGTCGGTGATCTGGTCGCCCAGCACCGCTCGGCCGACGTGGGCGCCGACGTCGCTGACGCCCGGTATCGCCCGCACTTCCCGGCTGAGTCGCGTCATCAGGCGCGACGATTCGGGCTCTGACATGCCCGGAGGGCCGGTCCAGGCCACCACGATGTCAGGATCATGGAAGGAAGGCAGGATCCTCTGCCCGAGGGTTGGCAATACCAGCAGTGCAGCCACGACGGTCGCGATCGACACGAGGAACGCAGGGCTTGGTCGTTGCAGCACCCGGTCGATCAATGACCCGTATTGGGCGCGGATCCATCGAGCGAAGGCGGGGTCACCCGCGCTGCCCGGTGTTTTCGGCAAGAGCAAGGCGGTGAGCGCCGGGGTCACCGTCACGCCCACGATCACGGATGCCGCCAAGGCCAGCGCGTACGACAGCACCAGTGGCTCGGCAAGTGCCCGCGCCATTCCGTCGCTGAAGAAGATCGGCAAAAGCGGCGTCAGTGAGATCAGTGTCGCGTAGCCGATTCGCCGACGTGCGTCCTGCGTTGCAGTCGCGACCAGACTGGCACGCGATGTCCGCTCTCCGTCTCCGGCCTCGTCGCGCAGCCGCACGAGCTTCTCGGACGCCACGACACAGTCGTCCACCAGCACGGCGAGCGCCGCCACGAACCCGGCCACGACGATCAGATTGAAGGAGTCGCCCCTCAGACTCAGGACCACCAGTGCGGCCATCAGCGAGACTGAGATCGCCGCGATCGTGATCACCGCCGCCCGCCAGGCCAAGAGCGCCGCGGCCACGAAGCCGAGCAGCAGCAGGCCGCCAATCATCAGGGATCTGGTCAGATTGTCGCGCGACTCGTCGATGAAGGTTGCCGGCCGCGACACCGTGGTGTCGACGGTGACACCTGTCAGCCCTGGTCGCAGCTTGTCGATCGCCGCGTCGAGATCGCGCGTGACCTGGAGGGTGTTCGCGTTAGGGAACTTCTCGATCACGAGCATGAGGTCTGCGCCCTTGGTCAGGACGGCGTCTCCGATCAGCGGCTGATGGCTCTGAACGACATCGGCGACGTCGTCCAGCCGCAGCGGCCCAGCTCCGTCGACGGTCACCTTGGAGAGGTCTGCGGCCGTCGAGATGGGGAAGACGTGGCGCACTTCGAGGCGCTGGTTGGGGGTTTCGATCCAGCCTCCGGAACCGGGTGTGGATGCCTGGAGGAATGTGAGCGGGGAGACCCACATCGCATTGCCGGTGGTCTGCACGATCTGGTCGAGCGAGATGTTGTTGGCCTCGAGCCTCTCGGGGTCGACCTGGACCTGAAGCTGGCGTTCGCGTTGTCCCCAGATGGCGACGTTGGCGACGCCGGGAACGGACAGCAGCGCGGGGCGGATGTTCCAGCGGGCGAGCACGCCCATCTCGATCGCCGAGACGGTGCTGGATGAAAGCCCGACCATCATCACGCGGTTCGCCGAGGATTGCGGCTGGAGAATCACCGGAGGCTGGGCCACGTTGGGGATCGCGACCGCCAGCGTGAGCCGCTCGCTGACGAGTTGCCGGGCTCGCAGCACATCGGTCCCGGGCTCGAAGGTGAGCAGGATCGACGAGAGTCCCGGCACCGAGGTGGAGTGGATCGATTTCAACCACGGCGTTCCGTTGAGTAGCTCCTCGAGGTTCAGCGTCACCAGCTCCTCGACCTCGGGTGCCGAGAGGCCGAGAGCCTCGGTCTGCACCTCGATCACGGGCGGTGCGAACTCCGGCGTGGCGTCGACGGGCATCTGTCCGGCCTGCTGGACGCCGAACACCATCACGCCTGCGGCCAGCGCGAGCACCACGAGCTTGTAGCGCAGACTCACACCTATCAGCCAGGAGATCACGGTCCCACTCCTCCCTGCCTTGTCGTACTTCGCCACCGACGGGACACCCCGTCATGACGGGTGTATCAGCCCGCCGTCACGGGACCGTCACCGCCGCGTCACCGTCGCCAAGGTTGTGATTCAGGCGACAGAGGGCAGCGGGCCGAGACCGACGGCGCGGCTGCGGCGCACGAGCGGATCGACCAGCAGCTCCATCTGCTCGGACGGTTCCAAGTCGAGGTGCGTGTGCGCGAGCGAGCGGTAGAAGTGATACTGGCGGAGTGCTTCTGAGGGGTTCCCGGAAGCGACGTGAATTCGCACGACGGTGCGGTGTGCGCTCTCGCGCAACGGCTCGCGGCTGACGGCCGTCAGCGCGACCTGGAGCGCGTGGCCCAATCTGCCCGAGACGAGCAGCTCGTCTGCGAGCGTCTCCAGCGCCTGCAGCCCCAGATTCCTGTGGTACTCCCGCTCGAGCAGCACCCACTCGTCCGTCCAGTCGGGCAGGAGATCGCCGGTGAGCAGGCGCCAGCTGCCCACGAACCCGTCGACTCCCCCGCCGTCGATGATCAGCTCCGTCAGGCATCTGGCCTCGTGCAGATCGACCCGGACACCCGGCTGGAGCTGTACCACGGACGATCCCGGGTCGATCAGGTCGGGGCCGGCCTGGCGCGCCCGCCACAGCGCGGATCGGAGATTGGCGATTGCGCGCTCCTCAGGCACGTCCTCCCACAGGGCGAACGCCACGTGCTGGCGCAACATCGGCCGGCCGTGGATCGCGAGGAACGCGACCAGCCTCTGAGCGCTGGCCGGCAAATGCAGGGGATCTCCCGCTCGGTGCAATTCAAAGCATCCAAGCAGCCCGAGGGTTACGCCATTGGTCTCGTGCCCTGGACCCATAGCCGAATCTCCCGCGCCGTATACCCAACACCCACTTTGATCGCCCCCCGGCGTGGGGGCGTTCATCCGCCTTTAATCTTTCGGAGCCACGATATTGTACGAATCAACACTTGTCAAGGGTTTGTCGGCGGCCGACGGCACGCTCAACCACACGTCTGCTCCGCCGGTTTCGCGGTTCGTGACATGGGCGCTACCGCCGTGGGCACGGGCGATCACGTCGACGATCGAAAGTCCCAGCCCGGCGCCCCCGCCGGTTCGTGCGGAGTCTGCCCGGGTGAACCGTTCGAATGCCAGGGCCAGATAGTCCGCAGGGAACCCCGCTCCCTGGTCGGTCACGTGCAGTTCGACCATGTCTCCGTGCCGACTGGCTGAGAGTTCCACCACGCCTTCGCCGTGGCGCAGCGCGTTGTCGACCAGGTTCCCGAGCGCCTGCTCGAGCCTGACCCGATCTCCGGAGACGCGGTCGTCTGATGGGTGGTTGACCTTGATCTCCCGTTCGCTGCCCTGGGCGCGCCATTCAAATCGCCGGGCTGTGGACGCGAGCACCTCGGAGGCTGTCGAGTGCCTCGACCCGAAGCGGCAGCCGTCCTTGATCCGAGCCCGCGATCAGGAGCAGATCCTCGGCCAGCTGCGCGAGCCGGTCGACCTCCTGGAACGACCCGCGGACGGCCGTGCGCAGCTCCTCCGGTGACTCGGCGTGTCTCAATGCCAGTTCGAGTTCTGTCCGCAACAAGGCCAGTGGAGTGCGCAACTCGTGGCCGGCATCGGCGACGAAGCCGCGCTCGCGTTCAAGAGCTGACTCCAGACGGTCGAGCATGGCGTTCAGCGTCTCGCCGAGTCGCTGCACTTCGTCCCTGGTGGCGGGCACCGGCAGCCGTTCGCCGGGTGTATCGGCCGAGATCGAAGCCGCTCGGCTGCGCATCCGGTCAACCGGCCGCAGCGAGAGTCCGGCGAGGAAGTAGCCGGCGACGGTGGCGAGCACCAGCGCGATGGGGCCCGCGATCAAAAGCTCGTCGCGCAGATCGGCGAGCGTCTCCGCGCGGTTGCCCAGAGTCGAACCGACGATCAACACCATCGGCTTTCCGTTCTGCGTCACATGGGTGGCGAGTACGCGGGACGGCTCGTCGAGGTGCGGGAGGGCCGACCGCACGACGAAGATCCTGCCGTTCTCGGCTCGCTGCAACTCGGCGGGAGTGAGCACTGATCGCTTGGCAAGCCATGGGCTGGCATCGACCACATTGCCCTGGGTATCGACCAGCTGGGCATAGCTCTCGCCAACTTCCACCTTGCTCGCTCCCGAGGCTGGCGAGTGAGTCCTCCGGGTCGTGTACGACGTCGTTCAGATCGTGCGCACGGACCTCGAGCTGGTTATCCAGCTCGGTCAAGAGCGATGACGACACTCGGTCGTACAGGAGCCAGCCCGTGGTGATGAGCACCAGCGCCATCGCTACCGCGAACGCGCCTGCCACCCGCACCCGGATGGGGACGTTGTGCAGCATCTACCCGCCGTCACCGCGAAGGCGGTACCCCGCCCCGCGGACGGTCTCGAGCGAGCGTCGGCCGAACGGCTCGTCGACCTTCCTCCGAAGGTGGCGCACGTACACGTCGACCACATTGGACTTGCCGTCCCACGGGGCGTCCCAGACCCGCTCGAGCAGCTGCTCGCGGGACAACACCTCGTCCGGCCTGCGCATGAACGTCTCCAGCAGTGCGAACTCCCTGGTCGACAAACTGACGTCGACATCTCCGCGTCGCACCAGATGTGAGGCCGGGTCGAGAGTGAGATCTCCCGCCGCGAGCACGCTCGGCCGTTTGGCCACCTCCCGGCGTGCCAGCGCCCGCAGCCGGGCGAGCAGTTCGGCGAACGCGAACGGCTTGACGACGTAGTCGTCGGCGCCGCTGTCCAGACCTGCGACCCGATCCTCGACGGAGTCTCGTGCAGTCAGCATCAGCACCGGAGCCCAGACACCGTGTTCCCGCAGTCGCCGGCAGGTCTCAAAGCCGCTGATCCCCGGCAGCATGATGTCGAGCACAATCGCGTCATAGGTCGTTGTGGCAGCCTGTTCGAGGCCGTGCTCGCCCGTCCCGGCAGTGTCCACGGCGAGGCCCTCTTTCGAGAGCCCAAGCCGGAGCAGCTCGGCCATGCGGGCGTCGTCCTCGACGATCAAGACGCGCATACGTGCATTATCCAGTCGCAAGCGGCGCTTGTCACAGAATTCACGATTACGCGAATGGGAGTACTGTCAGAGTGGTGCTCGAGCGGCTCTCACGGGTGGACCGGGTGCTCCTGCTCGGAGACGTGGTCGTCATCGTGGGATTTCTCGCTGCAGTCTCCGGTGATTCTCACCGTCGGCGTGGCACTCGTGGTGATTGGGTTCGTGAGGGCGGTACTCCGCCGTCGCCGCCGGTGAATAACGGTGCCAGGCACCGTTATTCACCACCACCCTTCAGCCACAGGCTCGCGTGGCTCGGCTGGAGTGCGTCACGAACCACGCCGAGCACTTCTGCGTCCAGGGCGTCGAGGTCGATCTGTTGGCGCAACCGGCCGCTGAAAGCCTCGAGCGTGTGCGCGGCGTCGTACTTGCGGCGATAGAAGCGGTGGTCAACCACGCGCTGGATGCGGTTGCGCAGCGGCTGGAACGCCACCGCCACCGCGAGCGTCGAGACCGTCACCGCCAGGGCGCTTGACCCTCCGGTGAGGCTGCGCAGCGTCGCGCCGATCACGTAGATGCCGCCCAGGTAGAGCGCGGCCAGGACGGCCACCACGCCCGCGTACACCAGCGTCTTTCGGATGATCACGTCGATCTCGTACAGGCGGTAGCGAAGGATCGCGACCGCGAATGCGACCGGCAGCACCGACCACGAAACGAACTGCAGCACCTCCGCCTGGCCTTGGGTGAACCCGCCCGCGATCACGACCAAAAACCCGGCGCCGATCCACTTGAGCTGCTGGCGCTCGACGAACGAGCCGCGCCGGTACCGGACGACCACCGCCGCGAGGTTCATCGCCAGCACCGCCAGGAGAATCACGGGGGCCACGGTGGCGAGCGCATCCGCGTGCGGAACACCCAGCGGGTTCTGGCCGGTGCCGGTGGAAAGCGGCCCCTCGGCCAGCACCGTTCCCAGCACGGCGAAGGTCACCACCAGCGCGCCGGCCCAAGCAACCGGTCGCCATCGTGGTGAGGGCAGATTGCCGTCGGGGAGCAACAATCCGAGAAAGCAGACCACCAGGGCGATACCGAGGATCCAGCTGGCGCTCGCGAATACCGACGCGGCCAGATAGCCGGTGGCGGATGGGTCGAGGTTCTCGACGTACGCGGTGGCCGGGCCGGTGACTCCCAGCAGCAACGACTCGAAGATGAAGAGCCACCCCAACCGGTGTCGTGGATAGCGCCGCAGCACGACCGCGCCGACCGCGGCATAGGAGAACATCGCCACGTAGAAGGCCACCAGCCCGGGCGTGAGGCCGTCACTATCAAACGAGGCGTAGAGGGCGGCGTTGACGGGCGCCAGCGCACATGCGATCCAGCCGATCGATGACGCTGTTCGTCCGCTGAGACCGCGCATTGCGATGCCGTCCAGTTACGTGATGGGAACGCTCTTGCACTCACAGTCTCCCACCTCCGCGTTCCGGGATCGTTACGGGTGGAGCGGGCAACGCGAAGGCCCCGGTGGGTACGCCGGGGCCTTCGGTAGGCACTCGCTCCCCCGCGAGGACGCTAGTGGTGAGGCGACAAGCGATTGGGGGAGTGGGCCATCGCCAGGAACGCCAATCCCGCGGCCGCGGCGACGATCAGCACGAGGATCACAGCGCCGGCCCATTCGCCGCCGGAAATCGACGATCCCGAGCCGGCTTTGGCGACCGTCCAGGGAGACGCTGCGACGTACCCGTAGTGGGCTCCGTTTCGTAGGTTGGGCGCGCTGGGATGGTGCACCTGGGCCAGACGCACCTCGTTTGGCGTGGGCAGCTGCTGAGCGAAGAGCTGCTGATCGGAGTGGGCCAGCACGGTGGGCGCGATCGCCGGCGGCGCGGGGCCGCCTGCAAACGCGCTCGGCACGATCGCCATGGTGGCGAGGCCGATGATGAGCAGAAGACTGAGTCGACGTGAGGCGGTCATTTCGGTGCTCCTTGGGCGGGGATGCGACATGCATACGAGCCTAGGGGGTCGCCGCTCAGTGTTCCGCCTCGCCAGATACCCCTCGAACGTCAACCTGGTTACAGAACGTGAATAACGGTGCCTGGCACCGTTATTCACGTCCTCCGACACGGCTACCTCGTGTCACTCGTTTGCGGGGGGATAGCCGAACGCTTCGGACATCAACTCGATCACCAGGTCGAACCCTGCCGCGGCCGCGGGTACCTCTCCGGCGATCCGCAGAAAGCCGTGCACGACTCCGGGGCAGCGGGCGGCGAGCACCGACACGCCGGCGGCGCGCAGACGCTGTGCGTACTCCTCGCCTTCGTCGCACAGGACGTCGCATTCGGCTGTGACGATCACCGCCGGGGCGATACCGCTCAGATCCTCGCAGCAAAGCGGTGCGACGTCGGGATCGTTTCGCTCGGCATCGCCAGCGTAGGTGCGCACGAAGAATTCCATCGCCGCAGCGGTCAGCCCGAAGCCCTGTGCGTAGCGGCGGTAGCTGTCCCGATCCGCCGGATAGTCGGCGACGGGATACATCAACACCTGGCCGGCCAGCTCCAGGCCGCTGTCACGCGCCCGCCGTGCAACCGCCGCTGCCAGCGCACCGCCTGCGCTGTCACCACCGACCACCAGGCTGCCGCCGGCGATGCCGAACCGCTCGGGATCCGCGGCCACCGCACGGGTGGCCTCCCACGCATCCTCGATAGCAGCGGGATGGCGATGCTCGGGGGCCAGCCGGTACTCGACAGCGACCACCACCGTGCTCAGCCGGGTTGCAAACGCGCGGCAGATCACGTCATGGGTGTGGATACTGCCGCTGACCCAGCCACCGCCGTGGAAGAACACCAGCCCGGGGCCACTCGGAGCCAAAGGCGTGTACACCCGCACCGCCACCTCGTTGCTCTCCGAGGTCACCACTCGGTCGTCGACCGAGACTGTCCCGGTGGCCGCCGGCCCGTACTCGGCCAGCCGCTCGAGCCGCTCGCGGGAGGCACTCACCACATCCACCGGCGGGGGATCCTCAGTCCCGAAGAACTGCGGCAGCGATGCCTGGACGTCGGGGTCGATAGCCACGTCGCGATCCTATCAAGGCCCGCAGCGGAGGCAGGTACTAACCAATCCATGAAACATCAATTATGTATCCATTGGGACAATACAATTTGTCGACGGCGTAGCAACAGGGTGATCAGCCTGCGTTGTTACCTCTCGTTGGCCCCGTGGCGGTGTGCTACGTTGGGCCGGTGATCACAGTCGTCTTGGATGACGATCCAACCGGTACGCAGAGCATCACAGATGTCTCTGTGGTGCTCGACTGGTCGGATCCCGATGTGTGGAACGCGGTCGAGCCGGGCGATCGCGGTGTCCATGTGCTGACCAACTCGCGCGCGCACGTGGGCGATGAGGCAGGCGTGATCGTCGCCGATGCCGCCGCGGCCGCCCGGCAGCGGTTTCCCGAGGCCCGTCAGATCTTGCGTGGCGACAGCACCTTGCGGGCGCACCTGTGGGAGGAGTACGAGGCTCTGCGCAGCGTGATCGCACCGGATCACCCCAACGTGCCGCTGCTGCTCGTGCCCGCGTTTCCGGCGGCCGGACGGGTAACGATCGGGGCAACCCATCTGCTGGAACGCGACGGCCGCCGGGTTCCACTCGACCAAACCGAGTACGCACGCGACGGCGCGCTGGCCTACACCAGTGCCGACCTGCGCGTGTGGGCGGACGAGCGCAGCGGCGGTCGGCTGGCTGCCGCCGACGGGGTGGCGGTGCCGCTGGAGCAGCTGCGCACGCCGAGTGGGCACGCGGCGGTGGCAGCCGCGATCGTTTCGGCGGCCGCCGGGGGAAGGCCGGCGGTGGTCGTGCCCGACGCCGAGACCGACGCCGACTTGGACACGATCGCGCGCGGCCTCGAGGCCGCTGAAGCTGCCGGCGCGCGCGTGATCGTGCGATCTGCCCCGGCGTTTGCGGCTGTGTTGACGGGCTCACAGGCGACCACGATGGTCCCGGCGCCGTCGGGCGATGGCGGTGTGCTGGTGGTGTGCGGATCATTTGTGGCCGGGACGACCGCCCAGCTCGAGCAGCTCGCCCGCGTGCATCCGCAGGCAGGTGTAGCGGCTCACGTTGCCGCCCTCGCGGGGGAGTCGTGGGAGGACGAAGCCGAACGTCTGGCCGCGGCCGCCGCCGCCCTGATCGAGCGCGATGGGCTGGCCGTGGTTGCCACAGAGCGCAGGCGCGACCCGGGCTTGGTCGTGCCGACGCTCAACGCCGGATTGCGATCGCACTGGCCCAGGTCGCCGGCCGCGTGCACTGCGGGGTGGTGGTCGCCAAGGGCGGAATCACCTCGGCCGTGACCGCGCGTGAGGGCCTCGGGGCGCGGTCCGCGCGCGTGGTCGGGCCGATCCTTCCCGGGGTGGCGCTGTGGAATCTGCCCGACGGTACCGAGTACGTGGTCGTTCCCGGCAACATCGGCGGCCCGGAGCTGCTGGCAGACGTGGTGGCCGCGATCGGCCCGGCACCGGTGTCGGTGGGGGAACCCCAGTGCTGACCCCGTTTCGCGAGCTGCTGGCCGAGCGCCGTGACGGCTCTGCTGTGGGTGCCTTCACCTGCTATGACCTGGAGGCTGCCACGGCGGCGCTGAGCGCCGCGGCGGCGGCGGATACCGGTGTGATCCTGCTGATCGGCGGGCGCTCCTACGTGGAGCCGGGCGGTGGCCTGCTGATGGCGGCGCTGGTCGCTGCCGCCGGGCATTCCGACGCGCGGGCGTGCATTCAGCTTGATCACTGTGCCGATCTGGCGGTAATCGAATCGGCGCTGGCCGCCGGGGCTGGAGCAGTCATGGCCGACGGGGCGGAGTGGGAGTTCGAGCGCAACATCGAGTTTGTGGCCGGCGCAGCCGCGCTGGCTCGGGCGCATGGCGCGGCCGTCGAAGCCGAGCTGGGCAGCATCACCGGTGACGAGGATGTGGCCCGCGCGGTGGAGGCGGGGGCGCTGACCGATCCCGATCAGGCGGTCGAGTTCATGCACCGCACCGGCGCCGACTGCCTGGCGGTGTCGATCGGCAACATCCACGGCACCTACGTGGTTTCGCCCAACCTCGACTGGGATCGGTTGGACGCGATTCGCGCGCGGGTCAGCCAGCCCCTGTCCCTGCACGGCGCGTCGGGGATCTCCGACGCGCTGGTGCAACGCTCGATCCGTGCGGGGATCGCCAAGATCAACGTCAACACCGAGCTGCGAACCGCCTATCTGGCCGCCACCGATACCACCATCACCTCAGTGCTGGAAGGCAGTCGGCTGAATGCCCTGCATGCCGCCCAGGTGGCGGCGGTGGAGGATGTGGTCGCGGCCAAGCTGCGGGCGTTTGACACCGACCTTTCGGTGCCCGCATGAGCGCCCTCGCCGCGCAGGTGGGGATGACCCTGGAACAGGTGCCGACGCCTGCGCTGGTGGTCGACCTCGACCGTATGGAGCGAAATCTCGCACGCTGGCAGGACGCCGTCGCCGCCCACGGCACGAAGCTTCGGCCCCACATCAAAACCCACAAGGCGCCGCCGATCGCCGCCCAGCAGCTGGCCCTCGGCGCCTGTGGAATCACCGCCGCCAAGCCGAGCGAGGCCGAGGTGTTCTACGAGGCCGGCGTGCGCGACATCGTGGTGGCCTTCCCCACGGTGGGTGAGGACAAGTGGGCGCGGCTGGCCGCGATGGCCCGCGACGCCAAGATCGCCGTCAACGTCGATAGCGCCCATCAGGTTCAGGGCCTGAGTGCGGCGGCGGTCGCCGCCGGAGTGACGCTGGGGGTGCACATCGAGATCGATAGCGGCCTTCACCGCGTCGGCCTGGATCCCGACCAGCGCGAGCAGATCGCCGACTTTGCCCGGCTGATCCGGTCGCTGCCGGGGATCGAGCTGGAGGGCGTCACCACCTATCGCGGCAAGTACGGCGAGCGGCTGGGGGCGATGACCAACGACGAGGCCGGACAGGAGGAGGGGCAGATCATCGTGGGCGTGGCCGAGCGGCTGGCGGCCGACGGCATCCCCGTCTCGCAGGTCACCGCCGGCGGCACCGTGACCGGCCGCGGCGTCGCCATGGTGGACGGGGTGACCGAGGTGCGCGCCGGCACCTACGTGTTCTACGACGCGATGCAGGTGGGCTTTGGCGCCGCTACGGCCGACGAGGTCGCAGCCTTCGTCCTGGCCACGGTGATCAGCACCCGCCGCGACGGCTGGACGACTGTGGACGGCGGCTCTAAGACCTTCAGCGGAGATCGCAGCGGAGCGGAGAGCTCATCGCCGATCGCTGCCGCAATCGACCGCGACGTGGCGGTGATGCGCATCACCGAGGAGCACGGAATGGCACAGGTCGGCGAAGGAGCTTCGGTCGAGGTCGGAGAGAAGCTGCGCTTCACGCCCTTTCACATCTGCACGGCGGTGAACTTGTGTGATGAGCTTGTGGCGATCCGAGGCGGAGTGGTCGAGCACATCTGGCCGGTGGCCGCCCGCGGCAAACGAACCTGAGAAGTGAGGAGTGACGATGCCCAAACGCCCGATCCATTCAGACAAGGCCGGCCCGCCGCTGGGGGCCTACTCCCAGGGCATTCGAGCTGGTGATTTCGTGTATGTGAGCGGCTGCGGTCCGATCGACCCGATCACCTCAGAGATCAAAGGCGAGACGATCGAGGAGCAGACCGAGGTCACGATCTCGAACATCGAGGCGATTCTGGAGGCCGGCGGGGCGACGCTGGCCGACGTGGTCAAGTCGACCGTGCACCTGGCCGACGAGCTCCAGTTCGAACGGTTCAACAGCGTGTACGCCAGCCGGTTCCCGGAGCCGCGGCCGGTGCGCACCACCGTTGGCAGCGGCATGCGCCAGGCCCCAGGCATGCTGGTGGAGATCGACGTGGTGGCCTACACGGGGGACTGACCGAGAGGACGAGACGTGGGACTCTTGCTCGAGCACAAGCGCGCACTGATCACCGGCGCGGGAATGGGGATGGGGCGGGCGGCAGCAGTGCGGTTCGCCCAGGAGGGCGCGCGGGTGGCCTTGGTGGATATCGACGAGCAGGCCGCCCAGGCTGTTGCCGTTGAGATCCAGGCAGCCGGTGGCGAGGCGCTGGTGGCCCGGGCCGACGTCAGGAGCGAGCCGGACGTCGAGGCCGCGGTGGCCGCGGCTGTGGCTGCCTGGGGAGGGCTGGACGTGATCGTCCCCAACGCGGGTGTGCAGCTGGCCGGCCAGGACGATCGCGCCGACCGGTTGTCGCTGGAGGTGTGGCAGCGCACCATCGACATCAACCTCACCGGTATCTTCCTGACCGCCAAGCACGGCCTGCGGGCGCTGCTCAAAAACGGTGGCGGCACGGTCGTCTGCACCTGCTCTCCCACCGGCCAGTACGGCTGCGCAACCGGCTATGACGCCTATAGCGCAAGCAAGGCGGGCGTGTACGGCTTGGTGCGAGTGATGGCGGCCGACTACGCCCAGGAGGGCATCCGCATAAACGGCGTCATCCCCGGCTACACCAACACGCCCATGACCAGCTGGGTCACTCCCCAGGACCGCGAGGATCTGCTGCGCACGATCCCCCTCAACCGGCCGGGTGAGCCGGAGGAGGTGGCCTCGGTGATGGCGTTTCTGGCGTCCGATCAGACTCCGTATGTGACCGGCGCGGTGTGGGCGGCCGACGGCGGCCTCACCGCGATCTAACTGCTTGGGGTGGTTTGCGGATCGTGGCGTGGCGGGTACTCCAACCGCGGAACCTACGCGAAGGAGCAGTTCATGCCAGACAGCGCAAAGGATGCCAAGGGCAAGGTCAAGGAAGCGGTCGGGGACGCCACCGACGATCCCAAGACCAAGCGCGAGGGCCAGCTCGAGCAGGCCGGTGAGTCGATCAAGAAGGGCGTCGACAAGGGCGTCGAGAAGGTCAAGGACCTGCTCTAGTTCGAACTCCTCACCCCCGTCGCTGGTAATGTCGCGGCGGGGGTGACGTGTTCGAATCACTCGACTTCGTGTATACGCCCAGCAGCGACGTCGCGGCCGATCGCGACCACTTCGTTGACGTCGTGGGCGGGCGCCAAGTGTTTGCCGTCGAGGCGATGGGCGTTCGGGTCGCCGCGATCGAGCTGGCCGAAGGCTCGCCGCTGATTCTGCTCACCGACCATCTGGAGGGCGATCGTGCGGTGCTGGTGTACCGCGTGGCTGACCTGGACGACGCCCTGGAGGCGATGCTGGCGCGGGGATGGCAACGGCAGCCGTCCTTTGGAATCCCGCACGGCCCGTGCTGCTCGTTCACCCTGGAAGGCGGCCATCGGCTGGCGCTGTACCAGCTGACCCGGCCCGGAGCGCCCGCCCACTTCGCCGGTAGGGCGGACTTCTAAGCGCCCGTGCGGCTATCCTCAGCCCGCGTGATCCGACCACCTCGAACGCCAGTCCGACGCGATGTGCTCCCGCTCGCAGCGGCGGGGTTGGCGGCAGCCGTCGCCGCGAGTGTGTACTGGTTGGGTCCGCCGGGGGTCGATACCCCCGCACACCTCTTTCAGACCTGGCTCTATCGCCACCAGGGCTTCGTGTGGTGGAACAACGACTGGTACTCGGGCAGGTACGTGTTCGTGGCCTACAGCGTGCTCTTCTATCCGCTGGCGGCAAAGGTCGGGATCGGTGCCCTGGCGGTGTTTGCAGCGGCGGTGATGTCGGCCGCCACGGCCTGGGTGATGGTCGCCCGCTACGGGTTCAAGGCTGCACTGGCGCCGGCGCTGCTGCTGGCGGTGGTGGCGCCCTACAACATGATGGTCAGCGGCGCCTACCCGTTCCTGTGCGGAGCGGCAGCGATGGCGGTGGCACTGGCGTGCGTCCAGCGCGGCTGGCGGCTCGGCTTCGCGGTGGCGGCGCTGGTGACGCTGGGCTTCTCGCCGCTCGCCCTGGTGCTGCTGGCGGTGGTGATGGCCGGTGTGGTATTCGGCGGAGGGCTCTCCTCGATGCTTGGCCGCCACCGGATCGAGCTGGCTGCCTTTGTCTTCGTGCTCGCGCTGGCGGCGACGGTGCAGCACCTGTTCTCGGGCGACACCTCCTACCCCTACGGCGGGGTCGACCTGCTCGTGATCGGGGCGTTCTGCGTCGCGGGAATCCTGGTGGCCGGCACCGGCAGGGAGGCGCGGTCGCTGCGGGCCATGTTCGTGATCTACCTGGCGGTGAACGCGGCGGCCTACATGATCAGCGCCCCGGTGGGAGCAAACGCCGGCAGGCTGTTCGCCGAGGCCGGCACGCCGCTGCTTCTGCTCACGCGAAACGTCGCCGGTCGCCGCTCGCCCCTGATCCTGATGGTGGCAGCCGTCGCCCTGGTGCTGCAGGTGGGGCCGTTCGTGCGCGACATGAGCACCGCCTGGAGCAACCCCGGTTCCACCAAGAGCTTCTGGCAGCCGGCGCTCGACTATCTGCACGAGCACCCCGCGGCGCATCAGTACCGGGTCGAGGTGGTGGCCAACTGGGGTCATTGGGAGGCGCTGTACGTGCCCGAGGCGGGGTTCTATCTCGCGCGCGGCTGGTATCGCCAGGACGACCTGCCGGTCAACAGTGCGCTGTATCGCTCCAGGCTGACCGCGCGTACCTACCAGCACTGGCTGCGGTCAGTGGGCGTGCGCTACGTGCTCTTGCCACGGGGTCCGCTCGACCAAAGCGCCCGGGCCGAGGCCAGGCTGCTGCGCAGCGGGCATTCGGGATTGGTGCTTGAGGCAAACGTGGGCAACGTGGACATCTACCGGCTGCGGCACGCCACCCCGATCGTGACCGGCCCCGGGAACTCGAAGCTGATCAGCCTCAAGCGGGGACGGGTGGCGATGCACGTGTCAGAGCCGGGGACGTACCTGCTGCGGGTGCGCTATACACGCTGGTGGTCGCCGACCAACGACGCCTCAGCGGTGGCGGCTCCCGACGGCATGACGCTGGTGACCGCCTTCAGTGCAGGGCCGGTGCGACTGAACGTCGACCCGCCGGTTCCGTGAGCCGCGAGCGCGTACCAACTCGTCCCATTCGCCGCTGAGCGGGCATTTCCTGCGATCAGTCGTTAGACTCTCAGGTCCCTCGCGAGGACGGAATGCCGAGCACAACTGAACACACCGCCAGCTGCGCGCTTTGCCGCCGCCATCTTCTTGTCGGCGAACCGGCGCGGCTGTATCAAGATCCGCAGTCGAAACGATTCGCAAAGGTGTGCCCACTGTGTTACGAGCGGGCCGATCGGCGGGGCTGGCGGGCGGACGGTCGACCGATCGTCGCGGTGCATGCCAACCCGCCTGCCGATCAGGCTCTGCGCGAGCGAGAGTCGCTGATCGATCGTCTGCGCGGCCAGCTGCAGTCGGTTGAACTCGACCTCGACCAGGTGCGGAACGCGCTGGCCAAGGCCGAGCAGCAGTCGGGCGAGCTGCGAAACGTTAAGCGCGAGCTGAAAGACGTCACCAACGAGTTGCGCAAGCGCGAGCGCGAGCTCAAGGCAGTGCAGACCGAAAAACGTCGAGCCGATGAGCGGGCGGCACAATCCGAGGCGGGACACAAGGCCGAGATCGCCCGCCACCACGCCGTCGCCGCCCAGCTTGACGAGCAGGCGGCCGAGGTTGGCCGGGTGGCAGCGCGGACGTTGGCGTTGGAGCAGGAGCTGGCGGCCGAGCGCGAGCGCTACAACGAGTTGGCCGACGCCAGGCGGCGGGAGTCGGATGCCCGGCACGTGCGCCTGCACGCGCTGGAGGCGTTCAACCGCTCGCAGCATGTCGAGCGCGTGGTCGCCATCTCGCGCAGCCTCGGCGACCCCATCGTCAACGTGGTGGTGGGCGGGATCGAGCTGCCACGGCCGGTGCTGATCACCGTTTCCTGGGACATCTCATGGTACGAGTACGTGGTGCGGCTCGACCTGCTGGAGCGCACGGTCACGGTCGAGGAGGCCCGCCGCGGCGATGAGCCTCGCGACCTGCCGGCGTCGCGGCTGCAGCCAAACGCAGTGCTTCGCAGCGACCGGATCGTGCTGACGATGCAGGCCTACGGCGTGGGTACGTCGGCCTCGGCCTGATCGATCCGCTGCTGGGCCAGCCGCTCGGCCGCCTGATGCGGTGCGATCCCCGCCTCGTGGGCGTGCGCGAACACCCGCTCGAGCGTGTGCTCGATCTGGCCCACCGCCACTTCGGCCCGACTAGCGTCGTACGGCTTCCCCAACTCCTCGCCGATGTTGATCACTCCGCCGGCGTTGATCGCGAAGTCGGGGGCATAGACGATTCCGCGGGCCGCCAGCGCGTCGCCCATCTCGCTGTCCAGTAGCTGGTTGTTGGCGGCACCGGCGATCACGCGGCAGCGGAACCCGTCAATCGTGTCCGGCCGCACCACCGCTCCCAGAGCGCACGGCGAGAAGACGTCGCAGGCGTGGGAGTGCAGCCCGTCGGGGTCGGCCACCTCAGCGCCCGCTGCCCGAAGCGCCTCGACCCGATCGGCGTGGATGTCGGCCACGGTCACCTTCGCTCCCGCGGCCAGCAGGTGGCGGGTCAGGATCGCCCCCACGTGCCCAGCTCCCTGCACCACCACCGAGACGCCTTCGAAGCTGGGGTCGAGGCCCGCCTCGCGCAACGCGGCACGCATGCCCACGAACACGCCCCAGGCGGTCATCGGCGAGGGATCGCCCGATCCTCCGACCTCCTGGGGCAGGCCGGTGATGTAGCGCGTCTCGCGGGCCACCTCGGTCGCGTCCTGGGTGGTGGTGCCGACGTCCTCGGCGGCCAGGTAGAGCCCTCCCAGCGAGTCGATCACACGTCCCAGCGCGCGGAACAGTTCCGGCGTCTTCTGGGTGCGGGAGTCGCCGATCACGACCGTCTTACCGCCTCCCAGTGGCAAGCCGGCCAGCGAGTTCTTGTAGGTCATACCCCGCGACAGCCGCAGCACGTCGGTGAGCGCGGCCTCGTCCGATTCGAACGGCCACATGCGGATGCCGCCCAATCCCGGTCCGAGCACGGTGTTGTGCACCGCGATGATCGCCCGTAGCCCCACAGCCGGTTCGTGGCAGATGACGATCCGCTGGTGTTCGTCGAACAGCTGCACGCTGCGGCACTCTACCCCCGGGTCTGGTATGGATCTGCACATGCAATCCGAGCGACTCACCAACAGCTCCGCCCTTGTCAGCGCCGGGGCGTGTGGTGTGGCGGTGGTGCTGGCGCTGATCGGGCTGGCGCTGAGCGGCTCTGGCCGGCAGGTGGCAGAGGCTGCGGCGGTGCTGGCTGCGATCTTCGGATTCGGTCTCGGCTTCTCGGGTTTCACCGTCGCCCGCCTGGGAGCGCCGCGAATGGGACTGGCTCTGACGGCGATGATCGCCAACGTGGTGGTAATGGTGGCCGCGGGCGTGCTGTTCTTCGCCTAAAGCCCCCGGCTGGAGTGCCGATGTAGCCTGGGAGATGCCAGACCCCATGGGCGAGATGCCGGCTGTGAGCGTCGCCGAGCCGACCGAATCGGTGCGGCTGATTTCCGTGCCGACCGAGGTTCCCGCGGCCGCGCCGCAACGCTCGCTGCCCCGCTGGATGGTGGCGCTGGGATTCGCAGGAGTGGTCTGCGCGGCGGTGTTCATGACCACCTCGCGGCTGTTTCTGCCAGACTCGTTTCTGAGTCTGTACGCGGGCCGCTACATCTCAGAGACGGGCATCCCCAAGACCGACCCGTTCACGGTCGCCGCTCACGGACGTACCTGGATCGATCAGCAGTGGCTGGCCCACTGGATCTACTACAGCGCCTGGCAGGCCGGTGGCGACGTTGCCGTGGGCATGCTCTCGGGCCTTCTGATCGCCTCGGCCTTCGGCATGCTCGCGATCACGATGATGCGCCGCGGGATCGACCCCGTGAGAGCTGTGATCTGGGCCACCATCGCATTTTTCGTGTGCCAGCCCAACACCGTCATCCGGGCACAGAGCTTTGCCTACCCGCTGTTTGCCGGCCTGTTGTGGATTCTGCTCGAGGACGAGCGCCGCGAGCGCTACCGCTGGCCGGTGCTGATGGCCGTCCCGGTGCTGATCCTGTGGGCCAATATCCATGGCTCGGCGCTGATGGGCGCGGGCATTGCAGCCGGCTGGGCGATCTATCGGATGGTGGTGATGCGCCGCCGCGGCGACAGCCGTTCCTCCGATCGCTACATCGCTTCGGCCTTCGCCTTCGGCGCCTCGGCGCTCGTGGTTTCCACCTACTCCCCGCACGCGTTGGTTGACTACTACCGCTCGGTGCTCCAGAACCCGAGCTTGGCTCAGTACGTACCGGAGTGGGCGCCCGCCACCTTCACCGGTGTCAGCCTGGTGTTCGTGCTGCTGTTGGCGTTGGTGCTGGTGGTCGTGGGTGTGGCAATCGGCCGCGGCAAGCGCCCGTCGATTCCGCTGGCGGTGCTGACCGCTGTGATGGCCTTGGCCGGAGTTCACGCCGTCCGCTACCAGGTGTGGTTCGCGTTCCCAGCGGCGGTGCTGGTGGCAGACCTGATGGAGGCGATCGCTCCCACCGGCGAGCGCCCGGCTCCCGACACCAAGGCCGGCTCACGGGCCCGGATGCTGGGCATCGCTGCGGCGATGATGCTGGTGCTGGGTGCGGTGCTTGCGTTCGTCCCGGGTCAGTCGATCCGGGTGCAGCTGTTGTGTCTCTTCGGAGGCTTCATCGCCGGCCTGGTCGCGTTCTCGATCGGCGGTGCCAGTGCAGGCTTCCGGCGCCTGGGAGTGGTGATCATGGCGGCGCTGGCGATCGCGGTGCTGAGCAGCGCGGCGGTGCTCGCGACCACCTCTGACAGCCGCTTCGACGCGCAGCTGCCGGCGGGCGCTGTGGCCGCCGCCAATGCGTATGCGGTGGCACACCCGGGCATCCATGTGCTGGGCGACGACATCACCGGGCCTGAACTCTTGTGGAAGCACCCGAACCTCAACGGCCGGGTTGGCTACGACGCCCGCCTGGAGATCTTCCCGCCGGACAAGCTGGTGCCGTTCATGCATTTCGTGGCGCTCGACTCGCCCAACTGGGCCGCGGTCACCCGCGACTACCAGGAGATCGTTGTCTCGGCCCAGAAGAACCCCGGCCTCACCGCGCGGCTCAAGCGCCTCCCCGGCTGGCGCGTTTTGCACTCCGACGCCGACGGCCTGGTCATCGTCCGCTCCTGAATAATTGGTGCCAGGCACCAATTATTCACGTCGGGCGGTGGGTGGTGAATAACGGTGCCAGGCACCGTTATTCACGCGTGACCGCGGGCGCGTCCAGCGGGAGCCGGACCGCTCACCCCGACTCGAGCCGCTTGGCCAGCGCCTCAGCGCCGATCTCGCGGGCAAAGGCGGCGCCCCGGGCCCGATCCAGGCCGGCGTCGGCCGGTAGCGTCACCGGCGCTCCCACGTCCATCTGGGCGATCCGCCGGAACAGCTGCACGTTGGGGTCGCGCACAGCCGCGGCCTGGCGCGGTCGCAGCTCGTCGGCGTGGGCGATCAGGTGCTCCAGCGTGCCGTACTTGAGCAGCAGCTCGGCCGCGGTCTTGGTGCCGATCCCCACCGCGCCGGGCAGTTTGTCCGACGGGTCTCCCCGCAGCGCGATGAAGTCGACCACCTGCTCGGGCAGCACCCGGTAGCGCTCGACCACCTCCGCCAGGCCGATCCTGGCCGGCGGCTTGCCTCCGGTCTGCGGCGCCAACACGGTGACCGCGTCGGACACCAACTGATAGGCATCGCGATCCGACGTCGCAACCAGCGCGGTGCCGCCGTCCATGCTCTCGGCCATCGCCGCCGAGGCCAGCAGATCGTCGGCCTCATAGCCCGCGACCTTCGCGCAGCTGAACCCCAGGGCGGTGATCAGATCGGGCAGACGCTGGAGCTGCTCCACGATCTCGTCGTCGAACTCCCGGCCGGTCTGGTAGGCCGGCCACAGCTCGTTTCGATACGTGGGCGTGCCGACGGTGTCCCAGCACACCAGCACCGCCCGCGGCTGCTCCGCCACCCACAACGCCACCACCAGATTGGCGACGCCCACCAGCGCGTTCACCGGTCGCCCGCCCGCGCCTTCGATCGGCGGCAGCGCATGGTAGGCGCGGTGCGCGTAGGAGTCGCCGTCGACGATCAGCAGGGGACGGCGGGCGCTCACGCCATAACGAGGGCGAGCAGCGCCTTCTGCACATGCAGGCGGTTCTCGGCCTCGTCCCACGCCGCCGAGTGCGGTCCGTGCAGGACGTCCTCGGTGATCTCCTCGCCCACATGGGCCGGCAGGCAGTGCAGCACGATGTGCTCAGGCGTGGCCGCCTCCAGCAGCTCGGCGTTGACCTGATACCCCGCGAACTTCGTGACCCGCTGCTCGCGCTCTTCCTCCTGGCCCATGCTCGCCCACACGTCGGTCACAATCACGTCGGCGTCCTTCACCGCGGTGCGCGGGTCGGTGGTCAACTCGACCGCGTCACCCAGCGAGGCCACGATCTCGGCATCGGGCCGGAACTCTTCCGGCGATGCCACGGCGACCTGCATGCCGAGCTTTGCCGCAGTCACGATCAGGGATTGGCACACGTTATTGCCGTCGCCGATCCAGGCCACTCGGCGGCCGGCCAACCCGCCCAGCCGCTCGCGCATCGTCTGTACCTCCGCCAGCGCCTGACAGGGATGCTCGACGTCGGTGAGCGCATTGATGACCGGGACGTCGGCGGCCTCGGCCAGCTCTTCGACGCGCTCGTGCGAGCCGGTGCGGATCACGATCCCGTCGACGTAGCGGGCCAGCACCAGCCCCGTGTCGGTGATCGACTCGCCCCGTCCGATCTGGGTGTCGGCGGCGGTCAGCGGAACAGCGATGCCGCCCAGCTGCTGCATGCCCACCTCGAATGAGACGCGGGTGCGGGTGGATGAGTGCTCGAAGATCATCGCCAGCGAGCGGCCGGGAAGCAGACGGTGCTCCACCCGCTCGTGCACCAGCTGCTTGAGTCGATCAGCCAGGTCGAGCAGGTGCAAGAGCTCGTCGCTGGGAGAGGTCGTCGCTGCGAAGGAAATCGCGGCCTTTGAGCGGCTCGGCTGGCATCTGGAGACACTACCCGGCTAGCGGTGGACGGTGTCGCGGTCCGACTCGTCAGGCTGATCGACCGGATCGGGCGGCTCGATCTGGGTGCGGCGGGCGACCCCGCGGGCGCCGTAGCGGACGAATCGAACCAGCAGCACCAGCGCGCCCACCAGCGCCGTGGCGGTGCCCACCGCAAAGAAGGCAAAGCCCAGCGCGATCGCCTCCGAGCTCGGCACCTGGTCGCGCAGGAAGTACACGAACACCGCCTCGCGCACACCGATGCCGTTCAGCGACACCGGCAGCACCAATGCCGCAAACACGACCGGCCCGGTCACCAGCACCACGCCCACGCTGACCGGAAGCTCGAGCGCCTGCACCAGCATCCAGATCACGCCGATGCGCGCCACCTGCACGACCATGGCCAGACCGCACACCGCCACCAGCGTGCCGCGATGGTCGCGATAGGAGTGCAGCGCCTCGTAGAACCGCTGCCCCGCCGCCAGCCGCCGCCCACCGGCACGCGGCTCGAGCGTGCGTGCCACCACACCCCGCAGCCGGCTGGAGAAGAGCAGCGCCAGGATCGTCGCCGCCGCCAGTCCGAACATCGCCTCGACGGCGATCACCTCGGGCCGGTAACCGGAATGGTCGCCGATGGCGATCGCCACCAGCGCCAGCACCACCAGCGAGACGACACCCACCAGCCGGTCGATCAGAACCGACGCGACCGCTTCTGGCCCATCGTCGGTGCGGCGCCCCAGCTCGATCGCGCGCACCGCATCTCCACCGATCGCCGCCGGCAGAAACTGACCGGCGAAGAGCGCCACGAAGTATGTGCGGACGAGCCATCCCAGCGGCACGTGCAGGCCCTTGGCAGAGAGCAGCAGCCGCCATCGCCAGGCCATCACGACCACCGTCGCCATGTTCACCGCCACGGCCGGAATGAACCACGCCAGGTCGGTGCGCTTGAGCGTGTTCCAGACCTCGTCGACGCCCGCGTATCTCAGCAGCACCACCAGGAGCACGATCGAGATGGCGCCCTCGATGGCGACTCTGGAGCGGCGGTTCACGGCCGCGAGAGCGCTGCGTGGACCTTGTGCAGCGCCGTGATCACGTCGTCGACGTCGGCGTCCGAATGCGCGGCCGCCAGCGGCAGCGACATCACCTCTGAGCCGGCCCGCTGGGTGACCGGCAGGTCGACCTCGGGCAGGTGGGTGCTGTACCAGGTGAGCGTGTGCACCGGCAGAAAATGCAGGCCGGTGGAGATGTGCTCAGCCATCAACGCCTCGGCGTAGCGGTCGCGATTTGCGCCCGCCCGGGCGGCATTGACGCGCACCACGTACAGGTGGTGGGCATGCCGCCCGTACTCCGGCCGTCCGATCGGCGTGAGCCCCTCGAGGTCGGCCAGCGCCTCGTCGTAGCGCTCGACGATCTCCAGCCGGCGCTCGCGGCGCGCCCCCACCTGGCTCAGCCCAGGCAGCGCGGCGGCGGCGTGCAGGTCGCCCAGATTTGCCTTGTACCCAGGCTCCTCGACGTCGTAGTAGCCCAGCGTCTGGATCTCCCGGCGGCGCCACGGATCGCGCGAAACTCCCTGTGACCGCAGCAGCCGCAGCCGCTTGGCCGCAGGCTCGGAATGGGTGGTGATCAACCCGCCCTCACCGCCTGCCAGGCTCTTGGTGGCATACAGGGAGAAGCAGGTGAAGTCGCCGATCGAGCCGATCTTGCGGGCGCCGACCGCCGCCTCGACCGCGTGCGCGGCGTCCTCGATCACCATCAGGCCGCGATCGCGCGCGATCTGCTCGATCGCGTCCATGTCGCAGGGGGCGCCGGCGAAATGCACCGGCAGGATCGCCCGGGTGCGATCGGTGATGGCCCGCTCGATCGCAACGGGATCGACGTTGAGGGTCGACGGATCGACGTCGGCAAACACCGGCTGGGCTCCCGCATGCAGGATCGCGTTGATGGTGGCCGGCCACGTGAACGAGGTCGTCACCACCTCATCGCCGACGCCCACGTCAGCAGCGATCATGGCGAGATGCAGCGCGGTCGTGCAGGACGATGTCGCGATCGCATAGGGCACCTCGGCGTAGGCGGCGAACCGCTCTTCCAGCTCGGCCACCCGCGGGCCGCTGGTGAGCCAGCCGGAGCGCAGCGTGGCGACCACCGACTCGACCTCCTCGTCGCCGATCAGCGGTGGCGAGAAGTCGAGCGGCGTCGCCCGCACGGGCTGTCCGCCTTCGATCGCAAGCTGGTCGTCGGGCTCGTCTGTCATCTCACCTCGAAGCTGATGTGATCCACCGCAGCTTCGGCCCGGGACACCGCTTCCCTGCGGTCGGCGCCGGTCTCGAGCACATACCCGGCTCGGCCGGCGGCCGCCACCAACGGCCCGTAGGTGTGGCCGCGAGGGTGATAGAAGTGCGCCTCGGGCGGGCCTTGGGTGGCCACCAGCTCCCCTTCGGGGGCGCGCAGGAACTCGACCACGCCGGCGCCGTTGGGATGCGGCATGAGGTCGGCGTCGGCGACCTCCCAGCCCAGTGCGGCGCGCACGGCCGCGGCAGCCAGATCGACGCCGACGGTGTGGCGCAGCAGCTCCGAGTCGTGACCGCCGCCGAGCCGCGCCGCCACCTCGATCACGCACGGCCCGTCCGGTCCCAGGATCAGCTGCACATAGGTCGGGCCCGACTCCACTCCCAGCGCCTCCAACGCCCGCGTGGCGGTGTCTGCGGCAGCTTCCACACTGTCGGGGTAGGCGGAGGGGTAGACGTGCTGCTTGGCGATCCCGGGGGCGTCGGGGAAGTGCACCCGGTCGGTGACGGCGATGACATGGTTTCGGCCGTCCTTGAGGAAGCCGTCGACGGTCACCTCGGGGCCGGGCACGAATCGCTCGAACAACACCCGTCCGTCGCGCGACGCTGCCCGCGCGCGATCCGCAGCGGCTGCCAGTTGGGCGGGTTCGGAGATGATCGCCATCGCCCGCTGCCCCTGCCGGTCGGGGGCTTTGACCACGCACGGGTAGGCCGGCGCCTCGTCAGCCGACCATTGCGGCTGCAGCACGCCGGCGGCACCCAGTCGCTCGCGTTGGGCGAGCTTGTCGGTGCAGATCTTGGCTGTGGCCACCGAGATCGGGTGCGGCAGGCCCAGGTCGTGGGCCACCTCCGCGGCGATCCGAACCGGCCAGTCGGTGCCGGGGGCGAGCACGCCGTCGGCGCGGCGCGCCACCTCGCGCACGCCGTCGATGTCCTCGGTCGAGACGCGCACGTCGCCGACTCGGGGATCGCTGTCACACACGATCGTCCGCACCCCGATCAAACGGGCCGCGTCGATTGCATGCCGCTGCGCCGGTCCTCCGCCCAGCACCACCAGGGTGGGCGAGCCGTTCGCGCTCACGCGGGTTGAGCGGTTTGCTCCTGAGCGAGCACCGCTTGCCACCATTCCGGGTTGTCGCGATACCAGGCGATCGTCTTCTCGAGTCCTTCCGAGAACGGGATGTTGGAGTTCCAGCCGAGCAGCTGGGTGGCCCTATCGGTGGAGCCGATATGGCGGTCGACCTGGCCGGGCCGGTCGGGGACGTAGTGCTTCAGGCTGGCCGGCTTGCCCAACAGCTCGAGCACGGCGTCGGCGATGAACTCGACCGACTCGTCCACCCCGGTGGCCACGTTGATGGTCTGGCCGACGACCTGCTCCAGCGGCACCTCGCAGGCAGCGGTGATCGCCTCGGCGGTGTCGAACACATGCAGCCAGTCGCGGCTGGCAACGCCGTTTCCGTGGATCGTCAGCGGCTGGTCGGTGAGCGCCTGGATGATGAACCGGGGGATCACCTTCTCCGGATGCTGATACGGCCCGTAGTTGTTGAACGGCCGGATGATCACGATCGGCAGGTCGTACGTGCACCAGTACGAGTACGCCAAACGATCGCCACCGGCCTTGGTGCCGGCGTAGGGGGAGCGGGGGTTGAGCGGATGATCCTCGGTCATCGGCTCGGTCTCGGCGGTGCCGTACACCTCGGACGAGGAGATCAGGATGAAACGCTCGATCGGGTGGTCGCGCATCGCGTCGAGCAGCACCTGGGTGCCCTCCACGTTGGTGGTGACGAACTCTCCGCCGCCGAACTCGATCGACTTGGACACGTGCGACTCCGCGGCCGCGTTCACGATCACATCGATGCCGTCCAGCGCGCGGGTGACGTCACCGACGTTGCGGATATCGCCCTTGATGAACCTGAGCCGGTCGTGATCGAACACGTCGGCCAGGTTCGCCATGTTGCCGGCGTAGGTGAGGGCATCCATGGTCACCACCTCGTGCTCGGTCTCACCGAGCAGGTAGCGAATCATGTTGGACGAGATGAAGCCGGCGCCGCCGGTGACCAGAATCCGTTTCACAAACCTCACTCCGTTACCCGAGTTCGCGATCGATGTAGTACAGCGGCCGCCCGTCGACGTCGCGCTGGATCCGCTGCAGATACTCGCCCACCGCGGCCAACAGCAGTCCCTGCAAGCCGAGCATGAAGAGCACCAGCCCCCCCAGGAACGTGCGTCCCGGGAAGTTGCCGTGAGCGATCCAGATGTCGATGCCCCAGATCGTCACCACAACAGAGGCAAGGATACCGACGATTCCCAGCAGAGTGCCCACCCACTGGATCAGCCCTGGCCAGAATCCGGTGAGCACGTGCAGGGTCATCTTGGTCAGTGCCATGGCGCTGTAGCGGCTCTTGTCGGCCCGGGCGGCATGCTGGACGTCCACCTCGACCACCCGCGAGGTGGTGGTCGAGACCAGAGCCTTGGTGAATTTCTGCCGGCCGATGCGGGGCAGCACCGGCATCAGCGCCGAGCGCCGATAGGCGTTGAACGCGCAGCCGAAGTCGCTGATCGGGGCGTGGGTCAGGCGCCGCAGCATCTTGTTGACGATCGCCGACGGTAACCGCCGCAGGATGAAGCCGTCCTCGCGGGTGGCCCGCCGGCCTGACGCCAGGTCGGCACCGGCGTCGATTGCCGCCACCAGCCGGGGGATGTCCTCGGGATTGTTTTGCAGGTCGCCGTCCATGGTCACGATCACGTCGCCCCGGGCGCGGCTCATGCCGGCGTGCATCGCGGGGTGCTGTCCGGCGTTCTGCTTGAACGAGATCACCCGGACGCTGGGATCGGCCTCGTGCAGCCGGGCGAGCGTCTCGTAGGTGCTGTCGCGCGACCCGTCGTCCACGAAAATGATCTCATGGGAGATTCCGGCCTGATCGAGGGTGGTGGTGATGCCCTGGTACAGCCGCTCGACCGTGGCCTCCTCGTTCAGCACCGGGACGACCACGCTTACGGCGGGGGTTGCGGCGGCCGCGGGGATCGGCGGCGGGATCGGTTCCGTGGCCATGGCAACAAGGTTACTCCGGTGCTCTGACGCCCCGTGGCGGATACTCCGCTCATGTGGGGGAGGACCCTGAAGTTTCTGACCACGTGGTGGCCACCGCTCGTGGCTGCCGCCGCGACCATTGGCTACGCGGTGGCGGTGCTTGGGTTCGGCCTCGATTTCCGGCCGCTGCAAAACGACGAGGGCGTGACGCTGGCGGTGGCGTCCAAGGATTCGGTGCGCGAGGTGCTGCACACCGCCATCGACCTGCGCCACGGACCGCCGCTGCACTACCTGCTGGTGCACGCGTCGCTGGCATGGCGGGACGACATCCTGGGACTGCGGCTGCCGTCGGCGGTGCTCGGCATCCTGGCCGTGGCGATCAGCTACGGCACCGGGCGAGAGCTGCTGGGGCGGGCCGGCGGGGCGATCGTCTCGGTGGTCGTGGCGACCTCGCCGATCACGCTTCACCTGGGCCAGTTCGCGCGCGGCTATACGGCGATGATGGCCGCCGCGTTCGCCAGCTTGTGGCTGCTGCTGATCCTGGTACGCACTCGTCGCCTGCGGTGGGTGCTGCCCTACGCGGTGTGTGCGCTGCTGTTGGTGGCCGCTCATCCGTTTGGGCTGTTTGCGCTGGCGTCGGAGGTGGTGCTGTTGGTGGTGATGGGGGTGGGGCCGAAGCTGCGCCATCCAAAGAGCCTGCGCGCCGATTGGCGGTCGTATCTGGCGGTGGCGGTGGCGGCGCTTTTGGCGGTGGCGGCGATGGTGGTGCTGCGGTGGGTGTATGCGCCGCTTCAGACCAAGTACGGCGTCGGCAGCGGCGCCTCGGTGGTCGACCTCGGCTCGCACGGGTTTTGGAGCAGGCTGGGTGATCACGTCTCGGGCTCCGGAGATGCCTTTGCGGCGATTGCCTTGGGCGCTGCTGTGATCGCCGGGTTTGTGGCGCTGCTCTTCACCAACCGGCGGGCGGCACTGGTGGTGGGAGTCTGGATGGGCCTGCCCGTCGGTCTGCTGATCGTGTTCACCGCCAGCTCGCATGACTTCGCTCCCGAGCGCCACCTGAGCTTCCTGATGCCGGGCTACGCCACCGCCTTGGCGGGGTTCGTACTCGAGCTGGGGCGGCGGCTGCCGCGCAAGCTGGTGCCGGTGGCGGCGGTGGTGTGTGTGGGGCTGCTGGTCACGGGGTTGGTGGCCGACGTGAGAAACGTCGGTGGTTTCAACGACGGCCTGCGAAACGCGAGCATCGAGCTGGGCCGTGAGTTCACCGACACCGATTCGCTGCTGACCAGCGCCGGCAAGGCCAAGGCCGCTGAGGACCCACGTCTGTACGGCGCGTATGCGGCGCTGAACGCCGCCCGCAGCTCGCCGCTGGGTATGTGGCGCCAGATCCACCGGCCGGTGAACTGCGCCCTGGTGCGCCAGATGCAGCAGCAGTGGCAACCGCAGCGGGTGTGGATGCTGGTCAAGCCTGACGACCCGGAAAACTTTGCGGCGAACATGCTGGAGTCGTCACCGGCCACCACCGCGCAGGTGTTCTCACCGTATGTGCTGCTGTCCGCCCCCACCATTCGCCAAACGCCGCAGGGGGCGCTGTTTGCCGGCGTGCGGCTGTGGCGGGCGGCGGTGGCGGCCGCGCCGGAGGTGCACGACTTCCGGCATATGTCGCAGGTCTACCGGCACGCGCTCAACCTTTCGCGCAACAGGTTATGCACCGAAGGTGAATAACCGAACCGGTGCCTGGCACCCTTACGCTCAGGTACGACGCCGGTCGGCCTGATCAGCGGGCCGGCCGGGGCATCGTGAACCGGCCCAGATCGTGGGCGTCGGCGAGGCGATTCAGGAGCCGTGTCAGCTCCGCCCGCTCGGCGGCATCCAGCGGCGCCAGGACATCGTCGGCGTGTTCTTCGGAGATCGCTTTGGCGCGCGCGAGTGCGTCTCGACCTGCGGGGGTCAGCGACACCGCGTTGGTGCGGCGATCGTCGCTTTTGCGAGTGCGGTCGACGAACCCCGCCTGCTCGAGGTCGTCAACCAGCGCCACGATCTTCGAGGGGTGGATGCCCACTGCCCCGGCCAGCGCCTGCTGAGATTGGCCGCCGGCGGCTGCGATCGCGCGCAGCAGCCCGAACTGGCGCGGTTCCAGCCCGATCGGCGCGAGTCGCCGGGCGAATCGGCCGGCGGCGAAGAAGCCCAGCTGCACCAGCAGGAACGCCGCTCCGGGACGTTGAGATAGTTTCCTGGTAGAATCGTTTCCGATGGCAAGTATCTTACCCGATGTCCGGATCGGCGACAACGAACGCGACGCTGCCGCCCGAGAGCTGGCCGAGCACTACACCGCCGGGCGGCTGGAGAGCACCGAGTTCGAGTCGCGGCTGGAACTCGCCAATCGAGCCAAGACGCAGGCCGAGCTGGACGCGCTGATGCGCGACCTCCCCGGGCGCCCCCGGCGGGAGTCGCGGCACGGCCGGCCGCTGCCGCGGTTGCCGCTGGTGCTCCTGGTCGCGGCGATCGCAGTGGTGGCCGTTGTGGTGACCCGAGCCGGCGGCCCGCCGCCGTTCTTTCTGATCCCGCTGGTGTGGCTGTTCGTGGTGCGGCCGTGGCGGCGCCGCCGGCCGTACGCTCGCTAGGCCAGCGCCTCGTGGGCCTCGGCGGTGAGCACGCCGAAGTCGATCCGTGACCCGGTGACCTCCTGCAGCAGATCGTCGGCGTTCATCGACTGGCCCAGGTTCCACATCTCCCGCACCAGGCTGCCGGCACCGCTGGTCTGGTACCACTGGGTGCCGAAGCGATCGCGCAGATGCTCGCGCAGCTGGGTCTCGAACGCCCACGCCCGCAGGTAGCTGGTGCAGTAGAAACCGCCGTCCACATCCTCCAGGTAGTCGGTCGTCGGATACGGCACGCCCACCGCCTGGGACAGGATCGCGGAGTATCGCCCCGGCAGCGTGTCCAGCGGCGCCCCGGTGTGCAGCTCGATCTCGTAGGCCAGCTTGGCCGCGTACCGGCGCACGAAGAACAGCTTGGTGAGGGCGCTGAAGCGCACGTACTCCTCGATCGGGCCGAAGTCGAGCCGGGAGCTGAGCCAGCGCCGATCCGACACCAGGTGCTCGAGCAGGAAGGCGTACCCCTCGGTCACGCCGTTGTCGCCCAGCAGCCGGTGCTCGGCCGGGAGGTCGCGCGAGGTGTGGGCAAAGTGCTCCGTGTGGCCGGCCTCGTGGAACAGCGCCTGGTAGTCCTCGGGACCGCCCTGCGGCAGGATCACCAGCACCACCCGGTCGGGCACCCGCACCGGGGCGCAGAACGCGCGCGGCACCTTGTTGGGTCGCTCGGCGATGTCCAGCTCCACGTTGGCCTGGGAGTCGAGGTCGACACCAAGCCCCGCCAGCGTGGCTCGCAGCGCCGGCAGCGCCCGCTCGGGCGGGAAGCCGCGATCGAACTCCGGGGCCCGCCACAGCCGGGCGAGATCGGCCGGGGAGGCCTCGTCCAGGCCCAGGCCGAGCGTCTGTCGCAGGCGTGCATCCATGTGCGTGCGGTAGAGGTCCTCGGTGTCCTCCAGCAGCTGCGTGGTCGAGCGGTGCAGGCCGACCGGGTCGTATCCGAAGCGGGTGTACAGCTCGAGCACGGTGTCGGCGCCGACGTCGCGCGTGAGCCCGCGCTCGGTCTCGGTGATCTCCGCCAAAATCGGGTTGAGGTGCTGCTCGGTGGCATCGCAGCGGCGTGCGTACAGGTCGCGGCGGCAGCCGGCATCAGGCTCGTTCATCAGCCTCGGGCGCACCGCCCGATACGGGATCGACTCGTCGCCGAGCGTCACCGAAAGCTCGGCCTCGGTGTTCGCGACCTGGTCGGTCAGCAGCTTCACCCCGTTGCCGATGTACCCCTCGGCCGCGTACTGGCGCAGCGCCACCGGGGCGCTCCCTCGGCCTCCATCGCCCGCACCTGCTCGAGCGCGGTCGAGATCCGGATACCGCTCGTAGATGGCGGCGATCTCGAGCGTCGGTTTGAGCCCGGCCGAGTGCCGGTAGTACTCGTCGAGCGCGTCAGCGTTCATCGCTTCGAGCTGCTCGCGGAAGGTGGAGACCGAAATCGGCACGAGCCGTACACTAAACCGGATGCCGCCCAAAGTTGCACGAGACGAAGAGATCGAGCTGACCGTGGACAGCCTTGCCTACGGCGGCCGCGGCGTCGCCCGCCACGGTCCGCTGGTCGTGTTCGTGTCCCGTGCGCTCCCCGGAGACCGGGTGCGGGCGCGGGTGACCAAGGTCAAGCGCCGGCATGCCGAGGCCCGCACGGTCGAGCTGCTGGAGCCGGGCCCCGGCCGCATCCCCGCCCGCTGTCAGCACTTCGGCGTGTGTGGCGGCTGCGCCTGGCAGGATCTCGAGTACTCCGAGCAGCTTCGCCACAAGCAGGCCCAGGTGGACGAGTCGCTGCGGCGGCTGGGCCGGCTGGACGGGTATGAGCTCGAGCCGATCGTGCCGGCAGAGCAGCAGTTCGGGTATCGCAACAAGCTCGAGTTCTCGTGGGTGGCGACGCCTGACGGTCCCGCGCTGGGCTTTCACCGGCTGGGCCGCTGGGACGAGCTGCTGGCGATCGAGACCTGCCACATCGCCTCCGACGCCGCCAACGAGGTGCGCCGGTCGTTCGAGCGCTGGGCGCAGGAAACCGCGGCCGTGCCGTTCAATCGCCGCAGCGGCGAGGGCTATCTCCGCCACCTGGTGGTGCGCGAGGGCGTGCGCAGCTCCGAGCTCCTGGTGATGCTGGTGACCAGTCCCGGCGCTGCCGCCCCAGGTGGAGCGGCTGGTGGAGCTGCTGCCCGCCGGCGTGGTGGGCGTCTTGCACGCACAGCAGGACAGCGTGGCCGAGACCACGGCCGGTGTGACGCCCACGCTGCTCTACGGCCGCGACTGGTTCGAGGAGCGGATCGGCGGGCTCAGCTTTCACGTCACCATCGGCGCGTTCATGCAGACCAACACGATCATGTGCGAGCGGCTGTATGCGATCGCGCTCGAGTACGCCGAGATCACGCCCGAGGATGTCGTGTGGGATCTCTACTGCGGCAGCGGTGCGATCGGCCTGCAGGCGGCCGCCGCGGGAGCGACGGCGGTGTACGGGATCGACATCTCGGCCGAGTCGATCGTGCAGGCCCGCGAGAACGCCGAGCGAAACGGGCTGGCCACGGCCGAGTTCGTGCAGGGCGACGTGTCCAAGGAGGTGCGCCCGCTGCTGGAGCGGGTGCCCAAGCCCGACCTGCTGTTCGTCGATCCTCCTCGCGCCGGCCTCACCGCCCGGGCGGTGCGGCGCGCGATCGAGCTGGCGCCGCAGCGGCTGGTGTACGTCTCGTGCAACCCGACCACGCTTGCCCCCAACGCCCGCCAGCTGGTGGACGCCGGCTACGTGCTGGAGAAGGTGCGCCCGGTCGACATGTTCCCCCACACCCCGCACATCGAGTGCGTGGCGCAGTTCGTCAGGGGCGCAGAGCCCAGATAAGCCGCCAGGCGTCGGGTGATCCCAGCCCGGTGACGTTGTCCCAGCCCGGCGCCGTCTTCAGCGAGCTGTCGTGATCGATCGACCGCAGCCGGGTGATCACGCCTGCCGTTCTCGGTGAGGGCGTTTCGCAGCACCGCCAGGGTGCCGTCGGTGGGGGTGATGTCGTGGAAGGCCGAAGATCCCGCCAAGCCGTACAGGCCGGGGTTGGCGAACCCGTGGGGCCGGTGGGCGCCCTGGTCGGCCAGCGCCATCAGCGCCGCCGTCATCGGCGCCGCCAGACTGGTGCCGCCGATCCAGGAGTCGATCTGGGTGTAGTGCCCGTTGGGCTTGACGTAGGTCTGGGTGAAGATCACCGGCGTGTGCGGATCGGCGTTCATGGCGATGTCGGGCTCTGCCCGGCGCAGCGTTCCCTTCCAGGTCGCGGCCGAGGCCGGCACGACGCCCTTCTGGTACCAGGGCTGCGCGAAGATGTGGCTGACGCCGCCGCCCGAGCCGCCCAGGAAGGTGCCGGGCGCCTTGGGCTTCCAGGCCTGCCCGTTCCAGTCGGAGCTGGTCGAGCCCCAGCCGGCTTCCCACGTGCGCTGGCCGTAGCGGCCGATCCCAAGCGCGGTGCCGCCGACCGACGTCACCCACGGGCTGGAGTCGGGGAAGCCGACCGACTTCTCACCGATCGCGTCGCGCAGGTCGCCGTTGTCGCCGGAGGCGAAGTACACGCCGATGCCTTCGGCCGCGGCCTGCTTGAACATATCGTTGAGGGAGTTGATCTCACCCTGCGACGCCCACGCCTCGGGCAGTCCCCAGCTGTTGGAGATGATGTTTGCGAGGTGCCCGTCGATGGCGGCGTTGAGGGCGTGGTCGAGGCCGGCAGCATCGTTGGCGGCGCCGACGTAGACGAGGTTCGCGTCGGGCGCCACCGCGTGGGCCCACTCCACGTCCAGGGCCTGCTCGATGTACCAGCTCTGCGTCTCCGCGTCGTCCTGCGGGTACTTGAGCGTGCCCGGCGCCACCACCTCGCGGTAGTTGACCGTGGTGATGGCCGACGCTGAGCCGGGGCAGATGGAACTCGCGCGAGAAGCGGTTGGCGTCGCTGAGCAGCGTGGGCGAGAAGAACGCGCCGGTGATCGCGATCGTCTGGCCGCGGCCGTCGCAGGCCGATGGCGGTGCAGGTGATCGATGCCGTAGGCGGACATGATCTGGCGCGGCTGGTAGCCGCACGGATTCCAGGGCAGCGGCGTGCCGGGCGAGTAGGGGTTGGGGAAGGCCGTGGAGGTCTTCTCCCCCCAGTAGCGCGAGCACGGCCCCACCGACGTTCCCGCCGGAGGCGGCGGAGGCTGCGTCTGTGCCGCCGGCTGGGCGTGCGCCAGGTGGGCGGAGTGGGAGGGGGACGTCAGGGTCAGGGCGCCGTCCAGGCCGGTGATCGCGCGCACCTGCTGGGCGAGCGGCATCGGCACGGTCGGATCCTGGTTGGGGGCGCGCACCAGCCGGCCGTCCAGGTGGTAGAGATTGATGTTGACGTTGAAGGCGTGCTCCACCTGCGCGGTCGAACCGGCGGCGGTCACGAACAGGTTGTTGGCCGGCACGTCCACGACGCTGAAGCCCTGGTTCACCAGCCAGGAGCGCACCTCTGCGACCTCACTGGGAGCGGGCGAGTAGCCCTGATGAAACTGTGCCGGGGTGAGCCACTTCTGATACGACGGGCTGCTGGGGTCGTACATGTCCTGCAGGGTGGAGGTCAGCCCGGCCGTGTTGCGCCAGCCGAGCCACACCGAGAACACCATCTTGTCGGAGTTGGGAGCCGCTGCCGCCCGGGTCGAGGGCGACGCCCAGTCGGGGGCGGTGTCCTGGACGACCCAGCGACCGTCCGCGTGCGCCGCGGCAGGGGCCAGTAGCACTGAGAAAACGCACAGCGCGAGAGTCCACAGCCTCCGGGGCGTGCACGAGGAGCCCATACGGATGTATCGGCCGAAAGCGGCCGGCGTCTCACTCCCGTTTGGGGGAATCGTGCGCAGCCGCAGGCCGCTCCCGCAGCAGGTCGGCGTTGACCGCCAGGAACGCCAGTGACAGCAGCGGCAGCGCCGGAAGCGCCAGGTCGAAGATGTAGGCCAGTGCCAGCGTGGCGCCGAAGGAGGCGGTCATGGCCGCCCAGGTGCCGGCTCTGCGCAGGCCCAGCGTCACCGCCGAGGCGGTGAAGAAGGCGAAGAACACGATGTCGCTGGCGCCGATCTGGGCAACTCCGAAGCTGCCCATGGGATGCAGGTTGAGCGTCAGCGTGTCGAGCGTCTTGGGGTGGTGGGCGACGATCTCGTGCGTCGGCCCGGCCGCGACGCTGGCGATATCGACCACGGCGATCACGAGCGCCACGGCGATCACCTCGGAGCGGGCGCGCAGGTACGAGCCCAGCAAGAGGCCGATGCCGGCCGCGGCCACCAACTTGGTGATCGTGGCAGGCGTGGTGGGGTAGCCGAGCTGGATCAGCGCCGCGGATGCGGCGATGCCGGCAACGATCGCCACCACCAGCCATGTCCGCGGCGGCGGAGGATCGGCGACCAGGGTGACGGCGGCGGTGGCCAGCGGGATCGCGACCGCCCCGACCCAGATGATCTGCGCCGCCGTGCCCGGGTCGGGCAGGTGGGGAGCGACCGTCTCCACCAGCCCCAGCGCCGCCAGGGCCGCGACCGCCAACAGCCGTTCGCGGGTTACGGTCATGCGCATCCGTCACCTAGTAGGGCGGAAGCTGCTCGTGCCAGTCGCCGAGCGCCTTGAACGCCGAGCCAGAACGCCTGCTTGGCTTCCGCCTCGTTGAGCGAGGCGTCGATGTCGGGTGCCGCCAGCACCTCGATGGTGGGCGTCCACTGCTCGACGGTGCCGAGCGGTGCGGTCGCGGGCACCGACAGGGGGAAGCGCACCGAGTTGAGAAACTCGCGTGCATCCTCGCCCATGGTGACCACGATCCGCGGCTGCACGATGTGCACCTCACGGGTGAGCCACTGGCGGGACTGCTCGAGATCCTGCTCGTCGGCGTCGATGGCGGCCTTGAGGCAGTCGGTGCCGTAGATCAGCAGCGGATCGATGCGGAGTCGCTGCAGGCTCTTCAGCACCGCCTGGCCGGCCCGTCCGAAGAAGGCGACGCCCTCCTGCACTTCCGCGGGCTGTGGGGCGTATTTGACCAGCATGATGTCGGCCAAGGGATGCCCCGTCCCCATCACGGGTGCGGCGTTGGGATGGCGGTCGGCGAGAGCCTCGGTCACCTCATGCCCGAGGCGGTTGATTTCCGAGATCGCCTTCGCCTGATACCGCTCGTAGATCTGATCGTCGGCCACGCTCACCGGCACCATATTCGGCCTCGCCGGGTGGATGCCTTCAGAGGCGGCGGCGAAGTGACCATCACGCAATGTTGTGGTTGCAGGGCGTGCATTGTTTTAAGTCAGCGGGCCGCGCGTCGATCACTGGGTCGTTCTTTTCGGACGAGACCAAGGGTGAACGATGATGACGAAGTGGAGAGGGACCGCGAGGCGGTGTGCGGCCGCGGCGGCTGCCGCGTGTGTGATTGCGGGCGGCGCGTTGACGGGGGTCGCCCAGGCGGCTCCGCTGAGTGTTTTGCGCCCGGCGCTGATGACCGAGGGCGGTGCGGGAGAGACGGTCACCAACCAGGGCTGGACGACCAGCGGGGAGGTGTGCCTGACCGCCGGCCTGGACACGCTCCAAACGCCGATCCCGGGATGTGACCTTCCCACCCCTGACGCTGCGGGATCGGGCACGATCCGATTCGGGCACCTGGCCGGCAACACCGCCGGTTCGATGGTGTTCAACCACTCCATCCCGGCGGTGCGGGGCATCATCGTCACCTTCGACGAGGCCCAGTGGGGCGGTCCCACCGGCGGCGACGGCACATCCTTCTTCCTCCAGAACGGCGACCTCCCGATCGACCTGGGGACGTCGGCGGACGGCTACAACGCCTCGTACCTCGGCTATGCACCGCGACCGGGAGGGCACACCACCACCGGCCTTCCCAACGCGCTGGCAGGGGTCGGCTTCGATACCTGGGGTCAGTTCTCCCAGGACCTCTCCAACGGCGTGGGGTGCGTGCCGCAGGGCGGGGCGATATCGCCGCAGACGGTGACGGTGCGCGGGCCGGGCAACGGCACCGACGGCTACTGCATGATCAAGCCCGGCCAGGCGGTCACCGGGATCTACGGAGCGACCCGGGCGGACGCCACCCGACATGTCGAGATCAGCATCGATCCACGGGGGCTCCCGAATGACTACGTGGTCGTCAAGGTGGACGGCAACGAGGTCTTCGATTGGCCGCTGGAGACCTTCGCCCCAGTCGGGTACTTTGGAGACACGTTGGAGACGGTCAATCGCTACCGGTTCGGTTTTGGCTCCAACACCGGCGGATTCGGAACCAACGTCAACGAGGTGTGGAACATCCACGCCGTGTTCCCCATCTCCCTGCGGGTGGACAGCTCCACAACCGAGACGCGGTTCAGCCGTCGGCATCAGGTGCTGCACTACCAGTTTCGGATCATCAACATCGGCGGAGACACGGTGTCTGGGCTGCGCATTCACCACGGCGCGTTTCGGCTGCGGAACCTGCACTGCCCGCTCACCACGCTCGATTCCCGGGCAGGCCACGATCTGCACCGCGACCCACCGGGTGAACCGCGCGCAGGTATACGCAAACACCGTCACCGACAAGGTGTGGGCGACCGGCATCCGCGCCTCGGGCCGCCACGACGCCTCACCGCGCTCGCACTACGTGCTCGGGCGCTGAACCAAACAGACTCTTAAAGGTGAAAATCATGGGAATCACAATATTGAACGGGCGGCGAGCGAGATGGGTGATGGTGGCCGCGACGGCGGCGATCGCGTGCGCAGCCACGGGTGGGCTCGCCCACGGGGCGCTGGTGACCGAGGGCGGCCGCGGCCCGGCGGCCAAGAACAAGCAGGTGTGGTTTGTCCCCGGTGGGCACGCCTGCCTGACCGCGGGGCGAAAGCTCCAGCAGACGCCCATCAAGGGCTGTCATCTGGCCAAGCCCGATCGCCGCGGCGCGGGTGTCATCCGGCTGGGCAGCAAGGCCCACTACAGCGCCGGCGCGCTGGTCTTCACGCATCCGATTCCGGCCGTGCGCGGAGTGCTTTTGACCTATAACCAGGCGCAGTGGGGCGGCAGCGGCGGCGACGGCATCCTGGTGTTCCTCCAAAACGGCGACCTGCCGATCACGATGGGCACGGCCGTCTCGGCCCACCAGGCCGCATATCTCGGCTACGTCCCGCGACCGGGCTCGACCAGCACAGGGCTGCCCCACGCGCTGGCGGGCATCGCGCTGGACAACTACGGCGACCTCTCGGCCGGCTTCTCCAACGGCAGCGGCTGCTCCACCAACGGTCCCCAGCGGCCCCACACCGTGGCGGTGCGCGGCCCGGGCGACGCCGGCGTCGGCTACTGCCTGATCAAGACGCGGTCCGTCGGTGGCGCACATGCACACCGCGCTCGCGCAAGACCTCAACCCACCGGGTCGAGATCATCATCCCTCCGCGCGGCGCGGTGCGGGCACAGGTGACGGTCAAGGTCGACGGCCGCCTGCGGATCAAGCTGCCGCTGTCTCGGCTCAGCCCCGCCTCGTATGCCGGCCCCTCGCTGAAGACGGTCAATCGCTTCCGGTTCGGCTTTGCCGCCAACACCGGCCGGGTGACCGACAACCACGAGATCTGGAACATCCGCGCCGCCTACGCGCCGACGCTCCAGGTCACCACGACCACCACGCCGCGGACGTTCAGCCGGCTGCACCAGATCCTCCGCTACCGGTTCGTGGTCACCAACATCGGCGGCGACGCGGTCAGCAATATCCGGCTGCGCCACGGCGCGTTTCGGCTGCGCGGCCTGACCTGCGCCGCCACCTCGCTGGTGCCCGGCGCAGCACACCGTGTGCACCGCCACGCATCGCGTACTGCAGGTGCAGGTGCAGCGCCCGCGTGGTCAAGGACAAGGTGTGGGCCAGCGGCATCCGCGCCTCCGGCCGCCACGACGCCTCGCCGCGCTCGAGTCACGTGGTTCGCTTCAAGGGCCGCTGACGCGCTGACTTCCACCAGGTGGGTGGCCTACCGGCCGCCCATCTGGTGCGCCCACTTGAGCCCCTGCAGGTACAGCAGGCTCTTGGGGCGCCGCTCGATCTGGTTGTGACGCATCGCCATCAAGAACTCCTCAGAGCCGTTGAAGCTGGGGATGCGATTGATGGCGGTGCCAATCCCGGGGAGCACGTGGGCGTCGGAGCCGGCGGCCTGGACGAGGTTGTACTTGGTGGCAAACCGCAGGGCGTCCTCGTTGAACGACTCGAACAGGAGCCGCGAGTTGTACACCTCGAAGATGTCGATCTGATCGAGGCTGCGCAGCAGCGTGGCGGGGTCGGGGATGGTGTGCATGCGGTCGAACGGGTGGGGCATGTACACCAGCCCGTTCTGTTCCTGGATGGCAGCGATCGTGTCGGCCATGCTCATGTCGCGCTCGATCCGCTCGGTCAGGAACATGCCGATCACCTCGCCCTGCGAGGTCTTGACCTCCTCGCCCACGATCACGGTGATCGGCTTGTCCTGCGACTCCACCAGCTCGACCGCCTCCAGCGCGCCCGAGATCTCGTTGTGATCGGTGATGGCGATCGCACCCAGGCCCTGGGCGATGCAGTGGTCGATCAGCTCACCGACCTCGGTGGCGCAGTCGTGCGAGTGGTTGGTGTGCATGTGCAGATCGGCCAGGATCTCGACCGGAGCCGGCAGCCTGGGCGCGTGCCGGGCGGCGATGGGAGCGCAGAGCGTTGTAGGTCGACTCCAGCAGTTCCGCCACCCGGTCGAATCGATGCCCGGCCGCCTGCTGCGATCCCGCGCTCGGCCAGCGAGCTGCGCAGCTGCGTCGTCCTCCAGCAGCCGGCCGACCGCGGCCGCCGCCAGCGGCGGCTGGTCGGGTGCGTATCCCAGCACCAGGTCTTCCACGCCCGCGTGCGCCGCCACCACCGCGCAGCCGCTCGCGAGCGCCTCCCAGGTGAGCGGAGGATGGGCATCGGGGGCGGCCACGAACACGTCGGCGCCGGCCAGCACCGCGGCCCGATCGTCGGCGCCTTCCGGGCCGGCGGTGTGCACCCGGCCTCTCGCCGCCGGGGGGATGTACGGGCGGATCGGGCGGCGGGCCCGTCGCACCCACAGGAGCGTGAGGGTGACGTCGGGGCTGGCCGCGGCCATCCGCACCAGCGCTTTGACCACCGGCCGGCTCTCGGGCGTCCACTCGGCCACCACGTGGGTGCCGCGCTTCTCGCCGGGGCGGAATCGGTCGAACACACCCGAGGGGATCTGCGTGTAATCGCCCGGATAGAACTCGGCCGCCAGCTCGGCCGCCTGTTCGCTGGTCGCCATCAGGGCGTCGATGCGTGCCAGGTAGCGCTCCCGCGACGAGGTGCGCACCGGGTAGGTGAGTGTCGGCTCGACGGTCGCGTGGAAGGTGGCGGCGGTCAGTCCCTGTGAGTGCTTGAGCGCCGCGGTTGCCACTCCCGGCCGGAGCGGATCGTGGGCGTGCACGATGTCGAACTTGCCTTCGCGCACCGCCAGCGCGACGTTGGCGCTGGCGGCCACCGGCAGCCCTGCCCCTCGCCGGCGCCCCCGCTGTCGCAGCGGCACCGCGGGCGCCACGGCCACCACCAGCGGCTGCGCCGTCGAGTGCGGTGACCGCGTCGGTGTCGCCGCCGGCCAGCGCCCGCAGCCGCCGGCGACCGGCCCGCAGCGCGTGGCTGGAGGAGCTGGGCGCGAGCACCGTCACCAGGTGGCCGCGGTCGGCCAGCCCGGTGGCCACGCCACGCACGTGTTCGGCCACCGGGTGGGAGCCGGTCAGCGTATACGGACAGACCAGGCAGAGTTTCAGAGACATGGCGGTCACCGGCCCTCAGGCCTCGGCGGACTCCTTCGCGGCCTTCTTCGGCTTGCGGCGTGTAGGTGCGGATGAACTCCTCCACCTGGTCGCGGCACTGATCGTCGGGATGCTGCACCGGCGGCGACTTCATGAAGTACGCAGCCGGCCATTCGAGCGCGCCGGAGAGGCCGTTGTCGAGGCCGAGCTTGGCGCAGCGCACGGCGTCGATCACGATGCCGGCGGAGTTGGGCGAGTCGACCACCTCGAGCTTGAGCTCGATGTTGAGGGGCACATCGCCGAACGATCGGCCTTCCAGCCGGATGTAGGCCCACTTGCGATCGTGCAGCCAGGCGACGTGGTCAGACGGGCCGATGTGCACGTTGTCGGCGCCGATGTCGTAGTCGAGCTGCGAGGTGACGGCGTTGGTCTTGGAGATCTTCTTGGACTCCAGCCGCTCGCGCTCGAGCATGTTCAGGAAGTCGGTGTTGCCGCCCACGTTCAGCTGGTGGGTGCGCTCCAGCAGCACGCCGCGATCCTGGAACAGCCGGGCGAGCTTGCGATGGACGATGGTGGCGCCCACCTGCGACTTGATGTCGTCGCCGACGATCGGCACGCCGGCCTGCTCGAAGCGGCGCCGCCAGTAGGGCTCGCGGGCGATGAACACCGGGACGCAGTTGACGAACCCACAGCCGGCTGCCAGCACCTGCTCGACGTACCACTTGGTGGCCTCCTCGGAGCCCACCGGCAGGTAGGAGACGACCACGTCGGTCTTGGTGGCGCGCAGGATGTCGGCGACGTCGGCGGTCTCACCGGGAGCCTTGGTGATGACCTTGCTGAGGTACTTGCCGAGGCCGTCGTGGGTCATGCCGCGCTGCACCTCGATGCCCAGGTCGGGCACGTCGGAGAACTTGACGGTGTTGTTCTGGCCGCGGAAGATGGCCGTTCCCAGATCCTGGCCGACCTTCTCGACGTCCACGTCGAAGGCCGCCGAGAACTCGATGTCGGAGACGTGGTAGCCGCCCAGATCGACGTGCATCAGGCCGGGGACGGTCTCGTTGGGGTCGGCGTCGCGGTAGTACTCGATGCCCTGCACCAGCGACGACGCGCAGTTGCCGACGCCCACGATGGCGACGCGAACCTTTCCGTTCGAGCTCTTGTGTCCGTTCTGAGAGGCCGCTTCGGCCATGGTCAAACCTCCGGTGGTGTCTTTGCGAGTTGTCGGCGAACGATGTCGACGCGCTGCCAGACGGTGAACGCCGTCAGCGCGGCCAGCAGATACATGGCGTAGGGGAGGGATCCGAGGCCGGCGAACGGCAGTGCCACCGCCACCAGCACGATCCGCTCGGTGCGGGTCATCAGACCCACTTCACATTTCAGGCCGATGGCTTCGGCCTTGGCGCGGGTGTAGCTCACCAGGAACGAGCCGACCAGCGCCACGAACACGCTCGCCAGCGCCCAGGTCTTGCCCTGCTGCGGCGAGCACCAGCGCGATCGAGCCGAGGATCAGCCCTTCACTGATGCGGTCGGTGGTCGAGTCGAGAAACCCTCCGAACGGCGTCAGCTTGCCGTGGGAGCGCGCCAGCGCTCCGTCCAGGATGTCGAAGACCGAGCCGGTCACGAAGGCGACGGTGGCCCAGACGAAGTGCTCGCGATAGATCAGGATGGCGGCGGCACCGTTCAGCGAGAGACCCGCAACGGTGAGTTGATTGGGGGTCACGGGAACCGATTGGAACCGACCCATCAGCCGCATTCCCAGCCCGCGGCCGCCTGTGGTGTACCCGCTCTTGAGACGGGCAAGCATCGCGCTCATCGCGCGCACTATACCACGGAAGCTATGAGAGGTCGGTGTCGGGGCTTGCGTTCACTCTGGCTAGCCTCCCGGCGCGGTCGTGGGCGATGACCGGCCCACCGGCCGCAGGTGCAGGCGCAGGCGGGCGCTGTCGGGCAGCGTGGGGTGGTAGCGCTCGATCACCCAGGCGCAGCTGAGCGCGACGGCGGCGGTGAGCGCGCCCAGGATGGCATCGATCCAGAAGTGGTTGGCGGTCGCCACGATCGAGAAGATGATCAGCCCGGGGTAGAACAGGAAGGCGAACCGCACCGGCTTGCGCGTGACCAGGTAGAAGCAGGTGATGGCGGTGATCAGCGAGTAGCAGGTGTGGATGCTGGGCACCGCGGCGTAGGGGTTGGTCAGCTGTTTCAGGCCGTCCGAGTAGGTGTTGATCTGGGCGTAGCGATCGAGCGTGTCGGTGAAGCCGAGGTCGGTCAGGAACCGCGGCGGCGCCGCCGGGAACAGCGTGAACCCGGCCAGGGCGATGCCGTCGGCCACGAAGATCGCGTTTCGGATGAAGTAGTAGTGACGGTTGCGGCGCAGATACAGCCAGAACAGGAACACCACCGTCACGGCAAAGTGGGCGTGGAAGTAGGTGAAGTCGGCGATGTCCAGCGCCCAGCTGCGATGCAGCGCCCACTGCTGGACGTCCAGCTCGGTGAAGATCCCCACCGACCGCTCGAACGACACCAGGTCGCGGGCGTGGATGAACGCGACCTGCACCGATCCCAGCGAGTGGCCCCGGGTCAGCTCATAGCCGATGTCCACCAGGCTGAAAAGAATCAGCTGGCGGATGAAGTCGCCCCATCCCTTGGGGAGAAACTTCTCGACCCATCGCAGCGGCCTCAACAGCTGTGACAGGACACTTCGACTGCCCGCGGCCACGTCACCCATCGTAGGGAGGATCGTAGCAATCCCCCCGGGGCGCGGATTATCCGCCGATGTGGGACATCTCCACCTTGGGCTTGTCCGCGGTGTTGGCGCTGCGAAGCTCGGAGTAGCGGTCGCCGCGGCGATTCCAGATGCCGCCGATCTTCTCGGCCACCGCGACGTCGTCGGCGTCGGATCGCACGATGCTTCGCAGATCGTGGCCGAGGGCGCTGAAGAGGCAGGTGTAGAGCCGGCCTTCGGCCGACAGGCGGGCGCGGGTGCAGCCTCCGCAGAACGGCTGGGTGACAGAGGCGATCACGCCGATCTCGCCCTCGCCGTCGGCGTATCGGTAGCGGCGGGCGACCTCACCCGGATAGAGCGCGTCCAGTGGCTCCAGCGGCCATTGCCCGGAGATCCGCTCGATCATCTCCTGGGCGCCGACCACGTCGTCCAGCCGCCAGCCGTTGGTGGTGCCGACGTCCATGAACTCGATCAGTCGCAGGATGTGGCCGGTGCCGCGGAAGTGCTCGGCCATCTCCAGCAGGCTGTCGTCGTTCAGCCCGCGCTTGATCACCGCGTTGATCTTGATCGGTCCCAGTCCGGCGGCGGCGGCCGCATCGATCGACTTGAGCACCTTCTCGACCGGGAAATCGACGTCGTTCATGGCACGAAACACCTCGTCGTCGATCGAGTCGAGGCTGACCGTGACCCGGTCGAGCCCCGCATCGGCCAGCGACTGGGCTTTGCGCGCCAGCAGCGAACCGTTGGTGGTGAGGGCGATGTCCTCGATGCCGTCGACCTCGCGCAGCATCGCCACCAGCCGCTCGACGTCGCGGCGCATCAGCGGCTCACCGCCGGTCAGGCGCAGCTTGCGCACCCCCAGGTCGGCGAACACCGTGGCCAGCCGGGTGATCTCCTCGAAGGTCAGCAGCTGTGAGCGGCGCAGAAACTCGAACTTCGGCCCGAACACCTCTTTCGGCATGCAGTACACGCAGCGGAAGTCGCAGCGGTCGGTGACCGAGATGCGCAGATCCCGCAGCGGCCGGTTCATGGTGTCGCGGACATCACCCATACCCGCAGGGTACCTGTTCGCACAAGGGTTGCGAGCTCTCTCCAAATCTTGATATAACTCGACTAAGGTTTTCTACTGCGATGCAACTCAAGGAGTGATGGATGAGCAAAGTGATCGGCATTGACCTGGGCACGACCAACTCGTGCATGGCGGTGATGGAGGGCGGAGAGCCCACCGTCATCCCCAACGCCGAAGGCGGCCGCACCACCCCGTCGGTGGTCGCGTTTGCCAAGGACGGCCAGCGGCTGGTGGGCACCCCCGCCAAGCGCCAGGCGGTCACCAACCCGAAGAATACGATCTTCTCGATCAAGCGCTTCATGGGCCGCAAGGCCGACGAGGTGTCCGAAGAGCAGAAGATCGTCCCCTACGAGGTCGTCTCCGGCCCCAACGGCGATGCCCGCGTGCAGGCGGAGGACAAGACCTTCCCGCCGCCCGAGATCTCGGCCATGATCCTGCAGAAGCTCAAGACCGACGCCGAGGCCTACCTGGGTGAGCCGGTCGCTGAGGCGGTCATCACCGTCCCCGCGTACTTCAACGACGCGCAGCGAAATGCCACCAAGGACGCCGGCAAGATCGCCGGGCTGAACGTGCTTCGCATCATCAACGAGCCGACCGCCGCGTCGCTCGCCTACGGGCTGGACAAGGAAGGCGACCAGACGATCCTGGTGTTCGACCTGGGCGGCGGCACCTTCGACGTCTCCATCCTGGAGCTGGGTGAGGGCGTGTTCGAGGTCAAGGCCACGTCGGGTGACAACCACCTCGGCGGCGACAACTTCGACAAGGCCATCGTGGACTGGCTGATCGCCGAGTTCAAGCGCGACCAGGGCATCGACCTGGGCGTCGACCCGATGGCGCTGCAGCGGCTGTACGAGGCCGGCGAGAAGGCCAAGATCGAGCTCTCGACCACGCAGTCGACCAACATCAACCTGCCGTTCATCACCGCCGGTGCGGACGGCCCCAAGCACCTCGACACCACCCTGTCGCGGGCCAAGCTGACCGAGCTCACGCACGACCTGGTGGAGCGCACCGTCGCCCCCACCAAGCAGGCCCTGTCCGATGCAGGCCTCTCGTCATCGCAGATCGACCAGGTGATCCTGGTGGGTGGCATGACGCGCATGCCGGCAGTGCAGGAGAAGGTCAAGGAACTGATCGGCAAGGACCCGCATCGCGGAGTCAATCCCGACGAGGTGGTCGCCGTCGGCGCAGCCATCCAGGCGGGCGTGCTCAAGGGCGAGGTCAAGGACGTGCTGCTGCTCGACGTCACCCCGCTGTCGCTGGGCATCGAGACCAAGGGCGGCGTCTTCACCAAGCTGATCGACCGCAACACCACCATCCCCACGCGCAAGTCGGAGATCTTCTCGACTGCCGATGACGGTCAGCCGTCGGTGGAGATCCACGTGCTGCAGGGCGAGCGCGAGATGGCCACCTACAACAAGACGCTGGGTAAGTTCCAGCTGGTCGGCATCCCGCCGGCTCCGCGAGGAGTGCCGCAGATCGAGGTCACGTTCGACATCGACGCCAACGGCATCATGCACGTGTCGGCCAAGGACAACGGATCGGGCAACGAGCAGAAGATCCAGATCCAGGGCGGTTCCGGCCTGTCCGACGCCGAGGTCGAGTCGATGGTCTCCGACGCCGAGTCGCATGCCGAGGACGATCGCCGGCTGCGCGATCTGGCCGAGGCCCGCAACTCCGCCGAGCAGGTGGTGTACGCCACCGAGAAGTCGCTGGCCGAGCACGAGTCGAAGCTGGACGACGAAACCAAGGACGACATCAAGGGCAAGATCGAGGCTGTGCGCAGCTCGCTCGAGAGCGATGACGCGGCCGACATCCGCACCAAGCTCGAGGCGCTGCGTGAGGCATCGTTCAAGCTGGGTGAGCTGGTCTACCAGCAGGCTCAGGCGGCCGGTGCCACCGGCCCCAGCGGTGCCAACGGCGAGACGGCCGAGGACTCCGAGGAGGAGATCGTCGACGCCGAGGTCGTGGACGAGGAATCCGAGACCGGTGACCGCGCGTGAACCGTCAGCCCAACGATCACGTCGACGCGGATGTCGACATCGAAACCGAGCCGGAGGCCGCCGGGGATGACCCGGCGGCCGCGGCCGAGCCTGAGCTGAGCGAGCTGGAGGAGGCTCGCCGGCAGGCCGACGAGTACCTGGCCGACCTGCGCCGGGTGGCCGCCGACTTCGACAACTTCCGCAAGCGAGTTGCCCGCGACGCCGAGGATCAGGCTCGGCGGGCGATCGAAGGCATCATGGGCGAGCTGCTGCCGGTGCTCGACAACCTCGAGCGGGCGCTGGAGGCCTCCGACCACCACGAGGAGGCCAAGGTGGCCGAGGGCGTCAGCCTGGTGCGCCAGCAGCTGGCCGAAGTGATGCACCGGCGCGGGCTCGATCCGATCGACGCCGAACCCGGCGACGGTTTCGATCCGCACGTCCACGAGGCGCTCTCGCATCAGCCCTCCGATCAGCCGGAGGGCACCATCGCCGCGGTCTGGCAGCGGGGCTATCGGCTGGGCTCGAAGGTGGTGCGACCCGTGCGGGTGGTCGTCTCCAGCGGTGCTCCCAACGGTGAGGGTGGCTGAGCCGAGGTATGGCGAACCACTACGACACCCTGGGCGTCCCCAAGGGGGCGAGCCAGGAGGAGATCAAGAAGGCCTACCGCAAGCTCGCTCGTCAATATCATCCCGACGCGAATCCCGGCGACGCGTCGGCCGAGGAACGCTTCAAGCAGATCGGCGAGGCCCACGACATCCTCTCCGATCCGGAGAAGCGCAAGCAGTACGACACCTTCGGCCAGAACTTCCGCCCCGGCGCGGGTCCTCAGGGCGGCGCGCAGGGCTTCGACTTCTCCGGTGCGGGTGCCAACTTCGATCTGGGCGACCTGTTCGGCGGGCTGTTCAACCGCGGCGGGGCCGGCCGGGCGGGCACGACCCAGCAGCGCGGCAGCGATGTCGAGGCGCGGGTCGAGCTGTCGTTTGCCGACGCGCTCAAGGGAGCCACGGTGCGGGTGCCGGTGGACAAGGCCAACACCTGTCCCGACTGTCACGGATCGGGCGCGGCGCCGGGTACCTCGCCCACCATCTGCCCGGACTGCAAGGGCCGGGGCGTGATCGCCGAGAGCCAGGGCTTCTTCGCCCTCAGCCACCCCTGCCCGCGCTGCGGCGGCGGCGGCACGGTGATCGAGCATCCCTGCCCCAACTGCCACGGAGCCGGACGGGTGCGCTCCACCAAGACCTATCAGGTGCGGATTCCCGCCGGTGTGCGGGACGGTACCCGCATCAAGGTCGCGGGCAAGGGCGAGGCCGCCCCCCGCGGCGGTGAGCCGGGCGACCTGTACGTCGTCACCAAGGTCGGCCCCAGCCCGCTCTACAGCCGCCGGGGAGACGATCTCGTGATCGATGTGCCGGTGACCTTCTCCGAGGCCTCGATGGGCTCGCAGGTCGAGCTGCCCACTCCCGACGGCAAGACCGTCAAGGTCAAGGTGCCGGCCGGCTCGACCGACGGCAAGCTGCTGCGGGTCAAGGGCCGCGGCGCGCCCAAGCTGAAGGGCAACGGCAACGGCGATCTGCTGGCGCGGCTGAGGATCGCCGTGCCCTCCAAGCTCTCCAAGCAGGAGCGCGAGGCGCTGGAGAAGCTGCAGGAGATCCAGCGGGCCAGCCACGGCGACCCGCGTGAGCAGCTGTTCGAGGAGCGCTCGGCGTGAACCACGAGGCTCGCTACTCGATCTCGGTGGCCGCCGAGATCACCGGCCTGCACCCCCAGACGCTGCGCATGTACGAGAGCCGCGGGCTGGTGCGGCCGCGCCGCACCAGCGGGGGCACCCGGCGGTTTTCGGACGCCGATATCGAGCGGCTGCGAAAGATCATCGTGCTCACCGGCGAGCTGGGCATGAACCTCGCGGGCGCCGCCAGGGTGCTCGAACTGGAGGACACCGTCGCCGCACTCAACAGGCAGGTCGCGCGTCTCGAGAACCAGATGTTCGAGTCCGCCCAGCGACTGCAGCACGAGCTCGCCCAGGTGCATCGCTCCTACCGGCGCGACCTGGTGCTCTACCAAAAACCACAACCTCCGGAGCTATGGACTTTCAAAAACTGACAATCAAATCGCAGGAGGCATTCTCCTCCGCCCAGGGGATCGCGCTGGAGCGCGGCAACCCCGAGATCACCCCCGACCATCTGCTGGTGGCGCTGCTCGATCAGGACGCAAGCGTGGCCGGCCGCGTGCTGGAGAAGGCCGGCCATTCGGCCGCCGCCGTGCGCGCCGCTGCCGACGAGCGCGTCTCGCGCCTGCCGCGGGTGGAAGGCGGCAACGCCACTCCGCCGGCGTCGCGGGCGCTGCGCGACACGCTCGAGGCGGCGTTCACCGAGGCCGAGACGCTCAAGGACGAATACGTGGCCGTCGAGCATCTGCTGCTGGCGCTGGCCAAGCCGCGCCGAGCTGGATCGCGGCGCCATCATGAAGGCGCTGGTGGAGGTGCGCGGCGGGCAGCGGGTGAGCTCGCCCGACGCCGAGGGCACCTACGAGGCGCTCGAGCAAGTTCGGGCGCGACCTGACCGAGGCGGCCGAGCGAGGCAAGCTCGACCCGGTGATCGGCCGCGACCAGGAGGTGCGGCGCGTGATCCAGGTGCTGTCACGCCGCACCAAGAACAATCCGGTGCTGATCGGCGAGCCCGGGGTCGGCAAGACCGCCATCGTCGAGGGCCTGGCCCAGCGGATCACCTCCGGCGACGTGCCCTCGAGCCTGGCAGGCAAGCGGGTGTGGGCGCTGGACGTGGGTGCGCTGGTGGCCGGCACCAAGTACCGCGGCGAGTTCGAGGAGCGGCTCAAGGCGGTGCTGGCCGAGATCGCCGCCGCCGAGGGCATGGTGATCGTCTTCATCGACGAGCTGCACACGATCGTGGGCGCCGGCAAGGCCGAGGGGGCGGTCGACGCCGCCAACCTGCTGAAGCCGATGCTGGCCCGCGGTGAGCTGCGCGCGATCGGCGCCACCACGCTGGACGAGTACCGCCAGTACATCGAGAAGGACGCCGCGCTCGAGCGCCGGTTCCAGCCGGTGTTCGTGGGCGAGCCGAGCGTGACCGACACGATCGCGATCCTGCGCGGGCTGAAGGAGCGCTACGAGGTGCACCACGGTGTGCGCATCTCCGACGACGCGATCGTGGCCGCCGGCATGCTCTCCGATCGCTACATCGCCGACCGGTTCCTGCCGGACAAGGCGATCGACCTGATCGACGAGGCCGCGTCGCGGCTGAAGATCGAGATCGACTCGATGCCGCAGGAGATCGACGAGGTGCAGCGGCGCGTGATCCAGCTCGAGATCGAGCAGGCCGCGATGGAGAAGGAGACCGCCCAGGCGGCGGTCGAGCGGCGCGAGGCGCTGGCCGAGGAGCTGGCCAACCTGCGCGAGCAGCTGGACGGCATGAAGGCCGAGTGGGAAGCCGAGAAAGAGGCGATCCAGGCGGTGCAGAACGCCAAGGCGATGATCGAGGACACCCGCGCCGAGGCCGAGCGGGCACAGCGCGACGCCGACCTGCAGCGGGCCGCCGAGCTGACCTACGGCGATCTGCCCCGGCTCGAGCAGGAGCTCGAGGCGGCCAGCGCCAAGCTGCGCGAGCTGCAGTCCGGCACGCCGCTTCTGAAGGAGGAGGTCGGCGCCGAGGACATCGCCGAGGTGGTGGGCAGCTGGACCGGGATCCCGGTCAGCCGGCTGCTCGAGGGTGAGATGGAGAAGCTGGTGCACATGGAGAGCCGCCTGCACGAGCGCGTGATCGGCCAGGACGAGGCGGTGTCGGCGGTGGCCAACGCGATTCGCCGCTCCCGCGCCGGCCTGGGAGATCCCGACCGGCCGATCGGGTCGTTCATCTTCCTGGGGCCCACCGGCGTCGGCAAGACCGAGCTGGCCAAGGCCTTGGCGGAGTTTCTGTTCGACACCGAGAAGGCGATGGTGCGGATCGACATGTCGGAGTACATGGAGAAGCATTCCGTGTCGCGGCTGGTGGGCGCGCCTCCCGGCTACATCGGCTACGACGAGGGCGGCCAGCTGACCGAGGCGGTGCGCCGGCGCCCCTACACGGTGCTGCTGCTGGACGAGATCGAAAAGGCCCACTCCGACGTCTTCAACATCCTGTTGCAGCTGCTCGACGACGGCCGCCTGACCGACAGTCAGGGGCGCACGGTCGATTTCCGCAATACGATCGTGATCATGACCTCGAACGCGAGCAACCTGGAAGCCGTCTTCCGGCCCGAGTTCCTGAACCGGATCGACGACATCGTGCGGTTCAAGTCGCTCGAGCGCGACCAGCTGGCCAAGATCGTGCGGCTGCAGGTCGAGGGTCTGCGGGCGCGGCTGAGCGACCGCGGGATCGCGCTGGAGCTGACCGACGCCGCGGCCGAGATGCTGATCGAGAAGGGCTACGACCCCGCCTACGGCGCTCGCCCGCTGAAGCGGACGATCCAGCGCGAGCTGGAGAACCCGCTGGCGCTGAAGGTGCTCTCGGGCGAGATCCGAGACGGCGACAGCGTGTCGGTGGATGCCGCCGACGACGCCATCACGATCGCGGTCGAGCACGCCGCAAGAGGCGGTTGCGGTCGGGTGAGCGTGAGCTCCGAGCCGGCACGGCTGTCAGACCTGTTCGCGTCAGCCGTGCACCGGTTCGGGGCGGTCTGGCCCGACCTGCTGGTGGTGTCGGTGATCGGCACCGTGCTGGCCGGGCTGCCGGCGGTGATCCTGCACACCAACGGCCGGCCGGCCACGACGGTGTACGTCGTCACGGCGCTGGCCTACGGCGTCGCCTACTACGCCTTCGTGGGGTTCGTGGTGTTGCGCGGGCTGCCCGCGGCCGCGCCCAGGGGGCAGGTGGTGGCCACCTACGCCACCGCCACGGTGGTCGGCCTGGTCACCGGCCTTTTGCTGCTGTTCCTGCAGCCGTTCGTGGTGGTCGTGATCCCGTTCTTTCTGCTGGCGGTGCCGGCCGTGGCGGCCGGAGACCGCTCTCCCGCGGGTGGGCTGGTCCGGGGCGTCACGCTGGCGCTCTCCAACTTCCAGCGCACCTGGGCGGTGTGGCTGGTGATCATGGTGTTCTCGGCGCCGGTGATGATCTCGATGTTCCTGGTGGTGTCGGCGTTCTCCGGCGGCATGGCGGCGCAGATCCTGGCGCTGGCCTGCTCGGTGCCGATCGTGTGGCCGTTCTCGGCGCTCTTCATCCGCGCCCTCTACGGCGACCTCACCGGCCGCCGCGGTCTCGCCGCCGAGGACCGGACCGCGTAGCGGTGGTGAATAACGGTGCCAGGCACCGTTATTCACGGTGGCGGCTGTGCAGGGTCCAGCCGCTCTCCAACCAGCGGCGGGTAGTCTGCGGCGCGATGTCGCGACGAAAAATCTGGTTGATCTGCGGCGCCGCGGTGCTGGTCGTGGGCATCGGCCTGTCCGTCGTCGGGTACTGGGTCGCGACCCAGCGGGTGGGGGACGTGCGAAACGGCGACGAGGTGCCGTTCACGAGCACCGCCGACCCGGCCCCGCCGCCACCCACGTCGACGACGACCAACCCCGCAGTGCCCGACTACGGCCAGCCGTGGCCGTTCTACGGGCGTACGCTTGCGCGCACCCGCGACGCCACCGATCTGGCAACCATCCATCCGCCCTACAAGACCAGCTGGTCGGCTCGGGGAGGCGGGCTCTTGGAGTACCCGCCCGGCTATGCCGACGGCGTCCTCTACGAGCTGTCGGATGCCGGCAACGCCACCGCCTTCGACGTGTTCAAGGGCACGGTGCTGTGGCATCGTCACCTGCGCGCCGGATCGAGCCTGCCCGCGCTGGGATCGCCGGCGGTGGCCGGCAAGTTCGTCTACCTGCCGTCGGGATCGGGCCTGCTGCGCGCTGCGCCGCTCGAACGGCAGCCAGGTGTGGAAGCTTCAGACCAACAGCGCTCTGGAGGGCTCCCCCGCGGTGTGGCACGGCACCGTCTACATCGGCAAGCTGTCCGGCGCGATGGTGGCGGTGTCCGCCGACACCGGCCGTGTCAAGTGGACGTACGCGACGTCGGGAGCGGTCAAGCACGGCCCCGCGCTGGTCAACGGCCGGCTCTACTTCGGCGACTACGCGGGAGTCATGTACTGCCTCAACGCGACCACCGGCGGGCTGATCTGGCGCACCCAGACGGCCGGCCTTTCCAGCGGCTACCGCTCCGGCGGCTTCTACTCCACACCGGCGGTCGCCTACGGCCGCGTGTACGTCGGCAATACCGATGGCAAGGTGTACTCGTTCGACGCCAACTCCGGCGAGGAGGCGTGGTCGACCACGCTGCCCGGATGGGCGTACGGCTCTCCGGCGGTCGCCGACGGCCGGGTGTTCGCCACCTCGTCGCTGGGCACGTTCGTCGCCCTCGACGCCCGCACCGGCAACGAGCTGTGGCGCCACCAGCTGGCCTACAACACGCTGTCCTCGCCGGTCGTGATCGGGCCGCTGGTGTACGTCGCCGACCGCGGTGCCAGCGGCAGCGTTTCCGGCCACGTGTACGGCTACAACCCCGGCAACGGGCGGCTGGTGTGGCAGTTCCACGACGGCAAGTACTCGCCCGCGATCGCCGCCGCGGGGCGGCTGGTGGTGGTCGGGTTCGGCCGGCTGTACGTGCTCAAGCCGCGGGGGTAGCTCAGCGCGTGTAGTAGGCGCGGGCGATGTGCGCGGCCAGCTCTGCGTTGTCGGCCACCAGTCGGCGGTGGGCGGCCAGCGTGCGCCCGCCGGTTTCCAGGTGCAGGCGTTGCAGCACAAACGGCGTCAGGTCGATGCCGTCCACGCCGGCCGAGGCGGCGGCTGCCATCGCCTCGGCGATCAGCGGCTCGAGCTCGTCCGGCGGACAGCGCCGCCTCCGCCGCGATCGCGTTTGCCACCAGGATCGCCGAGGAGCGTGAGAGCGCCCAGTGGGCGGCGGTGACGGCCGCCAGCGTCTTGGGGTCGTCGGCCCGGTCGACCAGCTCATGACCGCTCGAGCGGGCGTAGTAGAGCGGGAAGTGGTCGATGCCGTAGCCGATCACCGGCACGCCGTAGGTCTCGAGCAACTCGAGCGTGGCCGCGGTGTCCAGAAACGAGCGGGCGCCCGAGCACACCACGCACACCGGGGAGGTGCCGAGCTCCAGCACGTCGGCCGAGACGTCACCCGACGTTGCCCAGCCGCGATGGGCGCCGCCGATGCCCGGCTGTGGCCATGAAGTGCACGCCGGCAACCCGGCACACCGCCATCGTTCCGGCGACGGTGGTCGCGCCGCACATGCCCGAGATGGTGACCGCGCCCAGGTCGCGCGGGCCGACCTTGCGCACCTGCGGCTTCGACTGCGAGCCGCTGCATCTGCTCGCTGTCGATACCGACGTGAATCTGGCCGTCGATCACTGCGATCGTGGCCGGCACCGCTCCCGCGTCTCGCACCCGCTGCTCGCACTCGCGGGCGACATCCGGCCCGACGGCCGCCGGCAGGTTGTGGGCGATCAGCGACGACTCGAGCCCCACCACCGGTTCGGAGCGGGTCAGCGCTCGCTGAACCTCGGGAGCGATCACGAGGAGTCCCGAGGGTTGGCGGGTCACGGGGTGGTACTCATTCGACCCCGGGAGAATACGGCAGCGATCAGCCCACCTGGTGGGGGTCGGTGTAATAGCACTTGCAGTACCCGTTGACGTTGGGCGCGAAGTCGGTCCAGCCGGTGGAGTGCGCCGTGATCAGGCGCTCCTCCACCAGCTGGATGTATGGGCGTGTGGCTGCGATTTCGGCCTCCATCTTCCACACCAGCGCGCGCCGCGCTTGCTCGTCGATGGTGGCTGCCTGCTGTCGGTACTGGGCGTCGTAGGCGGGGTCGTCGTAGCCGGTGTCGCTCCAGCCCCCCCACTGATCCTTGGTCAGGATCGAGAGCATGAAGTTGGGGTCGATGTAGCCGACCCAGTACCAGGTGGCGAGGTCGAACTTGGTGTAGTTCCCCGCAGTTTCCATCGCCACGGCTTGGTTGGCGTCGCCGCCCGGGATCTCGTGCAGCTTGACCCCCACATGCTCCCATGCTGTCGCCAGGATCTGGAACTGGCGGCTGCCGTTGAAGTCGAGCGTGCCCGGGCCGGGCACGATCACGCCATAGCTCATCTCGTGCGCAGCCTGCGGGTACTTTCCGCCGGTTGCAGGTACCTCACGGATCCCGTCGGAGCCCTTCGCATACCCCAGCCCGTCCAGGATCTGGTTGGCCTTGCTCACGTCCAGCGGCAGCGGCTGCACCGCCGGATTCACCCACCCGTCGCCCTTCGACTGGGATGAGATCAGGTTGGCGTACGGGGTGGCGTAGCCGCTGAAGACGACGTTTGCGATCTGCTCGCGGGGAGTCGCGTACTCCAGCGCCTCCTTCACCTTGAGATTCAGCAGCTCGCGGTTCTTGGGCTTGGCCGGGTTGGAGTTGAAGGTGATGCTGGGCAGCTCGCCGTTCTCGCCCAGCTGCACTTGGACACCCGGCTGGCTCTTGAGGCTGTCGGCGGCTCCGAACGGCACCTGGTCGATGAAGTCCAGGTTGCCGGAGTCCATGTCGGCCACCAGCGAGGTCGGGTTGGTGTACCACGACAGCGCCACCGCCTGGGCGTGCGATGCCGGCCCGTAGAACTTCGGATTGGGCTTGAACACGGTCACGCCCTTGGCGTCGTACTTCGAGATCACATACGGACCGCCGGCGACCGTGGGCAGGTCGTCCTGCACCTGGTAGGCCTTGAGGTCTTTGCCGTCGTTTCCGGTGTGGGACGCCCACACATGCTTCGGATAGATGTAAAACTGCTGCAGCTGCGACAGCGCGTTTCCGACCGGCTGCTTGTAGGTGATGACCACCGTGGTGGGATTGGGGGCGGTCACGCTCTTGACGCCTTCCAGCGCCCCAGCCCGCAGAGCGGTGGCTCCGGCGGCGTACTTCAACACCGTCTCGCCGCTCCAGACGGCGTCGGCGGCGGTCATGGGGGTGCCGTCCGACCAGGTGGTGTTCGGGATCAGATGGAACGTCCAGGTGAGCCCGTCGGGGGAGTGTGACCACGACTTGGCCCAGTCGCCCTCCAGCTTGAGATCGCGCGAGTACTGCACCAGCTGGGGGTACTCCATGCTGAATGCGTTCACGGCCTGAGGGTTGATGGCCACGAACGGGTTGAGCGAGTCGACCGAGTTGGTGGTGCCGATCCGCAGAATCCCGCCGGAGCCCGACGAGCTGCCGCCGGTGGAGCTGCCGCCGCAGGCGCCGGCGACAGCAACCACTGTCGCCACGGCGGCGGTGGCCAGGATCCTTGAACGAATGGTGGGGCGGGTCATCGGTTCCTCCTCAGACGCTCGAGAGCGGGCCCACTGCTTTTGCGCGGACGCGGATTGCGGGGGTTGTCAGGTAGGCCAGCGGTACCTCTTCCAGTGCCACAACCTCGACCTGGGTGGAGTCCGCGCCGGCGCGCACGGCGTGCTCACACGCCTCCGCCCGGGCCTCGTCCAGCACCGACTCACGGCCGCGGCCGTTGAGGGCATACACCCGGTCGACCTGACCGCTGACGGTGGCGATGGCGGCGCCGATGGCGTTGGCCACCTCGAAGTGCTCGGGGCGCACGATCTCGCCCACCCCGGGCAGCCGATCGGGCATGATCACGCTGCCACCGCCGACCACGATCAGCGGCGGCTCGCCGGCTGCAGTCTTGATCCGGTCGACGGCATCGGCGAGCAGCCAATCGGCTCGCTCGAGACCACGACGCAGAAGGCTCGTGTCGGCGCCGGCCGGGAGCGAGCCCAGGTCGGTGCGCCCGCCGTGCACCGCGGCGTCGGTGAGCGTGGCGGTGTCGCCGCCGAAGATCAGCGCCTGCCGATGCAGTCGGAAGCCGACGCTCTCGGGGCCGACCCTGACCCCGTCGGCGTCGGATGAGAGCACGCTGCCTCCGCCGACGGCGATCGTCACCAGGTCGGGCATGCGGAAGTTGGTGCGGACGCCGCCGATCTCGACCGCGGCGGCGGTCTCGCGAGGGAACCCGCCGGTGAGCATGCCGACATCGGTCGACGTGCCGCCGATGTCGGCGATCAGGGCATCAGTGGCGGAGGTCAGGTACGCCGCGCCGCGGATGCTGTTGGCCGGGCCGCTGCCGATCGTCAGCACCGGATGGGAGACGGCGTATTCCAGTGCCATCAACGTGCCGTCGTTTTGGGCGAAGAATGCGACCGCGTCCAGCTCGTGGCGCACCAGGGCCTCCTGCAATGCTGAGGCCACCGCCCGCGCGACGGCGTTCAGAGCCGCGTTGAGCACGGTGGCATGCTCCCGTTCCAACAGGCCCAACGAGCCGACCTCGTGGCTCAGAGAGATCGGAACGTCAGGTCCCAGCGCACGCCGGGCGACCTGCTCAGCCTCCAGCTCCTGGCGGGCAGAGATCGGAGAGAACACGCCGGTGATGGCGACCGCCTGGGCCGTATCGGCGACGCTCTCGAGAAAGCGGGCAGTGGCCTCGGGATCGAAGGCGACGATGTCGCGACCGTCCAGCTCGACCCCGCCCGCGACCACCGCCTCACCGGCGGACACCGTGGTGCGCAGGTCGGCCGGCCACGGGAACAGCGGTCGCACGAGCGTGGTGGAGGGCGCCCCGATCCGCACCACCGCCACCTTCAGCAGCTCGCGCCGCTCCAGCACGGCGTTGGTGGCGTGGGTGGTGCCGAGCATCACGTGGGTAATGCGATCCCGGTCGACCTCGTCGGCGACCACCACTGCCCCGATCGCCTCGACGATCCCGGCGGTGACGTCGGCCGTGGTGGGCTGCTTGGTCTTGGCCAGCACGCGGTCATCCCGATCCAGCACCACCGCATCGGTGTGCGTGCCGCCGACGTCGATGCCGAGACGGAGGTCGAGCTCGCGGCCGGTCACAGCTGCTCCACCGGAATGAAGTCAAAGTCGTAGCCGAAGGTGCGCGGTCCGGCGAGGGCAAGCCCGGCGGGAGTGCGCCACACGGGATCACAGGCGAAGGCGACCACGGTGACGCGCTGGCCGTATGCCAAAAGCTCGGTCGAGACGGCGTCGGCAGTGGCGGAGTCGAGCACGGTGATCAGGTCGGGCGCCGAGGCTCGCACCAGCCCGTCCTCCATCGCCACCAGGTTCTCGTTTTGGATCTCGAGCCGCAGCAGCCGCCCCGAGTCATCACCCACACCTTCCACCAGCGCTGATCCACGGGCGAAGCCGCCCACGGTCTCACGCTGCACGTCGATGATCTTGCCGGTGACGAGCTTGACCGCGTCGAGCTCTGCCACCAGCCCCGCCAACGGGTCGGGCGCCTCCAGCGCAGCGCCGATCGCCAGCGCCCGGGAGATCGACCCGCGCACAGTCGCGGTGCGTGCGACTGCGGCGGTCATGAGGTAGTCGGCAGACGACACAGCGCCGCCGAAATCAACCGCGATCGAGCGCGCCAAGCGCTCGGCCCAGGCCCCGTTGATGGGGCTGGTGACGACACCGTTTCCGCGCTCGTCCACCATCACCGCCGGGATCGGCGAGACCCCCGCCAGCTCCATCGTCACCTGTGGAATCTCGGGGAAGGCACGGCCCATGCCGTCGGCATCAACCACGGGCAGACCGCAGTGGGCCGCCCAGGCGACCGGAAGCACGCCGTTGGAGCCGCCGATCTCGCTCGACATCAGGGCCGCCACCGGCGTCCCGGTGATGCGTTCCACCGCCGCCCTCAGCGCGACGCCTTCGGTGATTCCACCCAGCTTCTCGAGTGACACCGTGGGCGCGCCGACGCCTCCGCACGGCATCACCAGCGCGTCGTCGGGCAGGTCGTCGAGGTCGACTACCGCAACCGGGCCGTGGTCTTCAACGGCTTGGAGTGCGCCCAGCAGGGTCGCGTAGGTGTCACCTCCGCCGCCGGTGCCAAGCACGCCGCAGCCGCGGGCAAACCGTGGGAGGTTGGAGTGGCTCGAGCTGCACCCCATCAGCGTAGGCGGGTTTCTCGATGCCGGCATGGAGAAAACGCCAAAGTTGACAGCGAACTTGTGCTAGGAGCACAATACCGCTATGGCGTTCGCCTCTGATCTCGGGTTGGAGCGGCTGGTCGACGCACCGGCGGTCGAACTCTCAGGGGTGTCGGTGGTCGAGCACGTCAGCCAACTCGAGCGGGTCTCCGCCGGGGCGGCGGTGGTGCTGGCCCGGGCGGTCGACGTCTCCGGTTACCGGCTCGATTCAGCCACTCGCACGCTTTCGGAGCGCGGGGCCGCCGCGCTGGTGCTTGATCGACCCGCCGCGGCCGTTGTCGCCGACCGTGCACGCGATCGCCGGGCGGGCTGGGCCGGCAGTGCTCGCCACGACCGCGGACGTGGACATCGGGAGCTCTGTGCATGCACGTGACCCGCGTGATCGACGCCGGCGCCGCCCAGGCACTGATGGACGCCGCAGCCTTCGTCACGGCGCTGCGCTCATCCGAGGATCGATCTCCCCGGCGCGTTGCCGAGCTGGCGCGGGATCTGATGGCCGCGGATGCACCCGCCCAGGGCGCGCCGGGCGTTGCGCGGCAGCTCGCGCTGGTCACCGCCGGTGAGATCAGCGCCCGCTGGGAGCAGGAGGAGCGGCGCCGGGTCGACGCACCGATCCGGTCGCGCGGAGTGGTGCTGACCGAGCTGCTGTTGGCCTCTCCGCATCGCACCAGCCTGGTGGCCGATCGGGCACGTTCGCTGGGATTGCCGGTGGACGGCTGGCACACCGTGGTGCGGCTCGAGCTGGAGGCGTCGGACGAGGATGTGGTGCGAGCGGCACTGGAAACGGCCCGGGCCGGTGGTGGCGTGTGGCACGCAGCGCTGCTCGACTCCGCCATCGTGCTGGTGCGGATGGATCGGGCCGAGCCGGGCCAGCGCAGGACGGCCGCCGTGGCCGAGACGGCCCGCCGGGTGATCGCGGCGCTGCCGGCGGCCGGCGGGATCAGGTGCGGTGTGGGTACGCCGCACGCTGGTCTGGCCGGTCTTCGCAGCTCGGACGCGGAGGCCCGCTCGGCGCTCGACTCCGGCCCTGCCGGTGTGGTCAACGCCTTCGACCCGGCCGGGCTCCAGCGGATGCTGGTCGAGTGGTACGCCAACGATGCTGCGCGGGCGTCGGTGGAGCAACTGCTGGCACCGTTGGATGCACTCGGCAGCCGGCGCGCAGCCGAGGCCGTGCGCACCCTGCGCTCCTACCTCGATCACGGCGGGTCACTGGTGGCGGCGGGTCGCGAGCTGCACCTGCACCGAAACGCGGTGGCCTACAGGATCAAGCGGATCGTGGCGACGCTCGGCGTCGATCTGGACGACCCCGATCAGCGGCTCGCCCTCCACCTGGCGGTGCGAGCTCGGGCGGTATGAGCAGGTGAGGGCCGCCGTGGGGGCCGGTGTTACACTCGAAACGGTGTCCCAGACGACAACACCCACGTATTGCGCCAACCATCCCAAGGTCGAGACGGCGGTGTCGTGCTCGAACTGCGGCAAGCCCATCTGTCCTGATTGCATGGTGATGGCGCCGGTCGGGATCAAGTGCCGCGACTGCGCCCGCCAGCCGCGATCGGCCCGAGTCACCCTGCGCCCGGACAAGGCCGCCAGGGCGGTTGCCGCAGCGCTTCTGACCGGCTCGGGGCTGGGCATCCTGCTGGCGTACGCGGGATACCAGGGGCTGGGATTCTTCACACTGATCGTGGCCTACATCGTCGGCCTGGTGGTCGGTCGGGTGACGCTCCGTTTCAGCGGCTATTACCGGGCGAACTCAACCGGCTGGATCGCCGCGTCGGGTGCGGCCTGGTCGTACATCTGCGCCGCGATCGTGATCGCCGCCCACGTCGGCGGGAATCCGCGGCTGTACGTGCAGGTGCTCGGCCTGCTGCTGGCGGGATTCATCGCCTATCGCGAGTCGACGTGAGCCCACCGGAGCAGAAGAAGCGCGGGCGGGCGGCGCGGACGTTCGCGTTTGGCACGCTGGTCGGCGGCGTGATCGCGGTGGCCGCGCCGCGGCTGCGACGCGGGCTGCAGCCTGGAACACACGAAGGCGACGGTCTGAAAGCGTTCGAGAACGCGCCTTGCTGGGAGTACGACCGTGAACACGATGGAGGTGGTAGGTGAGTCAAGCGCTGGTTACCGGCGGGGCCGGGTTCATTGGGTCAACGCTGGTCAGGCTGCTGGCCGAGCGGGGCTACGAGGTGCGGGTGTTCGACGACCTGTCGAGCGCAGGCGCCGGTCTGCTGGACGGCACCGGCGCCGAGATCGTGCAGGGCGACGTGCGCGACCTCGACGCGCTGGTTGCGGCCGCTCAGGGGTGCGATGCGATGTTTCACCTGGCCGCGGGCGCCGGTGTGATCGAGTCGGTCGAAGATCCGCTGGCGAACTTCGACGTGAACGCCCGCGGCACCGTGACCGCGCTGTGGGCAGCCCACCGCGCGGGAGTCCCGCGGTTTGTGTTCTCGTCCTCCAACGCGCCGCTGGGCGCGGGCGCCTACCCCGCCAGCGAGGACAAGCCGACCGCGCCGCTCTCCCCCTACGGCGCCTCCAAGGCGGTGGGCGAGGCCTACTGCTCAGCCTTCCACGGCGCCTACGGGCTGGAGGCGGTGGCGGTGCGGTTCTCGAACGCGTTCGGGCCGCGGTCGGCTCACAAGGGCAACGTGATCCCGCTGTTCATCCGCCGGATCCTGGCCGGTGAGGAGCTGGTGGTGTACGGCGACGGCACCCAGACGCGTGACTTCGTGTTCGTCACCGATCTCGCCGACGGCCTGGTGCGGGCCGCCGAGACGCCCGGTATCGGCGGCGAGGTGTTCCAGCTCGCAAGCGGCGTCGAGACCAGCCTGAACGAGCTGGTGGCAAAGCTCGGCGAGGTGTCGGGTCGCGAACCCAAGGTGCGTCGCGAGCCGCCGCGGGCGGGAGAGATCCAGCGCAACTACTCGCTGGTCGACAAGGCCTTCGAGCGGCTCGGCTACCGGCCGCAGGTGCAGCTCGCCGACGGGCTGCGGGCCACCTGGGAGTACTTCACCGAGTAGCGCAGCGGGGCGGCTCACTCCTCGCCGTCCCAGTAAGCCGAGCGGTTCGATCCGGCCGGCGATCCCGATCCCGCGCAGGAAGATCTTGCCGGAGCGCGGGAAGTAGGCGATGTCGTTGGTGTCGCGGGTGCCGTACAGCAGCAGCTCGAGCCCGTGCTCGCCGCCGCGGAAGGCGTGGGCGACGCCGGTGCCGGCCGGCCGCGACACCACGCTGCCGGCCCGCACCGCGATCTCGTCGTCGCCCAAAAGCAGGGTTCCGTCCCCGCCCAGCACGATCATCAGCTCCTCTTCGGCCGAGTGGCAGTGGGGCGGGCAGTTGAGCTTTCCCGGGGTCACCTCGACGTGCCGCAGACCGGTGGTGACCGACCCTGCCTCAGCCCCCAGGCGCCTGACCTTTCGGCCCACGGTCTCGCGCTGATCGTCGCGTCACCGGCGACATCGGCGAGGTTCACGATGTTGCCGGGCCGCGGGCTGGGCGCAGGGAACTCGGGCGGCCCGAGCTCGGCGTCTGCGTGCCACGGGATCCGGCCCGGTCGTCGGCACCCAGCGCGGGCCCAGCCAGCCGGTCTCGGCCCGCGGGCAGGTTGCACAGCTCGACCGGCACCCGCTGACCGAACACCAGCACGTCCAGCCCGTCGTCACCGGCGCGCAGCGTGTGCGCCTTGGTGTTGGCCACGTGCACGATGCAGTCACCGGCCCGCACCTCGAACGTCTCGACCGTCCTGCCACGAGAGCCCGGACCCCGACAGCACGTAGAAGATCTCCTCCTCGGCGCCGTGCAGATGCGGCGGGTTGGGCATGCGGCCGGGCGGGATCTGCAGCCGGTTGACGCCGACCGTGACGCTGCCCGCCTTGGAGCCGAGGTACGACCAGTCGGCCTTGATGTAGCCGACCTCACGAGTGCGCGGGGTGACGTCGTCCCAGTGGACGACCGGACCGCGAGCTACCTGAGCCACGCTCGCACCAGCGCGTTGGCAAAGCCCATCCCGTAGCGGAAGTGCGCAGGCTTCTTGGACGTGCCCGAGAGCCGCCGGGCGACCGTCACCGGCACCTCGATCATGCGCAGCTTCTGTCTTGGACGCTTCGATGATGAACTCCGAGTTGTGGAACTGATCCTGGCGGAACTCCAAGCCCCGCAGGGCCTCGGTGCGCACCGCGCGGTAGCCGCAGGCGGGGTCGGTGATCTTGCTCCAGGTCAGCAGCGACAGCAGCTGGGCGAACAGCTTGATGCCCATCTCCCGGGCGGCGTGGGATGGATCGGCGTCTCCCAGCACCCGTGAGCCGTTGACCACGTCGGCCTCGTCGGCGACGATCGGCGCGACCAGCCGCGACAGCTCCGACGGTTGGTGCTGGCCGTCGGCGTCCATGGTCACCACCACGTCGGCCCCGGTGATCAGCGCCAGCCGATACCCGGTGCGAAGCGCCGCGCCCTGGCCGCGGTTGAGCGGCAGCCGCACCGCCGCGGCGCCCGGCTGCCCGCGCCCGGTCGGTGGTGTCGTCAGAGGAGCCGTCGTCGATCACGATCACGTGCAGCGCCTTGCCGCACACCTCCTCGGGCAGCGCCGACAGCACGTGGCCGATGTTGTCGGCCTCGTTGTAGGCCGGCACCACCACCGCCACGCCCTCGGCGAACTGCTCGGGGTGGCCGGTGCCGCGGAACTGCTCCAGCGCGAGGTTCTCGATCAGCCGTGTGAGGTCGCGCCGGACGCGCTCGTTGCGGCCCGCCAGGGTGAAGGTGAACAGGTACAGGATGCCGACCGCGAGCACGGTTGCGCCGATGATCTGGCGGCCACCGCCCTTGCGGAACGACAGCTCGTCGAACACCCAGCTGAGCGCGCCGGGCACCAGCGACAGCACCAGCAGCGGCAGCACGAACACGACCATCCGCACCAGCAGGTCGCCGTTTCCGATCTTGCCCTGGCGGTAGGACCGGATCGACAGTACGGCGAACACGATCGCCGCGATCAGGCCCACCCATCGAAGTGGCGTCAACCCCACGGAGCTACCGGGCCGGCTGGCCTGCCAGCGGCGACTGCCACCGGGTGGACGGGTCGATCACGCCGGCGATCACGCGCGACTTGTGGCGGTCGATCACGCCCAGCGTGGATTCGATCAGCGTCTCCGAAAGCAGCGTCGGCTGAAGTCCCAGCGAGGGCAGCCGGGTGTGGGTCGGGTTGTAGTAGTGCTCCTCGGCCTCGAACCGCGGGTTGGTGAGGTTCTGCACCTGCACCTCGATGCCGATCTCGCCGCCGGCATGCCGCACCTTCTCGGCCAGGTCGGCCACCGTGAACACCTCGGTGAACTGGTTGAACACCCGGTACTCGCCCGCGCCCGCCGGATTGTCGGCGGTCAGCTCCACACACTGCAGCGTGTCGACGATGTTGAGGAATCCGCGGGTCTGGCTGCCCTTGCCGTACACCGTCAGCGGGTGGCCGATGACGGCCTGCACGCAGAACCGGTTGAGCGCGGTGCCGAACGACTCGTCGTAGTCGAACCGGGTCGCCAGCCGGTCGTCCAGCTTGGTCTCGGGCGTCTCGATGCCGTACACCACGCCCTGGTTGAGATCGGTCGCCCGCAGGCCCCACACGCGGCAGCCGAAGTGCAGGTTGTGCGAGTCGTGCACCTTGGACAGGTGGTAGAGCGATCCCGGCACCTTGGGGAACGGCAGCACGTCGCGGCGGCCGTTGTGCTCGATCTCGATGAAGCCCTCTTCGATATCGATGTTGGGCGTGCCGTACTCGCCCATCGTGCCCAGCTTGATCAGGTGCGCGTCAGGGGTGTACTCGCGCATCGCCCACAGCAGCTTGAGCGAGCCGATCACGTTGCCCTGCTGCGTCTCGACGGCGTTGTCGATCGACTGCATCGACCACGGCGCCGACGGCTGCTCGCCGTAGTGGATGATCGTGTCAGGGGCGTAGTCGCGCACGATGTCGGCCACGAACGTGCCCTCGGCGATGTCGCCCACGTGCACGTCGATGGTTTTGCCCGACACCTCGCGCCATGCGGCCACCCGCTCGGTCAGCGTCGCGATCGGTGTCAGCGAGTCGCCTCCCTGCCCCTCGACCCAGCGGCGCCTGTTGAAATTGTCGACGACGGCGACATCGTGGCCCTTGCCGGAGAATCGCATTGCGGTGGGCCAGCCGAGATACCCGTCGCCACCGAGGATGAGTACGCGCATGTTCAGGTGCTCCAAAGGTCGAGAATGGTTGTGGCAGATACTACGGGGAGCTGCGGCCGACGGCGCGCAGTCGCCGACGGATCACCGTACGTTCGTTCGCCGGGAGCGCCGGCACGATCAAGAGTGCGTAGGCGATCATGCCAGAACCGGCGGTCGCCAGAAGCGTCACCCACCACACCAGATCGCCGGTCAGCCAGTGCACCGCCAGCGCCACCGCCAGGCACACCAGGGCCGGCACCGCCAGCGGCAGCTGGGAGCGGGCAAACGGCTGGATCTTGACGTGCGCGGTTCACCTGGGCGACCCGCAGCAGGTTGACCCCCGCGATCGCCACCGCCGAGGCGATCGCGGCGCCGGTCGGCCCATAGCTGGGACACCAGCAGCAGCGCGATCCCCACCAGCAGGATGTTTGCGACCAGGTTGTCGACCAGATCGAGGCCGGTGCGGCCGACGATGATGAGCACCGCGGCGACGCTTCCGGTGGCGACGTTCACGGCCTGGCCCACCAGCATGATCCGAAGCGGCGTGGAGCCAACCTGCAGGCCCGATCCGAACACCCGCAGGACGTCGTCGGCGGCGACGAACAGGATGATCAGGATCGGCAGGGTGGCCGCCACCGCCCACCGGGTGGCGTCCTTGAACAGATGGTCGAGCCGGGCGGTGTCGCCGCGGGCATGGAGCTCGGCCGCAAACGGCGAGAAGATCAGGCTGGTCGAGACCACGAACAGCAGCAGCACCTGGGACACCCGGCCCGGCGGCGGCGTAGGCGTCCAGCTTCTGGCCGCGGATGTAGTGCCCCAACACGAACAGGTCGGCCCAGAACAGCGCCTGCGCGAACAGTGCCGACGGCGCCCGCGGCAGGCCGTAGCGGAGCGCCTCGCGCACCTGCTCGCGGGTCGCCCGCTGATCGCCCATGCCGGCAGACAGGCGCATCCACCAGATCCGCGCCGCGATCGCGGCCACCACCCACGAGACCGTGTAGGAGGCGGCGGCCGCGTTGACTCCGCCATCCGAGTGCGATCGCCACCCCCGCGGTGGCGATCCACAGCACCGGCTGGCCGATCCAAAACACCCACAGCGTGGGCTTCATCAGCCGCAGGCCGCGGCTGGCTCCCAGATACACGTTGGCGGCGGCGATCGCGGGGATGGCCGTGGCCGCCACCGCCACCGTGTGGTACTGGTCGCTGGAAAGCGCGGCGGCGGCCACCACCACGGCCAGCAGGGTGGAGGCCGCGATCGCGATCAGCGGTGGCCCGGTCGATCAGGCTGCGCAGGTGGGCAGTCTGATCGTCGGACGAGTCGATCGCCACCCGGCGGATGGCGGTCATGTCCATGCCGAACCGGCCGCCGGCCGAGGCCACGAACGCGACCTGGACCGCCAGTGTGACGACGCCCAGCCCGCCGGACGGCAGCCCCCGCCCGAGCAGCGCCTGCACCCCGAAGGCCGCCAGCCACCCCCACCAGCAGGCCGACGACGTTGGCGATCGTGCCGGTCAGGATCGTGCGATGGTCGCCCCCGGAGCGGGGCGCGGTCACTCCAGGTATCCGAGCTCGCGCAGGCGCTGCTCCACTTCGGCCTGCTCTTCATCGCTGTACACGGGATCCCCGCCGGTGGCCGACTCGGCCGTTTGCTCGGATCCCACGCCGGCCTCGGCCAGGATCATCGCGGCGAAGTCCTGCAGCGAGATCTCCTCGCCGCGGGCGGTGGTCAGACTCGACTCGGTGGCGACGTACACGCCCTCGGGGCGGTGATCGCCCGACAGCCAGTCGGCCGGCTCCACCAGCGACCGGGCGTGGGTCAGCGAATACAGCGGGGCGGCTTCCAGCAGCAGGTCTGGGGCGCGGTCGAGGTAGGCACCGTGGAGTACCTCCTCGCGGCGCCGCACCGACTTGATCGGGTGCGCGCCGGTCTCGGGGTCGGTGAACGCCAGCAGCGCCTCGGCCAGCTGCGTCACGCACCTGCTCGTACTGCTCGGGCGGCACGATTCCCTCGGGCTCGCGGCCCTGCAGGGCGATCGAGACGCCCTCGCCGGTCGAGACGACGCTGGTGTAGGCGCGGGTGTGTGCCCAGTCGGGCGCGGGCGTGGGCACCGCCACCTTGCCGTGCAGCCCCAGCTTGTCGTACACGACCCGCGCGATCGACCGCAGCCGGCCCCAGGCCAGCAACCCCACCAGGCCTGACCCGCGGGCCAGCTTGAGGTAGCCGAGCTCCTGCAGCACGCGATTCATGTTCAGCGCCCGGGTGACCGGCTGGTGGCCGTGATCTGACATCAGCATGATCAGGTCGTCCGGCCCGGTGCGTTCGACCAGCGTGCCCAGCTCGCGGTCGAGCAGCCGGTACACGCCGCGGACACGGTCGGCGGTGGGCGTCTGTGACGCTTCGGCGAAGTCGGGATGGCCAGGGTGCACGTACTCCATCAGGCAGTGCTGGATCCGGTCGGGCGAGACGAACACCATGCAGGCCACGTCCCACTCGTTGGTGTCCATCAGCGTGCGCATCGCCTCTGCCCGCGCCCGGGTGACGCGCTCGACGTCATCGACCAGTTCCACCGGGCGACCGCGGAAGGTCGTCCAGGAACCGCCGTTGATCGGCCAGTCGACCGCCGGCCCGGCTTCGGGCGGGTAGCTGAACGCGGTGTTACCGGGAATCACTCCGCCGGCGATGGCAACGCCCTTGATCTCGGGTGCGGGATAGGTCAGCGGCACGTTCACCAAAAGCGTCGTGCGGTCGGCCTCGGTCATCCGCTGCGGCCAGGTGGGCGCCAGAATCGAGTGTGACGACACCGGCAGCCGCCGGCTCGCGCCCGGGCTTGTGCTCGAGGATGTCGAACACTCCGTGACCGGCCGGGTCAACCCCGGTCAGGAAGGTCGGCCAGGCCGCCCAGGAGTGGGAGGGGATGCACGAGCGCGACACGCCGCGATGGCCGCGCGCGATCAGCGCGGCCAGGTTCGGGAGCGCTCCGGCCTCGAGCATCGGATCGAGGATCTCCCAATCGGCTCCATCCCAACCGACGATGAGTACTCGCTTGGACACGGCGGGGAGGATACCCGGCGACCACCGTGGAGCGCCCCTGCCCCGACGGCAGATAGCATCGCGGTGATGGAGATCCTGCCCCAAACAGCCGAGGTCGTGGACGGCCGCCTGCGCGTCGGCGGGGTCGACATGGCCGACCTGGCTCGGGAGTACGGCACGCCGCTGCAGGTGTATGACCGCGCGCTCACTGCGAGCTCGCACGCGGGCATATGTCGATGCGCTGGATGCCTACCCGGGGACTGCGCGGGCGGTGTTTGCCTGCAAGGCCAACGTCGACCGTGGCGGTGCTGCGCGAGGTGCTGGCCGGGGGCGTCGGTGCAGACGTCGCCTCCGAGGGGGAGCTGGCCGCTGCGCTGGCCGCCGGCGCTGATCCGGCGTCGGTGATCGTGCACGGAAACAACAAGTCCGACGCCGACTCTGGACGCGGCCGTGCGGGTGGGATGTGGCTTGGTGGTGCTCGACCACCCCGGTGAACTCGACCAGCTCGACCGGATCGCCGCCGCTCACGGGGTGGTGCAGCGGGTGCTGGTGCGGGTCACCCCCGGGATCACCGCCGACACCCACCAAAAGATCGTGACCGGCCACAGCGACTCCAAGTTTGGCTTCGCGCCGGCAGACGCCCTGGACGCGCTCGACCGGGCCGCCGCCCTGGCGCATCTGGCAGCCGGCCGGCCTGCATGTGCATCTGGGCTCGCAGATTCGCGACCTGCGCACCTATCTCGAGGCGGTCGGGTGGCTGGCCAACCTGATCGACCAGAACGGTCTGGGCGAGCTGGGGGTGCTCGACCTCGGCGGCGGCCTGGCGGTTGCGCACACGGCCGGCGAGCAGGTGCCGGACATCGCCACCGGAGTCACCCAGATCGTGCTGGCGGTGGCCGAGGCGATGGCCGCCCGGGGCCTGCCGCTGCCCGAGCTGGTGCTGGAGCCGGGCCGCTCGATCGTGGGCCCGACCGGGGTCACGCTGTACTCGGTCGGGGCGATCAAGCAGGTGGAGAGCGGCACCACCTACGCCGCCGTCGACGGCGGCATGTCCGACAACCCCCGGCCGACGCTGTACGCCGCCAAGTACCAGGCGCTGGTGGCCGACCGCGCCGACGCACCGGCGCAGGTCACCTACACGATCGCGGGCAAGCACTGTGAGACCGGCGACGTGCTGATCGAGCGGGCCGAGCTGCCGCAACTGGCTGCCGGCGACGTGCTGGCGGTGGCGGCCACGGGCGCCTACACGGCCAGCATGGCGTCCAACTACAACGCCATCCCCCGCCCAGCCGCGGTCATGGTCGAGGACGGCACCGCCCGCCAGATCGTCCGCCGCGAAACTATCGCCGACCTCCTGCAGCCGGCGACGAATACGTCGGGCGTCGGAATAACGGTGCCAGGCACCGTTATTCACCTGTTCACTTCGGGACGAACTGGACGAGGCCGACGTGAGTGGCGGCGGCGATCGCCTTGGCGTCCTTGAACTGGTACACGAGCACCGAGCCCGACAGGATCCGGTGGGGGACACCGAACACGAGCTGGCCGGCCACCGCCGCGCCCGGCTTGACCGTGCGACCCACCAGCGGATCGGGTACGTCGGGCTTGAGTGCGCTCAGAAACTCGCGGCGGTTGCTGTCCAGGAGCCAGAACTGGGTGGGCGTGATCGTCCCCGGCGTGTCGCCGGTGTTGGCCACCCGCAGGCGCACGATGGCGTAGACGCGGGTGCCGGGGAGCTCGACCTGGACGTCCACGTGGCGGCGCCACTCGATCTTCATGATTCGAACCGAGATATCGCCAAGGTGCAGCTCGGTGCCGGGCTTGGCGATCGTGTAGGTGGGCTGGGCCGGGCCGTTGGAGGAGGCGGGGGGCGCGCTGGATCCGCTCCCGGATCCTCCCGAGCAGGCCGCCGCCATCCCGGCGATCACGAGAGCAGTTGCGGCGATGCGGCGGATGTCGCCTCTCCCTCTTCTTCCATTTCCGTCCGAAGTGCGCCCACGGACAATCCTTCCAGCGACAAAAACACGAAGCCGACGCCGACGCCGAGCAGCGCCTCGATCAGCTGGAGGCCGATCGAGAACGTCACGGCAGCCCGTGCAGGTACCGAATACAGCCGCGCCAGCAAGGTTGCAGTCGCGGCCTGAAACACTCCCAGATTACCCGGAGTGATGGGGAAGAGTTGCACCAGGTTGGACGCCAGGAAGACGACTCCGGCGGCGCCCACTCCCACCGGGATCGAGTACGCCTTGAGCGTCCAGTAGATGCCCAGCAGCTGCGCCAGCCAGGACAGCGTGGATGCGAACAGCCCCCACACCAGCAGCCGCGGCTGACGGAAGATCGCCTGGCCCTGGCGCATCGACACGAACACCGCGGTGAAGCTGATCCCCATCAGGTGCCACCAGCGCTCCACGTAGTCGGCCGGGTCGTGGGGAACGCGGTTGCGCCGGAAGCGCGCCCACAGCTCGATGATCGCGGCCGCCAGCGCGATCGAGAGCACCACCGCCGACAGCACCGCCAGCAGGTTGATCGCCTGCCGGGGCACCGGCACGTAGGCGACCACTCCGATCAGCACCAGCACCAGCGTGATGCCCGACAGGATCTGCTCGGTGACCAGCGTGCCGACCGCGGTCGAGACCGGGAGATGGATACCCCGGGCGTGCAGCTTGCGGCGCAGCACCGACACGCGCGCGACCTCACCCAGACGTGCGAACAGGATCGTGTTCATGAGAAAGCCGATGAAGATCGCCGGCACGACGTCGGACAGGCGGGCGTTCACCCGCTCCTCGCCCTCGACCTTGTCCACGGCGGCCAGCGCCGCCTGCCAGGTGAGCGCCTTGGCGCCGACCGACGCCAGGTTGGCGAGCAGCGCCAGCGCCACGAAGCCGAACTTGGCCTCGGTGAAGACGTCGGCCACCACGCCGAAGCTGAACCGCTGCGAGACGGCCACCACCACCGCCACCAGCACCGCCGCCACCGCGATCGACTTGAGCACCATGCGCGGGTGGGGGCGCAGCTGATGTGACAGCTCGGTCACGGTCACGAACTCGAGCTCCCGCTCTCGGGCGGCGGCGAAGATCCCGGGCAGCGCCGCCACCGTCTGGGAGCGGTCGTCGCCGGCGCCGCTGCCGTCGCCATCGTGCAGCAGCAGGATCGCGCCCGGGTGCAGGTGCTTGGCGCAGCGCGCCACGATCACCTCGGTGCCGGGCTTGGCCGTGTCGAAGACGCTGCCGGTCCAGCCCACCACCCGGTATCCCAGCTCACGGGCGACTCGCACCACGAACGGGCTGCGAAAGCCGTGCGGGGTGCGGAACAGGTGGACGCCGTGCGGTCTCCGACCGCAGTCTCCATCTCGGCCTCGGTGGTGCGCAGCTGGCGGGCGATCTCCTTGGGACGGGCGAACGCCATGATGCCGTGGTCATAGCCGTGGCTGGCAAGCTCGTGACCCTCGTCCACGATCCTGCGGGCCAGCTCGGGATGGGCGTGCACGTTGCGGCCCAGGCAGAAGAAGGTGGCCTTGATGCCGGCCTGGCGGAGGGCGTCGAGCACCCCGGGAGTGAACTCCTCGGTGGGGCCGTCGTCGAAGGTGATCGCCACCACCGGGCTGGGCGTGAATCCCCGTCCGATGACTTTGCCGAACACTCGCGAGTTGGGCGTGAACGTGCCCCATGTCCACGCCATCAAGCCCAGCACGATCACCGCCACCAGCGTCTTTCCGTGAGACTTCTCCAGCTGCTCGCCGACGATCGCCGCGACCACGATCACGACCGTCGCACAAGCCCCGTAGATGGTCAGTGTCTGGCGTTTGCCCATGACGGCTGCCGGCCGGCGATCAGGTCGGTGTAGTAGGTCTCGAGCTGGGCGGCGACCCGCGGCCAGGAGTAGCGCTCGAGGGCTTCCCGGCGGCCCGCCGCGCCCATCCGAACGCGATCGGCCTCGCTGTCCAGCAGACGGCCCAGCGCCGCGGCAAACAGCTCGGCCGAGTCGGCCGGCTCGATCATGTATCCGTGCACGCCGTCGCGCATCACCAGCTGGAAGCCCGAGATCCGGCTGGCCACCACAGGGCGGCCGCAGCTCATCGCCTCCAGCAGCACCATGCCAAACGACGCCCGGTTACAGGGAGTGCAGAACACGTCGCCGCTGACCAGGTGGTTGGGGCGGCTGCGGTTCAGCCGCCCGGCGAAGTGGGCGCTGCCGCGCAGGTCGCCCAACTGGTGCTCGTACTTCTTGCGCAGCGGGCCGTCTCCGACCACCACCAGGCGCACCGCATGACCCGCGCTCGGCGTGCAGCAGCTTGAAGGCGTCGATCATCGTGTCGAGGCCGTTGCGAGGGTCGAAGCGGCCGACGAAGACGATGTTCTGGTGATCGCCCATCAGCTCGGCCACCGGCTCGGCCTGGGGCGAGAACAGCTCCGTGTCGATGCCGTTGGGGATCACGTGGTAGGCGAACGGGAAGTACGGCGTGAGCGAGCCGATGCAGGCTTCCGACACGCAGATGCGACCGTCCAGGCGCTCGATCAGCGGGCGCGTCCAGGCGGCCAGGATGTCCATCCCGGTGGTCGGCGGAAACACGCTGTGGAAGGTCGCGACCGAGAGCGCGTCGTAGGGCGTGTGCTCGATCGCCCAGGCCGGCATCGGCGGGTTGTAGGGCGCGTGCACGTGCACCACGTCGAATCCCCGCTCGCGAAACAGCTGGCCCAGGCGCCGGCCCAGCCACGGCCCGATCACGTGCTGGGTCTGGGCGTTGTTGCCCCAGCCGGGCACGTAGATGGGGATGATCGTGCCGATCCGCAGCAGCTCGAAGGTCGGCTCGGGGGGTGGCAGATCGTCGTCTCTGGCAGACGGCTGCACGACGTGGTTGCCGGTGATCACGGTCACCTCGTGACCCATCGCGGTGAGCGCCCGGGCCTGGCCGTCGACGTGCTCTGAGATCCCGCCCAGCGCCGGGTAGTAGAAGTCGGTGACGATCGCGATGCGCATACGGCGGTGATGGTATCGGACGGGGTTTCCGGCCTCCCCGAGGCCGATACACGCCACCGGTATACTCTAGGTGCTATGCCCATTTACGAGTATCGCTGCACCAACGATCACCGATTCGAGGTGCTGCAACGGTTTTCGGATGATCCGATCGAGGTGTGCGAGGTGTGCGGCGCTCCGGCCGTGCGCGTGTTGCACCCGGTGGCGATTCACTTCAAGGGCTCGGGGTTCTACAACACTGACTACGGCAAGGGCAAGAAGAAGCCGTCCGATTCCAAGAGCGAGGGCGGCGGCGAGTCCAAGTCGGGCTCCGACTCCTCGTCAGGCAGCAGCTCGGGTGGCGACTCCAAGAAGTCCGACTCCGGCAGCGGCTCCAGCTCCGAGCTCCGGCGACAAGAAAAAAGCCGCCGAAGGCTGAGGGTGAATAAAAGGTGCCAGGCACCTTTTATTCACTCCTAGTGGATCGAGCAGCCGGGGCCGTAGAGCGAGCCGCTGGCGGTGTGCTGGGGGGCCTGCTTGCCCAGGAACATGCCCAGCACTGCGGCGTTCTGCGGGCTCGAGACGAGCACGTCCTGGCCGCCGATCACCTGCGGGCTGCCGCCCAGGTGGCACTGCAAGGTGCGGCTTGCGCGGAACTTGACCCAGCCCAGCTCGAGGAAGTCGTTGGCGGTCAGGTCGGTCGCCAGCGGCTTGGCGATGGCCCGGCCGATGTCGGGCAGATTGAAGATGTTCCACGGGCTCACCAGCTGATGGCCGAGCGCGGTCATGACCCGCTGCTGGCGCTGGGTGCGGGTGATGTCGGAGTCACGCGGGTTGGTGGTGTGGCGGATCCGCGAATAGGCCAGCGCGTGGCGGCCGTCCAGCGTGATCGTGCCCTTCTCGAACCGCCACCCGTGCCCGTCGAACGGCTGTGACGAGACCACCTTGTCGGGGTTGTTGATGGTCACCCCGCCGAGCGAGTCGATCAGCTCGCGGAATCCCTGGAAATCGACCAGCACCACGTGGTTGATCTTGAGCCCGGTGAGGTGGTTGACGGTGCGGATCAGAAGCTTTGGCCCGCCGTAGGCGAAGGCGGCGTTGATCTTGTTCACGCCATGGCCGGGAATCGGCACATTCAGGTCGCGGGGGATCGAGAGCATCGAGATCAGATGCTTGCCGGGGTCGGTGCGAAAGATCAGGATCGAGTCGGCGCGCGCGCCGGCGACGGCGTTTGACCCGCGGCTGTCGGAGCCCATCACCAGCGTGTTCTGGCTGTTGAACAGCACGCTTCCGCTGGGCGCCAGCGCCGACTTGGTGCGCTTGTCCAGACGGGCGTTGGCCTTGGCGACCTCGTTGGAGAAGGCGCGATAGCCCAGGAACACCCACACTCCCATGACCACCATGACCGCTGCCGCGGCCAGCAGAATGCCGCGCTTCCAGCCGATCCGGCGGGGCCGCTGAGGCGGTTTGGGGCGTCCCGGCGCGGCCACGATCGGCCGGTCGGGCGGGGCGCCCGGAGGAGCCATATCGGGGGCCGGCATGCCTTCCGGAGTGGGTCGCGGCGGTGCGGCGGTGGCGCCTGCGGCCGCGCCGAACTCAAATCGTGCGGCGTCCGGGTCATTGCCGGAGCGACCCCCTCGATAGGTGCGGAACCCCTTGCCCTGTTTCGATGCCGGCACGCCCGGTATGTTAGCCACCGGTGTGTTGAAATCCTCCAAGATTCCTGCGGTCGGCATCGATCTGGGCGGCACGTCGATCAAGGCCGCACTGGTCTCACCGGCGCTCGAGGTGGTGGCTCACGAGTCGGTTCCAACCGACGTATCGAGCCAGAACTGCGCTGCTCGAATCGATCGTCGCGGCTGGTGGAGACGGTGCGGCGGCGGAACCGACGTGCAGGGAGTCGGGTTCGGCCTGCCGTCGCAGGTGAACCAGATGACCGGGAGGGTGATCGACTCCACCAACGTGCCGATCGCAGACGTCGCCTTCAAGGAGGAGATGACCCAGCGACTGGGACTGCCGGTGGAGATCGACAACGACGCCAACGTCGCCTGCCTGGCCGAAGCGCTGGTCGGCGTGGCCCGCGGGCTCAGCCATGTGATCATGCTCACGCTCGGCACCGGGGTGGGCGGCGGGATCGTGATCGATGGTCAGATCTACCGGGGTGCGACCGGCTACGGCGGGGAGCTCGGCCACATGGTGGTGGCTGAGGACGGGCCGCCGCTGTCAGGGCCACTGCCCCAACCATGGCTGCCTCGAGGTGATGGCCTCGGCGGTGGGCGTGATGCACGCGGCTCAGGCGATCGCCGATCGGCAGCCCGACGGCACCCTCGCCGCTGCCCGCTCCGCGGGGACGCTTGACGTCCACCACGTGATCGAGCGCGGTCTCGCCGGCGAGGCGGAGTGTGTCGAGGCGCTGGCGGTGGTGGGACGGCATCTGGGGGTGGGGATCTCCAACTACATCAACATCTTCAACCCCCAGGCGGTGGTGGTCGGTGGCGGCATCTCCGCGGCCGGAGAGCTGATCCTCGGCCCGGCCCGCGACGAAGCCGGGCGGCGGGCGCTGCCGGCACCGCTGCACGAGGCCACGATCGCGCCGGCCAAGCTCGGCAACACCGCCGGTGTGCTGGGTGCCGCCGCGCTGATCCTGTCGTGAGCGGTCGCCTGACGGTGTGCCCGACGCCGATCGGGAACCTGGGCGACATCACCGTGCGCGTGATCGAGGCCCTCCGCGCGGCCGACGTGATCGCCTGCGAGGACACCCGCCGCACCGCCACGCTGTGCGCCGCCCACGGGATCTCCACTCGCCTGATGTCGCTGCACGAGCACAACGAGCAGGCCCGAGCGCCGGAGCTGGTCGAGCGGATCGCCGCCGGGGGCCAGGTGGCGCTGGTGTCCGACGCCGGCATGCCGCTCGATCTCCGACCCCGGGGCGCGGCTGGTGGCGGCGGTGCTGGACGCCGGGCTGGAGCTGGATGTGCTGCCGGGGGCCTCGGCGGTGACCACGGCGATCGCCACCTCCGGCCTGGCCGGGGGCGGGTTCGTGTTCGCGGGGTTCCTGCCGCGGTCGGCCGCGGCGCGCGAGACGGCCCTGCAGCGTTTCGACGCGGCCGGGCTGCCGGTGGTGGTGTTCGAGTCACCGCGGCGGCTGCCGGCCACGCTGCGCGCGCTCAGCGAGCGTGACCCCGAGCGTCGCGCCGCGGTCTGCCGTGAGCTCACCAAGCTGCATCAGGAGGTCGCCCGGGGGACGCTGGCGGAGCTGGCCGAGCAGTTTCGCAGCGCTCCCCGCGGGGAGATCACGCTGGTGCTGCAGGCCGTCGATGCACCGGCGGCGCCGGTGCCTCTGGACGCGCTTTCCGAGCTGGCCGGGACGATCGGGGTTCGGCGGGCGGCGGAGCTGGGCGCACGCCTTACCGGCGCGCCGCGCAACCAGCTTTATCGCGCGCTCACCGGGAGATGACGCCGCCGGCCAGCTCGATCCTGCAGCCCGCGCACACATGGCGACCGTGATACTCGGTCAAGCCGGAACGCGTCCCGCAAAACACGCACACATCGTGTGGGGTGGAGAGCGTGATGGTGTCTCCCCGCACACCGATCTCGAGGGGATCGTGGACCTCGATCCCGAGCCGCCGCCGGATCTCCACGGGGATCACGATCCGCCCCAGTTCATCGATCCGTCGTACGACGCCGCCGGCGCCGATCGCTGATCGCGCCTTCGGCGGCCCCACCTGCCTGCCGCTGGCCATCGCCCACCCCTTCGCCCGTTAGGATGACTGCTCTGGGCGACCATACAGGTTGCAGCGAACAATTGCCACGGAAGTTGTCAAACGCATGTCTTACTCTGTCACCACACCGATCTACTACGTGAACTCCGATCCCCATCTGGGGCACGCGTACACGACCGTCGCCACCGACGTGCTGGCGCGTTACAAGCGCGCCCGCGGCGAATCGGTGTTCTTCCTGACCGGCACCGACGAGCACGGCGGCAACGTCGCCCGGGCGGCGGAGGCGGCCGGGATGGAGCCAAAGGCGTTCTGTGATCAGGTGTCGGCTCGGTTTCGGGCGCTGGCCGAGGCGATGGATTCCACCCACGACTTCTTCATCCGCACCACCGATCCCGAGCACGAGCTGCGGGTGCAGGCGTTCGTGCAGCGGCTGCGCGATCTGGGCGAGCTGTACGAGGGCGTGTACGCCGGGTTCTACTGCTCCAGCTGTGAGGTGTTCTACGCCGAGGCAGACCTCGTCCAGCCCGGAAATGTGTGCCCGATCCACAACCGGCCGACCGAGTGGCTGGAGGAGTCCAACTGGTTCTTCCCGCTCACCAAGTGGGCGCCCAAGCTGCTCGAGCTGTACGACCAGAATCCGGACTTCGTCCGGCCCCACACCCGCTACAACGAGGCCCGTTCGCTGATCGCCGGAGGGCTCGAGGACGTGTCCTTCAGCCGCGCCACGGTCAGCTGGGGGGTGCCGCTGCCGTGGGATCCGTCGCAGACCATCTACGTGTGGGTGGACGCCCTGCTCAACTATCGCACCGCGCTCGAGTACGGGCTCGGCCGCGACGTGACCGCCGAGTTCTGGCCGACCTCGCTGCACGTGATGGCCAAGGACATCCTGCGGCTGCACGGCATCATCTGGCCGGCGATGCTGATGGCCGCGGGCTATGAGGTGCCGCGGGGCCTGTTCGTGCACGGCTACTTCACCTCCGGCGGCCAGAAGATGTCCAAGACGCTGGGCAACGTGATCGACCCGTTCGAGGTGGTCGACCGCCTGGGATCCGACGCGCTGCGCTTCTACCTGATGCGAGAGGTGCAGTGGGGGCAGGACGGCGACGTCACCTGGGAGGGTCTCCACCGCCGCTACGAAGGCGAGCTGGCCAACGATCTGGGCAACCTGATCTCGCGGGCCACCAACATGATCGGCCGCTACCGCGACGGGCGCGTCCCGGCCGGTGAGAACGTGCTCGATTCCGTCGCCGACGACGTGTCGGCGCGGCTCGACGCGGTCGACCTGACCGGTGCGCTGGAGCAGATCTGGGTGCTGATCCGGTCGGCCAACCGGTTCGTTGAGGAACGCGCGCCGTGGGCGCTGGCCAAGTCCGACGACCCGGCCGACGCCGCCCGCCTGGACGAGACGCTGTACACGCTGGCCGACACCGTCCGCAGCCTGGGCGTGCTGCTCACCCCCTACATTCCCCGCGCCGCCGCGGCGATGCTCGAGGCGATCGGCGATCCCGGGGCGACCGGGTGGGATCGGGCCGGGCTGAACCTGCTCGAGGCCGGCTCGGTGGTCACCCAGCCGCCGCCGCTGTTTCCCCGCGTCGCCGCAGAATGATCGACACCCATGCGCACCTGGACGCCTGCCGGGAGCCCGCCGAGCAGCTCGTGACCGAGGCGGCAGCGGCGGGAGTGGGGCGCATCCTCACGGTCGGCCGCGAGCAGGCGATCGAGCTGGCCGAGCAGTTCGAGGGGGTCTCGGCGATCGTCGGCTGGCATCCGCACGAAGCCGAGGTGGTGGGCGACGTGTCGGCGATCGAGCCGCTGCTCGGCCCATCCCCAGGTCGTGGCCGTCGGCGAATGTGGGCTCGACTACTACCGCGACTACGCACCCCGCGACGACCAGATGCGCGTCTTCCGGGCGCAGGTCGAGATCGCCAACAGCGTCGGGAAGCCGCTGGTGATTCACACCCGCGAGGCCGACGAGGACACCTTCGCGGTGCTCGAGTCGGCCCGCGTCCCGGTGGTGTTGCACTGCTTCTCGTCGGTCGATCTGACCGACGAGGCGATCGAGCGCGGATATCTGTTCTCGTTTGCCGGCAACGTCACCTACCCGTCCGCCGAGCCGCTGCGGGAGGCGGCCGCGCGGATCCCGGCCGATCGCATCCTGGCCGAGACCGACTGCCCCTATCTCTCGCCGATACCGCACCGCGGCACTCCCAACCGTCCCGCCCACGTGGCCGTCACGCTGGAGCGGCTGGCGGAGGTGCGCGGCGTCTCGGCGAGCGAGCTGGGCGATCGGATCGAGCGAAACGCCGAGCGTCTGTTCGGGCTGTGACGGCCCAGGTTTCGCTGGCGCGGCTGCGGGAGTTCGGGATCACCCCGGACCGCGACCTGGGGCAGCACTTCCTGATCGACTCCAACGTGTTGGAGGTGGCCGGCAGGCTGATCGCACTCGACCCAAGCGACGTCGTGCTGGAGGTCGGTGCCGGCGTGGGGGTGCTGACCGAGTGGCTGGCCGAGCGCGTCTCGGTGGTGCACGCGATCGAGATCGACCGCCGGCTGGAGCCGGCGCTGCGCGCCACCATCGGCGAGCGCGCCAACGTGCGGCTGCTGATCGCCGACGCGCTCGACGTCGACATCGCCGGGCTCGAGCCGGCCCCCACGGCGATGGTGGCAAACCTTCCCTACGCGGTGGCCACGCCGGTGGTGATGACCGCGCTGCCGCTGGTGCCGCGGTTTTGCGTGATGGTGCAGCGCGAGCTGGCCGATCGCTTCTTCGCGTCACCCGGCACCAAGGCCTACGGGGCGCCGTCGGTGCTGATCCAGATCGCCTGCGAGCGGCGCGGCCTGCGCAAGGTCTCGCGCACGCGTGTTTGTGCCCGAGCCCAACGTCGACTCGGCGCTGGTGGCCTTCTCGCGCCGCGAGGAGTTTCGGTTCGGCCCGGACTGGGAGTGGGTCTCCCGGGTCGTGCACGCCGCCTTCGGCTATCGCCGAAAGACGCTGGCAAACGCATTCAAGCTGGCCGAGCTGCCGGCTCCTCCGGCAGATGTGGCCGGCCTGCGCGCGGAGCAGCTACCGCCGCAGCGGTTCCTTTCCCTGGCGGAGCAGTTGCGGTGATCGTGCGCGCTCCGGCCAAGGTCAATCTGGTGCTGCGGGTGGGGCCGCTGCGAGAGGACGGCTATCACCGGCTGGCGACGTTGTTTCAGGCCATCGACCTGTTCGATCGAGCTCGAGTTGGAGCCGGCCGACGAGACCACCGTGGAGGGCTTCGACGACACGCTGGTGACCGCTGCGCTGGCGGCGCTGGGGGAGACCCGCCGGGTGACGCTGACCAAGCGCATCCCGGTCGCTGCGGGACTGGGTGGCGGCTCGTCCGACGCCGCCGCGGTGCTGCGGGCGCTGCGCGGCGACCGCGACGTCAACGACCTGTATGCGATCGCTCGGGATCTGGGCGCCGACGTGCCGTTCTTCCTGAGCGGGTGCGAGACGGCAATCGGCTCCGGCCGCGGTGACCGGATCGAGCCGGCAGTCGACTTTCCCCGCAGCCACGCCTTCGTGCTGCTGCCCGCCGAGCCGGGCCTCTCCACCGCCGAGGTGTTCGGCCGGGCGACGCCCAACGAGCTCTTCCCGGCCGTGCGAGGAGATCTGATCCGGGCCGTCCACATCACCCGCACCCCGGCCCAGGTGGGCGCGCTGCTGGTCAACGACCTGCAGCCGGCGGCGCTCGAGCTGCGACCCGAGCTGGGCCAGAACCTGGAGCGGTTGCGGGCGGCGGGAGCGCTGGGAGTCGCGGTCTCGGGCAGCGGGCCGACGGTGTTTGGGGTGTTCCAGGACCGACCCACCGCGGAGCGGATTGCGGGGGAAATCGCAGGGGCGATCGCCGCCTCCCCTCTATGATTCCGGTATGGCCAAGTGGAACATCTCTTCAGACGCGATAACGGTCGAACAGAGCCCCGGACGCTCCCCCTCTCGGTGGCTGCGCCAGAACGGTTTGAAGATCGCCGTGGTGGTCGGGCTGATCGAGGCCGTGGTGGCCTACGTCAGTGGCCACGCGCTGCTGATGACCGTGATCGGGATCCTGTCGGTGATCATCTACCTGAACCTCCGCCACCGGATTCCGGTGCGGGTGCGCCGTCCGTTGTGGATCGTGGTGATGGCCCAGGCGATCGCCGGGTTGCTGCTGCCTGCGATCACCGTCGGGTTCTTCATCGCCTCGATCCTGGCGGTGGGGTTGCTGATCGTGTTGGTGCTCGTGATGCTGGGCGACCGGCGGCGCTGAGCGCTTCGCCACCAACCGCGGCGCGAGTCCTGGGCGCACGCCGTATACTCGTGCGGCGCCTCGTTTGCGATGGGGCGTGGCCAAGTGGTAAGGCAACGGGTTTTGGTCCCGTGATCCCTGGTTCGAATCCAGGCGCCCCAGCTTCGATCACATCGTCCACATACCGATGACCATCGCACCGCTCGCATGCGTGTTACTCGCCGGAGGCAAAGGCACCCGGATGAAATCGTCGCTGCCCAAGTTGCTGCACCAGGCCTGTGGCCGCACGTTGCTGGACTGGACGCTGGGAGCGGTGGCCGAGTTCGATCCGCAGCAGGTGGTCGTGGTGGTGCCGCCGGACGATCCCGAGTTGGTGGCCAGCCTGCCGGACTGGGCGATCGCGGCAGTCCAGCCGGTGGCGCGCGGTACCGGCGATGCGGTGTCCTGTGCCGCCCCGGCGCTGCAGGGATTCGAGGGCGTGGTGGTCGTCCTGAACGCCGATCATCCCCTCACCGATCCACAGTCGCTGCGCGACCTGGTGGCCGCCCATACCGAGGCGGATGCTCGCGCCAGCGTGATCGCGCTGCGCCGTACCGACGAGATCGGCGAGGCCTTCGGCCGGATCGTGCGCGGGCCCGACGGTGAGTTCGAGCGGATCGTGGAGGTGCGCGACGCCACCGCCGAGCAGCGCGCCATCACCGAGGTCAGCACCGGCATCTTCGCCTTCGACGCGGCCTCGCTGTGGCCGGCACTGGACCGGCTCGACTCCGACAACGCCCAGGGTGAGCTGTATCTCACCGACGTGATCGAGATCCTGCGCGGCGACGGCGACCGGGTGATCGCCCACACCCACGCCGACCCCACCATCGCGGTCGGGGTCAACCACCGCGCCGACCTGGCGGAGGCAGCGCGGCTGCTGCGGGCGCGCATCAACCACCGCCACATGCTGGCCGGTGTCACCTTGATCGACCCGGCGTCCACCATGATCGACGACAGCGTCCAGATCGAGGCCGACGTCACCATCCATCCCTTCACCGTGCTGCGCGGCGATACCCGCATCGCCACCGGCGCCGAGGTCGGGCCGCACGTGGTGGCGGTCGATGCGATCATCGGCGAGTCGGCACTGGTGGGGCCGTTCTGCTACCTGCGACCGGGCGCCGAGCTGGCTGCCCGGGCCAAGGCCGGTACCTATGTGGAGATCAAGAACTCCCACATCGGCGAGGACGCGAAGGTGCCGCATCTGTCCTACATCGGCGATGCCGAGATCGGCGCCGGCACGAATATCGGAGCCGGTGGGATCACCGCCAACTACGACGGCGAGAGCAAGCAGCGGACGGTTATCGGGGAGGGCGTCCACACCAGCTGCGACAATGTCTTCGTTGCGCCGGTGACCATTGGAGACCGTGCGTGGACTGCGGCCGGATCGGTGATTACAGACGACGTTCCACCCGACGCCCTGGGGGTTGCGCGTGCCCGTCAAAAGAACATCGAGGGATATGGAAAGCGAAAGCGTCGTTAGTGTCGAGACGACGATTCCGATGTTTGCCTCGAGTGGCATGGCGGCCCGCGCGGTGAACCAGGGGTCTCCGTCCACCTGGGTCGAGCGCACGCCCAACAAGCGCCTGATGCTGTTCTCCGGCAGGTCCAACCCGGAGCTGGGCGAGCGCATCGCCGAGCAGCTCGGCGTGAGCCTGGCAGAGGTCACGCTCAAGACCTTCACCAACGGCGAGGTGTACGCCCGCTATGAGGAGTCGATCCGCGGAGCAGACGTGTTCCTGGTGCAGTCGTGCTCGACTCCCAGCCCCAACGATTCGCTGATCGAGCTTCTGATCATGGTGCAGGCGGCGCGGCTGGCCTCGGCCAAGCGGGTGACCGCCGTGATGCCGTGGTATCCGTACGTGCGCCAGGACAAGAAGGGCATGCCGCGCGAGCCGATCACGGCCAAGCTGGTGGCAGACATGCTCGAGGCCGCGGGGGTCGACCGGGTGCTGACGATGGACCTCCACGCCGGTCAGGTGCAGGGATTCTTCACCACTCCGGTCGATCACATGACGGCCGTGCCGATGCTGGCCGACCATTTCAAGGACCTCATCGCCGCCGATCCCGACGACATCGTGGTGGTGGCCGGCGACGCGGGCCGGACGAAGCTGGCGAAGAAGTTCTCCGAGATGCTGGGCGCCGGCCTGGCGATCATCTCCAAGGACCGTCCCGAACAGCAGGTGGCGGTCGTAACCGACGTGATCGGCCGGGTCAAGGGCAAGGTCTGCATCGTCATCGACGACATGATCGACACCGCCGGAACGCTCTGTGCCGGCGGCGACTCGCTGGTGGAGCGGGGCGCCACCGAGGTGTATGCCTGTGCCACCCACGCGGTCTTCTCCGGCCCTGCCAATGAGCGGCTGGAGTCGAGCGTGTTCAAGCAGGTCGTGGTCACCGACACCATCCCGGTCGACCCCATCCGCCGACCCGACAACGTCAGGGTGCTGTCGGTCGCACCGATCCTGGCTGATACGATCTCCAACGTTTTCAACGATGATTCCGTGTCCGAGCTGTTCCACGGTGGCAACCAGCTCTTCTAGACGCGGATCTCTTCCCAGGAGCCGAAACCATGGATCGCGTAAAACTCGAAGTGCGCTCACGCACGGAACGTGGCAAGGATGTGCGGGCGCTGCGGGCGGCCGGGGAGATTCCCGCCGTGATCTATGCGCGGGGTGCTGAGTCGACCGCGGTCACCGTGGACGCTCGCGCGCTGCGCACGGCGGTGACCGGCCCAGGTGGCCTGTACGCCCTGCTGGACGTGACCGTCGACGGCACCAAGGCCCGCCCGGCGATCATCAAGGACATGCAGCTCGACCCGGTGCGCGATCGCGTCGTTCACGTCGACTTCCACGAGATTCCGCTCGACCGCAAGATCCAGACGGTGGTGGCGGTGCACCTGGAGGGCATCCCTCACGGCGTCGAGATGGGCGGCGTGCTCTCGCAGCCTTCCCACGAGGTCCAGATCTCAGTGCTGCCGACCGCGATCCCCGAGTCGATCTTGGTGGACGTCTCGGAACTCGAGATCGGCACCTCGCTGCGGCTGGCCGATGTGCCCGTGCCCGAGGGCGTCGAGTTTCTCGACGACCCTGAGGGCACCGTACTCGCGATCGTGACCGCGCCGATCTCCGAAGCCGAGCTCGAGGGCGAGCCGGTCGAGGGCGAAGAGGGCGAGGAAGGCGAAGAGGGCGTCGAGGGCGAAGGCGTCGAGGGCGAGGGCGAAGAGGGCGAGGGCGGCGAGGCCTCCGAGGAAGCACCGGCCGAGTCGGACTAGTGTCGCTCGACCATCTGGTCGCCGGCCTCGGCAACCCCGGTCGCAAGTACGAGTTGACGCGCCACAACATCGGGTTTCGGGTGGCCGATCGGCTGGCCTCCGAGCTCGGTGGCTCGTGGCGCGGCAAGTTCAACGGTCGGCTGTGCGAGGTGCGCGACGGGGACGCCCGGCTGGCGCTGCTCGAGCCCGAGACGATGATGAACGACTCCGGCCGCTCGGTGGCCGCCGCGATGCGCTTCTACAAGCTCGAGCCGGCGGCGCTGGTGGTGGTGCACGACGAGATCGACCTCACGCTCGGCGACATCCGGGTCAAGACCGGCGGCGGGCTGGCCGGGCACAACGGCCTGCGCTCGATCGTCGACCACCTGGGCACGCCCGACTTCACCCGCGTTCGCATCGGCGTGGGGCGGCCTGAGCGGGGCGATCCGCGGCCGGTGGTGGATTGGGTGCTGACGCCGTTTGAGCCCGAGGTCGATGTGGACGATCTGGTCGAGCGCGCGACCGCGCGCACGCTCGAGTCTCGGGCTCCTAGGCGATCAGCCTGATGCGCGGGCCGCTTTCGGACTGAACCGGGGCGGCCACCACATCGGGGGCGCGATGGTCAAGGCGCTGCTCGAACGCCTTGCGCACATCCTCGCCTTTGACCGTCGGGCCTGACGTCAGTTTCCAGCAGGCCATCATCGAGTCGATTCTGCGGACAGCCTCCGGCGGGTCGTACAGTCGAGTACGAACCTGGTGCTCACTCATCCCTCGGGGCCGCCGCTTCACGAAGAGCGAAGCCTAAACCCATCTGCGGCCGGACTCAACCACCAAGTGCGAGATACAGCTCTCGGGCCGACCCCAGCGCCCACTCGAGACGGCGCAGCTCCATGCCCTCGTTGGGCGAGTGGATGTTGTCCTCGGCCGTGCCGAACCCGCTCAGGATGGTGGGGATCCCGCGGGCGACCAGGGCCGCGCCGATCGGGATCGAGCCACCGCTGCGCACCGCCAGCGGGCGCACGCCGGTGGCGTTCTCGATCGCGCCGAAGGCGGCCTGAAGCACCGGCACCGTTGGGGTCGACGTAGGCGGGACGCGCCATCGGCCAGGGATCGAGCTCGAGCGTGGCGTGGGCCGGGCAGGCCGCCTGCAGCCGCTGCTGCAGCCGCTCGAACATCGGCTCGGGCTCCTGCCCGGGCGCCAGCCGCAGCGTCAGCGAGGCCCGCGCCTCCACCGAGATCGAGGTCTTGATGATGGTCGGATCGCCGGCGCCGACCGAGTGCACCGTCAGCGACGGCCGCGCCCAGATGCGCTCGTAGGCTTCGCTGCTCGGCCTGGGCGTCGCGCGGCCGTGCGCCGGCCTCTGCCAGCAGCTCCGCGCCCGAGGGAAGCTCGGCCCACCCGGCTCGCTCCTCGGCGCTGACCGGGGCGGTGCCGTCGGCGAACTCGGACTCCTTGCCGATCACGGCGTTCAGGATCGTGGTGAGGTCATCGACAGCGTTCGCCGCCGCCCCGCCGTACAGGCCCGAGTGCAGCTCCCGCTCGCCGCTTCGGACGTGCAGCTGGAAGCCCACCAGCCCTCGCAGCCCGGTGGTGATCGCCGGGCGGTGGGCGTCGACCATGTGGCCGTCGAAGACGATGGCGGCGGCGAACTCACCCTCGATGGTGGCCAGGTGGTCGACCACCGAGCCACCGCCGATCTCCTCCTCGCCGTCGGACAGCACCCGCACGTTGACGGGAAGGCGGCCGGCCTCGGCCAGGTCGAGCGCCGCTCGGATCAGGGCATAGAAGTTGCCCTTGTCGTCGGAGACGCCGCGGGCGTACAGCCACCCGTCCCGCACCGTCGGCTCAAACGCCGGGCTCGTCCACAGCTCAGGGTCGCCCGGCGACTGCACGTCGTAGTGGCCGTACACGATCACGGTGGGGGCGTCGGCGACGCTGGCGGGGATGGTGCCGTCCACGATCGGGTTGCGGTACTCGGGCAGCACCCGCGCGTCGCCGATCAGCTCGCGCCACCCAGTCAGCGGCTTCGCGGCAGCTCGCCGGGATGGGCGCCGTCGCTCGAAATCGACTCGATCCGCAGCAGCTCACTCAGCTGCTGGAGCTGCCCCTCAGTGATCGGCGTGGCTCTGGGTGTGCTTGCCACGGGCGATGTCGATCAGCGTCAGCACGGTCAGCACCAGCGGGATGCCGAGGGCGACGATGAAGATCGAGGTCAGGGTGCCGTCGTGCCCGGTTGGGGCTTCGCTGGTCTCCGCGGCGGTGCTGGTCGCAGCAAACGCAGCCACCGGCAGGGCCAGCGAGAGGACGACGACATACACAAGAACGAGAACACGGCGCACGGGCAAGACCTCCGTCGATGATGCGGCAGGGAGCCTACCATCCTGCGGAGGATGGACATCACCGCACGTACCCCCGCGCCGGTGGGAGCCGACCTGGCGATCGAGCTCTTGCTGGCGAGTCCGGAGGTCGAGGCCTTCGGCCGTCGCACCGCAACCGAGGTCACCCGAGCCCGGGTGTCGGCCGCGTTGATGCCGGCGCTGGCGGCTGCGCTGTGGAAGCTGCGCGACGCCGAGGGCGCCCGGGCGCTGGCCGTGCTGGTCTCTGACGACGACGCCGCTCGGTCGCTGGCGGAGGATGTCGGGCAGTACCTTCCGGGGGTTCCGGTCGGCTACCTGCCGTCTCGGGGAGCGATCTACGGCAGTGGCCTGGAGCCGGCAGCCCACCTGGTGGGCGAGCGCCACCGCGCGCTGCAGGTGCTGTCCCGCGGTGGGTTGGTGGCGGTATCGGCCGACGCGTTGATCGAGCGGGTGGCGCCTGCGGCCGACCGACCGGCGCCGATCGTGGTCAGCGCCGGCGAGGAGGTTGACTTCGACGGTCTGGTGCAGGCGCTCTCCGCGGGCGGGCTACGAGCGCACCCACAACGTCGCAGGAGCGGGGAGAGTTCTCGGTGCGGGGCGGGCTGATCGACGTGTTCGCGTCCACCGGGCGCGAGCCGATCCGGATCGAGCTGTTCGGCGACCAGGTGGAGCGGGTGTCGGCCTTCTCGCTGTTCACCCAGCGGTCGCTGCGGGATCTCGGGCGGATCGAGCTGTATCCCGCCGCCGAGCAGAGCGACCGCCCGGCCGGCTGGGGGCAGGGGGATGAGCCTGACATTCCGGCGGGCATGGTGGCGCTGACCGAGGAGTTGGTGGCACAGGCGGGCGTGGTGGCGTGGAATCCCGACGCGCTGGTGGCGGAGGTCAAAGAGGCCCAGCAGGAGGTGGCCGATCGCCTGCGTGACGGTCAGGTGCGCGCCCGCGGGTACGTCTCGGCCGATCGGGTGGCGACGCTGATCGAGTCCTGCGCGGCGTTGGAGGAGATGCCGCTTGGGGCAGCCGGTGAGCTTCGAGGCCCAGCCGCCGGCGCTGGCTTCGGTGGGGATCTCCGAGGCCGAGAACGAGCTGCGCGCGCTGGTGCGGGCCGGGTACCGCGTGCTGGTGTGCTTCCCGCATCCCGGTGAGGCCGAGCGCACGCGGCTGGCGCTTCGCCGGGTGGAGGCCGAGGCGCCCGGTGAGGGCGGCGCGTTCACCGAGCCGGGAGTGCGATTCGTGCTCTCGAATCTCCGCCACGGGTTCGTTGCGCCGTCGCTGGGGGTGGCGGTGCTGCCGTCGGTGCAGCTGTTCCGGCGGCGGGGTGCGCGCGGCCCGGCCCGCATCGGGCGGGCGCTGGCCACCGTCTCGGATCTCCGCGCCGGCGACTACGTGGTGCATGAGGATCACGGCGTGGGCCGCTTCGTCCGCTTCGACACCAAGGAGGTGGCAGGAGTCGTCCGCGACTACCTGTATCTCGAGTTCAAGGGCGAGGATCGGCTGTACGTGCCGCACGACCAGCTGGCCAAGGTCAGCCGCTACGTGGGCTCCGACGGCCGCGCTCCGGCGCTCAGCAAACTTGGCGGCAAGGCCTGGCAGACGCTCAAGACCAGGGCTCGGGTGGCGGTGCGCGAACTGGCCGGCGAGCTGCTGGCGCTGTACGCCCGTCGCCAGCATGTGACCAAGGCCCCGATCGAATCCGAGAGTGAATGGATGGCACGGCTGGAGGAGGGCTTCCCGTTCGAGGAGACCGATGATCAGCGCACCGCCATCGACATCGTGTTCGAGGAGCTCGAGTCCGACCGGCCGATGGATCGGCTGGTGTGCGGGGACGTCGGTTTCGGCAAGACCGAGGTCGCCCTGCGGGCGGCGTTCAAGGTGGCCACCGCCGGCCGGCAGGTGCTGATGCTGGTGCCGACCACGATCCTTGCCCAGCAGCACGCCGCCACCTTCCGGGATCGGTTTCGCGACTTCCCGGTGCGGGTCGAGATGGTGTCGCGGTTTCGCTCGGCCGGCGAGGTCAAGAAGGTGCTGGCGGAGTACGCCGAGGGCAAGGTGGACGTGCTGGTCGGCACCCACCGGGTGCTGTCGCGCGACGTCGTGCCGCAGAACCTGGGGCTGGTGGTGGTGGACGAGGAGCAGCGCTTCGGCGTCGCCCAGAAGGAGCTCCTGCGGCAGCTGCGGTTGGAGGTGGACGTGCTGTCGATGTCGGCCACACCGATTCCGCGAACGCTGCACATGAGCCTTTCCGGCCTTCGCGACATCACCGTGATCACCACCCCGCCGCGCGGCCGCCATCCCATCAAGACGCATGTGGGCGAGTTCGATCCCGAGCTGATCGCCACCGCCTTGCGGCGCGAGGCCGCGCGGGAGGGCCAGTCGTTCTACCTGCACAACCGCGTCGAGACGATCGACGAGGCGGCCGAGCGGGTGCGCAGCTGGGTGCCGGAGCTGCGCGTCGGCGTCGCCCACGGCCAGATGACGGAGCGCTCCCTCGAGGGCGTGATGATGAAGTTCCTGCGCGGGGACTTCGACGTGCTGGTATCGACCACCATCATCGAATCGGGACTCGACATCCCGCAGGCCAACACGCTGGTGGTGGAGCGGTCGGACATGCTCGGCCTGGCCCAGCTCTACCAGATCCGCGGCCGGGTCGGCCGTTCGGACGCGGTCGCGCACGCCTACCTGTTCTATCCCGACCAGCGAGAGCTGAGCGAGGAGGCCCGGCACCGGCTGTCCACGCTGGCCGACTACACCGAGCTGGGATCGGGCTATCGCATCGCCATGCGCGACCTGGAGCTGCGTGGTGCCGGCAACCTGCTCGGCGACGAGCAATCGGGACATGTGGCCGCGATCGGGTTTGAGCTGTACTGCGAGCTGCTGGCCGAGGCGGTGGCCGAGCTGCAGGGCGAGAGCCTGCCGCCGACCCGGGCGGTGCGGGTGGATGCTCATGTCGACGCCTACGTGCCCGCGGAGTATGTGCCGCTGGAGGCGGTCAAGGTGGATCTGCACCGGCGGGTGGCGCTGGCGACCGATCGCTCCTCGCTGCGCGAACTTGTGGCCGAGCTCACCGATCGCTTCGGGCCGGTGCCCCAGCCGGTCGCAAACCTGATCGCGATTCAGGAAGCTCGTCTGGTGGCGGCCGAGTTGGGGGCGAACTCGGTGTCGCTGCGCGGCGGGAAATTCACGGTGGGGCCGATACGCCTGTCGTCGTCGGAGGTGCGCGCGCTGCGTGATGCGCATGCCGATGCGCTGTATACGGTGGCCAAGAATGAGGTGTCCGTCAGAGTCGCTCCAATTAACTCCACATCTCCGGTGCCGATGATGGTTGGACTGGAAATTCTCGATGCTATAGTGGAAATCCGCCGCGCACTCGCGGCGTAGTTCGTTCTAATGACCCGACTTCTCAAAACACTTCCCCTGGTCTTGCTGGTCGTGGCCGCAGTTGCATGCGGCTCGTCCTCGAGCTCATCCTCGCTGTCCGAGCGACGATGTGGCAGTGGTCAACGGTCAGCACATCACCAAGGCGCAACTCGACCAGCAGATCGCACTGGTGGTCGCAAGCGCCAAGGCCCAGCGGTCAGACAGTGCCCAAGCCGGGGTCGACCGACTACAAGCAAAAGGTGATCCAGCCGTCGTTGCAGCAGCTCGTGCAGAACGCCGAGTTCGACATGATTGCGGAGGACATGAAGCTCTCTGTCAGCGATGCAGAAGTGACGAAAGCGATTAACTCCCTGGTAAAGCAGAACTACGGCGGCGATCAATCGAAGTTCCAGGCCGACTTGAAAAAGTATGGCTTCACGCCTGCGCAGTTCAATGCTGTTGCACATAACAGATTGCTTCAGAACAAGGTCGCAACATCAGTCAGAAATGACCTCACACTTACACCTGCTCAGCTGAAAGCGAAGTACGACAAGAGCCCGCAGACGTTTGGTGACGCGCGCGATGTGCACTACATGCTGTGGGCATCCAAGGCCAAGGCAGACGCTGCCCTCGCGAAGCTCAACTCGGGTGTCTCCGAGGCCAAGGCGGCGACCGGTTCGATCGACGCCGATACCACCCACGGCACGGCCGGTTTCACCGCCGCGTCGGGCGCCGGGCTGATGGACGCAAACTTTCAGAAGGCGGCATTCCAGCTGCCGAACGGTGCCTGGGGACAGCCGGTCGAGGCCAACCCCGCCTACGCCAAGACCAACCTGGCCGGGCAGTGCAAGCCCAAGTGCTACTTCCTGATCAACCCCATCAGTGACGCGCTGAAGTCGGGCACCGACGCGGCCTATGCCAAGCTCAAGGACATGGTCGCCGGCAAGTACAACCCGTCCGCCCAGACGGTCGACTCCGAGGTCAACTCCAAGATTGTGGCGCTGCTCGACGCGTTCAAGAAGAAGACCGAGTACGCCACTGGGTACGCACCTCCGGCTGCGCTCACCAGCCCGACGACGACGTCGTCCACCGGCGCAACCACGTAACATCGGCTGATGGCCACGCTGGTTGCTCTGGGGCCCGGCCATCCTGATCTGATCCCGCTGGCCTCCTGGCGCGTGATCGAGGCCGCCGGGCCGGTCGCCACCCCTGCCGACGAGCCCCTGCGCGAGTGGCTGGGCAGCAAGGGGATCGCGCTGGCGGATGACTCACCGGTGGTCGCGGCGTCGGGGCCGCGGCTGCGGCAGCTGTGGGCCGACCATCCGTGGGACGAGACCGTCCCCGCGGGCGACGCCTTCGCAACGGTGCTCCTGTGCGACGCGTTGGTGGGGTTGCAGCAGTTGACCGTGCGGCTGCGCAGCGACTGTCCCTGGGACCGCGAGCAGACGGTGGCGACGATCGTGCCGCACACCATCGAGGAGGCCTACGAGACGGCCGAGGCGGCCGCCGACGGCCCCGGGCCGAAGCTGATCGACGAGCTGGGCGATCTGCTGTTTCAGAGCTTCTTCCTGGCGCTGCTGTGCGCCGAGGCCGGCGCCGGCGACCTGGCCGACGTGGCCGAGGGGATCACCATCAAGCTGATTCGCCGGCACCCGCACGTGTTCGGCGAGCGCGAGGCCGCCACGGCCGGTGAGGTGCGCCGAAACTGGGAGCAGATCAAGCGCGACGACGAGGGCCGCGACGGCATCTTTCACGACGTGCCGGGAGTGCTGCCGGGACTGCTCTTTGCCCGCAAGCTGCAGCGGCGGGCGTCGGCGGTGGGCTTTGACTGGGACGCCTGGGACGGCGCCTGGGGCGATCTGGCCGACGAGCTGCGGGAGCTGCGAGAGGCGCTCGATGCCGCCCCTGCGCCGCGGGCAGAGCACGAGCCCGACGGCGCCGTCGTGCACGAGCTGGGCGACCTCCTGTTTGCGGCCGTGAACGTCGCCCGCCACGCCAACGTCGACCCCGAGCTGGCGCTGCGCGCGGCCGCGAATCGCTTCCGCACCCGGGTGGAGCTGGCCGCGGACCTGGCCGAAAACGCCGGCGACGTCTGGGCCGACCTGGATCTCGAGGCCCAAGACGCCTGGTACCGCCAAGCCAAAGCCGTGAATAAAGGTGCCATTCTCATTCACGAGGCTGCCGTGCCGAGCCGCTGCGTACTCGACGTGCTACCATCGTCGCTCGCGGCTCGATCCTGCCACAGGCCACGCCTGCGCCTCAGGCGCATCGTAGCGGTGGTGAATAACGGTGCCAGGCACCGTTATTCACCACCCGCTCTGGCGGTTAGTATCCGGCCCCGATGAGCTCGATCACCTCAGTCAGCGGCCGTGAGATTCTGGATTCGCGGGGAAATCCGACGGTCGAGGTAGAGGTCGTGCTGGAGTCGGGCGCACACGCCCGCGCCGCTGTTCCCAGCGGTGCCTCCACCGGAGCCTTCGAAGCGGTCGAGCTGCGCGACGGCGACCCCAACCGCTACGGCGGCAAGGGCGTGCTGCAGGCGGTTTCGCATGTGAACTCGTCGATCGCCACGGTGGTCACCGGCATGGACGCCTCCGACCAGCGCGCGATCGACTCGGCCATGATCGAGCTGGACGGCACCGCCAACAAGGCCCACCTCGGCGCAAACGCTGTGCTCGGCACCTCGCTGGCGGTGGCCAAGGCGGCCGCAGCCGAATCGGGCCTGTCGCTGTTTCGCTCCCTCGGCGGAGCCACCGCCACCACCCTGCCGGTGCCGATGATGAACGTGATCAACGGCGGCGCCCACGCCGACAACACCATCGACCTGCAGGAGTTCATGGTCGTGCCGGTGGGCGCCGACAGCTTCTCGGAGGCGCTGCGGATCGGCGCCGAGACGTTCCACGCGCTGAAGGCGCTGCTGCACCGCCGAGGTCTCTCCACCGCGGTCGGCGACGAGGGCGGATTTGCACCCGACCTGGCTTCTTCGGAGGAGGCGATCGAGGCCATCCTGGAGGCGGCAGAGGCCGCCGGGCACCGCGACCGGATCGCGATCGCGCTGGATCCGGCCTCGACCGAGCTCTTCAGCGACGGCAGCTACACGTTCGAGGGGCGCACCGTCACCAGCCAGGGGATGGTGGAGTTCTACGCCGAGCTGGTGGAGCGGTTTCCGATCGTCTCGATCGAGGACGGCCTGGCCGAGGACGACTGGGAGGGCTGGCGGTTGCTGACCGAGCGGCTCGGCGACGCCGTCCAGCTGGTCGGCGATGATCTGTTCGTGACCAACGTCGAGCGGCTGCAGCGCGGGATCGATGAGGGATGCGCCAACTCCATCCTGGTCAAGGTCAACCAGATCGGCTCGCTTTCCGAGACGCTGGATGCGATCCGGCTTGCCCACGACGCCGGCTATAGCGCGGTGATGTCGCACCGCTCGGGCGAGACCGAGGATGTGACCATCGCCGATCTCGCGGTTGCGACCGGCTGCGGCCAGATCAAGACCGGGGCCCCGTCACGCACCGATCGGGTGGCCAAGTACAACCAGCTTCTGCGGATCGAAGCCGAGCTGGGCGAGGCTGCGCACTATCCCGGCCGGGAGGCGTTCGTCGCGGCCGTCGGGCGGTGAACAGGCCCACCGCCAGGCACACCAAGATCGTCTGCACGATCGGCCCGGCGACCGATTCCCCGGAGATGATCGAGCAGCTGGCGTGGACCGGCATGGATGCCGCCCGGCTGAACTTCTCGCACGGCGACCACGACACTCACCGCCGGGTGATCCAGTGCGGTGCGCCGCGCCCAGGACCTGATCGGCCGGCCGCTGGCGGTGATCGCCGACCTGCAGGGACCCAAGATCAGAATCGGCCCGCTGGAGGCGCCGATCACCGTCCAGCCGGGCGACACGATGATGCTGGCGCCGGCCGGTGAGGGCCATCCTGGAGACTTCGAGATCACCTTCCCCGAGCTGCCGGAGGTCGTCTCCGCAGGCTCGGAGATCCTGATCAACGACGGCTTGGTGCGATGCGGGTGGTGGACACCGCCGGCCCGCGGGTCGGAGTCGAGAGTCGAGGTGGGCGGTCTGATCTCGAGCGGCAAGGGCGTCAATCTGCCCGGGCACCCATCTGCCGATTCCGTCGCTCACCCCCAAGGATCTCGACGACCTCGCATTCGCCCTGGAGAACGGGGTCGACTACGTCGCGCTGTCGTTTGTGCGCCGCGCCGACGACGTCGCCGACCTGTGCGAGCGGGTGGCTGCGGCGGGTTCTCCCGCCCGCGTGATCGCCAAGATCGAGAAGGCCGAGGCGATCGACGACCTGGAGGCGATCGTGCAGGTCTCCGACGCGGTCATGGTCGCACGCGGCGATCTTGGCGTCGAGATCGGCGCGCCGGACGTACCGCTGCTGCAGAAGCTGATCATCCGATCGGCCCGAGACAGCGGGTGTACGGTGATCACCGCCACCCAGATGCTGGAGACGATGGTGCACCAGCCCGAGCCGACCCGCGCGGAGGCGTCGGACGTGGCCAACGCCGTGCTGGACGGGACATCTGCGGTGATGCTCTCGGGCGAGACCGCCGCCGGTCGCTACCCGCTGGAGGCGGTGGCGATGATGAACCGGATCGTGCGGGCGGTCGAGCCGTCGCTGTCGTATCACCAGGTCGGTCGCGAGAGCCTCGGGCTCGATGGGATCGATCCTGTCGCACGCGGCCTGCGACATCGCCGAGGATCTCGAAGCCTCGGCGATCGCGGTGCCAACCCAGTCGGGCTCGACCGCTCGCCAGGTCTCCCGGTACCGGCCGCGGCGCCCGATTCTGGCCGCCTCGCCGGATCCCGGTGTGCTGCAGCAGCTGGCGCTGGACTGGGCGGTGGTGCCGCTGGTGATCGAGCCGTCCGAGACGCTGGAGGAGCTGTGGAAGCGCACGGTGGACGCCGCGGTTGCCAGCGGGCTGGTGGGCCCGGGCGAGTCGGTGGTGCTGACCGGCGGCACGCATCTCAACACGCCCGGAGCCACCAACCACATCCTGGTGCACGTCGTCCGCGACTGAGCGCGATGCGGGCAGGGATCCGCCCGGCGGCCGAGAAGGTGCGGGTGTGCCACGCTCACGTACCCGTGCAACCGGCGGCCTTCGGCTCGGCCGGATCGCCGCCTTGGTGGTCGCGATCGTGATGATCGGCCTGTACGTCGGGCCCGTCCAGAAGTACTTACAGGTGTCGCGTGAGCTCAAGAGCCAGCGGGCCGAGCTGACTCGGCTGGAGCATCGCCACGCCGCGCTGACGGCCGAGAAGGCGCTGCTCGAGACCAAGCAGGGCGTGGTCATGCTGGCCCGCCGGTGCGGGTGGATCTTCCCGGGGGAGCGTCCCTTGGTGGTCAAGAACATCTCCACCATCTGCTCGTAGAGAGATCATCTACCCTGCGGGAATCGGCGACCATGAGATCCTGACCAAGCAGCTGGGGCGCCCTCCGCGTGGGTTTTTGGGGGTGGCTGTGCGGTGTCCTTTCGGTCGTCCCGCGGTGGTGGAGCAGGCGTCGTATCTGCCCACCGGCGAGCCGTTTCCGACCACCTACTACCTCACCTGTCCGTTCGCGGTCGAGCGGGTGGGCGCGTTGAGGCCGGTGGAGGAGTGGGTCGCTACGAGCAGCTGGTGGCGGGCGATGCTGCGATGCGCCGCTCGTGGCAGGCGGGCGCGGCCGACCAGCGGCGGCTGCGGCGTCCCGCGGCGGTGATGGCCGACGGCGGCGACTCGCTGCAGCTCGGGATCGGCGGGACCGCCCGCGCCGGTGCGGTCAAGTGCCTGCACGCGCACGCGGCGTTCGCGCTGGCGCGACCCGGATATGCGTTGGGCGAGCGGATCGTGGAGGAGTGTGCCCCGCATGTATCCGGTCACGGAGTGCTGTTGCGCCTGACCGCCGAGACCCAGGTTGCGCTGATCGAGTGGGCCGAGGGCGCGCGGCGCGTCCGCGACCTGCAGGTGACCGCCGCCCGGCGGGCGGTGATCGATTCCGTCGTCGCCGAGATCGTGGCCGAGATCCGCCGGCGCATCGGCGCCTCGTTCACCCTGAACGAGCTGGTACAGCTCTATCAGGATTCGGGTGCGTGGTGCCTCGAGGTGGCGATGCGCACCACCGATCTGCCGTGGGCGTACGACCTCTCACTCGTCCAAGCCGCCGCTTTCGATCGCTACTCGCGCGGCGCCGTCGACTACTACGAGTGAGGCTGGCCCGTTGGGCCTGTGCCTCACGGCGCCTGTCGTGCATCGAAGTCAGTGAGAATTGCGCCAGGCACCAATTTCACTCAGGGCGTCGGTGGTGAATAACGGTGCCAGGCACCGTTATTCACGGTCGTCCGCTCTGATGACGATCTGGTCGGCTTCGATGCGCACGATCAGGCCGCGCCGGTTTGCCCAGTGCTCGGCGAAGACGGGATCGTCCTTGACCGCGCCGTCGAGCCAGAAGCCGTAGCCCTCGTCGCCCGTGTCGAGCGTGGCCTCGAAGCCCTGCTGCGGCTTCTTGTTGCGACCGCGACCGCCTCGCCTGCGGCGCTTGGCCGGCGCAGGGGTGGAGCCGTCCTCGGCGCTCGCCACCGCAACAGCCGGAACCGGCGGAGGCGTGGTCTGTGGCCCGGCTGCCGCTTCGGCTGCCGCCGAGAGCGGCGTCGGCTCGGGAGTCTTCTTCGCGCGTGATCGCCGGCGCGGCTTGACCTGCGGCTCCTCGGGCGGCGCGTCGGGCGGCGCGATCGGCGGCGGCACGGCCGCTCCCAGCCGCTCGGCGGCCAGCTCGCGGCGCAGAATGCCGTTGGCCGATCGGAAGGCCGAGATCGACGCCGGCGTCGAGTTGAGCGCGTGGGCGATCCAGATATCCGTGCGCCCCTCGGCGACCCACTGGCGGATCTCCTCGAGGTACGGCTTGAGCGTTGCTTTCTGTACGGTCATGCGCCCACCCTAGAGTACTGGGCGAGTGGACAGGATCGATAGAGCAGGCGTCGAGACCTTGTCCGGCCTCGCATTGGCCGGTGGTCACGCCCATCGCCAAGCTGCTCTCGAGCACCCATCACCTGGTCTTCCTGGTGATCGCGATCGCGCTCACGATCTCCCTGCGCCGGCTCTCGCCGGTGGTCATGACGGTGGTCGCGATGGTCGTCGCCGGGCGGTTGACGCCGTCCTCAAGGACATCATCGACCGGCCCCGACCGCCGCTGGGAGACCACAACGTGCACGCCCTGATCGCCCTTCCACCCGATCCGTCGATGCCGAGCGGGCACGCGTTGACGTCGTTCACCTGCGCCGTCGTGCTGGCCGGCTTCGCACCTCGCTGGAGGGTCCCACTGCTGGTGTACGCAGGGTTGGTGGCGTTGTCGCGGCCCTACCTGGGCGTCCACTATCCGTCGGATGTGATCGTCGGCGCGCTGATCGGCGTGGCGCTCGGGCTGGGGCTGAACGCCGCCTTCCGCATGGGTTGCCGGATCCGCGCCGATCGTCGTCGCCGGAGTGTTGATCCGATCGCAAGCGGGGCATCGGAAGCACGCTGAAATTCTTTTAAACTTGCGCACGCTGAATCGCCGGCGCGGCTAATCTACCTGTCCGGGCCATTCCGGCTCGGACGGGGAAACGAGGGTACGAATGGGGTCTGCTGCGAATCACGTGGACGAGACGGCAGGTACTGGCTGGGGCTGCGGGAATGCGGGCGAAGGGCGAGTTTCGCTGCCTGCAGTGTGGGTACGGCGTGACGGTGTATCGGTCGCTGCCGTCCTGCCCGATGTGCCACCACGCTGAGTGGGAGCGCGTTCCGTGGCGCCCATACAGCCGTTCGTTCACGAATTCCGGCCCGGGGGCATAGCACCCCCGGGCGGTGACGCGTGGGCCGCCCCAGTATGTGGGCGGGATTGGCGCGGGAGCCGTACCGCGCGAACGTGGGGCCGAAACCATCTACGATCTCGTCTGTGCCACGGGGCGTGAGACTGATCCTTCAGGTGCTGGCCGCGCTCGTTCTGCTCGGCATGATCGGGCTCTTCGCCCGCGGCCTGCTCGCCAACCAGACCACCGTCTATGCCCAGATGCTGGACGGTAACTCGCCGACCGCTCCGGACTTCACCGCGCCGCTGCTGGACGGCAACGGCCAGGCGTCGCTGGCGGACATGCGCGGCAAGGTGGTGGTGGTGAACTTCTGGGCGTCGTGGTGCAGCGGTTGCCAGGACGAGGCGCCGGTGCTGAACCAGGCGGTGCACGAGTACGGCCATCGGGGCGTGCGTGTGATCGGGGTCGACACGAATGACTTCACCGGGGCTGCGAGGGAGTTCGCCAAGACCTACAGCCAGCGCTACACCCTCGTTCACGACACCGGCTCGATCGCGCAGCGGTGGGGCTACGGCACCGGGCTGCCGGTGACCTACGTGGTCGACCGCAAGGGCGTCGTGCGGCATCTGTTCAACGGCGTGGTCACCGGCCCCGACCTGGACAAGGTGCTGAGCCCGCTGCTGGCGGAGCAGGGATGAGACTGCGGGCACTCGCGGTGGCGCTCGTGGCCTGCGCGTCGCTCGCCTTCCCGGCCGCCGCGATGGCGTGCAACGGCTGGACGGAGACCAACATGCAGACCCAGCTGATGTGCATCGTCTGCCATGAGCGGCTCGATCAATCCAACTCGCCGTTCGCAAACCAGGTGCGCGCCCACCTCGACAGCTGGTGTGCGGCGGGCTGGAGCGGCGATCGGGTGCGCTCCACGCTGGTGTCCCAGTTCGGGCCGGAGATCCTGGCGGCCCCGCCCAAGCGCGGCTTCGATCTGTTGGCCTGGCTGGTGCCGGCCGCAGTGCTCGTGGCCGGAGCCGCGGTGGTCGGGAGGCCTGGCGCTGATGTGGTCGCGCTCGCGCCGGGGGCCGCCCGGCGAGGGTGGCGGCGGTGGTGACATCGATCCCGCGCTGGAGCGACGCATCGACGCCGATCTGGCCGCGCTCGAATGAGCCTTGCACCGGCCGCGTTCGTCGCCGGGCTGGTGTCGTTTGTGACGCCCTGCGTGCTGCCTCTGGTGCCGGCCTACCTGTCGGCCATCGGCGCCCGCGGCGCGTCGCCCCGGGCGGCGGTGCGGGCCGGCCTGCCGTTTGTGCTCGGGTTCTCGGCGGTGTTCGTCGCGCTGGGTGTCGGTGCCGCCATCCTGGGTGGGCGGTTCGCCGACTACCGCACCAGCCTGATCCATCTGGGCGGCATCCTGATCGTGGCCATGGGATTCGTGATGATGGGGCTCTTGCGGGTGCCGATCCTGGAGCGCTCGCTGCAACCGGCCGTTCAGCCCGCCCGCATGTCCGGCTCGTCTCTGCTGCTGGGCGGCGCCTTCGGGCTGTGCTGGACACCGTGCGTGGGGCCGGTGCTGGCCTCGCTGCTGCTGCTTGCCGGGTCGAGCCGCACCGCCGCCTCGGGAGCGGCGCTGCTGGCCGCCTACTCGGCGGGTCTGGCGATCCCGTTTCTGCTGGCCGGGGTCGCATTCGGCAAGGTGATGTCGGTGGCGCGCACCGTGCGCGATCACTATCAGGCCATCAGAGTGGTTTCCGGGGCGCTGCTGGTGCTGGTCGGGCTGGCCATGTTCTTCGATCGCATGTGGGTGGCAAACGCGATGGTCGATCGGGTGGTGCACGCGGTGTGACTGGTGCCGCCGCTACAATCGCGGTCGCGATCTCAGTTCGTTCCACGGAGGATCTTCAGTGACTTACATCATCGCCGAGCCTTGCATCGACGAGAAGGACAAATCCTGCATCGACGTGTGCCCGGTGGACTGCATCCATGAGTACGACCGCATGCTGGTGATCGATCCCGAGGAGTGCATCGACTGCGGCGCCTGTGAGCCGGAGTGCCCGGTGGAGGCGATCTATCCCGAGGATGCGCTCCCGGACAAATGGGAGCCGTTCGTCAAGATCAACTACGCCTTTCCCGACGCCGACATCATCAACCGGCTCGTGAACGAGGCGAAGCCCCCCGCGTGACGCGACGCGGCCCTCGGGCCGCCGTGATCGGACTGGACGGGACGCCTGCGCGGCTACTTGCGGTCCCGGATCGCGGACGGCCACCTGCCGCACCTGGCGGCGCTGGCATCGGCCGCGACGCTGATGGACGCGCGCGCTCCGCTGCCGCCGATCTCGTCCGTGTCGTGGGCGAGCGCGTCCACCGGCACCAATCCCGGCCGCCACGGCGTGTTCGGCTTCGTCGAGCGCAAGCCCGGCACCTGGGATCTCGAGTTCACCAACGTCCACACCATCGCCGAGCCGGCGGTGTGGCAGCGGGCGGCCGACGCCGGCATGCGCTCGGTGGTGGTGAACGTGCCCGGCACCTATCCGGCCCAGCCACTGGACGGGGTCTTGATCTCGGGGTTCGTGTCGCCGTCGCTGGAGCGCTCGGTGCAGCCGCCCGAGCTGCTGCCGTGGCTGGCGGAGCGCGGCTATCTGATCGACGTCGACCTGGGGCTGGGTCGGACCGACCTGGAGGCGTTCTGGGAGCAGCTGGTGGCCCACCATCAGGCCCGCGAGCGGGTGCTGCTCGACCTGCTCGAACGTGAGCGGTGCGAGCTCTTCTTCGCCGCGTTCACCGGTACCGATCGGCTGCACCACTTCCTGTGGGAACAGATGGAGCGCGGTGAGGAGCCGTGGGCGAGCAGGTTCCATGCCTACTACGACCTGGTCGACCGCTCGGTGGGGGCGCTGGTCGACCGGCTGCCGGACGACTGCACGCTGGCGCTGCTCTCCGACCACGGCTTCTGCCGGCTCGACCAGGAGGTGTACGTCAACCGCTGGCTGGAACGCGACGGCTGGCTGCAGCTGCAGGAGCCGGCCCGCTCGATCGCCTCGATCGTGCCGTCAGGCACTCGCGCCTACTGCATGGATCCCGGCCGGCTCTACCTCAACCTGGAGGGCAGAGAGCCCGGCGGCACCGTGCCCGCCTCGGAATACCACGCGGTGCGCGACCAGCTGCGGGTGTGGGCCGAGGCGCTGCCGTTCGTGAAGGAGGTCGGCCGTTCGCGAGCAGGCCTTCGCCGGCCCGTTCCTCGACCGTGCTCCCGACCTGGTGCTGGTGTCGCACGACGGCTCCGACCTGAAAGGGGCGATGGCCAACCCGGAGCTCACCGGCAAGGGGCCGCTGACCGGTATGCACACGCGGGACAACGCGTTTGTGATGGTGCGTGGCAGGCACCCCGAGGGCGTCGCCGACGTCCAGGACGTGGCGGCGACGGTGCTGGACGCGCTCGGGCTCGACACCGGCAGCGTCGACGGCCGGGTGCTGGCACCTTGATGGGTGATTCCGCATTGGCGCGGCACCCGCCAATTCGAAACCAACCATCTAGGATTAGCTGATGCCGCTCGCCCTCGTTCTCGGGCCGGCGAACTGCGGAAAGATTGGGTTTCTCCAGGAGCGCTTCCTGGCTTTCGTGGACGCTGGGTCCGATCCGTTTCTGATCGTGCCCAACCGCCCCGACGTCGAAGCCTTCGAGCACGACGTGCTGCGCCGCCGAGGGGCGCTGCTGGGTGGTCGCGTGGGCACGTTCGACACGCTCTTCGACGACGTGCTGGAGCGCTGTGGCGATCACACAAAGACGCTCGCCGACGTGCAGCGGCGATTGATCTTCCGGCGCCTGGCGGCCTCCGCCGAGCTGGATCAGGTGGCCGTCTCGGCCCGGTTCTCAGGGTTTGCCGATGCGCTTGCCGGGATGGCGGACGAGCTCGCGGCGGGCATGATCGATCCTCCGCAGGGCGCCGGCAGCGAGGGTGAGCTGTACGGCTTGGTGCGTGCCTACCGGGCCGAGTGCGACCGGCTCGGCCTGGGCCGTGACCGGCTGGGCACGCGCGCCTGGGCGGCGCAGCTGCTCGGAGCAGCGGCTGGAGGCCTGGGACGAGCGACCGGTGCTGGCCTACGGGTTCGAGGACATGACCACCGCCCAGGTACGGGCGCTGCTGGCGCTGGCAGCGCGGGTGGACGTGACCGTGTCGCTGCCCTACGAGGTCGGCCGGCCGGCGTACGCCGCGGTCTCACCACTGGTGGAGGCTCTCAGCAGCTCCTCGCCGGAGGTGATCGAGCTGCCGCCCGCGGCGCACTTCGACTCGCCGGTGCTGGCGCATCTCGAGCGCACGCTGTTCACCGACGCCCCCGCGCCGCCGCCGCCGCCTGAGGATGGATCGGTCGTGTACCTGGAGGGAGCCGGTCGCAGGCGGGTGGCCGAGCTGGTCGCCGCCGAGGTGCTGGCGCTGATCCGGGCAGGCATCGCCCCCGACGAGATCGGAGTGATCGTGCCGTCGGTCAGCGCCCATCGGCTCGCGCTCGAGAACGCCTTCTCGCCGCTGGGGATCCCGTTCTCGGTCGATGCGCGGGTGCCGCTCGCCCAGACCGGTTTCGGAGTCGCGTTCCTCGGTGCGCTGCGGTTCGGCTGGATGGGCGGCGAGCGGCCCGAGCTGTTTGCCTACCTGCGCAGCCCGTTCTCGGGCATCGCCCGGCGGCGGATCGACTTCGTGGAGGGACGCCTGCGCGGGCGGGGAGTGTTCGGCCACGACGAGACGCGGGCGGGAGTGGTCGAGCTGGTGGGCGACGGCTTCTTCCCGGCCATCGACAGGCTGATGACAGAGCCCGACCCGCTGGCCGGCGCTGCCGGTCTGGCGAGCCAGATGGTGCGCGCGGCCAACACGCTGCAGGCGCGCTTTGTGCCCAGCCCACGGTCGGGTGGCGGTGCGCGCCTGCAGGGCGGTGTTGCGGGCGGTCGAGGAGATCCGCGCGCTGGGGCTGGACGACCTCGATCGCGGCGGGCTGATCGACCTGCTGGCACGCGTTCCGGTGCGCATCGGCGACGACGCCGAGCCCGGGCAGAGTTGCCATCCTGGGACTCCGCCGAGCCCGCACCAGGCGCTTCCAGGCGGTGTTCGTGCTCGGGCTTGGAGGAGGGCAGCCTGCCCGGGGCGGCCACCGACCGACGGCTGCTGAGCGCGGAGGCGGCCAGCGAGATCGGCCTGCGCCGCACCGACCAGGGCGAGCTCGACCGCCACCTGTTCGCCACCGCCTGTACCCGGCCGTGGAAGCGGCTTCACCTGGTGCGGCAGGCATCGACCGAGGACGGCAAGCCGTTGCAGCCGTCCCCGTTCCTGGACGAGGTGCGGCGGCTGCTGGATCCGGCCACCCCGGTGCGGCGCCGAAACCTGTCGGACAGCACCTGGCCGCTGGAGCAGGCCCCCGACGATCGCGGCCGCCAGCGAGCGCTGGCGCGGGATCTGCGAGATGCCCCCGAGTGGGCGATCGCGATGGCCGGCGGGATGGGCTGGGAGCGCAAGCTGCGCCGCGCCCAGTCGGCATACCGGCGCTCCACGGCGCTACGCTCGCCGCAGGTGCTCGCCGGCCTGGCGGCCACCGAGCGGTTCTCGGTGACCGACCTCGAGCGGTTCGGTGACTGCTCGTCGATCTGGTTCGTGGAGCGGATGCTGCGCCCCGGCGAGATCGACTTCGAGCTGGACGCCAAACTGCGCGGGTCGGTGGCCCACGCCACCCTGGCGCGGTTCTTCGCGCAGCTCCCTGCCGAGGTCGGAGTTGATCGGCTTACGCCCGACACGGTGGAGGCCGCCTGGCCGGTGATGTTGCGCTGCCTGCACGACGCGCTGGGCGGCCAGCGGGTGGGCGACACGGTGGGCGGGCGCGAGCTGGCTCGTGGGTTGGAACGCGACCTGGAGGCGTTCTTGCGGGTCGAGGCCAACCTCAATCTCGAATTCGTGCCGCGCCGGTTCGAGGTACGGTTCGGCGGAGCGTCATCGCCTCCGGGGCTGAAAGAGGGGCTCAAGCTGGGCGACTTCGCGGTCACCGGCACGATCGACCGCATCGACATGGACCCCGGTATGTCCCCGCGCGGAGTGTTGTGGGACTACAAGTCCGGCGCCACCGTGCACTCGGCTGCTCAGCTCGCGCGCCAGGGCAAGCTGCAGCTGCCGCTGTACATCATGGCGCTGCGCGATCTGCTCGGAATCGAGCCGATCGGGGGGCTCTACCGGGCGCTGGCGGGGAAGCGTGAGGCCCGGGGGATGGTGCTCGCAGCCGAGATCGGCGACGCCAATCTGAACAAGCACGACCGGCTGGATTCCGAGGCGTTCTGGCAGCACGTGGAGGATGCCTCGGCGATGGCGATCGAGGTGGTCAGGCGGATTCGGGCGGGCGACGTGCGGCATGATCCCCGCGGCGGGCGCTGTCCCTCGTGGTGTACCTACTTCACCGTCTGCCGGGTACCGAAGCCGTGAGCCGAGACTGGAATCCCGAGCAGGCCGAGGCGATCAGCCGCGACGGCCACGTGTTCGTGTCGGCGGGTGCGGGGACGGGCAAGACCGCGGTGCTGGTCGAGCGGGTGCTGCGCCGGATCGACGCCGGTACGTCGCTGGACGCCATCCTGGTGATCACCTTCACCGACCGGGCGGCGTCCGAGCTGAAGGCGCGGGTGCGGGCGGCGCTCGAGCTGCGGGGAGACTTCGACCGGGCGCGGGCGGTGGATTCGGCCTGGATCTCGACCATTCACCGCTTCTGCACCCGGATTCTGCGAAACCACGCGATCGCCGCCGGGCTCGATCCCCAGTTCACGGTGACCGACGACGTGGGTGCTCGGATTCTGCAGTCGGAGGCGTTCGACAACGCCTTGGAGTGGTTCCTGTCGGAGGATGGAGCGGTCGGCTCGCGCCGGCTCGATCTGCTCGCCGCGTATTCGCGCCGGCGGCTGCGGGAACTGCTTTTGGAGGCCTACGAACGGCTGCGAAGCGCAGGTCGGCCGCTTGATCTGCGACCCCACAGCGCCCCCGACGTGGACGCTGCAGCCGACGCTGTCCGGGCCGCTGCGGCCGGGTGCGACAAGCAGCAGGCCGCCGACCTGGTGGCGTGCTTGGATACCCGTCCCGACCCCGCCGAGCTGGTCGACCTGAAGGCCTTCAAGGTGACCAAGGCGGGCGCGTGTGCCGACTACGAGCAGGCCCGCCGGGATCTCGCCCAGGCGGCCTGCGACGCCGCCGCCGTCTCTGACCTGGCCCAGCTGGACGTGCTCTTGAAGGAGTTTGCGCGCATCTATCAGGAGCTCAAGGATCGCCGTTCACTGGTCGACTTCAACGACCTCGAGCTGCGCGCCGTCGAGCTGCTGGAACGCTCGCCGCAGCTGGCGACTGAGTACCGGGAACGGTTCGCCGAGGTGATGGTGGATGAGTTTCAGGACACCAACCGGCTGCAGGTGGCCTTGATCGACCGGGTCGCAGGAGACCGGGTGTTCCTGGTCGGCGACGAGTTCCAAAGCATCTACCGGTTCCGCCACGCCGACGTGGCGGTGTACCGCGAGCGCCGCCGCGACGCCGGAGCCGAGGTGGTCACGCTGACTCGCAACTACCGATCAGGTGAGCATGTGCTGGCGACCGTGAACGAGCTGTTCGGGCGGGTGTTCGGCGACCACTATGCGGCGCTTGAAGCGGCCTCCTCACCCGATCCGCAGCCGCCTGCCGGCGGCCGGGTGGAACTGCTTTTGGCCGACAAGCGCAGCTTCGACTCCGACCAGGAACATTGGCGGGCCGGCGAGGTGCGGCTGGTGGCCGATCGCATCGCCGAGCTGATCGCCGACGGCGAGTGCCTGCCCGGGACAGGTGGTGCTGCTGTTCGAGGCCGGTACCGATGCGGTGCTGTACGAGAGCGCCCTTCGCCGCCGCGGCCTGCGCACGGTCCGCACCACCGGAGGCGGCTACTACGCCCAGCAGCAGGTGGCCGACATCCTCGGCTACCTGCGCCTGCTGCGAAACCGCTACGACGACTTCGCTCTGCTCGGCGTGCTGGCCTCGCCGCTGGTGGGAATCTCCAACGACGGCCTGCTGGCGCTGCGGCGAGGAGCGGTGCGCCGGCCGATCTTCACCGCACTCGAGCGCGACGAGCTGCCCGAGGGGCTGAACCTCGACGAGCAGCGGCTGGTGGCGGCATTCAAGCAGCGGCTGGCGCGGCTCTCAACCCGCCTGGGAGAGGTCGGCCTGGAGCGGCTGATCGATCTGGTGGTGGCCGAGCACGACTACGACCTGGCCTGTCTGGCCCAGCCCGACGGCGACCGCCGACTGGCAAACGTGGTCAAGCTCGCGCGCATGGCGGGAAGCTACGAGGCCCTGCGTGGGCCCGACCTGGAGGGCTTCATCGGGTTCTGTGACGAGCAGGCGGCGCTGGCGACCCGCGAGGGCGAGGCGGCCACCGCCGAGGAGGACGAGCAGGCGGTGGTGCTGATGACCACGCATGCCGCCAAGGGACTCGAATTCGATGTGGTGGTGCTGGTGGACACCGGTCGCGAGCGGATGGCCCGCCAGGCCGGCGACATACTCGTGGACGCGCAGGGGCGGGTGGCATTGCGGGCTCCCAGTCCGGTGGACGGATCGATGCAGCACGCACTGGGCTGGAGCGACGTGGCCGCGGCCGAGGACGCCGCCCGGGTGGAGGAGGGGCGGCGGCTGCAGTACGTCGCACTGACCCGCGCCCGCCGGCATCTGATCATCTCGGGGGCGTTCGATCCCGGCGAGGACACCACCATCGCCCAGATCTGCAACACCCTGTCGGTCGGCCTGGATGCCGACGGCGACATCGACGTGGGCGGCGCCCGGCTGCGAGTCCAGGTGGGGCGACCGCAGCCCGAGGCGCCGGAGCCGGCCGACCATGTCGCCCAGCCCGAGATCGGATCCCAGCTGGAGCTGTTCTCCGAGGGCGGCCGCAGCGTGGTCTCGCTGCCGGCGCTGGAACCGGCCCCCGCCGCGGCGGCGGTGGCGCTGCCCCGGCTCTCCTACAGCGCGCTGGCGCTGTATCGCCGGTGCGGCTACCGCTACTTCGCCCAGCGGGTGCTGGGATTGCCCGAGCCGGAGCGGGAGCGTGGTGAGAGCGACGGCCTGGACGCGCTCGAGCTGGGCGACGCGGTGCATCTGGAGCTGGAGCGCCCCGACGGCCGCTGGCGCGTGCGGCACCCCTCCGCGACTGACCAGAACACCGAGTTGATCGACCGGCTGGTGGAAAACTGGAACGGATCTGAGTTGGCTGCCAGGCTGGCCGGGATCGACGACAGCACGCGCGAGCTGGCGTTCGTCTTCGACGTGGATGGGGTGCTGTTCCACGGCCGCATCGATATCTATGCCCGGCCGCGGGCCGACTCCGCGCTGGTGGTCGACTTCAAGACCAACAAGCTGGGAGAGCGCTCTGTCGAGCAGGTGGTGGACGATTCCTACGGCGTCCAGGTTGCGACCTATGCGCTGGCCGCTCTGAAAGCGGGGGCCAAGGAGGTCGAGATCGCCTACGCGTTTCTCGAGAACCTCGAGGTCACCCCGATCCGATCGTTCACGGCGGAGGATGCCCCCCGCCTCGAGGCAGAGCTGCAGGCAGACATCGACGCGATCCGGGCGGGCAACTTCCCGGCCCGGCCGGGGGTGCAGTGTCGCGACTGTCCCGCGCTCAACCTGCTGTGCGCCGGCGAGCAACTGGAGTGGGGCGGTTGAGCGCCCGCAGCGAGCGCGCGGTCGAGATCCTCGACAGGCTGGCGGCGGAGCATCCGGACGCCGGTATCGCGCTGAACTTCTCGTCTCCGCTTGATCTGCTGGTGGCGACCATCCTGTCGGCCCAGTGCACCGACGTGCGGGTGAACCTGGTCACGGCCGAGTTGTTCCGGCGCTGCCGCACGCCCCAGGACTACCTGGCGCTGACCGAGCAGGAGCTGGAGGAGCTGATCCGGCCGACCGGCTTCTTCCGCCAGAAGACGCGCTCGATTCGCGGGTGTTGCGCGGCGACTGCTGGAGCGGTTCGGCGGTGAGGTGCCGCACTCCACGGCCGAGCTGGTGACGCTCCCCGGGGTCGGCCGCAAGACCGCGGCGGTGGTGTCGGGCAACGCCTTCGGGGTGCGGGAGGGGATCGCCGTCGATACCCACGTCGGTCGGTTGGCGCGGCGGCTGCGGCTGACTCGCCTGCACGACCCGGTCAAGGTCGAGCGAGTGTTGATGCGCCTCTACCCGCGCGAGCGGTGGCTGCAGGTCTCCGACGTGCTCATCTTCCACGGCCGGCGGGTGTGCCGGGCGCGAAAGCCCGACTGCGCCGGCTGCGTCGTCTCCGACCTGTGCCCGTCGGCGTTCGCAGACGTGACGGTGTCGCGACGCCGCGCGGGTTGATCCGCGACGGCCGGTGGCGGGATCATGCCCGCCATGCACCGCATCGAACTCGAACTCTACGCCGATCGCCTCAGCCGTCACGCTGAGCGCCTGAGGGACGAGATCGACGGCGCCCGCACGCGCATCACCTGGGCGCGGTTCGAGCACGGCGCCCGGGGCGAGCTGGGCGGGCGCGACGCGGCCGTGCTCGAGGCGCTGGGGGTGTTCGCAGGTGTCGACGAGCTCGCGGAGCGGCGGCTACTCGACCGGCGGGTACGGCAACTGGCCGTGGTGGAGCGGTATCAGGCGCTGGTGGAGAGGGCGTTATCGGAGGCCAGCGACGCCATCAGACCGCCGTCCTCGTCGTAGGCGGGAAAGAGGTCGACCCGCACCTTCTTGGCGATCCCCGACCGGTGTCGCAGCGTCATGTGCTGGTCGAGCTTGCGCACTCCCCACTCCAGCACCACCGGGATCGGGTCGGTGTCATCGGCAAAGCCGCTGAGGCCAAACGCGTCGCGCAGCGGCTTTCCCATCACGTCGCCTTCGGAGTAGCCGGTGAGTTCGAACACGCCGTTGCCGCACGACAGCACCCGCGCGTCGCGGTCACAGGTGACCAGGCCCGCTCCGGCGGGTGGGAAGTAGTCCTCGAGGATCTCGAACAGGTAGCCAAAGCCGCACTTGTCGCACCCGACCGGCTGGTGGGTGAGACCGGCCCGGCCATCGTCGTCCAGCGCCCTGGTCGAGCAGTTGGGGCAGATGAAGTACCGCACAATTCCCACTGTAGCGAAGTGAATAAAAGGTGCCAGGCACCTTTTATTCACACGCCAATGTTGTTAGGCGGCGGCGACGTCTGCCTGGGCGGCGTGGGACATGTGGGTGAGCCATCGTTCGGCGTCGAGGGCGGCCATGCAGCCCATGCCCGCGGCGGTCACCGCCTGGCGGTAGATGTGGTCGACCACGTCGCCTCCGGCGAACACGCCCTCGATGTTGGTGGCGGTCGAGCCCTCCTTGACCAGCAGGTAGCCCTCGTCATCCATATCCAGGATTCCGCGGAAGAGCTCGGTGGCGGGGTCGTGGCCGATGGCCACGAACACTCCGTCGGCTTCGAGCTCGCGCTGCTCGCCGGTGACGGTGTCGGTGAGAAGCACACCCGTCACCTTGCCCGTGTCGGTACCGAGCACCTCGGTGACGGTGGCGTTGGTTACAAACTCGACGTTGTCCTTGGCCTTGGCGTGGTCAATCATGATCTTCGAGGCGCGGAACTCATCGCGGCGATGTACCAGCGTGACCTTGCTGGCGAACTTGGACAGGAAGGTGGCCTCCTCGAAGGCCGAATCGCCTCCACCCACGACCACGATGTTGCGCTGCCGGAAGAACGGGCCGTCACAGGTCGCGCAGTAGCTCACACCCTTGCCCTGCAGGTCGACCTCCGAGCCCAGCCCCAGCTGGCGGGCGGTGGCACCGGTGGTGATCACGATCGACTCGGCGCGGTACTCCTGCTCGCCCACGTACACCTTGAACGGGCGCTCGGAGAAGTCCACGCGGGTGACGTCGTCGGATACCAGCTCGGCTCCGAACCGCTCGGCCTGAGCGCGCATCGTGCCCATCAGCACCGGGCCCATGATGCCCTCTTCGAATCCGGGGTAGTTCTCGACGTCGGAGGTGATCATCAGCTGGCCGCCGAACCTAAATCCCTCGAACACCAGCGGTCGCAGGTTCCCACGGGCCGCATACAGGGCCGCCGTGTATCCCGCGGGGCCGCCGCCGATGATGATCAACTCTCGAACTTCGCCAGTGTCACTCATTCAAGCTCCAGTCTCTTCGAGGCCCGATCTTCGTCGGGTGAAACGGCCTCATCATCTTTAACGTGCACCACCTGGAAACATTCCTGGCAGCGGTCGCAGACTCGCGCTCCGGTCACGATCCGGGTACCGAAGAACGACCCCAGCGCCCCGCCGCAGTAGGGGCAGAAGGCGACCGCAGGCTCGGAAGACGGCTCGGTGTTCACGGACGAGAAACCACCAGCAGTGTAATTCGACCACTCATCATTGCAGCCGGATTGGCCGATGACTCGACCACCCGAGACCCTCGCTACGATAGCCCGCGATGAGTAAGTCCAAAAAAGCGATCACCAACCAGAAGCGCGCGCGCCTGGGTACCGGCGCCGGAATCGCGCCCGACCAAGCCCCCCAAGTCGGGGGGAATCCCGCTGTGGGCGTGGATCGTGTCGGGCCTGGTGCTGCTGATCGCCGTGGGTGGCGCCACCGCCTTTGTGCTCCACAACCGGGCGAGCACCGGACAGGACGCAGCCTGCGTCCAGGCGCGACTTTCCAAGGACACGCTCGATCCGCTGTCGCTTCCCACCTGGCCGGCCAACTACGACGATCTCCAGTGTGCGCTGAAGGCGCTCGACCTCAAGCCGAGCACCGAAAGCTCCGGGCTCACCCACTATCACGCGCATCTGACCCTGTATGTGGACGGAAAGCAGATTCAGGTGACCGACTACATCGGCCTGCCCGCCGCCGGCGGGATGACCGACTCGGCGACCTCCGAGATCCACACCCACGGTCGCGAGACCGATCCGGAGCCGGGCGTGATCCACATCGAGTCGGGGACGAAGAACTTCCGGGCGAATCTGCAGCAGTTCTTCGATGTCTGGGGCGTGTACGCGGCCTCAGACCAGCTCGGCGGCTACCAACAGCCGATCAAGGCCTGGATCAACGGCAAGCCGGTCACCGACTGGCTCAGCGTCGATCTCCAAGAGCACGACGCGGTCACGCTGGTGGTGGGCAACGAGCCTGCGAACTTCACCCCGGACAAGTCGTTCAAGTTCCAAAACGGCGAGTAGCCGATGGCCAAGAAACCCAGGCAATCCCCCGTCATCGTCTCACCCGCCTCGGACCGAACACGTGCAGCCGGGCGATCGGGTGCGCGTGATCCCCACCGGCGCGCGGGCGACGGTGGTGCGCATGCAGGGGCGAAGCGTGGTGCTGGAGATGGACGAGGCGTTCGCCATTCCCGGCGCGAGCACCCGCACCTACTACAGCTACCCGGGCGAACTCGAAGTGATGCCGCGGGTCGGCACCATGGGCTCCGAGGTGCTGTACGCCGAACGTGAGGGCGAGCGCCCGGAGAGCTAGGCGCGGCTGCGGGTGGGCCGCCGCGGACGCAGCGTCGACCGGTCGCCGCGAGCGTGCGGGCCGTTGCGGGGCGGCTGGGGAGTTCGGTCGCGGCGCCATCGCGGCGCCGCCGCCGCCGCCGTCGTCAGAGCCGTTGCCCCACAGCCGGCCGATCAGCCCGCGGGTCTTCGTCACCGCGACCAGGATGGCTGTCGTAAGGCCGAGGTCGAACACCAGCAGGGCGATCGCTCGCATGGGTCGAATCTAGCACGCCGGGACGGGCGGAGCGATCCTAGGCCGAGCGGGCCGCTGTGGCAGCGATTGATGCGTCGATGCTCGCGATCGCGGGAGCGGCGCCCAGCGCGCACGTAGATCTCTCGCGCCTCGGCCAGCTGGGCACTGCCGTCACGCCCGCGGGCCTCGAGGCTGTGGCCGTGGGCCTCGAGCATGGTGGCCAGCTCCCAGACGCGGTCGATACGGCGCAGGATCGCGATCGCCTCGTCGAACTCGGCGTCCTCGTCGCCGACGCCGAGGCGCGCTCGCAGGCCGGCCCTGACGACCTGCAGCATCGGTGCGCGCAGGCCCACCGGCATCGCGTCGATACCGTCCAACACACCGCGCGCCACGTCGATCTGCCCCAGTGCGAGCGCGTTCTCCGCGTAGGCCGCTGGTGCCGAACACCACCGCGGCGTGAACGGTTCCGAGCGAGTCGCCCAGACTCGTGGGCGATCCGTGCCAGCCGCAATGCCTCTGGGATATCACCTTCGGCGGTGGCTAACGTCGCCGCCGACACCGTCCAGGTTGCCCGGGCCTGAACATCCGGGGTGGCCTCCGACCCGTCCGCCTCGATGAGTTCGTGTCGAGCTGCGGCAAAGTCGCCACGCAGAGCGAGGATGCACGCCAGCGGATACGCACGCGCGCCTTCCACGAACGCGATCGTGGCTGACTTTGGATTCGAGCAGCTCGTGCACGACCCCGGTTGCGCGATCCCAATCGCCGCGACCGAAACAGTGTCCCGGCTTCATGCATCAGGAACGAGCGTTCCCACTGTCGTTCGCCCAGGCGGCGGGCCAGCGTCGAGTCCGGCCGCGGTCGAACTCGGCCGGGTCGTGGCCCCAGCAGTCGGTCGACGAATGCGAGGTTGAAGTAGGCCCGCAGCGTGGCTTCGGGCTCATCGTTTTCCAGTGCGATTCGAAGGGCGCCCTCGAGCAGGCTGCGTGCCTCCTCGGGGCGGGTATCCATGAGCAGGATCCCCTTGGTGTTGAGTGCGTTGGAGAGCGGTCCGCGGCAGCCTCAGAGCCTCCGCGATCTCGATGGCCCGTTCGATCGGCTCGAGGGCGGGCTCGGCTCCGACTGATGAACATCCGCATCCGCCCCAGCTGAGCGGCCAAGTTGGCGAACTCGGCGTCTGGAGGCTGGGTGCGACATCACGGCGTAGGCGTCCTCCATCTCGGCGGCCGCCTCGTCGGGCCGCTGGAGCAGGAAGCGGGCCTCGGCGCGGACGACGTGGGCGGAAGCTGCCGCTGTTGGATCGCCGTCGGCTTCGAGTAGCGCGATCGCCTCACCGGCCAGATCCTCGCATTGCTCGACCAGCCCGGCAGACAGCGCCAGCTGGGCAGCGCGCTGCAGGAGCTCCGCGCGGTCGCGGTCGGAGTCGGTCAGATCGACGGCCTGCAGTACCAGGCGCATCGCCTCGGCTTTGGCGGCCAGGGACGCGGCCCGTTGGGCGGCACGAAGCAGCGACTCGCGCGCGGTGTCGCGCACGTCCTCGCCGTCGTCGGGCATGGCCCGGTAGGCGTCCAGCTGGTGTGCGGCGATCACCTCGATCAGCTCATCTCCGGCCGGCAGGGACTCCAGGTGCTGGGCGGTGGCGAGGTGGCGGGCCTTGCGATCGCGCCGGCCGAGCGTCTCGTAGGCGACAGTCCGCAGCAGCTCCTGCACGAAGCCGTACTGCCCCTGTTCCGGCGATCGCGGATCGTCTGTCACCGAGAAGATCTCCTTGCGCCTCAACGCTTGCAGGTGCGGCTCGAGCTGGGCCGCATCGAGGCCGCTGACGGCCGTCAGGCCTTCGACCTGAAACGTCTTTCCGAGCACGGCTGCGTCCTGCACGAGCTTTCGCTCAGACTCGCCCAGCGCATCCAACCGGGCCGCGGTCAGCGCGTGCAATGTCTCGGGGATCTCGAGCGACTCGACCTCGCCGATCACCACCATCTGGCCGTCACGGCGTTCCAGAAGGCCCCGATCGAGCAGCATCCGCACCGTCTCGACGGCGTACAGCGGGACGCCCTCGGCTCGGTCGACGATCTGCTGGACGAGCGAATCGGGCAGGCCCGGGTGCCATCCCATCGACCAGGTCGCGCATCGTCTCGGGGGTGAGCGGCTCCAATGTCAGCGACGTGAACGCGCGCGACCCGACTCCCCAGCCGGCTCGTCGATCGAACAGCTCGGGCCGTGCCAGCGTCACCACCAGCAGTGGATGATCTCGCGACCACTCCATCAGGTATTCGATGAAGTCGAGCAGCCCCTGATCGGCCCACTGGATGTCCTCGAACACGAGCACCGTCGGGCCGTTGTCGGCCATCCGCTCGAAGAACAGCCGCCATCCCGAGAACAGCCGCCCCCGATCGCCCTCACCGGCCTCATCGAGCCCCAGCAGGTTGCCGCAGCGCGGGGGTGATCCAGCTGCGCTCCTCGGCGTCGGGCACGAACTGCGCCACCGTCTCCTCGAGCTTGGCGGCCATGCTCTGCTCCGGCTCGTCCTCGGCGATCCGGGCGCGCACGCGCACCATCTCGGCCAGCGCCCAGAACGCGACGCCGTCGCCGTAGCTGAGGCAGCGTCCCTGGTGCCACCAGATCTCGCGCACGAGGCCGTCGCTGTGCTTCTCGAACTCCCAGGCCAGCCGGCTCTTGCCGATCCCGGCGATGCCGACGATCGAGACCAGCTGCGCGCGACCCTCCTCGGCGGTTGCCAGCGCGGCCTCCTTGACCAGCCGAAACTCGCGGTCGCGGCCGACGAACGGTGGTTCCAGTCCGGCCGATCGGCCCTCGCCGCGGCGGCCCGCGACCACCCGCAGCGCAGTCCACAGCTCGACCGGCTCGGCCTTTCCTTTGAGCGTGAAGCTGCCCGCAGGGGAGCTCTCGATGGCGGCCTCGGTCGCACCGCCGGGTGGCCTCGTCGATCAGCACCGACCCGGGCTCGGCCGCGGATTGCATGCGAGCGGTGGTGTTGACCACATCGCCGGCGACCATCCCCTGGCCGAGCGCGCCGATGGTGACGGCCGTCTCGCCGGTCGAAACCGCGGCTCTCAGCTGCAGCCCGCTGTTGGTGTCGTCGCCGAGCTGGGCGACCGCCGAGACCAGATCGAGCGCGGCCCGCACCGCCCGCTCGGCGTCGTCTTCGAGCGCGATCGGCGTGCCCCAGACGGCGACCACGGCGTCGCCGATGAACTTCTCGAGGGTGCCGCCGTAGCGGGCCACGATCGTGCTGGCGGTGTCGAAGTAGCGGGCCAGCAGCTCGCGCACGTCCTCGGGGTCGCGCTGCTCCGAGAGGGTGGTGAAGCCCACCAGGTCGGCGAACAGGATCGATGTCACCCGGCGCTCACTGATCGCTGCCGCGGGCGCGCCGGCCGTCGCCGTGGCGGCCAGCGCGGTGCCGCACTCGCCGCAGAACCGCTCTCCGGGCTCGTTGGCCGAGCCGCAGGAGGGACAGGAGATCACCAGCGCGACGCCGCACTCGGCGCAGAAGCGGCGGCCTTCACGGTTATCAGTGTCGCAATTGGAGCAACGCACCCGCCAAGCCTAACCGGAGACACCCTTTTGGGGGATGTCCGTCTACCTCAAACGGCCGGATGCTTGTAGCGGTTTGGAGTCAATGCTGACATACGAGGATGAGGACGCCGCCCCGTCGCTGATGCGGCAGGCCGCGCTCCAGCTGGTCGCCGAGTCGGCACTGGACATGCGCAGCTCCGACGGCGGCATGGTCGAGGTGTGGACGATCCGCGCCGAAGGTGACGCGGTGCGGGGAACCGCCCCGCGGTTGGCCGTCCGCGAAGGCATCGAGCTTTCCGCCGAGCTGCTCGTCAACGGTCTGCCCTACACGGTCACGACGCTGGTGGAAGAGGCGGGATACCGATCGCCCACCCGGGCGGCGTTGCTGCTGCAGGTCACGGCCGTGTCGGCAACCGACACCCGCCGGTTCGAGGAGCGCGTCCCGGTCGCCACGCACGTGTCGCTGACCGCCAAGGATTGCGAGCGGCTGCTGGACGGCACGCAGATGGAGACGGCGGCGGTTGACCTGTCGCAGTCGGGGATCGGCATCGCCTGCCTGGACGTTCGCGTCCGGCCCGGCGACGTGTATGCGCTGCACTGCCGCTTCCTGCACGGGGTTGTGGAGCAGGACATCGAAGTCGCGCGCACGACCTCGTTCGATTCGGGTCAGCGGATCGTGGGCTGCACGTTCGTTCAGCCGACCGCCGCCACCAATGCGGTGATCGCACGGGTGATGAGCCGCGACGACGCCACCGCCGGCTGAACTCGTTCCCAAGCTCAACTTGCCTATATATCGGTAGCCGAGTAGTATGGGGGTGTGACAACGCCGCTCCCACCTCTGCGCGAGCCGACCTATTTCGTACTGGCATCGCTGCTCGGCGGTCGTCTCCACGGCTACGGCATCATCAAGCAGGCCGCGACCCTCTCCGGCGGCCGGGTGAAGCTGGCCGCCGGGACGCTGTACGGCGCTCTCGATCGCCTGATCGACCAGGGTCTGGTCGCGCTCGACGGCGAGGAGACGGTGTCGGGCAGGTTGCGCCGGTACTACCGGCTGACGGCTGAGGGCGAAGTGGTGCTGGCGGCTGAAGCCGCCCGCTTGCGCGCCGCCGCCGAGGTCGTCACCGGCAGAATCCGAGTCGCCTCGTTGAAGGAGCGCCCAGCATGAACGGACACGAGCTCGCCTACCGGATCGGCGTGCGCGCATACCCGCCCGACTATCGAGCGGCTCGGGGCGACGAGATCATCTCGACGCTGATGGAGAGCCATGCCGACCGGCATCTCTCGGTTGCGCGTGAGTTCGTGGCACTGGTGGTGGATGGATTCCGGCGGCGGGCGGGGTTGCGGCCGGTCTCGGGCGTCGCCGCCTGGCGTTCGGGAGCGCTGCTGGCGGCGGGAATTCTCGCGTTTCTGACCACCGCGGTGGCGCTCCTGGGCGTGATTCAGGAACACCGCAACCTGACCATCGGCGGATCGATCACGCCCTGGTTTGCGGCGTTCGCGGTCACCGCGATCGGCACACTGGTGGCGCTCGTATTTGGATTGCGGCGGGTCGCCACGGTATTCGCCGCGGCCGGGCTTGCGACCCAGGTGTTCGAGTTTGTGCGAGCGCCGGAGGCGGGGTATGGGACTGGCTCGCACTACCTGGTGTACTCCTGGTCGAACGCCTCGTCGCTTCCCCGCGAGCCGCTGCACTGGCTGGTGCCCAGCCTGATGCTGCTGGTGCTGATCGTGCTGGGGCGTCCGGCACGGCGCAGGGCGATCGTCGCGGCGCCGTTGGCGGCGGGGCTCTTGGTGGCAGCGGGCGGCGTGGCATTCGAGACCAGCCACGCGTGGGGCGGGTTCGTCGGGCTGCTTCCGGTGCTGGGCGCGTTTGCGCTGCTCTCACTGGTGATCGTGTCGGTCGACCCGCGACCGGCGATCGCGAGCATCCCGTTGATGCTGGCGGTGCTGCCGATGACCTGGACGTATGTGGTCGGAGACCGCACGACACCGGCCAGCTATGGGCTGCTGCTGCTGGTCGCTCTGCCGCTGCTGGCAGCACTCATGGCCGGGGCGGCGGCGCGGGTGACGTCGAGCCCGAAGAACGCATCGCCCTGACAAGGGCACGGTTGCGCGCCTCCACCAGCGCCGCGGCGGCGGCCTCCCGCGAGTCCACGGCTGCTCTCAGGCCGGCGGGATCGGTGGTGTTCGAGAGCTGGGTGTAGAGCTCCTGCGCGATCCGCTCGAAGGTGTCGATTCCTCCTGCCGCGGCTGTCTCGAACGGACCCATCTGCGCCCACCGCAGTCCCAGGCCCGCCCGCATCAGCTGATCGATCCCCTCGGCGGTAGCAACGCCGTCGTTCACCAGCGCCACCGCCTCACGCAGCAGCGCGTACTGCAGCCGGTTGAGGATGAACCCGGGAACGTCGGCAACCCGCACCGGCGTCTTGCCCAGCGCGGTGAGGATGCGCTCGACCGCATCGACCCGGGCCGCGTCGGCGGCGGCCGGGATCAGCTCAACCGGGTCCATCAGCAGTGGCGGGTTGAGGTAGTGGGTGCCCAGAGTGCGCTCGGCCGCGCCGTAGGCCCTCCCGAGCGCTGCCACCGACAGTGACGAGGTGTTGGTTGCGATCGTCGCATCGGGGTGAGCCGCTGCGATCGGCGCCATCACCTCTGCCTTGAGCGCACCGTCCTCGGGCAGCGACTCCAGGATCAGGTCGATCGCGCCGCTGGGTAGGCGGTCGGAGGGGCGCAGTCGTGTGCGGGCGGCCGCAGCCGTCTCGGGTGCTCGCAGCCCCAGCGTCTCCACGTCGTCAAGGATCGCGGTGAACCGCGCCGAAACGGCTGCGGGCGACCGCGCGAGCACGTCGACGGTCGCGCCGCCCAAGGCGTACTCGACCGCAATCTCTGCGCCCGTAAGGCCGGCGCCCACTACCAGCACGCGGATCTGCGTCTCGTCCATGGCCACCATTGTGTCCGACCGAACGCGCGCCGCGCCTCAGATCGATCCGCGGAGCGTCTCCATACAGGTGTACAGGTAGGCCCGGCGGGGAACACTCGGGGTATGCCGATGACGTGGACGCACACCCGGGAGCTGGGGTACAGCCGATCTTCGGTGACCAGGCGCGGTGCTCAGGCGGCGATGGGGCTACAACGAGCGGACGGCTCGGGTGGCCCAACCCGAGATCGCCAGCACCACGGCGCCTAGCACTCCGAACAGGATCGAGCCGGCCGACAGGGCAAACAGCAGGATCACGACGCCCACAGCCAGTCCTGCGTAGCCGGTTCTGACCATCTGGCGCTTCTTTTGTTCCCGGCGAGTCAGGGTCATGGCTGAATTGTAGACGCGCCGGGCAACTATGATGTCGGCCGGATTGCCGTGATGGATCTCTACTACAAGCCCGGCGCCGCCTCGCTGGTCGCTCACATCATGCTGCTCGAGGTGGGGGCTGAGCACCGGCTGGTGCTGGTGGAGGGCCAGGGCGACGAGATCACGCCACCGGGATACGAGTCTCTGAATCCCCACCGGCGGGTGCCGACGCTGGTGGACGGGAGCCTGGTCGTGTACGAGGCGGCGGCGGTGGTGATGCACCTTGCAGACACTCATCCCGAGGCCGGTCTGGCGCCTCCGCTGGGGACGGCCGAGCGGGCGGCATGGTATCGGTGGATGGCGTATCTGACCAACACCGTTCAGGCGACCTTGCACGTGTGGATCTATCCCGACCGGTACACAAGCGATCCCGAAGGGGTTTCCGGCGTCGAGCGTCAGGCCGAACGCGACCTCGACCGCATGCGGCAGTTCATCGAGCGCGAGCTGGACGGCCGGGAGTACCTGCTGGACGACCTCAGCACCGCCGACCTGTTCCTGTTCATGGTCACCCGGTGGGGTCGGAATCTGCCCACGGGGTGGTGGGATCAGCCCAACCTGGGCCGCCACTACCGCCAAATCAAGGCGCGCCCAGCTGTCGCCGAGGCGATGCAGACCGAAGGTCTCGAGGACGTCGGCCTCGACGAGCGCGCGGGGAGCTGATCTTGAGCGAGTCCGTTCCGGAGGCATCGCACGTCGCAACCGTCGATGATCGGTGGCGCGGTCTTATAGGTTTGCCGGCTACCTCGTGGTTGTGACAGTCCTCGTACTTGTGACAGTCCTCGTTGCCTGCGTCGTCCTCGTGAGCGGCAGCGTTTGGTAGTACGTGCGGTAAACCGTGGTTGGAGGCGTTCCCGGCTTGAGGGTGATGATCTTTCCAACGAGCGGCAGCGTCTGGTAGTAGGTCTTGTAGCGCGTGCGGCGGGGCTTGCCAGGGCGCACGGTGATGATCGTCGTCACTCCGGCGCTCCCGACAGTGGTAATGGTGCCCTGGATGGTGCTCTTGATTGTGATGGTCTGCGGCGCGGACACGTCCCCGCCGCTGATATCGCCTGTCTGGGTAGTGAGGCCGGTGAGCAGGCCGATCGCGGCGCACGCAATGCAGGTGATCGTGATGGTGACGATCCGCATGATCGATCTCATCCTCCCACACGACCGCCGCCGTGGTGTGTCTCATCGGAGGGAGTTCCAGGCGAGGGAGAGGCCGCCGGGGTTGGTGGAGAAGCGGAGGGTTCGTGGGTCGCTGCCATCCCATCCGGTGATGGTTACTTCGAGGGGGGATTCCGAGGTTGTGAACGCGACCCGGTGTTGATCGGGTGATATCGCCGCGCGGATGGGGCAGAAGCCCGGGGTGCCCCAGCGTCGGAGGTTGGTGCCGTTGATGTTGATTGTCAGCAGCGCGCAGTGGGTGGTGCTTTGGTTCAGGGCGATAAACAGGATCCTGTGGCTGTCGGGGAACCACCCGAGTGCGGCGATCTGGTTGGCGTCTGGGTGTCCGGTGAGTGCAACGACTCTGCCCGCCGTCACCAGTGATCGTCGGTGGGTGCCATCGCTTCGCATCAGCCCCAGTCCTCCGAATCCGTACACGATCGTGGTTCCGTTGGGAGCGAGCTGTCCACCAGTCCAGAAGGGGAACGGGTACGCGGACTTGGCGGTACCCCTCGCGATGATTCGTGGCCGTCCGCCGCTCGAACTCACCCGGTAGATGCTGTTGTTGTACCCGTAGATGACCTTCGAGCCGTCGGGGGTAAACGACCCACTCGCCGCGCCTTTCGGTCCGACCCGCACCTGCCTGCGATGGCTGCCCACGACATACAACCCGGTTTCTCGGAAGATCAGAAGCTTGGATCCGTCACGTGACCATGCCAACGGATCTCCGTATCCGTGTGCGAGCACCACTCGGCTGCTCGGGTGGTCTGGGTCAAACGCCACGACCGGGTCACCCCCGACTGCAATCCAGCCCCGTGCCGGCGCGAACGCACCCAAGGAAACGGTGTTGTGGATCAGACAGCTCACGAGGTGTGACGAGAGCGCGGCGTTGGAGTCGTGAACCAGGGGCAGACACGTCAGTTGGGTGCGGCTGGATCCCTTCGGTGCCGAGGCGCCCACCGCCAAGCCCCAGCCCGACACCATCACCGCGACGGCGCCCAACCCAGCAACGACACCGACCACAACGCTCTTCCGCTTGATGTTCATGCCGCGATGATGCACGCCGCCGGTGATCGTCCACTTACGATCCGCTTACGACCCTCGCCGGCGGCCTAGCCGTGCGCCGGAGCACCGGGTCTATGGCAGGCTGCCGGCGGCTTCCTCTCCCGCCGCCGTCAGCTTGGCCGTCCGCTCACCACCAAACGCGGTGTACTCCGCCAAGCCAAGATGCACCAGGTGATCGAGGTTCTCGGCGATCGCTTCGTGCAGCGCGGCGGAATCATGTCCCTCGGCCGAGTCACGCCCTTCGGCCGCAACGGCAGCGGCGATTTTTGAGACCGTATCCTCACCGTCAGCGTGCATGACTCGAAGGATGTCGTCCTGATAGGGAAAAACGTTGATGGGACCCATGCTCATGCCGTAGCTCCTTTCTCCAGGTCAACGACCTAGGTTACACCCGGAAGGTCCGAGACAGGCGGCCGCGTCCGGGAAGTGGGAACCTGGGAGGTCTTCCGGGGTCGGGCGGCGCGAGTGTCCATACGCTTGGATCATGAGGGACGACCGCGGCATCGAGTCGCACCCGACAATTCGGTATACGCCGACGCTGCGTATGCGGATAGGTGCGGTGGCGCGGTTCGCCGGACGCGGCCTCGTCCAACTGGCGGGGTTGACGGTCGCTGCAGCATATATATGGGCGGGCACAGAGACGTCGCCCGGCACGCGCCAGAGCTCCCGCGACCGACGACGAATCACCATTCCGGCGACCTGCGCGTACTGCGACGGCGGCGTGCGGACTGCCGGAAGCACCACCACTCCGCCGCTCGTGTCCACGGCGGGCGGGCGCGGATCTGGCCGACAGAGCGGCGCAGGCGAGACACGGCGCCACCGTCAATCATGAGGATCAACGCGGAGACTGCGAGGACAGCAGCACCGGACCGCGCGGAGTACTTGCCGAGGTTGCCGGCGGAGGGTGACCCTCCCAACAGCACCGTTGTGCTGCGCTTTGCCGACGCGGCTGCGGTATGGGGTTCCTCGATGATCCGGAGTACCTGCCGGTGAAGGCCGTCCGGTTTAGCCTGACGTCGGGTGGTCAGGCGGTCGTCGCGTCGGAATTCACCCGCCCCGGGTGAGAGGCTGTCCGTCCGCCGGCGCGCTATGGCGTGTCGAGGGTGTCGAGTTCGATGCGGCGGGCGGTCACGACGCCTTTCGCCTCGGCCATCGATGGTGAGTGCCCAGTCAGGGCGGTGACGAACGACTCCTTGTCCAGCGCTTGGAGGCGCACCGCGCCGACTGCGGTGACGGTCGCGGTACGTGGTACGTCCTCGAGCAGGGCGATCTCGCCGAACCCCTCGGCGCGTCCCAGCGTCGCGATGCGGCGTCCGTCCCGTGAGACTTCGACAGTGCCATCCGCGATGGCGTAGTAGCGCTCGCCGATGTCGCCCTGGCGGATGATGACGTCTCCGTCGGCGGCTTCAACCGGCTCGAGCGCATGGGCGATGCCCTCGATCGCCGGCGGCGGCAGGGCGTGGAACAGGCCCATGGAGCGAAGCAGGGAGATCTCGACGATCGGGACGCGCGCGCCGCGGTCGATCACCGTCAGTCGGCGTCCCAGCAGCAGGGTCGTTACGAGCAATAGCACGCCCACCCCGGCCAATGCCGCCCGGGCGCCGCCAAGGGCGACCAGCATCGCAACCAGCAGCTGTCCGATCGCCATGCCGGCCATCGCCGTTCCCTCGAGCACCCCGAACACGCGGCCGAGTACATCGGCAGGCGAGATCCGCTGAAGCAGCGTGCGGGCCGCCACATCCAGAAGCGCCCGCGCCGCGCCGCCGGCGATGAGCAGCACCACCGCGGCCGGAAGCGTCGCCGCGGCGGCGATCGCGACGAACGTGACGCCCCAAAGCACCAGCGCCATCAGGATCGGCGGCGCCAGGTAGCGTCGCCCGACCAGCACCACGGCAACCGCCGCCCCGGCAACACCGCCCGCCGAGAACACCGCATTGAAGTAGCCCACCCAGCCCGAGCCGACCGACAGCAGATCCAGGGCGAGCACGACAAAGAGCAGGTCAAGCGCACCCCAGATGATGTTCTCGAGTCCGAGCAGGCCGACCACAAGACGTGGGCCGCTGTGATGCGCCAAGGCTCGAAACCCGGCCACCGCCTCATCAAACGGTCCCGAGTCCGCCGCCTCACTGGCCGCGGGCGGGCCGGACACTCCAACCACCAACACTGACGATAACGCTCCCAGCATCGCGCACATGACGAACACGGTCCCCGGCCCAGTCGCGGCGAGCAGCAACCCGGTCGCTGCCGTCGCGACAAGCACGCTGCCGTTCTCGACCCAGCCCATAACGACGTTCGTGGCTGTCAGTTCCTCTGCCGAGTGGGCCAAGGCGGGCGTCAGCACCGCCTGGGTGGGGCGCGTGATGGTCACAGCCGTCGCGGCCACCGCCGCACACAGGTAGGCGATCGGCGCCGCGGCGCCGGTCAGGATCACTGCTGCGGTGGCACCCATCGCCACCGCCTGTACCACATAGCCGACCGCAAGCACCCTCACGGGCCGGTGTGTATCACCCAACGCCGCGGCAAACGGCGCGAAAATCGCCGCCGGCACGAGCTGGACGACTGCCACCAAACCGGCCGTCGTCGTCCCACCCTGGTCATAGGCGTACACCAGCATCGCAAGCCACACCGCGTACTCCGATGCGGTGAAGCCGACATAGGCGAGCAGCACCCGACGCAGATCGCCGTTACCCAACACCGCCCGAAACACGCCGCCTGAACGCATAGCCGCACATCAAACAGCAGATGACCCCAAGGGGCAACACGACGTCCGCACGCAGGCCGTGAGGGAGTGCCCGGGGCGAGACTCGAACTCGCGCTCCCCAACTGGGGAAGTCGATTTTAAGTCGACCGCGTCTACCAACTCCGCCACCCGGGCTTACGTCCGTAGTATCCCCGTCGTTGCGGCCCGCGTCACTCCGCTGCCATCAGGGCGGCACCGTGGAGGATGTCGCGTTCTGACACGTGCACCTCGCCGGTGCCGCAGGCGTCGACCACCTCTGCCAGGATCGCCGCGCCGGCGACGATCGTGACCGCGCGGGCGGGCATCAGGCCACGCACCTGCTTCAGTTCGTCCAGGGTCAGTGCTGAGAGGCTCGCCAGCAGCCGCTCGATGGTTGCGGCCGAGAGCACGTGGCCGTCGATCACCTCGGGGAGTTCTGACTCGAGGCCGAGGTCGATCGTGGCCAGGGTCGTGATCGTCCCGGCCACACCGATCAACTCGCGGGTGGCGTCGGTCAGGGGCCGCGGTATCACCTCGGCCGCTGCCGCCCGCAGGGCAGCGACAGCTTCGGCCGGGGGTGGGGAGGATTCGAGGTAGCGCTCGGACATGCGTACGCAGCCGATGTTGAGGCTGATCTGGTCGACCACCCCGGAGCTATTTCCCAGCACGAACTCGGTGGAGCCTCCCCCGATGTCGCAGATCAATGTGCCTTCGGAGGCGGCCCGCCGAGAGGTGACACCGCGGAAGGTGGTGCGCGCCTCCTGGTCGCCGGTCAGGAGCCGGCACGCGAACCCGTACCGGCGTTCGATCTCGGCCAGAAACTCCCGTCCATTGGCGGCGTCCCGAACGGCGCTTGTGGCGACCGCCAGCACGTGTTCGGCGTGCAGCTGATGCGCCCGCTCGGCGTAGCGTTGCAGGGCTGCGTGGGTGCGTTCCAGGGCGGCGTCGTTGATGGTGCCGTTTGCATCCACGCCGTCGCCGAGCCGTGTGATCGTCAGCAGCCGCTCGACCTCGGCGATCTCGCCCGCATCAACGTCACACACCAGCAGGCGGATCGAATTCGTGCCGATGTCAATCGCGCCGACGCGGCGGTGGTCGTCGTCGCCCGCGGCGGTGCTCACCCGCGCAGCATCCGCAATGCAAACCGAAGTGGGGCGATCGCCGCCTTCCACCTGTCGATCAGCATTCGGAGAGTGGCGAGTGAGGCGTTCAGGCGGTTCATCACCAGCGTCAGCCGCTCGAGATTCTGCTGGAGCTCAGCTTGGCGCGCCGTCAGCGTCGCGAGCCCACCGGTCTGCATCGCCGCAATCTGGGTCTGCACCTCGGCCTGGAGTTTTGAGGCGCGACGCATCGTCTTGATGCCCCGCACGCCGACGTAGCCGGTAGGCACTCCGACTACGACGAGCCATATCAGCACCAGCCACCAGATCACCCGGGGGATGCTATCAACCGACGGTCCCTGTGGTAGAATGTCGGGTTCCGGCGCGGGGTGGAGCAGTCCGGTAGCTCGTCGGGCTCATAACCCGAAGGTCGCAGGTTCGAATCCTGCCCCCGCTATCCACAGAGGCCGCCTTTCGAGGCGGTTTCTGCGGTTAACGGCGGGCATTGGGCATTAATCACCACGATAGCCTGCTCAACCGATGGTAGGGTCGGCGTGTGAGAGTTCACGCTCTGCTGGGGGTGGCTGCGGTGTTCGCGGGCGTCGCCGTGTCCGGAGGGGCTGCACGCGCCGCCGCTCCAGCTGCCTCGAAGCACCCGACGCGTGGCGTCACCATCAAGGTCGCGCAGTTCAACTGCGACATCTCCGATGAGTACCCAATCATCCCTGCGTCGATGGTCGCAAATGCCATTCGGGCCAGCGGCGCCGATGTGGTGGGGCTTGAGGAGGGCGGCGGGGAGGTGCGCCAAGTTGCCGAGGCACTCGGGTGGCGTTACTACGACGTGCGCATGCAGATCGTGTCGCGGCTGCCCCTGATCGACCCTCCGGACGGGAACGGCGTGTATACGTTCGTGCGGGTATCGCGTGGCCGCGTGGTGGCGTTCGAAAATGTGCATCTCCCGTCTGATCCATACGGCCCGACGTGGGTGGAGCAAGGCAAGTCGCTGGCCCAGGTGCTGGCGCTGGAACGGCGCGCCCGGTTGCCCGCAATTGAAGCTCAGCTCACCGCCGCTCGGCGCCTCCGGGCACAGGGGATGCCGATTTTTCTCACCGGTGATTTCAACTCGCCGTCGTTGCACGACTGGACGACCGCCACTGTCGGAACCCGACCGCAGATCCGCTACCCGGTGCGGTGGCCGGTCACCGCCGCCGTCGAGAATACGGGCTTCGTCGACTCGTATCGAGCGGTGCACCCAAACCCGGTGACGAACCCGGGACTCACGTGGCCGACGCACCGAACGCTGAAGGGTGTCGAGAACTTTGACGCAGATCCCAAGGATCGAGTTGACTTCGTATTCGCCGCAGGGCCGAAGGCGACGGCCAGCAAGATCATCGGTGAGCCCGGAGCCCCCGGCATCTCCGCCGCAGTCTCACCGTGGCCTTCGGACCACCGTCTGGTCGTGTCGACCTTCACGACGCGAGGGGCCACGCCTCCCACCCTCGTGACGGTGCCCCAGAGACGCGTCACCGTGGGTGACCCTGTGCCCGTCTCGTACCGCACCCCGGGCACAGCCGTTCGGATCTCGATCGAGCGCCTTCAGCACGGCGTGGGCAGCGTGGTGGCGCATCGATACGTCGGCTCGACGAGCGCACATGCGATCGGCGCAGTGATCTTCTCGAGTTCGGGTTGGGTTCCAGGCGCGTACCAGGCGGTGTTGCGAACCGCCCACCGGCGCGCACTCTCGCAGTTTCGTTTTTGGGTGGTTGCTCAGGGTGCGAAGGCATTCGTGCGAGTCTCGCAGTCAAGCTACGCCCACGGCCAGCCGATCACCGTTACCGTCGGCAATGCCCCGGGCGATCGCTGGGACTGGCTTGGAGTCTACTCCCGTGGTGCCAACCCAAGCGTCGCGTACTACCTGTTATGGGTCTACACGAAGTCGGCTATCCAAGGCCGGTTCAAGCTCGGGCTTGCCGCCCACGGACCCTGGCCATTGCCGGCCGGCCGCTACAGCGTGTATCTCCTGCGAGACGACTTGTACGTGAAGATCGCGCGGGCGGACTTCACCGTCCGCTGATCGAACAACCCCCTTCGCAGTGGGGATCCGGGCGTCGGATGGTAGCCTCTGCCACATGCAGGGGATCGTCCCGCGTTGGCTCTTGGTCGGTGACAGGCTCGACCGGGCGTGGTTCGTTTTCGCGATCGCCAATCTGGCCGCCATGGCGGCGCTGGTTGAACTCGACGGGCCGCACGGGCTGGAGACGGTTCCGTTCCACTTCGTCTACGTCAGCTTCACCATTCTGTATGGATTCCGAGCCTGGCGGGCAGGGCGGGTGCTGTTGGGGATCACGTTCGTCGCGATCTCGACGGGGCTGATGACGCTGTTGGCGATCCACGCCGGCCGCGAGGACTGGGCCGAGCTTACCGAGGTACCTCTGATGACACTCATGTTCCTGGCGATGGTGTTCCACGTGCGCCGTCGCCAGCAGGCCACTGCGACGGCTGAGCGGCTCGCGGTTGACCTACGTGAGAGCCTCGATCGCCAACACCGTTTCGTGTCGGACGCGTCGCACGAACTCCTGACTCCGATCACCATCGGTCGCGGACATCTGGAGGTGCTTACAGAGACTGCGGCAGCGCTCGGACGACGACATCGACGACGCCATCACGGTGGCGTTGGGGGAACTCGACCGGATGGACCGCGTGATCAATCGGCTGCTCTTGCTCGAGAGCGCTTCCGAGCCAGGGTTTGCGACCCCAGTGGCCGAACCGATTGAACGAGTTCGTGCAGGGAGCTGTTTCACCGCTGGGAGGGCACCGGAGGACGCAACTGGCGGATGGGGGTGATCACTCCGGGCAGCGTTCCGCTCGACCGTGATCGGATGATGCTGGCGATGGACGCGCTGCTCGAGAACGCCGTTCACCACACCCGGCCCGGAGGGACGATTACGATCGCTGCCGAGCGGCGCGGAGACGAACTCGAGTTGAGCGTCACCGACGATGGGGTTGGGGTGCCCCATGAGGCTCAGTCGCGCGTGTTCGACCGGTTCTATCGGGTCGATCGCGGTCGCAACCGGCGTGTCGGTGGCGCCGGGCTGGGGCTGTCAATCGTGCGTGCGGTGGCGACGGCACACGGCGGCAGCGTGTCGCTCTCGGACGCCCCTGGTCAGGGAACGCGCGTGAGTGTGCTGCTCCCCGGGTTCCGTTCAGCCGGCGAGCAGGCGGTAGCCGCCTCCCCTGACGGTCTCGATACGAACACCGGGCTCGAGCTTGCGCCGTAGCCGGCCGACGTACACGTCGACCACATTGGAGCGTGGATCGAACTGGTACTGCCACACCGCATTCAGGATCCGCTCACGTGACACGGTCTGGTTGGGACAGCGGCCCAGGTACTCGAGCAGTGCGAACTCCCGTTCCGAGAGCGCTACCCTGCGTCCATCAAGCAACTCGAGTTCGTGCCTGCGGTCGTCGAGCGTGAATCCGGTCTGTGGCGGGGGCGGCACCGCATCGCCCGCAACAACCGGCTCACGGCGCAGCTGCGCCCGTACTCGCGCCAGCAGCTCGTCCAGCGCGAACGGCTTGGCGAGGTAGTCATTCGCGCCGGCGTCCAGCGCGGCGACTTTGGTCTCGACAGCTCGGCGGGCCGATAGCACGAGCACCGGCACTGCCAGCTTGCGACTGGAGATCTCACGGAGCACGTCGAACCCGTCGCGATTGGGCAGTAGGAGATCGAGGATAACCAGGTCCCAGCTCGCGTCCGCCAGATAGTTGGATCGCCTCGTCACCGTCCTCTGCGATCGCCACGGTGTAGCCCTCCGACCGCAAGCCCCGGTCGAGGAAGCGCGCGATCAGAGTGCTCGTCTTCGACGATCAGGATTCGCATAGCTGACTCCCTTCTCGGGCTCGAGTATCGCAAGCTCGGGCCAACGGTACCAAGATGTCGTGTCGGCGACACATGAATTGTCGATGACAGTTGCTCCCGGGCGCTTGCCTCGATCGCGGTTCCGGGAGGATAGTCCGGCCCCATGAGGTGCGACGCCTGAAAAGAGGCGTGGCTGGTGGAGTGCTGGTGGGCGTGGCGCTTGCCGTGGCGCTGATCGCGCGTCTACCTGTTCGGCTACGTCGTTGGGCTTGCCCCCGACAGTTGTCGGCGAGTGCGAGCAACGGCAGCACTGACCTCACGCTACAGACGGTGGCGGCGTTTGGGCAGGCGCCCCATCCCACATGGGTGTCGTACCTGGTCAAGAATCAGTCGGGCGCGTGGGTACACTCGACGATTTTCAAGCTGCCCGCGAACTCCACCGTCAAGGTCACGATCATCAACTTCGACGGTAACAGCGGGTTGCGCAACCCGTTTCTGTCGCAGCCCCGCGGAGTGGACGGCGCCGCGATCAGGGTCGACGGCAAACGCGTAACCGCTCTCAATCCCGATCTGGTGTCGCACACCTTCACCGTTCCCGACATGGAGCATCAGCGTCCCGATTAAGGGCGTTGCGGACGACGCGCCAAAGCAGTGTGACGTGGCCGCTCCGTGTCCACTGTCAGCAGCCCACACAACCACGACATTCACCATCCACACCGGAAAAGCAGGGTGGTACCGGTGGCAGTGCTTCGTTCCGTGTGCCGCGGGGTGGCCTTTGGGGAACGGCGGCCCGATGCAAACCGTTGGCTACATGGACGGATACCTTCATGTCGTCTGAGCCGCAGGCCTCACGCCAAGGTTCGATCGTCACCGTCGTGGTTGCGTGGCTGGTGCTCGCCGTTGTGGCGGAACTGGCGCTGATCTTCCTGCTCGGCCCGCATATGCCGCCTGGCCGGGCCAGCGTCGAAGCCTCAGATCAGACCACGACAAACATCGTGCTGGCTGCGGTGATGATTCCCATTCTTGCCGGCGTGTGGGTGTTCTTCGGGTACGCGCTGGCGACGTTTCGAGAGCGAGGCGAGGGCGAGGGAGACGGCCCTCCGATGATCGGCAACGGCCGGGTCGAGCTCTCGTGGCTGATCGTCACGGTGGCGATTGTGCTGTGCCTGGCCGGATACGGCACCTACGCGCTCTACAACCCACAGGCCAGCGTTGCCGGCGCCGGCGGCGGGCAGGGGCCACACCCCAGCGGCTCGCCGGGGCCCGAATACGCTGCGGGTGCAGGTGATCGCCCAGCAGTGGCAGTTCACCTACCGCTTCCCGCAGTACGGCGACGTGGAGACGTTCTCGCTTGCGCTTCCAGCTCACCGCAATATCGAGTTCGAGGTGACGTCGCTGGACGTGGTGCATTCATTCTGGGCCTATCAGCTGGGGGTTAAGGCTGATGCTGTTCCTGGAGCGAGCAATATTGCGTATGTGACGACACACGGCCCGTCGACGTTCGACATCCGCTGCGCCGAGCTCTGCGGGGTGTGGCATGGCGCGATGGACGCGAAAGGCGCCGTGCTCAGCGGTGCGGCATTCAAGCGTTGGATCGCCGGCCAACGGCTGCGAAACGTTCCGTCGAAGCGGTATCTGCCTCCGTTCGCCCGCAGCTATTTCCCCGAGCCAACCGGGAGGGCAGGTTGACCGACGTACAGGTGACACCCGGGCGCAAGTGTTCCCGCGCCTCCGCCGCCGACGGCGCCGGCGGGCCCGTCGTTCTGGCGGCGTGGCAACATCGTGACGGCCTTCGTGCTCGCGGTGATCGGGTTTGCGATCGGCTGGTGGATCGGCGATCGCATCGGATCTCACCTCTCCTACATCGAGGACATGGGCCAGAACGACGTCGCCATCCTGATCGGGTTCGCAGGCGCGACCATCGGCTGGCTCGGCGGGCTCGGCTTCCTCGGATACCCGTGTCCGCGGCGGCTCTGGGACGTCCGGCCATCTGACGGCCACGAACGTCACGCGCGGCGGGCCATCGAGATACCTCTGCCTGTGCACCGACCACAAGGTCATCGGTCTGCAGTACCTGGCCGGGATCGGAGTGTTCTTCTTCATCGGCGGGCTCAACGCCATGCTGATCCGAACGGAGCTTCTCTCGCCAACTGCTCCGGTGTTTTCGCCCGGTCAGTACCTCACGGTCGTGACGTTGCACGGGACGATGATGATCATGATGACGTCGTCCATCATCGTCGGCCCGCTGGGACATTTCCTGGTGCCGCTGATGATCGGTGCCAGGCGGATGGCGTTCCCCCGACTCGAGTCGCTCTCGTTCTGGCTGCTGCCGCTGGCCGGTGTGATCCTGATGTCGGCAATCGATTTTGGGGGTATCCCGACCGGCTGGACGGGGTATCCGTCGCTTGCGACTGTCGCCAACGCCGGCATGGACGCCTACATCTTCTCGTTCGGCCTGATCGCGGTTGCGATGGTTCTCAACGGTCTTAATCTGATCGTCACGATCATGAATATGCGCGCCCCTGGGATGACCTGGCGGCGCCTGCCGATCTTCGTGTGGAGCATGCTCTCAACCGCGGTACTGATGGTGCTCGCTCCTCTGGTGCTGGTATCCGCGCTCCTCATGGAGGCGCTTGACCGAACCGCCAGCACATCGTTCTACACCGCCGCAACCGGTGGCAGCCCGTTCCTGTTCGAGAACCTGTTCTGGTTCTTCGGGCACCCCGAGGTCTACATCCTCGCGCTTCCCGGCTTCGGCATCGTTCTCGAGATGCTGCCGGTATTCACGCGGAAGCCGCTGTGGGGATACCGGGTGGCCGTGGCCGGCCTGCTCGGGGTCACGCTGCTGAGCTTCACGGTATGGCAGCACCACCTGTTCGTGAGCGGCATCAACTCGAGCCTACGGCCGTTCTACATGCTTACGACGGAGCTCATCTCGGTGCCCACCGGGCTGATCTTCCTGGTTGCGATGGGGACGGTGTGGCGGGCCAGGATCAGGTACACGGTGCCGATGCTCTGGGCGCTCGCGTTCCTCTTCAACTTTTTGATAGGCGGCCTCTCGGGGGTGTACCTGTCAGACGTCCCGAGCGACGTAACGCTTCACGGAAGCTACTTCGTCATGGCCCACTTCCACTACACAATCATGGGCGGGCTTGTGTTTGCCTTCTTCGGCGGCCTGTACTACTGGCTTCCGACCATGACCGGTGTGCAGCTGAACGAGACGCTCGCCAAGATCCACTTCTGGGGGAGCTTCATCTTCTTCAACTCCACCTTCTTGCCGCTGTTCGCCGTCGGTGCGTTGAATATGCCCCGGCGGGTGTCCTCATACGCGCCACATCTGCAGCCGCTCAACGACTGGGTCAGCGTCTCGGCGTTCCTACTCGGCGCCTCAATGCTCGTGTTCGCGGTGAATCTCGTCTACTCGCTCGCGATCGCGCGGATTCCCGCCACCAGAAACCCATGGAACTCGCGCGGGCTCGAGTTCCAGCTACCGATTCCGATTCCCGAGCACGATTTCGACCACATTCCAACGATCCAGGCCGGTCCGTATGACTACGGCCTGCCGGACGCCGTGCCTGCGCTCGGCAACGGAGCGGACCGCGGGTGGTCAGCCATGACCACAACAGCTCCAGGTTCGGTCGGTGATCGGAACCTCGCGATGGGCACCCGCCTTTGGGTTGCGGCAGAGGCGTTCATGTTTCTCGCGTTCTTGTTCGCGTACTTCTACCTGCGGACGATCAACTCGAACGGTCAGTGGCACCCGCACCGGCCAGATCTCCGTCCACCGGACTCGGTACGGCCACGCTCGTCTGCATGGTCATCAGCTGTGGCGCGTACGCGGTCGCTCGACGCACACGCTCGCGCCGCCGGTGCGCCGATGCTGGTCGCCCTCGCCCTCGGAGTCGCGGCGCTGGTCATCCAGATCATCCAACTGGTCAACCCCGGGTTCTCGCCCTCCCATGCAGGGGGCTTTGGAAGCGTCTTCGTCGGCTTTACGGCGATCTACGTGATCCACCTGGCCGGGGCGACGTTCTGGCTCGAAACGGTGATCGCGCGGTCCCGACGCGAGGCGCCTGATGCGAGAGCCGAAGCGACGCAAATGGTCGCCTCCGCCGGCCGAGCGACAAGCATCATTCGCGGTGGTGTGGTACGCCACCGGGTTCTTCTACGTGATCGCCTACGTCATGATCTATCTGCTGTGATCATCGTTTCGACATCCATCGTTCTGGATGGCGTCGGCTCGATCGCGGATGCGGGACCGCTGACGCTGATCCTCCCGCTGGGCCTGCTTGTGATCGTCCTCACCTGGGGGTGGTTTCGCACTCGCAGCCGCTGAGGCTGAGCCGTCAGACGACGGCTGCAGTCGCGGCGGTCTCTTCGATCTGGGTAGTAGCAGCCCTGGAGGCGAGGGCGCCCAGAATGATGAGTGTCACGCCGACGAGAATGTTGTTGACAACCGTCGAGTACAGCGAGTCGAGGTCGAGCAGCGGCGAGCACACCACCAGCCACGCACCGATCACCATGGTCGCGCGCCCCCACCAGTGATGACTGTCAACCAACACCTCGGTGGTGGCGCTCACCGCCGCGGCGCTTGCGATGCTTCCCACTATCACGAGTCCCCCAAGCAGCATTCCGTTGATCAACGCGCCGAGGTGTCGGTAGTCGTCAAGAATCCACGGAGAGAGGAAAAGCCACACTCCCACGAACGCCTCGAGCATGTAGATCGCGCTGACGTCGAGCCGTCCGGGATGAAGCGGGACATCGGTCGGCGGAACCTCCATTCCCGGGGTGTCACTGACGATCACCGACTCGGGCTTTTCAGACTCTGAAGAACTCACTGAGTGTCCCTTCGACCGAGAGGTTAGGTCAGTCAGAAGCATACATTCCCGAGAGTTCAGCCGGAGCTATCGGGAAGAGGTTTTCCCACCAGATAGCTGAGATTGTGCAGCGCTTCCGGGACGGTCCAACCCTCAAGGTTGCGATTCGCGAGGTATACCCGTCCCGTATCGCTGAGAAGCGATTTGAGCACCGGTGAGAGTCCGTTCAGCCCCGGCATTCCGAGCATCACCAGGCGCTCGCGCCCGTTGGGATCGATGAAGAACAGTCCGTCGGTGTGCTGAACATCGAAGGTGAGCGGCTTGTGGGTCATCCAGTCGGTGTCGGGTGTGCCGGACTCCGGGACCCTCTTATAGGCGACCTGGAAGAACTTCCACAGCGCGGCGATCTGCTGGGGCGTGCCGGTGAGCAGCGGAAACGTCAGGTGTGTTAGTCGTGCGAACCGCCTCAAGCGCTGGGGCGAGTCGCGCCACGGGTCGACGCTGGCCTCGATCAGCACCACGCGGTTTGCCATGCCGGCTGTACGAATGGCGTGTTCCATCTGTAAATATGCTCCGGTGGTGAGCGGACAGACCTCGTGGCAGAGCGTCAAAAACGGTGTGAGCACGACGTACTTCCCGTGAAATGCGTTCAGCGAAACCGTCTTTCCGTCTTCATCAATGAGACGCAGGTTTGGCACCGCGCGACTCACGAGAGAACGCATCCACCGGCGAGGGGGTCGTGGAGGCAGAACGTCCGGTGGATGCCTCCACTGCGACGAGCACGATCACCGCTGCAGTGATCAGTCCAGCCGCGATCGCTCCGATCCCAACACCCCATCGACCTGATGCCCGAAACGCCATTACCAGCAACCCTTCGAGAGCGATAGCAAGCCGTACTCGACGGATCGCGGGAGGGCTTGCGCGAGTAGTATATGTCTCGGCGTGTTTTGGGTCGGAGGCCCGTTCCAGGAGGTCTGAATGCTCGATCCGTGGCAGTTTCGTGCTCGACCCGGAGTGGGTGGTTGCCATCGCCGTTGTCGCAGTCGATTACGGCATGGTGGTCGTGGGTAGCCCAGCGCAGCGGCCGGGTCGTGTCCTTCTGGAGACGGGCCGCCTTCGCCGCGGGTTTGGCGCTGATTGCAGTCGGTTTGCTGTCACCGATCGAGCATCTCGCACTAACGTCGATGGTCACGTTTCACCTTCTGCAAAACGTGATCATCGGAGACTGGGCACCGCCGCTTCTGCTGCTCGGATTGACGCCCTGGATGGTCTCGTCGCTGATGCGCATGCCCCGGCTACGCCCGTTCATGCGGCCGCGGGTTGGCCTCGCGGTCTGGCTCGGGGTTTGGTACGTGATTCACATACCGGTGGTGTACGACTACGCGCTTGACCAATCGAGGCGCTCTCGGAGTCGAGCATCTCGCGCTGATTCTCGCCGGAATCGCGTTCTGGTGGCCGGAGGTCATTCCGGGTCAACTCTCTGCAGAGCACAAGGTGTGGTACCTGGTGATCGCCTTCATCGCGATTGCTCCGCTCGACACGGTGCTCTGGTTTGCCAACCACCCGCTCTACACCTTCTACGAGCACACCCCCAAGCTCGGCGACATCAGTGCTCTTGCCGACCAGCAGATCGGTGGTGTCACCATGGCGCTTGAATCGGACTTTGTGCTGCTGCTCGCCGCCGGCATCGCGGCCGTCAAGCTCGCCGGTCCCGCTTCCCCGGCGGGGGTCAGTTCCGAGTCCCCATAGCACGGGTTCGAAACATGCCGGTCATTGACGCCACGAACAGCGCAGCGACGATTGCAGCGAGGATTGGGGCGGTGACTGAGGTGATGAGAATCGACATGGTGTCCTCCAGGGTTCCTTTTCACGACGGGGTCGCCCGTCTATCCGGAGTGGAGCACGCGAACCTGTCCGCCGACTCGGCAACGCCTGTGAATCACCTAAGTCGGGGTGATCGGAGTTACACGCTCAACGGACGTCCGCGTCGAGGGTTTCTCCATGTCCGGCGGCGGTTCGTGTGGAGTCGCGGGTCGGAGCCAGAGGCTGGCCGAGCGGGGTTGGAGGGTGACGTTGACGACGTCGAGCACGCCGGCTGAGAGCGTGTCGAGTTCGATCTGGTCGCGCAGCGTGCCGCTGAACACGTGGAGCGTTTGAGCGGCGTTGTATTTCGGTCGGTAGAGGCGGTGATCCACGGCATGTTGGATGCGGCTGCGCAGCGGCTGGAAGACAGCGGCGACCGCCAGAGTCGAGATGGTCACGGCGAGTGTTCCCGACTGTCCCGTGATCGTCTGCATGGCCGCGCTGAGGATGGTCACGCCGGCCAGATACACACCGATCAGAACGGCGGCAAGAACCGTGTAGACCAGTGTTCGGCGGATGATCACGTCGATCTCGTAGAGGCGGTAACGAAGTACCGCAAAGCCGATCGAGATCGGGATCACGCAGAAACTCAGAAGTGCGACGTCTTGGAGTACTTGCAACCATGGCGGCACGGTGTTGAGCGGGCCTTCGAGCGAGATCGACGTGATCTCGACCACGCCGAAGATGACCGCCACCAGTCCGGCGGCGGTGGCCAGCCATTTCATCTGCAGCCGCTCGTCGCCGCGGGATCGGCGAAACCGCACCACCAGGCTCGCCGCTGAGCCCAGGATCGCCACCGGGAGCAGGATCACTATCGCCCGCGACCAGGCAAGGACGCCTGCCAGCGGCTCGATCCCGAGCGGGTTGACCGCCTTGGGGAACGAGCTGTCGCTCATCGGACCGGGGTCGAAGAAGATCGTGGCCGAGCCCAGGACGATCGTGACTCCCGCCAGCCACGCCACCCAGCGCCACCGCGGGCTGAGGAGGTGCCCGTCGGGGAAAAGCAGGATCAGAAACGTCCCCATCAGACCGATGGCCGGTAGCCACAGCACGTTGTCGAAGGCGGCGGCGACGCGCGCCGCCTGCTGGGAGCCGTGATGCATCTCGAGCCCGTAGGTGGCTGTGCTCGACGCCACGGCGTCAAGGCCCCAGCACAGCCCAATCCCGAGCAGGAGCCAGGCGATGGAGTTGCCCGGCCGGCGGGTCGCGATCAGCACGCCCACCAACGGAAACATGAACGTGGTTAGCGCGAATGCAATCGAGGGCGCGAGGCTGCCCGTGCCCCAACTGCCCCCATTGTCCTGCGCCCGCGTCAACCAACCGAAATACGCGCCGACCGTGTAGAGCACGCAGATGACTGCGAACAATGCCCACGCGACTGACTTCATTCGGATGCCCACAGTCTCAGTCTCGCAGGCCGCCGCCCCGAAAACGTTACGGGCCCGCGCTGGGGCGGGCCCGCCGTTGTTCGGCTACCACACGCGTGTGCTCATCCGGGGTTAGCGGGTTGAGAACCGAGCTGCGGGGACGTAGCCTGACCAGGCGTTCTGGTCGAGGTTGAACTCGCCGGTGACGAACGGCGCTCCTCCGGCGTTGCCGGCAACGCGCGTGTCCCAAAACAGGGAGTCGGGGAAGCGGTCGTGCCCAACGCGCACAGCGGGCGAGAGGCCAACGTTGAGCGAGTCGGTGGGGGAGCTGACACCGAGTGGGTTGGGGCCACTGGTTGCGGTGTTGTAGGAAACCGACCACACGAGGTCGGCGGGCAGCTTGCCGGTGACGGGGAACGTGATTGTCTGATCAAGCCCGTTGTGCAGCTGTCCGTCTGAGCCCATGAACCGCGACTCCGTTGGGGACTGGCTGCTGGGGCGGTAGTGGATGCTAAACGTGCGGGTGATGCTGCGCAGTTGCTTGCCCGGGGTCACCTCACCCGTGGTGGCGTTTCGGTGGCTGTAGGCGTTGAGCTTGAGCGTGATCGGCACGCGGAACGTTGCTCCGGGTGTCGTCGCGCAGTCGCCAGTTGACCAACCGCCTGTCTGACACGCCCAGCTGACCATCGTCACGCTGACGTGCTTGATCGCGGTGTGATGATTGACAATGACCTCATTGCCGATGCGGTTAAACGCGTAGGCCTCCGGGCCCATGCTGGGCACGCTGACGGTGCCCGGTATCGGAGTGCTGTCATAGCGCACTGCGTTGCTCGCCGTGGCAGCGCTGGCTACCTGAGCGAAGCCGGCTGCCAGCGCCAGTGTGGCGACGGTGGTGGTGGCTGTCTTGCGGATCAAGTTGTCCTCCTCGGACATGTGGGTGGTTGGGCGACTCATCAGCAAGGCGTTGCCCAGGCCTCCGCGACGACCGCGCGACTCGCCTCGGCGCGTCGCCGGAGGTTGATAGCCGGGAAAGCGAGGCCCGCTACGCCCGAGAAACTCCTGCCTTACTGATATAGCATTGTAGCTATACTGGGTTGGGCTTCGATGTGAAGGGGGCTGTTCCAAACGAGCGTGACGTTCGGTACCATTGAAAGCCCTGCGGTTGACGAGACCTGAGGAGGCAGTCATGAAGACGTTGCTCGCTGTGCTTGTCGGGGTGCTTGCGGCGATCGGTGCCGCTGTCCTCGCTCTCGTGTTCTTTAGGGAGAAGCAGGACTCGTGGGCCCCAGCGGTGAGTTCCGCTAGAGACACGGCCACTTCGTGGGGGAAGTCCGCGACCGATAGGGCGAGCCAGGCCGCCGACAAGGTTGCGGCCTCCGCTGAGGGTGCTACCGATGCGGCATCCCAAGTCGCCGATCAGGTGAAGAGCAAGGTGCGTGAGGGGACATGACTGTGCCCCTGCTGATCTTCCCAATCTGGTCAGCGTGCTCGTAACCACGAACGCACGCTGACCAACTACACGCAGAGTCTCGGCATTCGAAAACCCAGGCGTGGTGGGCCGGCCGTAGCCTCGATCGCGGTCTGCACCGCGGCTTCGCCCAACAGCCTGCGCAGCTGAGAGGCACAGATACGCACGGTATGCGCCGTGGCTTTGTGTGACCGCGGAGACCCCGGGAGGGGTCACACCGTGCTACCCCGGTGCTACCCCGGCCAGCCCCAGCCGCCCCGCGCCACTCGTTGCTATCCCAGGTTTCCATGTCCTGCTCCAATGCCCGGAGGCACCCGCCACGCGGACGCCCCCACTTCCATCTTCTCTTGACACCCGCGAGGCAGCGTCGAGTTGTCATCTCTTGGAACGCCGTTATCTTGACGTCGAGTGTCGTGATCGGATCGAACAGTTCGGGGTACAGCGGGGCGCTCGTCGGGGTTCGAGTGGCCGCGTCGATGGCTTCGGCGAGCGCATCCCTGGCAGCGAGCACCTCGCCGAAGGTCGTCTGTGCCTCTTGATCGTCACGAAGGGTGGTTGAGCCCTCCCGCTGCCACATCTCCTCAGCGGGTGTGAAGCGGTGGACGAACTTCGGCCACCCGACAACGCCTCGAACGAGCACTCCTCGCCTCGCTCATGCCAGGCCAACGCCGTCTGATTGCGCGTAACCACGTTGCCGAGGTGGATCGCGGGGATATGCAGCCGACGGGGACACGCAGGCGAGGCGACCGCCACCTCACACGATGATTGAGGTTCGCCCATCGGCGGATTCTAAGGACCGGCGGGAGTGCCGGAGACCGTACGCCGGAATCGCGGTCGTTTTGGAGGTTTCAGGTGTCGTCGCGGATGATCCAAAAGAGTGCTGCTGGGCGTGGGGTGAGGTTTCGCCATGCGTTGATTTTGGCGCGGTCGGCGAGCAGGGCTTCGCCTTGGCGTAGGACGGGGCGGCCGTCGGTGAGGTGGATCTGGACGAGGCCGGTGATGACGGCGACCAGCTCGGTGCCTTTGTGGTCGATGGTGGGGCTGGTGGTGGTGCCTGGTGCCAGTCGGATGAGGTAGGCGCGCAGGCCGGTCTCGGGGTTGTCCAGCAGAGGGATCGGGGTGCCGGTGGCGGGTGTTGTGGGGTCGTCTCGGCGGCCCAGCTGATAGCCGGGTGCGATCTGTCCGCGGAGTAGCTCGTCGATGGTGATGTTGAGGTTGGCGGTGAGCGTGAGAAGCGTTTCTAGGGAGAGGCCGCGTTGGCCGCGTTCGGCCTGGGAGATGGCGCTGGGGGACACTTCGGCGAGGCTGGCTAGCTGGGCTTGGCTGAGCTGGCGCTGAGCGCGGATGGCTCGCAGCGCCGCGCCCAGTCGCGCCGCTGCCGGTGCCTGGGTGAGCAAGGGCATGTGGTTTTCGAGGTGGTAGTGGTAGACGCTTCCCTGCACGCCCACGGGACGGCCTTCGGCCTTGGCAATCCGCAGCCGTCCGTCGCGTACCACCAGCACGCATTGGGTGACATCTTCCACCCCGCGGCGGAGCGTTTGGAACTGTTCTTGGTGGGACAGCGACCAGTAGGCGATCGCGCCGACCTGTAGCAGAAACGGGCATCCACGGGTAAAGAACCGCTGCGCCATGTCTGTGCCCCAGCGTGCGGCCATGTCATCCAGCGGGTCGAACATGAAAAGCATCCGGCCGTGCTCGCCGCCGGCTCGGCGGATCGCATTTAGCAGCGGGCCCGGCTGTGCCAGCTCGGTGTCGGGGCGAGCGTCCATCACCGCCAGCTGGGGGAACGCCTCGTGGATCTCCTCGGGGGCCCTCGTCAGCGTGACGTAGACAGCCTGGTCATAGTCTGATGCCAGCGCGCGATCGCGGAGTAAAACGGCTCGACCGTTTCGCCGCGGTCAGCCTCCCACACAACGTTGTCTCCCCAGTACACCCGTGCAGCGCCCGGTCGAGCTCGTCCACGCCCGTGCTCGGAATCGTGGAAGCGCCGGCGTCTTCACCACCAGATCGGCTCCAACTGCCTTCGTATCCAGGAAGCTGCGCTTCCAGAGAACCAACCCCGTGGACAACATAAAGCGCTGCTTCACAATACACGGAAGAAGTCGACATCGCTCTAGCCTACCATCGCCAAACCGAGAAGGAGAAAAGCAATGGACACCGTTATTCTGGCGCTCGACGGAAAAGAGTCAGAGCGCGCACTCCCCGCCGCAACCGAACTGGCAAAACAGTCGATGGCGCGGATCGTAATCGTGCACGTCAACCAGCTAATAGCCGCAGCCCGCGGCGGCCGCATCCCCACACACCCCGACGAGACCAAGCGACAGGCACGACTGCACGAGATCGTCGCACAACTCAAAGCCGACGGCTACGACACCGAACTCGAAATCCACACCCCAGCACTCGGCCACCCGGCCAACATCATCACCGACGCCGCCACCCGCCACAACGCCGACGCGATCGTCCTGGCAACCCGAGGCCACATCCCCGCCATCGGACTACTCGCCTCAAGCGTCACCCAACGACTGCTCCACCAAGCCCCCTGCCCAGTGCTCGCCCATCACACCCCACACCACCCCCAAACCACACCACACACACAACCACACCACCACAGCAGCCGCGTAACCACCTCGCCCACAACCATGCCGCAGCGCGAGTGGGACGCTGTCACAGACAGCACCACCCTCACCAAATCGTGGACGGGTGGCCGAACCGGGCTCCTCAACGGTGACGGCCACCCGCCGTCTTCGGGGTACTGCCGGGTAGCCCTAGGCTGCCACACCCAGCCTGTACAGCCTCTCACACACAGAATCACCCCGGACGCCCTCTGCCGGAGACGCCACGACGCGGTTCGTGGGACTTCACGAGTCGGTGAGACACTCGGACGGGTGTCTAGTGTGGGACGGTGAGCACCAGTTTGGCAAATTGTGACGCTCGATCGGCGACGACCGCAGCATCCATGGTCATGGCGACTTCGATCCGCTCGACAGTTGGTGCAGTGCGGCTTCGATTCGTTCCAGCCGCTGGATGACCTCTTGGTCGTCCTTGCGCGACCGTGCCACGAAGGCGCCGGTGATCGACGCCGTGATCACCGTCACGAACCCGATCCCGAGGAGCATGACGATCGGAGCAATAATCTGCCCGGCAACGGTCGTCGGGACAACATCGCCGTAACCGATTGTGGTCACCGTCTGGACGGCCCACCACAGCCCTAAGCCGATGGAGGGGAACCCCTTGCTGTCGACGACGGTCATCAGCACGCCAGCGGCGATGGTGATCGTGGTAGTCACCGTGGCGATCACGAGCGCCGCCCTGCGCGGGGTCTGGGCGCGGGCGATCATCCGGTCGAGCCGTTCGCTCCAGACGCGTCTGACCTGTCATCAGACCGAGTTTCGCGCGCGTCGCCGCTCTGCCTGCCTCGCCGAGGCGCTGACCACAGAGGCACACGCTGTCGGCGACGGCGAGAGCGCGTCCTCGCCCAGCCCGCAAGAGCGGGCGCCCATCAGATTGGTCGTGGCTAACACGCGGATCCGGGAACCCACGCCACCAGCGTAGCCCCACCCTTCTTGGCGCGGCAGTTGAACGCTGCCGCGTTGGCGGTGTGGGCTAATCAGATCTCAAGGGGTCAAGTCTGGTCGGGGTGTTCGACCTCGGTGTGGAGTGCGCCTTGGGCTGCTCCTGATCCCGCCGCGCCACCACCCGGGCCGCGGAGGGGGTAGGCGGCGGCGACCGCGATTGCGGCACCCACCAGTGGGCCGGCGATGTAGACCCAGTAGCTGGTGAAGTCTGCTGCGAGACCAGGTCGAGCCGGAGGTGCGGGGCCAGGTTCATAGAGGCGCCGGAGATGGGGCTGCCCCACAGGCCGGCGAGGATGATGTAGCCGCCCACGCCCAGCGCACCGATCACGCCCAGGTTCTGCGCGCCCGAAGCCGTTCCCAAGATCACGCTCGACAAGGCCAGAACCACCCGCCGCTTCGAAGCCGCTCGACCTCAAGGTCATCCGCAGGCGCCCGAAAGACGACGGAACGGCGACGACATGAGCAAATCCACTCCCCCCGCGCTGTACCAGGTCGCCTCGCTGCTGCTGCGCTACCCGACCGCCGCACTCCTCGCCGCCGATCCAGAGATCAGCGCCGGGTCGCCGGCCTCCCCCGCGAGACCAGCCGAACGCAGCTCGGCCGGTTTCTGACCCACCGAAGCGCGATGCCGCTGCTCGATCTCGAACGAGAATACGTCGAGACGTTCGACACCCGCCGGCGGTGCACGCTCAACGTCAGCTACTACCTCTTCGGCGACACCCGCCGGCGCGGGGTCTCGCTGCTCCGGCTGAAACGTCTGTACAAAGCCGCCGGAGTGGTACTGGACACAGACAAGGTTCCAGACCACCTGCCGGCGATGCTCGAAATTCGCAGCCTTCGCGCCCTCCGGGTACGGCGAGCGGGTGCTGCAGGAACACCGGATCGGGCTGGAACTGCTCCGACTGACCCTGCGCGCAGACGAACGGCCCCACCTCGACCTGCTCGACGTCGTGTGCTCCTCCCTGCCTCGACTCGGCCTGCGAGAATCCGACGCGATCCGACGACTGGTCGCGGAAGGGCCACCCGACGAACAGGTCGGACTCGAGCCGTTCGCCCCGCCCGAGGTCATGCCCACCAAGGAGACCGCGTATGACCGCGTGGCATCTCCTGCTCTGGGTTGCGCTGCCGTACGTCGCCATTACGGTCTTCATCGCGGGACATATCTGGCGCTACCGCGCCGACCAGTATGGGTGGACAACCCGCTCCACCCAGATCCTCGAGAGCCGCAAACTCAAGTGGGGCAGCATCCTCTTCCACTACGGGGCGCTCGCAGCAATCGGCGGACACGTGCTCGGCATCCTCGTACCGGCCAGCGTGACAGGGGCAATCGGACTAAGTGAACACTCCTACCACCTGCTCTCCGCAGCCGCGGGAACGCTTGCGGGTGTCGCCTGCGTCGTCGGATTCGTGATCCTCGCC
>CAVSNF010000021.1:0-49559 GCA_963729195.1 uncultured Actinomycetes bacterium
TGGTCGCCTTCGCCGCGCTTCCGGCCAGCGGCGTGCCGTGGGTACGGATCGTCTCCTGCAACCCGCTGGAGGTGCGCGATCCCGAGATCGCACCGGTGTTCTCGGGGCTGCCGCAGGACGACCGCTCGCAGTGGGGCGCGTTCCGCGACGAGTTTCGGCGCACGCACCTGGAGACGTGGCAGGGGTTCAACGAGTTCATGCAGGAGGCCGGCTCGCCTGCGCTGCCAGAGCTCGAGTTCATGCTCGAATCGCCCCACCTGAATCTGTACGTCTACCCGCGTGAGGTCGACTACACCCGCGCCCAGGCTCTGGGAGAGACCTGGCATCGGCTCGACTCGTGCGTGCGCAGCTCGGATGCCGCGTTCGAGCTGCCCGACTCGCTGCGCGACGGCGACGGTGCACTGGTGTACCTGTCGCTGGGGTCGCTGGGATCGGCTGACGTGTCGCTGATGAAGCGGCTGGTTGAGGTGCTGGGAGAGACGCCGCACCGCTACATCGTCTCGAAGGGGCCGTGCCACGACGAGTTCGAGCTGGCGGGCAACATGTGGGGCGAGGAGTTTCTGCCCCAGCCGTCGATTCTGCCACTGGTCGATGTGGTGATCACCCACGGAGGCAACAACACCACCACCGAGTGCTTCCATCACGGCAAGCCGATGATCGTGTTGCCGCTCTTCTGGGATCAGCACGACAACGCCCAGCGGGTCGACGAGACCGGCTTTGGGGTGCGGCTTGCGACCTACGCCTTCGAGCCCGATCAGCTGGCCGGTGCGATCGACCGGTTGGTCGCCGACCAGCCGCTGCGCGCGGGCATGGCTGCGATCGCGGGGCGATTGCAGGCTGCACCCGGCACGGTCAAGGCGGCTGATTTGATTGAGCGCGTCGCCGCCCAGCGCTGAGCTGATCGCGTCTGCCCGCTGGTACGGCGGCAAGGGCGGGGAGATCACGGCGGTGGCCGAGCTCGACCGGCTCGAGCTTGACGCCGGCGCATGCCTGCGGGTGCTGGAGGTCGAGACCCGAGACGACGCGCGCGAGCGCTATCTGTGGCTGGATGGTGAGGTGGGGGCCGCCCTGGTGGCGCTGGTGGCTGCCGGCGCCGAACGGGGTGCATTCCGATTCGAGCCGGCACCGGGGATCGAGCCGGTCTCGGGGGAGCGGCCGATCGGGCACGATCAGTCGAACACCTCGATCGTTGTCGGTGAGCAACTGGTCGCCAAGGTGTACCGGCGGATCGAGCGCGGCTCGCACCCCGAGATCCAGCTGGGATCGCTGCTGACCGAGATGGGGCTCGATTGCATCCCAGCCTTTCGTGGCGCCGGATACTGGGACGGCCATCCGCTGGTGTTGGTGCAGGATTACGTGGCTGGGTCGGTGGACGGGTGGACGTTGAGCACGGCAGCACTGCGGCGGGGCGATGCCGGTATCGCAGGACAGCTGGGCGCCGTCGTTCGCCGCCTGGAGGACGCGCTGGTCCGTCTGGGTGCGACCGAGGCCGGCGATGCGCAGCTGGACGCCTGGGCCGATGCCGCCCACGCCCAGCTGATCCGCGCCACCGAGCTCGCGTCCGGTTCCGCCCGCCGGCTGCTGGAGACCAACGCCGATCCGATCCGTGCCCAGCTGGAGCGGCTGCGGCGGCCGCAGCCGCCACCGCTGGTGACCCGGGTGCACGGCGACCTGCACGTCGGCCAGGTGCTGCAGGCCGCCGACGGCCGGCTGCTGGTGGTCGACTTCGAGGGAGAGCCGGCCAAGTCCCTCGCCGAGCGGGCGGCGCCCGGCGCGCCGCTGCGAGACGTGGCTGCGATGCTGCGATCGTTCGATCACCTCGCCCGCTACGTGGTGCAGGACTCCTGGCCCGGTCACACCGCCGATGCCGACGCCTGGATCACGGAGGCGAGAGCCGCCTTCCTCGCCCAGTACGGCCCGGTGGACTCCGCCTTGCTGCACGCCTTCGAGGTCGAGAAGGAGTGCTACGAGTTCACCTACGCCGCCACCTACCTGCCGGAGTGGATGCCGGTCGCCGAGGGCGGCATGCGCTGGCTCCTGGAGCACGCCCATGAGTGACATGCACCCCGATCGGTTCCTGGACGACGTGCTGGGTGCACCGGCCTCGCTGCGGGCGCTGGCGGCCGCCTACCCGCAGGGGCCGGGGGTGGACATCGAGGGCCGCAGGGTGGTGTTCCTGGGCATGGGCTCATCGCGGTTTGCCGCGCTGACGGTGGCCGCAGGAATGCGTGCGCGGGGTGTCGATGCCCACGCCGAGATGGCATCCACCGGCGCACCTCAGCCGCCGGCGAGCGAGACGGTCGCGATCGCGATCTCAGCCACGGGAGGCTCCGCGGAAACGCTCGACGCTGTACGCGCACATGCCGGTGTGAGTATGACAATCGGTATTACCAATAGGCCGGAAAGCGCTCTGGGATTGGCGGTCGACCGCTGCCTGGAACTGCACGCCGGCGAGGAGGTTTCCGGCATCGCCTGCCGCTCCTACCAGTCCAGCCTTGCGCTTCTGCACATGCTTTCGGGGGTGCCGGCCGAGCGGATCATGGCCGCGGCGGACGCCTCCGAGGCGCTGCTGGAGGGCCGCGAGCAGTGGCTCGAGGGTGTCGTCGGCCTGCTCGAGGGGAAGGCGGTGCACGTGCTCGCCCCGGCCGAGCGGTTCGGGTCGGCCGAGCAGGGCGCGCTGATGCTGCGCGAGGTGCCGCGGGTGGCCGCGGATGCCTGCGAGACCGGCGACTGGTCACACGTGGACGTGTATCTGAGCAAGCGGCCGGGACTGGGCGTGGTCATGCTGCGCGGCTCGGCGTGGGAATCGGAGGTGCTGGAATGGGCCGTTCAGCGCCGGTTCTCGGTGATCACCGTGGGCGGCCCGCTGCCGGGCGCGGCGCTGGACGTGCCGCTCGGCGACGGCGGCGATGCGGTGGTGCGCTCGCTGGTCGAGAACCACGTGGCCGAGCTGATCGCCGCCGAGTTATGGAGGCGGCATCCAATCTAGAGTTCGGCCGAAAGGCCGTATGCTCTGCCGGGTGAGTCTTCCCAACTGGATCTCGATCGGCCGGATCATGCTGATCCCCGTGTTCATGGTGGTGCTGCTCGGTCGGCTGCCCGGCGGTGACTACCTGGCCGTCGCGGTGTTTGCGCTGGCGGCGCTGACCGACTCGCTGGACGGCTACCTGGCGCGATCGCGAAACGCGACCACCACCATGGGCATCTTCCTCGATCCGCTGGCCGACAAGCTGCTGGTGTCCGCGGCGCTGATCTCGCTGGTCGAGCTGGGCCGCCTGGCCGCCTGGGTGGCGATGGTGATCATCGCCCGCGAGTTCATGGTCAGCGGCCTGCGGATGGTGGCCGCCAGCCAGAACGTGGTGATCGCGGCCTCCAACTGGGGCAAGCTCAAGACCGTGACCCAGGTGGTGGCGATCGCGGCGCTGATCCTCGACTCGCCGCCCCACACCGCAACCACGGTGCTGGTGGCGGTGGCGGTCGCGGTGACCGTGTGGTCGGGCGTGGAGTACTTCATCGACGCCAGGGATGTCCTGAGGGCGCCTGCGTGAACTGGTCGCTCCTGGCCGTGCCGGCGGCCTATCTGATGGGATCGATCCCGTTCGGGTATCTGGCGGGGCGACTGCGCGGAGTCGACCTGCGCGAGCACGGCTCCAAGAACACCGGCGGCACCAACGCGGTGCGGGTGCTGGGGCCGAAGTACGGCATTCCGGTGATGGTGCTGGATGTGCTCAAGGGCGTGGCCGCGGTGTGGCTGGCCGCGGAGGTGGGCGGGGTCGGGCTCGAGGTGATCGCGGCCACCGCGGTGCTGCTGGGCCACACCTTCCCGGTCTTCCTGGGCTTCGGCGGCGGCAAGGGAGTCGCCACCGGCGCCGGTACGACACTCGCGCTGGCACCGCCGGTCGGCTTTCTGATCGTGCCGATCTGGATCATCGTGGTGTTCGCCACCGGCTACGTCTCGGTCGGGTCACTGGTGGCGGCGGTCGCCATCCCCACCATGTCGATCGCCTTCGGCGAGCCATGGCAGGTGAGCGCCTTCTTCATCGCCGGCGGCCTACTGGTGATCTACCGGCACCGCGTCAACATCCAGCGGCTACGAGCCGGCACCGAGAACCGCACAGACGTGCGCGGCTGGTGGGCCCGCCGCGCCGCCAAAGCCCGCGGGTGAATAAAAGGTGCCAGGCACCTTTTATTCACGAGGAGCTCTCGAGCCAGGCGCGGGCGGTGGTGTGACCGGCATCCCCGGGTTTGCCCTCGAGGTCGGCTCGCAGCTCTGACACGATGCCGTGGCGCTCGGCCAGGACGTCGTGGTTGTGGATGGTCTCGAAGTTGATCTGCCGCGCCAGCACGAAGCATCCCTCGGAGAGATCGGGGTAGTGCTCCAGGGTACCTGCCACCATCAGCCGCACCGAGTCCTCCACGAAGCGCGGGTGCAGGTGGGCCTGCTCGACCACGTACAGCTCGTCGGGGCGCTTGAGCAACTCGAACACCGGTGCGCTCATCGACCGCTCGGCGATCCCGATCAGATCGCGGGCATCCACCTCGCGCTTGGTGCCGATCATGAGCGTGGCCTCGGCCCGCTGGTTGTGCGTGGCCGCGGGCAGCAGCTCGAAGATCTCGTCGATCTGGCCCTGGTCGTAGCCGGCGTCAGTCAGCTTTCCCTGCGCCCGCTCCCGCACCAATCCCTGCGCGCAGGGACACGCGTTCAGCCCGCGCACCTCAACGCCCACCATCCGCCGTGAGCTGGAGCCGTTGACCAGCGCGTGGCCGAGCAGGTGGTAGATCTCCTGGGTCGGCAGGTCGGTCACCGGCGTGCGCCGGGTGACCGGAAACTTCGCGCGGATCATGACCTCCGACCGCACCGCTTTCTGGCGCTCGACCACGCCGGCGGCGATGTGCTCGGCCAGATCCTCCACGTGCAGGGCCTCGCCGATCACGACCGAGTCGATGGCCTCGGCCACCATCTCGGGGAAGCGCGACATGTGCACGCCCTTCTGGCTGGGGTCGAGGTCGACGTAGCAGTCGACGTCGGCGTAGTACAGCAGCTCGGTGCCGGCGTGCGCGATACGGATCACCTTCTGGACGCCGGTGACGCCCGCGCGGGTGAGTCCCAGCTGCACCTCGGGTGCGGCCGACTGCAGATCTTCTTTGAATGTGGTGGTGGGATTCATCGTCACGGGATGGTAGGTCAGTCGCGGAGAAGACGCGACATGCGCCGGTCGGCGAGCACCCGTCCGCCGGTCTGGCAGGTGGCGCAGTAGTACACCGTGTATTCGTCGAACGAGACGGTTCGGATTCGATCGCCGCAGCGCGGGCACAGTGATCCCTCGCGATCGTGCACCACGTAGCCGCGGCCGGCCTTGGTCGTGAGGCCCTTGGTCGAGAGCGGTACCAGCCGCTCCACAGCCGCGCCCAGTACGCCGACGATGGCGGTGTGCAGCCGCTCCAGCTCGGCCCGGTCGAGCTTGGCCGAGCGGGTGTTGGGCGAGAGCATGGCTGCGTGCAGGATCTCGTTGGCAAAGGCCCGGCCGATTCCGGCGATCGCGCGCTGGTCGCGGAGGAACCCGTGTAGCAGGTGGGGGTGCTCCTGGGCGGCTCGGGCGAGCACGTCGACGGTGAAGGACGGGTCGAGCGGCTCGGGGCCGATGTGGGCGAGTTCCTGTTCCAGCGCCTGCGGTGACAAGAGCCATGCGCCGGCGCGGCGTTTCGAGCCGCCCTCGGTCATCACCAGTTCGGTGCCGGAATCGAACCCGACCACCAGCACCGCCGAGCGCGTGTGCTTCTGGGCGATCGCGAGTTTCCCGGCCGACATCAGGTGCACCATCAGCGTGTTCTGATCCTCGGCTCGAAACAGCAGCCGCTTGGCCCGCCGGCCGATCACGACGAAGCGCTGGCCGACGAGCGAGCGTAGCGGCGGATCGATCGTCTTTACGGTCGCAAAATGCGCGACCGGAATGGCGGCGATCGGCTCACGTGTGAGGGTCTCCCGCTGAGCCCTCACGAACGCCTCCAACTCGGGCAGTTCAGGCATTCAGGAAGGCTAGCTGCTAGAGCAGTTTGGGCACTGGCGCGGGAGCAGACGTTTGCTCTCCGCTGCTCCAATTTGTCCGATTCTGGAAGGGTTTTTCCAAACGGAAACTTTCGAATCCCCCAAACCGGGGCTATACTCACCGCGTCTGCGTTCTTCTCTCACCTACCGCCACAAAGCGGGTGCCGCTGCGTACTCGTATACGGGTGAGAAACCTCGTCAACCCCCCGATGCAAGAGGGCGCCCAATGCTGACTGTCGAGATCTCGCTCCCGGATATCGAAGAGCTTAAAGCGCTCGTTCAGGAGGGCCACGACAAGGGCTACCTGACCTACGACGAGGTTGCCGCGGCGCTCGAGGAGATCGAGCTGACGAAAGAGCAGCTGGAAGACTTCTACACCTACCTGCTTGAGCACAACATTGAGCTTCTGGATGCGGAATCGCGGCAGACGGCACAGGCCGATGCGGCGTTCCACGGTGAGAAGGCGCCCGAGCTCGACCTGACCGTCGAGCCCAGTCTGGATTCGCTGCGGCTGTACCTGCGCGAGATCGGCAAGGTCAATCTCTTGACCGCCGATCAGGAGGTCAGCCTGGCCAAGCGGATCGAGCGCGGCGACATGACCGCCAAGCAGCAGATGATCGAGGCCAACCTCCGCTTGGTGGTGTCGATCGCCAAGGGATATCTGGGCCGCGGGCTCAGTTTTCTCGACTTAATTCAGGAAGGAAGCCTCGGTTTGATCCGCGCGGTAGAGAAATTTGATTACCGCAAGGGCTACAAGTTCTCGACGTATGCGACGTGGTGGATTCGCCAGGCCGTGACCCGCGCGATCGCCGACAAGGCCCGCACGATCCGGATCCCCGTGCACATGGTTGAGAAGCTCAACCGGGTGGTGCACATCGAGCGCCAGCTGGTGCAGCGACTGGGCCGCGAGCCGCGCCCCGAGGAGATCGCCTTCGAGCTCGAGATGACCGCCGACGAGGTGCGCGACATCCTGCGGATGGCGCAGCTTCCGGTCAGCCTGGAAAAGCCGATCGGCGAGGAGGAGGAGTCCGAGCTGGGCGACTTCGTCCAGGACGAGCAGGCGGTCAGCCCGTTTGACTCGGCCACGATGACGCTGCGGCGCGAGGACATCGAGCGGGCGCTCGACTCTCTGCCCGAGCGTGAGCGCAAGGTGATCGAGCTGCGGTTCGGGCTCAAAGGCGAGCAGCCCTACACGCTGGAGGAGGTCGGTCGCACGTTTGGCGTCACCCGCGAGCGAATCCGCCAGATCGAAAACAACACGCTCAAGAAGCTCGAGGGCCTCCCCGAGGCACAGGCGCTGCGAAACGCCGAGTAGCGGCGGGGTTCAGCACGACGTGGATTAGACTGGTCTGCGCCCGGGAGGGTGTCCGAGTGGTTAAAGGAGACGGGCTGTAAACCCGTTGGCTCTGCCTACACAGGTTCGAATCCTGTCCCTCCCACTAGAGCCCGCCCGAGGGGGAGCGGGGCATGGGAACCATAGGCGCGCCTTGCGCACCATTAGGTTGTGGAATATAATGTTTTAAAACCTAATGGACGCCTTCTCCTTTCCAGCTCACGATCGCTTCCTCAACCGCACCGCCGACCTCGCCCGCATGGAGGACTGGTGGTCGGGCGATGAGCGAAACGCGCTTGTCCTCTACGGGCGCCGGCGGGTCGGGAAGTCGTGGCTGTTTCGCGAATTTGCCAACGACAAACAGGCACTCCTGCTCGTCGCTGAGCGGCGCGTCGAGACCGCCCAGTTGGAACGGTTCGCTGACCGCCTCGAGCCGCTGTTGGGATTCAGGCCGACACTGCGCGGCGTGCCGGCGTTGATCGAGGCGCTGTACACGCTGGCGGCCGACCAGAAGCTTCTGGTCATGATCGACGAATTTCCGTATCTGTTGCCCGCGCGCGAGAAGCATCGCATCGAGGTGCTGACAGCGATCCAGGCGGTGATGGAAGAGCGCGACGCCTCTCAGCTGAAACTGGTGCTGTGCGGCTCCTACATCGGTCAGATGGAGAAGCTCCTGCGGGGGCCACTACGCGGCAGGCTGACGCCAATGATGGTCGATCCGCTCTCATTCGTCGACGCGCAGGAGTTCGTCCCACCAGAGACGCCCGCGGTGGAACGAGTCGAGCGATTCGCGGTCTCTGGAGGAATGAGCCTCTACCTGGACGAGCTCGCCAGCGGCGGCCCGCTGCGAGACCGCATCTGCACACGCGTACTCGACCCGCGCGGCCCATTGTTCAACGACCCACGCGAAGTTCTCGAGGAGGAGCTGCGCGCGCCCAGCGTCTACTACTCCCTCCTCGAAGAACTCTCCACCGGGAAGAAGTCGCTCGGCGACCTCGGCTCAGCACTCGGCCGGCGTACCACCGACCTGCAGAGCTACCTGAACACGCTGCGTGAGATGCGGATCGTTTACCGCAGTGCCTCGGTAACCGCCCTCGCGGATGAGCGGGGATACCGCTACGCACTCGCTGATGACTTCATGCGGTTCTGGTTTCGGTTCGTCTTTCCGTTCCAAGAGGAACTCAAGACCGGCCTGACGCCGCGGGCGCTCTACGACACAGAGATATCACCCATGCTTCCCGAACACATCAGCCTGACCTTCGAGGCGCTCTGCCGGCGGTGGGTACGAACGACCGAACGGGCCACTCGAGTTGGGGAGTGGCGTGGCAATTCGCTCAACAAGTTGCGCCGCGATGGCACTCGCCGGTCAGAAGAGATCGATGTCGTCGGTCTGAAGCGATCCGCGGTTGCGATTCTCGGCGAGTGTAAGTGGACGAAGCGGCCGATGGGCCTTGACGTGCTGACCGATCTCGACGAGTTCAAGATTCCGGCGTTGCGCCAAACCGGCGTGCGAATGGCCAAGGACGCGCAAATCGTCCTGCTTTCAAAGTCAGGCTTCACATCTGAGCTCACACGCGCTGCCAACCAACGCCAAGACGTGGTCATCGTCGACGTTGCTCAGGTTGTAGGCGAGCTGATGACTCCGACCACATAGGGCTGCCGCGAACGATTGGTGTGGGCACCACCATCCTCAGCGCAGAACTTTGCGCCGGCAGTCCGCTCCCCCGTTCGGGGGACGCCGCCCGATCTGGCGCCTTCGACGATGAGCGGGCAGATTCGATCGTCTGAAGGACCCCTCCCGTTCCCACCTTGCTCCGATCATGTGTACTGGCCGTGCTGTTCGCGGCGCTCGCTTGCGTGGGCTTGACCACACCGCCCGCGCACGCGACCACCATGACGGTGGGCGGCCCGACCGGCGCGCGGCTCTCGAGCGTGTCGGTGAACCCGTCACATCCCGCCGACCTGTACGTGTCGGGCCCGGATGGTGCCTGGAGTTCTGAGGACGCCGATCAGAGCTGGCAGCCCGCGTCGCTCCCGCTGTGGGGCGTGTTTGCGTATGACCCCGCCAATCCCGACCGTGTGTTCGCGGGTGGCCTGGGCGGCACCGTTATCATCTCCAACGACATTGGTCAGACCTGGGATCACTCCCCTCAGTATGGGGGATCGGTCGTGGGTATCGGTCTGACCGGATCTGGACAGGTGCTGGCCGCAATGTCGCGCGCCGGCGTGGCCTCGTCCGACGACGGCGGCGCCACCTGGGATGCGCCGGCCGACAGCGGGCTGCCCGACCTCACGTCCACGCCGATCTTCTCGTTCGCGGTCGCCGGTTCGGGCGCCAACGTGGCCTACGTCGGCCTCCAAGGCGGCGGGCTCTACGCCACCACCGACGCCGACGGCCCGCGGACTTGGACGCAGCTAGCGACTCCCCAGTTCGGCTCGTGCACGCCCTTCACCATCGCCGTCAACCAGCAGCACCCCAGCACGCTGCTCGTCTCGACGGGTTGTGGGCTCTTCATGTCGCAGGACAGCGGCGCATCCTTCGCCAAGCTGCCGGTCGCCATCGGCGGCGGCTATCTCGGCTACCCGGTCGAGTTCGCACCCAGTGACTCGTCGATCGTCTACGCCGCCAGCGGCAACCACGTCGTGCGCAGCACCAACGGAGGCGTCGCCTGGACGACGACCACCCCGCTGCCGTACGGCTACTCGCTCAACGGCCTCACCGTTGACCCTCACGATCCCAACCACGTGTATGGGGTCACCGGTGACGGCGTGATCGAGACCACCGACGGCGGACAGACGTGGACCGAGCACAACACCGGCATACTCTCGACCCCCAACGTGGTGGCCAGCGATCCGGCACACCCCGACACGGTGTACACCGGCACGAGCGGCGGCCTTTGGCGAAGCGACGACGCCGGCGCCACCTGGAACCACGTCCAGAACGGCCTGCCCGATCAGCTGGGCAGCATCGACTCGATCCAGTTCCCGGCGAACGACCCCGGCACCATCTACCTCGGATCGTTCACCAGCGGCTACTTCGTCTCGCACGACGACGGTGACTCGTGGGCGCTTCTGGCAGCGTTCGCGACCTACCGCGGCACGCCGGTGACGGTTGACCCCAACGATCCCCGCCACCTGATGCTGGGCGGTGAGGCCGAGCTGCTGGAAAGCCGTGACGCGGGAGCAACCTGGACGCGGCACCCGATCTGCTGCACGGCCGATCTTAACGACGGCCGCAACATGCTCTACTTCAACCGGGTCGCGATCGACCCCAACGATCCCAACGTGATCTACGTCGCCGGCGCGCCCGGCGTCTTTCGAAGCCTCGACGGCGGATCCACGTGGGGCCAGATCGTGCCCCGCTCGTGTCCGCAGCTGGTGCCGCTTTGGTGCAACATGCCGTCGATCTTCGCGATCGATCCGAACGATCCCCAGACGATCTACCTGGCGCTCGTGGGTGGGCCGCTGCGGGCGAGCTACGACGGCGGCGAGGACTGGACTGAGATCTGGGCCGACACGCCGAAGTCGTTCACGCTCGACCCCTCGACCACCCCGGCCACGATCTTCATGGACTACGGCGGCAACTGGCGCTCGACCGACCAGGGCCGCACGTGGGTGCCGGGAGATACAGCCATTCCAGGCGGGGACGGCGGTTCGATGGCGCTGGGCGGCGAGACCGATGTACCCGGAGTGCCCGACCCGGCCCGCACCCTCTATGTGGCCAACTCACGGCTGGTTAAGGGAGCGTTCGTGGCCAAGACGCCGACGGTGAAGTTCCCGCTCGCTGCGTCGGTGCCCCCACCGCGTGTGCACGTGGCCGCGGGCAGCGCGACCGTCGCCCTCAGCTGCGCAGACGACTGGAACGCTGACTGCTCCGGCAGGGTACAGCTCCGCCGGCGCCATGTGGTCATCGCGGTGGCGACCTTCACCGTGCCTCCCAAGCAGGCGGGAAGCGTCAAACTGCACCTGACTGATGCCGCCTGGCGTGACCTGCGCAAGCACAAGAACCGGCGCTACAACCTGTATGCGATCTCGCAGGGCGCCGACCGTAGCCTGACCACCGACCATCGGTTGGTCGTGCTCACAGTGCACTAGGGGCAGCGTTCACGCTCGGCTTGACTTGTGAAAATAGCTGTGCTTATATTCCGGCCTGCGATTTGCTTGCCGTGCTGGAGGTTCGAGCGGATCGGGTTTGTAACCCGTCTACAGGAGAACCGCCTTGCACTCAGGAGTCTGCTGTCGTGTCGTTGTTGTTGCCGTGCTCGCCGGCGCGGTGTTCGTCCCCAGCGGGGGGTTGGTCACAGCGCGTGCCGATGTGCCGTCCCTGACCGCTTCCCCGACTACTGCCCTGGCAGCTGCGGCGGGATCTGGTACTCCGGTGCTGGTCAGGTCATTGACGGCGCCCGACTCGATCACCTACGCAAACCCTGACGGCTCGTTCACCACCACCGCATCCTCGGGCCCGGCCCGTGAACCCGATCCCACGACGCCGACCGGCTGGACGCCGATCGATACGCACTCGTGGTCGGCGACGGGGCCGTCGCTGGGAGTGATCAGCGATGTCACCTACTGGCCGGTCCCGGCCGGTGCCCAAGCCAGAGTCACCGCTCCGACCGCGAGCCAGATCCTCGGCCAAGACTCGCAGGTGCTCGCTACGGGCGTCAGCGGATTCGATTCGGTGAGCGATGTCAGATTCGACGTCGATGGGGCAAGTGTGGGGCATGTCGCCGCTCTGCCGTTCTCGCTCGACTACACACCCAGCACGACGTCGGGTACCCATGCGATCACAGCGACTGTGACCGGATTGGTGGGCGGGATCTCCAAGACGGTGACGTCGCCGGCGGTGTCGGTGCAGTTCAACATGTATGACGACGGGGTCGCGCCGGAGACGCTCACAGCTGCGGATCTCGCGGTGCTGGGGCCGGGGCTCGACCCCGATGCGCCGTCGACCGCACCGTATCCGGACACGAGCATGTCCGATGATGACCTGCCGGCGGACGGAGGAACTTTCAATCCCGCCTCCGGGGTCCCGCCCGGCACATCATTTCGCACTCGGGTGATTAGCTACGCGCGCTGGTTCGCGTGCAAACGCCCCAACGGGGCCTCGCTGCCGGTGCCGACAGGCTGCGTGCGGGGATGACACCTACGGCACATCCGGGTACAACCACACCGTGTACAAAACTCAGCCGCTACAAGATTGCACTGACTTCGTATCGCAGGCATACCATGAAGCTGGCTGGCCGATTACAAACGACTGGCGCGTGCACTTCGAAGCAGGCGTAAAAGGATCGTGGGGGATGTATGTCACAGCGGCGCGGGATAACGTCGTCGCGTTCGTAAAGTGGGCACGTGCGAATCACGGCATGACACTGGAAGCCACATCGCCAGAGAACGCTCGGCCAGGGGACGTGGTTGCTGTCGATGTCCACAAGAACAATCAGCGGCAGATGGGGCATCTCATGCTAGTGACTGGCCGATACCGGGTGGGCTCGCACTGGGAGATCCGTCTGGCAGGCCACACGCACAACCGGCGAGACATCACCTGGAAAAACCTGATCCACATAAGCGAGGTTCAGAGGGGCTGGGTACTACATCTGAATTAATGCCGCGAGGGCATGGCACGTGTAAAGGAGAAGAGAATGGCAGATAGAGGGAACGAGGCTGATCCGGCGGTCGGCGGGGCGCCTGGACCTCCGCCCCCAGGCGAATGGGGCCGGCTGCGCCGCTTCGGGGTGTGGTCCGGCCTCGCGGTTGTGGTTGTCGTCGCTTATGCCTTCGTGACAACGCGGGTTGGGTTTGTGTGGCCCGCGCCCTTGGTACTCCCCCAGCACGTTACCTGGGAGGGACTTCCGTATTCATTGGACAACGAAGCGGGATGTCACAGCTTGGATGTGTGGTCGCGCTTTCATCATTCTGGCCTCGGACACCCTCGGTTCGTCCCATTTAGGGCAGTCGGTCACTTGACGAGTGCAATCTACTTCGGTGCACCCGAGGTGCTATCGGACATACCGCGTCGTTATGATGCTCCGCACTACAATGACCTCCTCGTGAGGCGGGGCGCGTGTTATGTCGCATATCAGGGTGAGTTTGGTGGCTGAGTGCCGACCAACCGGGAGAGCCGCTCGGCCGCGCCGCTTAGGCATCTGGTGTGGGCTGGCGATTTCGGTTGTCGTCGGCTACGCGTTGTGTGCGACAAACCGAATGGGTCTCGTGTGGCCTTACCCGATGCTGTTACCTCAAACGGTCAGCCTCTCGGGCAAAAAGTACACCCAATCCGCTGGCTGCCATCCGCTGGCGTGGTGGGCGCGTGTGTAGCATCGCAAGGTCGAGAGCTACATAACGATTGGGCACCTCGAGAGCGCCGTCTACGTTGGTCGGCCGGCGGCGATATCGGCCGACCCTCCAGACCGACCCTATCCCGTCTACCTGTCGTTCCTCGTGGTACGCGGATCCTGCTACGTGTTCTACGGCGGGGACTTCGGGTCCTAGCCTGCAGGCGTGACCGGCGCCGCCGGGGCGAACCTCCAGCCGCCCCACCCACCTCCAGCTCCCGCCCACGACTCCCCGTTCTCGCAGGTACCGTGCCCAACGTGGAGCCGTACCGCCGCATAACCCTCGCAGTCGGGGTCTCGATGTTCGTGGACGCCGCCCTCTACCTCGCGGTGCTGCCGCTGCTGCCCCACTACGTCGATCGCTTCGGCTTGACGACGTTCCAGGCTGGTGTGGTGCTGGCCGCCTACCCGATCTCGGTGCCGTTCGTGTCGATGGCCTGCATCGTGCTGGTGCCGCGGGTCGGTGCCCGTCGGATCGCGCTGGTCTCGGCGGTGCTGATGACGGTGGCCACGATCATCTTCGCGTGGGCGCCGACCGCGCTGGTGCTGGTGCTGGCGCGGTTCGTGCAGGGCTTTGCCAGCGGCTCGATCTGGACGTCGTCGATGTCGTGGGTCACCGACAACGCTCCCGCGGGTCGGCGCGGGCGGGAGTCGGGGATCGTGATGGGCATGCTCTCGGCCGGGTCGATCGCGGGCCCTGGGATCGGCGGGTTGGCGGCGGTGGTCGGTTCAGGCATCGCCTTCGGCCTGGTTGCCGTGGTCTGCGCCGTCGGCTTGGTGTGCACGGTGCTGGCCCCCGCCGGTCGCACTGTGATGGGGGAAAGCCACGTGTGGGCGTCGATCGTCCGGGGCGCGCGCCAACCCGCGACCAAGGCCGCGCTGTCGATGGCGCTGATCGACCTGGCCGCGTTCGGGGCGGTCGATCTGCTGGTGCCGCTGCACCTGGGAAGCCACGGCGAATCGGTGACCGTGATCGCGGCAGCGCTCGCCCTGGGAGCGCTGCTGGGCGCGGGTGCCGGCGTCATCGGCGGGCGGCTGGTCGATCGCGTGGGGCCGGCCAAGGTCGCCTTGGTGGTCTCGTTCGTGGTGCTGGTGATTCCCGTGATCCTGGCGTTCACGCCGCCGAACGGTGTGCAGCTGCTGGTGCTGGTGGTCGGCGGGGCGATCTTCGCCGTGGTCGGCGCCGCCATGTTCCCGCTGTCCTCACTGGGCGCCGACGCGGCAGGCGTCTCGCATGTCACCGTCACCGGGGTGCTGGGCGCAACCTGGGCACTGGGATTTACGATCGTGCCGCTGTTGCTGGGATACGTCGCGCAGGTCGACGTCGCCGGCGGTCGCCTACGGGGTGGTGATCGTCTCGCTCGTACCGATGCTGTGGGCTGCTCACCCACAGCGTCCGCGGCACTGTCGCCGTGGCCGCGGCTGAGACTGCGTAGGAGAATTCGCGATACGCAACGATCTGTGGGACGTCAGATCGCTGCGTATCACACTCGTCTGAAGTTCCGGGGAGGGGGCGGCGCTCCTGGGCCGGTGGTCTCTCCGGTGTCCATCGAGTGTCCGCCCGCGGAGCCCTCGGCGCACTCACTCAAACGGGGGATTTGAACAGCGCCTCGCCCACATACCCACCGGGCCGGGCACCGGGCGGCACGCCGAACACTGCGCTGGACGTGTGATGGATGTACTCGTTGAGTGCATCCATGGTGCCCAGCCGGCGCTGCAGCGCCGCAAACTGGGCGTGCGGATCCTTCTGGTAACAGATGAAGAAGAGGCCCGCGTCCAGCTCACCGGTGAGCGGATCGATGCCGTCGGTGTAGTTGTAGCCGCGCCGCAGGATCTTGATGCCGCCGTTGGTCACGTGCGAGGCCCGCCGGATGTGCGCGTCGGCGGGAATCATCAGCTCGCCGTCGGGCCGCTTGGCGTTGAGATTGACCGGGTCGTGCTCCTTGGCCGACCCCAGCGGTGCGCCCTCGGTCTTGTCGCGGCCGATGGTGTCCTGCTGGTCGCCCAGCGACGAGCGGTCCCAGGTCTCGATCAGCATCCTGATCCGTCGCGTGACCACGTAGCTGCCCCCGCGAAACCACTGCTGGGGCTCGTCGTCGCCGACCCACACGTACTGGTTCATGGCGGCGGCGTCGTCGGCATCCAGATTGTTGGTGCCGTCCTTGAAGCCCTGCAGATTGCGCGGCGTGACCTGCGACTTGGAGGTGGACGATGCCCGCCCGAAGCCGAGCTGCGTCCACTTGATCACCGCCGCGCCCCGGGCCTGCCGGGCCAAGTCGCGGACGGCGTGGAACGCCACCTGCGGATCCTCGGCGCAGGCCTGGACGCAGATGTCGCCGTCGCTGCGGTAGGGCAGCAGCTGGTCGCCGGGGAGGTGGCCGAGCGGTGACAGTGCCTGCGGGTCGCTGGGAGGCGAGCCCGAACCGGTCGTTGCCGTCCTGCAGAAACACGCTCGGCCCCAGTCCGAAGGTGACCGTCAGCCGTGATGGGGGCAGCCCCACCGCCTCGCCGGTGTCCTGGGGCGGCGCGTCCAGCCGGCCCGCGGGTGATCCGGTGGGACGTCCCTGGGTCAGGAGCGCCGCGTTCGCCGACCACGATCGCAGCAGGTCGCGCAGCTCGTCGGCGGACGTGATCGTCAGGTCGAAGGCGGCGAACATCAGCCGATCCTGCGGCGGGGTGAGGATGCCCGCCTGGTGCGCCCCGTAGAACGGCAGCGCCTCGTCGACCGTGGCCGCCTCGCTCGACTCGGTCGATCCCGCGGCGTAGCCCACGCCGGCGCCCGCCAGCCCGATCGCGCCGCCGCCGGCGACTGCAAGCAGGCGCCGGCGGGTGACTCCCGACTCGGTTGGCGGGTCACTCATCTCATGAGACCCTAGCCAGTGACTTTTGCCGCAACATTCGAGAGCGGCTCGGCCAGCGCGTCGACTTGTTGCGCCAGTTTGAGCCGGTCGGCGGAGGTCAGCTCACCGTACGCCGCGTACCCCGAGGGGGTGGAGCGCTTGTACGCGTCGAGCGATTTCTGCACCGCCGCGAACCGGTCGGAGATGGTCTCTGCCAACTCGCCGTTGCCGGTACTCCTGGAGCGCCGGGCGCAGCAGCTTGAAGGCCACGAACGCGCCGGTCAGGTTGCCCTGGAAGTCCGACAGATCGGTGTGCGAGTAGCGATCCTCCTCGCCGGTGATCTTGGATCCCGCCACCTCGTTGAGCAGCTCCACCGAGCCGTTGGCGAGCTGAGCCGGCTGGTAGGTGAGCGTGCCCGCCTTGTGCGCCAGCGTGTTCACGTCCTTCATCAGCTCGTCTGCGTAGGGGCCGGTGCCCTTGGCGCTGTTTCCCACCCACAGCATCTTCTCGATGCGGTGAAACCCGGTCCACTTGCTGGGATCGGCGACGTCGTTGATGCGCGCATCGATCTCGGGGTCGAGGTCACCGAAGGCTTCTGCCACCGGCTCGATCGCCTCGTAGTGGATGCGCGTCTTGGCGAACAGATCCTTGGCCTTCTGGGTGTCGCCGGCCTTGAGCGCGGCCACGAACGCGGCAGTTGCAGGTCTGCAGCTTGGCGGTCTCGGAGTCGACGTACTGCTTGTAGCCGGCGGTGGCCTGCTGGAGCAGCTCCGCGGACGCGCCGTCGGTCGCGGCGAACCGCTCGCCGGTGACCTTGAGCGTGCCCTCGGGGGTGGTCTCACCGTTGGGGCAGCTGAGCTTGTAGTTGCCGGGCTGGAGCTTGAGCGAGAACGACGCGGGCACGCCCTCGATCACGTTTTCGCGCTCGCCGATGATCACGCCGTCCTCGTTCAGCAGCTCGAGCTCGGTGACCTTGGCGCTGCCCGAGTTACTGACGGTGAAGTTGACGGCGCCGGCGGGCACGGTGGCGTTGGCAGGCGAGCAGCCCTCGTCTGACAGCGTCACCGCCACGGTCTTGCGCATCGGAGCTGGACGATCCAGAACTGGAGCTGGAGCCGCAGGCTGCGGTGACGATCGCAAGGCATGCGACCGCCGAGCTGGTGAGAGCACGGGGGTTCATCGTTTCCTTTGTGAAGTCAGGCGCGGGCGGGCTGTGTGCTGGGCACGCGCACTTTCGGTCGCCGGGGGCGGAGGACGTAGATCAGCATCGGGATTGCGTACAGAAGCCACCCGAGCACCTCACCGACGGTGGGCTGCGGTTGGATTCCGAGCACGCCGGTGGCCAGCGAACTCAGGATCGAGCCGGGGCGCACCAACCATTCGAGATTGACTGCCTGGGCCTGGAAGCTGTTCAGCCAGGCCGCCTCGTGCGCGGTGTGGATCGCGCTGGAGACGAGCCCGGCGGCGACCAGCACGAGCACGGCCGCGGTGAGCCGGAAGAAGCGGGAAAGATTGAGGTGAACGCCGCCGTAGTAGATGCCGATGCCGATGCCGATCGCGCACAGGATCCCGAGCAGCGCTCCCAGTCCGGCCGAGAGCGCATCCCCGGAGGCCTGGAAGGCGGCCAGCATGAAGACGGCGGTCTCGACGCCCTCGCGGACAACCGCAAAGAACGCCATCGCAACCAGGGCCCAGGCGCCGCTGGCGGCGGCGTCGGCTGCGCTGGCGCGCAGGTCGGAGGCAAGCGTGGCCGCGTGTCGGCGCATCCACACGATCATGAAGGTGACCATGCCGACGGCCACGAGCGGCAACGATCGTCTCGAGCTGCTCCTGCTGTCGCTGGGGCAGCGACTGGTCGAGCACCTGCAGGCCGACGGCCAGAGCAATGCAGAGTGCGATGGCGGCGGTGACTCCCACCCACATCGCCCGCAGCGCGGCGCGGTTTCCCTGCTGGCGCAGGAAGGCGCCGATGATCCCGACGATCAGCGACGCCTCGACTCCCTCTCGCAACCCGATCACAAACGTTGGCAGCAACGCAGTCCCTTGTTCGACCCCACTGAGGGCGCCCTAACTTAGGGCGACCTAACTATGACATGGGGAATCGGGATCTGTCAAGCGAGACCCGACCGGCGGTGATTGGGATTACCGCCGCTCAGGCGGCGTTTGGGTCCTGCTGCCACAGATGGAAGGCGGTGCCTTCGACGTCTCGGCAGGAGGCAAACCAGCCGTGGCCCGGCACCGGCGCGCGGTCATCGGCCTCACCGCCGAGCTCGCGCACCCGGTCGATCGACTCGTCGATGTTCTCGGTGTCGAGGTAGATGGTGGGGTGGCCGGTGCGGTTCTCGGACGCGAACACCGCCACTCCGGCGTTGTCGCTGACCTGGGCCATGCGGTAGTCCATCTCCGGCATTCCAGGGTTGACGAACTCCCAGCCGAACAGCCCGCTCCAAAACGCCTGTGCCCGGTCGGCATCGCCGGACGGAAACTCCACGTGTACGACTTCCCCTGCCATGAACGCTCCTCGTTCGCTTTAGTGGTTCGACCCTAGGGTAGTCTCTGACCCATGTCGGATACCGCGCAGAACACCGATCTGGGAGTGCTCGAGGCCACCCCGCCGGCGTTCACCCCCGAGCAGGTGGCGGCGATCGCGCGCGAGCTCTTCGGCGTGGACGGGATTGCCCGCGATCTGGGCAGTGAGCGCGACCAGACGTTCATGATCGATGCCGACGGCGGCGGCGGGGTGCTCAAGGTCTCGAACCTGGGCGAGCTGCCCGAGTCGCTCGATTTCGAGGCCGCCGCACTCCTGCACGTGGCTGCGACCGACCCGGAGCTGCCGGTGGCACGTCAGCTGCCGCGGCTGGGTGCCGGGCCGGTGCCCGGTCTGGAGGACTACCGGCCGCGGTTCGAGGGGTCCGACGGCCCTCATTTCGTTCGCTTTTTCGAGCGGCTGCACGGCCGCTCGATGCTGCTTGGCCCCGATCTCGACGATGCCGCGGTGGTCGCCTTCGGTGCGATCTGTGCCCGGCTCGCCCGTGCGCTTCGCGGGTTCTTCCATCCCGCGGCGGGACGCAAGCTTTTGTGGGACACCAAGCACACCTCGGATCTGCGCGGGCTGGTCGACTCAATCCCCGACCCCGCCCGGCGGGCGATGGTGGAGCGGATCCTCGATCGCTTCGACGCCCACGTGGCGCCCCGCTATCCGCAGCTGCGGGCGCAGGTGGTGCACAACGATCTCACGCTCGACAACGTGCTCCTGGATGAGCGCGGCCTGGTCACGGGGATCGTCGGATTTCGGCGACATCGTGCACACCTCGCTGGTCACCGATCTGGCCGCCACGCTGGTCTCGGTGGTGCGGGGGCGCTCGCCCGACGATGTCTTTCGCACCGCGCGGCTGCTGCTCGACGGCTACCAGTCGGTGATACCGCTGGAGCCGCTGGAGCTGGAGCTGGTGGGCGACGTGGTCTCCGCCCGCCTGGCAGCGCTCGTGACCGTCAGCGCCTGGCGAGTGCTGCGCTACCCCGAGAACGCCGAGTACATCCAAGATTGGGATGCCGACACGCTGGGCGATGATCGAGCAGTTCGACGCGATCGGGCCCGGATGCGGTCTGCCAGGGCGTGGGAGCGCCGGCGCCGCCGGTGGCCGACGCCGAGCTGGCGGTACGTCGGCGCGCGGTGCTGGGGCCTGCGATCACGCCGCCGACCTACGCGCGGCCGGTGCACGTCAGCCGCGGCCAGGGCGCGTGGCTGTTCGAGGCCGACGGCCGGCGGGTGCTGGACGCGTATAACAACGTGCCGGTGGTGGGCCATTGCCACCCGCGCGTGACCGAGGCGGTGGTGCGCCAGACGCGCGCGCTCAACACCCACTCCCGCTACCTGTACGAGCCGCTGGTCGATCTCGGCGAGCGGATCATCGCAGAGCATGCCCGCGGGACTCGGTCTGGACACGATCATGCTGGTGAACTCGGGCAGCGAGGCCAACGACATCGCCTGGCGGATCGCGACGGCAGCCACCGGCAACGGCGGCGGATTGGTGACCGACTTCGCCTACCACGGAGTCACCACGGTGATCACCGACATGTCACCGGAGGAGTGGGTGGACGGCTACCGGCCCGACTACGTCGAGACGCTCGGCGAGCTCGCCGGCGCAGCGGCCGAGGATGCGATCGCGCGGCTCGCGCAGCGCGGGGTGGCTCCGGCGGCCGTGTACCTCGATACCGGGTTTACCAGCGACGGGTTCTTGGAGCCCGAGCCGTCTCAGGTGCAGGCGATCACCGCCGCTGTCCGCGCGGCCGGCGGGCTGGTGGTGGCCGACGAGGTGCAGGCCGGGCACGGCCGAAACGGCGAGCACCTGTGGTCGTTTCAGAGCTACGGCCTCGAGCCCGACTTCGTCACCATGGGCAAGCCGATGGGCAACGGCTATCCGGTGGCCGCGCTGGTCACCCGCAGCGATCTGGCCGAGCGGTTTGCCGAGACGACCGAGTTCTTCAGCACCTTCGGCGGCAACCCGGTGGCGGCCTCGGCCGCGCTCGCGGTGCTGGACGTGATCGACGACTACCGGCTGATCGATCATGTCGCGCGCGTGGGCGCCCGGCTCAAGTCCGAGATCGAGCGTGGTGGCGGCGGGTCACCCCGAGATCGTGGCGGTGCGCGGGCGGGGGCTTCTGATCGGCGTCGAGATGGCCGACCCCCGCCGAGCGGGCCAGGTGGTCGACGCGATGCGCGAGCACGGAGTGCTGATCGGCCGCACCGGTCCGCGCCACGACACGTCTCAAGATCCGCCCGCCGCTGGTCTTCGGCGACGACCACATCCCGGTGCTGATCGACGCCCTGATAGCCTCCCTCGCTGAGGGTGAATAACGGTGCCAGGCACCGTTATTCACGCGGTGTCGCTTGTCTGTTGAATAGTTTTTGAGTCTCGTCTAAACTTGTTTTATGGTTAGCGAGGCGGCTCAGGACTATCTCAAGGCGATCTGGAAGCTCCAATCCCGGGGAGAGGTCACCACCAACGCCCTGGCGGCGGAGCTGGGAGTCTCGCCGGCCTCGGCCACCGCGATGCTGAAGAAGCTCGACAAGCTTGGCCTGGTGCGTCACGAGCGCTATCACGGAGCCACGCTCACACCGTCGGGTGAGCGGATTGCGCTGGAGGTCGTGCGCCACCACCGGCTGCTGGAGCTGTACCTGATGGAGGCGCTGGGACTGAGCTGGGACGAGGTGCACACCGAGGCCGAGCGGCTCGAGCATCACCTGTCCGAGGAGCTCGAGGCGCGCATCGATGCCGCGCTCGGATTTCCCACGCACGATCCTCACGGCGATCCCATTCCCACCGCCGACCTGGTGCTGGAACCATCAGGAGCGAGTGCTCTTGTGCGACGTGGCCGAAGGCGACCAGGCGGTGGTTCGTCGCGTGCCCGATAGCGACGCCGAGCTGCTGCGCTATCTCGCCAGCCTCGGGCTGATGCCCGAGCGCGAGCTGATCGTGGTCGAGCAGGCGCCGTTCGACGGGCCGGTGACGGTCGAGGTGGACGGTGAGCGTCACGCCATCGGCCGCAGCGTCGCTGCCCGCATCGAGGTGGCGGCACTCTGACGCCGGTGCCGCCTCCCGAGCTGGTCGTGACCGACCCGGGCGCCGCCGCCCTGCCGGGCGAAGCGCGCGTGGCCACGGCCGCCGAGCGGTCGCTCTCGGGTGAGCGGCGGGGGCTGCGCGGCGCTGTGGCCGTTCCTGGGCCCGGCCTTCATCGCCGCGGTCGCCTACGTCGATCCCGGCAACTTCGCCACCAACATCGCCGCCGGCGCCAAGTACGGCTATCTGCTGCTGTGGGTGATCCTCGTCTCCAACCTGATGGCGATGCTGATCCAGACGATGAGCGCGAAGCTCGGCATCGCCACCGGCATGAACCTGCCGGAGGTGTGCCGCCAGGAGTTTCCCCGGCCGGTCACGATCGGCCTCTGGATTCAGGCCGAGGTGATCGCGATGGCGACCGATCTGGCCGAGTTCATCGGCGCGGCGCTTGGCCTCAACCTGCTGTTTGGGATGCCGCTGCTGTGGGCCGGCGCGCTCACCGGCGTGTTTGCGTTTGGGCTGCTGGCGCTGCAGACGCGCGGCGGTTTCCGGCACTTCGAGGCCGCGGTGGTGTGCCTGGTGGGGATCATCGTGGCCGGGTTCGCGTTCCAGATGGTGCATGCCCATCCCGATCCGGCCTCGCTCGGCCACGGGATGTTCGTACCCGGGTTCTCGGGAACCGAGAGCGTGCTGCTGGCCGCCGGCATTCTGGGCGCGACCGTGATGCCACACGTGATCTACCTGCACTCGGCGCTGACGCAGCGGCGGGTGGTCGGCAAGAACGACGCTGAGCGGCTCAAGATCTTTCGGTTCGAGCGGATCGACGTCATCATCGCGATGGTGATCGCGGGGCTGGTCAACATGTCGATGCTGATCGCCGCCGCCGGCATCTTCCACTCCTCCGGACTGGTCGGGGTCGACTCGATCGAAGGCGCCTACGCCGGGTTCAAGAGTCAGGTCGGCGATCACGCCGAGCTGTGGTTCGGGTTCGCGCTGCTGGCATCGGGACTGTCCTCGTCGTCGGTGGGCACGCTGGCGGGCCAGGTGGTGATGCAGGGGTTCGTGAAGCGGTCGATCCCGCTGTTCGTGCGGCGCCTGGCCACCATGGCCCCGGCGATGGTGGTGCTCGCGATCGGAGTCGATCCGTCCCGGGCGCTGGTGCTGAGCCAGGTTGCGCTCTCGTTCGGCATCCCGTTCGCCCTGATTCCACTGGTGATCTTCTGCTGCAACCGCCGGCTGATGGGGAATCTCACCAACCGTCGGGTGACGACGGTGGCCGCGGTGATCGTCGCGACCGTGATCGTCGCCCTCAACATCTTCCTGCTCGAGCAGACGATCTTCGGCTAGAGGTACGTAGGTGCGGCTAGGCTTTCACTATGCCGGAGCCGCTCGCCGAACCCACCGCGGGGTATGTGACCTCGATCCTCGAGGCGATCGGTTCGACGCCGTTGCTGCAGATCGAAGGCGTGTACGCGAAGCTCGAGTATTTGAATCCTTCCGGGTCGGTGAAGGCGCGGATCGCGCGGTACATGATCGAGCGGGCCGAGGAGGAGGGCCTGCTGCAGCCGGGGTTCACGATCGTGGAGGCCTCCAGCGGCAACACCGGCAACGCGATGAGCATGGTGGCCGCGGCCAAGGGCTACCGGATGCTGGTGGTGATGCCGGCCGGCATGAGCCCGGAGCGGGCGGCCATCTCACGCGCGCATGGCGCCGACGTGATGCTGATCGGCGACTTTCACGTGAACGCGGCGCTCGAGCACGCTGCTCTGCTGGGCCAGCGGCCGGGCTACTTCAATCCCGCCCAGTTCGATTCGCAGTGGAACGTGGACGAAAACCAGGAGTGGCTGGGCGCCGAGATCCTGAGCCAGCTGCCGGAGCTGCCGGACGCGCTGGTGGTGGGGATCGGCACCGGCGGCACGCTGATCGGCGTGGGCCGGGCGTTTCGCGAGGCCAATCCCGACGTGCAGCTGGTGGGGCTTGAGCCCGATGAGTCGTGCACGATCGTGTGCGGCGAGATCGCCCACCATTCGATCGAGGGCATCGCCGACGGGTTCGTGCCGGGGATCATCCAGCGGCATGGTTCGGAGGTCGACTCCTACGTGTCGGTGTCGAGTCCCGAGAGCCTCGCCGAGATGCGACGGCTGGCGCGCGAGCACGGCCTGTTCGTCGGCCCCAGTTCGGGGGCGCACATGGTGGCGGCCAAGCGCCTGCGCGAGCAGCATCCCGAGCTCGAGACGGTGGTGACGCTGCTCTGCGACGAGGGCGAGAAGTACATCACCGACCACTACGCGTAGGCCGCTTGTTGATTTGACATAGCGTACGTGGTATATAGCAGGTATGAGATATGACCTGCGAGAGTGGTTCGTCCGCGTGGGCGTGCTGCTGCCGATTCCAATGGTGCCGCTCGTGCTCGGCCTGACTGGTCACACCACCTCTGCGTGGCTTCTGGCAGGCATTTGGGTCGGGCTCGCGGCGGTCGCTGTGGGCGTGGCCCCGCTGGGAGGGTTGCGGCGGAGCGAGGCGGCGGCGCTGGCCGTGACCGCGGTGGGTGCCACCCTGGTCGCCGGGATGGGATGGCTCTACTTCGTGTTCCTCTCGCTCTGTCCGGAGAACGGCACCAGTGCGGTGATCGGGGTCACGGCCGGAGTGGCGCTGTACGTGGTTTCCTCGAGCGTGGTGCTGCGATCGCCGCAGCAGGGGGGTCGTGAAGTCGGCCTGGCTGCGGCGATCGTCGCGGGGTTCGTGCTCTCACTCGTCGCGCTCACCGTGCTCGGCGCCGGGGCGCAGTACTGCTCCACCTGAACGGTCAGTCCGCTTCGGTCGATCTTCCGTCCGAGACCATCGCCCAGCGCGACCGGGAGGAGAGCACCGACCAGCGCGACTGGGACGAGAGCAGCGATCCGATCGACGCGAACGAGCCCACCGAGAGGATCGAGCAGGCGCTGCCGACCGAGCCGATCGAGAGCACCGAGCCGGCGCTTCCGATCGAGAGCACCGAGTCGGTGGACGCGATCGAGAGCAGCGAACGCTGCGAGCGGATCGACCATCGTGAGGTTGCCATGACGGTGTTCTAGCGCGCCGGGCGTGGCCGCGCGCGATAATCACAGCGATGAATGCCGCGGGTCTCCAGAATCTCCCCGTCTTCGCTGGTCTCAGCGAGGATGACATCGCACGGGTGGCCGAGGCTGCAACCGAGCGCTCCTACCCCGCCGGCCGCGACGTGGTGGTGATGGGAGAGATCACCGACGGGTTCTTCGTGATCCTGGACGGCACCGCCCGAGTGGTGGGCCGCGGCGACACGCCACTGGCCACACTCGGCGAGGGTGACTTCTTCGGCGAGGTCGGAGCGCTGGATGCGGGTCCCGGGTACGCGTCCGCGCGCACCGCGACGGTCACCGCCGAAACCGATCTCACGGTGGCGCTGCTCTCGGGCGAGCGATTCACCGAGCTGGTGGCGAGCCTGCCCGGATTCCGCGAGCACATCCTGACGGTAATGCGCGACCGCGATGCCGAACGTTCAGCCAAGCGGTAGCTCGCCTCGTGATGGCAGCGGCCCGGGCGACGGCCGGCTGTTTCGGCTGCTCGACGCCGGCGATGCCTTCTGGCGGCCGTCGAATCAGATGCGTGTGCAGAACACCGACCTCGGAAAGCAGTTGGGCCTCTCAACCCTCGGAGCGCGGCTGTGGCGTCTGACTCCTGGCCAGGCATCGACCAAGCATCGGCACATTCAGGAGACTGAGATGTATGTGCTGCTGGAGGGCACAGGCCGGATGCGGGTCGAGGACGAGCTGCTCACCCTGGAGCCGCTCTCGGCAGTGGCGGTCGATCCGCCCGCGGTGCGCCAGGTGTTCAACGACACCGACCGCGACGCGCTGTGGCTGGTGGTCGGCGCGCCGCCGGAGCTGGCCAACACGCTCGAGATGACACCCGAGCGGATGGCGATGATTTACCCCGAGGGTCCGCAGGCGCTGCCGCCGGAGCTTTCGTAGCCGTCGTCTGCGGCGTACGATGGGAGGGTGGAGGCGCCCCTCTCCAGAGAGATGGTTGGTCCGCGGTGGGTTCCACCTCGCCGGGTTGGTTGCCGGTCTTGGCGTCGTCGTGCTGGTCGCGCTCGCCTACTTCGGATTCCGCACCACCGTGCCCTACGATCCGCTGGCCTCGGCACCTCAGGGGGCCGGCGCCGCCATGGCGGGCATCGAGCCGGGAACGACCTACACCGCGATCGTCCCGATAACCACCCCGAGCGGCGAGCGAGCGACGCTGATCAGCGCCACCCCCGCGAGCAACACCGGGGCGCGATTCGTGAGCGTCACCGGATTGACCTCCAACCCGGGCGGATTAATCGTCCGGCCCGGCGGGCCCCGCGTCGCCGCGTCCCAGTCGTCCACGGTCGCGGCCCTGCACCCGATCTCCGGCCTCCAGTTCAGCCCTCAAAATGCGGACGTCCCGTGGACGCACGCCTGGATCGCCGTAACCTTCCGCATGGAGCGGGGTGGCTGCGTCGACCTGCCCAAACTGCGGCTGCGATACGCCGTGGGGTCGACCGAGTTCACGCGGGTGACGGCGCTCTCGTTGCGACTGTCGTCGGCGCGCGGCGCTCGGGCCGCGGGCTCCTGCATCTAGCGGGCGCCGTACCGGTGCCTGGAACTCGGACACGGTCGCGGGTGTCCAACTGGCGATGAAGATGCTCGCGGCGATACTCGTACTGATCGTCCTGGTCGGGTCGGCCAGCTTCGGCGGTGGCTCAGCCGCTCACACAACCGATGCCCCGACCGGCGCGGCGTCTGCTCAATCGCCCGTTCGATGGCAGCGATTCGCCGACTCCAGCGTGGCCTTTCGCTACCCCTCGACGTGGAGGAGCTACCGGTGGCAGTTCATGACCAGCTTTTCCAACGCGCTCGTGTATCTGAGTACCGGAAGAGAGCACAACCCGTGCGTGACGACGACCACGAACTCGAGCGAGACGATCCGGTGCCATTCGGCGCTGGCCCAGTTGGAGCCGGCGGGCGTGTTTGTGAGCTGGACGCAGTGGGGCATGCCTACTTTGGGTCGCAGGCACTTTCCCGGCAAACCGTCACGGGTCGGCGGCCGACCGGCCCGCATCCATGTGGGCCACGCGGATCGGGACTGCGCCCACCTCGGCGGGCAGGAGACGATCACCGCGTATATCGCAAGCCGTGTCGCCCGCGATAACTGGATCGCGATGATCGCGTGTCTGCGCGGCCCAAACCTGGCCACCTCGAAAGCACAGGTCGAGCACATGCTCGCCACCACCAGCTGGGTGTCGTAGACACCCCGGTCGGGCTCAACGCCCGGGCTCGTGATGCCGATGAGGATGGGATCGCGGCGGCTCGGCTAGAGTTGCAGCGACCTGCCCTCTTAGCTCAGTTGGTAGAGCACTTCCATGGTAAGGAAGGGGTCAACGGTTCGCCGGTGGAGTTGTCCTCCGCCGGTCACGCGCTGCTCAGACAGCAGCATCGCGAGCTCATACCTGCAACTGCAACTGGAGGCCTAAGCCATGTCGCGTTATTCAGAATCATTTGTCAGCGAGGTCGTGGACCGTGCGAGGGTCGTTGGCCCATACCGCGCGTCGGTCGAGTTCGGTGTGGCCTACCACACGGCCCGCCGCTGGCTCGACCACGCCGAGACCACCACCGACCCCGTGGGGGCGCCTAAGGCCACCCCGACGTGCACCTCCTGCGGGACTCCGCTGACCCGCCGCACACCTCCAACGTCAGACACCCCAACGACGATATGCCGGTCGTGTGCGACTACCGCCCGCGCGGATGCCGCCCGCGGCTACACCGTGGAGGAACTCGCCCGCCGCTACCTCCAAGGCCAGTCAACCAGCGAACTCGCGGCGCTGACGGGCATACGCAGGCATCTACGGCTTGCTCAAACGACACGGAGTGCAGATGCGCAGCCGCCGCCAAGGCACCTCGATCCGAAAGGGTGGACAGCCTACGCATGGCAAAATCGCCCCGGAGGCGATCATCGCCCTCAGGAAGGCCGGGTTCAGCATCACCAGGATCGCCGCCGACCTCTCGCTCTCGGTATCCACCGTGAAATACCACGTCCGACGCGACGAGGGCAGGGAGCCGCGCCCGATAAGGCAGGCCGCAACCGTTCCCGCACCCGATCAGCGGAGCCGCGCCCAGTCGGCCTCGCGTATCTCCCAAAACCTTCGGCTGCTGCAGGGTATCCACAACCTCAGCGGCGCGCACGCGGCGCGGCTTCTCGGTGTCTCCGTGCAGTCCTACTCCGACTGGATCAACGCAAGACAGGAGCCCGGGATGATGTCCGCAAGAAGAATCTCGACACTGTTTGGTGTCCCGCTCGGCCTGCTCATCGACGGTGACCGAAACGAGCTCGCCAGGATCTACTTCTCCCAAGACCACTATGGAGCCACCGAGTCCCGCATCGCTGCCGAGTCAGACGGGGAGCGACCTCCGCGGACGTAGGGGGCCGTCAGTCGCCGAGTTTCTCCTTTACCGTCGGCCGCCAGAATGTGTACATGTCTGATGCAAGACGCATCGCAGGCGGCTCTGTTCCATCCCTGGTGGGTGTGCTGCAGAGCGTCATACTCTAGAAGGTGGTGATTTAGATGTTGGAAGACGATGTGGTTCCCGAGGGGAGCCAGTCATCGGGAACTGGTAGGCCGGCTACCCATGCTCGTTGGGAGTCGGCAGCCGAGGTAATTGAAGAGGAAGTCACGTGGTTGTGGCCCGGCTACATCACGACACGAGGGTGCACGGTGATCGTCGGCGATCAAGGTACCCACAAGTCGACGTTAGCCTTCACGTTGGCGGCGATGGCCTCCCGCGGAGCATTGCCAGGCACATCCGGCGCTCCACCGTGCCGTGTGCTGATCATCTCCCGTGAAGATCACTACCCGAGCTTTGTCAGCCCACGTATCAGCGCAGCGGGAGGAGACCCTGACCTCATCCACTTCGGCAAGCCTCTTCAGAAATGGCGGTTCCCCCGAGACATCGACCTGCTCGAACATGACGTCGCCCACCTGCGACCCGGTCTGATAGTGATCGACCCGCTCAGCGCGGTTATCCCTCACTACGCCAACCCGGAGAAGGCGCGCGACGCTCTCGAAGGACTCAGCGATATCAGTCGCCGACACAACGCCGCGATCCTGCTGGTGCACCACTTCGACAAGGCCGGAAAGAGGCTCGAGACGGCCATCGGTGGGGCGTCGGCGATCAGCGGAGTGTCCCGAGCCACGTACATCTTCGGCGCCGAGCCGACCCTCAACGGCGCCACGGCGGAGTCGGATGAGCACGACTCCGAAGGCGACCCGGTGCGCGTCCTCGCTCCGATCAAGATCAATATCGCGGCACCACCGCCGGCGCTGCTCTGGCGCGTCCAGGCCGCCCCGGTCTGCTCCCAGGAGTCAGTTCCAGCCCTCGGCGTTCTCGGTGACTGCGACTACACGGCAGATGAGGTGTTCGCCGGCTCAAGCCGGTTCGAACAGCAGGCCGCCCAGGACTGGGCGATCGACACGGCCATTGCGTTCACGCTTGAGACGCTCGGGCGCGGGCCGATGAAAACAAACCGAGTTCAACAACTCCGCCCAGGACGCTGGAATCAGAAGCCGAACCCTTGAGACGGCTCGTACCAAGCTGGGCGTCAAGGCGTCCCCGCGGGGTGGGGTGTGGTGGGTCGCGCTCCCAGAGACTCCTGATACGTTCCCCACCGACTGGAGCGGCGCGTGACCCCGCAACACCGCAACACCGCAACACCGCAAGTACATGTTGGTTGCGGCCTTAGATGTGGGCGAGGACTTGGCGAGTTGTGGCTGGGCCACGCCTGACGATTCCTGAGCGGTGCGATGGCCTGGCGTCGCAAGCTCCCTCGATTGGGGGGCGATCGATCGCCCGATCGCGTCATAGATGAGGGAAGTGAGCGGCACCCCCTCCGTTTTCGAGCGTGAACTCCTGGCGGCGGCGCGAAGCGCCATCGTTGTGTGCCGCGCGGACCGGATCGTCACCTATGCGACTCCCTATGCTGCGCGGCTGCTCGGCACCGAGCCGCTCGGCCAGGATCATGGCGGCGCTGGTGTCGCCGCGGGAGGCCGATGCGCTTATCTCCTACATGGCCCGTCTCGCGGGAGCGGATGCCGACCGCTCGTTCTTCCAGGAGAGCCGTGTCGCCGCTGACGGCGAGCGGATCGTCGAGGTGGTGGGCACGAACCGGCTGGCGGATCCGGCGGTCAAGGGGATGGTGCTGGTGCTGGTCGACGCGACCCAGCATCACCGCCGCGCGGACGAGTTGACCAGGCGGGCGACCACCGATGGGATGACGGGCCTTGCCAACCGTCACGTGTTCGACGACAGGCTCGGCGAGGCCAAGCGCGCCGGGCGAACGGGTGCGCTTGCAATCATCGATGTTGACAGCTTCAAGAAGATCAACGACGCACACGGCCACACCGCGGGCGACGCGGCACTGATCGAGATCGGTCGCCGACTGAGTGATGTGCGTCCAGACGACCAAGTCATGACCGTGGCTCGGATCGGGGGCGACGAGTTCGCGATCCTGCTCCTGGACGGGACCGTTGCTGATCTCGAGCACATCGTGGAAGCGGCACAGGACTCGATCGCGGAACCGATCCAGTTTGGAGACGTCGAGATCTCGGTCACGGCATCTGCCGGTCTTGCTCGGTTGAAACGGGGTGAGGATGCGGTCTCGGCAGCTGATACTGCGCTGTATGCCGCCAAGGGAACGCGGAGCGGTGCCCGAATAGTGTTCTCGAAGAAGCTTGCGAAGCAACGGCGGGGCGCCGGCGCACAGATCGAATCCCTGAGACGCGAGAATGTCAAGCTGGCGATCGAGGCGCGCACAGATTCGCTCACCAAACTCCCCAACAGACGCCGGTTCGATGAGGACGTGAAGGCACTCGACGACGCCAGGCCTCCCTACTTCGCGGTGATCTGCATCGACCTCGACCACTTTGGAGAGTTCAATAAGTCGACCGGCGGTCAGAAATCGGGGGACAAGGCACTCAAAGGAGCCGCCAAGGTGTTTGGTTCAGCGATCCGCGCCGAGGACATCGCATACCGCCGTGGCGGCGAGGAGTTCGTTGTGCTGCTCGACGGCGCGAGCCTCGACGAGGCATTCAACATCGCCAAGCGGATCTACTTCGATCTGGCCGCCGCTCAGCTGCCACACCCGGGTCGCGAGCGCGTGACCGCCAGCCTGGGCGTCGCAGCCGCCGATCCTGACTGGCAGCGATCCGTTGGCGAGGTCTTCAACGCCGCCGATGCCGCGTTGCGAGAGGCGAAGGATGGTGGGCGGGATCGGATTGTTGTGGAGGGCAGTGGGTCGGGGGTTGTGAAGGGCTAGCGATCGCCAAACGTACCGGCGAAGCTTGCCGCCTGCGATTTGGCTGATCCAATCTGAGCCAACTCGAGCGGCACGGCACACCGGGGTCGCATTGACCTTTACGGCCTGCCGGACAACTAGGTGGCGTCCAGACCTCCCAGTGAACGGTGTCGCAACGCGGTCGTTCGGGCCGATGATCAGAGTATCTGTTTAAGTGTCCGCCGGGTTCAGGTGTGGCCGTCCCACTCGAATGGACGATGAAACAGGACAGCTTGTCCCTTCGCTTCGTCAATTGCGTTGTGGGTGCCGGCGCGCCTTTGCAGATACCGGCTGTGACCCTGAGATGCCTGATTACGTCCCTCCCAACGATTCGGTGAAGCGTCCCGACGCCGAGGGGTTCCCCCGATGCGACCGGTCCGTGTACGGCGCAGACTGTGCGCATGACTATTGACCCGACACACCCACCTTCGGCCCGGCGTCCACGTGGGAAGGGACTGGCGGTGTTCCTGATGGTGTGGTCGGTGCTGATGCTCGTGCTGCTGCTCTACGCATCTGACAGCTACGCATCCTGCGAAGCACACGACTACTGGATGTGCATCGACTGGTCACCGTTCGTCGTGTTCGCATGGGCTGTGGTCGGCGTGCCGTGCCTGGTTGCGGTGATTCGTCTCGCGAACCGGCCACTGGATGATCAGCAATGAAACGCCGGCACGTAGCATTCCTCACGGCCCTCGGCCTGCTCCTCCTGCCGTGGGGTTCGCAGCGGTTGGGCATACTTTGGGGTCACATGCCGGATCCGGAGTCTCCACCACCCAGGTTGTTGCTGAGTGAGGCCAAGCTCGCACCACCACGCCCTCGGGTAGGGCTGCTTGCTCGACCGCGCCTGTTCACGCGGCTCGACGAGCTGGACGATGTCGCGCTCACGCTGGTCAGCGCGCCCCGCAGGCTCCGGCAAGACGGTGGTGGTGGCATCGTGGCTGCAGAGCCGTTCGGAGCGATCGGTCGCCTGGGTGTCGCTGGAGCAGGTCGAGGACGAGCCGGTGCGCTTGTGGACGGCGGTTGCCACCTCGGCCGATCGGCTGCGGCCGGGAATCGCCCGGCCGGCGCTGGCCACGCTGCGGACTCCCCGCTGCGATATCGAGCTGGCGATCGACGAGCTGCTGAATGGGCTTGCGGGCTTCGCGGGGCGAGTCGTGATCGTGCTCGATGATCTCCACCATGTGAGCAGTGACAGGGGCCTGCGATCGGTGGCCTACGCGGTGGAGCGGCTGCCGCACACCACTCGGATCGTTGCGACCACCCGGTCTGACCCGGCGATCCGGCTGGGCCGGCTGCGCGCTCGCGGCGACCTGGGCGAGCTGCGGGTCGACTCGCTCGCGTTCACGGTGGATGAGGTGGCGGAGTTCCTCGAGCAGCAGGGCGTCAGCCCGCTCCTGCGTGAGGACGTCGAGCTCTTGGCGGAGCGCACCGAGGGCTGGCCGGCCGGGATCGGGCTGGCCGGGATGTGGCTGGCCAACACCGACGCTCCCCAGCAGCAGCTGCGGGAGTTCTCGGCCAGCAACCGCCACGTCACCGACTACCTCACCACCGAGGTGCTCGACACACTGGACGAGGACACTCGGTCGTTTCTGCTGCGCACGTCGGTGCTCGGCCGGTTCTGTGCCGAGCTGTGCGATTGGGTGCTCGAGGCGGATGGGTCGGCGGCGCGGCTGGATGCGCTGGCGCGCTCGAACCTGTTCCTGGTTCCGCTGGATGGGCGGGGTGAGTGGTATCGCTACCACCACCTGTTTCGGGAGCTGCTGCTGGCCGAGCTCGCCGGTGACGACGTTGACGCTCCCGCCCGTCTGCGCCGGCGGGCAGCCGACTGGTTCGAGCAGCGGGCCGTGTTTGAGGACGCGCTCGAGCACACGGCTCTCACAGGGGACGAGGCAGCGCTGGCGGATCTGCTCCTGAAGCATCACTTCGAGTTCTTCCGCACCGGTGCCTTGGACACGTTCATGAGGTGGCTTCCGCGCGTTCCCGACGCCGAGCTCGTCGCGCGGCCGGTGTTGGGCGCGGCTGGCGCCTTGGCGTCCGGGATGCTGGCCCAGCCGGCTCCGATCCGCAAGCGCTACGCCGCGCTGGCAGAGGGCGCGATCATCGGCGCACCCGAACCGGTTCGGATCTATGTCCAGGCGGTCGCGGCGCTGACCCGCGGAGGGCTTGCTCGATGGCGACCTGGACGTGGCCTTGGAGGATGTTCGGATCGCCGCCGGCCTGGCCCGAGCGGACGTACCGCTGCTGGTGGTCGGCACGCTCGGTGTGCTGTCCTACATCGAGTATCTCGCCGGCGACGAGGCCGCCGCGGAGGCGGCCGCGCTCGAGGCGCTGGCCCGCCCGGAAGCGGTCGAGCGGCCCCACGGCCTGGTGTATGCCCACGCGGTGCACGCTCTGCTGGAGTCCGCCGCTGGTCTGCATGAGGCGGCCGCCGTCGAGGCGCGGGTCGCGGTCGGCTATGCACGTGAGCTCGGGCTTGCGGGCACCTGGTCGGCCGGGATTGCCCATCACGCCCTGGGCGAGGCGCTGCTGGGGCTGGGCCGGCTCGCCGATGCCGAGCGAGAGTTGGTGCGGGCGCGTGAGCTGCGACAAGCGGTCGAGCCGCGGCTGGACACGGTGCACACCTTGATTCAGCTGGCTCGGGTGCGAGTGGCTCGTGGCCGGCTGACGCTGGCCGGATCAACCCTGGGGTCTGCATACGAGCAGCTGAACGCGTTCGACGAGGCAGGCCGCCTACCTGAACTGGCCGCCGAGGTCGACCTGGCTCTGACGGACGCACTTGCCGGTAACGAGGCCGCGGTTGAGCCTCCAACCCCGGCGGAGCTCTCGATCCTGCAACTGCTCGGCTCGGACATGTCTCAGCGCGAGATCGGCGAGCAACTGTTTCTGTCGCTGAACACGGTCAAGACACACTCGCGCAACCTGTATGCCAAGTTGGGTGCCCATTCGCGTGAGGAGGCCGTTCAGAGGGCGTACGCGCTCGGCCTGATCGACCACCAGTCATCGGCTAGCTAGCTCGTCCAGTGGAGGTGGATACGGTGCGATTGGTCTCGTACGCACGGTTAAGCACGTTTGGCATGGCACACAAATGCAGTTCTCCAGGCGATTCACAACCTCAAACACCCGCCCGAACCTACCCGTCACTCGAACGGGTCTACGCACGGAACCCCAACCGCAGGCGGCACCGCGCGGTGGCGCCTAGCTGAGCGGCTCGACGCCATATCCCGGCGCTGCATATCCACCGCCATCGAAGAACCCCGCGTCTCGCATCTTGTCGAAAACGAGGAGCTCCTGTGCCCTCTTTTCCAGCTGATCTAGATGGTTGGCGAGCTCGTCCTCTCCAAAGTCGATCGCAAACCCCCGCACCATTCGGGCGATCTCGATCAGCTCTCGATCAAGCTCGAGATTCGCCTTGGGGTCACGACTGTCTGGCACAGCTTCCGAGGCTATCACGCGTTTGGGTTTGGCCCCCGGCCGACCGCTGCAAAAGCGGGCGAAGCGGACACCCTCCTCCCCTTTAGCGGGGAGTGGCACATTTCCGGCTCTCATGGTTCAGCAGGGTTGATGGAGGTGGTAACCCGGTAGTGCCTCGCGCGCCTTCTTGTAGGTCGGGAAGTGGTGGAGATAGGTCTTGCTGAGCTGGTGCCACTCGGGGTCGTCGGCGCAGTAGATGGTGTCAGCTGATCCGTAGGTGGAAGCCCAGAATCCGCCGGCGCCCCTCGATTTGCGTTTGGCGTGGTGGGTTGACGGCCGGCCTCCGTGTCGTGGAGCTTTGGGTAGAGATCGGGAGACGTAGAGGCGATAGGCCGCGACCCAGTTGGCAGCCTCTTGGTGCTGGGCCTTCTTGAGGGTGAGACGACCGTTGCAGACCAGGTCATGGAGCTTGTTTTCGAGGACGTCCTTGGTGCGCGCGCCCCACCGACCGGCGTAAGGTTCGGGCCACAGATTGGTGATGGCGTTCGACCCGCCGATCTCCAGGGAGACGAGGTGGTCGACCTCGTGCGCATAGGCGATGTGCACGGTGTGGTAGCGGCTGTAGACCGCAGTCGCTTCCCGTTCCGGTACGTCCCGAACGCGAGCCGCGTATCCGCGGTTGCAGATCGTCCGTCTGCCGACGTGAAAGGCCGCTCCGGGAGTGAGGGAGGGTCGTGGCATGTCAACGGCTGGAACTCCGGGTGGGTGGAGCGAGTGACGGTGCTGCTTGGTGTGGCGGTGGTGCTTCGTGGGTTTGGTGGAATCCGTGCTGGTCGTGGATGTCTCGGGTGCCGATGACGTGGGAGGCGTCGAGACACTGGTGGATGATCCGCTCATGTGGGTGCCCGCAGTGGATGAATCACACGCGACCGCCCCAAGGACGATGGCCACGCCAGAGATAACGATCACAAAGCGGACGCGGCACCGGTGGGTGCATGGAATGCGGCTGAGGACGTTCAATGCTGGTGAGCGTATCGGTCGCTCGCGGTGGTGACGTAAGGATTCACCAGCACGCAGCTTTGGTGGGCCGTCGCGCCAACGCCGCGCGCCATCAGTTTTTCGCACGGTCGATCCCAACCAGGTAATGATCCATCCCGCCGGGGAATATGCAGCGGCCGGTCACAGGCGTAGGCCTCGGGAGTAGGAGCGGGTTGCTCTCGCTGCCCACCTACTGGTCATGAGCCTGTTGTGGCGCGGTACCGCCTTTGCCCCTCGAGTTTCTACGGCCTGAGCTGGAAGACGAAGTCGAACTTCGTGCCGTTGGCGCGCGACTGGAGCAGCATCTGGCCCCTGGCGTTGCTGAAGCGGCGGGTGCCACCAGTGACCGCGAGCGTGCTGTTGCTCTTGTCGTAGAACGGACCCTCGACCGTGAGACTCCCGGGAGCCCCGAAGATCCAGGTCGTCCACGTGCACTCCCACGAGCCAGCGGACGGGTCGATACGGATGCAGCTACCCTGGTCGCGACCAACGCTCTTGGTATCGGCAGCGTTGTAGACCTTGTTGTGGAAGGTGAGCAGGTCACCCGTGGTATCGCCGTGGGCGCCGGTGTCGACCACCGTGTCGGTAGTAGCGTGTTCGATCACGTGGATCGTGACCGGCCTGACCAGCGCCGGCTGCGTCGACGACGCATACGCAAGGCCTCCGATCGCAAGTGTCGCAGCCGTCACCAAGGCGGCCGTCCAAACCATCTTGCCCTTCATGGTTCCCCCCTTGATAGAACTCAAGTGGCGACCGTATCAAACCGCGGTCGGGCGCCGCGACTTCCGCCCGGGTAGCACAAATGGGGCTCTATCCGGGTTCGTGGTTCGAGGTGTCGGTTGGCAGTATCGCGAGGAACTGCCGTCTAACGGCCCCGGCGAATCTGCCTCGCCAAACGGGTCAGGGCAGCGGCGTAAACCGGGCGGTGAAGTGCCGCAGCGTGTCTGGCTGTGACGTGATCCGGTAGCCGGGCAGCGCGTCGGCGGAGGCGGCTACGTGCAGTACCACCTCGATCACGTAGTCGATGTGGCTTTGTGTGTAGGTGCGTCGCGGGATCGCCAGTCGCACCAGGTCCATCGCCGCCGGCGTCTCTGTGCCGTCTGGCTGTCGGCCGAACATGACCGTGCCGATCTCACAGCCGCGGATACCGCCGGCCTGATACAGCGCCACCGCCAGTGCCTGGCCGGGGTAGGCGAGCGGATCGATCTGGGGCAGCAGCGCACGGGCGTCGATGTACACGGCGTGGCCGCCGGGCGGCTTTACGATCGGTACGCCGCCGCGGTCAAGCGCCAACCCCAGGTACTCGGTGGAGCGGATCCGGTAGCGCAGGTAGCTCTCATCCACCGATTCGCGCAGCCCCTGGGCGATCGCCTCCAGATCGCGGCCGGCCAGGCCGCCGTAGGTGGGAAAGCCCTCGGTCAGGATCAGCAGGTTTCGACAGCGCTCGGCCAGCTCGGCATCGTTGGTGGCCAGCCAACCTCCGATGTTCGCCAGCGGATCCTTCTTGGCACTCATGGTCATGCCGTCGGCCAGCGCCACCATCTCGCGCACGATGTCTGGGATGGCGCGGTCGTGGTAGCCCTGCTCGCGGCTGCGGATAAACCAGGCGTTCTCGGCAAACCGGCAGGCATCCAGATACAGCGGCAGCCCAAACTGGTCACACAGCGCGCGCACACCGCGGAGGTTCGAAAGCGACACCGGCTGGCCACCGCCTGAGTTGTTGGTGATGGTGACCATCACCAGCGGCACGCGGTCAGCGTCTGTGGCCAACAGCGCGTGCAGCGCCGCCAGGTCCATGTTTCCCTTGAACGGATGCTCGGTGGCCGGCTCACGGCCCTCCGCGATCACCAGATCGCAGGCACTGGCGCCGGTGTATTCGATGTTTGCGCGGGTGGTGTCGAAATGCGTGTTGCTGGGGATGATCATGCCAGGGCCGGCAACCGCGCTGAACAGGATCCGCTCAGCCGCCCGACCCTGATGGGTGGGGATGATGTGGGGAAACGGAAACAGCTCCTGCACCGCCGCCACAAACGCAAACCACGACGGCGAGCCGGCATAGCTCTCATCGCCGTGCTGGATCGCCGCCCACTGATCGCGCGACATCGCGCCAGTGCCAGAGTCGGTCAAAAGATCGATCAGCACATCTACGGCATGCAGATTGAACAGGTTGTAGCCGGCTTGCGCGAGCGCCTCTTCGCGCTCGGCGGCGCTCGTCAGCCGCAGCGGCTCCACCGAGTGAATCCGAAACGGCTCGATGATCGTGCGAAACTCCACGCCACCGATGCTAATACCAACCATCACGGCGCTGCGCCGCCGACTAACCCCCCACGGTGAGGCGAGCGGTGACAAGCGTCGACCCGTCCACCCCGTGCTCCACCGCTAAGGAGTCGCACAGCTCCCGCACGATTGGTCGGGAGGTGCGGCGAGCCGGCCGGGTTAGATCAGGCGCGTGAGCTCGTCTCGGTGGCTTTAGATTGAGCGCGGCGATGCCGATTGTATCTTCGTGTACAAGCTTGTGCTTATTCTCGCGCTGCTTGCGCTCCTCGTGGGTGCGTCAGGCTGCGGCGAGGCCACCGGGCCTAGCAGTACAGTCACGGTCACCACACCCCTCTGACCGGAGTGGCTACTGGTTCGGCGTAACCTCAGCGGCGAGCCAGCCGACGCGTTTCTGCTCCGCCGGCGCTTCGGCGGGAGCCCTTTCCCGCGTCGTAGGGTCGTTAGAAGACACACGGATCAGGAGGCTGCGCCGGCAGTGTGATCGAGACCGGTTGGGTGTCGGCAACCATCTGATGCAGGTGTCGGCGTTTGCCGTCAGGTCGCTGAAGTCGAGGTCGCGGCCGGCCGCCGCGGCGAAGCTTTCAGGTCCGGTCCGACCGGTACGATCATCTATCGGTGAACCGCACTCAGATACCGGCCTCCGCACCCGCGGAGGTCATTGGTCTCCCGAACGAGTTCCAGGTCATTGATCGGGTCAGTTTCGGGAATCCAGCCGCCGACCCAAATCGCCTGTACCTCGGTGACTGTCTGCATGTCATGCGGCAGTTGCCGAGCGAAGAGATCGATCTGATCTACATCGATCCACCGTTCTTCTCAGGCAGGGACTACAACGCCAACTCTGGAGACCAGAACGGCGGGCGGTCGTTTTCAGATACCTGGGAGAGCGGGCTCGAGGGGTACCTCGACTGGCTGACCGTGCGACTCGTGGAAATGAAGCGGCTGCTGAAGCCGAGCGGATCGATCGTCGTTCACCTCGATTGGCATGCCAGCCACTACGCGAAGGTCGAGATGGACAAGATCTTCGGGTATGACAATTTCCAAAACGAGATCATCTGGTGCTATCGCGGCGGCGGGGTCTCCAAGAAGCGGTTTGGTCGCAAGCACGACGTGCTGTTCTGGTACGCCAAAGGCACGAAGTGGGCGTTTGAACCGCAATACACGGAGTACTCAGAGTCCACCAAGGCCGTGACCGGACGCACCGGCAGGCGCGTGAACCAGACCAAGATCGACCTTGAGCGCGGGGCGCACATGCCGGATTGGTGGTCAGACATCAACTCGCTCCAGACTTGGAGTCCGGGTCGCGTCGGGTATCCGACTGAGAAGCCGGTCGCGTTGCTTGAGCGGGTGGTTCGGAGCATGGTGTCCGCCTGGCGGTATGGTGGCGGACTTCTTTTGTGGCGGAGGTACCACGCCGGTAGCCGCTCAGCGGCTTGGGCATCGGTGGATTGCCGCCGATCAGTCTCGTGTGGCGGTGGCCGTGACGGCCGATCGGATCGCCGCTGATATGGCGGAGCGAGATCCCGCGGGCTCGGAGGGGACTCCGGACTTCACTGTTGAGGCGTCGGCAGCCCTTGGCATACCGGGCTTGGAAAAATGAATCGCCGCCCTCAGTGACGGCGAATGGTGTGGCTGGATTTGTTGCGGTGATGGCGTGGGTTGGTGATAGTGGCGATATGCCGGAGTCACCGACCGGGACTGTCACCTTCTTCTTCTCAGACATCCAGGGTTCGACCAAGCATGTGCAGCGTCTGGGGGTCGAGGGGTACGGGCGGCTTTTGATTGAGCATCGCCGGCGCGTCCGTGAGGTGTTTGTGCATCGCGGCGGCATCGAGATTGGGACAGAAGGGGATTCGTTCTTCGCAGTGTTCTCGTCTGCGGGGGATGCGGTTGCGGCGGCGGGGGATGTGCAAAGGGCGCTCGCTGGGTTTGAGCTGGCGGTGCGGATCGGAATGCATACGGGAGAGGCGGTGATTCGCGACGGGGGCTATGTGGGGCTGGACGTGCATCTTGCGGCTCGCGTCGCGGCCGCTGCCAACGGCGGGCAGGTGCTGATGTCCACCGCAACGCGCGGCCTGGTACCGGACGAGGTGGTGCGTGACCTGGGTGAGCATCGTTTGAGGGACTTCGAGCGAGTGGTGCGGCTGTACCAGCTGGGCCTTGATGAGTTCCCGGCGGTACGTAGCCTTCGTATTGTGCGACTGCCGATGCCCTCATCCCCGCTGGTTGGGAGGCACCGCGAGTTGGAGGAGGTCGCTGTGTTACTTGGTCGCAGCGAGTTGCGGCTGGTGACCCTGACCGGGCCGGGTGGATCGGGTAAGACTCGGCTTGCGATCGAGGCAACGGCACGCGCTGGGGCGGGTTTCATTGACGGCGCACGGTGGGTGGCGCTCGCGTCGTTGGCTTATCCTGGCGAGCTTTGGGGTGCGCTAGCCCAGTCGCTTGAGACGCGGCAAGATCCGCTCGAGCACCTAGCAGAGCGAGAACTGCTGCTTCTGTTGGACAACGCGGAACACCTGGTTGGTGTCGATCAGCTTGTGTCGGAGATCCTCGCTGCGGCGCCCGCGGTGCGCGTGTTGGTGACGAGTCGCGAGCCGCTGCACCTGGAAGGCGAGTGGGTGTACCCGGTCGATCCGTTGGAGAGTGCTGACGCGGTCGAGTTGTTCGTGACACGCGCAGCGGCTGCTGGCCGCGCCGTCCAGACTGATGAGACGGTGCGAGCGCTGTGTGCGCGGCTAGACGACCTGCCGCTCGCTGTCGAGTTGGCGGCGGCGAGGACGCCGGTGCTATCGCCTGCCAAGATCCTCGAGCGGCTCGAGCAGCGTCTGCCAGCACTGGCGAGCGGCAGGAGCAACACTCCGGCACGGCAGCGCACGCTGGAGGCCACGATCGCCTGGAGCTATGACCTCTGCAGCGACGAGGAACGTGGATTGTTCGCTCGGTTGGGGATGTTCGTAGGTGGATGCACGCTGGAGGCCGCCGAAGCTGTGTGCGGCGCCGATCTGGATGTGCTCACGTCACTGGTCGGGAGGCAACTTGTTCGCTTGCGTGACGACCGATACTGGATGCTCGAGACAATCCACCAGTTCGCACAGGACAAGCTCGCGGAGCTTCCTAACTTTGCCGACCTCGAACGACGCCACGAGGAGTGGTTCGCCGCTGTCAGTGACGCGGCATACGACGAGATGTACCAGCAGTGGATGCCAGATGATGTCGTGCGGCGACTGGCCGAGGACCAGCGCAACTTCGAGGTCGCCATCGAACGCGCGATCCGGCGAGGCGACACCGAATGTGCACTTCGAATCGTGGCGACCTTAGGGGGTGTCTATGAGGCGCGCGGCCAGATGGTCGCCTGGCGCGAGATACTCGAGCAGGTCTTTGATAGCGGTTCTGCCGATGCCATCGGCACGATCCTGGCTAGGCGGCGCAACACGCTGGACTGCCTTTCCATGCTGATCTCGCTCCAAGCTGTACAAGGGGATCTCGACGCTGCCCGGGTCCGCGCCGAACGCTTCCTGGAGGTAGCGCGGAGACAGCACAGCATCGAGTTAGAAGCGTGGGCACTCTGCTCCCTCGCTGAACTCATGTTCGACGACCCTCAGTCCATGCGAGAGATGCTTCTACGGGCGGGCGAGTTGGAGGCTGAGACCGACGATCCACGGCCAATCCTACGGGCGTGGATAGGGGCTGGTCTCGCCGCGGCGGACCTAGACAGTGGCGACTTCGCCGGGGCCAGGCGGATCGCCGCGGAACTGGCCGCCGCCGACGATAAGTTCACGCGAGATGAACGGGCTCGGCCACCTAGCCTTGGCGTCACTTGCGCTCGATGATGCCCCTGCCGCGCGGGAGGCGGTGACCAGGTATCTCCACGGCCACGGCACAGCCGCGATCGGGACCTCCAATCTGCTGGCTTCTCGCGGCGCTGTCGATCACGAATGATCCCCAACTCGCAGCACTATTCATTGGCGCCGCCGAACGCATCGAGACCGAATGGGGCGGCAGCGGCGCCGAAGCTCCCCGATACTTCGAAACATTCAGAGCTGACACCGCCGAAACGGTGCGCGGGAGCCTCGGGGAACAGTCATTCGATCGGCTTCGCCAGGAGGGCCGCGACACACCCCTCCACCTCCTCCTCGACCGAGCAGACATGCCCATCCAAAGCCCGGCGACCAACACGATCACGCCCGCGTGAACTTGGGTTGGGTGTCCCCGACTTTGGCAGACATTGCGATCGAAGCTCGCGATCTCAACCGGCAAGGGGCGTGCTCTCCCTCTTCCCCAGCCTGGCTGACCGGCCGGGGTGGGCAGGCGCAGCAGGCACATATGGAACACCCGCTCCGATCGGCGGTGAATCGCTGACGCCGCTGCAGGTGAGGATCCAGGTCTGCTCTGGTCGATGAACTCGCATCGAAAACCGCTTCGGCGAGACCCGCGCCATCGCGGCTGAGCGCTAGGGTGGCGGGGTGTCCGAGATCGCGACCATCGGGGCGTACGGCTGGAGCGCCCAGACGTTCTTCGAAGGCTCTGGTTCGTGCGCAGGTCGGCTTGTTCTGCGATATCCGAGCACGCCGCGGTGTTCGCGGTGCCGAGTATGCGTTCGCGAACAGCGCCGGCTCCAGCAACGGCTGGCGGACCTCGGTATCGAGTACTGCCATCGACCCGACCTCGCCCCGAGCGATGCCGCACGGAAGGCACAGTATGCGGTCGACGCAAGAGCAGGCGTGGGAAAACGCAACCGGTCACGGCTCAGCCCAGCGTTCATTGCGGCGTACCGGGCCGAGTGCCTCTCGGGGTTCGACGCTCAGGTCTTCCTGGATGAGGTGGGCGGTAACGGGCGGATCTGCCTATTCTGCGTGGAGCGCGACCCCGAGGCCTGTCACCGCTCGCTCCTGGCCGAACGCCTCGCGTCGGAGGGCGCGACGGTGACGTACCTGGTTCCGTGAATGACTGATCTCTATTGGAGCGAGCGAGCGGCGGGGGGGTGGATTCGAACCCACGAGTGACCTTGGCGGCTGTTTGCGGTTTTCAAGATCGGCTCACGGCGATCCTGTGGGGGCAGATTGGGGGCATCAGGGTCGAGATGCGTGCATGATCGGTTCGGATGCCCGCCAAGAAACGGCTTGAACATGCGGATGTGGCGTCTCGTAGCGGACGCGGCATATCCTGCAGATGCCCATGGAAATGGGCTGGACCAGTCCGCGGGTCCACAGCTGGTGGCAAGGGGATTGTGACGGTGCCGGTCGCAAGCTGCGAGAACCAGTAGGGCGGGTCGCTTGGCCGAACTACACAGCAAGTCGATTGGTGTTGAGGCTGTCCAAATTCAAACGACTGGATTACGCCTGCGCCTTATACAAGCAGAGCAATTCTTGCCCTCCACGCGTCGGGGCTCGACCGGGTCTCAGGATTTGGCACCGCGACGAAGCCTGACGCGACTCGCTCACCCTCAACACCTCTGGACGTGCCCCTGGTCATGTTGGCTTGACACGGGATCGCTGATCTCGATATCGTCATCACAACTGTTGTGATGTCCCCTCTTGACATCAGATGAGCACGGTCAGCTCCCGGCGCGAAGAGGTACTGATGCACGCCGCGCGTGTGATCGTGCGCGACGGATTGGACGCCACGTCGCTTCGCCGGATCGCCCGTGAGGGCGGCTTTACCACCGGCGTTCTAACTCACTATTTTGCTGACAAGCACGAGCTGATCTCGGCGTGCTTCGAGTGGACGACTCGAACCTGGCTGGATCGCGTCGAGAGCGATATCCGCGAGGCGCCGACGGCGGAAGAGAGCCTTTGCCGGTTCGTGGCGGTGGCTCTACCCAACGCTCCCGGGCCGCACGGCGAGTGGCGTCTTTGGTTGAACTTTGTCGTCACCGCCGCCGGCGACGCCGGCCTGGCCGAGCTGCTCGTCACCGCTGACCGGCGGTGGGAGGCCATCGCGATCGACTCGGTGACCCGCTGGCGCACCTCCGGGCTGATCGCTCCCACCATTTCCGATGACCAGCAGGCGCTGATTCTGACTCGCTTGAGCGACGGACTCGGCCTGCGCGCGCTTGCCACCGGCGATTGGGACGAGGGACGCGAGATGCTGGTCGAGGCGCTCCGCGCGATCGGGCTCCCCGATGAAGTGGCGGTTCACGCGCTGCAGAGCTCGCGTGGCGAGCCGGAGCCGGTCTGATGGCAATGCTCGACGTAGAGGATCTTGAGGTGAGCTTCCGCACTCGGGCCGGCCGGGTGCAGGCTGTGAATGGTGTCAGCTTTTCGGTCGAGGCGGGCGAGACTGTGGGGCTCGTGGGGGAGTCGGGCTCGGGCAAGAGCGTCACTAGCCTCGCCCTGATGGGGATCGTGCCCGGCCGGCACTCCGAGGTCACCGCCTCCCGGCTCACGCTCGACGGCGTAGAGCTTTTGAAGTTGAACGAGTCGGAGCTTCGCCGCAGCCGTGGTCGCGATCTGGCGATGATCTTCCAGAACCCGACGACCAGCCTGAACCCGGTGATCAAGATCTCGAAGCAGATCACCGAGGCCCTCCAGGCGCATGAGCAGATCGGCCGAAAGGCCGCTGGCCGAAGGGCGGTCGAGCTGCTCGCCCAGGTCGGGATCCCCGATCCTGAGATGGTGCTCGAAAGCTACCCGCACCGGCTCAGCGGAGGTATGTGCCAGCGGGTCATGATCGCGATCGCGCTTGCGCTGGAGCCCAAGCTCTTGATTGCCGACGAGCCCACCACTGCCCTGGACGTCACCATCCAGGCGCAGGTGCTCGAGGTGATGCGGGAACTGACGCGTAGGTCAGGGACGGCGGTGATCTTGATCACCCACGATCTGGGGGTGGTGGCGGCGATGGCCCAGCGGGTCAACGTCATGTATGCCGGCCGGGTGGTCGAGACCGGGCGTACCAGCGAGATCTTCAAACGGCCGCGGCACCCCTACACCGTGGGCCTTCTGAAATCGATCGCGCGTCCCGACCGCGACGCAGGGGTGGGGCTTGCCGCCATCCCCGGCCAACCGCCCGACGCGCATGCGCTTCCGCCGGGCTGTGCGTTTGCGGCTCGCTGTGCCTGGCGGCTGGAGCGCTGCACCACCGAACGGCCGGGGCTTCGCGCCGATTCGGGTACCGACCCGCGTCACCAATTTGCCTGTCACAACCCGGTGAAGGCGGCCGAGGCCGACGCCGGCCGGCCGTTGGCGGTGGCCCAGTGAGCGCCGCCGCTCCGCTGCTGCGCGTGCGCGACCTGCACGTGCACTACGTGCGAAAGCACGTGAACGTGCGTGCGGTCGACGGCGTCGATCTCGAGGTCGCACGCGGTCGCACGCTGGGACTGGTTGGCGAGTCGGGCTGTGGCAAGAGCACGCTGGGCAAGGCTGTCGTGCGGCTGATCAGGCCCACCTCGGGTGCGATTGAGTTTGATGGGCAGGATCTGGCACAGCTCGACGACCGCGGTCTGAAGCCCTGGCGGCCGCGGATCCAGATGATTTTCCAGGATCCGTATTCGAGCCTCAACCCGCGCATCGACGTGCACGACTGGGTCGCCGAGCCGCTGAAGATTCACTCTCGCGGTAGCCGCGCCGAGCGCGCCGTGAGGGTGCGCGACCTACTGGATCGCGTTGGGCTCTCGCGGGCGGCCGAGTATCGCTATCCGTCGCAGCTCTCCGGCGGTCAGCGCCAGCGGGTGGGAATCGCGCGGGCGCTCGCGCTCGACCCCGATCTGTTGGTGGCCGACGAGCCCACAAGCGCGCTCGACGTCTCGATCCAGGCTCAGGTGCTTGCGCTCTTGGCCGAGATCCAGCACGACCTCGATCTCACCTATGTGTTCATCAGCCATGACCTGGGTGCGGTGCGTCAGCTGGCCGAGGAGATTGCGGTCATGTACCTCGGGCGTCTTTGCGAGGTCGGCCCCGCGCGTCGTGTGCTCGACCAGCCTGCGCATCCGTACACGGTGGCGCTGCTCTCGGCGGCGCCAGTGCCCGATCCGTCCGTCGAAGCCACTCGCGAGCGAATCGTGCTGCGCGGCGACCCGCCCAGCCCGGCTAACCCTCCTACCGGTTGTCGCTTCCATACCCGCTGCTGGCTTCGAGTGGAGATCAACGACTCCGAGATCTGTGTGACTAGTGATCCGCCATCCGTGCCGGCAGCGGGTGGCGGATTTGTGCGTTGCCATTTCCATGACCACGTGCGCCGGGCCCAGCCAGGCGGGGAGCCGACTGCATCCCGCCCAACCGCCCCTCAAGGAGGGACAGTGTGAACGATCCCAGTGACATCCAAATTCCGGAAGACCGGGGAGCGCTGATCGACGAGTTGCTGCGTCGGCCGATGACCCGGCGCGAAGCGCTTCAGCGGGCCGGCGCGGCCGGCCTCGCGGTCAGCAGCTTTTCGGTGATCGCGGCGGCGTGCGGTGGAAGTAACGCGAACTCGGCAGGCACCAGCGGCACCAACGGGACCGCCGCCGCTCTGACTATGACCTCCGGCGCCACCCCGGTGACGCTCGATCCGGGCGTTTCACTCGACGGCCAGTCGCCGCTTCTGTGGCGGTGTGTGTATGAGCCGCTGCTCAGCTTCAAGGGCTCGAGCATCGACGTCGAGCCGCGTTTAGCCCAGGCCTACGAGCTAGACAACGCTGCCAACCGACTCACGTTCCATCTCCGCCCCGGCGTGATGTTCACCGACGGTACGGCTCTCGACTCGGCGGCGGTCAAGCTCAACATCGAGCGGCAGATCGCGGTCAAGCAGGGCATCTCCTACGCACTTTCGACCGTTGAAGAGCGTCGAGACGCCCGATGATCACACGGTGGTCGTGAACCTCACCGGCTACTCCGACGGGCTCATCTATGGCTTCGCCAGCCTGTACGGCGTCTACATGATCTCAGCGAAGGCGATCACCGACCACAAGGGCAAGGACTGGGCCCAGTCCTGGCTTCGCTCGAACATGGTAGGCACCGGTCCCTACGCACTCGAGAACTACCAGCTGAACCAGCAGGCGGCGTTTACCCGAAACGAGAAGTACTGGGCCGGCTGGAAAGGGGCACACTTCGATCGGGTGCTAGTGCAGTACGTGTCCGATCCGTCGAGCGGCCGGCTCGAGATCGAGCGCGGACAGAGCCAGATCGCGCTCTACCTTCCCGACGACGTGGTCTACTCGATGCAGTCCGAGAACACCGTCGATGTGACCAACGACCCCAGCTTCAACGTGTACTACCTTGGTCTGCCGTGTCGCACCGGCCCCACGTCGAACAAGCAGGTACGTCAGGCGATCTCCTACGGCTTCGACTACGACACCTGGGTCAAGCACGTGCTCAACGGCACTGCCACCCAGGCCCGCGGCCCGCTCCCGAAGATCTTCCCCGGATGGGATGCGTCGCTGCCCCAGTACCACTACGACCCGGGCCGCGCCCGGAAGATGCTGGCCAACGCCGGGTATGCCGGGGGAGGGTTCTCGCTCAAGTTCATCTACGAGACCGGCTACTACTGGAAACGGCCCCTGGGCGAGCAGTTCCAGTCGAACATGAAGGATCTCGGGATCGACGTGTCGATCCAGGAGTTGAGCCCATCGACCTGGGTCGGGACGCTCTCGAACAAGGCTACCGCCAACGAGGCATACGGCGTTGTCTGGTGGCCATCACTGGCGACACCGTTCGATTTCCTGTGGACGCTCTTTGCCACCTCGGCCCAGGGGTCGGCGGGATATAACTTCACCTACTACTCGAATCCCAAGTTCGACAGCACGCTTGACCAGGCGACCTCCGAGCCGGACGAGACCAAGCGCATGCAGCTCTACTCCAAGGCCCAGCGGATCGTGGTCGACGACGCTCCGTACCTGTTCCTGAGTGACGTCAACTACCTGTTGCCGACGAGCCCGAAGCTACAGGGGTTCGAGTTCAATGGCATGTACATCAACTCGGTCGATCCCTGGAAGTTGAGCGTCTGACCGATCGTGCGACGACTCCTGCTGAGAAGGTTGATCTCACTGCCGCTCGTGCTCCTGGGGATGACCGTGGTCACGTTTGCGGTCACGCACATCATCCCCGGAGACCCGGCGCGGCTCCAGGCCGGGCCGCACGCCTCCGCGGAGCAGGTGCAGGTGCTGCGGCACAAGTACGGCTACGACCAGCCGCTGGTGAAGCAGTACGTGACGTACATGGGTGACCTGCTGCACGGCAACCTCGGAGACTCAATCACCACCCGGCGGCCGGTCACTGATGACCTGCGCGAGTTCTTCCCGGCAACGATCGAGCTGACCACCGCGGCGATGCTGATCGTCGTGGTGGTCGGGCTGCCGCTGGGAATGCTGGGCGGGCTTCGCCGCGGGCGGTTCTCCGACCACTTTAGCCGCCTGTTCTCGATCGTGGCGGTCTCGATGCCCGTATTCTGGCTGGGCATCATCCTCCAGATCGTCTTCTACCAAAAGGCCAACATCCTACCGGTCGGTGGACGTATCGACCGGCATTGCTCCCGCCCACCCATGCGACCGGCTTCTACATGATCGACGCGCTGTGGAGCGGGACACCGTCGCGTTACGCTCGTCACTGAGCCATCTGATCCTGCCAGCGGTGACGCTCGCCGCCGGCAGCCTGGCGGTGATCACGCGAATGATCGGGCATCGGTCATCGAGGTATGGGGCAGCGACCACGTGCGAGCGAGCGTCGCCAAGGGCATCTCCGCTCGCTCGTGATCCGCCGGCACATCTTCCCCAACGCGATCATCCCGGTCACGACGGTCTTCGGGCTGCAGGTGGGGACGCTGCTCGCAGGGAGCATCCGGTCGAGGTGGTGTTCTCGTGGCCCGGCCTCGGCGTGTACGCCGTAAACGCGATCTCGAACCTCGACTTCGCCGCGATCATGGGAGTCACGCTTCTGATCTCGATACCTACGTGATCGTGAACCTGGGGGTCGACATCGCCTATCTGCTGCTCGACCCACGCATCGCCGACGCCCAGGAGGCCGGCAGTGAGCCTCGTGCCTCGCCGAGATGAGCCCCACCGCCGATGCCCGGAGCAGCCCGACGACGTCCGCCGACGGCTGCGGGCACGACCAGGTGCTCTCGCGGCTGATCGGAAATCCGTCCGCGGCCGTCGGGCTAGTAGGCTGCTCGCTGCTGGTGCTCGCGGCGGTCTTCGCACCCTTGATCGCGCCATATAACCCGACGGATTCAACGCCGCCGACAAGTTCCTGCCGCCAAGCTCGCAGCACCTGTTCGGCACCGATGACGTCGGCCGCGACATCTTCAGCAGCGTCCTCTACGGCGCCCGCTACAGCCTCACGGCGGGCCTCGTGATCCTCGGGCTCGCAGCCTCCACCGGCACCGTCATCGGCCTCGTGGCCGGGTATGTCGGCGGCCTCGTGGACGAGGTGCTCATGCGGGTC
>CAVSNF010000022.1:0-446962 GCA_963729195.1 uncultured Actinomycetes bacterium
TGCAGAAACGCCAGCGCGCGCCTGCTCGGCTGCGAACCGATGGTGGAGCGAACTCGCGGCCGTGACGGGCGAGCACGTTCCCGATGGCGGTGGCGCCGACCGGCCCCGAGCCGAACACCAGCGAGGGCACGTCGCTCGGCGACGGGTCGTCCTCCACCTGCGCCCAGATCACGACCGGCACGTCCAGCTGCTCGAGCGCCGCCCACGGGGTGGCCGCCATGGTGGCGATCGTCGGCACCACCACCACCGCATACACACCAGCATCCAGCAGCCGCTGCCCGGCTTCGGTTCCCTCCGCGGCGGTGCCGATCGGCCCGACCGCCACCACCTCGTCGCCGCATTCGCGTTCCAGTAGCCGCGCGGCCGCCTCGGCTTCGATCGTCTTCTGCGCAACCAGGTCTTCCGGCATGCTCTCGTACGCAGTCGAAAGCGTGGCCAGAAGTCCCAACCTCATTCCACGGCCCAGGTGTATCCCACGCTCATCGCCCCGTCCAACACGATCGTCGCCGCGGTCTGGTAGCCGTTGGCGTCGCTGAGTGTGAAGGCGGCGGTGCGGGCCAGCTCCTCGGGGCGGCCGATCCGGCGCACCGCCATCAGCTGGTTGATGCGTTTGCGCGCCTCCGCGCCGTCGGGCTGGGCATCGAAGTAGTCGTCAACCATGCCGGTGTCGTGGAAGCCGGGTGCCAGGCAGTTGACCCGGATCCCCTCGGGGCCGTGATCCTGGGCCATGGCGCGGGTAAGCGCCAGCACTCCGCCCTTGGAGGCGTTGTAGGCCACGGTGCCCGGCTCCCCCCAATAGGCCGAGACCGATGCCATGTTCAGGATCGAGCCCTTGCCCTGCGAGCGCATATGCGGGATCACGTGCTTTGACATCAAAAACATGCCGGTCAGGTTGACCGCCAGCACCCGGTTCCACTCGTCTTCGGGGCACTCCACCACCGAGCCGTTGCCGGCAATCCCGGCGCAGTTGAACAGGCAATCGACACGACCGAAGCGGGCCGCCGCCGCATCCGAGACGGCCTGACAATCGCTGCTGGATGAGACATCGCAGTGCACGTACTGCACCTGCCCGCCGAGCTTCTCGATCTCGGCGGCGGTGTCGGTGCCAAGGTCATCGGCGATGTCGCAGATCGTGAGCAGCGCCCCCTGACGGGCGAACTCCAAGGCGCACGCGCGGGAGATGCCTTTGCCGGCACCGGTCACGATCGTGCTCTTGCGATCGAGCAGGCCGGTCACCGAGAAGCCGACGCTCACGAGTCCTCAGCCCGCAGGTCGGCCCAGATCTGATCGAGCTGCTCGGGTGTCGGCTTGGTCTTCCCGACCCGCTCGTAGGCCTCAGCCGGGATCTCCTTGGGATCGCGATAGAGAATCCAGCGACACTTGTCCCCGGGATCCTTGGGGTACTCGGTGACCCGCATCGGGAATCCCAGCCGCTCGATCGGCAGAGTCTCGTTGATCAGCGAGCAATGCGAGCAGTAGAGACACACGCCGGGCTCGCCCCAGGTCCAGTCGTGGGCCTCCTGCGAGAACCCGAGTTCGGGCCGCTCCAGCGCCGGCGGAACGCCGCGCTCTGGGTCGCCACGGCGGGCGCGTCCACCCGAGCCGCACGGATCGAACGCCACCACCGTGCGATTGCCCTCGTCGGTGACCTCGATGTTGCCCAGCCGGCCGGGGCCGCAGAGATGGCCGCGCATGCCCTCCACGGTCAGCGCCACCCGCTCCGCGAAGCTCAGGTCGAGATAGTTTGCGTACCGTTCGCTCGCCCACGATCCCAGCGTCTCACGCATGATCGTCTCGACCTGCGGCTCGCCCATGCGCGTCTGCACCCATGTGAGCATCGCCCAGATCCAGTCGACGTAGATGTCCTGGATGATCTGCTGTTCGAATCTGAACGACTCCAACAGCCGCTTGGCCTCGGTCACGTCCCCCGCGTCGATGGCGTCGTAGGCCTCCAGCAGCGTGGATCGGCCGAGCTGCCCGTCGGGCTCGTCGATACGGATCAGCCTGCCGATCGACTCGGAGTACTCAAGCTTTGCCATCACACCTCCTCGCGCGCCAGCGCGATTGAGTAGCCGCTGAACCCACCGTCCACGCTGAGCAGCTGGCCAGTGACATACGAGGCGTCGTCGGAGGCCAGGTAGAGCGCCCCGGCGGCGATGTCCTCGGGCACCCCGAAGCGATGCAGCGGGATGGAGTCCAGTGCGCTTGCCAGGAAGTCATCGTAGTCCATGCCCAGCAGCTCGGCCTTCTCGCGGTACCAGCGCTCAAAGCCGGTGTTGGGGATGCTGCCCGGCGCGATGCAGTTGACCCGGATGCCGTATCGCGCAACCTCCAGCACCAGGCTCTGGGAGAAGCCGTGGACGAGAAACTTGGACGAGGTGTACGCGCTCGAGAACGCCACCCCGAACTGGCCGGTGACGATGTTGATGATCGATCCCGATCGTTGCCGGCGCATGACGGGAATCACCGAGCGACACCCGAAGAACACGGAGTCGGTGTTGGTCTGAACGACCCGGTGCCAATCCTCGTCGGTCATGTCCTCGACCAGGGCCTGCACGTGGGTGGCAGCGCAGTTCACCAGGATGTCCAGCCGGCCATGGTTCGACTCCACCAGGTTCGCGGCGTCCTTCCAGGCAGCGCTGGAGGTCACATCCAGCTGCAACGGCTGTGCCCGCTGCATCTCCGCCGCGGCCGCCTCGGCGGCCTCTGGCCGGACGTCGGCAACCAGCACGATCGCACCTTCGGCGTCAAAGCACCGCGCCACCGCCGCCCCGATCGCACCGCCGCCCCCTGTTACCAGCGCAACCCTGCCCGCCAGCCTGTTCGTGGGAGTCGATTGTGCCATTGGGACGCGGATTGTAACGTCAAAACCAACAGGTGTCCAGAATCGGTCAGACGCCGGCAGGCGGGATGCCGGTGGAACCTCGCACCACCAGCGTGGTGGGCAACGTCACAACCGGAGCCGGGTCGCCACCCTCGATTCGGGTAATCAGCGTCTCAGCCGCCCATTCACCCAGCTCGGCGAAGTCGATCCGCACAGTGGTCAGCTCGGGACGCACCATGGTGGCGAAGTCGAAATCGTCGAAGCCTGCAATCGAGAGATCCCTGGGCACCACCAGGTGCTCGTCCTCGGCGGCGCGCAGCGCCCCCACCGCGAGCACGTCGTTGGCCGCGAAGATCGCGGTCGGTCGGTAGCCGGCAATCAGCGCCCGCGAGGTGGCGCGGGCGGCCGACATCGTCCATGCAGGTGAGCGCCAGATCGGCACCTCCAACCCGGCTTCAGTGGCGACCTCGGTGAAGCCCGCGAAGCGCCTGTCCCCGCCCGGCCAGGAGATCGCGCCGGTCAGGATCGCCACCCGTTTGTGCCCGAGCGCGATCAGGTGCTGGGCAACCTGGCGGCCACCACCCTCGTTGTCAGAGGTAACCGCGTACATGCCGGGCACGGTCGGCTGCTGCTCGAACACCACGATCGGCACGTTTTGGGCCACCAGCCCCTCGAGCAGCGCCGCGTGCCTTCCCTCCGGCCCTTGGAGCGAGAGGAACAGCCCGGCGGTGCTCTGCTGGCGAAGCACGGTGGGCACGAACCGATCGATGTTGTCGGGAGAAGACACGTACACCGTGACCGTGTATTCGTGGTGGCGGGCGCGCTCGACCATCCCGGTGAGAAGCGACGCGTGCGCAGGATCATGCAGCGCCAGCCGAGACTGATCCTCCATCAGGAAGCCGAGTGCATGGGTGCGCCGCAGTCGCAGCGCCCGGGCCAGCGCGTCGCGCTCATAGCCCAGTTCGCGAATCGCGTCCTCCACCCGGCGACGCGTCTCCGGTCGAGTCACCGGCCGGTTGTTGATCACGTTGGACACCGTCTGCGTGGACACGCCCGCCAGTTGCGCCACGTCGCGGATCGTGGGCCGCCCGCCTCTTGCCTGATTCACATGGTGATCATACGCACTCGTACACGCTTGACCGCATCGCCACCCTGCTGATAACGTCTCCCCTACGTAAATGTAACGATCAAATCGTCTATCTGCCTGGCGCGGAGCGAGGAGTCAAAATGACGGAGCCCCTGTTCACCGGGATCGTCCCGATGCAGATCACACCGTTTCGCACCGACGGCTCGGTCGACCTGGAAGGGCTCTCGGCGATCGTGGAGTGGCAAGCGCAACTGGGCGTCACCAGCCTGTCGGCGCTGGGGATGGCCGGGGAGTTCTACAAGCTCGCCACCGACGAGGTCGAAGCGGTGATCTCGACGGTCACGGCAGCCTCCGGCGACCTGCGCACGCTGGTGGGAGTCTCGGCGGGATCGGCCGAGGTGGCCGCCCGCCTCGGCCGCCACGCCGCATCAGCAGGCGCCGACGGCCTGTTGGTGCTGCCGCCCTACGGCATCAAGCCGGGCGCCAACGACCTGGTCGAGTACTACCGGGCTATCGCGGCGGCATCAGACCTGCCCATCATGGTTCAGGACGGATCGGACGAGATCCGCGCGGTGGTCCCGTTCGACGTGCTCGTGCGGCTGTGCCGCGAAGTCTCGGCGATCGAGTACATCAAGGTCGAGGACGTCGCGCCCGGCCCCAAGATCACCGCCCTGGGCGAGACCCTCGGCGACAGCGTCACGCTGCTCTGCGGAAGCGGCGGATTGGACATGCCCGAGGCCTACGACCGGGGCGCGGTCGGCTGCATCTCGGGGGCGGCCACCGCCGACCTCTTCGTCGACTTCGACCGGCTCTACCACACCGATCGCGAAGCCACCGACAGGCGATATCACGAGCTGCTGCCGCTGATCCAGTACCAATGCCAGTCGGCCGAGCTCTTCGTCGCCTCCGAGAAGTACATCCTGGCGCAGCGATTCCCGATCAACGAGACCGTTCGCCGGCCCGGGTACGTCCTCGACGATCGCCAGCGCGCGGTGCTGGAGAGCACGTACCTGAAGGCCTCCAACGGCTCCAAGGTCGGCTGAGACATGCGCATCACCGATGTCAAGGTGTCGGTGTCCACCCGAGTGGTACCGCCGATGGCACACAAGGATCGCATCGGCGACGAGCCCTGGGACATCGTGCTCATCCGAGTGCTCACCGACGAGGGCATCGAAGGCAACGCCTTCGGCTACGGAATTCGCTCAGGCGAGATCACCGCAAAGCTGACGGTCGAACTGCTCAAGCCCGCGCTGGTCGGCGAAGACCCGCTCGACCGCGAGAAGATCTGGCAGAAGATCCGCACGCTCGACCGCTGGCTCGCGCTGTTTCCCATCTACGCCCAGGGACCGATCGACGTGGCGCTGTGGGACATTGCCGGCAAGGCCGCCGGAATGCCGCTCTTCAAGCTGATCGGCGGATACCGCGACAATGTCCGCGCCTACGCCACCGCCGCGTGGGCGATCCCCGATATCGATGCCTACAAACGCCAGGCCGACGAGGTGCTGGAACTCGGCTTCACCGCCTACAAGATGACCGCGTGGGGCGACCCCGAGTACGACATCCCACTGATGCGGGAGATGCGCCGGCATGTTGGCGACGGCGTCGACCTGATGCTCGACTGCGTGTCGGCCTATGACCACCGCACCGCCCTCAAGGTCGGCCGAGTGGCGGAGGAGCTGGGGTTCTACTGGTTCGAGGAGCCGCTGTGGGATCACGACATCTATGGCCTCTCGAAGCTGTGCGCCTCACTGGACATCCCGGTCGTGGCGAGTGAGACCACGCCCGGCGCTAACTATGCGATCGCGCAGTACATCGTGCAGGGTGCCGCCGACATCGTGCGCTCAGACGTGATGTGGAAAGGAGGCGTGACCTCCACCCTCAAGACCATGCATCTGGCCGACTGCTTCGGCATGAAGTGCGAGGTGCACACCTCGCAGTACTCGCTCACCGACGTGGCCAACCTGCACATCGTGGGAGCGTGCAAGAACGTGGACTTCTACGAGCTGCTGTTCCCGCTTGAGTTCTACAGCAACTACGGCGTGGTCGACCCGGTGAAGGTCGCCTCCGACGGCACCGTGGCCGTGCCCACCGCACCCGGGTTGGGGCTGGAGATCGACTGGGAGCTTTTGGAGTCGACCCGCGTGCTCGAGCTCTAAGGTCTGCGACAGCGTGTACTCGATCCAGTTGATCAAGGTCGGCGAGGCCGATGTGCGCGGGCCCGAGGCCTTCTGGATGGCCCGCTGGGACGACTGGGTCAAGCTGGTGTTCCATGTGGTGGTGATCCGCGGGCAGGGACGCACCGTCCTGATCGGCGCCGGCCCGCCTGACGACCTCTCCGACATCAACCGCGTGTGGCGCTCCTACCTCGGAGCCGATCGAGCGCAACTGCGCGTCCAGGCCGAGGAGCGCATGCCGGCAGCACTCACAGCCTGTGGCGTATCCCCGGCGGAGGTGGACACCGTCATCCTGACCCCCTTCTCGGCCTACACCACCGGCGGCCTCCACCACTTCCCCAAGGCGCGCGTCGGGCTCTCACGCAAAGGGTGGGACGCCTTCATCTCGCCCACTGCGCGTGACAATGTCACCGCCGAGCGCGACACCCGCATCCCCGCCTCCCATCTCGCACACCTGGTCACCGACTGGTGGCCGCGGGTGACGCTGCTCGACATCGAGGACGAGATCGCCCCCGGCCTGACGGTGTTCCACACGGGCGTCCATGATCGCGGCAGCCTGGCGGTGGCGGTCACCACCGGCATCGGCACCGTGATCTATTCGGACTCCGCCTACTACAACGAGAACATCGAGCAGCGCCACCCGATCGGGATCGCCTACGACCTGGACGAGGCTCACCGGTCGTATGACAGGATCGCGGCGCAGGCAGATCTGTTCCTGGCCGGATTCGATCCCGCCCACCTGACGAGGTTCCCCAACGGAGTGGTCGCATGACACGGATTGAGAAGGTGCTGGTGGACACGGTGGCAGCCAGGCCGACACCCGGCACCAAGGGCCGAGGGCGGCCGCTGATTACGCCCATGACAGGACTGGAGGGCTCGGACGCGCTGCTGCGGGGAGAGACGACGGCAGGCCTCACTCCGGCCTCGACCTGGGCGGTGGTGGTGCGTGTGGTTGACGCCGACGGATTGGTGGGCACCGGCACCGTCGGACTGGGCCATCCCGGCGCGGTGGCAGTGGTGCGCGAGCTGTCGCCGATCGTAATCGGGCGCGAGCCCACCGACGTGGAGCATATGTGGGAGACGATGTACCGCTCGACCCTCAACGTGGGTCGCCGCGGGCTGGTGCTGGAGGCGATCTCAGCGATCGACATCGCCACCTGGGATCTCCTGGGAAAGCAGCTGGGACAGCCGCTCTACAACCTGCTGGGCGGCCGGGTGCGCGACCGCCTGCCCGCATATGCGAGCTGGCTGTACGCCAACGAGGATCTCGATGCGCTCGCGGCCGAGGCCGCCAGATGGCGGGATCTGGGGTTCTCTGCAGTGAAGCAGCGGCTGGCCTACGGGCCGGGGGACGGGCCGAAAGGGATCCGCAGAAACGTCGAGCTGGTGCGTACGGTGATGGACGCCGTGGGGCCGGACGTGGATGTCATGGCCGACGCATACATGGGCTGGGATGTCGGATATGCGATCCGCTGCATCCGCGCGATCGAGGACGCCGGCCTGCGGCTGCGGTGGCTGGAGGAGCCGCTGATCCCCGACGACATTCCCGGCATGGCCCGAATCCGCCAGGCCGTCTCAACCCCGATCTCGGCGGGTGAGCACGAAGCCACCCGGTACGGCTTCCGTGATCTGGTCAGCGCCGGCGCGGTCGACATCCTGCAGCCCGACGTCAACCGGCTGGGCGGAATCACCGAGGCCAGGCGAATCTGGGCTCTGGGCGAGACGTTCGGGCTGGAGGTGATCCCGCACGTGGGCGCCGCGCACAATCTGCACCTGTCCGTTTCGAGCATGGCGACCCCGCTGTGCGAGTACCTGCCGCCGCCGGAGAGCGGCGAGCCGGACGAGGATCAACTGTTCTGGGCGCTGTTTCCCGACGAGCCGCGCCCGGTTGACGGATACCTCACACCCAGCGACCGGCCGGGACTGGGCGTCACGCTCGATGAAACACAGCTCGACGGGAGGACACAGTGACCGACCTGCAAGACAAGGTGATCGTGCTCACCGGGGGATCCAGTGGGCTGGGCAAGGCGTGCGCATCCGAATTCGCGCTTCAGGGTGCGACAGTCGTCATCGGCGACGCCGACGAGGCCGGTGGGTACGAGACCGTCGAAAGCCTCGACGGCCGCGGCCGGTTCGTTGCCTGTGACGTCTCCAGCTCGGCGGACTGCGCGCGGTTGATGGACGCCGCCGCCGAAGAGTTCGGCCGCATTGACGCGGTCATGTCCAACGCCGGCATCGACGGCAACGGCACCGTCGAGACATGCGACGAAGACTCGTGGGACAGGGTGATGGGAGTCAATCTCAAGGGGATGTTCCTGATCTCCAAGCATGCCGTGCCTCACCTGCGACAGAACGGCGGCGGCGCGATCCTGATGACCTCCTCGGTATCGGCCTTCTGGGGCGAACCCGGCACCGTCTCCTACAACGCCGCCAAGGGCGGGATCATCGGCCTGGTCAAGGCCATGGCGATGGATCACGGAGCGGAGGGGATCCGGGTCAACTGTCTCTGCCCGGGGTACCACGACACCGGCATGCCCAGGCGGTTCTTCGCCGCTCAGTCAAACCCCGCGGCGATGGAGGCCAAGGTCAACGACCTGATCGCGACCCGGCGGATCGGCCGTCCCGAGGAGCTGGCCCGCACGGCGGCGTTCCTGCTGTCAGATGCCAATCCCTACATCAACGGCTCCGCGATCGTGATCGACGGCGGTATGACTTCCGGCTACCCGTGGCACGGGGAGGCCTGAGCCATCAGCCAACGATGAACTGGTGACTGACCACCTGACGGTCACCGAGCGCGACCAACGCGCCGCACAACGTGCCCTGGGTGTACTCAGACCCGGGATTCAGCACCAGCGTCGAACCGAGCAGCGCGGCCGCCTTCGACTCGTGCACATGCCCGTGCAGGCCGAGCAGCGGCTGGGCCTCGAGCAGAAACTCACGCACGGCCTTTGAGCCCACCGACGTCAGTTTGGGCTCGTTGCCCTCCATCGTCACCACCAGGTCGTCGGTCAGCTCGGGAGCCTTGTCCAGGTCGGTGCCCCACGGCGGCGGGTGCAGCACCGCGATCAGGTTCGGCGGATCCTCGACCTCGGCGAACATGGCGTCGATGCGCTCACGCAGCTGAGGCTCGTCCAGCTCACGGGGCGAGTCCCACGGAGTGAGGTTGGAGAACCCCGTGGTGATCATCTCGTGGCCGTCGCTGATCCGTACGCACCTGCCCTCCACGAACTCGACCACATCGGAAGCCTGAAGCGGGGCGTCGATCTCCCAGAAGTCATCGTTCCCGGGGGTGATGTAGCAGCGGATGCCGGTGCCCCGCAGCCGATCCTCCGCCAGCGTCACCCACCGCTCGATGCTCTCGGCAACCACCTGGGTAAACACGGTGTCGCGGTGAGTTTCGTCTGCCAGCGCCTCCAGCTCGTCGCGCTCACCGGTGACCGGGTACTGGCCCATTGTCGCGGATCCTGGTCTCGAGCTCGGCCTTCTCGGCGTCGTCGATGTCGATGTACTCATGGTCGTGGTAATGCGCCGACCAACCGCGCGGCGTGCGCACGATCGGGATCAGCACCTTGCCGGTGATGTCGCCGCCCAGGATCAGATGCTGGACGTCGTAGAACTTGCCGGCGTTGAGGAACTTCCGGAAGCACCGTTCGGAGCCGTGCACATCGGTCGCGAAGAAGAGCCGGAGGTCTGTCGACCCCCGGCTCTGATCGCGCTTCTTTCGGGTGAACACTCCCAAATCAGTCGGGCGGAATCGCCTTGTATGCCAGGTCGAGGTCGACACCATGACCGGAAGCAACCGATCGCGCCCCCAGGAACCAGACAGCAGCGGCGACCAGAACGATCACCGGTGCCAGGATGGTGAGTGTGTAGTAGCCGCCGGTCAAGCCCAGATTCTCATGGAAGTAATACACGAGTGCCAGGGCGAACGAACCTGTGCAGATCGAAAGGAACCCGACAACCGGCAGCACCTCGATCCCGGCCACCTTCCATTGGGCCGCCGACCCGTTGTACAGATCAGGACGCCGCCACTTGATCACCAGCGCCGACACTCCCACCATCACGATCGGGATGTAGGCGAACACCTGCATGATCGCGAACGTCTTGAAGAAGTTGTTGTCCCACACCACCCACGCCGCCGAGGCGACGGCCACGACGAAGGTGACGGTGATCGCGATCACCGGGGTGTGTGAGCGTTCGTTGACCTCAGCCAGCTTGGACGGAGCGAGGTTGTCGAACGACCACGTGAAGAACCCGCGCTGAACCATCGCCTGGTTGATGTAGAGGCCGGGCAGCAGCCAGCCGATGAACGTCAGCGCGAGAATCGTGACGATGCCCGCGGTGCCGGTGGCCAGAGCCGAGAAGTAGGCGTATCCCGCCGAGCCCACCGGGCCGGCCGAGAAGTTCCCTGCCAGGGCCGACGTGAAGAAGTCGTAGCCGACGGTGTGCAGGAAGATATAGATGCTGATCAGGAGCAGGATGCCCTGGCCGAGACCGGCGCCGACCATGGTGTTCAGCTGGCGCTTGCGCTGACCGGCGCCCTTGAACTCGGCGGACATGTACGTGCCCCACCAGGTGAACAGGGTGACTCCGATCATGGTGTAGATGGCGCCGATCGTTTCCTTGGTCGACCAGCCGCCCTCGGATGGCAGCAACCCTGAGCCCTTTGCCTTGTTCACGGTCGACTGGTAGGTGCCCGACCCGACCGTGTTGTCCACCGTGTTCTTGAAGCTGGAGTGGCTGGTGAACAGCAGGATGATCATGTCGATCGCGAATCCGACGGCCGCGATCAGAAACAGGATCGTCATCACGCGGATGATCGCCTTGGTGCCGCGCATCGCCAAACCGCTGGTGATGATCAGCGCGATCACCGCGATCACAAACGACAGGCTCTTGTTATGGCCGTCGGTGTCGGTCGCCCAATTTGTGAATGTGGACGAGTTGTTTACCGATCCAATTACGGAGAACGCAGGCGAGAGGCCCTGCGTGCCGAACCACCAGGCCCACAGTCCCATTGCGATCGCCGTCGAGATGAAGACAGAGAGGTTGCTGGCCAGCCCGATGATGGGATGCAGCACCCGGGAGTTGAACGTGTAGTCCCCGCCGATGCGCGGAATCGCAGCGCTCATCAGCGAGAACATGACCCACACGGGAATCCCGATCACGAGCGCCACAATCAGTGCTACGTAAGGGTTTGCGCGTGGAAAGAGCACAAGAGCAAAGAGGCCGAAGACGACCGCAAGCCCGAGCGGCGTGGTCGACGCGGCGTTGAACAGCAACTGATCGAGTCCGGTGACCTGGCGAACGAGCCCCGTTGCTTTTCGGGCATACCCACCCGGAGCCACCGGCGCACTCGACCCGCCCTCACTGATCGATCCGACATCGCTCATGGAGATCCTCCTCTCCGCGGAAGCACTCCGCAGCCAGACGGCAGGGAGCGTATTTGAACGATACAATAATGATCGGCAGCGCGTAGGTCAAGAGGCCGCCACGGGGAGTTAGACTGCTGAAAACCTCGCCGAAAGGGCGCCACCTTCGCATGTCCCAATCCGCTTCTGAACCCGAATTCTCCGGCCGCGTTGCGGCCGTCACCGGTGCCGCCAGCGGCATCGGCCTGGCCTGCGCGACGCGATTGGCGGCGCTGGGCGCCAAGGTCGCGCTGATCGACCGCGACGCCGCTGCCGCAACGTCACGGGCCGAGGCGATCGGCGCCGCCGCAATCGGGGTGGGCGCAGACGTTTCCAACGCGGCAGAGGTCGATGCGGCGATCGCCACCGCCACCTCCGGCCTCGGACCGGTGGACGTGCTGGTGTGCTCGGCCGGTATCGGCGGTGACTCGCTGCACACCGTCGAGGTGACCGACGAGGAGTGGCGACGCGTGTTCGCGGTCAACTGTGACGGCGTCTTCTACGCCAACCGCGCGGTGCTGGGAGGCATGGTCGAACGTGGCTACGGCCGGATCGTGAACGTGGCGTCGATCGCGGGCAAGGAAGGCAACCCGATGGCGGCCGCCTACTCGGCCAGCAAGGCCGCGGTGATCGGCATGACCAAGTCGATCGGCAAGGACGTCGCCGGATCCGGGGTGCTGGTCAACTGCATCGCCCCAGCCGTGATCCGAACGCCGATCCTGGAGCAACTGTCCCAGGAACACGTCGACTACATGCTCGAACGGATTCCGCTGGGACGCATGGGCGAGGTCGAAGAGGTGGCCGAGCTGGTCGCGTTCCTGGCCAGCGAGCGGCTGTCATTCTCGACCGGCGCGACCTACGACATCTCCGGCGGCCGGGCCACGTTCTAGCGGGCGCCTCACCCGCGCAGGTACCCGTCCAGCCAGTCGAAGATGCGGGCATCGCGAATCCCGAGGCCCATCGGCTCGCAGTGGCGGTTCGCGCCCTCGGCGGCGGTGAACTTCACCAGCTGCTTGGTGCCGGGAAGGCGGTCGTACAGCTGCTGGGACTGTCCCGGCCAGAACTGCTCGCCCTCGGGATCGGTGATCAGGATCGGGGTGGTGATGTCCTTGACCTCGTCGCCGAGCCGGTACTTGAGCACCTCCTGGTACAGATCGAAGCGCGAGTCGCCTGCGACGCCGTAGGGCTGACCGCGGAAGTGCAGCGTCGCTCGGGTGGACTTCGAGAACCGCTCGCCCCAGCCCATCTCCTTGTCGAACGACTGCTGCTTGGCAGGATCGGTGAGCATCGACTTCATGTGGCCCGGCAGCTTCTCCGTCCACGACGTGGACACGTCGACGACACCCGGGTCGGCCACGGCTGCCGTGAACCGGTGCTCGAACGCCAGCGCTCGCGGCACCCAGTACCCGGCCTGGCTGATGCCGATCACCGCCATCCGGTCGGGATCGACGTCCGGACGTGCCACCATCGCGTCGACCACCGGCGTCAGCACCGCTTCCCAATCGGGACGAAACGGGATGCCTTGCAGGAACAGGGCGGCCTGCTGCCCAGGCCCGTCGAAGGTCATGGTGTGGTAGCCACGCTCGCTCGCCGCCAACCCGCCGAACAGCCACATGTGTGAGGTGGCGCCGTCGCTGCCGTTGTTCGAGCACCACCAACGGCCGCCGCTCGCCGGGTTGAGCGTCGGGGGCGCGGAAGAAATAGCCGGGGAGCGTGGTGTCCTCATACGGGATCTGGAGTCGCTCGCCGGGCACCGCCGACAGGTCGACCACCTTGTCCCAGGCGGCGCGATGCTTGACCCAGATCTCGTGCTGGCGCTCGGTCGCGCTCGAATGGGTGATCAGGTAGAGACCGGTGGAGTAGTAGTTACACGCGCGTAGATACTGCGTGCGCGCGGTCACACGGTGGCCGTCCGCCTCGGCGTGGCGTGCCGCCGTCTCCAGCGCCTCGGCGGTGGCACACCACTCACGCACCCACGCGTCGGCATCGCCGTTCTTGATCCGACCGGCTGTGGCCAGCACCTCACCGGTGTCGGCATAGCCGCGGTACACACTGCCGAGCACGATCTCGTAGCCGTACTCGAAGTCCTCGTTTTTGTACATCGGCCGCGTCATCGACGTGGGACTGTAACGCCGTCTACACCACCATGTGCGCGGTGACGCGGGTACCGGCTGCCAGCCGCTGATACTCGACCGTCTCGCTCAGCGCCTCGACGATCTGCAGCCCCAGCCCGGGGTCATTCGGTTCGGGGAATCCGACCCCGTGATCGGTCACGCTCATCTCCAGGTGCACGCCGTCGGAGCGCACCAACACCTCGAGGTCGCCGGGCTCGTCGGGGTAGGCATGCCGCACCACATTGCCCACGAGCTCCGAGACGCACAGCAGGGCAGAGACGTAGGAAACCGGGTCGCGGTTGCCCACTCCGAAGTGTGCGGCCAGGGCATTTCGCGTGAGCGGCACCGAGGCCGCCACAGCCGCCACCGTCATGCGAAATTCGTCGATGACCATACATGGTGCTACCCGCGGTGACCGAACGCAAACGAGTGCGCAGCACAGCCCACACACCCTCGATCGGTTTGCGGGCACGCCGAACGGGGCAGTCCTCAGGCGTGCCGGCCGAAATTCTCAGTGCTACTCGACGTCGACGGGACGTTGGTGGACTCCAACTACGTGCACGTGGATGCATGGGCGTTGGCGTTCGCCGAAAGCGGCCATGCGGTGCCGTCGTGGCGGATCCACCGCACCATCGGCATGGGCGGCGACCGGTTCGTGTCCGAGCTGATCGGAGAGGCGGCAGACGCCCGGATCGGTGACGCCGTTCGCGAGGCCCACGCCGCGCTCTTCAAGCGCTGGATCGGCGATGTGCAGCCACTGCCCGGTGCGCGCGACCTGCTCAAGGCCCTCGGCGAGCTCGAGCTGGCGGCGGTGCTCGCCAGCTCGGCCGGTGAAGCCGAGGTGCTGCACTATCTCGATCTGCTCGACGCCCGCGACCTGGTCGCCGCCTGGACGACTGCCGACGACGTCGAGCAGACCAAACCCGAGCCCGACCTGATCGAGGCGGCGATCGAGAAGGCCGGCGTGCCTGCCGTGGTGATGGTGGGTGACTCGGTGTGGGACTGTCAGGCGGCCGCGCGTTCAGACGTGCCCACAGTGGTGCTGCTCTCGGGTGGGATCTCCGCTGTCGAGCTGCTGGACGCCGGGGCGCATCGCGTCTACCGCGACGCCGCCGAACTCACCGAGAATCTCGAAGCCGTCGTCACCACTTTGGTGTCGCGAAAGCGCGTCGAGCTCGACCGCGCCTGAATAACAGTGCCAGGCACCGTTATTCACCGCGGCACGATAGGGTCAGCGGGACTCCAATCTGCCGGGGAGCCCTGGAACCGATGGACATCGAATCTCTTCGCACGCGCCTTGCCGACGCGATGGCCGCCGGGGACGAGGACGCATACATCGAGCTGATGCACCCCGACGTGGTGTTCACGACCGTCGCCTTCGGTGACCAGCAGGTGTTCCGGGGGCAGGCCGGCGCTCGTGCGTGGTGGGAGAAACGCGAGGAAGCGGTGGTCTACGACATCTACAGCGCCCGCACCGAGCGAATCTCGCCCCACGCGATCGTGATCGAAGCGCGCATGCGGCACAGCGAGGCGGGGCAGGGCATCGAGGACGCAGTCGCCATGTGGTTGGTGATCGAGAAGGACGGACTGGTGTGGCGATACCAGCCAGTCGACTCGAAAACCGACGCCCTTGCCATCCTGGAGGCTGTGGGTGAATAACGGTGCCTGGCACCGTTATTCACCTGCGGCGGTTTGCCAGATGAGGACGGCGGAGGCGGCGCCGGCGTCTTCCTGACCGCGGGAGCGGTCGCTCGCCAGGCGGGCACGACCGTGCTGCGGTTCCAGATCGCGGGTGGCCGCGAGGCCGGTGCGGGCGGCCTCACATGCCCGCCGCAGCGCTTCAGAGGGTGCGACACCCTCACCGACCGCCTCTGAGAACGCTCGCGATGCCGGCCCCATCACGTCGAGCAAGGTCTTGTCCCCCTCCTTGCTGCGGCCGCGATCCGCAATCCCCTGCGTGCCGGCCTCGACCGCGGCCGCGATTGCGGGCAGCGAGGTCGAGTCGGCCGCGCCGAGGCTCTGGGCTCCGCGAAGCAGAGCAGTGCCCCACAGCGGCCCGGTCGTCCCGCCGACCGACGCAAACCTGGCCGCGGCCACCCGCAGGAGCTCGGGAACCGACTGCTCATCGGCAGGCAATGACGCCGTGATCGCCCGCAGGCCCATCACCATGGTCGCGCCGTGGTCGCCGTCGCCGGCCACCGCGTCGAGCCGGTCGAACTGCGGCTGGTGCTGCTCAATCACCTGCGTGAGCCGAGCGAAGAACTCGCGCAGCTGGTCGGCACTCACCACGCCCCGGCTCCGATCGCGGGGGCGTACAGCGGCTTGGCAGGAGCGTCGATCAGGCGGCGAAGCTCATCGTCGAGGGCGGTCACGGTGATCGAAAGTCCCGCCATCTCGAGCGAGGTGACGTACTCGCCCACCAACCCACGACGCAACTGGAGCCCCAGCCCGTCGAGCCGCTGGGCGACTCGCCGCAGCACGATCAGCGCCTCCATCACCGGTGTCGCGCCGAGCGTGTTGATGATCACCAGAAGCGGGTCGCCGGACTCGGCGGCGCCGTCGGCGAGGATCAGGTCGAGCAGCTCATCGGCGACGTCGTCGGCCGGTGCGATCGGCGCGCGGCGCATACCGCTCTCGCCGTGCACCCCCATGCCCACGTCCATCTCCCCGTCGGCCAGCTCGAACGTGGGCACGCCCGCAGTGGGAACGATGCAGGGGCTGACACTCACGCCCATCGTGCGGGTGCGGGCGTTGGCGTGGGCTGCGGCGGCGGCCACCTCGTCCAGGGACGCGCCTTCGTCGGCGCGGGCGCCGGCGGCCTTGATCACCACGACACCGCCGGCCACCCCACGCCGTCGATGTTGCTGATCACGCGGGGCCGAGCTGACGTCGTCGGTCACCGTCACCGTGCGCGAGCTGATGCCACGGTCGGCCAGCAGCTCTGCGGCCATGTCGAAGTTCATGACATCGCCGCCGTAGTTGCCGTACAGGAACAGCACGCCGTCCTTGGCCGCGAGCCGCTCGGCGGCCTCGATCGCCGGTTCGGCCGACGGCGAGGCGAACACATTTCCAACCGCAGCTGCGTTGGCCAGACCGGGCCCGAGATATCCGAAGAAGGCCGGCTCATGCCCCGAGCCGCCGCCGACGATCACGCCTGCCCGGCGGTCTGCCATCGGCCCGCTGTACACCAGCCCGCGCCCGCCCGGGGTCACCTCGACCAGGCCCGGATACGCAACCCGGATGCCTCCGATCATCTCGTCGACGACGTCGAACGGGTCGTTCACCAGCTTGCGCACACGGCCTCCCGGTAGGACACGACGACGCTATGGGGCCCCTGCGCGGGTGTCAACCTTGACACACCTGCGCCCCACGCCTAACGTCTAACGTCATCCGGTACGTACAACTGCCCTCGTGGGCGGATGGGGGACGATGAGTCGCCTCGAACAGCTCAAAGCTGAGGTACTCGCGGCCAACCGCGAACTCATCGGCAGCGGCCTCGTCACTCACACGTGGGGCAACGTCAGCGCCGTCGATCGCGAGTCCGAGATCGTGGTGATCAAGCCCAGCGGAGTCCCCTACGGGGAGTTGACCGTGGACTCGCTGGCGGTGCTCTCGCTCACCGGCAAACGCTTGGAGGGCGACCTGGCGCCGTCCTCCGACGCTCCCACCCACCTGGTGCTGTACCAGCGGTTCCCCGAGGTCGGCGCGGTCGTGCATACGCACTCGCGCTGGGCCACGGTGTGGGCGCAGGCCGAGCGCCCCATCCCGGTGCTGGGAACGACCCACGCCGACTACTTCGGCGGCGAGATCCCCTGCACCCGGCCGCTGACCGAGGCCGAGATCGACGGCGCCTACGAGCACGAGACCGGCGCGGTGATCGCCGAAACCTTCGCGCAACTCGACCCGTCCCGGGTACCGGCGGTGCTGGTCAGCCGGCACGGGCCGTTCGCCTGGGGAGCAACCACGGCCGCGGCGGTCGAAAACGCGCAGGTGCTCGAGGAGGTGGCCGAGACCGCGCTGCACACGATGCTGCTCGACCCCAACGTGAAGCCGATGGCCCAGGCGCTGCTCGACCGCCATTTCCTGCGCAAGCGCGGGCCGGGGGCGTACTACGGGCAGCCCGACGGAGTTACGCCCCACACACCGGCAGGATGAGCCGCGACGGCCGGGTGCCGTCGTGGAACACGGTCTGAACGGCGATCTTGGAGACCGAGGCGCCTTCCTTGCCGATCGGCCCGCCGGTGTTGAGGTTGCGATCCCACATGGGGAAGTCGGAGCTCGAGATGTCCAGCCGGATGCGATAGCCGCGCGGTACCCGGATACCCACCGGCCCCAGGTCGATGCGAAACTCCACCGGCTCGCCGGGGACGAGCGGCTCGGCAACTTCGAAGCCGTTTCGATACCGGGCTCGCACCAGGCTCTCCTGCACGTTTTGCGAGCAGCCCATCGGGTCGACCACGCACAGCCGCGCGGTGAAGTCGGTGTCGGTGGCGCTGGAGGAGGCGTGCAGCACCAACTCGGCGCCGCCGATCAGCGTCAGGTCGTCGGCCAGTTCTTCGGACGTGTACACGAGTACCGACTTGTTCGCCTCAGCGGCACCCTGACAGGCCGGGCCCATCGGCGTGGCGGAGGCGTCGCAGCAGGAGTGGCCGCCCTCGCTCCACATGGGCAGATCGGGGTCGTAGGTGTACACGTCGGGGCGCTCCAGCTGAGGCGGCTCGGCCGACAGCGTGCCGTCGCCGTGGAGCGAGTTGGCGCCGCCGGCAGAGTGCAGGTAGAGCTCGGTCTGGGTCGTCTGCTCGGGAGGCCAGCTGGTGAAGTCGCGCCAGCCGTCGTGCAGGATGTAGGCACGCACGGGCGGATCGTCCGACGCGACTCTCTTGAGGTGGTGGTCGTACCAGGCCAGATGCACCTCGTCGGCGCTCAGGAACCCCAGGTTCGACTCCTCCGAGCCCCACACCGGAGTCCACGGCTCATGCGTCCACGGCCAGATCATCAGCCGCTGGTCGGGTGTACCGGTGGCGGTCATGCCCACGTAGTTGTCGACGGTGCCGCGCAGGAAGCCGTCGTACCAGCCGGAGAAGTGCAAGGACGGGACGGTGATACGGCTGTAGTCGGAATCGATGTCCCAGCGCTTCCAGTACTCGTCGTGGGTGGGATGGTCGAGCCAGTCGAGGTAGTAGGTCGGGAAGTCCTCGGTCTGCAGCACCGGCAGATCGGCCAGCGGCAGCGTCCAGTACTCGTCGGTGACGTGCAGCATCGTCCGCCGGATCTCCTGCAGGGCCTTGTCGTTTCCGTGCCGGCGGGCGGTGTCGTGGCCGAGGATCAGCGTCCAGGTCATCATCCAGCCCAGAAACAGCGCGCCGTGTGAATAGATCCAGCCGTCGTAGGGCTGGGAGGAGGTGAAGCCGGGGCAGATCGCGGCCAGGCTCGGCGGTCGCTCGGTCGCCGCCATCAGCTGCACGAGACCGGGGTACGAGTAGCCGTACATGCCGACCTTGCCGGTGGAGCCCGGCAGCGCCGCAGCCCACTCGATGGTGTCGTAGCCATCCTCGGCCTCGTTCAGGAAGGGCACGAACTCCCCGCCGGATGCGTACCGCCCGCGACAGTCCTGCACCACCACGATGTAGCCGTGGGAGGCAAACCACGAGGGGTGGTGATAGCCGCTCTCACTCTCGGCACCGGTCTTTCCATACGGTGTCCGCATCAGGATCACAGGGTGGGGGCCGGGCTCGACCGGCCGGTGAATGTCGGCCCGCAGCACGGTGCCGTCCCGAACGGTGCAGCCCACGTCGAGCTCGACGGTCACTCCCAGCACACCCTCGGTGGTATTCACAGCGCTCCCATGATGCAGTCGCCGCCGTCGACGCGCATGATCACGCCGTTGACGTACCCGGCGGTGGCCAGGAACAGGAACGCCTCGGCCACGTCTTCGGGCTGCCCCAGGCGGCCCAGCGGGTTGTCCTCGGCGAACCCCTCGAGCTGCTCCGGCGTGTGGGCCTCGGTCGCCATCGGCGTGACGATCGTGCCGGGGCAGATCACGTTGACGCGAATCCGGCGCTCCCCGAGCTCGGCGGCAAGCGAGCGGGCCAGGCCCAGCTGGGCGGTCTTGGTGGCGGCGTACACGGCGCCTCCCGGATGGGCCTGGAGGCCCGAGATCGACGACGTCAGCACGACCGCGCCGCCGGAGGCGATGTGGGGGACGGACGCCCGCAGCACGTTCACGACGCCGCGGATGTTGACGTCGATCAGCATGTCCATGGTCTCGTCGGTGGTCTCGGTCAGCAGCCGCTCGGGGCCGACAAACACCCCGGCGTTGGGGCAGACCACGTCGAACCCGCCAAAGCGCTCGAGTGCCGCTGCCACCATCGACTCGACCGAAGCCCGATCGCGCACGTCGGCGGCCACCGTCAGCAGCTCGGGGTCGTTCACGTCGGCCTCGAGTTGGCCGAGCTGATCACTGTTTCGATCGGTCGCTGCGACCGCGTAACCCTCGCCCAGGAACGCTCGCACTGCTGCTGCGCCGATGCCACCTGCGGCCCCTGTGATCAGGACAGTCTTACGTCCGTACATTGTGTATATTCGTATCCCAACCGAAGGACGGCTGTCAAGAGCGCGCGCGCTGAGAGAGGTCTGCCATGCCCATCCACACCGCACTCGGACCGATCGAGGCCGCCCAGCTCGGCCCGACCAGCATGCACGAGCACGTGCTGGTCGATTCGCGGGTGTGGCTGGAGCCCTCGTCCGAGCTGAACGCGCCGCCGATGGATGCGCCGGTGACGATCCACAATCTCGGCTTCCTGCGATGGAACCCGCACAGCCTGGCCGACAACCTGATCGTGGACGACCCCGAGGTGTGTATCCACGAGCTCCAGCGGGTGGCGGCCGCCGGCGGCTCAGGCATCGTCGACATGACCAACATCGGCCTGGGGCGGCGGCCGGCAGAGCTGCCCGAAATCGCCCGCCGGGCCGGCGTGCACATCATGGTCGGGTGCGGCTTCTACGTGCACGACTCGCACCCCGACTGGGTCGAGACGGCGACCGACGACGAACTCGAAGCGATCATGGTGCGTGACCTGGACGAGGGCATCGACGGTACTGAGGTACGGGCGGCGTTGATCGGCGAGATCGGCACGTCCAGCCCTGTGACGGCGCGGGAAGAGCGGGTGGTACGCGCCGCCGGACGGGTCGGTGCCCGCACCGGCGCGATGGTCAACATCCACCTCGATGCCCGCGGCATGCACGCCCTCGAGATCCTGGCGATGCTGACCGACGGCGGCCAGCCGCCCGAGCGAGTGGTGTTCAGCCACCTCGACGAGCGGCTCGACCTGGGATACCACCGCGAGGTCGCCGCCGCCGGAGCGGTGATCGAGTACGACACCTTCGGTCAGGAGGTGTACCTGCCCAACTTCAAGGATCCGACCGACAAGGAGCGCTGCGACGCCCTGGAGGTGCTGCTGGGCGAGGGGTTGAGCGAACAGATCGTACTCGGCTGCGACGCCTGGATCAAGACGGTGGCGACCGCCTACGGCGGCACCGGCATCGAGCACCTCTTCAGCCGTATCCAGCCGATGCTGAGAGACCGCTACGGCATCCCCCAGGAGACCGTCGATCAGATGCTGATCCACAACCCCCGCCGCCTGCTAAACCGTGAATAACGGTGCCAGGCACCGTTATTCACGCGGCATCATCGCGACGGCTCGGCCGGGAGCGCCGCTGCCGTCGCGGAGCTTCAGCGGCAGGAAGATGAAGAGCGCACCGCGGGCGGGTAGCGGGCCCATCCCGATCAGGTTCTCGACCAGCACGATGTTTCGCTCCAGCGCGACCCGGTGCAACCGGGCGACGTCGTCCCACGGGCCGGCGCTAGGTACGTCGAACCCGAACAGCACCACCCCGCGGTCGGCCAGCAGCTCGGTGGCCGCGACGTCGAACGCCGGCCAGGCCGGGGCTTTGCGGTCGATCACATCCCGCGCGAACGCCAGGCCTTCCGGAAACGGCTTGAAGTAGCGATCGCTCCAGCCGGTGCGCAGCAGCACGCCGTCGCCGGGCTGGAGCCGGCCGTGCTCGGCCTCCCACGCCTCCACCCGATCGACGCCCACCCGCGGGCTGACGCCGGGAACGTCCCCAACCAGGTCGGACGCGTCGATCACCGCCGCCGGCACCATCAGCTTCTCGAGCGGCACGTTCTCGGTCGAGTACAGCCCCCGCTCGCGATGATCCTCGAGGAAGTGCGACGGCGCATCCCAGTGCGTGCCCACATGCTCGTCCACATGCAGCAGCCGGTTGAAGTACGGCGGCTCCTCGTCGAACCAGTGAAACGTGTCGAAGTGCATCTCGGGATTGCCCGGCCACAGTGCAGGCACGTCGTGTGAGATCGGCACCGTCAGATCGACGAACACCACCCCGTCCAGCGCTGAAATGTCCATCAGATCGTTACTCCTCCTCGGCCCGCAGGTGGCCGGCCGTTTCCAGTGCCGCGAACGTCTCATCAAACGCGGCGAATGCCATATCAACGTCCTCCTCGGTCACCACCAGCGGCGGATAGAAGTAGACGACTCCCGTCGCCCCCTCCGCGGCGGTGCGGGCGATCACTCCGCGCCCGTACAGCTCGTGAGCCAGCCGGGCAGCCGTCTCGGTCGCGTGGCCGCCCTCCGCAAGTGCGAACTCGATGCTGCCAAGCAGCCCAATCACGCTGGTGTTGAACACCGACGGGCGGGCCGCAGCCAGCGCCTCCATCCGCTGCCGCACCACCGGCTCGAGGTCGCGGGCGTGCTCGGGCAGACGCTCGCGCTCGAGGATGTCCACCGTGGCCAGCGCGGCGGCGCACCCCGCCGGGTGGCCGGCATAGGTCGAAATGTGCGTGATCGGATGGCTGCGCACGACGTCACCCACGGTGCCGTTGGTGATGCAGGCCGACATCGGCACGTACCCACTGGTGAGGCCCTTGGCCAAGACCACGATGTCGGGCTGCAGATCCCAGTTTTCGCATCCGAACATCCGCCCGGTGCGGCCGAAGCCGGTGATCACCTCGTCGGAGATCAGCAGCACACCGTGGCGGTCACAGATCTCACGCACCCGCGGCCAGTAGTCCTGGTGCGGCACCTTGATGGCTTCCCGCAGCGGCACCGGCTCGCCGATCATGGCCGCGACCGTCCCGGGCGTCTCGCGCAGGATCGCCGCCTCGATGTCGTCGGCGCACTCGAGCGTGCACCCGCTCTCGGGTGTACAGAATCCGCAACGGCCCGGCGACGGCTGTGACGTGCGGACGAATCCGGGCACCAGCGGGGCGAACGGCTCGCGGGCGGCGGGGATGCCGGTGGCCGACATGGCCGCATACGTCGAGCCGTGGTAGGAGCCCGTCCGGCACAGGATCTTCACTCGCCCGGGCTCCCCACGAGCGGCGTGATAGCTGCGGGCGACCTTGACCGCGGCCTCGATCGCCTCGCTGCCACTGGAGCTGTAGAGGAACAGCGGCTCGCCAGACACGGGCACCAGCGGCTTGAGCCGTTCGGTGAGCTCCAGGGCGGCCGGATGGGCGAAGCCGGCGTCGAGCGTCGAGAACTCCATCCGGGCGATCTGAGCGGCGATCCGCTCGCCGATCTCGGCCCGCCCGTGGCCGACAGAGCACGCCCCCATGTGAGCGCCGCTGTCCAGCAGGCGACGGCCCTCGGCGTCGATCAGGTAGGCGCCGTCGCCGGCGACGATCACGCGTGGATAGAGCCCCGGGTAGAGCCGGTCGAGGGTGGCGTAGTCGGCGGTCGAGAGTCGCACGTTGGCGCGCAGCGCCGCTCGCTGATCGGCGACGCCGGTGCTCACATCTGCCACGGGAATGCCTCCCGCCGATCGTCGGTGCGAGGGCTGGCGCCACCGGCCTCGAGCACGAACCCATCCTCGATCCGAAGGCCGCCCCAGGGAGCCATGAACAGCGGGACATCGATCGAGATGGCCATCCCCGCCTCCAACACCGCGTCGGCGCCGGGGGTGAAGTAGGGCGGCTCGAACTCCATCACACCGCCGCTATGCACCCACACTTCGATCACCTCGGCCGCGGTACCGGCCTGGGCGATCGCGTCGCGCGCGGCCACGGTCGCATCCGATCCCGGCACACCCGGCACCAGCCGTTCCACGGCGGCGGCCTGCGCCGCCCAGGCGGTCTCGATCTCGCGGGCGATCTGCGGGTTTTCGCCCAGCAGGAACGGCCTGGCCATGGACACGCAGTAGCCCTCGCATCTGGGCGCAACGGTCACGGCCACCACCTCACCCGCGGCCGGCTGTCTGGTGGTCGAACGGGCCAGAATCGGCCGGCTGCGCTCGCCACTGGCCACCATGGTCGCGATCGCCATGCTCTCGGCACCGGCGCGCAGCATGGCCGCATCGGCCTCAGCGGCGATTTCCCGCTCGTTCGCCCCTGCAGCGATCGCCTCGGCGGCAGCTGCGATCCCCAGGGCTGATACGCGGTAGCCCTCCTGCATCACCTCGTGCTCGGCGGCGGTCTTGACGGCGCGCAGACGGTAGGCGTCCTCGTCGGCCGAGACCAGCTCGCATCCCGCCTGTTCCAGGGGGGCGAACAGCAGCTGGTACTCCGCCCGCCCGATGTTGTCGCCGCCGACCACACCGACACGACGGGCGCCACCGAGCGTCTCTCGGATCGCCTGGGCGCCGTCGATCAGCCGCACCGAGCCGTACTCGAGGCCCGGGTGCGACAGCTCAGAGATCGGCCGCACCTCGAGATCGGCACCGGCCACGTCGAGCTCGGCCATGGCGGTGGATTCAGGGCCGGTCAGAAGTAGTGCCTGGTCGCCGCGACCGACCAGGTACACCGGCTCGAAGTGCGCTTGGAAGTCGCATAGATACCGCACATGGTCGCCGCCCGAGAACGGCCGATCGTTGGCGCAGGCAACCCAACCGTCGATGCCGCGCTGTTGCAGCGCAGCACTCAGGGCGTGTCGCCGAGCCGCGAAATCGGCACGAGGAATTCGATGCACCATCCACCCTCCAAGCTGTACGGACGACATCACGTTATCATGCATTTCGTGCCGGCCAACGACGACGCCAAGATCGACCGCAGCTCGCCGATTCCGCTGTATTTTCAGCTCGCCCGCGTGCTCACAGAAGAGATCGTCAAGGGCGAGCGCCAGCCCGGAGAGCGACTCGCATCGGAGCCTGCGATCGGTGCTCGCTTCCAGGTGTCACGCCCGACGGTGCGGCTGGCATTGCAGCGGTTGGAGGCCGAGGGGCTGATCGAGCGGATCAAGGGCCGGGGCACGTTCATCGCCGACGCCCGGGAACGCTCATGGCTGCTGCAGTCCTCCGAAGGCTTCTTCCACGAGGAGGTCGAACGGCTGGGATTCGCGGTCACCGACAAGGTGCTGCGGGCCGAGGTGGCGCCGCTGCCCCACTGGGCGGCCGACGCGCTCGGTCTGCCGGACGGAACGGAAGGAGCCATCCTGGAGCGCCTGCGCTATGTGGACGGCCGAGTTGCGCTGCACGTGTCCGACTTCCTACCTGCGCACCTGGCCGACGCCGCCCTGTCGCTGCGCGACGAGGAGGGCTCGTTGTACGACCGGCTGGAGCAACGTGCGGGGCTGACGGTCGACGGCGGCCGGCGAACGCTGGAGGCAACGCAGGCAGAACCGGCTGTCGCCAAGATGCTCGAGATCGGGGCGCGCACGCCGCTGATCTTCATCGAGTCGGTCGCTTGGGGTCGCGATCTGCAACCGTTCCACTGCTTCCAGACGTGGCTTCGCACAGACCGGATCCGGATCGAGGTTCAGGTGATGCGCTCTCCGGGGAATCGAGGGTGACCATGGCCACCACCGAGCCGCTCGACTACGACCCCTTCCTGTTCTACGAGCACCCCGACCGGATCTTCCAGCGGTTGCGAGACGAAGCGCCGCTCTACCACAACGCCGAGCGATCGATCTGGGTGCTCTCGCGCTTCGCCGACGTCCAGACCGCAGGCCGCGACTGGCGGACGTTCTCGAGCGCAGAGGGCGTCGACATCGACGACTCGCGGCTGGGGCCGGGCAGCTTCCTGGACGCCGACCCGCCGCGCCACGACCAGCTGCGGAAGATCCTGCACGCCGAGTTCACCCCGGCCAAGCTGCGCCGGCTCGAGCACATCGTCACCGCCCGCGTGCACGAGCTGGTCGACGCGCTGATCACTCGTGGTCAGGTCGACCTGACCCGGGAGTTCGCGCTGCGGCTGCCGATCTCGGTGGTGTGCGATCTGCTCGGGGCACCCGCGGCAGATCACCGCCGGCTGGAGCGCTGGTATGTCGGCATGCTCGAGCGCGTGCCTGGTGAGACCGCCGTGTCACCGGCGTCGGCTCAGGCGGCCAAGGAGATGCGCGGCTACATCATCGACGCCGTCAACCAGCGGCTCGACTCACCCTGTGACGATCTGTTCACCACCATCGCCATCGCCCACGGCCAGGGGCTGCTCTCGATCGACGAGGTCGACGGCATGTGCCGGCTGCTGCTCCTGGCCGGTGTGCACACCACCGCGTCGCTGATCTCGAACAGCTTGATCCTGCTCGAGCACCGCGCCCCCGACCGCCGGCTGCTGGTCGATCGGCCGCAGCTGATTCCCAACGCGATCGAGGAGCTGCTGCGCTACACCTCGCCGGTGCAGGCCGGTGCCCGGGTCACCACCCGCGAGGTCGAACTGCACGATCGGGTGGTGCCGGAGGGTGACCGGGTGCTGCTGCTGTGGGCATCGGCCAACCGCGATCCGCGCCAGTACCACGACCCCGACACGCTGGTTCTGACCCGCGATCCGCAGCGCAACATCGCCTTCGGGGAGGGCATCCACTTCTGCCTGGGTGCACCGCTGGCACGACTCGAAACCAGGATCGCCTTCCAGATCCTGTTCTCCCGCATCGCCGAGTACGACATCACCGGGCCGATCGAACGCCACTTCACGTTCCTGGAGCGGGGCATCGCCGGACTCCCGGCCACCGTGCGCAGCGGCTGACGCCGACGGGTCGGATTTGACACTCCAACCGACACGGCCTATCGTCGCGCCTGTCCGTACAACGGCACTCTAGGAGCGGAGTTGGACTCCTCTGGAAGGATCGATCGCGGGTCGCCGGTGCCCTTTCTATTTCCAGCTGGCCGCGGTGCTCGAACACGAGATCACGTCGGGTCGCTGGGAGGCGGGGACGCGAATCGCATCGGAGCCCGATCTGGGCACCAGCTTTGGCGTGTCCCGGTCAGTGGTGCGTCAGGCCCTGCAACGGCTGGAGCAGGAGGGCCTGATCGTTCGCCGCAAGGGCCACGGCACGTTCGTGGCCGAGCTGCAGCCACGCTCGTGGCTGCTGCAATCTGCGGACGGCTTCTTCCAGGACGAGGTCGACCGGCACGGCCGCGAGGTCACGTCTCGCATCCTGAGGCTGGAGATCGTGCCCCTGCCCAAGTGGGCAGCAGACGCTCTGGGGGAGCCGCAGGACAGCCCCGGCGTGACCATGGAACGGCTGCGCTGGCTGGACGGGCAGGTCGCGCTGCACGTCACCGACTATCTCCCCGAGCGGCTGGCCGACACGGTCATGGGGTTGCAGGGCGACCCCAGCGAGTCACTGTACGAGCGGCTGCGGCGACTGGAGCAGGTGGAGGTCTACGGCGGACGGCGGGCGGTCGAGGCAGCAGCGGCCGGGCCGAAGCTGGCCAAGCTGCTCGAGGTTGAGCCGGAGAGCCCGCTGGCGTTCATCGAATCGGTGCTGTGGGACCGCGAGCTGCGGCCGTTCCACTGTTTCCGCTCGTGGCTTCGCACCGACCGGATCCGCATCGACATGCAAGTGTCCTCCGCCAGACGCGGTGTGGGCGAGATGATCGCGGCCTGGCCCGAATCAACCCAGGTGTAGGAGGCTGGCCCGTTGGGCCTGTGGCGGCGTCCCACGCCGCGTGCGGTGCTCAACGTGGCTTTGCCACGCCTGCGCTCCGCTCGCGGCTCGATCCTTGCCACAGACCCAACGGCCTGCGCCTCCGAGCGCCTGTCGTGAATAGCGGTGCCTGGCACCGTTATTCACCACCGACGCTCGGGCGTGAATAATTGGTGCCTGACACCAATCATTCACTCCACCAGACGGGTCTCGGCTGATGCGATCTTTGCGACCTTGCGGGCGGAGGCGCCGCCCTGGAACTCGGACTCGAGCCAGATGCGAACCAGCGAGACGGCCAGCTCCTGTCCCACCACCCGGGCGCCCAGGGTCATCACCTGAGCGTTGTTGGATTTTCGCGACCGCTCCGCCGAGTAGGGATCGTGCACCTGGGCGGCGTACACGCCCGGCACCTTGTTGGCGGCAATCGCCATGCCGATGCCGGTGCCGCAGATGAGGATGCCGCGGCTGTGCTCCCCGGCGGCGATGGCCTCGGCCACCGCCAGCGCGACATCGGGATAGTCAACCGTCTCGTCTTCGCCGCAGCCGTAGTCGGCGACCTCGATGCCGGCCCTCTGCAGCTCGTCGATCAGCCGCTTCTTGAGCGCCACACCGGCCTCATCGGCGCCGATAGCAATGCGCTGACTCATGCCGCCTCCCGCACCGACTCCACCACCCGCCGCAGGTCCGAGACAGCCAGGGCCGACCGCGCGACGAACACGCCGTCCACTCCGGTCGCGAGCACCCCGGCCACTCCACCCGAAGCGACGCTGCCGCCGTACAGCACCCGTACGTCGCCGCCACGGCCGTCGGTGAGCCCCCGTAGCATCGACACCACCTGCTCGATGTGCCGCGGCTCGGCCGCAGCGGCCGCCCCGATCGCCCACACCGGCTCGTAGGCGATCACCAGGTCGGCTTCAGCGGGGAGCGACTCCAGCACCGAGACGACCTGGGCGGCCACGATCTGGTCTGCCGGATCGCCCATCCGCTGCTCGCCCACACACACGATCGGAGTCAGGCCGCTGCGCGCGGCTGCCACGGCCTTGCGGGCGACCATGGCATCGGTCTCGTGAAACAGCCGCCGGCGCTCGGCATGCCCAACCTCGACGAATGTGCACCCCAGCTCGCGCAGCATCGCCGGCGAGACACATCCGGTGTACGGCCCCGCCTCTTCCCAGTGTCCGTCCTGCGCGCCGTAGCGCACCGGCGAGACCGACAAAAGATCCTGCGCGGCAGCGAGCACCGGGAACGACGGCAGCACGAACACCGAGACACCCTCGAACTCCTCGGCGCACGCCGCCAGCTCGTGGAGATAGCGAACCGTCTCGGCGTAGCCCAGGAACATCTTCAGCCCGGCGCCCACCACCGGCGGCCCGGTCATGCGATCTCCCTGACCTGGGCGGCACCGGTGGGCGGGGCGATGATCAGCTCGATGCCGGCTTCCTCGATGGCAGCCGCCAGCTCCCCGGTCGGCGCCGCAGACGTCACCAGCTTGTCGATCGAATCGAGCCCCGCGAACAGGGCCAGCGACACCTGGTCGAACTTGGAGTGGTCTGCCAGCACGATCACCTCCGCAGCCGATGCGATCATGGCCTGCTTGACCGACACCTCCTCGATGGCGGGGTAGCTGAGCCCATCCGGGGCAACCCCGGCGGCCGCGATGAATGCCTGGTCGGCACGCAGTCCCGCCAGCGTCCGGGTGGCGATATCGCCGACAGTGCCACGGGTGCTGCGGCGGAACATGCCGCCGGTGAGGATGATCGTGGCGTCGGGATTCTCGGCCACCTCGGCCGCGGTGGTGATCGCGTTGGTGACCACCTTGAGGTTGTGCTTGTGCACCAACTCGCGGGCGAACTCCGCTGTGGTGGAACCCGAATCGATCACGATGGTGGCGCCGTCTGCCACCAGGTCTGCCGCCCGCCGCGCGATCGCGCGCTTGGCGTCCTCGTGCTCACCGGCGCGCAGCGCGTACTGCGACTCGACACCACGCAGCGCAACGGCACCACCGTGCTCACGCCGCAGCACCCCGGCGTCCTCCAGCCGGGCGAGATCGCGCCGGATGGTCACCTCGGTCACACCCAGCCGCTGCGCGAGGTCTGCCACCCGGATGCTTCCCGACTCCCGGGTCAACTCCGCAATCGCGCGCAACCGGTCGGAGGGCAGCATTCGCCGTGTGTGGCCCCGCGACCCGCTCATTTAAATCGCACAAAATCGATCATCGCGTCGCCCATCTTAGGCCATCGACCCGGCTTAGTGGCACAACCGAACAAAAAGGATCATAATCGTGTTCGCTCTATCCCGCTTTCGGAAATCCCCAAAAAGGTCTTGACACCGACCTCACCACTCTCTAGGGTCGCACTGTCCGTACAGGAGTACAGGTACTCAGCTGGTGTTCGCAATCACCATTTCAACCCGCGAGGAGGGAGAGAATGTCTGAGTCCGAGGTCGGCGGCGAGCAAGTACTCGTCGCTGAGACCGGCCTGAAAGCCGGCGCTCTGCGCCTGCCCGAGGTGCTGATGCAGTCGGTCACATTGGTCGCCCCGGCGATCGCGTGCCTGTTTTCGTTCGGTTTCATCGTTGGTTCGTTTGCAGGGCTGGTTGCCCCGATCGCGTTTGCGATCGTCCTCGTGATCGCACTGGTACTCGCGATTAACCTGGCCATGCTCGCTCGCGCATTCCCGTCGGCCGGCGGCTACTTCACCTACGTCAGCCGGGCACTCCACCCACGGGTGGGAATGTTCACCGCGTGGCTCTACTTCCTGATCAACCCGCTCGTGCCGGGCGTGATCCTGGTGTACATGGGCACGGTGCTCGAGACCGAGCTGAAAGCCAAGTACGGCTTCACATTCCCGTGGTGGCTGTTTGCCATCCTCGGGATTGCGGTGATCATGTTCGTGGCCTACCGCGGCATCGCACTCTCGGGAAAGCTGCTGATCATCCTGGGCAGCCTCGAGATCCTGATCGTGCTGGCGCTCAGCATCTGGAGCGCGGTCGATCCAGGTCGCGGCGGGTTCAACTTCGAGCCCGTCAACCCCGGCAACATCGGTGACGTGGGAGCCAACGGCCTCTACCTCGCTGTGGTGTTCGGAATCTTCTCGATCACCGGCTGGGAGGGCGCCTGCCCAATCGCCGAAGAGAGCGAGAACCCGCACTCCACGGTGCCCAAGGCACTGATCCTGTCAGTACTCGGTACAGGCCTCTTGCTGATCATCTGCACCTGGTTCCTGCTACTGGGATGGGGCACCAGCGACGTGGACAAGATCGCCTCGGCGTCCAACCTGCCACCGCTGATCCTGGCAGACAAGTACTGGGGAAGCTTCTACTGGCTGGTGCTGCTGGCTCTGATCAACTCGACGCTGGCGGTGTGCATCGCCTCCAACCTGGTGGGCACGCGCATGTGGTACTCGATGGCCCGCGCCGGCGCACTGCCGAAGAAGTTCGCGGAGATCCATCCCAAATACAAGACGCCCATCAACGCGGTGCACGCACAGTTCATCGTGATCGTCGTCAGCGCCATCATCCTCACGGCCTGGTGGGGCAAGGAGAACATCTGGTTCGTGGACGGCGGCATGATCACGTTCGCCCTGGGAACCGTGTACATCCTGGGCAGCATCTCGGTGCTGGTCTACTACTGGCGTGAGCGACGCAGCGAGTTCAACTGGTTCACGCACGGCGTGTTCCCCGTCGTCTCCACGATCGCCATGATCATCCTGTTCTACAAATCGCTCAATCCGTTCCCGCCGGCTCCCTTCAAGTGGGGCCCGATCGTGGTGGGGGTGTGGGCTGTGCTCGGTGTGCTGTTGGTGGCATTCCTGGCCGCGACCGGGAGGGAGCAATGGCTCAGTGCCGCCGGCCAAGCCGCCGAGGAGCGGCCCGAGACACCCGAGGAGCTGGCGCATCGACCCAGCTACTGATTGAGTCAACTCACATGGGCACATGACAGCTTCAAGCACTGACGAACTCCACGGAGCTGTGGTACTCGTCACCGGCGGCGGCACCGGCATCGGCCGGGCCGCCGCCGGGCGCTTGGCTGAACTCGGAGCCACCGTCGCGGTGGCAGGACGGCGGCCCGAGCTGCTGGACGAGACCGTCGCCGAGATCGAGGCCGCGGGCGGCACGGCGCTGGCGGTGGCGTGTGACCTGTCCGACTTCGAGGCGGCCGCCGAGCTCGTCGCCACGGTGGTTTCCGCCTACGGGCGGCTCGACGCCGTCGTCAACAATGCCGGCACCTGCCGCAACCATCCATTCGCGGAGTGGGGACGCGACGAGTTCGACGAGCACATGGCCGTGAACGTGCGCTCTCCCTTCTTCCTGGTGCAGGCCGCCCTGCCCTACCTGCGAGCATCGCCGGTGGCGGCGGTGGTCAACATCAGCTCGTCGTCTGGCTCGATGGTGCGCCCGGGGCAGTCGGTCTACGGCATGAGCAAGGCCGCCTTGGAGTACCTGACCAAGTCCTTGGCGGCAGAGCTCGCGCCCGACCACATCCGGGTCAACGCGATCGCACCCGGCCCGGTCGACACACCCATCCACGCCACCTGGGCGGACGATCTGGACGAGGCCTACGCCTGGCTGGCCGACCAGGTGCCGCTGGGCCGGATCGCCACCGCGCCCGAACTGGGCTGGTGGATCGCCACCCTGATCGCACCCGGATCCTCGTGGGTCACCGGCGCGGTGATCCCGGTTGACGGCGGACAGGTGCTGGACAGCCGATGAGCACTGACGCAAAGGCGGTGATCGTCACCGGCGCCGCTCAGGGCATCGGCCGGTCGATCGCCGAGCGGTTCCTGGCAGACGGCGCCGGCGTGATCGTGTTCGATCTCGACGGCGATATGGCCCAGGCCACCGCGGATGCACTCGGGCCTGCGGATCGCGTCCGGGCGATCGGTGGCGACGTGGCCAGCCGCTCGGATGTGCATGCCGCGGTGGAGCTGTGCCAGAGCAGCTTCGGGCGAGTGGACTCGATCATCGCCCACGCCGGCATCGCCGACGTCAAGCCGCTGCTCGAGATCGACGACGCCGGCTGGCAGCGGATCATCGACGTCAACCTGACCGGCGTGTTTCTCTGCATTCAGGAGGCCGGGCGGGCGATCGCAGCCGGCGGCCGCGGCGGTGCGATCGTGGTCACCGCCTCCACCAACGCATTCTGGGTCGAGCAGAACATGGCCCCGTACAACGCCTCCAAGGGCGGGGTGGTCGCGCTGGTGCGCACGGCCGCGCTCGATCTGGCCGCGTTTGGGATCCGCGTCAACTGCGTCGCCCCGGGCGTGGTGCGCACGCGCATCTCCGAGTGGGTCATCGACGACCCGGTGCTGGGGCCGGAGTACCTCAAGAAGATTCCGCTGGGCCGGTTTGGCGAGACCACCGATGTGGCCGACACCGTGGCCTACCTGGCCTCGGATCAGTCGTCCTACATCACCGGCCAGACGCTGATCCTGGACGGCGGGCTGACGCTCGGCCAGCCGCTGGAGGCGATGGATATCACGATCCCCGGAGCCGGACAGTGACCCCCGGGGAGCGCTGCCTCAACCGTCCGGCGATCGGTACCCTGAAACCCACTGCAACGGCTCGAGGAGAGAGATGATGGCGACTGATCCGTACCGGGCGGCGATCGGCCGCCCACGCAACCAGCTGGAGACGCCCGCGCTGGTGCTCGATCTCGATGTCGCCCGTCGCAACATCGCGGCGATGGCGGCGCGGATGGCCGAGATGCCGGCCGATCTGCGCCCCCACACCAAGCTCCACAAGAGCCCTCAGATCGCCCGGATGCAGATGGAGGCCGGAGCGATCGGCGTCTGCACCGCCACGGCCTGGGAGGCCGTGATCATGGTGGACGCAGGCATCCCCGACGTGCTGGTGGCGAACGAGCCGGTGGGTGCCGGCAAGCTGCGGGCGCTGGCCGAGGCGGCCGGCAAAGCCCGCGTCACCATCGCAGTTGACGGCTCGACTCCGCTCGACCTGGTGTCAGCGGCCGGCGTGGCCGCGGGCACGGTTATCGGAGTGATCGTCGAGGTCGACGTGGGCATGGGCCGGTGCGGCGTTCGCAGCAAGGAGGAGGCGCTCGAGGTCGCCCAGCAGGCGCTGGCACTGCCCGGCATGGAGTGGCGCGGTGTGATGGGTTATGAGGGCCACTGCATGCTGGAACCCAACCGCGATGAGCGCGTGCGCAAGCACGGTAAGGCGATCGCCGACCTGTTCGAGGTGATCGACCACCTGGCGGCCAACGGCGTCGACTGCGAGATCGTGTCGGGCGGTGGCACCGGCACCTTCGACCTGACCGGCGTGAATCCGCGCGTGACCGAGGTGCAGGCCGGATCGTACGTCTTCATGGACGCCTTCCACGGCGCCCTGATTCCCGGATTCCCGGTCGCCCTGACGGTGCTGACGACGGTGATCAGTCGCCACGGCACGCGCGTGATCGTGGACGCCGGTCGCAAGGCCGTGGGCATCGACTTGATGATGCCGGAGATGGTCGGCCACGAGGCCACGCCGGCCTTCGTCGACGAGGAGCACACCGGCTTCGACGTTCCCGAGAACTCGACGCTGGCCGTGGGAGACACGGTTGAGATGCTCCCCGGCTACGGCCCCACCACCGTCAATCTGTACGGCTGCTACCACGTCGTTGAGAACGATGTCGTCACCGACATCTGGCCCGTGCTGGCCCGCTACGGCACCGATACCGCCATCGAGAAAGGAGTCGCGACTCGTGTCTAGCCTCAAGCTGGAAACCGGTGGCATGGCCATCACCCAGGTTGCTGCGGTTGTCGAGGATCTCGACAGCGCGCTGGAGAAGTACCACAAGCTGCTCGGCTGGGGACCGTGGAATATCTACGAGCACGTGCCCCCGACGCTGCATTCCACCGAGCTTCACGGAAAGCCGGTCGAGTACTCGATGCTGGGAGCCGAGGTGCATGCAGGTCCGGTCGTGTTCGAACTGATCCAGCCGCTGGAGGGGCCGAGCATCTACCGAGGAATGGCTGGACGAGCGGGGAGAGGGTCTGCATCACGTGGCCGTGATGAGGGCCACCCACGACCAGGCCGAGGCCACCCGCCACCACTTCGAGAGCAACGGAGCCGAGGTGCTGATGGGTGGCAGGATCGGCGAGACGATCCAGTTCTGGTACGTCGACACCGAGCCGATGCTGAAGGTCATTTTCGAGTCCGGGTCGGGCCATGCGGTCGACCTCAAGCCGAGTTAGGACATACCCGCCCGAATGAAGATCCTCGTTGTCGGAGACGTGTATGTGCCGGTGGAGGTGTTCCGGGAGGCGTTCCTGCCGGTCGCCGGCGACCATGAAATCGACTATCTCCAACTGGACATGGACGACGACCGCATCGGCGACTCCGAGTCGGAGCGGCGCATCCGGGAGTTCGCGGGCTCGCCTGCCCAGGTGATCGCCGGCCTCGGCGACCACGAGGTGCTGGTGATCCACGGCGCCGCCGTGACCGATGTGGTGCTGGACGCCTCGCCCAACCTGCGGCTGGTGTGCTGCGCCCGCGGCGGCCCGGTGAACGTGGACGTGGCGGCCGCCGGCGAGCGCGGGATCCCGGTGGTGACCACTCCGGGAAAGAACGCCGAATCGGTCGCCGACCTCACCATCGGGTTTGCGGTGATGCTGGCCCGAGGCGCGGTCACCGCGGCCAACTATCTGGCCAACGGCGGGCGGTTCGGCGAGTCCACCTACGAGGGAGCGGAATGGATCGGTAGCGACCTCGGCGGCCACACCCTCGGCCTGCTGGGTTACGGCCACGTCGGGCGGCGGGTCGCTCAACGCGCGCCTGCCGTTCGGCATGCAACTGATCGTGCACGACCCGTTCGTCGACGGTTCCGAGATCGTGGCCGGTGGCGGCCGCGTGGTCAGCTTCGACGAGCTGCTGGCCGAGTCGCAGTTCCTCTCGCTGCATGCCCGCCAGACGCCCGAGCAATGTGGATCTGTTCGATGCCGATGCGTTCGGGCGCATGCGCCGCGGAGCGTTCTTCATCAACACCGCCCGCGAGTCGCTGGTGGACGAGGATGCGCTGCTTGCCGCGCTCGGCTCCGGACACATCGGCGGCGCAGCACTGGATGTCCTGCAAGTCTCGGGCGGACGGCTCTCGCAGTCCGCTCCTGGGCATGCCGAACGTGATCGTCACGCCCCACATCGGCGGCGCCACCCACGAGACGCTGGCCCGAGGAGCACGCATGCTGGTGGACGAGATCCGGCGGTTGTGTGACGGAGCCGAGCTCGTCAACGTGATCAACCGCGGAGCGCTCCCGGCATGACCGACCAGCTGTTGCTGGCCATCGATGCGGGCACCGGCAGCTGCCGGGCGGTGGTGTTCGATCCCGAGGGCCACCAGCTCGCGATCGGCCAGCGGGAGTGGTCGCACGCCACCCTGCCTGACGCTCCCGGTTCGCAGGAGTTCGATACCACCGGCAACTGGGCGCTGATCTGCGAGTGCGTGCACGAGGTGCTCGCGGCGCCCGGCATCTCGGCCGATGCGGTGGCCGCGGTCAGCTCCACCAGCATGCGCGAGGGCATGGTGCTGTACGACAGCTCGGGCAGCGAGATCTGGGCCTGTCCCAACGTCGACTCGCGGGCCGGCGTCGAGGCCGTGGAGCTGATCGAGAGCGGCGATGCCCGCACCATCTACTTCCAGGGAGGCGACTGGGTATCGATCACCTCGCCTGCGCGTTTCCGCTGGATTGCCCGCCACGAGCCCGAGATCTTCGCCTCGATCGCGCACGTCGGGATGCTTTCCGACTGGATCCTGACCCGGCTGAGCGGCGAGTTCGTGACCGATCCTTCGGCCGGTTCCAGCAGCGGCATGTTCGAACTCGCCCATCGAGATTGGTCAGACCGCGTCATCGACCTGGTGGAGCTGCCCCGCGAGGTGCTGCCGCCGGTGCGCGACCCCGGATCGGTAATCGGCGGGGTGACGGCCAAGGCCGCTGCCGAAACCGGTCTTCGCCAAGGCACGCCCGTGGTCGTGGGCGGCGCGGACACGCAGCTCGCGCTGGTCGGCATCGGACTCACCCAGCCCCACAAGTTCACGGTCATCGGCGGCAGCTTCTGGCAGGCCACCGTGACCTCCGACCAGGTGCTGATCGACCCGGAATGCCGCCTGCGGACGCTGTGCCACACGGTGCCGGGGCAGTGGATGATGGAGGGCATCGGGTTCTACTCGGGCCTCTCGATGCGCTGGTTCCGGGATGGATTCTGTGACGCCGAGAAGGCGGCCGCGGCCGAGGCGCGGCACCGATCCGTACATGCTGATGGAGCAGGCCGCCGCCCAGGCGCCGCCCGGATCCGGCGGCGTCGTGGGGCTGTTCTCAAACGTGATGGATGCCAAGCGCTGGGTGCAGACGGCGCCGGGATTCCTGGGATTCGACATCGCCAACCCGGCGGCCAGCGGCAAGAAGGAATGCATCCGCGCGATCGAGGAGGCGGCCGCCTACGCCGTGCGCGGGCACTATGAGATCGCCGAGCAGGTCGCCGGCCGCCAGGTCGACCAGGTCGTCTTCACCGGCGGCGCCTCCAACGGCACGCTGTGGCCGCAAATCCTGGCCGACGTGCTGGGCGTGCCGGTGCACGTGCCCGAGGTGCGCGAGTCGACCGCTCTGGGCGCGGCCATGTATGCCGCCGTGGGCGCCGGCATCGCCGCCGACGTGGCCGATCTGGCCACCACCGGAGCGCGCATGGCCGCCACCTACCAGCCCGACCCCGACGTGGGGCGCGCCTACTCGGCGCTCTACGATCAGTGGCGAGAGGTGTACAGGCATTCGCTGGAGATGGTGGATGCTGAGGTGATCCGACCATTGTGGAGGCCCGCAGGCGCATGATCGACGGCAGAACTGAACTGGACAAACTGGTGAACCGCTCCCAGCGGATCGGGGCCGACCCGGCGCTGGTGGTGCACGGCGGGGGCAACACGTCGACCAAGCTGGACGAGAACGGCGGCCGGGTGATGCGGATCAAGGGCAGCGGCACCGACCTGCGCACGATCACCGCCGACGGGTTTCCGGGGCTCCACCTCGACCACCTGCGGCCGCTGCGCGAGCGCCCCTCCATGAGTGACGAGGAGATGGTCGCCTTTCTGGACGGCTGCATGACCGAGCCGGACGCACGCAAACCGTCGATCGAGACGCTGCTGCACGGGTTTCTGCCCGCCGCCCACGTCGACCACGTCCACGCCGATGCGATCTGCACGCTCACCAACCACCCCGACGGCGAGCGGGCCGTGGCCGAGGCGCTGGGCACCGACATCGCGATCGTTCCCTACGTCCGCCCGGGGTTCGAGCTGTCCAAGCTGACCGCCGATATGGCCGACGCCCGCGCGGTGGTGCTCGATCACCACGGCCTGGTGACATGGGGCGACTCGCATGAACAGTCGTATCTGATGACGCTGGAGCTGGTGGCCAAAGCGCAGTCGTACATCGACCAGTCGCGCCGGCCGCGACCGGCGGCCCGAGCCAACCTCTCCGGTGACGAGCAGGCGGCGTTGATGACCGAGCTGGCACAGCGGCTCGACGGTGTGCTGCACATCGACCGAACCCAGCGGCGGTTCTCCGACCGCGACGACGTGGACACGGTCGCCACCGCTGCTCGGGCAACGCCCGACCACATCCTTCGCATCGGCGCCCAGAGCGCGGTGATCCGCTCGGCCGGTGAGGCCGGCGACGTGCTCGACCGGTTCGCGCAGAGCTACCGCGCCTATTTCGAGCGCCATCGCCACCGGCTGCCGTCGGGGCTGGGAATCCGCAGTGTGCTCCCCCAGGTGGTGCTGGTGCCGGGGCTGGGCGCAATCACCGTCGGCGCCGACGAGTCCAAGGCGGCAATGCACGCCGAGATCGCCTATCGCAGCCACCTGGTCACCGCACAGGTGCTCGACACCTTCGGCTCAGTGGCCTGGTTGAGCGAAGAGGAGATCTTCGACTTCGACTACTGGCCGCTCGAACTCCGCAAGCTCCAACCGGCCTGAATAAAGGTGCCAGGCACCTTTTATGCACGCATGGGCGGGGTGCCGAGCAGGGCTGCGACCAGCTCTTCGACCCTGATCGGTTTCGAGATGTAGCCGTTCATGCCGGCCTCGATGCAGCGCTCGCGGTCGCCGTCCATGGCGTTGGCTGTCATCGCCACGATCCACGGCCGGTCAGGCAACGGCACCTGCTCGACGATGTTGCGAGTTGCCTCCAGGCCGTCCATCTCCGGCATCTGCACGTCCATCAGCACCAGGTCGTACCGCTGACGGCCGACCGCCTCGATCGCCTCGATACCGTTGCCGGCCAGATCGGCCGCGTAGCCCATCCGCCCGAGCAGCCGGGTCGCCAGCTTCTGGTTGACCACGTTGTCTTCCACCAGCAGGATCCGCAGGGGGTGGTTGGCGGCATGCTCGGGATCGAGATCGAGCTTGCCCGACCCGGGCCCCGACCCATTGGCGGCAGTCTGATCGGCCGCCGCGCTGGTGGCGATGGTGAGATGGAAGGTGCTGCCCTGCCCCGGGATGCCGGCGCTCTCGACCCACATGGTGCCGCCCATCGCCTCGGCCAGCCGCTTTGAGATCGCCAGTCCCAGTCCGGTGCCGCCGTACTTTCGGCTGGTCGCTGCGTCTGCCTGGCTGAACGACTGGAACATCCGCCCCATCGCCTCCTCGGGGATGCCGATGCCGGTATCCGCCACGGCGATGTGCAGCTCCAACCCGCCGCCAGCCGGAGGCGGTGCCATCTCCGCGGTCAGGATCACGCTGCCCTTCTCGGTGAACTTGACCGAGTTGTTGAGCAGGTTCAGGAGGATCTGGCGCAGCCGGCTGACATCGCCCATCAGCACGGCGGGGATGGCCGGATCGATCCGGGCCTCCAGCTGCAACCCCTTGTCCACCGCCAGCGACCGGATCAATGCCACCGCGCCGTCCACGCATTCGCGCAGGCTGAAGGGCGCCGTCTCCAGCTCCATCCGCCCGGCCTCGATCTTGGAGAAGTCGAGGATGTCGTTGATGATCGAGAGCAATGCTTCGCTGGAGGTGCGGATGATCGTGGCCTCTTCGCGCTGCTCGGAATCGAGATCGCTTCGCAGCAGCAGACCGCTCATCCCGATCACGGCATTCATCGGGGTGCGGATCTCGTGGCTCATGGCCGCCAGGAACGTGCTCTTGGCGACGTTGGCCGAGTCGGCGGCATCGCGCGCCTCCTGAGCGCTGGCATACAGCCGAGCGTTATCCAGGGCGATCATGGCCAGCTGGGCGAACCGCTGCAGCCGCTCCACCTCCGACTCCGAGAACGACCGGGGATCCGAGACATCGCGCGCCACTCCCAGCGCGCCGATGGCGGTTGACCCTGAAGTCAGCGGCACACTTACCATCGCGCGGATCCGGCCCCGCGGGAAGGTGGGCACCCGCTCGGCCCAGCTGTCGTAGTCGTCCACCACGGTCGGCTCGAGCGTCTGCATCACCCGCCCGGCCAAGCCCTCGCCCTGGGCCACCGGGAGATGCGTGTCCTCCTCGAACACGCCGATCGCGGCGCGCGTCTCGAGCATCTCCTGGGACTCGTTCAACATGTACACATAGCCGTGTTCCGAGCCGATCAGCTCGAGCGCCCGGGCCAGCACCTCGTGCAGCAGGTCATCGATGTCGAGCCGGTGCATCACTCCCAGTGAGGTCTCATGCAGAGCCTCCAGCTCGGCGTTCTGCAAGGCCAACTCCTCGGTGCGGTCGGCCACGCGCTGCTCCAAACCCTCCAACGTGTCGCGCAGCTGACCGGTCATGTCGTTGAACGCACCCGCCAGCGTGCCGATCTCGTCGCTGGAGGTGACCGGCGCTTCCCGCGTGAGGTCACCGGCGGTGACGGCTGTGGCGGTCTCGGTGATGGCGAGGATCGGGCGAGCGATCCTGCGCGACGCGAAGTAGATGCCGATGCTCATCAGAAGCACCACGCCCACGCCAATCGCCCCGATCTCGAGAGCAAGTTTGCGGGCCGGTGCGAACGCCTCCTCCTGGGTCATCTCGACCACCAGGGCGGCGTCGCGCTCAGGCAGCCAGCGGTACATGCCGATCACCGGCACGCCCTTGTAGTCGGTGTAGAGCCCTTGGCCCGATTGGCGCGCCACAGCGCTGTCGATTCCCGTGGAGTGGATCGCACCGGCGTACGGCCCGGTGGCCAGGATCTTATTGACGAACCGGTGATCGCGGCCGACCAGGTACGCAGACCCGCTGGTGCCGAGTCCCTGATGGGGCAGCACGATCCCGTCGATCCGCTCCAGGTTGAGGTTTGCCGCCAGCACCCCGATCCGAAGGCCCGACCCGTTGTGCAGGAAGAGCGGCGTGGACACCGTGATCGCGGGCTGGCCGGAGAGCGTGGACGTATACGGGTTCTCCACCGCGGTGTGCGACAGCCCGTTTCGGAAATACGCGGCCGTGGCCTGCGACTTGCCGGTGTCCTCCGGCACGGTCGAAACCACCACCCGCCCTGAGGGGCTGAGCAGCAGGAACTCCTCGGCGTCGGTGGTGCGACGCACGACCTGCGTCAGCTGCTGCGCCAAGTCGTTCTTGGCCTGCAGCCGGCGGCTGGGAGTCGAGTCGGCCTTGAGCAGGATGTGGGCTTCGTTGTCGACCTGGCGCAGCGTCCCCACGAACACCAGGTTGCGCTGCTGATCTGCCACCCAGTTGTCCAGCGCACCGGACTTGGCGTCGGCAACCGCCCCCAGGCGCGCATACACCGAGGACTCCAGCGATGCCTTCGCGCGGTAGTAGGTGACCACGCACACGATCGCCACCATCACGATCGACAGCACCATGAACGACCCGACCAAGCGGGCCATCAGGCTGCGGCTGAAGAACCGCAGCCCTCGCGGGCCACGGGGTTCGGTCAACCGGTCACCGACGACGGGATCTGCTGATGCAGCTGGGCGACGTTGTAGTTGGCGGCCGGTGAGCCGTAGTCCTTGTCGAAATACTTCAGCGACAGCGCCTTCAGCTCTCCGTCCTTCTGTGCCTTGGCGATGATCTGGTCGATCCGCTGGGCGAACGCCGCCTGCGCGAGTGACGAGCTCTTGTCCAGGAACCCGGTGAGATACATCGTGAAGGCGTCGCCCTTGAGGGGACGCAGATCCTCACCCTGCTTGATCGCCTCCATACCCACGGCCTCGGCCGAGAGGTAGGCGTCGATCTTGCCGTTGGCGGTCGCCCGCAGTCCCGGTGGCTCTGACGCGTAGTCGACGATCTTCGGGTTCTGGACGTCTCGGGTGATGTCGAGACCCGGGATCTTGAGCGTGCCCAGCAGATAGAACTCGACGGTGCAGCTGTCGCACACGCCGATGCTCTTGCCGTCCAGATCGCTGGGCTTCTGATACGGCGACGACGTCTTCACGAAGTAGCGCTGCGGCTCGAACCGGTAAGGAGTGGTCATCCACAGTCGCTTCATGCGGTCAGTGTTGATTGCGCCGGATCCATACGAGAGATCCCACCGGTCGCCCCACTGACCGGCGGTGATCTCGGTCCACGTCGGTGTGACGAAGCACGGCTCGACACCCAGAGCTTTGGCGACCAGCTTGCCGGTGTCGACGTCGTAGCCGGTCATCTGGTTTGCGGTCAGCTGATTGGCGGTGCACTTCGTGTTGGCGAGGCGCTTGGCGCCCTTGACCTGCATCGACTGCGGGGGATACGCGGGATCGGTCGAGAGCACCAGCGTGCCCCGTGCGAGCACCTGGGCGAGCTTGTCAACGGTGGGATCGCCCGTCGACGGTTGCGGGCTGGACGAGGCACTGGAACCGCACGCGGTTAGCAGCACACTCATGATCACAACGCCAAGCACAAGGGCTTTCATGGCTCGCCTCCTGGCAACGTCCACAACTGCGTGGGGGTGGTCCTGCCTCTCAGTGTGATCTCGTCGACGAACACCAGGTCATGACCATCTCCGGTGAGGAGCGCTCTGGTGGAGTCCGAGATCAAAAGCTCATGGGGGACTTCCTTGGTGAGCGACTCCAGCCGCGAGGCGGTGTTGACGGTGTCGCCGACCGCCGTGTACTCCAGCCTCCGCTCAGAGCCGACGTTGCCCGACATCAGCGGCCCGCTGGAGACGCCGATGCCGACCGCAAAGCCGGCGCTGTCACTGGTGTCGCGCAGCCACTGGTTGAAGCGCGGCAGCCGCTCGGTCAGCATCTCGCGGGCGGCCCGCAGCGCTCGGTCGGCGTGGTCGGTGCTTTCCACCGGCGCGCCGAACACCGCCAGCAGACCGTCGCCGAGATACGCCACCAGCGTGCCGCCGTTGTCGAGCACCGCGTCGCTCATCTCTCCGAAGAAGCGGTTGAGCACGTCGATCACACGGTCGGGTGGGGTGGCCTCGGCGAACGAGGTGAATCCGCGCAGGTCGGTGAAGAGCGCCGTGCCGACCAGTCGCACCCCTCCCAGCCGCACTCCCTGGTCGCCGTTGACGAGCACCTGGTCGACCATCGATTCGGGCAGGAACCGGGCGAATACATCGCGCACGCGCGCGTGCTCGAGTTCGTGCACGCGGCGCTTGTTGAGGCCGGCGGCGATCCGCGCCCGCAGCAGCACCGGGTCAAACGGCTTGGGCAGGTAGTCCTCGGCTCCCGCCTCGATGCAGCGCACCACGTTTGCGTAGTCGTCCAGCCCCGAGATCATGATCACCGGAAGGTCGCGCAGCTTGGGATCGGCCTTGATCGCCTCCAGCACCTCGATCCCATCCATCTCCGGCATGACGATGTCCAGCAGCACCACGTCGTCGCGAGCCTCGGCCAGCAGCTCGAGCGCGCGTACGACCGTGCTCGGCGGTGCGCACCGTGTGCCCGTCGGCCACCAGGCTTCGGGACAGCAGCATCCGATTGATGGGATCGTCATCGACGACCAGGATCGCGCCGGTGTGAGGCGCGGTCACTGCTGGTTCCGGTCGCGGAGATCGCACAGCAGCGGACGCGTCCGCACCCATTCACCCTCGAGCGCCGAGGCCAGCTCACCCGCGGTCTGCAGATCACCGTTTCGGGCCGCCTCTTCCAGCAATCGTGACTGCTCGGCCAGCCGGTTCGCCCCGAAGGTGAGAGCGTTTGACTTGAGCGTGTGCGCAGCCCGACCGGCCAGCGTCGCGTCTCCGGTCTGGCACCCTTTCACGGCCTCGGCAATACGGGCCGGAGCCTCCTCCAGGAACGCGTCGATGACGTCGACCAGCGCCTCTGGGTCACCGCCGAGCAGATCGAGCAACGCGTCTATGGCGGCCCGGTCGAGGGTATCCACCGAAGCCGCGTGGCTGGAGCCTTCCACTTTCAGCGAAGCCTACTTCGTGTGACGGTGAAAGCAAGGTGTCCAAGGCCACCAGTTGCCTAGACTGGCAGAGCTTTGCAACTCTGAACGATGACCGGTATCGTGGAGGGGATGCGATCCGAAGCGCTCAAAGGCCATCTCGACATGCTGGTGCTGTCAGTGCTCCAGGGCGATCCCGCTCACGGGTACGCGGTGATCCAGCGGCTGGCCGCTCGCAGCGAGGGCGCCTTCGATCTGCCCGAAGGCACGGTGTATCCGGCGCTCTACCGGCTGGAGCGAGGCGGATTGCTGGTCTCGAGCGAAACGGTGGTCGACTCGCGCAGACGGCGCGTGTATCGCCTGACACCGGCGGGGGAGGACGCCCTCACCGCGCGCGTGGTGGAGTGGAAGAGCTTTGCCCGCAGCGTCGGTCGCACGCTCCAGGCGGGCGTGTGAACGACGACCCGATCGCTCGCTACCTGGCCGACCTCGATCGCAGCCTGCGGGGCCGCCCCAACAGGCAGCGTCTGGTGGAGGAGGCCGAGGATCACCTGCGCGAGTCCGAGGCCGATCTGCGCGCCCGCGGCCTCACCCATCAGCAGGCCGGTCGCGAAGCGGTCAGGCGGCTGGGCTCAGCCGACAGCCTGGCGCACGCCGGGGGCGGCAGGATCGCCACGGCGATCGTGCTGGTGCTGGGAGGCGCAACGATGGTGGCCCTGCTGGTCAGCGCGGTGGCGGTCAGCGGACCGGGCCAGGACGGCCCCACCCCGGGCTTCCCCATGTACCTGCTGTTCGGCGGCATCGGCGTGGGCGTGATCACCGTCTCGGCCGTGGTCACCGTACGCACCTGGGCAAGCGGGGTGGCGACCCGCGGGGCGGTGGCGCGGATGGCGATCCTCACGGTGGCGCTGATCGTCGCCGTCGGCCTCGGCATGCTGGCGGTGCACGAAGGCAAGCACCAGCAGGGCGGGAGCCTGGCCGAACGGGAACAGCGGGTGCTGGCGGTGCTCGCCATCGCGGCCGGAGTGATCGCGATCGCGGTGTGGCTGATGGAACTGCACGCGCGCCGCGAGCAGCGGCGGCTCGACGGAGAGGTTTCGTAGCCCTTCGAGGTGGGAACCATTCCTTTCAGTAACGAACGAAAGGTAATCCCACATGTTGTTCGCAGTTCCCGGATTTATCTGGTTTCTGATCGCGGTGATCTTGGTCATCGTGATCCTTGGCATGGTGTTCGGTCGCGGCCGACGGGTCTAACCCACCCGCGGTGCCCTCGGTGCGTCACACTGCATCGATGAGCGACAGCGAATACGACTGGCGCCAGTGGATCCCGAAGCAGTGGCGACACTGGCTGGATGCCTCGCCGGCCCCGAGACCGCAGACACGGACGCTGCGGTTCATCGGGGTCGACGAGGACCTGCCCGATGTGCGCTGGAAGGCGCTGTTTGACGAGACGTGGCCGGAGTACCGACGCTGGTGGCTGGCGCACGACGGGGAGGGACGGCCGACCCGAGAGCAGGCCGAAGCCGCCCTGAGCGAGCACATGCCCGAGCTGGTACCCGTGCATCAGCGGCTGGTCGAGCTGGCCGGCGACGACGACACGGCCGCTGCAATGCTGACGCTCTGGAACCCGCCGCCGTTCATCGTCGCCTGCTCCCAGATCGTCGTTCCCGACTCCGACACCGGCGAGCCGGTGCTGTACCGAAACTACGACTATGACCCGCGCCTGTTCGAGGCCACGGTGTACCGCAGCCGCTGGGGGTCGCGGCGGGTGATGGGGACGGGCGACTGCCTGTGGGGATTGGTGGACGGCGTCAACGACCGCGGCTTGGCCGTGTCGCTCACGTTCGGTGGGCGGCGCGAGGTGGGCGAGGGGTTCGGCGTGCCGCTGGTGATGCGGTATCTGCTGGAGGTGTGCGACGACGTGGCCGCGGGCATCGCGGTGCTGCGGCGGCTGCCACATCAGCTCTCGTACAACATCACGCTGGCCGACCGCGACGGCGCGGTGGCGACGGTGTACGTCGCCCCCGACCGGCTCGCCAGGGTGACCGACCGGTGCGAGGTGACCAACCACCCCGAGCAGATCGAGTGGCCTGAGCACGCCGCCTGGGTCAACAGCGCCGAGCGGCTGGCGTACCTTCAGGACCTGCAGGCCAAGGGCACTCGCTCCGACGGCATGGACGCCGCGATGGTGTCCGAGCCACTGCTGGCACGCCGCTGGGACGAGGGCTTCTCGACGCTTTACACCGCCGCCTACCGGCCGGTGAGTGAGAGCCTCACCTATCTGTGGCCGGGGACGTCGGCGTTCCTCAGTCTGGGCAAATCGCTTCCGGCCGAGTTCGAGGTGACTCTCGATCAGGATCCGTGACCTCGGGCCGCAGCTCGAACCAGCCGATCACGACCACCAGCGCGGCCACGACCGAGACCGCACAGCCAAACCAGGTGACCGCCGGCTCCAGGCCGATGTGCACGGCGGCCACGCCGGCGCCGATGGTGGGGACTGAGATCGCGGTGTAGGCGACCACGAAGAAGGCCGACATCACACCGGCGCGGTGCGCCGGCGGAAGCGCCGCGGCCAGCGACCGCAACGCGCCGGTGAAGGCTGCGCCGAAGCCGAGGCCGACCACCAGGCTACCCAGCACCAGGCCGGTCAGCGACCCGGCCGAGACGGTGGCCGCGGTGACCAGGCTGCCGATTGCCAGCATCGCCCCTCCGCCGACCAGGGTGGTGCGATTGCTCGCCCCGCGAAGTACCCACTGAGCGAGGGTGGCGCTGAGGCACACGGCGAACACAAACAGCCCGCCGACCGCGTGGTTCTCTGTGCCGGAAAGCTCCGAGATCAGGCCCGGCCCGAGCGCGAGATAGAGGCCACCGACCGACCAGGCGGCGAGTACACCGAGCGCGGACAGGCCGAAGATCCGCCACAGCGGCCGCGGCACGGTGGGCACGCGCGGCGTCAGTGTCAGCCGCCGGCCGGCGCGGTCGACGGTCTCGGGCAGGCGCCACGCGGCCCACGCGGCCAGCACCGCGAGCACCGCGATCAGCACGAACGGGGTCACCTCGGGATACCGCGCGTACTGCACCAGCACCCCGGCGACCAGCGCACCCAAGCCGATTCCGGCGGCGCTTGCCAGTCCGTTGACGAGGCCGGCCTGGCTGCCGTCATGCCGCGGGTGCAGATCGACCATGGCCGCGCCGGTGGCGCCCAGCAGCAACCCGGTGGCGAGACCCTGAATCGAGCGGGCCAGGTACAGCCACTCGAGCCCGCCCGCCACCATGAACACCAGCTCGGCACCGACCAGCCCGACCAGGGCGGAGACGATCACCGGCCGGCGTCCGACCAGGTCGGAGAGGCCGCCGGCGAGCAAGAGCGCCAGCAGCACGCCGATCGCGTACACGGCGTACACCTCGGTCACCGACAGCGCCGAGAACCCCCACTCGGCTGCGTAGATCGAGTAGAGCGGCGTCGGCGTGGACGAGGCCATCAGGGCCAGCAGCACGAACCCGGCCACCACCAGGAACGGGCGCCATTCGCCGAGTGCGCGTGCATCTGACCGCTCCTCGGTGTACACTTCCCTTGGTATTTCCAAAGTCATGGAGATACCGTAGCACGATCAACCAGAAACTGCAGATGCAACGAAAAATCCATCACCCCAGCACTGACGAGATCGACCTGGCAACCGTCCTGCGGACGCTGGGCGACCCCGGCCGGCTGGAGATCGTGCGGCTGCTGGCCGAGGGCGGCGAGCAGAACTGCGCCGCTCTGCAGGCCCAGCTGGACATGCCGGTGTCGACCTGCTCCTACCACCTCAAGCTGCTGCGCGAGGCCGGGGTCACCCGCACCCGTGCGAGCGGCACCGAGCGGTTCATGTCGGTGCGCCGCGACGATCTGGACGCGCGCTTCCCCGGGCTGCTCGGCGGGAATCGAATCGGGCTTGCACTAGTTCGTTCGTATCGCTATAGTTCGTACACGAATCTTTTTTGTACGTAAAGGACGTGGACGAATCATGGTTGTGCGAACGAAGACCAAGCAGGATCTCACCAACGAGGTCACATCGAGCCTCAAGCAGATCATCAAGTCGGCCAAGCGGTCACTGCGCGCCGAACTCGAGGAAGTCGGGCTGACGGTGCCCCAGGCGATGGTGCTGCACACGCTGGCCGCCGCCGACGAGCGACTGTCGGCACGCGAGCTGGGCCGGGAGTGCGACATGCTCGCCTCCACCATGACCGGAGTGGTCGATCGGCTCGAGCAGCAGGGCTACGTCCAGCGCGAGCGCGACGACCACGACCGCCGGGTGGTGTGGATCAACCTCACCCCCGCAGGTGAGCGAGTCCAGTCCACCCTGGGTGGATTCTTCTCGCAATTCGGACAGACATTTTCGGTGCTCCCCGCCAAGGATCTGGAGCACCTTGCTGAGCTTTTGGGACGGGTGGCTGCGGCCATCGAGAAGGAGGAGGGGCGCTGATGCCGGCAATAACTGAGGAAAATCGCAAGTGGTGGACGCTGGGTGCGATGTGTTTCGCGCTGTTCATGGTGATGCTCGACAACACCGTCGTGAACATCGCCCTGCCGGCAATCCAGACGCGCTTCGACGCGACCCTGTCCAACCTGTCGTGGGCGGTCAACGCCTACACGCTGGTGTTCGGCGTGCTGCTGGTCACCGGAGGCCGACTGGGCGACGTGTTCGGGCGAAAGCGCATGTTCATCGGCGGCATCGTCGTGTTCACGCTGGGCTCGATCGGCGCCGGCCTGTCGCAGTCGATCAATGAGCTGATCTTCTTCCGCGGCGTGCAGGGCGCGGGAGCCGCGTTCCTGATGCCGGGCTCGCTCTCGATCATCACCAACACCTTCAAGGGATCCGAGCGCGGACGCGCCCTGGGCCTCTGGGCCGGTATCTCCGGCCTGGCGCTGGGAATGGGCCCGGTCGTGGGTGGCGTGCTGGTGGAGAAGGCCGGTTGGGAGTGGATCTTCTTCCTGAACGTGCCGGTGGCGATGATCGCGATCCCGGTGACCATGTATGCGGTCAAGGAGTCGCGCGACGAGACCGCCGCCCGCCGGATCGACTGGGTCGGAATCCTGACCCTCTCGCTGGGATTGGGCTTGCTGCTGCTGGCGGTCGTCCAGGCAAACGACTACGGCTGGACGTCGACGCGCACGCTGACCGAGTTCGCGATCGCGGCGGTCGGCCTGGTGGCATTCGGGATCTCGCAGTGGAAGCAGGCAGAGCCGATGCTCGACCTGAACTTCTTCCGCGACCGCAACTTCAACGCGGGCAACATCACCGCATTCCTGGTCACCTTCTCGATGTTCGCGACGTTCTTCTTCGTGACCATCTACATGCAGCGCTCGATGGGCCTCTCGCCGATCGAGACCGGCGTGCGGTTCCTGCCGATGACGATCCTGATCATCGTGGCCGCTCCGATCGCCGGCAAGGCGTCGGACAAGTACGGCTCGCGCTGGCTGCTGGCAACCGGCATGACCCTGGTGGCGGCGTCGCTGTTCCTGGAGTCGCGGATCACCGACACGTCCGGGTACCTGACGCTTCTGCCCGCATTCATCCTGGGCGGCATCGGCATCGGCATGACCATGTCGCCGATGACGGCCCTGGTGATGGGGTCGGTCGACCGGGCCAAGGCCGGTGCGGCCTCGGGCGTGCTGTCGATGACCCGCATGGTCGGCGGTGCGTTCGGCGTCGCGTCGCTGACGGCGGTGTTCGCTCAGATCTCCGCCAACCGGGCGGCGGCCGGCCACGACCAGCATGACGTGTTCATCTACGCGCTCTCCAACACGCTGCTGCTCTCGAGCGCAATCGCGCTTCTGGGCGCGGTGATCGCGGCCATCTTCGTCCGCACCCACCACGCCGAGCAGGCAACCTCGCCGGCCGCCGAGGTGGCGATCGCCACCGAGCCGGCCATGTCCGAGGTCGCAGGCGACTAACCAACCACGCTCCTGGTGAATAACGGTGCCAGGCACCGTTATTCACCAGGGCGTTTTGTGGCAGGTTTGTGACTACCCGGCACGGGGTTGACCAGCTTCTGGGGCACCGTAGACTCAGAGCATGGACAACGAACGCGCAAACGGGATATCTCGGCGGATTCGGCTCGGCCGCAGGCCTGGGCCTCGCGGCCCGGGTGGAAGCCGCCCGCCAGCAGAACATGCAGCGCACACGCACCGCCGCGGCGGGGGCTCAGTGGGCCGAGCTAACCGCCGACTACGCCGCACTGGCGGGCCGGATCGATTCGCTGGACGATCCCAACTCCACCGAGATCGACACCCTGCACGACCTGCTGACGATGACCATGCGGCGCCTCGATCAGCGCCCGACGCGTCTAGGGCAGCTCGACCCGCGACAGCAGCCTGGCTCCCAGCCAGCAGGCCAGCGCGGTCACAGCCGCCAGCACGATCACCGCAGTCCCCGGTCCCGCCACCGGCAGCTCGGCCTGAGGCAGCTCGTGGGCGACCAGCGCCCTGCCGTAGGCGGCGATCGAGAGCTTCCCCGCCGACGCGGCGAAGGTGGCGATCGAGCCCTCCCACAGGAGGATGTAGAGCACGCCCACGACCACCGGGCGGCGCACCCGCAGCGACAGCCACACCGACGCGCCGCAGTAGGCCAGGCACGCCAGCCCGACTCCCAGCGCCGGCCACGCGATCAATCCCAGCCGCACCGATCCGCCCACGATCAGCAACGTGGACAGCACCAGGCTCGGGATCAGCAGCACCATCGCCGTCACCCAGGCTGCCGCGACCTTGGTGGCGATGATCTTCCAACGGGGAATCGGCGTGGCCACCAGGTACAGCACAGTGCCGTCCTCGCGCTCGTCGCCGAGGGCGCTGACACCGATCACCAGTGCCACCAGCGCAGCCACCGTGGGGACGAACAGCTGCTGCACCATCGTCGACAGGAACTCCTTGTGATCGACGGTCGACTTGGCAGCGATCGCAAACACAAACGCCACCAGCACCGGTGCCAGCGCCAACGCGGCCAGCGCGAGCGTGCGCCGCTGGAGCAGCAGCGCCCGGATCGTCAGCCGAAAGATCGAGGCGTTCATCGTGCCCTGCCCCGGGCGCGGTCATGCAGATAGGCGTACACGCTCTCGAGGTCGTCGCCGACCGGCTCCACCCGCTCCAGCCGCGCCTGGGAGTCACGTGCCAACACCGGCAGCAGCCGGCTGAAGCGGTCGATGTCGGCGGTCTCGACCACCACCTGGCCGTCCTCGAACCGGACCGAGTCGACCACGCCCGCCCCGACCAGCTCGCGCGCCAGCTCGCGCCCGTCGCCGACCGGTGGAGACCCTCACGCTGCGAGGTCGGTCGGAGATCAACGTGCGAATCGCAAGCGTCTCGCCCTCAGCCACCAGGTGGCCGTTGACCAGCACCAGCACACGGGACGCGGTGCGCTCCACCTCGTGCAGCACGTGCGAGGAGACGATCACCGTCTTGCCCTCTTCGCCCAGCCGCCGCAGCAGGTCGACCACGTGTCGCCGCTGTGCCGGATCGAGGCCGTTCAGAGGCTCGTCCAGCAGCAGCAGATCGGGCTCGTGGGCGAGCGCCTGGGCGAGCTTGACGCGCTGCCGCATGCCGTGCGAGAACCCGCCCACGGCGCGCGTGGCGACGTCGCTCAGCCCGACCTCCTCCAGCGCACGATTGGCAGCACCGCGCGAGTCGGCCGCGCCTCGCAGGCGGGCGCACAGCTCGACAACCTCAAAGGCCGTCAGAAACGGCCACGGCGGGCTGTGGTCGGGCACGATCCCGATGCGGCGATAGACCGAAGGGTCACGCCGCGGGTCGATCCCGAACACGCGCACCTTGCCCGCCCGCGGCGACGCGAAGCCGCCGCACAGCTTGAGCGCCGTCGACTTGCCGGCGCCGTTGTGTCCCAGCAGCCCGGTCACGCCCGGGACCCACGGTGAATGACACGTCGGCGACCGCCACGGTGTCGCCGTACCAGTGGGACACACCCTCGAACTCGATCACGGCGTCGCTCATCCCTCGTCCCCCCGATACCGCCAGGCGATCACGAGCAGCGACACCGCGATCACCACCAGATAGGTCAGCGTCCACGCCGAGGGGCCGAGGTTGCCGCGATCGGTGTAGTTGGGATAGAGCGCCTGCGACACCTTGATGGGCGCGGCCGCGACTGCCATCAACCGCAGGTAGTGACCGTTGTTGATGTTCTCGGCGAGCACGCCGCCGACGATCGTCGGCACCACCATCAAGCGCCAGGTAGCCACCGACGGCGAACGCCCGCCGCGACGTCAGCGAGGCCACCGCCAGGCCGACCGAGGCGAAGAACACGGCCACCACCAGCCCGCCGGCCACGATCCGGGCGATGTCCCCCAGGTGATCCTGGATGTACCCCACCGGATGCGTCGCGAACACGACGTTCCCGAGGTACAGGAATACCAGCGGTACCAACGTCAGCGCCATCAACGGCAGCGCGGCAGCGAGGAACTTTCCGAGCACGTACTCGAACCGGCTGACGGCGGTCGAGAAGTACAGCGTGAGCGTGCGATCACGGCGGTCGGGGCACAGCAGCTCGGGCGTGATCACGACCGCGAACACAAGGATCACGATCGAGATGATGTCCTGGTAGTTCGAGAACGGCAGCGCATTGCCGAGGTTGTCGACCGACGCCGGGAAACAGCGCGCGCAGGCCGAGCACGATGAACGCCGGTGCGAACGCGATCAGGATCAGCGCGATCGGGATCAGCTTGGCCTTCCAGCCGCGGCGCGCCCCCATCGACCGCAGGGCGCTCCAGCGCGCCAGCGACCACACCGCCCACGCCCGGCCGCTGCGCTCGCCGCTGTAGCGGTCGAAGCGGACATCGATGACGCGGGCGTCGCTCACTCCATCGCCCCGATCAACGCGTCCTCGAGTGTCGGCCCGGCGGCGGTCAGCTCGCGCAGGCCGACGCCCGACTCGGCGGCGGCATCGCGAATCGCATCCAGCGTCTCAGCGCGGTTCTGACCGCGTACGGTGAGGTGATCCTCGGCCTGTCGCACCTCCACACCGCGGGCGCCGAGCGCTGACAGAAACGCCTGCTCGTCGCCGGAGACGCGCACCCGAAGCTCGCCCGACTCGGCCTCCTGATCGTGATCGATCACACGCGATGCCGCCAGCGTGCCGTCGCGCAGCACCACCACCGCATCGCAGGTGCGGGCCACGTCCTCGAGCACATGGGAGGACATCACCACCGCGATTCCGAGATCCGATGACAGCCTCCGCACCAGCGTCAGCATCTCCTCACGACCGGCCGGATCGAGGCCGTTGGTGGGCTCGTCCAAGATCACCAGCTCGGGCGAATGCACGATCGCCTGGGCCAGGTTCGTGCGCTGCCGCATACCCACCGAGAAGGTGCGAATCAGGCGCGAGCGCTCCTCCTCCAGCCCCACCTGGAACAGCACCTCGGAGGCGCGCAGCACCGCCACCCGTCGCGGCAGGCCGCGCAGCTCGCCCATGTGCACCACCAGATCGCGGGCGGTCATCCCCATCGGCAGGCAGGAGTGCTCGGGCATGTAGCCCAGCCGGCGGCGGGCGTCCCAGTCCTGGGCCTCCGAGTCGACCCCCATCACCAGCACCTTGCCGGCATCGGGCTTGATCAGACCGAGCATGGTCTTCATCAGGGTCGACTTGCCCGCGCCGTTGGCGCCGAGCAGGCCCACCGCCCGGGCGGTGACCGTCACCGAGACGTCGTTCAGCGCTGCCACCGAGCCGTACCGCTTGGTGATGCCTTCAGCCTTGATCAGCGGCACGACAGGGTTCTCCACCATTGCACGATACAGGCGACATCCTGAAAGGTTCACCAACCGTACATAGTTGCATGCTGCAAGCAACATCGCTACCGTGCCACACTTGGCCACCATCGCCACACCCATCGCCCAGATCGCCGACAGCATGATGGCGATCGCCCGCATGCCCAACTCACTGCGCCTGCATGAGCGATTCCAGCAGGCCGCCGGAGTCAAGCTCGACCGCCCCGGCTTCATCGCACTCAAGCGGGTGGCCCACGACGGCCCGCTGCGCGTCTCCGACCTGTCCCAGCGAATGGGCTTGGACGTCTCGACGATCAGCCGCAAGGTGCACCAACTCGAATTCGAGGGACTGATCGCCCGTTCCGGAGACCCTGCCGATCGCAGGTCGGCGGTGCTCACGATTACCGAGGACGGCCGTCGGGTAATGCAGCAACTCGACGGGCAGGGGGAGAGAATGCTGGCTCAAACGCTGTCGAGCTGGCCCGAAAACGACATTGAGCAGCTGGCACGGCTGCTTTCCAAGCTCGTGCACGACATTCACAGCTCACTCGAGCGGCCCACCGCCGCCGCACACTCGGAGGACGCCCCATGACCGATACGCCCGACACGCCCGAACCGCAACGTCAACACCTGGGCGCACTCGCCGTCCTCACCCGCGCGTGCGCGCATCACCCATGGCGCACCGTCGGCGCGTGGATTGTCGCGGTGATCGTGATCGTGGGCGCCTCGGCCACCATCGGCGGCAAGCTGGTGGACGACTTCACGATTCCCAACTCCGATGCGCAGCGGGCCACCGACCTGCTCAAGACCCGCTTCCCAACCCAATCCGGAGACAGTGCTCAGCTGATCTTCCAAGCTCCTGAGGGAATGTCGTCGCCACAGGCCAAGGCGGCAATCCAAGACGCGCTGGCCGCAGCCGCCAAGATCCCCGGCGTGGTGTCGGTCGATGATCCGTTCAAGCCCAACAGCGGCCAGATCTCCCAGGACGGGAAGATCGGCTACTCCTACGTGCAGTTCCGGCAGCAGGCATTCGACGTGCCGCGCAAGAACGTCGACAAGCTCGAGGACGACGTCAACCAGGCGTTGGCCGGCAAGGGTGTGGAAGTTGCGTACTCCGGCCAGGTGATCACCGCCATCCAACCGGATGACTCGCTCAGCACCATCGTCGGCCTGATCGCCGCCCTGATCGTGCTGCTGATCGTGTTCGGCACCTTCGTGGCAGCCGGCGTGCCGCTGATCCTGGCGCTGATCTCGCTGGGGCTCGGGCTCTCGCTGCTGACGCTGGCGGCCGCGCTGACGCACTTCAACACCATCACGCCGGTGCTGGCCACCATGATCGGCCTGGGCGTCGGCATCGACTATTCGCTGTTCATCGTCACCCGCTTCCGGCAGGCGCTGCACAACGGTGCCTCACCCGAGGACGCGGCTGCACTGGCAGGGGCAACCGCCGGCAGAGCGGTGGTATTCGCCGGCACCACGGTCGCGATCTCGATCTGCGGCCTGGCGGTGATCGGCCTGGACTTCATCACCAAGCTCGGCTTCGGCGGCGCCATCGCCGTGCTCACCACGGTCTGCACCGCGATCACCCTGCTGCCCGCGGTCCTGCGCCTGCTGGGCCACAAGATCGACCGCTGGAAGGTGCCGGGCACCAAGGCCCGCGACGAGTCCGACGAGGGCCGCGAGCACACCTTCATCGCCCGCTGGGGCCGGTTTGTGACCAGCCATGCCAAGGCCACCACCGCGGGCGCGCTGATCCTGCTGCTGCTGATGATCGCACCGGTGTTCACGGTGCACCTGGGTAGCTCGGACGCAGGTTCGGGCCCCAAGAGCAGCACCTCCCGCCAGGCATACGACCTGCTGGCCAAGGGCTTCGGCGCCGGATTCAACGGCCCGCTGTTGGTGGTGGTGGACACCAAGGGTGATCCCAGCGTCGATACCAAGCTGGAACAGGCGTTCAAGGCAACCCCCGGCGTGGCGTCGGTCAGCGCGCCGCTGACCAACCCGGCCGGCGACACCAGCCGCATCCTGGTCTTCCCGAGCACGTCACCGCAGTCACAGGCGACCTCGGATCTGGTGCACCATCTGCGTGACACGGTCGTGCCGGATGCGATCGGCGACAGCGGCGCCCGCGCGTACGTGGGCGGCGAGACGGCGGCGTTCGACGATATCGCCGATCACATCTTCTCGAAGCTGCCGCTGTTCCTCTTGGTGGTGCTCGGTATCACGTTCCTCGTGCTGGCGATGGCTTTCCGATCGATCGTGATCGCCACCAAGGCGGCAATCGCCACGCTGTTGTCGTCGCTGGCAGCGTTCGGTGTGCTGGTGCTCGTGTTCCAGCACGGATACGGCCTGGGTCTGATCGGGCTCGACCGCACAGCTCCGATCGAGTCGTTCCTGCCGGTGATCGTGTTTGCGATCCTGTTCGGCCTGAGCATGGACTACGAGGTGTTCCTGGTCAGCCGGATCCGGGAGGAGTACACCCACGGCGACACGCCACGAGAGGCGATCCGTCACGGCATGAGTGCCATCGGACGGGTGGTGTTGGCCGCGGCCACCATCATGGCCACGGTGTTCTTCGCCTTCCTGATCGGCGACGACCGGGTGATCAAGGAGTTCGGCGTGGCGCTGGGCGTGGCGATCGTCACCGACGCCTTCGTCGTGCGCCTGACGCTCGTGCCCGCGGTCATGCACCTGCTCAACCACGCCGCCTGGTACATCCCCAAGTGGCTGGACAAGATCCTCCCCCGAATCACCATCGAACCGCCCCCGGACGTCGAAGCGGCGGCCGACGCGGCCCAGCGCGGCAGGGGCGAGGCGGCGCTGGGCGAGGTATGACCGGCTAAACCACTGACCCCGTTTGTCCGATGGGACTCACGGTGGCACGACAACCAAGCAAACGGCTCAGCCTGGCGCTCAGCATTCTTGCCGAGCTTCCCACCACCATCCGCGCGCTTTCGGCGGATGGCGGTGTGGTGCCCGTGCACGTGATTTCCAGCGACGCCGCTGGGATCCGCGCGCACGTGCCTGCCGATCGCGGCCGCCCCGGCGCCGAACTCAAGGTGCGGATCCGCGACCAGGAGGGATGTGGGCACGACATCGTGATGGACGTGCGCGAAGCGTTCTTCGCCGCCGAGAACCTGGTGCAGGCGCGCCTGGTGGTGCGGGCCGTCAAGCGGTTCGACGGAGACCGCTCGGCACCGCGGGCGCGAGTCGAAGACCTGGCGCTGGTGCGGATCGAGTACGGCGAGGTGATCCCCGCCGGTGCCGAGTTCGATGCCCGCCTGGCCGACCTCTCGAGCGACGGCGTGTCGTTCGTCACCACCGAGGATGTGCGCGTGGGCGATCGACTGGCGGTGATGGCGACCGCCGACGGAGTCCTGGTGCGAATGACGGCGCTGGTGCTGCACACCACCCCGGCTCACTACGGACGGCAGCGAGTCGGCGCCGAGATCCTCGAGGCCGCCGACGCCGACCGCCGCCGGCTGGCCGCACTGGCCCGCACCACACCCGTTGAGGGCTCACGCGAGCAGCGGTTCGAGCCCCGCGCCGCCTGATCCAGGGTTAGTACCGGTCGGCGTAGGTGTGGGCTTCGGCCACGACGGTGTCGAACGACACGCCCAGGGCCTGCTGGAATGCCGCGCGCACCTGCTCCGGTGAGTAGTGATCGCGATGGAACGACCGGTATGCGCGGGCCAGCCGGGCCAGCGCCGGAACGCCGCCGTGCCGCTCGATGATCACCGCCGACATGGCCTCGCCGTCCAGATAGCAGGCGTCGATCGCATTGCCGTTGGTCAGGCCCCAGTCGAAGTTCTGCAGACCCCACACCTTGTCGGACGGAAAGCCGCTGCGGTAGTAGGAGCGAATCAGGGCGAAGCTGCGGCCGTAGCCCAGGGAGTTGAGGTAGCGCTCCTCCTCGTACATGGCGACGCCCTCCATCAGGCTGTGAGGCGCCCCCGCGAGCATGGTGTGGCTGGCGACGTGGGTGAGCTCGTGGGCGACGGTCGACTCCTGGTCGACGTTGTCGTAGCCAAGCCACACGGGATAGTCGATGTAGGCGAAGTCCTTGTACTGCCAGCCCGCGGGCGTCTCCTTGCGGCCGATGGTGACGCCGGCCAGCTTCTCGCCCTGCCTGAGACCGGCGACCAGGTAGATCAGCGGGTGCCGCGAGGCTGCGCCGCCGCCGTACTTGGAGTGCAGCATCTTGACCACCGATCCACCCGATTGAAAGATCGTGCGGGCGGCCAGCTGGGCGTCGTCGGGCCCGTACACCACCGAGATGTGGGGCGCCGAGAGAAAGTGCGGCTGCTCCATCAGCGACAGGCCGTACCGGCGCACATGCACGTTCGACCGGTTTGTGATGTCGGCCAGCACCCGCCAGCCGGGGCGCTGATCCTGCACCAGCAGGACACGCTCGCCCAGCTTCACCCACGGCGTCAACGGGGCCGGGCCGAGGCGCGCGGTCAGCACCATCCGCACCCCGACGGCGCTCTGATCGGGCACCTTGAGCGGCACCGCGCGCACGTGCAACCGCTTGGCCGGGATCAGTGAGAACCAGGTCTCGAACGTCAACAGCGAGTTCAGCTGGTTGTAGTCGGAGTTGCCGACGTCGGCCTGCGCCGCGGAACGGTCGCCGCGGGCCAGCGCCTTGACGTAGTCCACCGCCACCGGTCGGGCAGCGTGAAAACGCTCGACGGTGGTGAGCTTCTCAGCCGCCGCCACCGCCTGATCGGAGGGCGGCGAATCCGAGACCGACCCGGCGCACGCGGAGGCGACCAGCGCCAGGGCGATGAGTGGGAGGACTCTGCGCATCTCCCCCGTTGTATCGGCCGCAACTCCACCTCAGACAAGTGTGAATAACGGTGCCAGGCACCGTTATTCACCACCCACGCGTGAGGTGAATAATTGGTGCCAGGCACCGATTATTCACGCGTGGAACGTGACGCCTTTGGTCAGAGCGACCAGGATCGAGGCTTTGAGCTTGCTGGGGTGGGTGCCGGCGTCTGTCCACCAGCCGGGCAGGATGTCGAAATGCAGGTCGCCCGAGGCCGTGTAGGCGTTATTGACGTCGGTGATCTCGAGTTCTCCGCGGTCGGACGGCTTCAACCCTGCCGCGATCTCGAACACCCGGTTGTCGTACATGTAGCAGCCGGTCACGGCCAGATCGGAGGCCGGCTCGGCGGGCTTCTCGTCGATCCGCACGATCCGATCGCCGGCGATCGTCGCCACACCGAACCGGCGGGCATCCTCGACCTGCTTGAGCAGCACCCGCGCACCCCCGCCCTGGGCCCGAAACGCCGCCACGTAGGGCGCAAGGTCGTCCTGGAACAGGTTGTCGCCGAGGATGGCCACCAGCGCGTCCGAACCGACGTGCGGCCGAGTCAGCGCGAGTGCCTCGGCGATCCCGCCGGCGCCTTCCTGCTGCACATAGGTGAGCCGCACACCGAGGCCGGAGCCGTCGCCCAGGAGCGTCTGGAACTGATCGATCTCGGCGCCGGTGACGAGCACCACGTCGTCGATGCCGGCCTGTGCCAGCGAGCGAATCGGGTAGTGCACCATGGGCTGGTCGAACACATCCAGCAGGTGCTTGTTGACGACCTTGGTCATCGGAGCGAGGCGAGTGCCGAACCCGCCCGCCAGAACCACGCCCTTCACCCCAGCTCCTTCACGTAGCGGCCAACTGACTCGCGCCAGTCTTTCAGAGGAACGCCCAGGCTGCGCGCGCGAGCGAGGCTGAGCACGCTGGACCGCGGCCGCGGCGCCGCCGCCCCCCACTCGTCGGTTGTCACCCGCTCGACCGGATGCCCCACCGCCAGCTCGGCCAGATCCGCCCAGGTGGTCGGCTCACCGTCACCGGCCACGTGCAGCACGCCATGATCTTCACGCCCGGCCAGAAACGCGAGCGCCTCCGCCAGATCGCCTGCCGATGTCGGCCGTCCCCGCTGGTCGGAGACCACTCGCAGCGGCCGCCCGGCGCGATCGGCGGTCACGATCGCCCGCAGGAAGTTGCGACCGTCGCCGAACACCCACGACGTCCTCACCACCAGGTTGGCGCCCGCCTCCAGCACCGCCTGCTCACCGGCGAGCTTGGTGCGCCCGTAGGCGTTGATGGGGCCGGTGGGGTCGTCCTCCAGGTAGTCGTGGTCGGAGTCGCCGGGAAACACGTAGTCGGTCGAGACCATGATCACCCGGCCGGCGGCCTCCGCCACGTGGGCTGCACCCGCGGCGTTGACCGCGGCTGCCCGCTCTGGCTCCCGCTCGCAGCCGTCGACGTCGGTCATGGCGGCGCAGTGGATCACCAGGTCGACGCCCCCAAGCGCGCTGCGCACCGCCCCGGCATCGGTCACATCCAGCTGGTCACGGGTGAGAAACCGCGCGGCCGGGCAGGTGCTCGTGCAGCGCCCGGCCGACCTGGCCGCCGGCACCGGTTACGCAAACGACGGGATCAGATCCCATGCAAACCGGGGATTGCCCGCATCCCGAGCGCTGACGACGGGGTCGGAGTCCAGCCAGGGCAGCGCCAGGGTGGGGTCGTTCCAGGCCACGCCCTGCTCGTCGGCCGGGTCGTACTCGCTCGTGACCCAGTAGATCAGGTCGATCTGCTCCAGCGCCAGATACCCGTGGGCGACGCCGCTGGGGATGTAGATGCTGGTCGGCACCTCGGCGTCCAGCACATGCGTCTCCACCGCCGGTGCGCGATCGCGGTCGCGCAGGTCAACCAGCCCCACCTGCGCGCGGCCGCTGACCAGATACCACAGGTCGGCCTGGTGCTGGTGGTAATGCAGCCCGCGCAACACCCCCGGCGACGATCGCGAGTGGTTGGACTGGGCGAACAGCGCGGGCATCGCGGAGGCCCGGTAGATCTCGGCAAACTGGCCGCGCTCGTCGCCGTGCACGGTCGGGGTTGAGATGATCACCCCGGGGATCTCAGTCGGCATACAGCGCCTCAGCGTCATCCACCAGCGTCGACCACCACGCCTCGTGAGCCCGATACCAGGACACCGTCTCGGCCAGCGCCTGAGGCACCGTCCACTTGGGCGTCCACCCCAAAGCCGTAATCCGCGAGCTGTCGACGGCATACCGGCGATCATGCTGGGGCCGGTCGTAGTGCGACAGGTAGACGGCGTCGGCGTCCAGCCCGGCCGCCGAGGCGACCATGCGAGCGATCTCGAGATTGGGAGTTCCGCCACCCACCGGACCGAGGTTATACACCCCACCCCGCTCCCCCCGCTCGGCCAGCAGCCGCAGGCCCGAAACCGCGTCGGCCACGTACATCCAGTCTCGCACCTGCATTCCGTCGCCCCACACCGGCAGGCGCTCGCCGCGCAGCGCACGCGTGATCCACCGCGGCACCGCCTTCTCGGGATGCTGCCAGGGGCCGATGCAGTTGGTGGGCCGGGCGACCACCACATCCAGCGTGTCACTGAAGCTCTGGGCGAGATCGTCGGCCAGCGCCTTGGAGCGCGCATACGCGCTGGAGGCCTCGCCCTCGCCGGGCTGCTTCTGGTCTTCCCGAAACGGCTCGTCCGGGCAGGGGCCGTAGACCTCGTCGGTGGACATGTGCACCACCCGTGGCACTCCCGCCGATACGGCCGCCTGCAGCACCCGCCTGGTGCCTTCGACATTGGCGTGGAAGAACACCTCGGCCGCGCCCTCACTGCGGGTCACGTGCGTCTCGGCGGCGAGGTGAAAGACCAGCGGCGGCCGCTCGGCGGCGATCACCCCGGTCAGCGCGGGATCGCCCACATCCATCACCACCGTCTCGACCGCATCGGCCGGCACCTCGCTCAGCCGCCGCGGATCGCCGGCGTAGGTGTCCAGGTCGATGTTGAGCACCTGCACGCCGTCCTCCCACAGCGTCCGCACCAGCTCCGAGCCGATGAAGCCGAGACCGCCGGTGACCACCACCCGGCCGCTCACGCGATCGCCCCGTTGCGCTCCGCCGCGGTGTCCTCGATCGCCGGCCTGGCGTCCGGATGCAGCGAGGCCCGCACGTGAGCGGCGAACCGCGCGCGCTCCTCGGGTGGCCGGCGCATCAGCTTGGAGGCCGCGATCCGGCCGACGAACATGCCCGCGGTGATGGTCTGGACTGCCCGCTCGGCACCTGCGCCGTGATGTTTTCGGGTGTACAGGCCGCGGCTGCGGGCGTGCTGGTAGATACGCCGCTCCTGCACCCCCGAACTCGACCCGTACTCGTGGTGGGTGACACCCGCCGGCGGGAAGAATGCGATCTGGTACCCGTGGTCACGCAGCCGCCGGCACAGATCGACATCCTCGCAGTACATGTAGAAGTCCTGATCGAAGCCGCCCAGCTCGCGAAAGGCGGAGGCCCGGATCATCATGGCGGCGCCGTGCACCCAGTCGACCGAGCGGATCGCCTCGCCGCCGGACTCGACCCACCCGGCCCGCTGCAGCGTGACCGCTCCTAACGCGACTCTCGCAGGCGTGGGGAAGTGAAACGCCGACGGCTGGATCCGTCCGTCCGGATATCGCAGCCGCGGCCCGGCACAGCCCACGGTGGGATTCTGGTCGAGGAACCGCACCAGCCGGTCGAGGCACTCGGGGTCGAGCTCGGTGTCGTCGTTGAGCACGAACAGGTAGCGCCCGTCCGCCTCCCCCAGCAACGCCCGGTTGTGGTTCTCGCCGAAACCCTGCATGCGGGTGTTACGGATCCACACGACCTCGCCCTGCGCGGCCGTCAGCCGATCCAGCGAGCCCCCCGCGCGGTTATCCACCACCACGATCTGGACCGTGATCTCACGGGCGGCGCGCGGAATCGACGCGAGGCACGCGGCAAGCAAGTCGGCGTCGCCGCCGGAGACGATCGAGATGGTGACGTCGGTCACCCCCGCAGGATAGTTGCGGGTGTGCGAAATTGGCCCCATGCAGGATTGCCTGTTCTGCCGGATCATCGCGGGGGAGCTGCCCTCCACCAAGGTGCACGAGGATGCGCTCACGATCGCGATCATGGACATCTTCCCGGCCACGGCAGGGCACGTGCTGGTGATCCCCCGCGCCCACGCCACCGACATCCACGACGTCTCCGAGTTCGACCTGGCGGCGTGCGCCTCGGTGGCCAAGCAGCTGGCGGGGCTGGCCGTCGCCAACCTGAACGCCAACGGCGTCACCATCATGCAGTCAAACGGAGCGGCCGCCTGGCAGACGGTGTTCCACTACCACGTGCATGTGATTCCGCGGTATGACGGCGATCCGCTGGTGCTGCCGTGGACGCCCGGCCCGCAGGCCGATGCCGGTGAGCTCCTGCGAATAAGTAAATCTTATTCGCAACATTAGCTAGCCTTTTGTAGTATGCGGTCTGAGCGGCCCCCCGTCGCTCCTCGAAACCGCGCTTGGAGGGCATACCGTCATGGTCGAAGAGTTTCTCGGACTGCCGATGCGACCGGCCAAGCCACGCGAGCGCGGCTGGACGCACGTGATCGACAAGGGCATGACCCTGGTCGAGGTCGCCGGCATGATCGAAACCGCAGGCGACTACGTCGATATCGTCAAACTGGGCTGGGGTACGTCCTATGTGACCCCCAACCTGACCGAGAAGATTTCGCTCTACCAGGCACACGGGATCCCGGTCATGTGCGGCGGGACGCTGCTGGAAGCGGCGATCGCCCGCGGACGGGTCGAGGAGTTCCGGCGCTGGACAACCCAGAACGGCTTCACCCACGTGGAGGTCTCGGACGGCACGATCGAGCTGGAGCGCGAGTCGAAGCTGGAGTTGATCTCGGCGCTGGCGCAGGACTTCGTGGTGCTGAGCGAGGTGGGTTCCAAGGATGTCGAGTGTGTGTACGCGCCGTACCAGTGGGTGCTGTGGATCAAGGAAGAGATCGAAGCGGGCGCCGTCAAGGTGATCACGGAGGCGCGTGAGGGCGGCACCGCCGGCATCTTCCGCGGCACCGGCGAGGTGCGCAGCGGGCTGATCGACGAGATCCTGCACTCGATCTCGGCCGACAAGCTGCTGTTCGAAGCGCCCCAGAAGGATCAGCAGGCGTGGTTCATCCGCCATCTCGGCCCCGACGTCAATCTCGGCAACATCCCCCACGACGAGGTGATTCCGCTCGAGACGCTGCGGCTGGGCCTGCGCTCCGACACGATGGCCGACCTGATTCTGAAGGATTTGCCGACCCGCTCATGAGCAGCACGCTTCCGATCACTCCCGCAGAAGCCGTCGCGCTGGCCGACGAGCTCGAGTCGCAGTCGGCCGAGCGGGTGCTCGAACGGGCAGCCGAGCTGTTCGGCGAGCGGATCCTGCTGACCTGCTCCTGGCAGAAGCAGAGTTCCGTGCTGGTGCACATGATTTCGGAGGTCGCGCCGGGCATGCGCGTGGTCGAATTCGACACCGGTCTGCTGTTCCCCGAGACGTACGATGTGCGAGATCGGCTGATCTCCCGTTACCCGATCAACTTTGAGAGGATTGAACCTCAGCTGACCGTCGCCGAGCAGGCGGTTGAGCACGGAGATCGGCTCTGGGAGCGGGATCCCGATGCCTGCTGCGGCATCCGGAAGGTGGCTCCGCTGGAGCAGGCGTTGGAAGGAATGGACGCCTGGGTAACAGGTATTCGACGAGAACAGTCGACAACAAGGCAGAATGCACGGAAGATCGAGTTGGATGAACGTCGCGGCGTCGTCAAGGTCCAACCCCTTGCCGACTGGACCAGTCGCGATGTCTGGCGGTACATCTGGAGGCACAGCATCCCGTACAACACATTGCATGATCATGGCTACCCGTCGATCGGGTGCATCCCGTGCACGGCGTCGGTCAACGGCCAGTCGGCCGATGAGCGATCCGGCCGCTGGCGCGGCACGGGCAAGATCGAGTGCGGACTGCACGCCAGGTAACCGCCGTACCACGACCGGTCACCACTCCCGTTTTGAAAGGAATCCCCACGTGAAAGAAGAGAACACCGGCTTCACGCTCTGGTTCACCGGCCTGTCCGGCTCGGGCAAGAGCACGATCGCCCAGCTGATCGGGCCCGAAATCGAGCGCCGCGGCACGCTGGTCGAGCACCTCGACGGCGACGTCGTCCGCACCAACCTGTCCAAGGGCCTTGGCTTCTCACGCGAGGACCGCGACGCCAACATCCTGCGCATCGGCTTCGTTGCCCGGCTGCTCACCCGTCACGGCGCCTGTGTGATCTGCGCCGCGATCTCCCCGTATGCGGAGACCCGCGACCTGGTGCGCGAGTCGATCGGCGATCGGTTCGTCGAGATCTTCGTCGCCACGTCGCTGGAAGAGTGCGCCCGCCGCGACATCAAGGGCCTCTATGCCAAGGCGTACTCCGGTGAGATCAAGGAGTTCACAGGCGTGTCCGACCCCTACGAGGCTCCGGAGCATGCCGAGATCGTGGTGGAGACCGAGGGCCGCACCGCCGAAGAGTCGGCGGCATACGTGCTGGAGGAGCTCGAGCGCTTGGGTTTTATCAGCCCGGCGCTTGAAGAGGCCGTCGCCTGATGTCGGCAGCGTCCCAGTCGGCCGGAGGGCAGTTGATCGCACCTCACGGCGGCAACCTGGTGGACCGCACCGTGTCGGGAGACGAGGCCGCCGCGCTGGCGGCCGAGGCAGCAAGCCTGCCGCGCGTGCGCATGACCGAGAAGCAGACGGCCGACCTCGACATGATCGCGTCGGGGGCGTTGTCGCCGCTGACCGGCTTCATGAGCAAGGCCGACTACACCGCCACTGTGGAGACGATGCACCTCGCCGGCGGCCTGCCGTGGGCACTCCCGGTGACACTGGGAGTGGAGGGTGGCGTGACCGCCGACCGGATCGCTCTGGAAGGCAATGAGGGCGACCTGCTGGCGGTGCTGGACGTCTCCGAGGTGTTCGAAGCCGATCGGCGGGCCGAGGCCGAGAAGGTCTACCGCACCACCGAGGAGGAGCATCCCGGGGTCGCTCAGATCTACGCCGAGGGCTCAACCCTGGTGGGCGGGCCGATCAAGGTGTTCAAGCGGCCTGAGCCGGCATTCCCGGCGGCGCAGCTCGACCCGGTCGACACCCGCGCCGCCTTCTCGGAGCGGGGCTGGAGCAGGGTGGTCGGGTTCCAGACCCGAAACCCCGTCCACCGCGCCCACGAGCACGTGCAGAAGTGCGCCTTGGAGACCGTCGACGGGCTGCTGCTGCACCCGCTGGTGGGCAAGACCAAGGGCGATGACATTCCGGCCGACGTGCGCATGGAGTGTTATCGAGTGCTGCTGGACGGCTACTACCCCGCCAACCGCACCGTGCTGGGTGTGTTCCCGGCCGCGATGCGGTACGCCGGGCCGCGTGAGGCCGTGTGGCATGCGATCTGCCGCAAGAACTACGGCTGCTCGCACTTCATCGTCGGCCGCGATCACGCCGGCGTGGGCACGTACTACGGAACGTACGACGCGCACTACATCTTCGACGAGTTCGAGCCACATGAGCTTGACATCGAGCCGATGTTCTTCGACCACACGTTCTTCTGCAAGACGTGCGGCAACATGGCGTCGAACAAGACCTGCCCGCACCCGTCCGACCACCACGTCTTCCTGTCGGGCACGAAGGTGCGCGAGATGCTCGGAAACGGCGAGGTACCGCCGGTCGAGTTCACCCGGCCCGAGGTGGCCGAGGTGCTGATCAACGCATACCGCAGCCAGGGCTGAAACAGCGCTGCCACCGCCGGTCATGAGCGACCGGCGGTGGCCGTGGCTGGGCCCGGCAGTGCGCCATGCATTGTGATCTGCTAAAACTCCGCTTGTATTTCCTACAAGACCACTTAGACTAGTAGGTAATCTCGCGTCGGAGCGGCCGACGCGACTGAACGGCGGAGGCGCTGGCGCGATGGATCCAGGCTTGGTACTTGCGGGACTCACCGTCGGGCTCCTGGTCGGGTTGACCGGCATGGGAGCCGGATCGCTGATGACCCCGATCCTGATCTCGGTGTTCGGCATTCCCGCCACCACCGCGGTGGGCACCGACCTGATCTACGCGTCCATCACCAAGACCTTCGGCGCCGCCCGCCACCTGCAGCTCTCCAACGTCAACAAAGAGCTGGCGATGTGGTTTGGCTTCGGCTCGGTTCCGGCCGCGCTGACGGGCACCTACGCGCTCTACAACCTGTTCAACGAGAACGTGTCGGAGTGGCTGCCGGAAGTGATCGGCTACATGCTGATCCTGGTGGGGATCGCTGTGATCATCCGCACCTGGGTCAGCATCCGCGGGTTGATGGACGCCACCAAGCTCCCAACCGACGGGCCGCTCAACCGAAACCACAAGATCGCGGCGCTCGTGATCGGCGTCGTCTTCGGGTTCCTGCTGGGTCTCACCTCGGTCGGCTCCGGCGTGTTCTTCGGGATGGCGATGGTGACGGTGTTCCCGCTCTCGACTCGCAAGGTTGTCGGCACCGACATCTTCCACGGCGCGATGGTGACTTTGGCGGCGGCCGTGGGCACGATCCTGTGGGGATCGCCCGACTTCGGGGTGGTCGGAGCGATTCTGGTCGGCTCGATTCCGGGGATCCTGATCGGCTCGCACTTCACCGCCCGCATGAATCAGCGGGTGCTGCGCAGCTCGATCGCCGGTGTGCTGGCGGCCTCCGGGCTGAAGCTGCTCGGCGCCTGGTAGCACCTGGACGATCTACAATCGCGGCCGATGCCATCGGCCCGCAGCGGATACGCGATCGTGGCGGTGCTGCTGATCGCCGCTGCCGGCGCCTTTCTCCGGGCTGAACAGCTCAAGCTGACGCTCTCGCCGGTGGCTCGGCCCGCGCCGCCGCAACACTTCTCGCCCGTGTGTAGCGGCAACCCCCGGTGCCAGACGGCTGCCGACCTGCGGTTCACGCTGCGCAAGGCGCAGACTGTGGAGCTGGCGATCGTCGACAGCTCCGGCGATGTGGTGCGCTCGCTCACCCCCGCCGGCAGCACCGCCTACCCCAAGGGGATCGTCACCAAGACCTGGGACGGCACCACCGACGCCGGCGGCCAGGCCCCCGACGGCTCCTACCGGCTGCGCGTGACCCTGCCAGAATCGGGCAAGACGATCACGATCCCCAACCGGATCGTGATCGACACCAAGCCACCGACGCTCGTGCTGGTCAGCAGGCCGGGCGAGGTGCCGGTGCGCTACCGATCGGACGGGCGGGTCTACCTGTTGCTGAGAGCGCCCGACGGCCGGACCACCCGCCGCCGTGGGCACGGGGGGCGGGTGCGCGTGCCCTCCTCGTTGCAGGTATCGGGCACCACCATGACGCTGATCGCCCAGGACAAGGCCCGCAACCGATCGGCGCCGGTGTCGGCCGGGACGATCTCGTGACCACGACCGGTTCGATTGTCGCTGCCGCCGGTCTGGTGCCGCTGATGCTGGGGCTCGACCTGCGGCTGCGGCGGGCGGGTTTTGTGGTGTTTGTGGTGGGGGTCGGGATGATGGCCTCCTCGCTGCTCGAGAGCCCGCTGCACCACCTGCGCACGACCTTCGGAAGCCACCCGGCGGTGGGCGTCGCCGGTGCGGTGCTGGGAATCGCCGGCCTGGTGGCCGCCGCGGCGGTGTTCCAGCGCTGGCCGTGGCTGTACCTGCTGGCGGTGGTGGCCACCGCGCCGGCCCGGGTGCCGTTTCACGTTGGTTCCACCGACGCGCACCTGCTGGTGCCGCTGTACGCAGTGATCGCTGCCGGGGCGGCGGCCACCGCCTACGAGTTGATGCGCGATCGCGACCCCGGCCGCCGCACCGGCTGGATCGGGATCGCACTGGCGGGGTTCGTGGCCTGGTCGGCGATTTCGATGTTGTGGAGCGCCGACGGCCACCAAGGCGCGATCGAGGTGATGTTCTTCTACCTGCCCTTCGGTCTGATGGTCGCCCGGCTGACGCAGCTGCGCGTCGATCGCCGGGCACTGACAGGCGCCTTGACGGTGCAGACGGTGCTCGCGGTGGTGTTCGCCACCGTCGCCCTGGGACAGGAGTTCACCCACCGCATCTTCTGGAACCCGGGAATCGAGGTGGAGAACACCTACAAGTCGTTCTTTCGGGTCAACTCCCTGTTTTGGGATGCGAGCATCTACGCGCGGTTCATGGCGGTCACGCTGGTGCTGCTGGCCGGAGTGGCGATCCACCGTCGCGCCGCGCCGTGGCTTTTGGGGTTGATGGCCTACCTGTTCCTGGGCATGTACATGAGCTACTCCCAGTCCGGCTATCTGGCGCTGGCAGTGGGTGCGCTGACGCTGGGAGCCAGTCTGTGGCCGCGCCGGGTGACGATCGGCATCGTCGCGACCGCAGGCGTGGCGGGAGCGCTGGCGCTGGTGGTGGCGCTGCAGGGTTCGACCGCCAACAAGGTGACATCCGATCGTCTGCACCTGTGGCGGCTGGCCCGTCGCGTGATCACCGACCACCCACTGGCGGGCGCGGGCATCGGCGGGTTTGCGCGGGCCGCGCTGGAGGGCACCAAGCACCCCTGGCGGGTGGCCGGCGCCGCCTCCCACACAACGCCCTTGACCGTCATCTCCGAGCTGGGCCCGCTGGGGCTGGGGCTGTACGTGGGGATGATCGCGGCTGTGGTGGTGGCGGCGATCGGCCCGGGCAGGTACCGGGCGGTGCGGCTGACGCTCTTGGCCGCGTTCCTCGCGATCCTGACCAGCTCGGTCTTTTACAATGCGTTCTTCGAAGACCCGACCACCTGGATACTGATGGCGCTGATCGTGCTCACAACCACCTCGCTCGACACCCCTCCGGCCACGGAGCGGCGCACGTGATCTCGGCCGGGCGCCGCGCCCTGGTGCTGGCGCCGCATACCGACGATGGAGAGTTTGGCTGTGGCGGAACGATCGCTCGGCTGGTCGAAGCCGGCTCCGAGGTGCACTACGTCGCGTTCTCGACCGCCTCGCGATCGCTGCCCGGAAGGCTTCCCGGCCGACACACTCGCGCACGAGGTGAGGGCGTCCACCGGCTCGCTGGGAATTCCCGAGGCGAATCTGACGGTGCACGATTTCGAGGTGCGTACCTTCCCGGCGGTGCGGCAGGAGATCCTCGAGATCCTGGTCGCGATCAACTCCGAACTCGAGCCCGATCTGGTGCTGATGCCGTCGCTGGGTGACATTCACCAAGATCACGAGACGATCGCCCGCGAGGGCAGCCGCGCCTTCAAGCGGACCACGCTGCTTGGCTACGAGATCCCCTGGAACTGCTTTAGCTTCCAGCAGCAGGCGTATGTGTCGCTGGAGGCCCGGCACCTGGACGCCAAGGTGGCGGCGCTGGACTGCTACCGGTCGCAGCAGCATCGAAACTACGCCAACGAGGAGTACATCCGTAACATCGCCCGCACCCACGGCATCGAGAGCGGCCGGGAACTGGCGGAGGTGTTCGAGGTGTACCGGTGGGTGATGTGAAGATCCTGGTGACCGCCACCGGGGCGCCGGGAGCGGCGTCCCTGATGCGCGGCCTGCGTGAGAACGGCGAGCAGCCGGTGACGCTGGTCGGCACCGATATGCGACACCAGTCGGCCGGCCGGTTCCTGTGCGATCACTTCCACGAGGTGCCGGCCGGGAATGATCCCCGGTTCGTCGAGGCACTGGCCGAGGTGGCCCGGCACGAGCAGGTGGACTGCGTGTTCCCGCAGTCGTCGGCCGAGATCCTGGCGATTTCGCGGGGCGTCGACCAGTTCGACGTGCCGGTGCTGGTGTGCAAGCCCGACTCGATCGTGCGGGCGGCCTCCAAGACCGAGACTGCCCGGCTGGCCGAGGAGCTGGGGATCCCCCACCCGCGCAGCATCGAGGCCGGAGACGCGGATTCGTTCAAAGCTGCTGCCCGCGAGCTTGGCTATCCCGGAATCGACGTGTGCATGAAGCCGGTCGAGGGCAAGGGCGGACGTGGCTTCCGGGTGCTGTCGGCCACCGCCGACCGGCGCCGGAACCTGCTGGAGGGTCGGCCCGGCACGCTGCTTCCGCTGTCGGTGGAGGAGGCGGCCGACATCCTCGACTCGGGCGGCCCGTTCCCCGCCACGCTGGTGATGGAGCTGATCACGGGACAGGAGCAAGCCACCGACGCGATCTGCCGGGACGGACGCACGCTGGTGATCAGCGCCAAGACGCGCGAGGCGATCCGGGCGGGCCTGGCGATGGAGTTCGAGCTGATCGACCGCACCGACCTGCTGGAGTCGTCACGCAAGATGATCGAGGCGCTCGAGCTCGACCACCTGGTCAACCTGGGGTTCATCGGCGAGTACCTGCTGGAGGTCAACGCCCGCATCTCCACGGTCGTCTACCAGCCCGATCTGAACATGTCCTGGCTGACGGTCAAGCTGGCCATGGGCATGATCACCGAGGACGAACTGCTCGAACTCCAGCCCCGCGTCGAGATCGGCCGCCGCGTCACCCGCTACTTCGACCAGCTCGAATACCTCGACCACGACCGCGACTGAATAGTTGGTGCCAGGCACCAATTATTCACACGTGGCGTAGGTGGTGAATAACGGTGCCAGGCACCGTTATTCACCAGACGAATTGTTGCGGTGATCGTGGCAGGTGTAGGGACAAACTCTTACATCGCGACGGCCACTCGTGCGCGGTCGGCGATTACGCTTGAATCAACGGGAATGGGGCCGCCACGCAAAGGAGTAGAGATTGAAGCGGTTCATAGTTGCAGGGCTGTGCGCGTTCGGCGTGCTCGCAGCACCAGGCGTGTCGCACGCCGCGACCGACGTCAACGCACAGTGTGGGATCCATCGGGGAAAGCCTGACATCCCTGGGTGAATCGATTCCACGTGGTCGCCGGGACACTCGCGGGCGAGGTGCCAACCGCCGGAGTCGACACCCCTCTGACAGCAGCGGCGTTCGTGGGATGCATCGGCGGCGCAAAGGCGATCAAATACGAGGTCGATGCGAACTTCAAGGTCAACCGATGACGCAGTCGAGGACGGATGTACGCCTCGCGCAAGGGCTTGGGTTGGCATCAGTCCTTAGCGGGTGGCTGTTGGTGTTGAAGCCCGGTTGGCTCCAGGCTGTCCTGTTCGTTGTGCTCGTGATCGGGCTGTGCGCCGCTATCGCACGAGCGCGGCGGAGCGGCGTGCCACCGCGCGCAGAATGACCCCACCGTGGATGGTGAATAACGGTGCCAGGCACCGTTATTCACCTCGACCACGACCGCGACTGAATAATTGGTGCCTGGCACGATTATTCACTCCAAGGGATTGGCTGTGTGACGTGGCCGTCGGCGACCATCACGCCCTCCGCCCTCAGCCGCTGGGCCTGCTCGCGCTCGTGGTGGGGCACCAGCCGGCCGGAGGCGTTGACCACGCGGTGCCAGGGCACGTCGTCGTCGCCTCGCGTCATCGCCAGGCCCACCCGCCGCGACCGGCCGGGCAGCCCCATCGCGTCGGCGATGCGACCGTAGCTGGAGACACGCCCCGGCGGGATCGCCCGCACACGCTCGTGCACCGCCCGATCGAGCGGCGTGACCTCGGAAACCACCACGAACCCCGCCGGAAGCTGCACGGTGCCAACGATAGCGAGCCGTAGACTCCGGCCGTGCGCGTCCTCCTGATCGCCTTCTACTTCCCGCCTGCGGGCGGCGGAGGGGTGCAGCGGACGCTCAAATTCTGCCGCTACCTGCCCGAGTTCGGCGTCGAGGTGGACGTGCTGGCACCGTCCGATCCCAAGTGGTTTGCCCGCGACCAGCCGCTGCTCGCGGCGATCCCGGCCGACACCACCGTCCACCGTGCCCGCTTTCTCGGCCCTGAGTCCTCATCACAAGCCGATGCCCTCCACGGCCGGCAGGGGTGGCGCCGCGCAGCGGTGCAGGCCCGTTACGCCTACCAGCGCGCGCTGATCCCCGACAAGACGCTGCCGTGGGCCGCGACCGCCGTGCCGGCGGGCATCCGGATCGTGCGCGACCGCAAGATCGACGTGATCCTGACCACCTCCCCGCCCAACTCGACGCACCTGATCGGCGAGGCGATCGCAGCCGCGACCCGCACGCCGTGGGTGGCCGACTTCCGCGACCCCTGGCTGTCGCATCCCCATCGCCACTACGAGCGCGCCGGCGTGCGGGCCAAGCGCGCGTTGGAGCGGCACATGGCCCGGTCGGTGGTGCGCCGCGCAGCCGCCGTCACCACCGTCACCGAGGCGATCGCAGACGAAGCCCGCGGGCTCGATGCCCGCGCCGCCGCGCGCACGACGCGTGATCCCCAACGGATCGGACTTCGACGACTTCGAAGGACTCGCCTACACGCCCGGCGAACGGTTCGTGATCGTGCACGCCGGCGCCTTCTTCGGTCAGCGCACCCCGCGGCCGGTGCTTTCGGCTGCGGCCGCGCTGATCGCCCGCAGGCCAGAGCTGCGTGAGCGGCTGCTGGTGCGGTTCGTGGGAGACCTGCGCTCCTCCGACCGCGAGTGGGCGCGCGGGCTGGGCATCGACGAGGCCTGGGAAGAGACCGGCTTTCTGCCCTACGGCGAAGCGCTCACCGCCCAGCGCAGCGCCGACGCACTGCTGCTGCTGATCCCCAACGCCGACGGCCGCGGCGACGTGGTCGTGTCCGGCAAGGTGTTCGAGTACCTGGCCGCCGGACGGCCGATCCTGGCGGCCGTGCCGCCCGCCGGCGTGGCCGCCGACCTGATCCGGCGCACCGAGTCGGGCCAGGTCGTCGACGGCGACGACCAGGCCCGGCATCGAGCATGGCGCTGGAAGAGCTGATCGACCGCTGGGCCGGCGACGGGCTGCCCGACGTGGAGCTGCCCCGGCGGAACGCGAAGCACTTCACCGGCGCAGCCGCGCCCGCGAGATGGCCGACGTGCTGCAGCGGGTGGGCGCATGAAGCGGCAACTGCTCGACCTGCTGTTTCTGTGCACGCTGGGCGTGCTCACCTGGGAGAAGATCCGGTGGGAGACGCCGGCCGTCTCGCTCACCATCACCAACCTGTTCGCGCTGGCGTTCGTGGTCGTGTTCCTGGCCGATCGGCTGCGGACACGGGACCTCGCGGTGCCGGCGGCCTGCATCACCCTGGCCGGACTTCATGGCGGTGTTCGCCGCCGTCTTCCTGGCCGGCTACTACGACCTCCAAAACCACCAGGCGCTGACCTTCTGGGCCAAAGGGCTGGGCTCGTGGACGGTGCACTTCGCCTTCCTCATCTGCGGCGTCGCGCACCTCTCCCGGCGCGGCCGCCTGTTGTTCCTGGAGGGGTGGAAGTGGTTCACCGGCGGACTGCTCCTGAACTGCGTCTACGGCCTGCTGCAGCTGGTGCTCCAGGTGGGAGCGAGCGTCAACCTGGACAAGCTGGTGGTCGGCCCGCTCACCGCCGGCCAGGGTGGCGTCGGCGGCATCAACGTGTACGGCCAGGTGAGCGGCTCACAGAACATCTACCGAGTGAACGCACTCACCGGCGACCCCAACCACCTGGGCGTGATGCTGTGCGTGCCGCTGCTGGTGTTCCTGCCCGTCTATCTGCGTGCCCCCAGAGAGCGCCGGCGGATGGGCTGGATGCTGCTGTTTCTGCTCGGTGTGCAGGTGCTGACGCTGTCGCGGTCAGGGGCGCTGGGCGACATCGTCGGCCTGATGGTGCTGTTCCCGGTGCTGCGCCACCACCTCCCCCGAGGACGCTCGATGCTGCTCGTGCTGACGCCCGCTGGTGGTGGCCTTCGCGGTGCTGTACGCGTCCAGCCACTTCGTCCGGCGGGTGATCGAGACGCGCATCTCGACCGGCGGCAGCGGCACCCAGACCCATCTCCAGTTCTACCAGCTGGTGCCGCCGGCGCTCGACCCCAACCCGCTGTTCGGCATGGGCTTCAACACCTTCGCCGTCTTCTACGAGTTCATCACCGGCCGCAGCGACTTCGGCCCGCACTCGATCTGGATCGCAACCCTGGTCGAGACCGGGATCATCGGCCTGGCCGTCTACATCGCCTACTTCTTCTACCTGGTGGCATGCGCGCTGGCGATCAGACGGGCGACCGATCCCGACATCAGCGCGACCGGCTGGGGCACCACCGCCGCGCTGATCGGCACGGCCGCTGCCAACTTCTTCTACCTGACGATGTCGTTTGACTACTTCTTCGCGCTGGCCGTGCTGACGGTCGGCGGGATGGTGCTGTTCTCCCGCGCGCGGGCGGTTCAGTCACCTGCGCCGACGGCGCTCGGCGTGCGCCGGGCGTGATCGGGGATCACCCGCTCGAGCACGACCGTCGAGCCGGCGGCGGCCAGGCACACCAGATCCGGCGCCCACCCACAGCGCGGTCGCCGACTCGCCCAGCATGAACCCGCCCACGGCCGGCCCGATCGCAAACCCGGCGCTCCATGAGAACGCCGACGCGGCCATGTAGCGGCCCATCAGTCGCTCGTCCGCCAGGTCGGTGACCATCGGCGCCTGCACCGCCCCATGCAGGCACTCACCGATCCCGAGGATCCCGGCCACCACCATGAAGCCGATGGTGGCGGTCACCCCCGAGCTGAGCCCTACCACCGGCACCAGCAGCCAGCAGCCGCACCAGCACAGACCCACGGCCGCCAGCGTGCGCATCCGCCGCCGGCCCCGCTGCGAGCGGGTCACCGGCAGCTGGGCGAAGACGATCAGGATGGTGTTGGCGGCAAACACCAGGCTGATGCCGAACTCGCTGACCCCGGCGAAGTTCTTCATGTACGCCGGCAGCACGTCGATCTGCGAGAGGCCGGCCGAGATCAGCACCAGATTGAGGCCGACCACCGCCATGAACGCGCGGTGTCGCAGCACGTCGCTGAACCCACCCGCCGGGCCGTGCTCGCGGTGGGCCGGCGGCCACCTTCGGCACCCACGAGAGCGCCCCGGCGAACAGCACGAACGTGAGCGCGTCGCCGGCGAACAGGAGTTGGAAGGTGCCGGGGTGCGTGGTGGACGCGATCAGGCCGCCGACGACGCCGCCCAAGCCGATGCCCAGGTTCATCGTGATCCGCTGCACCGAGAACACCGAGGGTCGCTGCCAGCGCTCGGTCAGTGCCGCCAGCAGCGTCGACTGGGACGGCCAGAAGCCGCCGTTGCCGATGCCGGCGACCGCTGCGGCCGCAAACCCCTCCCAGGCGGTCTCCACGAAGGCGAAGCTGGCGAAGCCGAGAGCCAGCAACAGCAGCGCCATGCGCAGCACCCGACGGGGGCCAAAGCGATCGACAACCGGCCCCCAGGCCGGGCCGGCGAGCAGCGCGACGGCCGAGTTGGTGCCCACGATCAACCCGGAGAGTCCCAGCGAGATGCCGCGCACGTTGTGCAGGTAGATGATCAGAAACGGCAGCACCAGCCCGTTGCCGAACGCGTTCAGCAGCCCACCCAGCTGCAGGGTGCGCACCGGCGGCGGAACGTCGGTGCGGATCGAGGAGAGCGATTGAGTGACCCAGCGCATGCACCGGGACGATACGCAGGGAGCACTAGTATCTCCGCCGATGACGACCGTGCTCGAGATCATCTTCTGGGTCAGCCTGGCCGCGCTGGTGTGGACTCACCTCGCCTACCCGCTGGCGGCGTGGGGCTGGTCGCGGCTGCGACCGTGGCCGGTGTCCGAGGGCGAGATCCTGCCCACCGTCAGCCTGATCATCCCCGCCTACAACGAGGAAGCGGTGATCGAGGCCAAGCTGGAGAACGCGCTGCAACTCGACTATCCCCGCGAGCTGCTCGAGATCGTGGTCACCTCGGACGACTCCTCCGACGCCACTCACGAGATCGTCACCCGCTACGCCGACCGCGGCGTGCGCCTGATCCACTGCCCCCGCGGGGGCAAGGTGGCGGCCCAGGATCGAGCGGTGCGCGAGACCTCCGGCGAGATCGTGGCGTTCGGCGACGCCAACGTGATCTGGGCGCCCGACTCGGTGCGACAGATGGTGCGGCCGTTCGCCGACCCCAAGGTGGGGATGGCCTGCGGGTATGTGCGGCTGGTCAACCCCGCCGGCGGCACCAACCAGGAGGGCGTGTACTGGCGCTACGAGATGTGGCTGCGCGCGCGCGAGTCGCAGATTCACTCCATCACCGGTTCCAACGGCGCGATCTACGCGGTGCGGCGGGAGGCCTACCGCGAGGTCGATCCCCGCTTCGGCCATGACATGAGCTTCCCGTATCTGATGGTGCAGAACGGGTATCGCGCGGTGTACGAGCCCAGCGCCACCGCCACCGAGAACATGACCACCGACATCGAGGACGAGTTCCGGCGCAAGGTGCGAATGTTCGAGCACGCCTGGCTGATGCTGTTTCAGGGCAAGATGTTCGGCCTGCGGCGGCTGGGCCCGACCTACTGGATCGAACTGGTCTCCCACCGGCTGCTGCGCTACTGGAGCGGGCCGCTGCACATCCTGCTGCTTGGTGACAAGCGCGCTTCTGGCGACGCACGCCACCGTGTATGCGGTGGTGCTGGGCCTCCAGCTGGTGGGGTTGGCGCTGGTGGGAGTCTCGATGCTCACCGGCGGCCGCATCCGGGTGCTGCGAGTGTTGCACTACTACCTGCTGGTGACCCTGGCGACCGTGATCGCGCTGGCCGGGTACCTGCGCCACGGCGTGCCGGCCACCTGGGACAAAGCCGCCGGGACGCGAACCACGTGAGCGGGTGGTATCAGCGCCGTGGGAAGCGGGCGCTGGACGTGGTCGGCGCAACCGCCATGGGGATCGTGGCGGCGCCGCTGGCGGCGGCCGCCGCGGCGGCACTGTGGAAGACGCAGGGGCGCCCGATCCTGTTCACCCAGATCCGGATCGGGATGGGCGAGCAGGACTTCACGATCTACAAGTTCCGCACCATGGTGATGGATGCCGCCGCCCAGGGCGCGGGCATGTGGTTCGATCGCGACGATCCCCGGGTGACCCCGGTCGGCCGGTTCCTGCGGGCGTCCTCGATCGACGAGCTGCCTCAGATCTGGAACGTGCTGCGGGGGGACATGTCACTGGTGGGGCCGCGGCCCAAGCCCCATGAGATCACCGACCGCTACCACAGCCACTACCAGGAGACGCTGCAGGTGCGGCCCGGGCTGACCTGCCTCGCCGCGATCGAGGGGCGAAACACGCTCAAGCGCTCGCAGATGATCGACGCCGACCAGCGGTACGTGCGGTCGGTCTCGTTCCTGGGCGATCTCCGCATCCTGGCGCTGACCGTGCCGGTGGTGCTGCTGCGCAAAGGCTTCCACGCAGACGACGAGAGCGAGGAGTTCATCGAGGACGTCCCGCCCGACCCGGCTCCGGCGTGAACGACGGCTGGCTCGACCTCGACGGGTACGCGCAGGCGTGGGCGGCGCGGGGTGGCGACGACCCGTATCTGCGTCCCGAGTATCTGCACGCTGCGGCGGCGATCGAGGAGGGCGAGCCGGCGGCGTTCGCCCACGGCGACGTGCTGTACCCGTTTCTGGTGCGGGATCTCGGCGACGGCCGCTGCGACATCACCAGCGCGTACGGTGCCGGCGGGCCGATCGGCACCGGTGGCATGGCGCGAACCGTTCCTGGAGGCCTGCCGCGAGCGCGGGGTGGTGAGCGAGTTCATCCGCTTCCACCCGGTGCTGCGAAACCACACCGGGCTGGACGGGGTGCGCCTGACCGAGCTGCAGGACATCGTCACCGTGGCGGTGCAGGCCGACGACGATGCGCTGATCACACAGATGGAGCCGACTGCGCGAAACAAGCTGCGCAAGGCGATCAGGGCAGGGGTCGAGGTGTCGGCCCATCGCGACCTCGAGCCGGTTTCGCTCGCTCTACCTGGAGACGATGCGCGGCATGGGAGCCGATCCGTTCTACCTCTTTCCCGAGGAGTTCTTCACCCGCCTGGAGCGGCTGGGCGATGCGCTGATGGTGCTGGATGCCGGCTCGGCGGTGGGGCTGTTTCTCAGCGGCGGCGGGGCGATGCACTACTTCCTGTCGGGATCGACGCTCGAGGCGCGCAAGCTGGCGTCCACCAATCTGCTGCTGTTCGAGGCGATGCGACGGGCCCGCGACGGCCGGCCTCGAGACGCTGGTGCTGGGCGGCGGGTTCCGAAACGACGACTCGCTCGACCGCTTCAAGCGCTCGATCGGCTCGGGCCGGGCACCCAAGGTGATCGGTACGGTGGTGCACGACGCCGACGCCTACGGCGAACTCTGCGCGGCCGCCGGCGTCTCCCCGGACGACGCCTACTTCCCCGCCTATCGCCGGCCGTGAATAACGGTGCCAGGCACCGTTATTCACCTCAACCGACGGCGGATCAGGTGGGGCACCTCGCGGCCGCGTTCCTGGATCACGTGCAGAGTGGTGAACTGCCACAGCTTGCGTGACCAGTTGTCGGCGGCCTGGGCGACGGCGGGTATCGGCGGTGGATCGCCGGTGTCGGGCACGTCGTAGCCGTGGCGGCGCAGCACATCCCCGGCGATGTGGGTGAAGAGCGCCTGGTTGCGGCGTGACATGCCGGTGCGCCAGCGGCCGACCGAGCCGACGTTGATCGACTCCGCCAGCCCCGTGAACCACTGCTCCTGCCCGGAGGCGACCCGGGTCGCGGCGTCGGGATCGGCCTCGAGCATGGCCGGGTCGAACGGGATCTCGGCGAACCGGCACACCCGCTCGACCTCGGCGGCCGGGCGCGCTGACCAGGTCTTCGTAGCGAATCGTCAGCACCGCGTCGCCGTACCGGGCCGAGGCCGCGTCCCCGGCGATCACGGCGGTGCGCCACTGGTGCGCGGCGGCCCACACGTTCGCCGGCCCGAACGGCACGCTCAGAAGCGACAGGCACACGTCGCGCCCGTCTCGCACCAGGTTCACGATCAGGGCGTCGGGGAAGACCCGCATGACCTCGTCCAGGTGGTTGACGTAGTACGGCGTCTTGTCGCCCCAGCGCGGCTTCTGGTGTTCGGTCGCGTAGGCCTCGAACGGCGCCGCGATCGCCGCCCGGTAGGCGTCATCGCCGGTGCGCCCAGCGCGCCCGGGAGGCTGCGAGGAGAGCCCCCACTCGCGCACCTTGGGATGTCGCCAGATGTCTCGCACCAGCCGGTCGAACTGCTCGTCGGTCGTGAGGTCGCCGTAGCGGGCGCGCCGCGATCCGATGTCGGCCAGAAACATCGACTCGGTCGGAATCGCGATCACCGGGCTGCGATCCAGGATCAGGCGAAGCAGGGTCGTTCCCGACCGATCACAGGCGACGATGAAGAGCGGCCGGGTCATCGCAGCTCACGGTAGACGGATTCGGTGGCGGCGGCGATCTCGGCCCAGCTGAGCCGCCCGTCGGCGCAGCTGCGACTGGCCGCCCGCAGCTGGTCGCGCCGCTCGGGCGAGGTCAGCACCTCGATCAGCGCCGCGGCCAGCGCATCCGCGATCGCCCGGCGGGCACGAGCATGCCGACGCCGTCACGGTCGTGCAGCTCGCGAAATCCGCCCACGTCGGTCAGCACCAGCCCGGCTCCCACCGCCAGCGCGGCAAACACGACGCCGGAGTTGTCGATCGAGCGATACGGCAGCGCCACCACCTCGGCCCGCCGCAGCAGCGCCGCCAGCTCTGCGTCTGACACGAATCGCGGCAGCAGCGTCACCCCCGGCTGGTTCACACGCAGCGCGGAGATGTCCATCATCGGCCGGCCGGCGATCACAAGCTCTGCCTCAGGCACTGCGGCGCGCACTCGCGGCCAGGCGTCCAGCAGCACGTCGGTGCCCTTGTACGGCCGGATGATGCCCGGCAGCAGCACCGTGGGACCGGGTGGATCGACCGGCGGCGCAGCCGTTGGCAGCTCTGCCAGGAAACTGAACACCCCGTGGGGGATCACCCGGATCCGCCCCGGAGCCACCCCGCAGCGCTCGACCAGCGCCCTGCGCCCCCATTCGCTGTGGACGATCACGCGCTCGAACACCCGCGCGGTCGCGGCCACCGAGCGCCGGCGCCGGTCGCCACCGACGTTGGGCAGCGGATCGTGGGCGGTGAACACCACCGGCACCCCCTCATGCTGCAAACGGCGATAGAACGCCCTCTCGACGGGTCGCAGCACCGCCCACTGCACATGCACCACGTCGACCCCCTCGGCCCGCAGCCGGCTGCGCAGCTCCCACAGACCGGAGAGATGCTCGCCGGCCTTGGCCACCCGTCGCACCGCCGGCGGGGCGCTCAGATGGTTGGTGCGGCGGTAGAACAGCTCACACACCCGGTAGCCGTCGGCCTCGGGGGCAGCGCCGTGCACGAATGACGCCGTCCACAGTGAAACGTCGTTCCCACGTCGGGCAAGGGCCCGCGCCAGCTCGTGATCGTAGGGCCGCGTGTATCCCGACGGGTCGACCAGGGCCACTCGCAGCGGCGGGGTGTAGGGGGATTCAGCCAATGCCGGGGCTACACTATCGCCCCATGTCCGCCACCCCGCCCGACCGAAGCTCCAGCGCCGGAGGTGCGGGTCTCGGTCTACGCACGGCGCGCCCTCAGCCGCTGGTACGTGATCGTGCTGGCGGTGATCGTGGCAGTGGGTCTGGTGCTGCTGCAGGGCGCGAACAAGGCCAAGGGCAAGACCGACGCCACCGCGACCGTGTACATGGGCCAGCCGGTGACCCCGGGAGGCGGTGCGCTGTTCGCCAATCCGCCCTACGCAAACCTCTCCGCGGTGACCAAGCTGATCACCTCCGGACCGGCCCGCACGGTGGCGGCACACGCCGCAAACGCCGTACCCGGCAAGACCACCATCACCCCCGCGTCACTCAACGGCAAGGTCACCGCCCACCAGCTCTCGGCCGGCGGAACCACCGCCACCAAGCCCGCCGCCGGGCCGGCGTACTACTCGATCGAAGCCCAGGGCCCGTGGTCGAACCATCAGGTCGCGGTGATCGCCAACACCCTGGCCGGGATCGTGGTGCACAAGGCCAACGGCTACGTCGGATGCCAAGGTGGCCGCGCTGCAGACCGAGATCGCCACCGCCCAGGAATCGATCGCGCGACTGCAGTCGGCGATCAAGACCGACCAGGCGACCGCGCTGGCGCTGGCCAAGGGAGCGGCCACCGATCCGTCCAAGGCGGCGCTGATGGCCGCGCTGCTGTCCCAGGTCTCGTCCAACACCACGGTGATCACCGAGACCCAGGCTCAGCTTTCCCAAAACCAGCTGTCGCTCGCGAGCGCCCAGAACATCGAAGCCGCGTCGATCGCGAACTTCGGGGTCGGCCATGCGGTGACCGCGCAGCACAAGCGCAGCGCCCTGATCGTGGCCGCGGTGGTGGGGCTGATCATCGGCACGATGCTGGCGCTGGCGTGGGATGCGATGCGGCGCCGCCAGCAGGACAACGCCGACGCAAACCGAACGCCCGCCTGATGGCGACTCGCTCCTGCCCTGACTGGCCGATGCTGATGGACCGGGCTCCCGACCTCAGCTTCAAGCACTACACCGCCGACGAGCTGCACCTGGCGCACGACGTGATCGTCGGCCTGGGGGCGGATGTGCGCCTGTCTGAGATCGAGGTGTGCGCCGATACGGCCCACAACGTCTTCAACCCGGCACACACCGATTCACGCCTTGCCGCGGCGCTGCGAGCCAGCTATTGGAGCAGCCTGGACGATCGCGACCCCGCCGGCTGAACCGAAAAGTGGTAGTCAGACCACCCGGTTGGAGGGATCTTTGCCTCCCGCTGCGGCGCCGATCTCTGCAACATGCAACCAGATGACACGCTCAGCCTGCGAGGGTTCTCGCTGCAGCAGGAGCACCTTCGCCACGCCGCGGACGGCCACCCCGACGCAATCGACATCCAGTCGTTGCTGCGGTGGTACTACGCAGAACTCAATGCCGCGCGCGTGACCGACGCACACCACCCGTCCGAGTAACCGAGCCGGCAGGGCGGCCATCGCCCGGACTCAGGTGAGTTCTGTGCGGCACCACTCACCGAACTGCTCAGCCACCCGGCTCACCCGGCGACCGGCGTGGCGCACTGCGTAGAAGTCGCGCGAGAGGTCGACCTGCTCGACCTCCGCGATGGCCAGCGTCCCCAGCGCGAGCTCCTTGGTGACCGCGGTGGCCGACAGGAACGCGACCCCGAACCCGGCTTCGACCGCCGACTTGGCCGATTCCTGCAGCCCCATCTCCATGGCCACATTGAGGTCGCGGGGGCGCACCCCGACCCGCCGCAGCTCGTCGTCCATCAGCCGCCGCATGGCGGCGCCCGGCTGCATCACGATCAGCGGTTCGGCGCGCAGCTCGCGCAGGGTGACCACGCGGCCGGCGAAGGCGTGCCCGCTGGGAACCACCAGCACCACCCGGTCGTGCAGAAACGGCTCGAACTCCAGCGACCGGTGAGGTCGCTTGAGACCGACCACCCCCAGCTCCAGCTCGCGATCGAGCACTCGCTCGATGATGGTGTCGGTGGCGTCGACCTGGAGCGTCACGGTCACGCGGGGATGCACCTGCCGGAAGCGCCCCATCAGCCCGGGCAGCACGTGCTCGCCGGGCCCGGTCGAGGCGCCCACCAGCAGGTGCCCGGTCAGCTCCTGCTCGCCCTCGGCCAGCTCCCGCTCGAGGTCGTGCCGGAGTCCCAGCATGCGCAGCGCGTAGCGGTGCACCAGCTCCCCCGCCGCGGTCGGCTCGGCCCGCCGCCCGGAGCGGTCGATCAGCGCGGTGCCGGCGCTCTTCTCGAGACTCGCGACCTGCTGGCTGACGGCCGGCTGGGTGACGCCCAGGGCGTCGGCGGCCGCGGAGAACGAGCCGCGATCCACCACCTCGACGAACGTCTGCAGCTGACGCAGATCCATGAGGAAATCTTATCAGTGGCCAGCGTCGCGAATAAGCGCTTGGCGAGGCCAAGCCCCGCCACCGCCAGCTCCACCAGCACGTCCGGATCCCGCCTGCGCCGCCCCTGGGCGTCCGCTGGGCGCCGCTCCAGCACCAGATCCTCCACCCGCTCCAGCGGCCGCAGCGCGCCCTCGGCGACCAGCTGCTCGTCGACTCCGCCCAAGCGACCGGCGAAGGTCGTGTACACCGGCGTGCCCAGCACCACCGCCTCGCGGTTCATGGTGCCCCCTGCCGACACCACCAGGTCGGCGCCGGCCACCAGGCTGTGACCGTCCACCGCCCGCTCCGGAATCACCACCGACGGCAGCTCGAGCGCGCGCAGCCGATCGGCCTGGGCTTCGGTGCGGGGAAGCAGCACCGCGCGCACGTCCTCGCGACGGCCGAGATCGTCCAGCAGCTGATCGAACAGCGGGTTCTCGAACCGGTGGTAGAGAGCCACATCGGCTGGAGGGCGCAGCACCAGCCCGATGCGGCTGCCGTCCAAGCCCAGGTCGCGAGGCACCGCCGGGTCGGGCTCGAACCCGGCCAGGTAGTACTCCTCCTTCAGCCCCGGATAGCGCACCAGCTTGGGGCCGCGCGCGCCGTACCGGGCAAGCCGGTTGGGGGGAATCGCGTCGGGCACCAGCACGCGGTTGGCCAGCCGGCAGTTGAGCGCATGCTGGAGATGGGCGTACTCGTAGTCGAACATGGTCGTGTTCGGGATGCGCAGCGCGCGACAGGCCATCGGCAGGTCGGTGGAGCCGTGCGCCCAGGCCGACGTCGAACCTTGCGACCGCGCCCGAACTTGACCATCTCGGCCACGCGGTCGCCGGCCGCCCGCGCCTTGCCTGCTCGCGACCCGCCGCCGTGGTGGCCGATGACCGTGTGATCGATGTCGTGCAGCTCGAGCAGCTGCAGCGTCTGGGCGAAGTCGCGAGCGGTGATGTCGACGTCCCAGCCGCGAGCCCGCATGCGCTCCACCAGCGGGGCGAAGATGACGACGTGGGGCGAGTTGGTGAGGTCGATCCAGACGCGCATACGGCGCCTACGCGGCGGCCCGAGTGGCCGCTCGCACGGCCTCGACCACCTCGCGCTGCTGGCCCTCGGTGAGGGTCACGAACATCGGCAGCGCCAGGCCCTCCCGCGCGGCCTTCTCGGCCACCGGAAGCTGCCCCGGCCGGTATCCCAGGTGGGAGAACACCGGCTGCAGATGAAGCGGGATCTCGTAGTAGACAGAGCTGCCGATACCCGCGTCGCGGAGGCTGCGCACCAGCGCTTCCCGGCGGGCCGACCGCACCACGTACAGGTGATAGATGTGACGCGCGCCCGGGGCTTCGACGGGCAGCTCGACCAGCTCGCCGAGTCCCAGCTCGGCATACCGCGCGGCTGCCGCCCGGCGGCTGTCATTCCAGCCGTCCAGGTGAGGCAGGAACAGGCGCAGCACGGCGGCCTGGATCTCGTCCAACCGGGAGTTGACCCCGATCTGCTCGAAGGTGCGCTTGTCGCGGGAGCCGTGGAACCTCAGCAGCCGCACGCGCTCGGCCAGGTCGGCGTTGGAAGTGGCCACGGCGCCGCCGTCGCCCAGCGCCGGCAAATTCTTGGTGGGGAAGAACGAGAAGGTCGAGATATCTCCGACCGATCCGGCGGCACGCCCCTCGTGGGCAGCGCCGAACGCCTGCGCCGAATCCTCGATCAAGGCCAGGCCGTTGCGGTCGGCCAGCTCCCGGAAGGCCGCCAGGTCGACGGGCTGGCCGAACAGGTGCACGACCATGATCGCTCGAGTGCGATCGGTGATCGCCGCCTCGACGGCATCAGGGTCGAGGTTGAGCGTGTCGGGCCGGATGTCGACGAACACCGGGACGGCCCCCACCCGGGCGATGGCCTCAGCCGTCGCGAAGAACGTGTACGGAGTGGTGATCACCTCGTCGCCGGCGCCCACACCGACCGCTTCCAGCGCCAGCAGCAGGGCGTCGGTGCCGTTGGCGACACCCACCGCGTGGGCGGTGCCGAGCTGGGCGGCCATCTCCTCCTCGAACCCGCGCACCTGAGGACCGAGGATGAACCGACCAGAGTCGATCACCTCGCCGACGGCCTGCTTTGATGTCGGGCAGCAGCTCCGCGTACTGCCCGTGAATGTCCATTAGGGGTACCGACACGGGGAACCAGTCTAGACAGCGACCCTGCGACGTCGCCGCAGTAGCCACAAGCCCGCCAGAACCACCACAGCGGCCACGATCAGGTAGTTGAGGTACCCCAGCCGATGCTCCCATTCCTGCCAGTTGTTGCCGGCGTAGTAGCCGATCGCGACCAGCCCCGCACACCACGGCAGGCAGCCCAGGAAGGTCAGCACCGAAAACCGGCCCAGCGGCATCCGCGCCATCCCCGCCGGCAGCGACACAAAGGTGCGCACGATCGGCACCATGCGGCGCGAAGAACACCACCCGACCGCCGTAGCGATCGAAGTACCGCTGCGTCCGGGCCAGCTCCTCGCGGCCGTGATCGCCGCGCACCAGCACCGCATCGACACCGTAGGCACCCGCCGCCCACGCGATCCACGACCCGACCAGGTTGGCGAACGATCCCACCAGCACCGCCGCCACGAAGCTGAAGGTGTCCTGCGAGACCAGATATCCGGCATAGATCATGGTCACCTCGCTGGGCACCGGGATGCACGCGCTCTCCAAGCACCATCAGGACGAACACCGCCGAGAGGCCGTGATCTGCAATCGTGGTCTGCACCCAATGGGCGAACGAGTTCAGCATGCAGCCGAGAGCCGGTCGAGATTGGCGAGCTGCTCGCCCAGCGAGTGTTTGATCTTGGAGCCGAGCCACGGCCGCGATCAGGCGCGGCAGCTGCAGCTCGGCGTTGATGGTGACCAGGCAGCCGTCACCGGCGGGGGCGACTGTGAACTCGGTGCGGCCCTGCCGATGGCCGTCGATGCGCTCGCCCACCACCCGCACCGGCGGGTCGGACTCCACCACCCGCACCACCATGTGCTCGGATGTGGCCGGGGGCGTGCGCGACCGCGCTGATATCACCGTTCTCCAGCACGGTTGCGTCGCGGATCTCGTGAGGCAGCATCTGGATGTGCTTGTGGGGGTCGGCGATCCACTCCCACACCGTCTCGGCAGGAGCCGCGCACCGGCGCGACACCGAGACCTTCACGCAGCCCTCGGGTAGTCCTTCACCGTGCGATAGAGCGTGTCGCGCTGGCGAGGCTTGTAGCCCGCGTTTCGGATCAGGTGAAGGAAGTCCTCGGTGGTCGCGCGGTGGGTGGTCCCGGCCGCTGACACGACGTTCTCCTCGATCATGATCGAGCCCATGTCGTCGGCGCCGAACCGCAGCGCCACCTGTCCGACCTTGACCCCCTGGGTCACCCACGAGCTCTGGATGTGGTCGACGTTGTCGAGGTAGATGCGGCTGACCGCCTGCATCAGCAGGTAGTCGAAGCTGGTGGGCGTCCAGTGCACGTCCTTGCTGAGCAGCGTGTTGTCGGGCTGATACGTCCATGAGATGAACGCCCGGAAGCCGTGCATCTCGTCCTGCAGCTCGCGAATCCGGCGGAGATGCAGCACCCGCTCATCCATCGTCTCGACGTGTCCCCACATCATCGTGGCGGTGGTGCTCATGCCCAGGCGGTGAGCCGATCGCATGATCCCGAGCCAGTCGTCGGAGGTCGTCTTCTGCGGCGAGATGATCCTCCGCACCCGATCGGACAGGATCTCGGCGCCGCCGCCGGGCAGCGAGTCGAGCCCGGCGTCGCGCAGCCGCGAGAGCGTCTCGGACGGGGTCAGCTTGGCCTTGCGGGAGATGTGCTGGATCTCTGACGGCGACAGGGCATGCAGATGGATCGGGTAGCGGGCCTTGATCGAGGTGAACAGATCCTCGTACCAGTCGATGCCCAGGTCGGGGTTGTGGCCGCCCTGCATCAGCACCGCGGTGCCGTTCAGGGCGAGCGTCTCCTCGATCTTCTTGAAGATCACCGTCTTGGGCAGCGTGTAGCCCTCGCGGGTGTCCCCCGGACGGCGGTAGAAGGCGCAGAAGCTGCAGTCGGTGTAGCAGACGTTGGAGTAGTTGAGGTTGCGATCGACCACGAACGTGACCGTGTCCGGCGGGTTGAGCCGGTTTCGGATCTCGTGGGCGACGGCGCCGATCTTGACCAGCTCCCGCGACTGCAGCAGCGCGGCCGCGTCGGCATCGTCGATGCGCTCGCCGGCGCGAGCCTTGTCCAGCGCCTCGTCAACCGCCGATTGCTTCACCGCTACCGCCATCACGCCACCTCCGCCATGTCCACGAATCCCAGCTCCGGCACCGTCTCCAGCTCTCCGGCCTGATGCGCCAACTCGAAGAACCGCAGCAGCCCCTCCCGCTCGCGCGGGCCAAAGTGGTAGCGAAGCTTTTCGTAGTATCGCGCCATGAATCCTGCCGGCCACCCAGTACAATTCCGCCGCCCGGCGGGCCAGCGCCTCGGGCTCGTCGCGGGCGATCTGCAGTGAGCGCAGGTGCGCCTGCTCGAGTTCGGCCAGCCCGTCGGTGATCCCGGCCCGGCAGCCCCACACGGCGAACACCATCGGCAGGCCGGTGCGCTCCTGCCACAGGCGGCTGAGGTCATAGTGCGGCGTGGGGTCCTCAAACGTGCTGCGCAGCGCCGCGTCGCCGATCAGCATGGTGGCATCCGCGGGCTCACCCAGCGGCACCAGCCGCACGTCGCCCAGCATCACCTTGGTCAGCACCACCGAGGTGGCGCTCTCCGGCGTGACCGCCACAGACCGCACCTCGTCCAGCGGGGTGCGTGTGATCAGCTGGATCGAGTCGATCGCGCCCTCGGCCGACACGCACAGGCGCGGCAGCAGCCGCAGCGAACCGGCGTTTCGGCCGTACTCGATCGAGGACATCGGGGCGACGTCGATCTCACCCGCCAGCAGCATCGCGTTCAGCTCGGTGGGCACGCCCGGGACTTCGACGATGTCGATGCCGGACAGGTCGAAGAACGCCGGGGCCATGTTGGCGTAGGAGATCCGGCCGACGCGAAGCGTCATCGCGGCACCGGGTTTCGGCCGGCCTCGGCGATCAGCAGCCGCTGCTCCTCCGCCGATGGGCCTTCCAATTCGTTGGCGCCGAAAGCCAGCGCGACCTGGGCCAGCGGCGTGGTCACCAGGGCGGAGTGCACCTTCAGGTCGGGCACGTTGTCGAGCATCAGCCGCGAGACGGCGATCATCTGGATGTCATCGTGCCCGGTGGTGCTGTCGGCGTGTACCGGCAGGGGCAGAAAGGTGACGAACTCGCCGGTTGTGTCCTGCTGGGCGCGCAGACGCATCAGGTGATCGATGCGGTCGGCGTGGGCCTCGCCCGCTCCGTAGACGAGCGTGTCCAGTCCCGTCTGGGCGGGATCGGGCGCGTCCTGCTCGGTGATGTTGTAGTAGACGTCGTCGTTGCCGCCGCGCAGCTTGCGGGCAGCGTCGGCCAGCTCCCCCAGCGCGAGCAGGTCGTGGCACTCCAGCAGGGCGACGCCGTCGTCGAACTCGAGCCGGCTTCCGGCGAGCAGCTTGTCGCGGATCGGAGCCAGCGTGTCCAGTTGAGCAGTCGCCATACCCGGCAGAGTCTACTGCCCGGCCTGCGAGAATCGGGGCATGCCCGACCGCATCAGCATCCAGGGGATCAGCGGATCCGGCAAGACCACGCTCGGGCGCGAGCTCGGGCGGCGGCTGGGCATCCCCCACCTCGAGACCGACGCGCTGGTGCACGGCCCCAACTGGTCGGAGGCGTCGGACGCCGCGCTGCGCGCCCACCTGATCGAGTTCACCGCCGGCGAGCGCTGGGTGGTGGACTCCGACTATCGCCGCAAGGTGGGCACGCTGGTGCTGGAGCGGGCCGACACGGTGGTGTGGCTCGACCTGCCCTTGCACGTCTGCCTCCGCCGGCTGTGGCGCCGCACCGATCGTCGGATCGAGGGATCGGAGCCGCTCTGGAACGGGAACACCGAGTCGTGGTGGACAGCGCTGGGAGGCTGGGATTCGCTGTTCGTGTACGCCGTGCGCGGACACGCCAGAGCGCGCCGGACGCTGCCTCAGTTACTGGCGCAACCCCACCTGAGACACCTCCAGGTGGTCAGGCTGCGATCGCCTGAGCAGGTCGAATCGTGGCTTTCGAGCGTACAGCCGTAACCGATCAACGCCGACTCTGAAACGATCCCCGCCGAGATCGGCGGCAGCCGCCACAAACGCGAATAGCCTGGCCGCCATGATCACACTTCGATACCCCATCCTGCTCCTGTCCCTGGTGGCCGTGCTGGCCGCCGCAACCGCGACGGTCGCGTCAGCCGCGACCACCACCACGTCCCGGGTCACCTGGGACCAGCACCGGCTGGTCGTGCTGCCGTGGGCGCCGCTCGCACCGGTTCCCACCGGCAACGGTTACGGCATGCGCCACTCCGACGGGTTCGCGTCCTGTCTCAAGTCCGGCGTCTCGGCATCCGTGGCCCACATCTCGCTGATCACCTGCCTCCAGGCCGCGGTGCCCGGCGGCGGATGGCGCAGTCTGCGCTGCTCCACGGCCACCAACGCGACCGGCGACGGCCTCGGTCGATGCGAACGTCACCCAGAGCTGCGGCGCCGGATATCACCGGCTGCGGACTCAGGTCACTGCCACGGCGCTGCAGCCGACGCTGACTCTGGTGGCGCGGTCGGCGACCGCCACCAGCGCGGTGGTGGGCTGCCGCGGCTGATCGTCAGGCGCGGCGGTCGACCGCGCTTGCGACCACGTGTCGCAGCGGGTCGGCGTCGATGCTGCTCTCGAGCTGCGTGAGCAGTTCGAGGGCGGCGTCGGCGTGACGCTCGGCCTCGGCCCGGGCGTCGCGCACCGCGCCGCTGCGGGCGACCTGGGCGAGCGTCGGCAGCACGTCGGCAGGTGTGGCTCCGCGGGCGATCACTGCGGCGACATCGGGGACGCGCGCGCTTGCCAGGAGCAGCGGCAGCGTGACGGTGCCGTCCAGCAGGTCGGTGCCCAGCGGTTTGCCGGTGGTATCCGGCTGGCCGTCGCAGTCGAGGATGTCGTCGGCGATCTGAAAGGCCAGCCCAAGTTCCTGGGCGAACTCGCCCAGCGAGCGCCAGCTCGGCGTCGGCCAGCCCGCCGAAGCGGCCGCCCAGCCGGGCCGCGGCCGAGAACAGCTCGCCGGTCTTGAGGCGGCAGCGCTCCAGATAGTCGTCGGTGGTGATGGTCGGGTCGCCGGCCTGCTCGCGTTGCAGGATCTCTCCCCGAGCCAGGGCGTAGCAGGCGTCGGAGAGCATCGAGACGGCCACCATGTCGCCGGTCTGCACCAGTTCCGCGAACGCCCGGGCAAACAGGTGGTCACCGGTGGCCGACGCGACCGCCGGCCCATGCTCGTGCCACACCGTGGCGATGCCTCGTCGCAGCGGCGCCCGGTCGAGCTGGTCGTCGTGCACCAGCGTGGCCATGTGCACAAGCTCGACCGCGCAGCCGGCGATCACCAGCTCCGGCCGGTCGCGGCCCGCGGTGGGAGCGCACAGGTAGGTGAGCATCGGGCGCAGGCGCTTGCCGCCCGCCCGCAGCGTCTGGGCGCCGGTCTCGGCCACCAGCCCGCCGCCGTTTGCCACCTCGGCCGAGAGCCGGGCCTCGACGGCGGCAACGTATGCCGACGCGCCCTCCACCGCCAGCACGCGGGCGACCGCGCTCACACGGCCACCGTACCGGCGTGCACGGCGATCACACCCATGTTCAGCCGCTTGAACTGGACGCGCTGAAGCCCCACGCCGCGCATGATCTCGGCCAGCTCCTCGGCGCCGGGGAAGCGGTGGACGGACTGCGGCAGATAGGTGTAGGCGTCGCGGTCGTGAGCCACGAACCGGCCCAGCACCGGCACCACCCGGTCGGTCCACAGGCGCGAGAACGGCGCCACCGCCCGCGGCGGCTCGGTCAGCTCCAGGCACACCACCCGGCCGCCGGGCTCGACCACCCGCGCCATCTCGGCGAACCCGCGGGCATAGTCGGGCAGGTTGCGCATGCCAAAGCCGACGGTGGCGGCCGCGAAACTGATCGTCGTCGAACGGCAGATCCAGCGCGTCTCCCTGGATCCACTCGACGATGCTCGACTTGGTGCGGGCCACGTCCAGCATCTCGTCGGCGAAGTCGAGGCCGACCACCCGGCCGCGGCTGGAAACCCGGTCGAGCAGCGACAGCGACAGGTCGCCGGTGCCACAGCACACGTCGATCACCGCGTCGCCGGCGACGACGCCGGAGACACCGGCGGTGAAGGTGCGCCAGCGGCCGTCCATGCCGCCGCTCATCAGCCGGTTCATGCGGTCGTAGCCGCCCGAGATCCGGTCGAACATCTCGCGTACCTGTTCAGGTTCGGCGGTCACGACTGATCCTCTCCCCACGCGCGGTTGAAGCCGGCATCGACACCCGCGGCCGAGAGCACCCGAGCCGCCACGAAATCGATCAGATCCTCGATCGACTCCGGCAGATGGTAGAACGCCGGCATCGCCGGCACCACCCTGGCTCCGGATCGCTTCACCCGCAGCAGGTTCTCGAGGTGGATATCCGACAGCGGCGTCTCGCGGGGCACCAGCACCAGCCGGCGCCCCTCCTTGAGCTGCACGCCGGCCGCGCGGTGGATCAGGTTGGCCTCGGCGCCGCCCGCGATCGTGCCGACGGTCGCCATCGAGCAGGGACACACGATCACCGCGTCGGTGTGCGAGCTGCCCGAGGCGTAGGGGGCGCGATAGTCGGAGGCGCCCCACACCCGCACGTCGGCGCCGCCGTTCTCGGCCACGAACCGCTCGATCGCACCGGCCGGATCGAGGTCGCGATTGCCGTGCAGCTCCAGCGCCACCACCTGGGCGCCGGCCGCCGAGGCAACCACGCCCACATCGGCGCCGGCCTCCACCAGCCCACGCAGCACGCGGGCCGCGTACGGCGCACCCGAGGCTCCCGTGAGTCCCAGCATCACTCGCATCAATCGGAGCCTACCGGCCAGCCCGCGAATGCCGCGCGTGAATAACGGTGCCTGGCACCGTTATTCACCACGCTAGTTCTGGATCGGGACGACCTTGCCGGCGGACAGCGAGGCGACGACCTGGGCGATCTCGGAGAGGTTCTTGTCGCCGACCTTGAACGGCGGCATGCCGGTCACCGGCGGCTGCAGCGCCGCCGCCCACCCAGGCCTTGATCTGGGCCTGGTCGGTCTTGAACATGGCTGAGCCGTTCTCCAGGCTGCTGCCCGGGCCGGCCGCGCCCTGCTTGCCGAAGAAGTGGCAGCTGGTGCAGCTATAGGTCACGATCAGCTCGGTGCCGGGAAGCTTGTTGATGTCGGCATTGGCGGTGATATCCGTCCCCCCGCCGGCGCCCGGGCGCCACCGCGCCCGCCATCGTCAGCGCGATCAGTACCGCCGGAACCGTCAGGCCCAGCGCAACGCCGGCCGGGCGGCGGGATAGCCGGCGATCGCGGCCGCGATCCAGGAACGGCCAGGCGATCAGCAGCACCATCATGAGCGTGGGGATGATGATGGTGGCGAAGATCAGCTGCCACGGCGTCTTGAACACCCGCAGAAGCTCGAACAGGAACAGGAAGTACCACTCGGGGCGAGGCTCGGTGGCCTCCACCGCGGGGTTGGCCACCGTCTCGTACAGCGGCCCCAGCACACCGTTCTGGCCGGTGGGATGAGCCGCGTTGATGGGGCCGGCGGTCTCGTGCCACACCACCGCCATGGCGACGATCAGCAGCACGATCAGGAGGTTCACGACCACGTCGTGGAACATCGCGTGCGGGAAGAAGGCGTGACCCGTCTTCTTCGACTCGGCGTACTCCGTCTCGTACTTCACGCGGCGGTTGATGATCTTGCGGGGGGAGCTGACAGCCACTAGTGGCTCGGACTCCTCGTCAGCCACCGGACGGCCGGGCCACGGCGTCACGCCCAGCTTCACGACCAGCCACATGTGCACAAAGATCAGCGCGCCGATCAATCCCGGGATCATGAGCATGTGGAGCGCATAGAACCTCGCGATTGTTTGCCCGCCGAAGACGGGCCCGGCTAACAGGAACTTCGAGATGTACGGCCCCAGCACCGGGGCGGTGCCGTTGATGTTGATCGCCACGACCGACGCCCAGTAGGCGCGCTCGTCCCACACCAGCAGGTAGCCGGTGAGGCCCATGCCCATGACCGCCAGGAAGATCAGCGAGCCGGTCAGCCAGGTCATCTCCCGCGGATACTTGTAGGCCCCGTAGAAGAACACCCGGCCCATGTGCAGGAACAGCAGGATCACCATCACGCTGGCGCCCCACTTGTGCATGCCCCGGATCAGCCAGCCCAGCGTCTGCTCGTCGGTGATGAACCGGATCGACGAGTACGCCCCGCTGGGCGACGGGTCGTAGGTCATCGCCAGCAGCATGCCGGTCGTCGCCTGCAGGATGAAGACGGTCAGAAGCGAGCTGCCCAGCGTGTGGTACCAGCCGGTGGGCGGCACCTTGCGGAACAGGAACTTCTTGATCAGCGTGGCGAAGCCGGTGCGGTACTCGACCCAGTCCTCGGCCTCGAGGGTGAGCTGCTTCGCGTCTGGTTTGGGGATCGGCATCGGGCTAGCTCGACGGGTACTTGTAGGTCACGCGCGGATACAGGATATTCGCGCCGGTCTCACCGAGTCGGGGGAGCGTCACCGGCTGGCCGGGGCTCTTGACCTCGTAGTAGTGGATCTGGCCGTCGGAGTTGAAATCGACGCTCCAGCGCTGCGTGATCCACAGCTCCTTGTCCTTCTCGATCTTCCACTGGAAGCGATCCAGCGGGCGGATCGGCGGACCGGCCGTGCGCGCGCCCTTGGTGTTGTAGGCGCCGCCGTGACAGGGGCACTGAAATCCGACCGACGGAACCGCGGCGACCGGACAGCCGAGATGCATGCAGCGGTTGGAGAAGACGATGAACATGGCGTCTTCGGCGTCCCAGGTGGTGCCGCTCTTGCCCGTGTAGTGCACGAAGGCGAGCCCGGGACTGGTGTCCGGCTGCTTGGTGTCCTCGATGTAGGTGGCGGCCGTGGGGGCGAAGCCCTTCTCCGCGTTGAACTGGTCGACCTCGCCCAGAAGCACCGGCTCGAAGGTCACCTCGTGGATCACCGGCGCGAGGATGTACGCGGTGGCAGGGACACCGATGACCCCACCGATCATGGCACCAAGCCCAATCGTCGAGAGCGTCAAAAACTGCCCTCGGTTGGTGCCCTCTGATTCCGCCACTGATCCTCCTGATCGGGTTGTCCGGGGCGATTCTAGCCTTACCGGTCGGCCAGTGTACCGGTCGCTGATCACAACGGCCAGATCGTTACGAACCGCGCTTCCTCGACACGTTCTTGAGCGCCTCGCGGCGACTGAGCGGACTCAGCTCCGCCTCGTGCGCCGAAACATACGACACCACCCAGTCGGGATCGACCCACGCGTACTGCCGCAGCGCCCATCCGATGGCCTTTCGCAGGAAGAACTGCTTGGAGTCAAGCGACGGCTCAATGCAGGCCTGCAGCAGCTCCAGGTCGGTGTTCTCCTTGAATCGCAGCTGGCAGATGATCGAGGTGCGCCGCTTCCACATGTCGCGGTCACGGCTCCAGGCGAGCATCTTGGGGCGGATCGCCGCACGGGTGGTCGCGCAGCAGCCCGCCCACCCGATGGGAGGCCAGCGAGTCGACGTAATCCCACCACGCCCCGGTCACGATCATCTCCTGATACAAGCTCGAGCGCCGCCGGCAGCTGATACGGACGGGCCCGAGCATCTGCGCAGAGCGCCATCGCGGCGTAGCGCTCCTCCCGGAACTCGGCCCCGCGCCACAGCTCCAGCACCAGCTCGCGCCAGTGACCGGCCGAGCTCCAGATCGAGGTCGGCGAACACCCGCTTGAACACCGCTCGGCAGGGCTCGGCCGTGACCCCGTGATAGGGCATGTCGGACTTCATGTATGCCTGCATCTGCGGCGCTCGGGCGGGATCGGCGACCGCCTGCAGGCCGGCGCGCACCGCTTCCAGCAGCTCAGGCATCGATGCGGGGAATCCCCAGCTCAGCCCACCGGCGGGTGACCGACTCGCGCACCTCGGGGGTCATCTCGATCATGTCCGGCCAGCCCCGGTCATACCCCTCAGCGGGAGTCTTGGCGGTGGCGTCGATGCCGATCTTTCCGCCCACGAACTGGCGGGTGGGTGCGTGGTCGAGGTGATCCAGCGGACCCTCGCTCAGCACCACGTCGCGGGCCGGATCGACGTTGGCGCCCACCTGCCACATCACCTGGGCGTAGTCGTGCACGTCGATGCCCTCGTCCACCACCACCACGCCCTTGGTCAGCGACAGCAGGCCGGTGCCCCAGATCGCGTGCATGACCTTGCGCGCGTGCCCGGGATAGGCCTTGCGGATGGAGACGATGCAGAGGTTGTGAAACGCCCCCGCGAACGGCAGGTCGTAGTCGATCACCTCGGGCATGGTCATGCGCACGGCCGGCAGGAACAGCCGCTCGGTGACCTTCCCCAGCCACACGTCCTCCTGCGGCGGCACGCCCACGATGATCGACGGGTAGATGGCATCGCGGCGCATGGTGATCGCGGTCACGTGCACCACCGGGAACGGCTCGGCCGGGGTGTAGTAGCCGGTGTGGTCGCCGAACGGGCCCTCGTCGCGCAGCTCGCCCTTCTGGATGTACCCCTCGATCACGATCTCCGAGCGGGCCGGCACCTCCAGATCGACGGTCTTGCACTTGACCAGCTCGACCGGGGAGCCGCGCAGGAACCCGGCCATCATGAACTCGTCGATGTGCTTGGGCAGCGGCGCCGAGGCCGAGTAGGCGGTGATCGGATCGACGCCCAGGGCGATCGCCACGTCCAGGCGCTCGCCCATGCCCCGCCAGTCGGCGGCGCCGTCCTTGTGGATCTGCCAGTGCATGGCGGTGGTGGTGGCATCGAACTTCTGCACCCGGTACATGCCGACGTTGCGATCGCCGGTGCGGGGGTCGCGCGTGATCACCGCCGGCAAGCGTGATGAACGGGCCGCCGTCCTGCGGCCAGCAGGTCATGATCGGCAGCGCATCCAGCGACGGGGGATCCATCACGATCTCCTGGCAGGGGCCGGACGAGACGATCTTGGGACGCGCGTCGGCCAGCGACTTGAGCTTTCCCAGCGCCCGGATCTTGTCCATCATGCCTTCCGGAGGCGCCATCTCCAGCACCTGGGCGACGCGCTCCCCCAGCTCGTCCAGGCGATCCACTCCCAGAGCCATGCACATCCGCCGCTCGGTGCCGAACTGGTTGATCACCAGCGGCATGTCCGAGCCCTTGACGTTTGTGAACAGCAGCGCCGGTCCGCCGGACTTGGTCACCCGGTCGGTGATCTCGGCGATCTCCAGATACGGGTCGACCTCGGCTTTGACCTCGTACAGCTCCCCGGCCTTGCGCAGGTGATCGAGCCAGTCACGCAGATCGGCGAAGGCCACTACGCGCCACTCCCGGCCAGGCCGGCCACGGTGGCGTCCCACAAGGCCTCGTCGGTGTCGAGCCGGCCGTCGCCCTGATCGCGGGCGCAGGCCGAGATCAGCTCGGCCAGTGCGCCGACCGCGGCCAGATCGCCGGAGGCGCAGATCTCACGCAGACCGGCCGCGTACAGGTGATCGCCGGTCAGCAGCGCCAGGTCGGGATCGGCCTGGGAGAACAATCGGGAGCGGCCGCGATGCAGCAGGTGACCCTCGTAGATCATCTCCACTCCCAGCAGGTGCCGCTGGGGGCAGGTCTCGGCAAACCGCGGCTGGGCGTCGTCGCGCACGAGCGCGTCGCGCCACAGCGGGCTTGCGGCCGCGGTGCGGGCCGCCACCTCGGCCAGCACCGTCACCGGGGGAACTCCGCGGCGGCGGTGATCGTCTGCTCGAGCTGCTCGTCGGTGTGCACCAGCGACGGCATGGCCGCCTCGAACTGCGACGGCGCGAAGTACACACCGCGCTCCAGCATGTGCGCGTGGAAGGCGGCATACCGACCGGTGTCGGATGCGGCCGCGTCGGCGAACGAGCGCACCGGGCCGGGATGGTTGAACGCGGTCAGCATCGCACCCACCCGGTTGACGGTGACCCCGGGCCCGGCCAGCCCGTCGGCCAGCGCCGCCGAGACCAGCTCCAGCCGCTCGTACGCCCCGGGCTCGCGCAGCAGCTCGAGCGTGGCCAGGCCGGCCGCCATCGCCAGCGGATTGCCCGACAAGCGTGCCGGCCTGGTACACGTCGCCCACCGGCGCCAGCCGGCTCATCACGTCACCGCGGCCGCCGAAGGCCGCCGCCGGCAGGCCGCCGCCGACGATCTTTCCCAGGCAGGTGAGATCGGCGCGCACCGCCAGCCGCTCCTGGGCGCCGCCGTAGGCAACCCGGAAGCCGGTGATCACCTCGTCGGCGATCAGCAGCGCCCCGGTGCCGTTGCAGATCGCCCGCAGGCCCTCCAGGAAGCCCGGCTGCGGCGGGGATCACACCCATGTTCCCGGCCACCGGCTCGACGATCACGCAGGCCAGCTGGTCGGCGTGCTGTTCGGCCAGGGCGCGGGCGGCGTCCAGATCGTTGTACTGGCACAGCAGCGTGTCGGCGGTGACCGACGCCGGCACGCCGGGGGTGGACGGGATCGAGAGCGTGGCCAGGCCGGAGCCGGCCTCTGCCAGAAGCGCATCCACGTGCCCGTGGTAGCCGCCGACGAACTTGAGAATCTTGTCGCGGCCGGTGAACGCGCGCGCCAGCCGCACCGCGCTCATGGTGGCCTCGGTGCCGGAGGACACGAACCGCACCATCTCCAGCGTCGGCACGGCCGCCACCAGCTGCTGGGCGAGCCGCAGCTCGACCTCGGTGGGCGCGCCGAAGGACGACCCGTCGCGCGGCGGCACGGGTGACCGCCTCGACCACGTGCGGGTGGGCGTGCCCGGCGATCAGCGGCCCCCACGAGAGCACCCAGTCGACGTACCGGTTGCCGTCCACATCGAACACCCAGCCGCCCTCACCGCGGGCCACGAACAGCGGGTAGTCGCGCCCCACCGACCGCATCGCCCGCACGGGGCTCGAGACGCCGCCGGGGATGACCCGCTCGGCCTCGGCGAACAGGCGGGCCGACTGCTCGGTTGTCACCGGGCCTACCGTTGCCATTCGGCCACGTCGCCGGCCCAGTAGGTGATCACCATGTCGGCGCCGGCTCGCTTGATCGCCGTGAGCGCTTCCAGCACCGCGCTGCGCTCGTCCAGCCACCCGGCCGCGGCGGCGGCCTTGATCATGGCGTATTCGCCGCTGACCTGGTAGGCGGCGATCGGCGCGAGGGTCGCCCGGCGCACCTCGGACAGCACGTCGAGATACGGCATCGCGGGCTTGACCATGACCATGTCGGCGCCCTCCTCCAGGTCGAGCAACACCTCGCGGACGGCCTCACGGCTGTTGGCGGGATCCATCTGATAGCCGCGCCGGTCGCCCTCCGACGGCGCCGACCCGGCAGCGTCTCGGAACGGGCCGTAGAAAGCCGAGGCATATTTTGCGGAGTAGGCCATGATCGGGGTGCCGGACAGCCCGTCGCCGTCCAGCGCCGCCCGAATCGCACCCACGCGACCGTCCATCATGTCCGAGGGGGCGACGATATCGGCCCCCGCGACAGCATGTGACAGCGCGGTTTCGGCCAAAAGCTCGATCGAAAGGTCGTTGTCCACCTCGCCGTCGCGGAGCACACCGCAGTGCCCGTGGGTGGTGTATTGGCACAGGCACACGTCGGTGATCACCACCATCTCCGGGGCGACTGCCTTGATCGATCGGATGGCGGTCTGCACCACCCCGTCGTGGTCGTAGGCGGCGCTGCCGACGTCATCCTTGTGCTCGGGCACACCAAACAGGATCACCGCCGGAACACCGCTCGCAGACAGCCGCGCGGCCTCCCGGCCGACTGCCTCGGCGGCATGATTGTGCTGTCCGGGAAGGGAGGGAATCTCGACCGGTTGCACCGTCGCCCTCGCGCAGGAACAACGGCTGGATCAGGTCGGCCACATCGAGCCTGGTCTCGCGCACCAGATCGCGTACACCGGCCCCGCGGCGCAATCGCCGCATGCGAGTGGTGGGAAAGGCCATTGCCAGAGTGTAGTTCCGTGCTTTACACCAGGTGCGAGAAGGGGTAGGCTTGTCAAGATTCGACCGGCGTATCCACGCCGTTGACCGCGGAACCCTAGGGGCAGATGTGACGGACGAACAGGAGCAACGCGGCGCCGAGTACTCGAACGAGGCGCTGAGGAAGCTTGGCGCACGTATCCGTCACTACCGCCGCAAGCGCGCGATGACCCAGCGCGACCTGTCGTTCGACGGCTGCTCCTACAGCTATCTGGCACGGATCGAGGCCGGCGACCGGCGACCCAGCCCGCGGGTGTTGTACGAGATCGCGCGGCGGCTGGACGTCAGCTCCGAAGAGCTCACCGGCGAGACCTCGACCGAGCAGCGGTCGCAGTCGCTGGAGACGCTGGAGGCGGCGATGCTGATCCGCCAGGGACACCTGGAGGAGGCCTCGGAGCTGCTCGAAGGCGTGCTGCAGGAGGCGCAGGTCAGCGCCGACTCCGAGCGGGCGTCCGAGGCGCTGGAGGGATTGGGCTTGGTGGCGCTTGCGCGGGGCGACTACGCCACCGCGGGGCCGCTGCTGGAGCAGAGCCTCGAGGCGACCGCCGACGCCGACCCCGGCGAGCGCACCGCGCTCTACTCCGGATTGGTCGAGGTGCACGCCCACACCGGCGACACCGCCCGGGCGATGGCGGTGCTCGAGAACTGCCTCGAACGCCTCCGGCGAAGCCCGGTGGCCGACCCGGCCAAGGTCGTGCGCTACTCACTGTGGCTCTCGCGCAGCTACGCCGAGGCCGGCGATCACACCCGGGCCGGCGCGGCGCTGTCCGATGCCCTGCGCCACGGCGACGTGCGCGTCGACCTGCCCAGCCGGGCCGCAGCGGCATTCGCGCTGGCACGCGCCCACGCCGCCAACGGCCGCATCGACCAGGCCATCCGCCACACCGATCGCGCGCTGGCGCTGTACGACCTCAGAGACGACAACCGGGCGCTGCGCGAGTCGCACCTGGTGTATGCCCAGGCGCTCTTGGACATCTCCGACGTGACCGCCGCCGCCGGTCACCTGACCGCCGCCCGCGGTCTGCTGGAAGCCGAGCCCGAGAGTTCTGAGCTGGGCGCGCTCGAGGTGGAGGAGGCCCGCATGGCGCTGCTTTCCGGGGATACCGAGACGGCCGCCGCCAAGGCCATCAACGCCGTCGAGGTGCTGCAGGCCGCCGCCGACCCGCGACGCATCGGCGACGCCTACCTGGTGCTGGCCCGGGTGCAGGACGAGCTGGGCGAGCTGGAGCGCGCCGAGCGGTCGTACAACCGCGCCGTGGAGGAGTTCACGGCGACCGGTAACCAGCGCGAGCTGGCCAAGGCCTACCGCTGGTTCGGCAAGTTCCTGAAGCGGCTGGGCCGCGCCGACGCCGCACTCGAGGCATTCGAACTGGCGGCTGACCTGACGCCCTCCACGCTCGACTCGCTCGCACCCGGTGCTCGACCGCACCGGCTCCCGCACGCTCTAGCCTGACATAAAAGGTGCCTGGCACCTTTTATGCATGTGTGCGGTTTGTTGCATATCTGTTGCTTTTTGATGCACGGTGTGGCAGATGCTCTAGGCTGAATGCGTGGATCGCCGAGCTACTGATCGCACTCGAGCGCTACGACGAAGCCGATGAGGTGCTGAGGCGGAACCTGCGAGACGCCCAGGGAGCGGGCGATCGCCAGGCGGCCAGCGTCGCGCTCGAGGCGCTGGGACAGATCGCGATCCGGCGCGGGCGAGAGCAGCACGCGCTCGACCTGCTGCGGGAATCGCTCGAGTTCGCCGACGATCCCGACCCGGCCGAGCGCACCGGCCTGTACTTCGAACTCGCGCGGCTGCTCGCAAGCACCGGCGACGCGGACGCCGCGGTCGAGCTGTTGGAGCCGCTGCTCGAGCGGCTGCGCGAACAGCATCCCGACGACCTGGCGACGATCGCCGGCTACAGCGTCACGCTGAGCATGGCTCAGGCCGACTCCGGCCGCTACACCGAGGCAGCCCAGCTGCTGGCCGGGGTGCTGCGAGACGGCGGCGACGAGCTCGACCGCCAGGTCGCCGCGCGCGTCAACTACGCACTCTCACGGCTGAACAACACCACCGGCCACTACGAGCTGGCGGCCGACTATGCGCGGCGGGCGCTTCGGCTCAACGAGGAGACCGGCGATGAGTGGGCCCAGGCCCTGTGTCACCTCGGCCTGGCGCACATCCTGCTCACGATCGGAGACACCGAGCAGGCGGCCGAGCACCTGGCCGCCTCACGCGCCCTGCACGGCGATCGTCTGGGAACGGTGCTCGAGGGATACCTGAAAGTCGACGAGGCCCGGCTGGCGCTCCAGCGCGGCGACGCCGAGCTGGCGGTCGAGGTGTCCCGCGACTCGGTCGCGCTGCTCTCCAATGCCGCCATCCCGGGAGAGCTCGGCATCGCCCAGCTCGACGCTCGCCCGAGGGCTCGACGAGCTGGGCGACGACGCCGGCGCCGAGCAGGCCTACACGGCCGCCATCGATCTGTTCCGGCGGCGTCCCGGCTGGCATCGCGAACGCTCCCGGGCGCATCGCTGGTACGGCAAGTTCCTGCGCCGTCACGGCCGAGACGAGGCCGCTCTGCGGGAGTTCGAGCTGGCCGCCGACCTCGCGCCCAGCAATCAGTAGAGTCGTCACCAGGGGCTGTCCGACCACGACTGCATCCCGATCCGCTCGCGCAGGAACGCCCCCACCTCACGGCCGATCGCGACCAGCGGCAGGGTCACCAGGATCCCCGGTAAGCCATACAGCTCCTCACCCGCGAGCAAGGCGAAGATCACCGCCAGCGGGTGCACCCTGACCGCGCCGCCCATCAGCTTGGGAATCACGATGTGACCCTCGATCTGGTGGATGAACAGATACACCAGCGCCACCGCGAGCACGGCGGTGGGTGAGTAGGTGGCGGCCACCAGCAGCGGCGCCAGCGCCCCCAGCCACGGCCCGACGTAGGGAATCACCTCGGTGACGGCCGTGAACGCGCCGAACGCGAGCGCGTACGTCTCGCCCGACGGGAACACGCCGGTGATCCCCAAGCAGCCACATCCCCACCGCGGCGGTTCCGCCGATCGTGAGCGACACCAGCGTCTGGCCGCGGACGTAGGCCAGCAGCGCCCGCTCGGTGCGGGCCATCAGATCGTCTGAGGGATCGGTGCTGTGGAACACCCGCCGCAGGAACCTCGATAAGCGGGGTGCATCGAGCAGCATGTACACCGAGATCACGATCACCAGCACCAGGTTGAACAGGCTCTCGAAGATCACGATCACCAGATCCTGAGCGATCGATACCGCCCGCCCCGTGTACTGCTGAAGGTCGAGGCTGGAGACGTCGTGGACGACCCGCTCGCCCGGGGTGCGGATGTCGAACTGATACGGGCTGGAGGTGTCGATCCAGTGCTGCACGCGGGCCAGCTTGACCTCGGCGGGCGTCAGTCCCTGCGGCGTCTTGGAGGTGAACTCGGCGTCCACCCGGTCGATCGCGACCTGCGACTCGTTGGTCACGATCGTCCCCAGGATCACGATCACTCCCAGCAGCACCAGCGCCGCGGTCAGATACACCAGCAGCACCGACAGGCCGCGCGGGCACCCGCAGCGCACAGAACGCGCGCACGATCGGATTCAGCAGAATCGCGATCAGCGCGGCGATCACGAAGATGAACACCGCGTGGTTGACGACCAGCAGCACCTGCCAGGCGCCGATCACGATCAGCGGAAGGCCGACCAGCTGCACCCAGCGCGGGACCACGATCTCCTTGCGATGGGGCAACTCGGCCATCCGGCAAAGCCTAGAGGGCGGGTCGGAGGCCGCCGTGATGACGGCAGATCCCGCCCCGATCGGGTACCCTGGATCGCATGATTTCGAGCCGCACACCGCCTCGACGCTACGCCCGCAGGCGTGTCGACCACCGCCGCCGCAACCGTCGCCGGGCCGGCTTGGTGCTGGTCGTCGCGCTTTTGGCAGTCGGGGTTCTGCATCTGCTCACGCGCGGACACAAGCAGCAGGCGAGCCCGGCGCTGGCGACACCGGCGGCGGTCAGCGAAGCGCCGGACGGGCCGCCCACGCTGGAGAGCCTTGCCACCGCCGGCGACGGCCTGCAGATGGACGTCCCGATCACCCAGAAGCGGATCACCGCGATCGTCTACCACGGCGGCGGCACGCAACTGGTGGCGCTGACGCCGGCCGGGCCACCAGCACAACGCCGATCTGCTCACCCGGATCTCCAACATGCTCTCGGATCGAGAGCAGCTCCAGCGGCCCGGGCTACTACATCGACTCCAGCGGTGCCGGCCCCGAGACCGGATCGGTGGACATCGGCGCGATGGCGGGCACCAGCGTGTACGCACCGGCCGACGGGCGGGTGGTCTCGGTGCAGCCGTACGTGATCAGCGGCAAGACCTACGGCAGCGTGATCCAGATCCAGCCGTCCACCGCTCCCACCCTGATCCTCACCATCACCAACGTCAAACGCTCGCCGGGGATCGTGGTCGGCAAGCCGGTGACGGCCGCCGAGACCAAGCTCGGCAGCGTGATCGATCTGTCCACGGTGCTGACCCAGGAGCTGGCCAAGTACACCTCGGACGCGGGCAACCACGTGCACATCGAGGCCACCCGAGCTCCCGCGTCGGCGCCGATTCTCTAGTGGTGCGGCCGGCGATGAGGCTCCTGTTCATCGGCGACGGGTTTGGCCGGCCGGGGCTGCGCATGATCGAGCACCACGTCGCCCGCCTGCGCTCCGAGCTCGAGCTCGACTTCGTGGTGGCAAACGGCGAGAACCTGGCCGACGGCGCGGGCATCACCAGCCGGCTCGCCCGCCGGGTGCTGGCCGCCGGGGTGGACGCGATCACGCTGGGAAACCATGCCCTGCGGCAGCGCGAGGTGTACCCCTATCTCAACACCGAGCCGCGGATCGTGCGGCCGGCGAACTTCGCACGCAAGGCGCCCGGGCATGCCCAGGTGGTGTGCCGAGGGCAAGGACGACTTCCGGCTGGGAGTGATCACGCTGATGGGCAGCCTGTTCCTGGAGCCGGCGGTCAGCCCGTTCGAGATCGCCGAGCAGCTGATCGACGATCTCAGCCGCGAGTGTGATGCGATCCTGGTCGACTTCCACGCCGAGGCCACCAGCGAGAAGGTCGCGATCGGGCGGCTGCTGGCCGGCAAGGTGATGGCGGTGGTGGGTACCCACACCCACATCCAGACCAACGACGCGGCGGTGCTGACCGGCGGCACCGCCTACATCACCGACGCCGGCATGACCGGGCCCCACGATTCGGTGATCGGCGTTCGCACCGACCTGATCCTGGCGCGGTTTGCAACCGGCGCGCCGGTGCGGTTCGAGCCGGCCGACGGCGACGTGCGGATGGAGGGAGCGCTGATCGAGTTCGAGCCGTCCGGCCGCGCAACCGCCATCGAGTCGTTCAGGTTGTGTGAGTAGTCGGCTCGGGCCGCGGCAGCAACAGACCGACCAGCGCCAACGGCAGCCACCAGCAGACGTACGGGTAGAACCAGTACGACGCGACCATCTGCACGCCGATCAGCGCGGCTCCGCCGAGGGCGGCCACGGCCGCGGCGTCCTTGCGCCCGCGGGGGATCACCGCCAGCAGGCAGACGGCGATCACCACCGCCACCTGCGCGGCCTTCTGCAGCCACTCGATATGCGGCCAGCCGGGGTGGAAGTCACCCAGCGTCCAGATCGACATGGGCGTCACCCGGTCGGTCTGGTAGCCGATGGTGCGATCCCAGAAGACCCTCAGCCCGTGGCGATCGAACGCCAGCATCGCCAGCAGCAGCAGGGAGGTCGCCGGCGAACGCCGCCAGGGTCGCGAACCGGCCGCGCAGCGACGAGAACAGCGGCACCAGCGCCAGCGGCCCGAGCTTGGTGAACCCCGCCACCGACAGCAGGATGCCGCGCGCCACCGGCAGCGACAGCGCGGCCAGCAGCCACGCCACCGCCGCTCCCACCAACGCGTCGTTGGAGTTCATGTTGAGTGAGTAGGCGGTGAACGGGTTGGCCGCCCAGCCGAAGGCGAACAGCACCCCCATGCGCGGCGACCACAGGCGCCAGCCGGCCACGAACAGGCCGATCACCGCCAGCACGTCGAAGGCCGATGCGGCCACGTGCGCCGACGGCAGCGAGTCCCAGCGCCCGCTCCACCCGAACAGCTCCACCGCCGGGGCGTAGGCCAGGTACACGACCGGGCCGTAGGTGTCGCCGTTTTCGACCGGGGACTCGCAGCGATGGTCGGGCTGCACGTAGCCGATCGGATCGCCGTTGTCGTAGTGCCCGCCGCAGGGCGTGCCCTGGGCCTTGGGCATGTTTCCGTAGGGAACCTCGCCGTGCAGCAGCCGCGACGCGCCGGCAACGCTGGCGTAGCCGACGTCGATCACGTTGGAATCCCGGTTGTTGAGGCCCAGCCGAAAGCCCATCAACGCGAAGATCAGGCCGATCAGCACCAGCAGGTGGCGCTCGCCGATCTCGATCCGGCGCGGCCGGTGCCCGAACCCGATCGCGATCATGCGCGCCGGCCAGATAGATCAACGGCGGGTAGATCAGCGGCGTGGACACGAACACGTCACCGCGGTTGAAGAAGCTCAGCGACACCACGAACGAGATCAGCATGATCACGTCCAGCGTGCGCAGCGACCGCAACCTGCGCCAGTCCAGCAGCCCGGCCACGAACACCAGGCACATCGGGATCAGCACCCACGCGCTGGCCACCTTGCGGCCGTAGGCGTTCTTGAGCCCACGGGTCATCATCCAGCCCACCTGCGGCCCGGTCCACACGGCGGTGGGCCGCCCCGAGCTGTCGGGGATGTGCACCTCGGCCACCTGGGTGTCGCCGTCGTAGTAGGACACCGTCCACACCCGATCGTCGCCGTGACGTGACGGTGTGGCTGGCGTTCTTGTACTGGCTCAGCCACTGCTTGATCTCCGGCTGCGCGGGCGGCGATCGCGGCTGCCTGGTCGTCGGTCAGTCGCAGGCGGGCCGGCCGCGCCGGCGTGATCGTCGGAGCTGACCACGGTGCCGAGACCGTCGGCGATCGTGAACCGCGCCAGCACCGGCTTGCCGCTCTTGGCGTGCAACGTGGCGATCCACTGCTGCTTGGCCGGCAGGAAGCGCGCTGTCCAGTACGCGCCCGGATGCTCGGCCATGATCGGCGCGATCGCGGGATCGGAGGCTGCCACCTCGATCGCCTGGGTCTCGCTGAACTGGGGCTGCGCGGCCGCGACGCGCCACTGCGGGCACCGCCGGGACCAGCACCAGCACCGCCGCCGCCGCCGCGATCAGGCGGCGCCGGCGAGTGGCGCTACCGGAAGGACCAGACCTTGTTGCCAAGGAAACTGATGGGAGTGGCGATCAGGATTGCGATGGCGGCCGCCAGCAGACCGGGCACCTGCGCAACCTCCACCAGCGTCGTCAGGATGACCAGATCGACGATCAGCGCGATCGCGGACACGGTCAGAAACCTGGCGTACTGGTGATGAGGCACTCCATGTGTGACGCGAAACGTCCACAGTCGGTTCCAAATGAAGTTGCTGGTGGCGGCCACGGCGAACGCGACGGCGAACGCGATCTGGTAGCGCCACCACCCGTCGGCCACGAAAAACACCGCGAGGTTGATGACGTAGCCCGTGGCACCCACCACACAAAACCGGATCAGCTCGAACCAGTTGTCGGGGCGGCGAACCGCAAGATTGAAACGACGGTACTGGGCTTTGGCGCCGATCGGCGCGGCTTCGGCGCGAGCTTCGTCCATATCGGGGATGCTATCTCACCCCGAAGTGGCGCAAGGTGATGGGCGTCAGGTCGGTGATGGACGGCTGCACCGGAAGCTCCATGCGCACATCGAATCCGGCGGTGATCAGCGGCACCAGCGAATCGGCCGCGTGCAGCGACCCGTGGCTGCCGCCGCCGACATGGTGACCGCCCCCGGCGTCGGAGAACTCATACCCCAGCGCCGCGGACACGACCACGTCGCCGGCGTTGGCACAGTTCAGCACGCCCTCGATCCGCTCCAGCGCGTTGGGATACTCGGACTCGGGCAGCAGATCGGTGTCGCCTTCCACGGTGAACCCGTTGCCGCGGGCGTCGACGTGACCCTCTCCCCGGCGAAATCGCATCAGCCCGGCGTGCCGCTGGGCGATCATCCAGCCGTCGTCGACGTGCATGACCACGTCAGCGGCCGGATCGGCCAGCGACAGCGTTCGCGACCTCGGCCACCGTGGTGGAGGAGCCCGGCAGCACGTACACCATCGACACCCGGTTGGAGGAGGCCAGCGCCAGGTCGCTCTGGTCGGGGCGGCGACCGCGGCCGCCGCGGTAGATGCGAAGTCCCTCGAGCGCCGCTGCCGCATCGGAGACCTCTGTCACAGCGCTCTGGGAGTGGTCGGCGACCACCATCACCGCGTAGCGGTTGAGGAACCGCTCCCGGCCGCCGGCGGCCTCCACCAGCAGCTCCAGGCCGTGGTCGGCCCCCGCCACCGCCCCCATCACGTCGCCGCCCCGATGCTGAGCGGCGTCGGTCTCGTACAGGTAGAAGAAGAGGAAGTCGAACCCGTCCCGGGTGACCAGCCAGCGGCCCACGTGCCCGCTGTGGCGATCCACGCCGGTGCCGATGTTGAGCGGCGCACCGGTGAGATCGGAGAAGAACAGGTCGCCCAGGAAGTACCGCCGCGGGCCGTACACGGCGTCGGCGACGCCCACGCGCCGCGCCAGCCGGCGGGCGGACGGGCGGGTGATCGGATGCCGGGTGCGACCGCGGATCACGTAGGTGTTGACGGCGGCGGTGGCGAACCCGGCGTCGTCCAGCGCCTCGAACACGGTGTCGACCCGCGGCGACAGGTGCAGCATGTTGAGGTTGACCAGCACGTCGTCGACCATCTGGCGGGTGCCGGTCGCGAGCATCGCCGAAAGCGACGACCCGTACTCCACCATCCGCTGCTCGCCGCGGTGATACCAGCTCATGCTGGGGATCGACGAGCCGGCCGGGTGCTGGCCGGTGACCAGCGCCGACAGGCACACCGGCGTCAGTGATGGGAACGTCGACACGCACGCGTTGGTGCGCCGGCCCTCGCCTGCCAGCCAGTCGATCGTGGGCACCAGGCCGGCGGCGTTGGCCTGGTCGAGCAGCTCCGGGCCGAGCCCGTCAATCACCGCCAGTATCAGCTTCTTGGGATGGTCGGGCACGACGCCCCGATCACCGCAGGACGCGCAGGCCCTCGTACTTCTGACCCTCGCGTCGTCGCACCCGCAGCAGCAGGAATCCACCGGCGAGGGCCATCAAGTACCCCACGATCGGGATCAGCGCGACCAGCGATGCGCCGATGCCGGCTCCGTCCTCGATCAGTGCGGTGCCGCGCACGTCGCCGCCGGCCTTGACCGCTCCCGACCGCACCCGTCGCATGCCCAGGCCGACGGCCGCGGCCACCAGCGCACCGATGGCCAGCCCAGCGTACGGCACCGCACCTCCGGCAGCCACCTCGAATGCGATTCCGCCGGCGACCACGCGGCGCACCAGCCGCCCTCCGGCGCCGGCGCCGGGCCACACCGCATCGGCGACCAGCTCGACCACCACCGCCACCCAGGCGATCGCGACCAGCCATGCCCGCGACGCGAACGACGCTGGGTCTTCCAACAGATCCTGCGTCGCAGCGGTGGCACCGATGGCAACCGGCGCCGCCGAGATCAGCCCGGCGGCCGCTGCGAGGCCGAGGCCCTGACCGACGGCGATGACAGTTTCCACAACCGCCGCATGATACCGACCAGCGCCGTCGAGCTCAGCTGGAGGGCACGAACACCCGCACGGCGTCGGCTTCGTAGCCGACCTCGATCCGCCGCCGGTCGCCGACGTACTCCCCGTCGATCTGCACCGCCACCGGGCTGGTCGCACTCGATCTCGATGCGGTGGCGGTCGTGCAGGTAGGTGATTCCGCGGGTGGTCGTACGCGCGTGCCGTGGCCAGGCCAGGGCGTACAGCGCCAGCCGGGGAAGCGCGCGCTTGCCCAGGCGTCCCAGCACCACGGCATCCAGCGCCGAGTCGAAGCCGGCCCGGGGCGTGGCCTTGACCGGAAGCTTGCCGAAGTAGGTGTAGGGGTGCTGATTGGCGATCGCGATGTAGGAGGCTCGCAGCGGAGTCGAGCCTTCAGCGGTGACCGTCATCTGCTCGGCCAGCCGAAACCCCTGCGATCCCAGCACCCTCAAGGCCTCGTACAACACGTGCAGGTCACCGGGACGCACGTTGCCGGGCCGGCGGCGGCGGGCTTCGTCGATCGCGCGGGTGGCGTCCGCATCGAAGCCGACGCTGGCGGCGAACGTGAACCGGCGGCCGTCGGTCACACCCAGCCCGACCGAGCGGACGCTCTGCTCTGCGATCGCGCGGGCGAGCATCGAGGCCGCCTTGACCGGCTCGTCGGGATACCCGAGCTGCCGGGCATACACCGATGAGGCGCCGCCGGGGAGCGGAGCGAACGCCACCCCGGGGCGGATGCCGTTGACGACCTCGTTGAAGGTGCCGTCGCCGCCCAGAGCGATCACCGCACCCTCCGCGACCTCGGCCGCCAGCGTGGTCGCGTGCCCCTTCCCGGTCGTCTCGGCGATGTCCAGATCGGCCACCGGGGTCAGTCTGGATACCACTCCGGCAACGATCTTCTGGGTCACTCCGCTGGCGGTGGGGTTGACGATCAGACGAGCTCGCATCGCGGCACACTAATCGGTTCTTAACCTCTAAAGGTGTCCTCAATGTGGGCGACATACAACACACCCCATGAACCCATTGCTCAAGACATCCGCCATCGTCCTTTCCGCGGCCGTGCTCGGCGGCGGCGTGGTTGCACTCTCCACCGACCACGATTCCACCAAGACCGTCGTCAGCGTGACGCGCTCGTCCGACACCGGCCAGCCTGTGGCCGACGTCAACACCTCCGGGCTGACCGCCCGCCAGATCTATGACCGGGACGCTCCCGGCGTGGTCGTGGTCAAGGCCACCACCACCCAGACCACCACGAGCCAGTTCGGCCAGGGCCAGCCGCAGCAGCAGTCGGCGCTGGGCTCGGGCTTCCTGATCGACCGCGAGGGCCACATCCTCACCAACGGTCACGTGGTCGCGGGCGACAATCCGCAGATCACCGTCGGATTCGCCGACTCGAGCGGAAACGATGTGACCTACAAGGCCAAGGTGCTCGGTATCGACACCGCCACCGACGTGGCCGTGCTCCAGCCGGTCGAGAGCCTGCCGGCATCGTCGCTGGATCCGCTCCCGCTGGGATCGCTCAGCTCCGTGCACATCGGTGACCCGGTGGTCGCCATCGGCAACCCGCTGGGCGAAGAGCGCACCATCACCTCGGGAATCGTCTCGGCGCTCGAACGCACCATCGATTCGCCGGCCGACGACCCCATCGGTCATGCAATCCAGACCGACGCCGCCATCAACCACGGGAACTCCGGCGGCCCGCTGATCGACGCCAACGGCAAGGTGATCGGTATCACCAGCCAGATCCTGACCGGGAGCAACAGCGAACAGGCCGGCAGCATCGGCATCGGCTTCGCCATCCCGATCGACACCGCCCGCTCGGTCGCCGATCAGATCATCGCCACCGGCCACGCCCAGCATCCCTACGTCGGCGTCAAGGGCCTCGCCCTGACCCCCGCGCTGGCACAGGCTCTGCACATCTCGACCCAGCACGGGTTCCTGGTCGAGGAGGTCACCGCCGGTTCTCCCGCCGAGCAGGCGGGCCTGCAGGGCGGCACCACCTCCGCCACCGTGAGCGGCTCGACGCATCAAGCTGGGTGGCGACGTGATCACAGCCATCGAAGGCCGCCAGATCAACGACTTCAACGATCTGTACGACACGATCGCCTCGCACAAGCCGGGCGACACGCTGACCCTCACCGTCATCCGCGACGGCCAGAGCCGCGACGTGCAGGTCACGCTCGCAGATCGTCCCACCAGCTAGCTCCACCAGCTCCAGATCACCGACCGGATATCCGCCGGCCCCACCCTGAGTCACGGGGCCGGTGGAAGTCTGGACGCCAAAGACGCGCGCCCTCGGGCGCGCCTGCCGGGGCCCCACCCCACCTGCCAATGGGGTCCCGGCATCTCTTTGCCAGCGCTAGGCCCGTTCTGCACCCGCCGTGAATAACGGTGCCTGGCACCGTTATTCACCACCGACGCTGAATCACTTCCACGATGACGTCGTCGACGTGATCGAGGCGCTCGCGGACGACGTCCTCGATGCGGCTGGCCAGCTCGTGCGAATCACGCACCGTCATGCTCGGCGCTCCATGCACCGAGGTCACCACCAGCAGCCGCTCGGCCTGCCGGTAGACCACCACCTCGGCCCCCTCACCCGCCACCGAGCGCACCGCCTGCTCGGCGACCGCAAGCACCTCGGGCTCGACGTTGGTCACCTCCCGGGCAGGTTGGGCGTCGGGGAGCGACGGCTCGACGTGGGCGAACACCCGGGCGACGCCGATCTCGCGGCGAATCTCCTGCTTGAGCCGACCCACCACCTCGGCGGCCTCGGACAGCGGCGTGCCCTCGGGAAGCCGCACGTGCAGCGTGACCGCCTGGCCGTCGGGCTGCTCCAGCACCGTGATGTTGTGAGTCTCGACCACGCCGGGCACTCTCAGCGCCGCGGCCGCGATGCGGTCGTTGGCACGCTCGGCGACCGCGTCGGGCTCTGCGTGCACCACCACCTGGGCCCGCCCCAGCTCCTCGATCACCGCCTGCTCCACGAGATCCATGGTGTCGTGCGAGCGCTCCAGGCCCGCCAGCCGTGACACCCCGATCACAACCTCGACGAAGCTCTCGCCGCCGGCCTCGCGCACCCGCACGGAGCGCACAGCCGTCACGCCCGGCACCGACAGAGCGGCCTGCTCGACCCGGCCGGCGGTCCCGGTGGGCGCCCGGTCCATCAGCACCTCGATGTTGATCCAGGCCAGCCGGGCCGCGCCGGCGAGCACGATCACCGAGACGAAGATCGCGGCCACCGAGTCGCCGCCCTGCACCCCGAAGGCAACCAGGATCAAGCCGGCCAGCACCGCCAGGCTGCCCACGAAATCCGATGCGAAATGAGCGGCATTGGCCAGCAGCGCGGCATTGTGCTCGGCTCGGCCCACCCGCAGCGACGCAGCCGAGCGGCCGGCGTCGACCACCAGCACCACGCCCATCAGCACGAACGCATACCACGTGGCGGACACCGCGGTCGAGCCATCGATCAGCCGGGTGATCGCCTCGAACGCGATCCACACGGCAACCCCCGCCAGAATCGCCGCCTCCGCCAGCGCCGATAGATGCTGGGCCTTGCCGTGACCGTAGGGATGCTCGGGATCGGCAGGCCGCTCAGCCACGCCAACCGCATACACGGTCAACAGGGCGGCAACAGCATCGATGCCCGAATGCGCTGCTTCCGCCAGAATGCCGAGGCTGCCGGTCGCGAGCCCGACAAGGAGCTTTGCCAGCGCCAGAGCCAGCGCGCCGACCAGGGACACCAACGCCGTTCGGCGCGCGATTGACATGAGGAGTATTCTACGAACCTCGCTGGTGACATTCGGCTCCTAAACGAATGGAAACAGGGGGAATGTGCCGTGGCCGCCACACACGGAACCACCCAGACTGAGCGCACGCAGGTGCGCTGCATGGTCGTCGACGACCACGCTGCCGTGCGCGAAGGCGTCAAGATGATCCTCGCCCGCGACCGTGAGATCACCGTGATCGGCGAGAGCGGGAGCGGCACCGGAGCCATCGAGATGGCCGGCCGACGCCGCCCCGACGTGGTGGTGATGGACGTGCGCATGGACGGCATGGACGGATTTGAGGCCACCCGGAAGATCATGGCCGAGTATCCCGACATGGCGGTGATCCTGTACACCGCCCACGGCGAGCGCGGCCTTCTGGCGGAAGGCCTCGATTGCGGCGCTCGCGGATACGTGCTCAAGGACGCACCACCCGACGACATCGTCCGGGCCGTCAAGCGGGTGGCCGAGGGCGGTGCCTATGTCGATCCCACGCTGGCCTCGGAGCTGGTCAGCCCCAAGGCGACCGAGCGGCTGCCCGCGTTGTCGGCTCGCGAACGCGAGATCCTGGGGCTGCTGGCAGACGGAAACTCGAACCCCGAGATCGCTGCAAAGCTCTTCATCAGCCCCGAGACCGTTCGCACCCACGTACGCAACGCGATGGCCAAGCTCGAGGCAGACACGCGTACGCAAGCCGTCGCACTGGCCCTGCGCTATGCCCTCATCGACTGAGCGGCGCGAGCTGGCCGAGCGGCTGCACGACGGCCCGCAGCAGTACGTAACTGCGATCCGGCTGCTGGCCGACGCCGCTCGCAAGGCGCTCGACGCAGATGACCCGGAGGCGGCGAGGCGCTCGCTCGACCGGATCGGGGCCACAGCCGATGACCTCGCAGAGGACCTGCGTAACGAAGTCACGCGGCTGCGCGACGGCCCCGCGCCGGGATAATGCCTGCGTGACCGTTGCAGTGATCGGCCATACCGGGTGGGACGTCGTGGTCACGACCGCCGGAACCACCCCGCCGCGACTCGGCGGAACACCGCTGTACGCCGCCCGGGCGCTGCGCGCGGTCGGAGCCGATCCGGTGGTGATCACCAAGGGAGCGGAGCTTGCGGACGCGATCGTGCTGCCCTCGACCACCACGTTCGAATCGATCCTGGTGCACTCGGCCGGCAACACCGAGCAGCAACTGGCCGCGGTCGGTGAGCCCTTCACCGCCGAGCAGGCGCGGGGTGACCTGCTGCCGGCTCTGGCCGGCTGCGACTGGGTGATCCTGGGCGGCCAATGCTCCACCGACTTCCCGCCCGAGACGATCGCGGTGCTGGCCGAAGCCGGGCTGCACGTGTGCGTGGACTGCCAGGGACTTGCCCGAGGACCCGACCCGGGTCCGCTGCGGCTGCGCCCGTTTGCCGCCGAGGCGGTGGCGGGCGCGTCGCTGCTGAAGCTCAGCCGCGCCGAGGCGCTGGCGGTGTGCGGCGGCCTGGATCCCTCTTCGCTCCTGTCGCTGGGGGTGCCGGAGGTGGCCCTGACGCTGGGCGTGGAAGGCTCGGTGGTGGTGACCGCCGAGCAGGCGCACGCGTCCGGCTCCAGCGGCGCGGTCTTCGAGGATCCCACCGGCGCCGGCGATTCCTGGCTGGCGGTGTACGTTTTGGAGCGGTCGCGGGGCCGCTCCCCGGCAGTCGCTGCGGCCGTCGCCGGGGCGGCCGTGGACCGCCTGTACGGCCCACCGAACTAATCCTCACGGGGTGACTCGAAACCCCGTATTGTTTCGGCGGGCCTTCCACCCTGCGAGTTATGGACACCGACATCAAGATCGTGATCGCCGAGGACAACGCACTCCTGCGGGGTGTCCTGCGGGATGCTCTGGAAGAGGCCGGGATGCAGGTGGTGGGCGAGGCCGCGGACGGCGCAGAGGCGTTGACGATGGCCGAGAGCAACCGCCCCGACGTGGTGGTCATGGACATGCGCATGCCCAACGTGGACGGCATCGAGGCCACCCAACGGATCGCGAGCTCGAGCTGGGCGATGCCGGTGGTGGTGCTGTCTGCCTACGACGAGCCCCAGATGATCGAGGCGGCGCTCGCAGCCGGCGCCTCCAACTGCCTCAAGAAGGGCGTCGGGCTCGATGAGCTGATCGACGCCATTCGCAACGCGCATCTGGGAGCCTGATCCGAGCATGCGGCTGTGCTTGATGGTGGAGGGACAGGAGAACGTCACCTGGGACCAGTGGCTGGCGTTGGCCGACGCCACCGAGCGCGCCGGCCTGGACGGTCTGTTCCGCTCGGATCACTACCTGTCGGGGGACGGCCGCATCGGCCTCGGCTCGCTGGACGCGTGGACGACGCTGGCGGGCATCGCGGCCCACACCTCCCGCATCCGCCTGGGGACGATGGTCTCGCCGGTCACGTTCCGGCCGCCGTCGGTACTCGCCAACAGCGCCACCACCGTCGACCACATCTCCGGCGGACGGGTCGAAGTCGGATTCGGCGCCGGCTGGTACCAGATGGAGCACGAGGCCTTCGGATTCCCGTTCCCGCCGCTGGGGACGCGCATGGACATGCTGGCCGAGCAGCTCGAGATCGCGACCCGCCAGTGGACCGAGGACGAGTTCTCGTTCCAGGGCGCGCACTACCAGCTCGATCGCTGTCCGGCGCTGCCGAAGCCGGTGCAACAGCCGCATCCGCCGGTGATCATCGGCGGGCACGGCAAACCGCGCTCGGTCGCACTGGCGGCGCGGTTCGCGCAGGAGTACAACGTGTTCTCGGTCGACCTGGACGAGTGCAGGACGGTGCGCGACCGGCTCGACCGGGCCTGCGAGGCGATCGGCCGAGATCCGGCGACGCTGCCGCTTTCGGTGACCGAGACCACCGTGATCGGCTCCGACGCCCGCGAGCTCGAGCGGCGGCTGGACGACCTGGCGGCGCTGATGCCCGACGTGTCCGGCGGCGCCGAGCTGCTGCAGCGAGCATCGCCACGAGTTGATCGCCGGCACCGTCGGCGAGGTGTCACAGCAGCTGCGCGAGCTCGCCGAGGTGGGGGTGGAGCGGGTGATGTTCCAGCATCTGTGCCACACTGACCTGGAGATGGTCGAGCTGATCGGAGACGAACTGGTGGCGGAGCTGGCAACCGTATGATCGAGCTTCCGCCCGGCGCGATCGCGCTGCTCGAGGCGCCGCTGATCGCCCATCTGGCGACCCTCAATCGCGACGGCTCGATTCAGGTAACGCCGCTGTGGATCCACGTCGAGGACGGCTACGCGGTGTTCAACACCGCCGCCGGCCGGGTCAAGGACCGCAACCTTCAGCGCGACCCGCGCTGCACCATCGAGATCACCTCAGACGAGGACAACGAGCACTACGTCGAGATCCGAGGCCGGGCCGAGCGGCGTGAGGACGACGATGACTGCGTCCACGCCGACGAGCTCGCCTTCAAGTACGAGGGCACGCCGTTCCGCGACCTGGAACCCGGCGAGCGCCGCGTCAAGTGGTACGTCGCCCCTGAGCGCGTGCTCGGCCCCGCCGCGTGCATAACGGTGCCTGGCACCGTTATTCACCCGCAGCGCCGCGCGGAGCAGCGGGAGTACTTCGCTGCCGAACAGCTTGAGGAACCGTTCCTGGTCGGGCGCGGGGCTGTGGAAGATCAGGTGGCGGAAGCCCATGTCCACGTACGCGCCGATCCGCTCGGCCTGCTCCTCGGGGTCGCCCGAGACGATGAACCGGCTCTCGGCGTGCACGTCGGGGCTCGTCGGCCAGCCGCTCCAGCTCGATCGGGTCGTGCACCCCCTGCTTGGCCTCGGCCGGCAGCGCCAGCGGCGCCCAGAACCCGCACTCGGCGACCGCCCGCTCGTGATCGCGGTCGTAGGAGACCTTCACCTCGAGCAGCTTCTCCAGCGTCAGCGGGGTCACGCCCCGCCTTGGCGGCACCCTCGCGCGACGGCCGGCAGCAGCGTCTCGGTGTACAGCTCCGGCGGCTTGCCGCTGGTGGTGATGAAGCCGTCACCGGCCCGGCCGACGAACCGCGCCGCCCGCGGGCCGGCGGCGGCGATCAGGATCGGGATCAGCTCGTCCGGCCGGTCGTACACCGTCGCCCGCTGGGTGCGTGTAGTACTCGCCTTCGAAGCTGACCCGGTCCTCCGTCCACAGCCGCCTGATCAGCTCGATCGCCTCCTCCAGCCGGCCCAGCCGCTCGCTTGAATCCCGGCCACTCGATGCCCAGCGGCGGCACCTCGTTCATCGACTCGCCGGTGCCGACCCCGAGGAAGATCCGGCCCGGCGCGAAGCAGCCGAGGGTCGCGAACGCCTGCGCGACCATCGAGGGATGGAAACGCATTGTCGGGGTGCTGCACGCTGGTGCCGATCCTGATCCGCTCGCTGCCCGCCGCCAGCGCGCCCAGCCACGGCAACGCGGCCGGCGAGTGGCCGCCGGTGTGCCGGAACGGCTGGAAATGGTCGGAGATCGCGACCGAGTCGAACCCGTCGCGCTCGGCCGCCAGCGCGAAGTCGCAGCAGCTCCGACCGGGGCGAACTGCTCTGCCGACGCCTTGTAGCCGAGGGTGATCACGCGCGTGACTCTAGCCGTGCGGCCTCTACCATGCGGCCCATGACGACCGCCGTGCTGATCGGGCTGAAGCGGCTCGACGAGGCCAAGACCCGGCTCTCGCCCCAGCTGACCGCCGACGGACGCGCGGGCGCTGATGCGCAGCATGCTCGAGCGGGTCGTGGCCGCGGCCCGCGAGGCCGATATCGGGCCGGTGACGCTGGTCAGCTCCGACCCCGGCGCGGCCGATCTCGCGGCCGATCTCGGGGTCGGCCACCAGGACGACGGCGGCCTGGCATGGAACAGCGGGCTGGTGCACGCGCTGGTCGCACTCACACCCGGCGCCGGACGCGGTGCTGTACCTCGCCGGCGACCTGCCGCTGGTGACCGCGGCCGAACTGCGGGCGCTGCGCGACGCCGCGCCCGCCCTCGGGGGTGGTGGTCGCCCGGGCCCACGACGGCGGCACCAACGCCCTGTGGGTGGCACCGGCCGACGGCGCTCGCAGCCGAACTTCGGCGAGCCCGCCAGCGCCCAGCTGCACCTGAGCCGGGCCGCGGCCGCGGGCCTCGCGCGCGTGCTGGTCGACCTGCCCGGGCTGGCACTGGACGTCGACACGCCCCGACGGATGCGCGGCGGGCGGGTCTGCTCAGATGAAGAGGTCGCGCTCGGGCTCTCGGATCAGCTCGGCGCGCTGACCCCTCGCCCCGCGCCTCGAAGCCGCGGATCAGCGCGGCCGGCGCGCGCTCCAGCTTGCCCATCACCAGGTCGGCGGCGGCGGCCAGCTCGTCGGCGATCGGCGACCTGGGTGGTGCGCAGCACGTAGCCGTTGGGGTCGACTCTCCCTGCAGGCCGCGCAGCGGCGCGAGCCCGCTGACGCCGATCGCCGTGCCCACGATCCCGTTTCGCAACGGCCGGCCCATGGTGTCGGCCACGATCACCGCCAGGTCGCGGCCGCGTGCTGCGCCCGCAGCGACTCCCGCAGCCGTGTGCGCCGAGCCGATCGGGGTCGACCGGCAGCAGCACCGCCATGTCGGGGCCGGGCGCGTTCGAGCGGTCGATGCCGGCGCTGGCGCAGATGAACCCGTGGTGGGTCTCGGCGATCACCAGCGACCCTCGCCGGCGCACGATCCGGCGGCTCTCGCGCAGCACCAGCTCGAGCTGGCGGGGATCACCGTCGTCACCGGCCAGCTCGATCGCCCGCGGCGAGGGACCGACCTCGGCCAGGTCGACCACCCGGCCCTCCGCCTTGGCCACCGCCTTGTGTGCGATCACGATCACGTCGCCCGGCTCGAGCAGCGGCGCCGCGGCCACCACCAACGCCGGCCAGGTCGGCGCCCTCGGCGATCTCCCCGGGCAGCCGCAGCGGCGTGATCTCGAGCGTCACCCGAGCTCGATCCCGGCGGCCGCCAGTGCCGCGCCGGGCGAGCTCGGCCCGGGTCTGGGGATCGCGCATGACCGTGTCGGCCACGACCGCCCGAGCGCCGCCGGCCTCGATCGCGGCGGCCAGGCCGGCGTCGGCGGTGTCGATCACGATCGCGTCGATCAGGCCGCGGTAGTGGGCGGCCACTCCCGGCGGCGGAGACCTCGTGTCCGAGTGATCGCATCATGTCGGCAGCAGGCCCGCGCAGAGCCGCGCCGGCCACGATCGGGCTGACCGCGACGCACGGCGCCGTGCGAGCCAGCAGCGCCTCGCGCACGCCGGGCACCGCCAGGATCGGCTCGATCGAGATCAGCGGGTTGGACGGCGCGATCAGGATTGCGCGCGGCGCCCGTGAGCGCCTCGATCACGCCCGGCGCCGGCCGGGCCGCGTCGGCGCCGTCGTAGCGCAGGCCGGTGACCGTGTCGCGGTGGCGGCGGCCGACGTAGTAGGTCTGGAAGTCGAGCTCGCCGGCGGGAGTCGCGACCATCGTTCGCAGGCGGTCGTCGGTGCTCGGCAGCAGCCGCAGCTCCAGCCCCAGCGCCGCGGACAGCTCCGCGGTGACCGCGCTCAGCGGCTCACCCCAGCCGCAGCCGCTCGGTGCGGGCCAGGTGCAGGCCGATGTCCAGGTCGCCCAGCCAGAACCAGGCCGGCGCGCCCAGCTCACGGGCACGCTCCAGCGCCCGCGCGCTGTCGCCGCGCACACCCCAGCCCTTCTGCTCGTCGATCCAGCCGGTGAGCGTGTACAGCACCGTGTCCAGATCGGGGGAGACGTGCAGCCCGTAGATCTCGAGGTCGTCGCCGACGTTGCCGACGGCGGTGACATCGGTGGCCGGCACCACGTCCACCACGCCCTGGAGGAAGCGAGCGGCGCCCACGCCACCGGCGAGCACCGTGATCGGTCGTGACGTCCATCGATGCGTATCATGCCGCCGAGCGCTCGATGACGACCCACCCATCCTCCAAATCGTTCACCTCCGGCCTGGCGATTCGCTACGCCCCGATCGCCGGGATCTTCCTGGTGGCCGCGGGCGCGGCGCTGTGGGGAACCGACGGCGCGCTGCGCCAGCCGCTGGTCGATACCTGGTCGCCGTGGACGATCGTGTTGTACGAGCACGTGATCCTGGTGGCGTGCGTGGCCGCGTTCGTGGTCCGCCACCGAGCGCAGCTGCGCAAGCTCGACCGGATGGGCTGGCTGTCACTGATCGTGATCGCCTGGGGCGGGTCGGCGCTGGCCACCCTCGCATTCACCACCGCGTTCGAGTACGGCAACCCCAACGTCGTGGTGCTGCTGCAGAAGACCCAGCCGCTGTGGGCGATCGCGGCCGCGGCGATCGTGGTCAGAGAGGTGCCGCGGCCGCTGATCATCGCCGTGTTCGTGCCGGCCGCGATCGGCACCTACCTGCTGTCGTTCGGCTGGACCGCGCCCGCCGAGGGGTTCTCGGACAGACCGCGGCAAGGCGGCGCTCTTGGCACTGGTGGCCGCGGCGCTGTGGGGGTCGGCGACCGCCTTCGGCCGGCGCGCGCTGCGCCAGATCGATTCCAACATGGTCACCAGCATGCGATTCGTGCTGGCGCTGCCGTTCCTGCTGTTCCTGGTGCTGGTGCGCGGCGGCGGCGAGCTGACGCCGCCCGGCGACCAGCGGCGGTGACTGGCTGCGGCTGCTGCTGCTGGCACTGTTCCCAGGGCTGCTCGCACTGCTGCTCTACTACCGCGGACTGCGGACCACGCCGGCACCGGTCGCGACCTTCGCCGAGCTGGCGTTCCCGGCGACCGCGCTGGTCGTGAACTACCTGTACCTCGGAGTCACCATCGATTTCTGGCAGTACGTTGGCCTGGTGGTGCTGTGGGTGACCATCGCCGCACTGCACCTGATCCCGGTACGAATGCCGGTCAGGCCGACCGTGAGTCGCGCCACTCCAGCAGCTTCCCCAGCAAGCTGAGATCCCAGTCGGGCCCACCCGCGCGCATGATCAGATAGGTGACGCCGGCAGCCACGTAGGCGTCGAGCACCGCTGGATCGGCGGTCGTGATGCCACCGATCGAGCGCTCGATCTCGCCCGGGTCGCGACCCAGCTTGCGGCAGTGCCGATCCAGCACCTCGCACTTGTGGCGGGCGGTGTCGGGATCGCCGAACCCGGTCCAGATGTCGGCGTACTGGGCGGCGATGCGCAGCGTGACCCGCTCGCCGCCGCCGCCGATCATGATCGGGATCCGCTGCCTGCACCGGCGGCGGGTTCAGCTTCGACCAGCCGCTCCAGGATCACCGGCAGGGCCGCATCCAGGGCGCGCAGGCGGTCGCCGGCGCGGTGCCGAACTCGTAGCCGTACTCGTCGTAGTCGCGCTGGAACCAGCCCGAGCCGATGCCGAAGATCAGGCGGCCGCCGGAGATGTGGTCGACGGTGCGGGCCATGTCGGCCAGCAGGTTCGGGTTGCGGTAGGAGTTGCACGTCACCAGCGGGCCGAACCGGACGCTGTCGGTGACCTCCGCCATCGCCGCCAGCAGCGTCCAGCACTCGAAGTGCGGCGCCGTCGGGATCGCCGTACAGCGGGTAGAAGTGATCCCAGGTGTGGAGCGCGTCGGCGCCGGAGTCGTCGACTCGCCGCCAGACCTCGCGCATGTCGCTCGAACGGTGCCCTGCTGGGGCTGGATCTGGACACCGATCTTGATCGGAAAGTCAGCCATGCGGGGCAGTGTAGTGATCCATCTCAGATGCGCGAATCGCGCCACGCGAGCAGGCGCCGCAGGGTGGCGTAGTCCCAGTCGGGACCGGACAGCGGCAGGATCATGTGGGTCACACCGAGCGCCAGATAGGCGTCCAGGTCAGCCTCGGTGGCGGTCTGCAGATCGGTCACCGAACGCTCGATCTCGGCCGGGTCGCGGCCGACCCGCTCGCACCAGCGGTCGAGCACCTGCGACTTGTGCCGGATCTCCTCCGGCTCACCGAAGAAGTTCCAGATGTCGGCGTACTGGGCGACGATCCGCAGCGTCAGCTGCTCCCCGCCGCCCCCGATCATGATCGGGATGCGGTCCTGCACCGGCGGCGGGTTGAGCTTGGCCAGCCGCTCCAGCATCACCGGCATCGCCGCGTCCAGATCTCGCAGCCGACCCGCCGTGGTGAGGAAGTCGTAGCCGTACTCCTCGTAGTCGCGCTCGAACCAGCCCGATCCCAGTCCCAGGATCAGCCGGCCGCCGGAGATGTGGTCGACGGTGCGGGCCATGTCCGCCAGCAGGTTGGGTTGCGGTAGGAGTTGCACGTCACCAGCGGGCCGAAGCGGATCGTCTGGGTCACCTCGGCCATTGCCGCCAGCGACGTCCAGCACTCGTAGTGGGCGCCGTCGGGATCGCCCTCGAGCGGGAAGAAGTGATCCCAGTTGAAGATGGTGTCGGCCCCCATCTGCTCGATCCGCTGCCAGATGTCGCGCAGCTCCGCGTAGGAGACGTGCTGCGGCTCGACCTGGACTCCGACGCGAATGGGAAAGGCATCTGGAGCGAGAGTGTAGGAGGCTAGGATGATCCGGCCGTGGCATTCCAGATCGACACCGGCACGGAATTTGGACAGCGGGTCGCCCGGCGGCTGGAGTCGGAGCTGATCGGGTGGCTGACCACGGTCAGCCCGGCCGGCGTGCCGGTGCCCAGCCCGATCTGGTTTCTGTGGGACGGAGAGTCGTTTTTGATCTACAGCCAGCCCGACGTACCCAAGCTCCGCAACATCGCGGCCAATCCCAACGTGTCGCTGCATCTGGATGGGGACGGGGACGGCGGCGACATCGTGATCGTGACCGGCACAGCCGCCGTCAGCCAGGATCCACCGGCACACGAAGTCCCTCCGTACATCGCCAAGTACGCGCAGCAGAATCGCGCGCTACTCGTGGACGAACGAGCAGTTTGCCGCCGACTACCCGGTGCCGTTGCGGGTCACGCCGGCGCGCCTGCGAGGTCATTGACCAGCGCTCGGTGCTAATCTTCCGTAGACGTAAGATTTATGGCGGAGACAGTACCACAGTCGAGACGTTTCGCATCGGTGAGCTGGCCCGCCGAGTCGGCGCCACACCCCGCACGGTGCGCTACTACGAGCAGCTGGGACTGCTGCCCGATCGCGACCGCGAGCGGGGAGCTCACCGCCTGTACGACGCCGCCGACGAAGCGGAGCTGCGCGAGCTGATCCGGATCCGCGACCTGCTGGGGCTGTCGCTGCAGGAGCTGCTGGCGTGGTCGAATGCCGCCAAGGCCCGAGCCGGCCTGCGTGAGCGGTGGCACCACGACCAGCCCGACCCACAGGAGCAGCGCGAGATCGCGGGGGAGGCGCTCGGCCACATCGACACCCAGCTTGAACTGGTGCGCAGCCGCCGAGCGGCGCTGGAGCAGCTGGAAGACGAACTGGTCACCACCAGGCGGGTGGCGCGCTCGATTCTGGCCGGTGGGGGCGAGCCGGAATGAGCCACGCGCGATCGGTACAAGTGGGTCGCGCTGTCCAACACCACCATCGGCATGCTGATGGCGACGATCAACTCCTCGATCGTGCTGATCGCACTGCCCGACATCTTCCGCGGCGTCAACCTCAACCCGCTCGAGCCCGGCAACACGATCTATCTGCTGTGGATGATGATGGGCTTCATGGTCTCCACCGCCGTGCTGGTGGTCAGCTTCGGCCGTGTGGGAGACATGTACGGCCGGGTGCGGATGTTCAACATCGGCTTCGCCATCTTCACCCTGTGCTCGATCCTGCTGTCGCTCACCTGGCTGGAGGGCGCCGCGGCGGCCAAGTGGATGATCGCGATGCGGATCGGCCAGGGGGTCGGCGGGGCGCTTCTGATGGGTAACTCGTCAGCCATCCTGACCGACGCCTTCCCGCAGGACGAGCGTGGCCTGGCGCTCGGCATCAACGCCGTGGCGGCCATCGCCGGGGCGTTCATCGGCCTGGTGCTGGGCGGGATCCTCGGGCCCATCTCGTGGCGGCTGGTGTTCCTGGTGTCGGTCCCGGCCGGCGTCGTGGGCACGCTGTGGTCGTACTGGAAGCTGGAGGAGCGCGGCCAGCGCCACCCGGCCAAGATCGACTGGTGGGGAAACCTCACCTTCGGCGCCGGCCTGATCCTGGTGCTGGTGTCGATCACGCTCGCGCATCCAGCCGTACGGCGGCCACGTGATGGGCTGGACCAACCCCCAGGTGCTGGCCGAGTTGATCACGCGGACTGGTGCTGCTGGCCGCGTTCGTGTGGGTCGAGCTGCGGGTGCCCGACCCCATGTTCCGGCTGGGGCTGTTTCGTATCCGCGCGTTCACCGCCGGCAGCATCGCGAGCTTCCTGGCCTCGCTCGGCCGGGGCGGGTTGATGTTCATGCTGATCATCTGGCTGCAGGGGATCTGGCTGCCGGTTCACGGCTACAGCTTCGAGCAGACGCCGCTGTGGGCGGGTATCTACATGCTGCCGCTGACGGTGGGGTTCCTGGTCGCAGGGCCGACCTCGGGGTACCTCTCCGACCGGTTCGGAGCGCGCCCGTTCGCGACCGGGGGGATGCTGATGGCCGCCGCCTCGTTCCTCGCGTTGGAACTGCTGCCGGTCGACTTCCGGTACGAGTGGTTTGCCACCTTCCTGCTCCTGATCGGGCTGGCGATGGGCCTCTTCTCCTCGCCCAACCAGACCGGCATCATGAACAGCCTGCCGGCCAACCGCCGGGGCGTGGGTCGGGCATGGCGGCCACCTTCCAGAACTCGGCGATGGTGCTCTCGATCGGCATCTTCTTCACGCTGATGGTGGTCGGGCCTCAGCGGGACGCTGCCGGGAGCGATGTACCACGGGCTCGACCGCCAAGGGAGTGCCGCCGGCCGATGCGCTGCGTATCTCGCACCTGCCGCCGGTGGGCGTGCTGTTTGCCTCGTTCCTTGGCTACAACCCGATCAAGGAGCTGCTGGGGCCACACGTGCTGCACCATCTGTCCCACGGCCAAGCGGCATACCTGACCGGCCGCAGCTTCTTCCCCGGGCTGATCTCAAAGCCGTTTGCAAACGGGCTGCACGCAGCCTTCGACTTCGCCATCGTGGCCTGCCTGATCGCCGCCGCAGCCTCGTGGCTGCGCGGCGGCAAGTACGTGAATCAGGAAGGCCTGCCCGAGCACGTCACCCAGATCGAGTCGGTCGAGGGTACCGAGCTGGCGCTGGCGGGCGAGGGCGACTGAGGACTGATGGCCTACTGAGCGCAGGCGCGCTTGGTGGGGTTGGACATTCCGAACGCCGCGTCTCCCAGCGGAATATCCTGAGTCTGGGGGAGCCCCGGCACCTGCTCGAAGTGGATCACGACGGTGTCGGTCGAAAGGACGCTGGAGGGAGTCCCTGTGACCGCGTTGGCACACGCCTTCGGATTGGCCTGGAAGGTGAATGCGATCGGGACCATGCCGTCCGCGCCGATCCTGACCGCATGAAAAGGTTTCACCGCTGAGGACGTGTCGCTGGCAAGGCCCAGCGTCGGGCCGGCGAACTCTCCCTGCCACCCTGACGGGGTGTGGTCGGCGCCGGTCACCGTGAGCGGCAGCGAACTCGAGTTGTGGATCCAGAGCGTCACCTCGTAGCTTCCATGGCGCTTCCACGGATAGACCGTGCCGGCGTCGAGGTCGACCCTGCCCGGCCCCAGCGTGCCGCCCGTCCCAACAGCCCCGACGCTCAGCGGCGTGACCGAGTTCAGCCACCAGACCGGTCCGATCACCGCGGCCAGCAGGCCGACGACAACGGCCCCGATCAAAAGCGTGCGAAGCCTCATCTCAATCACGACCCGACGAGGGGCTCGCACGTCAACTGGATGTTCTGTCACACATCCAACTTACCGCGCGATCCGCTGGTCACACAAGACGGCGTGCAAAAACGTTCCATGGCAGGCCCCACGCCCTACTCGGTCGAGATGAACACGCTCTTGAGCTCGGTGTTGTGCTCGAGTGCGTGCATTCCCAGTTCCTTCCCGATGCCCGACTGCTTATAGCCGCCGAACGGCATCTGCACGAATACGCTGGAGTTGGTGTTGACGCCGAGCACCCCGGTGCGCAGCGCCCGGGCGACTCGCAGCTGACGGGCGCCGTCGCGCGTCCACAGCGAGCCCGAGAGCCCATAGCTGGTGTCGTTGGCCAGCCGGATGGCCTCGGCCTCGTCGCGGAAGCCGATCACCGAAACCACCGGGCCGAAGATCTCCTCGCGGGCGACGGTCATGTCGTTGGTGGCGCCGTCCAGCACCGTCGGCCGCAGGAAGTAGCCGGCCTCCAGGGCACCGCTTGGGCGCTCGCCGCCGGTCACGATCCGCGCGCCCTCGTCCACCCCACGGGCGATATAGCCCTCGACGGTGTCACGCTGGCCGGCCGAGATCATCGGTCCGACCTGTGTCTCGGGATCCTCCGGCATGCCCACGCGGATCGCAGCCGTGGTCGCTGCATAACGCTCCACCACCTCGTCCTTGACCGACTCCTCGACCAGCAGCCGCGACCGCGCGCAACAGTCCTGGCCGCAGTTCTCGAACACCGCAAACGGGGCCATCGCGCCGACCTTCTCGAGGTCGGCATCGGCGAACACGACGCAGGCCGACTTGCCGCCCAGCTCGAGCGTCACCCGCTTGATCGTGCCGGCAGCGCGACGGGCGATCTCGGCTCCCACCTCGGTCGACCCGGTGAACCCGATCTTGCCCACCAGGGGGTGCTCCACGAGCGTGTTGCCGACCTTCGACCCGGGCCCCGGGATCACGTTCAGAACGCCCTCGGGGATGCCGGCCTCGAGTGCCAGCTCGCCGTAGCGAAGCGCCGTCAGCGGCGTCAGCGACGCCGGCTTCAGCACCACGGTGTTGCCGGCCGCCATCGCCGGGGCGGTCTTCCAGTTGGCGATGTTCAGCGGGAAAGTTCCAGGGCGTGATCAGACCCACGACGCCGATCGGCTCGCGGAAGGTCATGGCCACGCCGCTGCGCTCGACCGGCACGGTGTTGCCGAAGAACTTGTCGACGGCACCGGCGTAATACCGGATCACGTCCACGATCATGCCCAGCTGGCCACGGGCATCGGAGATCGGCATGCCCACGTTGCGGGATTCGAGCTGGGCCAGCTCCTCAGCGTGCTCCTCGACCACGTTTGCAAACCGGTGCATGTGCCGGCCTCGGGTGACGGGCGACAGTGCGCCCCAGCTCTCGTAGGCCAGCGCCGCGGCTTCGACGGCGCGGCTGACATCCTCAATGCCGGCCTCCGACACGGTCGCCAGCGGGACGCCCAGCGCAGGGTCGGTGACCTCGAAGGTGCGACCCTCGGCCGAGGGAACCCGTGCGCCGCCCACCACCAGTTGCTCGACTGTCGTCGTGCTCATGCCGTCGCCCTCCTTCGATCTCGTGCGCGCGCCACCAACTCCTCAAACAGCGGCGCCCCGCCTTCCCGGCTCTCCTCGGGATGCCACAGCACCCCCACTGTGAACCGCATGTTGGGATCCTCGACCGCCTCCACCGAGCCGTCATCTGCCACCGCCACAACCCGCAGCCCGGCGCCGATGCGATCGGGCGCCTGATGGTGGAAGGAGTGCGTGGTGGCCTCCGGGCCGAGCAACGAGGCAAGCGTCGTGCCCGCCTCGATCCGCACCGTGTGCTCGGCAAAACGGCCGGGCTCGCCGCGATGCATGGCAGCGTCGGCCGAGACGTCGGGCAGGTGCTGGTGCAGGTCGCCGCCGCGGACGATGTTGAGCAGCTGCATCCCTCGGCAGATGGCGAGCATCGGCAGTGCCCGCTCGAGCGCGACGCGCATCAACGCCAGCTCGGAATCGTCGCGGTGGCGATAGAGGCCGACCGTCTCGGCGTGGGCCGGCTGGCCGTACACGTCGGGATCGATGTCGGAGCCGCCGGTGAACACGATCCCGTCCAGCGTCTCCAGCACCTGCTCGACGCCCTCCATCGGAGGGATCACGATCGGCAGCCCGCCCGCATTCAGCACCGACCGGGTGTAGGTGCTGGGCACCATCACCGTCTGGACGCCCGACCAATGCCCGAAGGACGCGGGCACCTCATAGGCGGTCACGCCGATCAGCGGGCGGTTGCGATCCATACCGCAAGCAGTATATGAATGGACGACCAATCCACCATCAGGGAGTGCGGGATGCTGACGCTGCAGGAACTGGAAGCGGACGTCCGGTCGGGGGAGATCGACACCGTACTGCTGGTGATGACCGACATGCAGGGTCGGCTCATGGGCAAGCGGGTGCACGCCCCATTCTTCGTGGACGAGATCGCCGACCACGGGGCCGAAGGCTGCTACTACCTGCTGACCGTGGACGTCGACATGAACACCGTGCAGGGGTACGGCATGGGGTCGTGGGACACAGGCTACGGCGACTTCGTGTTCAAGCCGGACTTCGCGACCCTGCGGCGGGTGCCGTGGCTCGAGCGCACGGCGCTGGTGATCGCCGACCTCGAGTGGCAGGACGGCCGCCCGGTGGTGGCCTCTCCGCGGCAGATCCTGCGCCGCCAGCTGGAGCGGCTGGCGGAGCGGGGATGGACTGCCAACATCGGGTCGGAGCTGGAGTTCATCCTGTTTCGGGACACCTACGACCAGGCCCGGGCGAAGCACTACCGCGACCTCGAACCGGCCAATCCCTACAACGTCGACTACTCGATCTTCGGCACCACCACCGTCGAGGACGTGCTGCGACCGATCCGGCTGGGGATGGCCGGTGCCGGCATCACCGTGGAGGACGCCAAGGGCGAGTGCAACTTCGGCCAGCACGAGGTCAACTTCCGCTACTCCGACGCGCTGACGATGGCCGACAACCACACCGTGTACAAGAACGGTGCCAAGGAGATCGCCTGGCAGCAGGGATATGCGCTCACGTTCATGGCCAAGTTCAACGAGCGCGAGGGCAACTCGTGCCATATTCATTGCAGCCTGTGGGACGAACGGGGAAGTCTCTTCCCCGCCGACGACGGCCACGGCCTGAGCGAGCTGGCCCAGCAATTCGTGGCCGGGCAGATCGCCGCCGGGCGTGAGCTGACGGCGCTGCTTGCCCCCAACGTCAACTCGTACAAGCGGTACGCCGCCGGATCATTCGCACCGACCACGCTGGTGTGGGGCACCGACAACCGCACCTGCGCGCTGCGCGTGGTCGGCCATGGCCAGGGCATGCGTTTGGAGAATCGCTCCCCGGGGGCCGACTGCAATCCGTATGTGGCATTCGCGGCCATCATCGCCGCGGGCCTCCACGGCATCGACAACAAGCTGGAGCTGGAGGCGGAGTTCACCGGGAATGCCTACGAGGCGCCCGACAAGCCGCGCATGCCGCGAGGCGCTGCACGATGCCGCCGATCTGCTCGAGGGCTCACAGATCGCCCGCGAGGCGTTCGGCGACGAGGTGGTGGAGCACTACCTCCACTACGCCCGCACCGAGCAGGCCGCCTTCGACGCGGCCGTCACCGACTGGGAGCTCTTCCGCGGCTTCGAGCGACTGTGAATAACGGTGCCTGGCACCGTTATTCACCCTTAAGTGTCGAGCCCCCGCTGATTGAGCTTCTTCACCCCGCTGACGTGTGCTTGTCAGGCGAGGGGCTCGACGACGTGGTGCGCCGCCTTGTCAGCCACGATTATGCGGAAGGACGCCGCTCGGGCCTGCGCAGACCGAGCTTGCGAACCAGCCGGCCGCGCCGCTCGGCGCGCCGCTGTCGGTTCCGCTCGTTGGCGAGGCGGGTGAAGTACTGCTCTTCGGTCTCGCGACCAAGAGTGTGCTTGTGAACTGAATGATTGTTGTAGTTTATTCTCATACTCTGATTATAGCACAGGTTTTATAGCTGTCAACCGTACATATACCACTTCACAGGGGATTAATCTGAAGAAAATGTGGTAAACGACCCTCACCTTCCCGGGGTCGGCTGCCGATAGCGGGGGTGAACCAGTCCTTTCTCAGTTGTCGACAGGAACCCCCACATCTGCCCCTGAAACCCGCCGCCGGTCTCCTGCCGATCCGGTTGCGCTGCTGTGGCTGGTGGCGCTGGCCGCGCCCGCGATCGCGCTGCTGTTCATCACCATCGGCCTGGCCTACGGCCCCCGCAACTTCTACGACTTCCAGATCTTCTGGAACGCGGGCCAGGCGGTGCTCGACGGTGTCAGCCCCTACCCCGCGATCACCCACGACGCCCTGCGAAACCAGGATCAGTTCGTGTATCCCGCTCCGGCCGCCGTGGTGATGGTTCCGCTGGCGCTGCTGCCGCTGAGCGTGGCAGCCACGATCTTCATCGCCGTCAACATCGCCGCGGTGATCGTGTCGCTGCGGCTGCTGGGAGTGCGCGACTGGCGCTGCTACGCGCTCGCCTTCTGCTCGCTGGCCACGCTGCAGAGCGTGGTCATGGGCACGTTCACGCCGCTGCTCCTGGTTGGCGCTGCGATCGCCTGGCGGTATCGCGACCGCCGCTGGGTGACGGCGTCGGCAATCGCCGCGCTGGTGGTCGTGAAGCTCTTCCTGGCGCCCCTGGTCGTGTGGCTCTGGGTGACAGGACGGCGCACTGCCGCCGTAGCCTCGGTGGGGATCGCCGCCGCTGCAACCGTGATCGGCTGGGCGGTGATCGGATTCCACGGCTTCACGAGCTATCCGCATCTGCTCAGCGCCGTGTCGCAGATCGAGCAGCACAAGGGCTTTTCGATCACCGCCCTGACCGCCGCGGCCGGGCTGGGCACCGGCCCCGGCCGAATCGCGGCGATCGGCGGTGACCGCCGCGCTCTGTCTGCTCGCCTGGCGGCTCTCGAGCACCGCCGACGGCGATCGCAAGGCGTTCTCGGTGGCGATCGTTGCCGGGCTCGCGCTCTCGCCGATCGTGTGGCTGAACTACTTCATGCTGCTGCTGCTGCCGCTGGGTCTGCGCCGGCCGCGGTTGAGCCCGGTGTGGCTGGTGATGCTGACGCCGTGGGTGTTCGCCAACGCCAACACCGAGGCGCCGCTGTGGAAGGTGGCCGCGTTCATCGCCGCGGCCGCGGTGGTGCTGGTGGTCACGGTCAGCGACCGGTGGACCACGCCGGATGACCCCGAGGATGCTTCGCCGACCCCGCCCGTCGAGGTCGAGGTGATCCGTCAGCGGGCCAGCTCGCGCATGACTTCGACCACCTGAACGCAGCCGAACTCGAGCGAGCGCAGATCGATCCGCTCGTCGCGTGAATGCATGCCCGAGCCACGCGCGCAGCCCAGTGCGACCGCCGGAATGCCCACCGCCACCGCGGCGTTGGCATCGGTCGAGCCGGAGCCCAGCCGATCGGGCAGGCCCAGGCCGATGCGCAGCCTGCGCACAGCCGCGACCAGGGGATGATCGGGCGGTGTTCGACCGGCCGGTCGCCGGCCCACAGGCTGCAGCTCGAGCTGCAGCGGCGGATCGACCCGGAGCTGGGCGAGCAGCTCGGCGAACTCGTCCAGATCGTGCTCGACCAGCGAACGCCGCTCCACCAGCAGCTCCGCTCGGGCGGCGATCGCGTTGACCGACTCGCCCCCTGAAATCGTCCCCACGTTGGCCGAGTGCGCAATCAGGTCGGCGGCGATCCCGACCAGCGCATGCACGGCGCTGGGCGTCTCCCGGTCCCACCACGAGTGACCACCCGGGCCGGTTACCACCACCCGCGCCCGCACGCTGCCGACGTGATCGATCATGACCTCGTCCAACCCGTGGCCTTCGAGCGCGATCACCGCCTCGGGATCGAGCGCCGCGCACACCTGCCGGGCGCCCCGCAGGTCACCCAGACCTTCCTCGGCCACCGTGAACGCGATGGCAAGCCCCGGCGGGGGCTCGTCCATCTGCTCGATCGCCCACACCACCGCCATCACCGCGGCGGCATTGTCGCCGACCCCCGGCCCGACCAGATCCCCGCCGTCCCGCCGGATCTCGAGCGCAACATCCGAGCCGAAGACGGTGTCCACGTGGGCCATCACCAGCAGCCGGGGCCGGTCGGCGCCAAAGCGCCACACCAGGTTGCCGGCGCTCGTCCACCGCCCGCTCGCCGGGAATGCCCTGCAGCCGATCGGCGAGCCAGTCGATCCGCTGCCGCTCGGCGCCGGTGGGCGCCGGGATCGAGGCGAACTCGATCAGCTCGTCGTGCATCGACCATGTCAGAGCGGTACGTCGACTGCGGTGTGGCTCGAGAGCACGATCTCGGCCATACCGCGCCCTGCCCGCATGACCTCGTCGTGGTCGGCCTCGGTCTCGATGTACCGATCGAGCAGCAGCCGCCCCAGCCCGACGTGGAACTTCTCGTCCTTGACGATCGCCTCGTAGGCGCGAACGACGTCGGGCAGATCCAGCCGCCGGCCGGCCTCGACGATCCCGTCCAGCGTGCCGGTGGCAGCCGTCTCGGACATGTTCCAGGCGGCGATCGCACCCAACCGGTGACGATCCAGGCTGTCCCACAGAAATCTGCTCCACGGCACCGCCGACGGCGGGGGCTCGATCGGCACCTCGCCACCGAGGCGCTCGATGATCCGCCCCACGCTGTCGTAGTGCTCGGCCTCGTCCAGCAGCTGCCGCGAGAGCGCGGTCACATGCTTTCGCTCGAACCCGAATCCGTACCGGCGGATCTCCTCACCGAGCATGTGCACGTAGTCGATCTCCCGCCAGCAGCGCGGGATGAACCAGGCCGCCAGCACCTCGTCGGAGGGGTTGTGGCCGTACTCGTCCCAGAAGGCGTCGGCCTGCGAGCGCACCGCTGCGACGGCCTGTGCGGCCAGCCGGTCGAACTCGGTCAGGTCAGTCATTCGTCATCGCCGGGCACACCGTACCGCGGCGCCACGGTGGGGTCGAGCGCGCGGGTGACGTAGTCGCTCAGCTGCGGCTCCCACACCGTCCACAGCTCTGCCAGCCGCTGCACCGGAGCATCGTCCCAGTCGACCCGCAGATCGGCCACCGGCCAGCTCACCCGGTCGGCCACCAGCATCCCCGCGGAACGCACCGGCCCCTCCTCGCCGCCGGCTTCCAGCCCCGCCGCCAGCGCCGCCACCAGGCGGGCGCCGAGGTGCCCGGCGGTCGACCCGAACGTCTCCACCATCGCCTGCGGTACCGCGGCGTCGGCCAGCAGGTTCCCCGCGGCGACTGCACCCTGGCCCTCACAGGACGCGTACAGCCCCAACGTGCGCTCGCCGGAGAACACGGCCGTGGCGCCGTCCATGCTGACCACCGTCAGCTGCCGGTAGGCGGTGTGCGGCTCATCTCGAGCGCTCCCGCAATCGCATCCGCAGGCGAGCCCCCGGCCGCCAGCAGATCGAGCAGCTTCGGCCCCAGCCGCGGGTCGGTCACGTTCTGGGAGGCGGCCGCCCCCACCCCGGCGCGCACATGGGCGCAGCGAGCGGCCACGCACGGGCTGGACGAGCTCACCACGATCCCGGACATGCCGGTATCAGGGTCGACGGCGGCCAGTGAGAACGTCACCGGTCAGAGCACCTTCGACAGGAACGCACGAGTGCGCTCGTGCTGGGGGTTGGCGAGCACATCGCGAGGATGGCCCTTCTCCACGATCACGCCGTCGTCCATGAACACCAGCGCGTCTCCGACCTCCCGCGCAAAGCCCATCTCATGCGTCACCAGGATCATGGTCATGCCCTCGTCGACCAGCCCGCGCATCACGTCCAGCACCTCACCGACCAGCTCGGGGTCGAGCGCCGAGGTGGGCTCGTCGAACAGCATCAGCTTGGGCCGCATCGCCAGCGCCCGCGCAATCGCGATCCGCTGCTGCTGGCCGCCCGAGAGCTCGCGCGGATAGGCGGCTCCGCGGTCGCCCAGCCCGACCCGGTCGAGCAGCATCTGCGCCCGTTCCATCACCTCGTCCTTGGGCTCGCCCTTGACCCGCAGCGGCCCCTCCACGATGTTGCCCATCGCGGTCATGTGCGGGAACAGGTTGAAGCGCTGGAACACCATCCCGATCTCGGCCCGCTTGCGGGCGATTTCCTTCTCACGCAGCTCGTACAGCTTGTCGCCCTTGCGCCGGTAGCCGACCAGCTCGCCGTCCACCGACAGCCGCCCGGCGTTCACCCGCTCCAGGTGGTTGATGCAGCGCAGGAAGGTGGACTTGCCCGAACCGGACGGGCCGACGATGCAGAACACCTCACCTCGGCGTACCTCCAGGTTGATCCCGCGCAGCACCTCGGTGCGGCCGAACGACTTGCGCACCCCCACCGCCTCGACCATCGGATGTCCATTGGTACTCACCGGCCCTGCCCGAATCGGAGCATGCCACCGCCGGCGGTCGAGCGCGAGTGACCGCGGGAGAAGCGCTTCTCGACGTAGTGCTGGATCACGTACAGCACCGACGTCAGCACCATGTACCAGAAGCAGGCCACGATCAGCAGGGGAATCTGCTGGAACGTGCGGGAATAGATGATCTGCACCGTGTACAGCAGCTCGGCGTAGGCGAGCGCGTACACCAGCGAGGTGTTCTTCAACATCGAGATCACCTCGTTGCCGGTCGGCGGGATGATCACGCGCATCGCCTGGGGCAGCACCACCCTGCGCATCGTCTGGCCCTGGGTCATGCCGATCGACTGGGCGGCCTCGTTCTGGCCCTCGTCCACCGCCAGGATGCCTCCCCGGACGATCTCGGCCATGTAGGCGCCCTCGTTCAGGCCGAGGCCCAGCAGGGCCGCCGCGAGGATCGGGATCAGGGTGTTGGCAGACCCGCTGACCAAGAAGCCCACGCCCGGGATCGACACACCGATCTCGGGATAGACCGCGCCGATGTACCCCCAGAACAGCAGCTGGACGAGCAGCGGCGTCGCCCGGAAGAACCAGATGTAGAGCCAGGCCGCGCCGGACACGATCGGGTTGGGCGAGAGCCGCATGACCGCCAGCAGCACCCCCAGCACGATGCCGATCACCATCGCCAGCACGGTCAGTTCGATGGTCACCCGCACGCCGTGCAGGATCGTGCCGTTGAACAGGTACTGCCGCACGACATCCCATTCGAAGCGCGGGTTTACCACCGCGCTGTAGACCATCCGGGCGGCGACCAGCACAACCAGCACCGCCGCGATCCAGCGACCCGGATGTCTCGCCGGGATCGCCTGGATCACGTCAGCGCTGGGCTCACTCGCTTCGGACGGAAGCGTGCTCATGGGGTTGCCTCGGTCGTGCTAGTCGACCGCCCCATTGATAACCGGCTCGGTGATCGCGCCTGCCTCGACGCCCCACTTCTTGAGGATCTGCTGGTAGGTGCCGTCGGCCATCATCTTCACCAACGCCGCCTGAGTGGCCTTCAACAGCTCCATCTGATCCTTGGGGAAGGCGATGCCGTAGGGAACCACCGAGTACGGCGTACCGCTGAGCTTCAGCTGCCCGTTGGACTGCTGGACGATGTACACCGCAACCGGGGAGTCGGCCATGCCGATGTCGGCCCGGCCGGAGGTGATCGCCAGGTTGGCACCGTTCTGGTCAGGGAATGCCTGGATGTCGATCGCAGGCTTGCCCTCGTTGGTGCACTTCTTGGTCTGCGCGGTGAGATCGGCCTGCTGGGTCGTGCCCTTCTCGACCGCCACCTTGCGACCACACAGGGCCTCGAGCCCACCGTTGATCGGCGCAGCGTTCGGTCCGATGTAGAACGACGTGCCGGCCTTGAAGTAGGTCACGAAGTTGACCTGCGCCTCGCGCTCCTTGTTGTCGGAGAAGGCCGACATGCCCACGTCGTACTTGCCCGAGTTGATGCCCGCCAGGATGCCGTCGAAGCCGGCGTTTTGGAAGTTCCAGTCGAGCCCCTGCAGCTTGCCGATGGCGTGGCCGAGATCGATGTCCATGCCGATGATGGTGGTGTTGTCGGTGTCGAAGTACTCGACCGGCGGGTAGCTGGCGTCGGTCGCAACCGTCAGCGATCCGCCGTTCTGAAGATCGGCCGGCAGCATCGCCACGACGGCGGGATCGGCGCCGGTGGCAGCCGTGCTGCTGCTCGCCGGGGAGCAGACGACGATGAATCTGATGAGCTCGAGCCGCAACCGGCCGCAACGACCAGCGCGAGCGCGAGTGCCGCGACAATCGCGGCGGGACACAAGGGAATGACGTCGCAAAACAAGCCTCCAGGTGGAACATCGGTGACCGCCGATGCTACCACCGCGCTTGAATCCGGCCTAATCGCAAGCGACAGGCGTCACACGGCGCATGCCCTCGGCAGGATTCGAACCTGCGACGCCGGCCTTAGGAGAGCCGCGCTCTATCCCCTGAGCTACGAGGGCCCGCACCCATCCTAACCGCCGTCTCCCCCAACAGGGCGATGCGGAGCCGGTGGTGTTCGGCGATCACGGGGAGGTGCGGCGAACGCTCCGAGCCGCCGCACTCCCGGAGGGTCACATCATTCACGTCCATCGGCAGATCGCCGCCGCAGCCATCGTGCTCGCGCTGGCCGCCGCCTGCCCGGCAGCCGTCTCGCCGGCGCTGGCAGCCGAGGCCACCGTCACCGCCGTGACGCAGGTGAGCGCCTCGCTGAGCCTGGACGGCCGAGCCCGGAGCGAGCGGGTACGTGATCACCTGGGACGGCGGCACCGCGACCACCAGCGACCCGGCGTTCACCGACATGACCGTGCCGTGCGCCACCACCCGCAGCTACTCGATCCAGGCGGTGGACGCCACGGGCACCGCGATCGGGGAGAGCGCCACCGCCGTCGCGACCACCACCGCCTGCCCGCCGCCGGTGCAGCTCGGCGGCCACGAGGTGTTCATGTTCTATTACCCGTGGTACGGCACACCCGACCTGGACGGGTCGTGGGCCGGCTGGCAGATCCAGCCGAACTACGACCCCGCGCAGAGCAATATCGCCTCCGACTTCTGGCCGCTGGGCGGCCCCTACTCACTGTCTGCCGCCGGGCACGTTCGACCGCCAGTTCGCACAGATCCGCCAGACCGGCGCCAACGTGGTGGTGGAGAGCTGGGACGGCCCCGGCAGCCCGGAGGACCAGCTCACCCCCGCGCTCCTGCAAAGCGCCGCTGCGGCCGGGTTGAAGGTGGCCTTCCAGCTCGAGCCCTACGCCGGGCGATCGGCCGCCACGCTGGCCGCCGATATCGCCTATCTGAACACGACCTACGGCAGCCTCGCCCGCCTTCTACCGCACCACCCGACCCGGGCTGAACACCCCGGCGCGCGCCGCCGGCCAGGGGCTCTTTCTGCTCTACAACCCCAACCAGAGCATGTGGCCGCGCTACTGCGGCGGGTGCGACACCGACGTCACCCCGGCCTCCTGGAGGCCGGCCGTGAACGCCGTGCACGCCTCGCCCGCCGGAGGGATCGTGCTCGGCACCGGGCAGTACTCGGTCGCCGACCTGCAGGCGGCGCACATGGATGGGGGGTACCTGTACGCCGAGCTGCCCACAGCCGACAACGACCCCTACCAGGCCGCACGGCAGTGGGAGCTGGCGATGCCTCCCAACGGCTGGGTGATCCCCAGCGTCACTCCGGGGTTTGCCAACGACTGTGCCCAGGCCTCGACCTCGATCTCGGTGCCGCGGCAGGACGGGGCCACCTACGACGCCCAGTGGAACGCGATCTGGAACGGGCCGGCGCTCGAGGACATCGCGATCACGAGCTTCAACGAGTGGCACGAGGGCACGCAGATCGAGCCTGCCGGCTACGGTCAGGCGGCCACCGGCAGCGACGCGGTGTGCGCGCCCGGGGTCGCCCGCTACCAGGACTACGGCTCGGTCGGCGCGTACGGATACCTGTATCGCACCAACGGCTGGGTGCAGCGGTTCGCAGCCTCGCCGCTGCCCTCGTCGTTCGCGACCCGAACCACGGTGTCCGATCAAGCTGGGGGCGGTCAACATCGACGACGGGCTCTCCCAGCTCGACACCAGCGACGGCCAGACCACTGCCGGAGTGGCCATGGGCCGCCCTGCACGCGCCGCGATGCCGACCGGGAATCCGCGCCGCTACATGTACTTCAGCGTCCAAAACCAGTTCGCCTACGCCCTGGCGAAGAAGAAGACCGTGACGGTCACCGTCACGCTGCTGGACACCGGTGGCGGGCCGGTCTCGCTGATGTACGACGGGCAGAAGGATCCGTTCACACGCGCCGCCACCTCCTTCACCCTGGTCGGCGGGAAGAAGTGGCGCACCCTCAGCTGGAAGATTGCGGACGCTTACCTGGCAAACCGCGAGAACTCCGGCAGCGACCTGCGGCTGTTGACGCCGGGCGACCGAGCCACCTGGGTAAGCGCGGTCACAGTGTCGCGCTCCCAATAGATATCCACCTGCTTTCAAAAGAGGAAACGGCGGCCGCCCGTCAAACTTCGAACGGACACGGTTCAGCATGCGACCGCCTATGGTGGGAGGGATCGCAGAATGTCCAGCTCAATGTGGTATGTCCAGCTCCGCTTCAGCACGTATCAGCGCGGCCGATGGGTGACACTGGCCTGCGACTTGCGTCCCGAGAATGCGCGGCGAGAGGCCGCGGCGCTCTACCGAGGGGCACGCACGGATGCGGGTGAGTACCCGATCGGGGTGCGCGTGGTCACCGGCGAGCGGCTGGCACGGGCGGAGCGATCGGTCGAACTCGCGCTGACCGCCTAGACGAACCTACTCTCAGGGGGCGACCGGCGACTCCGCGACATGGGGAGGGCCGGGCAGCACCCGCAACGACACCTCGCCGCGCAGCAGCGCCAGCAGATGGTCGCCGGCAAGCTCTCGCCGCCATCCTCTCAGCAGCGGCTGGGAGTCGGCGTCGCCCAGCGCCTGCGTGGGCAATCAACGCCTCCACGTCAGCGCGAGTCGCGACCAGCTCCGATGCGATCCCGGCCTCGCCGCAGCGCGCCTGCAGCACCGACGAGGCCAGCGGCAGCACCGAGCGCACCCGCCGGCGCAGGTCGCCGGTGAGCTCGGTCTCGGTCGGGGGCGGCGGGTCGCCCGCATCCTCGATCGCCGCCAGCAACCCGTCCATGCGCACTCCCCGGCGCAGATTCAAGCCTCGCACTCCCTCGGCCTGCGCGGGCGTCTTGGGCCGGCGCCGGGCCAGCTCCACCAGCGTCGCATCCTTCACCAGCCAGGCGGCGGGCATGTTGCGCTCGCGTGCCTCGCGCTCACGCCAGGCGGCCATCGAAACCAGCACGCCCAGCTGCTGGCCGCGCAGCTTGCCTCGACCCGCAACCCGGCGCCAGGCCGTGTCGGGGTTCTGCACCAGCGCCGCCTGCGGGCCGAATCGCTGGTCGAGCTCCTCCGCCAGCCAGGCCGCTCGGCCGAGCTCGTCCAGCCGCGCGTTGAGGGCGTCAGCGGCCGCCAGCAGGTACTTGACGTCGTCGGCTGCGTACTCGACCTGAGTCTCGGTCAGCGGGCGCTTCTGCCAGTCGGTGAACCCCTCGTCGTGCTGCAGCTTGACTCCGACCGACGCGTCCAACAGCCGCTCCAGCGACAGTGAGCCGCCGTACCCGGCGAATCCGCCCGCCAGCTGAGTGTCGTAGATGGCGGCCGGGCGCGACTCGAAATGCAGCACGAAGGCCGCCAGATCGCCGGAGGCGGCGTGCATCACCTTCGTCACCGCCGCGTCCGCCATCAGCTCGGCGATCGGCTCCAGCGGGCCGCCCTGGAGCGGGTCGACAACCGCCAGCCGGCCGGCGGTCGCGATCTGGATCAGGCACAGCGCCGGGGCATAGGTACGCTCCCACACGAACTCGGTGTCGACGGCGCAGCGCCCCTCACCCCGGGCTTGCTCCACCAACGACGCTACCTGCTGTGGATCGGTGATCCTCTCAATCTCCGAGAGCGCCATTGGCGATGACTGTAGCGCGTGCCTCAAGCCGCCGATGACTCAAGGGTGACCAGGCGCCACTCGCCGGACGTGCGCGCGTCCGTTCACCGATCTACCATGGAGGAACAGATGGACACCTGGGTGATCTGGGTCATCATCGCCGTGGCGCTGCTGATCGTGGAGGCTACGACCACCGCTTTCGTGGCCGTCTATTTCGGTATCGCAGCCCTCGTCGCTGCCCTGGTCGGCGTGGTGGGCGGCCCGCCGGCGCTTCAGATCGCCGCCTTCGCAGTGGCGGCGGTGGCGGGTCTGTGGCTCACCCGGCCCGCGCTCAAACGCGCTGCCTCGTCCGGTCCGCAGCTTCGCACCGGCGTGGAGGCGATGCGCGGACGCAAAGGCGTCGTGACCAAGGCCATCGCCGAGCTCGAACCGGGGCAAGTGCGAGTGGACGGCGACATCTGGAGCGCCAAGAGCTTCTTCGACGGCGAGACCATGTCGGTCGGAACCAAGGTGGAAGTGGTCGAGATCAAGGGAGTCACCGCGCTGGTGTTGCCGGTGCACGGCTCAGACGAGCAAATCGAAGGAGCATCACAATGATTATCACCATCCTGGTCGGCCGCGGTGGCCCTGCTTGTCCTGATCGGCATCGCCTCGTCGGTGAAGGTCGTGCGGCAGAGCTACGTCGGCATCGTCGAGCGGCTGGGCCGGTATCAGCGGACGCTGCAGCCGGGCGTGCACATCCTGGTGCCGTTCCTCGACCGCCAGCGGATGGTGGTGGACATGAAGGAGACGGTGCAGCCCTTCCCGCCGACTCCGGTGATCACCCAGGACAACGTCACCATCGGCGTCGACACGATCGTCTACTACCAGGTCACCGACCCCACCGCCGCGGTCTACGGCGTGGCCAACATGCTGCTGGCGATGGAGCAGCTGACCATCACCACCCTGCGCAACGTGGTCGGCGCGATGACCCTCGAGGGCTGCCTCACCAGCCGCGATCAGATCAACACCCAGCTGCGAACGGTGCTCGACGAGGCCACCGAGAAGTGGGGCGTGCGGGTCACCCGAGTCGAACTCAAGTCGATCGACCCGCCGCGCTCGATCCAAGAGGCGATGGAGCAGCAGATGCGAGCCGACCGGGCCAAGCGCGCCACCGTGCTGCAGGCCGAGGGTGAGAAGCAGTCGGCGATCCTCCGCGCCGAGGGGCTTCAGCAGGCGGCCATCCTCAACGCCCAGGGCGAGCAGCAGGCAAACGTGCTGCGGGCCGAGGGCGACCGCCAGGCACGGGCGCTGCGAGCGCAGGGCGAGGCCGAGGCGCTGCGGCAGATCTTCGAGATGATCACCACCTCGGGCGCCGACCCCGCCAACGTGCTGGGCTACAAGTACCTGGAGGCGCTGCCGGCGGTGGCCGCCGGCGAGGCCAACAAGCTGATGCTGGTGCCCGCGGGCGCATCCGACGCGATGGCGGCAGTGGCCGGACTGGGCGCGGCGTTTGCCACAGGGGCAGCCACACCGCCCCCGCCAACGGCGCCTAAACCCGCTCCGCCACGCCCACGGCAGACGCCTCCGGATCAGGTCACACCGCCCGAAGACCCGACCGCGTGAACTGACCCCCGAGCCGCCAACCGGTGGGGGGCTGTACAATCCGCCCGCCTGTGACTGTGATTCCTCGTCGACCCCGCCTTTGGGCCGCCGCAGCGGCGCTCGCGCTACTCATACTCTTGGTCGCGGCCGTGCCCGCATGGGCAAACACCGCCACGCCCAACGCCCCCGAGAGCCCCAACGCGGAGTCGATCTCAAGCCTCTACTTCGGAGTGCTGGGGGTCTGCCTGACGATCTTCGTGCTCGTCGGTGGCTGGCTCCTGTACACCGCCGTGCGCTTCCGCGAGCGCCGCGGAGACACCCACGAGCCACCCCAGACGCACGGCTCGACGCGGCTGGAGATCGGATGGACGATCGTGCCCGCGCTGATCGTGATCGGGATCCTGGTGTTCACGCTGATCAAGATCCCCAGCGCCGAGAAGATCTCGTCCAACGCGATGAACGTGAACGTGGTCGCCCAGCAGTACTCGTTCACCTACACCTACCCGTCCGGCAAGACCGCTCCGGGAGGGATCCTGGTGCTGCCGGTGGGGCGAGCCGGTGAAGCTGTCGATCACTTCCAAAGACGTCGACCACGACTGGTGGGTGCCGTCGCTGGCGCCGAAGATCGATGCACTGCCCGGCCGCACCAACTATGTTGGGTTCACGCCGGACGAGGTGGGCGAACTTTGAAGGTGCATGTGCCGAGTTCTGCGGGATCGGGCACGCCGGCATGCTGATCAAGGTCAACGTCGTTTCGCAGGCGACGTGGGACTCGCAATACAAGGACAAGCTGACCTGATGATCGCAGACGCGCCTCCCACACCTCAGGTCGCCGACCCCGCCCGAGACCGACAACGGCCTGATCTCGTGGCTGACGACGGTCGACCACAAGCGGATCGGGATTCTCTACCTGATCACGACATTCGTGTTCTTCCTGATCGGCGGCATCCTGGCGCTGGTGATCCGGCTGCAGCTGGAGCACACCAACAACACCCTGATTTCGGCAGAGGCCTACAACCAGGTCATGACGATGCACGGCACCACCATGATCTTCCTGTTCGTGGTGCCGGTGATGGCCGGCTTCGGCAACTACCTGGTGCCGCTTCAGATCGGCGCCCGGGACATGGCATTCCCCCGGCTCAACGCACTCTCGTTCTGGCTGCTGCTGTTCGGCGCGCTGGTGCTGTACACCGGGTTTGTGTGGGGCGGCGGGCCGGCCGACTCGGGCTGGACGAGCTACCCGCCGCTGTCGGTGCTCTCTCCCGGCCATGGCCAGGACCTGTGGATCGTCGGCCTGCACGTGATCGGCATCTCGTCGCTGATCGGAGCGATCAACTTCCTGTGCACGATCCACAACATGCGCGCGCCGGGCATGCGGCTGTCGCGGATGCCGCTGTTTACCTGGACGATCGAGATCTACTCGATCATGATCGTGGTGGCGGGACCGGTGCTGGCGGGGGCGCTGACGATGCTCCTGCTCGACCGAAACTACGGCACCGACTTCTATAACCCCGCCCACGCCGGCAACGTGCTGCTGTACCAGCATCTGTTCTGGTTCTATTCCCACCCGGTGGTGTACGTGATGGCGCTGCCCGGGTTCGGCATGATCTCGGAGATTCTGCCGGTGTTCTCGCGCAAGCCGCTGTTCGGCTACCGGGCGCTGGTGTACTCGACCGCGGCCATCGCCTTCCTCGGGTTCCTGGTGTGGGGCCACCACATGTTCGCGGTCGGCTTCTCCGAGCCGCTGCAGATCTGGTTCATGTTCGCGTCGCTGCTGATCGCGATCCCCACCGGTGTCAAGATCTTCAACTGGATCGGCACCATGTGGATGGGCAGGTTGCGGTTCGAGCCGCCGATGCTGTTCGCGGTCGGGTTCATCGGGCTGTTCATCATCGGCGGCCTCTCCGGGATCCTGCTGGCCGTGTACCCGATCAATCAGTACACCACCGACACGTACTTCATCGTCGCCCACTTCCACTACGTGCTGGGGACGGTGCCGGTGTTCGCGGTGATCGGTGGCGTGCACTTCTGGTTCCCCAAGTTCACCGGCCGGATGCTCGACCGTAAGCTCGCGGTGCGCAGCTTCTGGGTGCTGTTCATCGCGTTCAACATGACCTTCTTCCCGATGCACGCAGCCGGGCTTTCGGGTATGCGGCGACGGATCGTGACCTACGACGACCACGGCTGGCAGATCTACAACCAGATCTCGACCGCCGGGGCGCTGCTGCTGGCGGTGGGTGTGATGATGGTGTTGTGGAACTGCGTCACCTCGCTGCGCTACGGACGCATCGCCCCCAACGATCCGTGGGGCGGAAACAGCCTCGAGTGGTACACCACCTCCCCGCCACCGGCCCACAACTTCGACGACCTGCCCCCGATCCGCAGCGAGCGCCCGCTGTATGACCTGCGCCAGGCGCAGGCAGCGGGAGCGACGATAGAATCGAGCACCTGATGCTGGACAAGCCCACCGCCAACAAGAACATCCGCCTGGCCCTGTGGTTGGCCCTGGCATCGCTTCTGATCTTCGCCGCCACATTCGTGGTGGGCGAGATCACGATCCACTCCTAACCGCATGGCTGACCACGACGACGACAACCCGTTTCACCTGCCGGCGCCGTCGGCACTGCCGATCGTGGTCGGATTTCGGCGTGGCCCTGCTGCTGTTCGGGTTTGTCCCCGACGCCCGCATCTGGCGCCTGACGCTGGTGTCGATCGGGGCCACGATCACGCTCGCCGGCATCCTGCTGTGGGTGCGCGACGCCATGCAGGAATACCGCAACCTGCCTGACTAGGCCGTGAATAACGGTGCCTGGCACCGTTATTCACCGGTTCGCAACCCGACTAACTACACGCGATAGCTCGGCCGGCGAGCGAAAACCGAGCCTGGCGAGGACGCAGGTTGAGCACGTGCTCTGCACTTGCCCAACCGAGGACAAAGCCAGGCGAGGGTTTGCAGCCGCCCGCCGAGCTACAGGAGATACACGACCGTATAGAGCAGGATCCAGACCACGTCGACGAAGTGCCAGTAGAGGCCGGTGACTTCGAGGCCGAGGTGGGATTCTGAGGAGTAGTGCCCGCGAGAGGCTCGCGTGAAGGCGATCGTCAGCAGCGTCGCGCCGATCAGTACGTGGAAGCCGTGCAGCCCGGTGAGGGCGAAGAACGCTCCGCTGAACGCATTGGTGGACGGCGTGAAGCCGAGGGTGACGTATTCGTGGATCTGCAGGGCGAGGAAGGTCACGCCCATCACGAGTGTCAGACCGAGGCCCAGCACCAGCCCAAAGCGACTGTTGCGGCGCACAGAGACCAGTGCCCAGTGCATCGTGAAGGACGAGCTGATCAGGATGGCCGTGTTGATGCCGGTGGCTTCCACCGGCAGCGTGATGCCGTCGGTCGGCCAGGTCGCGCTGGTGAACCGCAGGAAGAAGAAGGCCGTGAAGAACGAGCCGAACAGCATCGCCTCGGAGCCCAGGAACATGACCATGCCGAGGTAGACGCGGTTGGTGAGCAGGCTCTCATGTGCCGGCTCGGCGGCCTCGGGGACGGCAGGGCCGTCGATGGGGACGCTTGAGGCGCTCAACGGCTCTCCGCCGGATCGGTGCGGATATCGGCTTCCACGTGCGCGACGGGGACATCCACACGGTCGCGCAGCCGCTCGATCAGATCGCGCCGCATCCAGCCCGAACGCGTGCGGGGAAGGGTGGAGACGATGATCTCGGCCGGGGGATCGTCGGACTCGACCACGTCCAGCACCGCCGTGTATGGATCGGCCGCCACCACGTGGCCGGTGGCCTGCACTCCTGCCGCGCTGAGCGCCGTCAGCGTCGATTCCAGGCGACGGCGGGTCTCCGCGGCGACATCCTGCTCATCGACCACCCAGCTGTCGCTGGGGTCGTTCTGGGGGCAGATCACGGTCACACGCACCGGTTCGGCCTGGGCACGCGCCCGCACCGCCGCGATCAGAGGATCGCTGGCGACGGTCTGGTTTGCGACCACCAGGATGTGTTTCAGCGTCGACATGATCGCCTCCCTTTGAGCAGGGGTCGCGGTGGCGAGCACCGCGGGGACCGGCCGATCGGCCGGCTGGGGCGTGTGCCAGGTCACGATCGCGTGGCGAGCTCCGGGGATGCCGTAGGCGTAGGGGCTGCCGACCACCTGCGGCGGCTCGTCGAAGTTGAAGATCGGCGGCGGCGAACTGACCTGCCACTCGAGCGTGAGCGACCGCCACGGGTTGGCAGGAGCCTTGGGGCCCTTCGCCCACGAATGGATCATGTTGTAGAGGAAGATCAGCGTCGAGGCGCCGAGGATGAACGCCCAGATCGAGATGAAGAAGTTGACGGTGCCGAACTTGGGGTCGTAATCGGCGACGCGGCGCGGCATCTCCTCCAGGCCCAGCCAGTGCATCGGCATGAACGTGAAGTTGAACGCGAAGAACGTGATCCAGAAGTGCAGCTTGCCCAGCGTCTCGTCATACATCCGCCCGGTCATCTTCGGGATACCAGTGATAGATGCCCGCGTAGATGGTGAACACCGAGCCGCCGAACAGCACGTAGTGGATGTGGGCGACCACGAAGTACGAGCTGGAGACGTTGATGTCGACCGGCAGCACCGCCAGGAACACGCCGGACAGCCCGCCGATGGCGAACGTGAACAGGAAGCCGCAGGCAAACAGCATGCCGGTGGTGAGGTGGATCACGCCCTTCCACATGGTGGCCAGCCACGAGAACATCTTGATGCCGGTCGGCACCGCGATCAGCATGGTGGTGAACATCATGGGCACGCGCAGCCACGGTGCCATGCCGGCGATGAACATGTGGTGGGCCCACACGGTGAACCCGAGCACCCCGATGGCGACCGTCGATAACGCGATCAGGCGATAGCCGAAGATCGGTTTTCGCGAATGCGTCGCGATCACCTCGGAGATGATCCCGAACCCAGGCAGCATCATGATGTACACCGCCGGGTGCGAGTAGAACCAGAAGATGTGCTGGTACATGATCAGGTTCCCGCCCGCCGCCGGATCGAAGAAGTGGGTCGGGAACAGCCGATCGAACAGCACCATGAACTGGGCTCCGGCGATGAACGGCGTGCCCAGCACCACCAGCGTGGAGGTGGCCAGGTTGGCCCATACCAGCAGCGGCATCCGCCAGAAGGTCATCCCCGGCGCGCGCATGGTCACGATCGTGACCAGGAAGTTGACGGCGGTGGCGATCGACGACGCTCCGGCGAACTGCACGCCCATCACCCAGAACGTCTGGCCGGCGGGGCCGTGCACGGCCAGCGACGGATAGTTCGTCCAGCCGGCGTCGAACGCGCCGACCAGGAACGACGAGCACCATGCACACGCCGGCCACCGGCAGCATCCAGAACGAGAGCGCGTTGAGGCGCGGGAAGGCCATGTCCTGGGCGCCCAGCATCAGCGGGATGACGACGTTGGCGAGCCCGGCGAAGGCGGGGATGATGAACAGGAAGATCATCAGCGCGGCATGCACCGAGAACAGGCCGTTGTAGGTGCCCGGTGAGAAGTACTGCTCGCCCGGAGTGGCCAGCTCGGCGCGCACGCCCTCTGCCAGCGCCCCGCCGATGATGAAGAAGATGAAGGTCGTGCAGATGTACTGCACCCCGATCACTTTGTGATCGGTGTTGACCTTGAAGTAGTCCCTCCAGCTGTACGCGCCGTGGGCGGAGTGATCCTCCTCGACCCAGTCGGGCTTGCCGACCAGATAGCCGTACCAGTAGTCGAAGCAGCCGATCCCGATCAGGAAGCCGACGCCCCCGAACAGCATCATGAAGGTGTCCTCGACGCCGGAATCCTGGGCCGGGTAGCCGAACAGCCAGCTGCGCACGGCCATCACGCCGAAGCGCCCGATCAGCGCTCCCAGGATCGTGACCCAGGCCGCCCTGCACCCAGCTGCCGCGCAGCCAGATCGACTTCTTCGGCCCGCTGTGGCCGTGATCGTGGTGGCCGTGGCTCTGGGCCGGCAGCTCTTCAGCGTGGGTGGTCATCCGCTGCTGCCTTTCAGGATGAATTGCACCAGTGCATCAATCTCTTCGGAGGTGAGCGACGAGCCAAACGTCGCAGGCATCACGTTGGGCTGGAAGCCCGACACGATCACTTTATCCGGATCCACGATCGACTCTTTCACGTAGTCCTCAGCCGACGCGCCGTTGCCGTACTTGGTGGCGTCGGCGGCGACATTGTCGAGATCGGGACCGATCGTCCCGGTGGCTCCCGCGGCCGACAGCGTGTGACACGACGCACAGTTCGTCGCAAACAGGGCCTTGGCGTCCACCGGCCCGGAGCTGGGTGGCGGCTTGGGCGGATTCAGCTGCCGGTGAATCCAGGCGTCGAACTGTTCCTGGGTAACCACGTTGACCACCGTGCGCATCTGGCTGTGGCCGATGCCGCACAACATGTTGCAGATGACGTTGTAGGTGCCCAGCCGGGTCGGCGTCGCCACCAGCGTCGTAACCTCGCCGGGGACGGCGTCGATGCCCTCGCGGAACGCCGGGATGTAGAACCCGTGGATGACGTCGTTCTTGACGCCGTGCACCTTGAAGACCACCTTCTGGTTGATCGGCAGCTCCAAGATGCCCGACTTCACCTTCTGCGCCGGGTAGTCGAACGTCCACTCGAACTCCTGGCCGGTGGCGTTCACGACCAGCTGGGTGTTCGAGGTGTTCTCGTTCTTGGAGAGCACGATCGCGCCGTACACGGCGAACCCGAGCACGAGCACCAGCGGGATCAACGTCCACACGATCTCGAGCATGGTGTTGCCGTGGATCGGCTCGCCGTCGGACATGTCGCCCGGCTTGGCCCGGAACTTCCACATCGAGTAGCCGAGGAAGCAGACCACGATGGCGAAGATGTACGACGCCATGATCATCAGAGCGAGGTAGATCTGGTCGTGGCGATCCGCCTGCACCGAGGCCGCTGGGGGGAACCATGAGGGTGTGACCACCACCGCGATCGATCCGATGGTGCCCAGGACGAACGCGACGAACCCGACCCTGAAAGCTTGCACCGTGCAATCTTAGGGGACTCGGCGTGACGGGGGCAAAACCAAGCGAAAGCTGGTGGCCACGGTCTACAGTGCAGGTGCATGGACCTTGTACTTCAACACATCCCGCACATCATCCCGGCCGCCGTCGGGCTGCTGTTTCTGGTTCGTTTCGGGATGTATGCACGGCGGCTCCCCCCGCGCGACCTGACCGACGAGCAACTGACGGCGTGGGAAGACGAGCATTCCCGCCACCCACGCGGCCTCAGGCGATCAGTCGGACTCGACCCAGACGACGTCCAGCCGTCCGGGTCCGTGGGCTCCGCGAATCAGCGTGCCCTCGATGTCAGCGCTGCGGCTGGGTCCGGTAATCAGCGTCACAACTGAGGCCCGCTCGAGCTCGGCGGCGATCCGAATCAGCGCGCTGGGCAGGTCGGGCACCAGATCCTGAGCCTCGACCACGGCCACGTGTATCGGGTCGGCCAGGCCGGGCAACCGCCCACCGTTCTGCCGTGAGCTGGTGACCACCGTGCCGGTATCGGCGATCGCAGCCAGGGTCGGGGTCACCGACACACCTTCGCCGGCCAGCTCGGCGACCGCCTCCCGGCCCTCGTGGAAGTTGCCTCCGGCGGCCTCCAGCTCGGTGCGAAACTGTTCGATCATCGCCGTTTCAGATCCCTGGTGCGGGTGAACCGCCGACCCCGGCCCGGGCAGACGCGAGGCCAGCGGCGCCAGCCGAACCGACGCCCGGTAGGCCCACGGCCGGCTCCAGATCTCGCTCCACACGCGGAAGCTGAGCCGCTCGAGCGGGCCGGCCACCTCGGCCGCCCGGTCGCGCCGCAGATCGAGCAGCAGATCGTGCAGCGGAATCTTGACGGGGCAGACGTCATCACAGGCGGCGCACAACGACGAGGCATGGCTCAGCTCCCCGGCCTCGCGCTGCCCCCGGAAGAGCGGCGTGAGCACCGCTCCGATCGGCCCGCCGTACACCCAGCCGTAGGCGCTCCCGCCGACCTGGCGGTAGACCGGGCAGACGTTTTGACAGGCGCCACAACGGATGCACCGAAGCACGCTGGCATAGCGCGAATCGCGCAGCTGCGAGCGGCCGTTGTCGATCAGCACCACATGCATCTCCTCGGGCCCATCCTGTTCGCCCTCGCGACGCGGCCCCTGGATCATCGAGACGTAGCTGCTGAGCTTCTGCCCGGTGGCCGACCGGGTCAGCAGCGGCAGCAGCACGCCCAGGTCTTCGAGCCTGGGCACGACCCGCTCGATCCCCATCAGGGCGATGTGCACCGGTGGCATGGCAGCGCTCAGGCGCCCGTTACCCTCGTTGGAGACGACCACCACCGTGCCGGTCTCGGCCACGCCGAAGTTGACGCCGGTGATGCCGACCTTGGCCGATTCGAACCGCGAGCGCAGGTGGCCGCGGGCAAATGCCACCAGCTCGCTGGGATCGTCCCCCAGCGGCCGTCCCGCCAGCGGCTCGAACAGCTTTCGCACGCGCTCTCGGCTCCAATGGATGGCGGGCGCCAGGATGTGCTCGGGCGGCTCTCCGGCGAGTTGGATGATGAACTCTCCCAGGTCGGTCTCGAACACCTCCAGACCGTCGGCTTCGAGCCGCTCGTTCAAGCCGATCTCCTCGGACAGCATCGACTTGCCCTTGACCACCGGACCGCCGTGACGGGCGGCGATGCCCGAGACGATGTCGATCGCCTCGGCGGCAGAGGCCGCCCGGTGCACCACCACCCCGTTTCGCTCGAAGCTCGCGACCAGCTGATCGAGGTAGCGGGGCAGGTTCTGGATGGCCTCGTCGCGAATCGCCGCCCCCCGGTCGCGCAGCGCGTCAAAGTCGGGGATGTCGTCGGTGGTCACCCGCACCCGCGCATCCGACTGGCGGTCGGTCATCTTCGCCAATGCCTGTCGCCGCGCCGGAGTCGCCCAGCCGCTCGTGCGAGCGCGTGGTGAAGTTGCTCACAGCGCCCTCGCCAGCACGGTTGCCAGATGCTCGACGGCCAATGGCCGACCGGTGCGCGACGCCCGCCCGCCCAGCTGCATGGCACAGCCGGGATCGGCGCTGGCGATCAGGGTGATTCCGGCCGCCTCCGCGGCGCCCAGCTTGTCGTCTGCCATCGCCGTGGAGACCTCGGGGTAGCGCACGCTGAAGGTGCCGCCGAATCCGCAACAGCGCTCTGACCGGGGCAGCTCCACCAGAGTCGCGACCGAACGCAGCAGGGTGCGCGGCTGGTCGTGCACGCGCAGCTCGCGCAGCATGTGGCAGGAGTCGTGGTAGGCCACGGTGAGATCGCCCGGCGACCCGATCGACGTGACCCCGAGCTCGTCCACCAGGTACTGGGACAGCTCGAACACCCGGCCTGCGACCGTGCGGGCCAGCTTGCGCTCAGCGCCCTCGAACAGCGCCGGCCAGTGCAGCCGCATCATCGCCGCGCACGAGCCGGCGGGCACCACCACCGCCTCGGCGTCCGCCAGCGCCCGCAGCGTTGTGCGGGCGACCCGCCGGGCATCGGAGACGAAGCCGCTGTTCCAGGCAGGCTGTCCGCAGCATGCGGCTCCCCGGGGGGCGATCGGATCGACCCCGGCAGCGCGCAGCACCGCCGCGGCGTCGCGCACCGCGCTCGGTGCGACCGCGTCGCCCAAACAGGTGGGGAACAGCACGACCATCGAGCGGTCATCATACGGACATGCAGCTCGAGGACTCTCACCAACCGGCCGGCTCCAGATGACCGTCCACATCACGTCGGTGGCGCTCTCGTTCGGCGCAGATCAGGTGCTGGACGACGTTTCCGCGATCGTGCGACCGCGCGACCGGATCGCGCTGGTGGGGCGAAACGGCGCCGGCAAGACCACCCTGCTGCGGATGGTGGCCGGCGAGCTCGCGCCCGAACGGGGCGACATCTCGGTCACCACCGGAACGCGCATCGCGCTGCACGATCAGCGCCCACCGCTGGCCTCCGACACGACCCTGGGGGAGTACGTGGGTGGGGGCGCGGCTGCGGCTGAACGGCTCGAAACCGAGCTGCGTGCGCTGGAGCAGCGGATGGCTGCGGGCGAGACTGATGCGGCCGTGATGCGCCGCTACGACGCCGCTCAGCGCGAGTTCGAGCGGGCCGGAGGCTACGGCTGGCGGGCCCGGCTGGAGAGCGTCGCCCGCGGCCTGGGATTCACGCCCGCAGACCTGGAGCGCCCGCTGAGAAGCTTCTCCGGGGGCGAGCTGACCCGAGCATCACTGACCCGCGCGCTGGCCGCAGAGCCCGACGTGTTGCTGCTGGACGAGCCCACCAACCACCTCGACACCGACGCCATCGAGTGGCTGGAGGAGCACATCGACAGCCTCGATGCGGCCGTGCTGTTCGTCTCACACGACCGCTGGTTTCTGGAGTCGGTGGCCAACGGCGTGCTGCTGATCGAGCGCGGCCAGGGCCGCTACGAGAAGGGCACCTACTCCCACTTCCGGCGGGTGGAGGCCGAGCGCCTGGCGGCACAGTCCGGGGCCTACGATCGCCAGCAGGCCGAGCTGGCGCATCTGCAGCGCTTCGTCGACCGGTTCCGGTACGGCACCAAGTCCCGCCAGGCGCAGTCCAAGCTGAAGGCGATGGCGCGCATCGAGCGAGTCGAGAAGGTCTCAGGCCAGCGCTCGCTCAGGTTCGAGTTCCCCCGCCCCGAACGCAGCGGACGAGTGGTGCTGGACGTGGAAGGCCTGACCGTGGGAGTGGCCGGGCGAACGCTGATAAAGGGCGCCTCGTTTGCGATCGAGCGCGGCCAGCGAGTGGCCCTGATCGGTCCCAACGGCGCCGGCAAGACAACGCTCTTGGAGACAATCCTGGGCCGCCGCGAGGCCGAGCATGGCCGCATCAAGCTGGGCCACAACGTGACCGTGGCCTACTACTCCCAGCAGTCGCTGGAGCTGCCAGATGCCTATCGCATGTTGGAGGTGATCACCGCAGAGGGCCTTTCGGGGCCCCGCGCGCGCGATCTGCTCGGCATGTTCCTGTTCTCCGGCGAGGACGTGGAAAAGCCCGTGTCGGCGCTCTCCGGCGGGGAGCGGCGGCGGCTGGCGCTGGCGCGCACGGTGATCTCGGGCGCAAACCTGCTGGTGCTGGACGAGCCCACCAACCACCTCGACATCGAGAGCCGAGAGGCACTCGAGGACGCCTTGGAGGCCTTTCCCGGCACGTTGCTACTGGTATCGCACGACCGGGCGCTGATCGAGGCGATCGCAACCCGCACACTCTCGATCGAGGATGGGCGCCTGATCGCACGCGAGGGAGCCTTCGGTGCCTATGCCAGCGCCCACGAGGGCGGGCCGACGCCTGCGACCGTCAAGAAACCGGCTGCGCCAAAGGCCAAGTCCACGCCCAAGACGAAGGAGGCACCGGCCAAATCTCCGTCCGGCAAGCGCCCGTCACAGCGGGCCAAGCGGGAGACGTCGCGACTGGAACGCGAGATCGCCGCGATGGAGGAGGAGCTGGGCGCGATCGAGACGCGGCTGGCGCAGCCCGACGCCTACGAGGATCCGACCTCGCTGGCCGTTGACGGCCGCCGCCATCAGGAGCTCCAGCAGGAGATCGCCTACAAGTACCGCGAGTGGGAGCAGTTCGCCTCCCAGGTGTGAATAACGGTGCCAGGCACCGTTATTCACCCCGACGCCCTCGATGAATAATGGTGCCTGGCACGATTACTCAAGGGTCGCGACCATGGCTTCGGCGATCTCGCGGAGCGGGCGGCCGGTCTGCTGGGAGGCGCGGCGCATGCGGGTAAACGCGTCCGCCTCGGTGAGGCCGTCGCGCTCCATCAAGAGCCCCTTGGCCCGCTCGATCAGCTTGCGCGCCGCCAGCGCGTCGCGCAGGTCGCTGGACTCGGCGCGCACCGCCTGCAGCTCGGCGTGGCGGGCGCGGGCGGTTTCGATCGCCGGCAGCAGGTCGGCTTCCCGAAACGGCTTGACCAGGTAGCCGAAGACACCCGCCTCGATCGCCCGCTCGACCACCTCGCGCTCCGAGAACGCTGTCACGATCACCACCGGGATCGGCCGCTGCTCGAGGATCTTGCGGGCAACATCGATGCCGTCCAGGCCGGGCATCTTGACATCCAGAACCGCGATCTCGGGCTCGGTGGCGGCGGCCAGCTCAACCGCCTCCAATCCGTCGCCGGCCTGAGCCACCACTTCGAACCCGGCGCGCTCCAGCATCGCCGCCAGATCCAGCCGGATGATCGTCTCATCCTCGGCGATCAGGACTCGGCCGGGAATCTCACCACCGCCTTCCCCCGGCCGGCCGACGCCAGCTCGAGCGATCCGCCCAGCTCGCCGCTGACCAGCGCCCGCGCGATCGTCAGCCCCAGCCCCGCCTCGCTCTCCGCGGCCGGCCCGCTGCCCTCGTCCGAGACGGTCAGCTCGATCACGTCGCCGGCGCGATGCAACCCCACCGCGATCGCACCGCCGCCGTGCTCCACCGCGTTTTGGAAGAGCTCGCAGAACACCAGCGCCAGCGCCGTCGCCCGGGCACCCGAGAGCGTCACCGGCTCCAACTGCGAGTCCAGGCTGCGGCCGCCGAGACCCTGTCCCAGCATCGCCTCCAGCGTGCCGATCAGCCCCGCGCAGTCGACCCCGTCCTCGCGCGCCGCGGTCAGCAGATCGTGCACCGCGGCGATCGAGAGGATCCGGTTGACACTCTCACGAAGCGCCTTGGAAGCTTCTTCGTCGTCGGTCGCACCGGCCTGCAATCGCAGCAGCGAGGCCACCGTCTGCAGGTTGTTCTTGACCCGGTGATGGATCTCCTGAGCCAGCAAGCCGCGCAGCGCCGCCTGGGCATTTGCCACCGCAGCGCTGGCGGCGTGGGCGATGGTGGTCAGCAGCGACTGCTCCTCCGGAGACCACGACCGGGGGCTGTCGGACAGCACCACCAGCGCCCCGGTGGTGCGCTGCTTCCACTGCAGCGGCTGGGCCAGGAACGTCTCGCCCTGTCCGGGGGCGGCCTCGGCGATCGCGATCAGGTCGGCGTCCGAGCCGGTCTCCCCCTCGCGAAAGCCGACCGACATCTCGTCATCGTTTCGCAGTACCACCGCACAGCCGTCGGCATTCAGCGCGTGCACCGTGCGGGAGGCGATCCCGCGCAGCGCATCCTCCAGGTAGAGCGACCCCGAGAGCGTGCGGCCGATGTCGGCCAGCGCCTCCAGCTCGACCACGCGCTGCTGGGATCGCTCGTACAGCTTGGCGTTCTCGATCGCCTGGCCGACCTGGCCGGCAATCGCCGACAGCAACGCGATCTCGTCGGGATCGAACGCCCGCGGCGCCCGCGTGCGCACGTTCAGCGCCCCGGCGAGCTTGTCGCGGGCCAATACCGGCACCGCCAGGATCGACTCGTACTCGTCCTCGGGCAGGTTGGGGAAGGACTTGAAGCGGGGATCGAGATGCGCCGCCCGGGCGATCACCACCGGACGCATCGAGGCCGCCGCAACTCCCGTAATGCCCTCCCCGGGCGCCATCCGCGGGCGGTGGGCAGGGTCATCGAAACGGGCGCCGTGAGTGGCCCGCAGCTCGAGCATGCCGCTGGGCTCGTCGTACAGGTACACGAAGCAGGCGTCGGTGCTCATCGCCTGAGCCACCTTGGAGGCGATCTGGGCGAACACCTCGGCCAGGTCCAGGGTCGAGTTGACCGCGGCGATCGTCTCGGTCAGAAGCTGCAGGTGCCGCGCGGCGCGGTCGCGCTCGGCGACCGCGCTCACGGGCACGTGCGGGCGAGTCGAAGACACATCCGGGGATTGTCGCCGATCTCGCCGGTGGGTTACAGGGTCGACAGGTACCGTTCCAGCTCCCACGGCGTGACCTGGACGCGGTACTCGTCCCATTCCCGCCGCTTGAGCGTCACCAGACGGTCGCGCAGCTCCGATCCCAGGGCCTTCTCGACCAGCTCCGAGTCGGCGGCCGCGCGGATCGCCTCACCGAGCGACTCGGGCAGCGAATCGATCCCCAGCGTCTCACGCTCGGGTGTGGTCAGCTCGTACAGGTTGGTCTCCATCGGATCGGGCAGCTCGTAGCCCTGCTCGATCCCCTCCAGGCCGGCATGCAGCAGGCCGGCGAAGGCCAGATAGGGGTTGCAGGAGGGGTCGGGGCAGCGGATCTCGGCGCGCGTCGCCTTCTCCATGCCGGGGTGATACAGCGGCACCCGGATCAACGCCGAGCGGTTGCGCCGCGACCAGGCGACGTACACCGGCGCCTCATACCCCGGCACCAGCCGCTTGTAGCTGTTGACCCACTGGGCGAACAGCATCGAGATCTCGCGGGCGTGTCGCAGCTGGCCGGCGATGAAGCTCTTGGCGACGTCCGACAAAAACCACTTGTCGTCGGGGTCGTAGAAGGCGTTCGAGTCGCCGATGAAGAGCGACTGATGGGTGTGCATCCCCGACCCGTTGACGCCGAACAGCGGCTTGGGCATGAAGGTGGCATACACACCGTGCTTCTTGGCGACCTCCTTGACCACGTTGCGGTAGGTGATGCAGTGGTCGGCCATCTCCAGGCCGTCGGCGTAGCGCACGTCGATCTCGTGCTGTGACGGGCCCACCTCGTGGTGCAGGTACTCGACCGGGATGCCCATGCCCTCCAGCGCCAGCACCGTCTCCTTGCGCAGATCGGCCGAGGCGTCGACGGTGGTCTCCTCGAAGTAGCCGCCCGCATCCAGTGCATGGGGCTTACCCGCCTCGTCCAGCCGGAAGTAGAAGTACTCGAGCTCGGGACCGATCTTGAACGAATCGAAGCCCAGCGAATGCATCCGCTCCAGTGCCATCCGCAGCACATGCCGGGAATCGGCCTCATAGGGATCGCCGTCGGGAGTGCGCACATCGCAGATCATGCGGGCGACGTTGCTCTCGCCGGTCTGCCACGGCAGCACCTTGAAGGTGGTGGGATCGGGCATCGCGATCATGTCCGACTCCTCGATCGCATTGAAGCCGGTGACCGACGAGCCGTCGAAGCCCATCCCCCGCTCCAAGCGCACCCTCCAGCTCCGATGCGGTGATGGCAAAGCTCTTCAGCCGGCCGACCACGTCGGTGAACCACAGCAGCACGAACTTGATGTCGCGCTCGCTGCGCCTCGCGCAGCACCTCGGCACGCGCGCCCGTCAGATCACGGGTATCTGAGATTGTCGACACGAATGACCTCCCTGACTCGATTCACGGCACAAAAAAACGCCCCCAGATGGCGGATCCGAAAAGATCCGTCACCTGGAGGCGTCGTTGCCTCTGCCGGCCCCGCCGTTGGAGCCGACTCACACAGAATACACAAGCGTTCGGATCAGTCGGCCACCACCGCGATCAGCGCGTCTGCCACCGACGGGATCGAACTGGCTGCCCGAGTACCGCTCCAGCTCCAGCACCGCCTCCGACACCGGCAGCGCGGCTCGGTACACCCGGTCAGAGGTCATGGCGTGGTAGGCGTCGCACGCCAGGATGATGCGCGCGCCCAGCGGGATCTGCCTCTCCCGCGAGCCCGTGTGGATAGCCGCTGCCGTCCCAATGCTCATGGCAGGCGATCACCAGCTCGCGGGCGCCGTCCAGCGCCGCCACCGGCTCGATGATGCGCGCTCCCAGCTCGGGATGGCGGCGCATCACCTCCCACTCCCGATCGGTCAGCGGCTCGGGCTTGTTCAGAATCGGGGAGGGGATCCCGATCTTGCCAATGTCGTGCAGCACCGCTCCCAGCGTGATGTCGCGCAGCTCCTGGCCGTCCAGGCCCAATCCCACCGCCACGTTCAGGCACAGGCTTTCCAGCTGGTTGGCGTGCTCACTGGTGTACTCGTCCTTGGTCTCCAGCGCGGTCGCCAACGCCTGGACGGTTGCCATGAAGGCCTCGTCCAGCTCGGCGTACAGCATCCGATTGGTGAGGGCGATCAGCGTCTGATCGGCGATCCCCTGCAGCATCCTGCGCTCGAGCGCCGACGGCGTGCCGCGCCGCGGGCCCCGCTGCACCACGATCGCAGCACGATTGGCGGAGCGCTCCCCGACGGCCACCACCGCGAAGGTCGTGCCTTCTGGGACAGCGTTCAAGCGCCATGTGATCGCCGTGGTGGCCGACGCCGAACGGATGGTCAGGTCGCGTCGATCGAGCGCACCCGCAAACAGCGCGTCGCCGGCATCCACGGCCAGGTCGGCCAGGCGCGTCGACTCGTCCGGGGTGTAGCCGCGAGTCGCCGCCACGCGCATCCGGTCGCCGTCTCGAAGCCAGACCGAAACCGCGGCGCATTCGACCAGCCGATCGGCGGTCGCCGCCAGCATGCCGGCCACGCCCTCGACCCCGGTCTGCGCGCCCAGCGCCTCGCCCAGGTCGAGCAGCGCCTGAGAGGCGCGCGCCTGCTCGGATGCTGTGCGGTAGAGCACCACGGCGCGACAAGCGACCGCGGCCCGGCCCGCAACCATCTCGACCTGCTCGAGATCGGCGCGCGAGAACCGGCCGGCCCCGAGGCGAGAGACGATCACCACCGCCGCAGCCGTGCCCTCCACCACCACCGGCACCACCAGCAGCGACTCGTCGGCGCACGATGACTCGATGATCTTGGAAGCGTGCGGGTCGGTGCGAGCGTTGGGGATCAGGCGGGCCCGGCCGTCCAGCATCGCTCGTCCGGCCGCCCCCACCCCGGGAGCGCAAGCCGCGTCGAGGGCCGCGTCCGGAGAGTGACCTTGGCCGATCCCGCACTGCACCACTGGGGTAACGCGATTGTCGCCCACGCCGGGGAGGTAGACGCGACAGGCGTCGAAGTCGAGCGCCGCCTTGAGAGCGTCCACCACCGCCCACCCGACCTCGGTGTCGGAGCCGGCCTCGTCCAGCGGAGGGCCGGGAAGCCCACCGCGGCGTGCGGCGTCGGCTTCGGCCGCCGCGGCCGCCACCAGCTCACCCTTGTACAACTCGCCGGCACTGAACTCATGGGCAGGGGAGGCGGATCCCAGCAGCACCGCCAACCGGCGGCCGCTGCGGCGGACGGGCACTGCAAGCAGCGTCTGGTCCCCGTCACGCCATTGCAACGGCCGCTCGGTCGCTCCGGACACAGCGGTCTGCACGCTGTGTCGGCGGATGCTGCGGCGGCGATCCCTACCCCGAGCCCACGATCCGATCTCACCATCGATGGTCACAAACCGGGCCTCGTCCAGCGGCAGCACGTCGGCCAGGGCGCGGCACGCCGCGGCCGGCAGCGCGTCGCTTCGCACCTCGGCCAGCTCGGCCACAACATCCCTCACAGGCCGTCGGTCTCCCGACTGGGAGGGGGCAGCGTGAGGGAGGCGGGAGGAGCCGGTGACCACGGCGCACTACGCTAGTGACAGGTCACCGGCATGGACATCCCCGAATCGCGGTAATAGCCCTGCCGCAGTTGACGGTCGATGAGAATTCTCAGGTGAACGGCGCCAGCAGCGCGTACAGACCGGCCGCCACCAAGGCGGCGGCCGGTAGGGTCACCACCCACGCAACGACGATGTTTGCGGCCACTCCCCAGCGCACGGCCGACAGCTTGGTGGTGGCACCCGCGCCCATCACCGACCCCGCGATCACCTGGGTGGTCGAGATCGGGAATCCGTTGCGGGCGGTGAACCACAGCACCAGGCTGGCGGTGGTCTGAGCAGCAAACCCCTGGTGAGGCTCGAGCTTGGTGATGCGCGTGCCCATCGTGCGCATGATCCGCCAGCCGCCGACGTACGTTCCGATCCCGAGCGCCAGTCCCGCACCGAGCTTGACGTACCAGGGGATGTAGAACGAGTTGATGTGGTGGGTGGAGTAGAGCGCCAGCGCGATCACACCCATCGTCTTCTGGGCATCGTTGGTGCCATGCAGGAACGCCATCAGGGTGCCCGATGCGATCTGCAGATGCCGAAACGAGCGGGTCAGCGGCGCCGGGCGCACGCGTGCGAAATCCCCACAGGATCGCGAGCACGACGGCACCGGCGAGTACGAAGCCGATCAGCGGGCTCTCGGCGGCCGGCACGATCACCTTGTGCCAGATCCCGCCCCAGTCGACGGCTGCGGTACCTCCTCCCGCGACGGCCGCACCGACCAGACCGCCGATCAGCGCGTGGGAGGACGAGGAGGGCAGCCCCAGCCGCCAGGTAACGAGGTTCCACGAGATCGCGCCCAGAAGCGCCGCCAGCAGCACGTGCAAGCTGACTTCACCGTTCAGCAGACCGTTTCCCACCGTGTCTGCCACCGCCGTCCAGGCGAACGCTCCGACCAGGTTCATCACGGCCGCGATCAACACCGCGGTGCGTGGTGCCAGCGCGCGCGTGGAGACACTGGTGGCCACGGCATTGGCGGTGTCGTGAAACCCGTTGGTGAAGTCGAAGGCGATCGCAAAGACGATCACGACCCACAGCAACAGGTCATTCATCGGTTCTTGAGATACACGCTCTCGAGCACGTGCGCGGCGTGCTCGCAGGCATCCACGGCCTGCTCGAGGCCCTGGTGAATGTCCTTCCACCGGATCACGACCAGCGGATCAAGGCCATTCGAGAACAGGTTGGCGGTCGCCTGCCGCAACAGCCGGTCGCCCTCATCCTCCAGGGTGTGGATGTCGACCAGCAGCTCGCCGGCGTCCTTCATGCCGCTCATGCAGCCGACGGCCTCCGCCAGCTTGTCGACCGCGCGCAGGATCACGCCCGCCTGATCGACGGCCTCGGCCGGCACCTCCTCCACGCCGTACAGGGTGAGCTGATCGGCAACCTCGTCCATGAAGTCGCAGATGTCGTCGAGCGCCGTGCACAGGTCGTAGATGTCCTCACGGTCGATCGGGGTGACGAACGTCTTGTGCAGCAGCTGGACGATCTCGTGGGTGACGTTGTCGCCCTCGTGCTCGCGATCCTTGATCTCGTCGACCAGCCCGCTGCGGTCGGGATAGTGCTCGAGCAACTCGAGCAGGAGCCGCGACGTCGCCACCAGATTCTGGGCCGAGCGGTCGAACAGGTCGTAGAACTCGCGCGATTCGGGAACCAGCCGGAAGCGTGCCATCGGTTCACCGTACACGCTCCCGGGCCTGCGAGCGCCGTCCGAGGGCCTGGGAATACTGACCCCGTCTCCGTGGACAGTCACAGCATCCCTCCCGATCCCGAGCCCGGTGGTGCAGCCGACTCCACCGGCAACCGCCCGCACGTGTGGCGCTACTGGTGGCCGTGGGCGACGTCGCTCACGGGCAAGCCGACCTCCACCACCAACCCGGTGGGTTCGCGGGCGCGGGCCGTGTCCACGTCGACCTAAGGGCTGCGCCGACCCAGCATCCGTCCGAGGAGATCGGCCAACAAGGTTTGGGCGGCCCCGTCGAGCGTCGAGCAGAGGGCCTCGAGCTCTGTCGTCAACTCCTGCTCGATCGCCCCGGCGAGCGCCCGGCCGCGCGCCGTTAGCGCCACGACAACCGAGCGCCCGTCGCCGCCTGGACGGCGGCGCTCCACCAGCCCACGCCCGGCCGCGCGGTCGATCAACCCACTGACACTCGACTTGTCCAGCCCGAGATGCTGTGCGAGATCCAACATCCTGGGCTCACGGTCGCGGAGGATCCCCAGCACACGCATCTGCGTGAGCGAGAGCTCGTGCCTGTCTCCGATCCCGACCATGATCCCCTGGACGGTGAACGAGAACTCCACGAGAGCGTCCAGCAGACTGGGGTGCTCCGGCTCCGGCTGATGTGCGGATGCACTGTCCACGGCCACAGTCTATTTGACGTAGTTGGTGACGCCAACTAAACTAGTTTGTGTCACCAACGAGATGAGGTCGAACATGAAGGCCGCAGTCGTCACACGATTCGATAGCGCACCCACCGTGCAGGAGGTGCCCCAGCCGGTGCCGGAGTACCCATACCAAGTCTTGGTGGAGGTGCTCGCGGCCGGGCTGCATCCGCGCGTTCGCTCACAAGCCAACGGCTCCCACTACACCAGCACCGACGAGCTTCCGCTGGTGCCGGGAATCGACGGCGTCGGCCGGCTGCCCGACGGCTCGTTGCGCTACTTCGTACTCCCCGACACGCGAATGGGATCGATGGCGGAGCAGACGGTGATCGACCTGCGCCGCAGCGTCGAGCTGCCCCGGGCAGCGAACATCGATGTACTCGCGGCCGGGATGAACCCCGGAATGTCGTCCTGGGTAGCCCTTCGCCGGCGTGTCGAACTCGAGCCCGGCCAAACGGTGGTCGTGCTGGGCGCGACCGGAAACGCCGGGCGGATGGCCGTCCAGATCGCCAAGCACCTGGGCGCTGGACGAGTAATCGGCGTCGGCCGAGGTCAGCCGCGCCTCGAGCCCCTGACGGCGCTGGGTGCCGATCAGGTGGTCTCCCTGGAGGGCAGCACCGCAGATGTCACCGACCGGCTGGGGACGACCGCAGGGGACGCCGACGTCGTCATCGACTACCTGTGGGGCCGGCCTGCCGCAGACGCGATGATCACGCTCGTGACCGCCCGCCGGGACAGCGCTCGGCGGCTGAGCTGGGTTCAGATCGGATCGGTTGCCGGGCGCACGATCGAGCTGCCGTCAGAGATCCTGCGTGCGGCCAATCTCCAGATCATGGGAAGCGGACAGGGTTCGGTGACCACAGCCGCCATTCAAGCCGAGCTGGTGCTGCTCGCCGATGAGCTGACCCGAGGAACGCTCACCACGACGCCGCGGCGGGTGCCGCTGTCTCAGGTTGAACCGGTGTGGGCGCAGCCCACGGACGGTGACGAACGAATCGTGATCGTCCCCTAGGGCTCGCCGCGCCGCGATCTCGAGCGCGCGCCGCTCCTCCGGTGACAGCTCCACGTCGCTCTCGCCCTCGCGCACGTCCTTGATGTAGATGCGCGCGTAGTCGCGCCCCTGGATCGCCGACAGCACAACTCCCGAGCCGGCTGCATCGGTGACCACGATCGTGGCCGACTGCTTGCCGCCCGATCCCTCCAGCGCGTCGTAGCGCAGCAGCGCGCGCCGCTGGAGGCAGCCGTCGATCCGGGTGATGGCCGCGCCGGTGGTGTTCTCGACCGCGGTAAACCGTTGCTCGCACGCCTCGACCCGCGCCAGCAGGCCGACCGCATACTCCACCAGATCGTGGGTGCTGCCTCCGACCACCAGCCGCTGATTGGCGCGCAGCCGGCGCACCACCACCAGCAGGTACACGACCACGATCGCAAGCAGTGCCGCGAGCGCGGCCGCGGCAATCGCCACGTACATCGCCGTATCAGTTCGAGTCATTGCGGGGCCAGAAAGGTGACCTGGGTGGACCTGTGGTTGTTGTCGAGCCGAACTTCACCCGGGACCTTGTGCACCTTAACGGTGATGGTGTAGGGCGTGTTGTACACCGGAGTGTTGGAGCTGTCGAAGATCTGGCCGAAGCTGACCTGCGCCTTCTTGTGTGCGGCGATGGTCGCGATCGTGGCATGCCGGGTGAGAACCGTCTGCCCGGCGTGGGTCATGATGAAGTCGACCGGGATCTGCACCTCTTCGAAGTTGCCCTTGTTGATCACCGTCACCTCGAAGGCGAGATCGGAAGACTCCTGCACCTTGGTCGGGCCGGCCCCCTTCAGCACCTTGCCAGAGGGCTTGGCCACGATCTGGCCGACCTCGGTGCCGTGCAGGCCGGTGGGAGGCTTGGACAGTCGCTGGATGGCCGCGCCGAATCCCGAGGGAAGTACGAGACCGGTGTCGCTGGGCGCCAGGAATCGTGATGTGGGCGGCTGAGCGACGGTGTTGTCGGACTTGAGGATCACGGTCGAGGCTCCCGAGAACGAATCGGCGTAGATCACGTCTGAGGCCAGCAGCTTCTGCGTACAGGCGGCCATCGGCGTGCCCGCTCCGATCTCGGTCTTGGCGGCGTAGGCAGCGTTGGCGTTCTTGATCAAGCATCTCAGCCCGTTGACCCGATACTGCAGCGCCTGGAGCAGGAACGGCTGCACCGGCTTGAGCTGCTTGGGCGGACTCAGGTCGGTGGCGTTGGTGACCGCCGTCTGGGACGTGGCCAGCTGCTTGTTGAGCTCGGTCTTGAACTGGGTGACCGGCATCTGCGGCGAGATCATCAGCTTGTGAAAATCGTCACCGGCGGCGTTCGAGCTGGCCACGATCGGCCGCAGCGAGTTGAAATATTTCTGCGCCGGGGGAACCGAGCTGCCTCCGAACTGGCTCACGATCAGCCAGCCAACCAGCAGCACCAGGACGATGCCGCCGCCGAGCAGTGCCAGCCGACCGTACTCGAGCGATTGGCCGGTTCCCGGTGGCCGCCCACCGCCACGGTTGCCCGTCCGCAGGCGCGGTCGCGACCGCCCAGCGGGCGGAGGGGCGTCGGCACCTTTGGCACCGGAAGGAGGGGCGCCACCCGTGGGTCGAGTGGCAGCCGTTTCCTGGGTCTTGCTCGGCTCCTCCCAGTCCTCGTCGAAGAAGTCTTCAGGAGGCACAAAAGTCACCCTACCACGGTATACGGACAGGGATTTGCAGGACTCTCGCCGTGTTCCGCCAAAGCTCCTGCCGTGGCACAACCCGCTCAGCTTGACCCCGGATCCGATATGTCCGGTCGCACCGTGGCCGGACGCTACGAGCTGCAGGAGATGCTCGGCAAGGGCGGATTCGGGTCGGTGTACTCGGGGCGCGACTCCGGCGGCAAGGGTGCCGTGGCGGTCAAGGTGTTCCGCCGCAGCGAGGGACTGGCCGCACGCGCCGAGCGGGAGGCGCGCACCGCCTCCAAGCTGGCACACCCCAATATCCACACCGTCGTGGGCGTGGAATCGGACGACGACAACGCCTATCTGATCTCCGAGCTGGTGGTGGGTGAGCGGTTCGACCGTTCGCGAGCTGACCGACGAACAGGCCGTGCGCGCGATCGCCGCCGTGGCCGACGCGCTCGAGCACGCCCACTCCCGCGGAGTCATCCACCGCGACGTCAAGCCGGCCAACATTCTGGTGTCGACCGAAGGCGAGGTGTGCCTGACCGACTTCGGCATCGCCCGCGACGACGACGCCATGGAGACCACCCTGGAAGAGCGGCTGATGGGCACGCTGTCCTATATGGCGCCCGAGCAGGCAGCCGGCGAGCGAGCATCAGGCGCGACCGACGTGTGGGCGGCGGCACTGACGCTGTACGCGCACCTGGCCGGCCGAAACCCGTTCAAGGCCCGCACCCTGCCCGATCTTCTGGAGAAGCTGCGAGAGGGCGCTCGACCGTTGTCCGACGCCCGCCCGGACCTGCCCAGGACGCTCTCCGACACGCTCGCGCGGGCGCTCGATCACGACCCCCGCAAGCGTCCCGATGCAGCCGAACTGCGAGACCGTCTGCTGGCAGCGCTCCAGCCCGAACCTGAGCCGGAGCCGGAGGCGGAGGCTGCGGAGCAGTCCGCGGTGGCGGCCGAGCCGGTACCGACCGCGGAGCCTCGCCGGTTAGCCGCTCGCCCACCCGCTCACGGCCCGAGTTGCCACATCAGGGTCTGGCGGCGGCCACCACTCTGTATGTGCTGACCGCATTCCCGGTGTATCCCACCCAGTGGTCACTGCCGCTGGCGGCGGTGATGGCCGCGATCGCCTGGTTCCGGCCGCTGACAGCGTTGACGGTGGGGGCAGTCATCTGCGTTCCGGCGTTCTGGAACCTGGCCGAGGCGGCCGGCCTTTTGTGGATCGGCATGGCCGCCCTGTGGATCAGGTTTGCCCGCGACTGGGAGCGAAACCGCGTGCTGGTGCCGCTGCTGGCCTGGCCGCTGGCGTTGATCGGATCTGGGCCCGGCGTTCGTGCTGGTCGCCGCGACCGCCCCCACGACCACGCCGCCGAATCGCCGAAGCGACCCTGGGCGCAATCATCGTCTTGACCGCGGGCGGGCTGGTGCCGGCAGCCGCGACCCGCGGCGTGGCCGGTGCCAACGACCCGCTGGTGTATCTGCAGGTGCTGGCGCGGGCTCCTGAGGCGACGGGTGTCGCCATCGCCATGATCGTGTTTGCGGCGATCCTGCCGCGGGCCTGGAACGAGCCGTCGGGCCGGCGCGCGCAGGCCGTGGCGCTGTGGGGAATCGGCTTTGGTCTGGCGATGATCGCCGTGCCCCTGCTTTCGGGATCGGCCGGTCAGACGTGGCAGCAAGTGGCCTTGGTGGCGTGCGTCGCGGCTATAATCCCGGCCGCCTGGGCGCTGGTGCTCCCGCGGGTCAGCTTCGGTCGGTGAACCGGGTGCACCTCGGACGCCGGAACTCACCCCCCTATCGAGTATGAGCGTGCTTCGCAACATCGAGCGGAAGATCGGTGACCTGGTCGAGGGGGCGTTTGGAAAAACGCTCCGCTCGGGGGTGCAACCAGTCGAATTGGCGCGCAAACTCGCCAAGGAGATGGACGACCACCGCACCATCTCGATCCATCGCGTGTACGTGCCCAACAGCTACACGGTGCACCTCAACCCCGAGGATCGCGAGCAGTTCGCCGCCTACGAGCAGCAGATGACCAACGAGCTCGAGGAGTATCTGGCCGAGCACGCCCGGCGCGAGGGCTACAGCCTCACCACCCGGCCGAAGGTGTCGCTGGAAACCGAGCCGGAGCTGTCGGTGGGCCTGTTCGGGATCTCGGTCGAGAGCAGCGAGCCGGCGGCCGCAGGCGCCGCGGCGGCAAGTGTCGTTGCCCCGCCGCCGTTGCCGGTGCCACCGCTGCCTGAGCCGCCCGTCGCGCCGGAGGTGGTTGCTCCGCCGGTCGTACCGGTGCCTGTGCCGCCGCCCACGGGCGAGACGATGGTGTACGCCCCCGTGCCGATCCCCGAGCCCGAGCCCGAGCCCGAAGCTCCCGCGGAGGTGGCCACGCTCACATGGAACGGCGAGACGCTGGAGCTGACGCGGCAGGTATCGACCATCGGCCGCTCGTCGAGCTGCGCCATCGTGGTGCACGACGCCAACGTGTCGCGCACTCACGCCGAGATCCGGCGGATCGGCGAGGGCTACTCGCTGGTCGACCTGGGATCGACCAACGGCACCGAGGTCAACGGCCTCACGGTCAGCGAGACGGCGCTGATGAACGGGGACGTGATCAGCGTGGGCCAGACCCAGCTCACGTTCGAGCGCCGCCTTGGTTGAACAACTTCTGCTCGCACTCAAGATCGGGTTTGTGGTGCTGCTGTACCTCTTCATCTGGAGGGTCATCCGAGTGGCTTCACGAGACATGCAGGTCGGGCAGGAGAGCATGATCCTGACGCCCTCGCGGCCGCCTCCACCGGTGCCCGAGCGGGCGGTGGCCGGTCTGGTCGTGACCAGCAGCCCCGAGCTGGAGGTGGGCTCACGAATCCCGATCTCCCACGAGCTGGTGGCCGGGCGGGGGACGGCGGTCGACATCGCACTGGAGGCTGACGGGTACGCCTCCGCGCGCCACTGCCGCTTCGTGCGCGGCCAGGACACCGACGTGATCGAGGATCTGCGCTCCACCAACGGCACCTTCGTCAACGGTCAGCGCCTGAACGGCAGCCGCACGCTGGCCCAAGGCGACACGATCACGATCGGCCAGACCCAGTTCTCCTACGAGCGTGGCGCATGAGGCGAATCGTCGATCGCGCCGGGGCCACCCAGACCGGCAACGTGCGCCGCCTGAACGAGGACTCCTACCTGATCCGCGAGCCGCTGTTCATGGTCGCCGACGGGATGGGCGGCGCCCAGGCGGGCGAGATCGCGTCGCGCATGACCACCGAGGAGTTCGCCCAGGTCGAGCTGATCCCACCGCGCGGTGAGGACACGCTGCGGGAGGTGATCGTGGCCGCCAACGCCAAGATCAACCTGCGCGCCGCCGGCGACAGCAACGTCGCCGGCATGGGCACCACCGTGGCCGCGGCGCTGGTGAGCGAGGACGGCCAGATCGCGTTTGCCTACGTCGGAGACAGCCGCGCCTACCTGATGCGCGACGGCGAGCTGCAGCGCCTCACCGAGGATCACTCGCTGGTCGGCGAGCTGGTGCGACAGGGCGAGCTGACCGAGGCCGAGGCCGAGCACCATCCCCAGCGAAGCGTGATCACCCGGGCGCTGGGAGCCGAGGCCGGATGTCCGTGTGGACACCTTCACGATCGACTCCCAGCCGGGCGATGTGGTGCTGCTGTGCAGCGACGGGCTGACCACGATGGTGGACGAGCAGACGATCGGCAGACTGCTGCACGAGCAGGGGGACGCCAACGCCGCCGCCGGCGAACTGGTGCGGGCCGCGCTGGCGGCCGGCGGTGAGGACAACGTGACCGTGGTGATCTTCCGGATCGACGAGCTGGCCGCCGACGGACGACGATGAACAGACACCGGGTGAGCATGTGCTTCCTGCCGAACTGTGGCTGGGCGGCGCCTCGACCGACGATCAGGCCGCCGGCGCGCTGCGGGCGGCGGACATGCGCTCAAAATCGTGCTGGGCGGCGGTGGCCGCGGTGGCGCTGGTCGCGAGTTGTGGCCGTGGCTGCGGTCGCGGGATTGCGCTGGAGCCATTTCGTCGGCGCCGACGAGCGCACCGGGCAGGTGGCGATCTACCAGGGGGTGCCCGTTCGAGCTACCGCTGGGGATGAACCTGTACCGCGAGACGTTCGTCTCCGACGTGCCCTACCGCTCGCTCAGCGCCGCCCAGCGTAAGCGCCTGTTCGACCACCGGCTGCGATCGGATTCCAGCGCCCAGGCTGCGATCCAGCCGCTGGAGATCCCCTGATGATCAGGGCGATGCGCACCCCGCGGATGCGCGAGCTGGTCAATCTCGGCTACGTCGGGCTGCTGACCGCGATCGGGTTCCTGGCGGTCTACACCGCCCGCCAGCAGGACATCCAATCCACCTCCCTGGTGTATGCCGGAATGTTTCTGGGACTGTTCGTGATCGCGCACCTGGTGGTGCGCGCAGGGCTGCCCCAGGCCGACCCCTGGCTGCTGCCGCTGGCGGCGCTGATGTCGGCCATCGGGCTGATCGAGATCTACCGGCTCGATCCGGTGCTGGCCCGCGACCAGTCGGTGTGGATCATCGTCGGCCTGGCTGGGATTCGCCGGCGCTGATCTTCCTGCTGCGCGACCACCGCCGGCTGGAGAACTACAAGTACACGCTGGCGGCCACCGCGGTGCTGCTGCTGGTGGTCACGATGATCGCCGGCACCACCGTCAACGGCGCCAAGCTGTGGCTGCGCTTCGGCGGCGTCCAGGTGCAGCCGGGCGAGTTCGCCAAGCTGCTTTTGGTGATCTTCCTGGCCGGCTATCTGCGCGAGAAGCGCGAGGTGCTGACGTTCGCCCACCGGCGCATCCTGGGGATCGGGATACCCGCCATGAAGCACTTCGGGCCGTTGCTGCTGATGACAGGGCTGGCGCTGATCGTGGTGGCGGTGATGAACGACCTCGGCACCGCGCTGTTTGCTGTTCGGGATCTTCCTGGCGATGCTGTACGTGGCCACCGGCCGACACGCCTACACGGTGGTGGGGCTGGGGCTGTTCCTGGCCGGGTCGTGGTTCGTCTACCACAACATCGGCCACGTGCACGAGCGATTCCAGATCTGGCTGAACCCGTGGGACACCCCTCAGACCACCGGCTACCAGATCGTGCAGTCGATCGAGGCGATCGCCGACGGCGGCGTGTTCGGCACCGGCCTGGGCAAGAGCTTCCAGCTGGTGGGATCGCCGCCGCACCCGATCATCCCGGCCGCCCAGACCGACGGGATCTACGCCGTGTGGGCCGATGAGGCCGGCCTGGCCGGCGCCGCCGGCCTGCTGCTGGTGTATCTCCTGTTCGCCTATCGCGGCTTCAAGATCGCGACCCTGGCGCAGGACGGGTTCTCGACGCTGCTGGCCGCCGGGCTGACGTTCGCCTTCTCGCTGCAGGCCTTCCTGATCGTGGGCGGCGTCACCCGGCTGGTGCCGCTGACCGGCATCACCCTGCCGTTCGTGAGCTACGGCGGCTCCTCGATCGTCTCCAACTTTCTGCTGCTGGCGCTGCTTTTGATGGTCTCCAACCGCACCACCCGGGATCGGCGATGAACCACCAGATCACCAACCTGTTTCGGCTGTGCGCGATCGGCTTTGCGGTGCTGATCTCGTTCACCGCCTACTGGCAGATCTGGGCGGCCGATTCGCTGGCGGTGCCGCCAGGACAACGCCCGCCTGGTGTATCGCCAGCTGCAGATCAAGCGCGGCCTGATCTTCGCCGCCAACGGCCACACAGTGCTCGCCCGAAACCACAAGTCGACCCACGATGCCCAGACCATCTACACCCGCCGGTACCCGTTCGGCGGGCTGTTCGCCCAGGTGGTCGGGTACAACACCGTCGACCAGGGCCGCACCGGCATCGAGCTCTCCTACAACGACTTCCTGACGTCCTCCAACGCCAACCTGTCGACCGAGCTGCAGAACCTGGGCGACTCACTGCGCGGCCGCACCGTCACCGGCGACAACCTGATCACCAGCTTGTCGGTGCCGGCCCAGCGGGCGGCGATGGCAGGCCTCGGTCAGATGCGCGGCGCCGTGGTCGCGATCCAGCCGTCGACCGGGCGGGTGCTGGCGATGGCCTCCACGCCGACCTTCAACCCCAACCACGTGGTCACCAACTTCCCCAAGCTGAACCGGGCCGGCTCGGGTGCGCCGCTGCTGAACCGGGCCACGCAGGGGCTGTACACCCCCGGCTCGACCTTCAAGACGGTCACCGCCACCGCCGCGCTCAAGAGCCGCAAGTACACACCCACCTCGCCGCTGACCCCGGCGCCGTCGTGCATCAAGGTGTTCGTACCGCTGTGCAACGCCGGCCTGGAATCGTTCGCGCCGCTCGACCTGACCGACGCGCTGACCTACTCGGTGAACACCGTGTTTGCCCAGATCGGGCAGAAGCATCGGCTCCCAGAAGCTGCAGAAACGCGATGGGCGAGTTCGGGTTCTTCTCCCCGCCGCCGATCGACCTGCCGGGTGACGAGGTGGTGTCCTCCGGCCTCTACCGCAACGGCCGGCAGATCCCGCAGTCGTCACCCATCGACGTCGCCCGCACCGCCATCGGTCAGGGCAACCTGGCTGTCACGCCGCTGCAGATGGCGGAGGTCGCGGCGACCATCGCCAACGGCGGCGAGCGGATGCAGCCGTCGCTCGTGGACAAGGCGATCTCTCCCGGCGGTTCAACCGTCTATCAACAGCACCCGCAGGCGATTCAGCGGGTGATGTCGAACCAGACAGCACAGGAAATGACTGAGATGATGCAGCGGGTGGTCGACGAGGGCACCGGCACCGAGGCTCAGATCGGGAACCTGTCGGTTGCAGGCAAAACCGGGACGGCCGAGATCGGCCCCCCGGGCTCCAACATCTACACATCGTGGTTCATCGCGTTCGCTCCGGGGGCTCCCGGGGAGACGCCCAAGATCGCCGTGGCAGTGGTGATCGACCGCACAACTCAGTTCGGCGGACAGGTCGCAGCACCGATCGCGGCCGACGTGATCAGGGCATATCTCGGTACAAACGTGGCACAGTAGGCAATCTGGATGGACGAACCTCCTTTCGACAACGGCAATCTGTTCGACAATCGCTACCGGCTGGGGCGGCGGCTCGGCTCCGGCGGCATGGCGGATGTCTACCTGGCCACCGACGAGCTTCTGGGCCGCCAGGTCGCGATCAAGATCCTGTCGGATCGGTACGCGCGCGACGACGGGTTCGTCGAGCGGTTCCGGCGTGAAGCGTCCGCCGCCGCCGGCCTCAACCACCCCAACATCGTGGCTGTGTACGACCGCGGAGAGGCCGAGGGCACCTACTACATCGCGATGGAGTTCCTGGACGGGCCGACCCTGAAGCAGGAGATCACGGAGCGTGCGCCGCTGCCGGAGGCCGAGGCCATCGGCTGGGCGACCCAGGCGCTGGACGCGCTCGACTTCGCCCACCGGCGAGGCGTGATCCATCGCGACGTGAAGCCGCACAACATGGTGCTGACCGACGACAACCGGCTGAAAGTCACCGACTTCGGCATCGCCCGGGCGCAGAACACCCAGGAGATGACCGAGGTGGGATCGATCGTGGGGACGGCCCAGTACCTGTCGCCCGAGCAGGCCCGCGGCCAGGCCGTGGGACCGCAGTCCGACCTGTACTCGATGGGCATCGTGCTGTACGAGATGCTCACCGGCGAGCTGCCGTTCACCGGCGACGGCGCCGTCGACATCGCCATGAAGCAGGTCTCCGACCAGCCCCCGTCGCTGCGCAGCCGAAACCGGCTGGTGACGCCCGAGCTGGAGCAGGTGGTGATGCGCGCGCTGGCCAAGGATCCCGCGCTGCGCCACTCCTCGGCGCGGGCGATGGCCGACGAGCTGCGGCGCGTGTCGCGGGGCGGTGCCGTGTCGGCCGATACGCAGCAGGCCACCCAGGTGATCTCGGCCCAGCAGGCGGCCGCCACCGCGGTGCTCCCGCCGCCGCCACCGCAGGCTCCCGCTGGGCCCAAGCGCAGCCTGCTGCCGTGGCTCTTGGTGGTGCTGTTCCTGGTGGTTGCCGGCGGTATCGGACTTGGTCGTGTACAACCAGCTGCAGGGCAATCAGGTGACCGTGCCCCAGAACCTCGCCGGCGCGCACCTGCGCGCGCCGCGCAGGCCAAGCTGACACAGGCTGGGCTGAACGGGAAATGCACCGGTGCCTCGTCCGACAACGTCAAACAGGGCCTCGTGATCAGAACCAGCCCCGACCGGCGGATCGAGCGTCGACAAGGACTCGAACGTCACCATCTTCGTCAGCGCCGGGCCATCGGCCAAGGAGCTCCCCGACGTCAGCGGGAAGTCCGTCCAGGATGCCACCGCCGCCCTCGCAGGACGCAGGCTTCAAGACCGTCCAGGTCAGCGCCACCCAGCTCGACTCGCCCAAGCAGTCGGCCGGCGACGTGGTCTCCACCAAGCCCAAGCCGGGCAAGGTCTACCCGGTCTCGACCACGATCACGCTCAACCTGGCGTCGGGCAACGTGGTCGTCCCCGACGTGTCCGGGCTCAACTGCAACCAGGCCCACCAGAAGCTGCAGGCCCAGACGCTGGACGGCACCTGCACCAGGACCAACAGCACCGACACACCGGTGAACCAGGTGATCGATACGTCACCCGCCGCCACCTCGCTGGTGCCGCAGGGCACGTCGATCACCATCAACGTCTCCGACGGGCCCGGCCAGGGCACGGTCCCGGCAGTGATCGGGCTGACCGAGGCCGACGCCACCACCGCGCTCGCGCAGAACGGCTTCAGGGCCGGCTTGATCAACCACAACACCTGCAACCAGGCCCAGGACGGCCTGGTGGACGGGCAGAGCGTGACCGGGGGCCAACCGGCGCCGCAGGGCTCCAAGATCTACATCCGCGTCGCCCACTACAACGTCTCCGGCAGCTGCCCGCCCCCACCGACGACATGAGCAGCGGCCCGCGCATCCGGGTCGCGGTGGTGTACGGGGGTCGCAGCTCGGAGCACGACATCTCGGTGCAGTCGGGCCGCTCGGTGGTTGCGGCGCTCGACCCCGCGCGATACGACGTGGTCGAGATCGAGATCGACCGCTCCGGCACATGGCAGCTGGAGTCGCCGCCGGACGAGCCCGGCGAGTCGCTGGCGCTGGCACCGGGCGAGACCGGCGCGGTGATTCCCCGAGCCGGTGGCTCGCTCACCCAGGCCCGCACGATCGACCCGATCGATGTGGTGCTGCCGATTCTGCACGGCCCGTTCGGCGAGGACGGCACCATCCAGGGCATGCTGGAGATGGTCGGGTTGCCGTACATCGGCTCTGGCGTGACCGGCTCGGCGGTGACCATGGACAAGGATCTGGTCAAGCCACTGCTTGCCAGCGTCGGCGTCGCCACCGCCCCCAGCGTCACCTTCCGGGCGCGCGTGACCGTCGACCACGAGGCGGAGCTGGCGGCAGCCGGGATCGCACCGCCCTGTTTCGTCAAGCCCGCCCGGTTGGGGTCGAGCGTGGGGATCTCGAAGGTCAACTCGATCGACGAGCTGGCACCCGCGCTGGAGCTGGCGTTTCGGCACGATTCCAAGGTGCTGGTCGAGCAGATGGTGGTGGGCCGCGAGGTGGAGTGCGGCGTACTGGGAAACGACGAGCCGATCGTGAGCCTGCCGGGCGAGATCACGATCGAGGCCGACTGGTATGACTTCGACGCCAAGTATCAGCCCGGCGGGATGGAGCTGATCGTGCCGGCCGAGCTGAGCCCTGAGGTCACCGACGAGCTGCAGCGGGCCGCGCAGATCGCGTTCGCCCGGTGCGAATGCGCCGGCATGGCCCGCATCGACTTCTTCGTGACGCCGGATGACCGCGTGATCCTGAACGAGATCAACACCATCCCCGGGTTCACCGAGACGAGCGTGTACGCGCGCCTGTTCGAGGCCTCCGGGATCCCCTACGCCGAGCTGCTCGACCGCCTGATCGACCTCGCCCTGGAACGCCACCGCGAGTCCGCCCAGTACGCCTACTGAACGCACGAGGCGCACGAGGTGAATAACGGTGCCAGGCACCGTTATTCACCTCGCGCTGGACAGAACCGGTGGTTGCGTCCCTATGTTGAGAGAATGTCCCGCCTTCTTGCTCCCGCCTGCGCGACCTTGGCCGCGCTGACGTTGACGGCCTGCGGCCAGGCGACCTCGCTGCCGGCTCCCACCAACGCCCCCGATATCTCGCCCAACTCGCTGGCGGCGTTCGCTCACGCCACCTCGACGGCGGGCAGCGCCCGGATCGCCATGACCATGAAAGTGCCGGCGGACGTCCGGCTCGGTCACGGTCAAGGCCAACGGCAAGTTCACCAGCGGGAATCCCGTTCAGGGAGAGATGTCACTGGCCCTCAGCGGCAGCGGCAAGCAAGCGATCCGGATGCAGGAGAAGATCATCTGGCCGGTCATCTACATGCGCTCGCGCGTGTTCCAGCAGGCGATTCCCGATCCAAAGCCGTGGCTCAAGGTCGACGTCAAGCAGCTTCCCGGCGGCGACGCGCTGAACGCGATCGACCGGCGCGTCGAACAACAACACCGATCAGGCGCTGGCCTATCTCAAGGGCGCCTCCAGCGATGTCCAGAACCTGGGCAAGTCCAAGGTGCGCGGGGTGACCACCACCCACTACCGCGCCCAGATCAACTTCGCCAAGGTGCTCAAGAACATGACGCCGAAGATGCGCGCGGCCAGCCGCTCTGCGATCCACCAACTGTCGATCGCCACCGGCAGGGTGACGATGCCGATGGACTTCTGGATCGACGCCCAGGGCCGCCTGCGAGCCGAGCAGTACTCGATCGATTCGGCCGCCTTCACCGGTGTGCTCTTGACCCGCATCGAGATGTACGACTTCGGCGTCGCGGTGCACGTCACCCCGCCGCCGGCGTCACAGACCTCCGAGCTGCCGACTTCCTAGAAGTCCATCGGTTCGATCGCGTCGTGCTCGAGGGCGCGACGGAACCGTTCCAGCTGCTCGGTCATGTTCTCGCGGGTGACCCGATCGAGCACCTCGATCAGGCGATCGGTATCGGCGGCCAGCACATCGTCGTAGCGCTCGACCTCCGGCTGCTCGAACACGTCACTGGTGCGCCATCGGCAGTCGGGGCACCGCACCACCAGCTGCCAGCGCATATCCGAGACCTCGTGCCAGTCCAGCGGATGCACACGGTCGCCGCCACAGGCCGGGCAGAGCTCGATGCGGCGCACGTGCGGGAGCTCGACATGGGGCATCTCTGCCATGTCGGCGCCGGCCGTGACCGTTTGCGGAGCGGGGGCCAAATACACAATCTCGACCACCTTGCCGCTGGGGAGTGTGATCCGTTTGATCTGAAAACTTGCCATCGGTTCTTTGTGCTATGACGAGGGTCTGACCCCTGTATCGGCTGTGACGGCAGGTGCTTGAGCCCTTCTGTGGTGTGCTAAAGTCGGGACGTGGCACCGAATCTCCTCAGTTGAACGGCGCGCGGCTGCGCGCCGCACTTCCCTCGCCGTCCTGCTTGCCTGGAGACTCGTTCGTGACCACCGCACCGACAACCGCAATTCATCGCCTCGCCTTCGGCCGCGCGATCTCTGTAACCGGCTGGGAAGCCGGCTGGATCGCACTGATGGTGGCGGTGTACGCACGCACGCATTCGACCGTGTGGATGTCGGCCGCGCTGTTCTTCACGATCGCAACCGCGGGCCTGGTGGCACCGATCGCGGGTGCCCTGGGCGACCGCTACGACCGGCGGCTGGTGATGGTCTCCTCCGAGCTGGTGACCGCGGTGTTCGCCCTCGGCATGGTGTTCACCCACGCGCCGCTGCTGCTGGTGGCGCTGTCCGCGTGCGCCAGCCTCGCCCAGGCGCCGTTCATGCCCGCCTCCACCGCCAGCGTGCCCAATCTCGTGCCGCGACGAGCGGCTGGAGTGGGCCAACTCGACCGTCTCGGTGGGACGAAACATCGGCTCGCTGCTGGGACCGCTGGTCGGCGGCGTGCTGGTGGCCGCCATCGGAGCGTCGGGGGTGTTTGCACATCGCTGCGGTCGCGGCGCTGCTGTCCGCGGCGACGGTGGCATCGGTCTCAGGCAACTTTGGCGGTCGGGTCGCGCATCACGGCGAGCACGGTGAGCTGCGCGCCGGATTCGTGTTCGTGTGGCACTCGCCGGTTCTGCGCGGGATGACCGCGGCATGGATGGTGCTGCTGTTCCTGCTCGGCCCGATCCTGGTGGCCGAGCTGCCACTGGCACATGAGTTCGGGCAGGGCGCGGCCGGGTACGGCGTGATCGCCGCCTGCTGGGGCGGTGGCGCCATCGCCGGGTCGTTCCTGGGAAGGATCACCGCCGTCCGCAGCGAGAGCGGCACCATGATCTGGGGTTGCGTGCTGATCGGCGCCGGGTTTGCGATCGTCGCCGGTGCGCCCATCTTCGCGGTGGCAATGCTGGGAATGATCGTGGCGGGCATGTCCGAAGGGACAGTCTCCGTCGCCGAGATGACGCTGATCCAGCGATTCACCCCCGATGCCGTACGGGCGCGGGTCAACTCGGCCACCGAGGCTGCCGCCATGGGCGCGTTCGCGCTGTCGTTCCCCCTGGCCGGGTTCATCATCAACGTGGTGGGCGTGCGCGGTGCGTACGCTCTGGCCGCCCTTGGCTGCGTGCTGGCGGCAGGGATCCTGGTGCCCACGATGCGGGCCGCCCGTCAGCCTCGTGTGGTCGAGCAGGAGCCGGCACGTGAACTGGCCGCTTCAGCGCCGGCGGCGGCAGAGTGACCGTTCTCAGCGCCTCTCAGCTCCTGTTGGCGCTGCTGGAGCTGGTGGTTCCCGCCGCGATCCTGCTGCTGGGCATCTGGATGATCGTGGACGTGCTGCGGCGACGTGATGTCTCGGCTCTCAAGAAAGTGCTCTGGATCCTGCTCGTCTGGCGATCCCGTACCTGGGCATCCCGGCCTACCTTGGCGTGCACGCGTTCAGCCGGACGGATCTCTCCCGGGCCAAGCAGTGGACGTGGCTGATCGCGATGTTGCTGGTCTTCGTCGTGTTCGCGTCGGCCTACGTCATCATCAACCGCAGGCTGCTCGCCGAGCGGAGGTCCGGCCAGGCCGTCACGGGCTAGTCCCCGGCGGCCGCCAGTGCCGGCGCACCGCATGCCACCGCGACCGCCTCGGAGAGGATGTCGAGCGCCTCGTCCAGCTGCTCGTCGGTGGCCACCAGCGGCACCAGCACGCGCACGCAGTTGCCGTCCAGCCCGGCCTTGAGCACGATCAGCCCGCGCTGAGCGGCCTGCTCGAACACTGCCGTGGCAATCGCGGGTGCCGGCTCCTTCGTCGCAGGGTCGGTCACGAACTCGAGCGCCAGCATCGGCCCCAAGCCGCGCACGTCGCCCACCTGCGGATGCAGCCGGGCGAGCCCTTCGAGGCGCTGCCGGATGCGGTCGCCGATGGCCGTGCCGCGGTTGAGCAGGTCACGGCGCTCGAACTCCTCCAGCACCGCCAGCCCGGCGACGCAGCCCAGCGGCGATCCCACATAGGTGCCGCCGATGGCCGAATCGTGCGGGGCGTCCATCAGCTCGGCCCGGCCCAGCACACCCGAGAAGGGCACGCCGGCTGCGATCGACTTGGCCACCGTGATCAGATCGGGCTCGACCCCGAAGTGCTCGATCGCGAAGAACTTCCCGGTGCGCCCGAAGCCCGACTGCACCTCGTCGACGATCAGCACGATGCCGTACTCGTCGGCGATCTCGCGCAGGCCCGGCAGAAATGCGGGCGGCGGAACCACGAATCCGCCCTCACCCTGCACCGGCTCGACGATGATCGCAGCCACATTCTCGGCGGCCACGTGCGTGGTGAACATCCTCCGCAGCTCCGCCAGCGCCTCGCCGGCGGGATCGCTGCCAGGCCAGCGGTACGGGTTGGGGAACGGCGCGCGGTAGACCTCGGCGGCGAACGGCCCCATCCCCGCCTTGTACGGGTGCGGCTTGGAGGTCAGCGACATCGCCATCAGGGTGCGGCCGTGGAAGGCGCCCTCAAAGGCGATCACGGCCTGGCGGCCGGTGGCGAGCTTGGCCACCTTGACCGCGTTCTCGACGGCCTCGGCGCCCGAGTTGAAGAAGGCGGCCTTCTTCGGCCCGGAGATCGGAGCGCGCGCCAGCAGCTGCTCGGCCATCTCCACGTAGGCCTCGTACGGCACGATCGTGAAGTCGGTGTGCAAGAACTTGTCGATCTGCTCGTGCAGGGCGCGGGACACCGCGGCGTTGGTGTGGCCGACGTTGAGGCAGCCGATCCCACCCGTCCAGTCCAGGAAGGTGTTGCCGTCCACGTCGGTGATCACGCAGCCGTGCCCGTGATCGATCACCACCGGCATGTAGATGTCCTTGAAGTTTGCGACCGAAGCGCGCTTGCGATCGAGGATCGCGCGCGACTTGGGTCCGGGCACCTCGGTGCGCAGATCAACGGTCTTGCCCACTAACCACCTCCTGGTCTGGCCCTCGTCAAAAGCGATTCAGGTTACCACGACGGTTTGCACAAACCCAAGATGCCGAGCATCTAGACTGCGGCGTGATGGTGCTCTCCGATCGCACGATCCGCGAGGAGATCGCCGCCGGGCGGATCCGGATCGACCCGTTCGACGATGCGATGGTGCAGCCGTGCTCCGTGGACGTCACGGTCGGGGACGCGTTCCGCGTGTTTCGCAACTCCCGCTACCCGTATATCGACGTCAAGGTGCCGATGGAGGATCTCACCGAGCTGGTGACGGTCACCGGGGAGGGAGGCGTTCATCCTGCACCCAGGCGAGTTCGTGCTCGGGGTCGTGGCCGAGCGGGTATCGCTGCCCGACGACATCGTGGCCACGCTGGACGGCAAGAGTTCGCTGGGCCGTCTGGGGCTGGTGGTGCACCAGACCGCGGGCGTGGTCGACGCCGGCTTCGACGGGCACATCACGCTCGAGCTGGCAAACGTGGCCAACCTGCCGATCACCGTCTACCCGGGGATGCGGATCGCCCAGCTGAGCTTCATGGCGCTGACCACCCCGGCCGACAACCCGTACGGCTCCGGGGCACTCGGATCAAAGTATCAGGGCGGCAAGGCCGAGCCCACTCCCAGCCGCTACCACCTCAACTTCGCACCCCGACAATGAAGGTGCTGGTCACCGGCGCGTCCGGCTATGTCGGTACCCGACTGGCCGACCGGTTCGAGCGCGACGGCCACGAGGTGGTGCGCTTCTCCCGCCACACCGGCGGCGACATGACCGACGCCGAGGCGGTCGCCAAGGCGGTCGCCGGGGTCGACGCGATCGCCCATCTGGTGGCGATCCTGGACGGGAGCGATGAGCAGTTCCAGGCCGTCAACGTCGGCGGTACACGCAACGTGCTGGATGCTGCCCGGGCGGCCGGCGTCAAGCGGTTCCTGCACATGAGCGCCCTGGGAGTGGATGCCGAGCACGCTCCCCAGACACGCTACTGGCGCACCAAGTGGGAGGCGCTTTCGGCCGTGACCGCCAGCGACCTGGACTGGACGGTGTTCAAGCCCAGCTTCGTGTTCGGTGCCGGCGGCGGCGCCCTCAAGGCCTTCGAGAGTCTGCTCAAGGGGCCGGTGGCGCCGGTCATCGGCGACGGCCGCTACCGGCATCAGCCGGTGTGGGTGGAGGACGTCGGCACCGCCTTCTCCGCCGCGCTCGAGCGACCCGAGACGATCGGCAAGGAATATGGGCTGGGAGGCCCGCAGGTGTTCCAGTTCAACGATCTGCTGGACGAGCTGGCGCGCGTCACCGGCCGCTCGCCGCGGCGCAAGCTGCACCTGCCGGCCTCGTTGATGAAGGCCCAGACGGTGGTGCTGAAACACTTCCCCCCGCCGCTCAAAGTCACTCGCGAACAGATCGTGATGCTGCTGGCCGGCACCCAGTGCGACATCGCTCCGGCGCGGCACGACCTGGGTGTCGAGCCCTCGTCGATCGCGGATGCCTACGAGTCGAACGAGAAACCCACGAATCGATGAATTTCGACTGGCCTTCATCCTGAACCATTGCTACGATTCTGCCACCACGGAAAGGAGGTGGTCCGACTTGTTAGATGGTTCAAGACGGGCGAGTGGAGGTGCTCGCGGGTAGGGGCGAATCCCTGAACCGATGAGGGAATCGCTGCAGCCGGCGTTGGGATAGCCTCCGTCACCTCCTCCGGGAGGGTGGCCGGAAATCAGGCAATCGCCGCTACCTAATTCAAGCGATATCGCCGCGACGGGGGCGTGCTCGGGTTGACCGACACGTCCCCGTCGTCATTTCTCCGTCAGGCGTGAATAATGGTGCCTGGCACCGATTATTCACGCCGTCAGTCACGACCGGCGCCTGAGGCGCAGGACCCGGCGATTCTGGCAAGGATCGAGCGGCGGAGCGGAGGCGTGGCAAAGCCACGTTGAGCACCGCACCGCCGCGTGGGACGCCGCCGCCAGAATCGGCGGGACCAGCCTCACATGCCCCAGCGGTCGGCGCCCAAGAGTTGGAGCTCGGGGCCGACTTCGCCGAGGGCGGAGATGGCGCCGTCGCCGCGCTCCACCACTCGCACCGACACGGTGCGTGCCAGCCGGTCTTCGATCTCGATCGAGTCACCACCACCGACGGGCTGGAGCTGTGTGAACGCCTCTTCGCCGTCGCCGCCGCGGGCCGTCACGGTGTAGCTGTCACCGGGCTCGACCTGGTGGCTCTTCATGTAATGCAGGATCTCCTCGGCCTCGTTCTCGAGCCGCAGCACGATGATCTCGACTGCCCACCGGCACCGCCGGAATCGGCTCACCGGGCTCGCGTGGATAGTCGCCGATGGGATGGCCGTGGGGACAGGTCTTGACCTCGCCGATCATCTCCAGCATCTTGGCCTCGAGCCGCGGCGAGATCGAATGCTCCATGGCGTGGGCCTCCTCGTGGACGTCGTCCCACGGGATCCCCATGACCTTGACCAGATAGGCCTCCACCAACCGGTGCCGGGCCACGATCCGCTCGGCCACATCCCGCCCGCGCTCGGTGAAGTTGATCAGCTTGTGCTCGTCACGCTCGACCAGGCCGTCGTCGGACATGCGCCGCAACATTTCGCTGGCCGACGGCTGGGAGACATGCAGTGCACGGGCGAGGTTGGCCTGGGTGCGATCGATGCCGGCCTCGTACAGCCAGTAGATGCTCTCCAGGTACTCCTGCGTGGCTTCGGAAAGATGCTCCATGCAAGGCACTCTACCCGGTCGGACCGTTACACCAACACGACAATGTGGCCGTCACGGACCTCCACCGGGAACGCTTCCACGTCCTCGGTGGCGGGTGGCGAAAGCACCGTGCCGGTGCGCAGATCGAATCGGGCGGCGTGGCGCGGGCAGATCACTTCGAATCCTTCTCGATCGCCCTCGCACAGCGGGCCGTCGTCGTGGCTGCAGCGATCCTCGATCGCGTACAGCTCGCCCTCGATCCGGTACACACCCACAAACAGCGACCCGGACTGGACGATCTTGACCCCTCCCTCGGGGATCGAGTCGACCGGCCCTACTGCGATTTCCACGTAATCTCGTTGTCTGCTGCCCACTCGGCGGGGATCGACTCGCCCTTGAGCTCGGCCAGCGCGACCTTGAGCACGCCCACCGACAGCAGCGCGCACTTGAGCCGGATCGGCGTCAGCGGAATGCCGAGCTCGTCCAGCACGTCCTCCTTGCCCATCCGCTCGACGTCCTCGACCTTGCGGCCCTTGACGGCGTCAGAGAGCATCGACGCCGCCGCCTGGCTGATGGCGCAGCCGCGGCCGTTGTAGCGCACGTCCTCGACCACGCCGTCGGTCACCAGCAGCTCGACGTGCAGCTCGTCGCCGCACAGCGGATTGACTCCGTCGGCTTCGACACTGGGGCTGTCAAGATGCCCCGCGTTGCGGGGATTCTTGTAGTGATCGAGGATGTTGTCGCGATAAAGCTCGTCCATAGTCTTCTTATTGCACCTTACCTAGCGAAGGTGTGCTTCACCCGCTCCAGGCCGTCAGCAAGAGCATCCAGGTCGGCGGTGGTGTTGTACAGGTACACGCTCGCCCGGGTGGTCGCGGCCACGCCGTAGCGGGCCATCACCGGCTGGGTGCAGTGATGCCCGGCGCGAACGCAGATGCCGTCGGCGTCCAGGATCTGGGCAACGTCATGCGGGTGAATGCCTTCGACGTCGAAGCTCAGCACGCCGCCTCGCCGGTGAGGAGCCGGGCCGAACTGGGTGACGCCCTCGATCTGCGCCAGCAGCGCATGCCCGTATTCGGTCAGGGCCTGCTCGTGGGCGGCAATCTTCTCCAGCCCGATGCCGCTCAGATAGTCGACGGCCGCCCCCAGTCCGATGCACTCGGCGATCGCGGGGGTGCCGGCTTCGAACTTCCACGGCAGCTCGTTCCAGGTGGTGCGCTCGAGTGTGACCGTCGAGATCATCTCGCCGCCGGTCAGGAACGGATCCATGCGGTCGAGCAGCTCCGCGCGACCCCACAGCGCTCCCGAGCCGGGGCCGCACATCTTGTGCCCGGAGATGGCGTAGAAGTCGCATCCCAGCGCCTGCACGTCGACCGGCCGATGGGGAGCAGCCTGGGCACCGTCCACCACGATCACCGCGCCCAGGTCGTGTGCCCAGCGCGACAAGGCGGGGATGTCGTTGAGCGTGCCCAGCGTGTTGGAGGCCTGGGTGACAGCCACCAGCTTGACGTTTTGGAGCTGCCCCAACTCCTCCAGCGAGGCGGGATCCAGCTCGCCGTCATCGGTCAGCCGCAGATACCGCAGCGTCGCCCCGGTCTGCTGAGCCAGAAACTGCCACGGCACCAGGTTGGAGTGATGCTCCATCTCGGTGGAGACGATCACATCACCCTCGCCGATGAACTTGCGGCCGTACGCGTAGGCGACCAGGTTGAGCGCCTCGGTGGCCTGGCGTACGAACACCACCTCGCGCCGGGAGGGCGCGTTGATGAAGGCCGCCACCTTGTCGCGGGCGCCCTCGAAAGCCTCGGTAACCGCGACTCCAAGCTCGTACACCCCGCGGTGGACATTGGCATAGCCGGATCGGTACACCTCTGCCACCGCCTCGATCACCGCCTCGGGCTTCTGCGAGGAGTTGGCGGAATCGAGGTACACCAGCGGCTTGGTGCCGTGCGCCTTGGTTGCGAGAATCGGGAAGTCGAGCTTGATCCGCTCGGCATCCAAGGGTGAGTGAGGTGAGGCAACCGCCATACCCACAGGGTAGATCAACCCTTGATCAGGCGCGCTGCGGCTGCTCGGTGGCGACCGCCGCCATGCTCATGAAGACCGGCGCCAGAGCCGCTCGCGCGCTGACCGGGTCGGTTGCCTCGGCCATGTCGGCAGCGCCGGCCGTAAGCGCCGGCCCCAGCCTGGCGAAGAGCGGCTCGAGCGCACCCGGATCGGGGTCGCGGGTCGCTCCGGCGGCCAGCCGGATCAAGCCCGCCGCCCGCTCCGGGTTACCGCCGATCATCGCACCCAGCGACATCATGCAATAGGTGTGGACGCGAAGCACACGCGGGTCGATCCGCAGCTCGCGCGGAGCCGGCGGAGCGGTGGCAGCCGCCAGCGGCTCACCGGCGAGCATGCGGCGCACACTTCCACCCAGAATCTCGGCCACGCTGTCGGACTCGACACCCAGGCAGCGCAGCGATCGCAGCAGCAGGTAGAGGCTGCTGAACGTGCGCCCATACGGCGGATCGGAGCCGAACACGATCCGCTCCGCGGGAATCCGCGAGAGCAGCGTCATGATCTCGAAGGCATTCATCCACGAGCTGTCGTAGACGATGGACGGGTGGCCGCGCAGGCCGTCGGCCATCACCGCCTGGTCGGCGACACCCATATGCGCCAGGATCAGGCGCACGCTTGGGTGGCGATCGACGATCTCGACCAGCTCGCCGCCGAACTCGGGCGGAAGCCCGGCACCGGCGTGAATCAGCATCGGCACCTGCCGCTCCTCGGCCACCGCGAAGATACTCTCCACGCCGGGGTGGGAGGAGAGCCCGAACGCCTGCGCCCGCGGGTGCAGCTTGATGCCCACCGCGCCTGCGTCCAGCGCCCGCTCGGCCTCGGCCACCGGATCCTCGGCCGGATCCAGCCGGCAGAACGGGATCAGCCGCCCATCGCTCGCCCCGGCCCACTCCAGCACCCGGTCGTTGGGCACCCGATAGCCGGGATGCCGATCGGGATCGTGCAGCGGGAATGTGAGCGCCCGCGCAGCGCCGGCGAGATCCAGCATCTCGCACAGCTCCGCCGGCGTCAGCGCCATCCCGTCCTCGTCCAGGCCCAGGTGGGTGTGCGCGTCGATGACCTCGACACCCTCTGGCCGCAGCTCGTCCAACTCCCGGGCGAAGTCGTCCATCACCCGAGCGGTCGCCTCACTCATCAGGCCGGCAGCCGAGCCTCGATCGCGTCGGTGACGCGGTCGCGAACCTCTTGAGAGCCAATCCGCTCGAGCACGTCCTCGAAGAAGCCGCGCACGATCAAGCGCTCGGCCTCGGCGTGGGTGAGCCCGCGGGCCATCAGGTAGAACATCTGGCCGCGATCGACCTGGCCGACCGTGGCACCGTGGGTGCAGCGAACATCGTTGGCCTCGATCTCGAGCCCCGGGATCGGGGTGGCCTGAGCGTCTGAGGACAGCAGCAGGTTTCGGTTCTCCTGGTAGGCGTCGGTCTTCTGGGCGCCCTTGTCGACCCGGATCACGCCCCGCCAGACCGCTCTGGCGCGATCGTCCAGCACGCCCTTGAAGGCGAGGTCCGAGAAGGTGTCGGGAGCGGCGTGCTCCTGGGTCGTGTCGAAATCGATGTGCTCACGCCCGGTCAGGTAGTAGGCGCCGGTGACCTTGACCTGGGCACCCTGCCCGGCCAGGTAGCTCTCCATCCGCGACTTGGCGCGGGTACCGCCCACCGCCGCAGCCACCCAGTCCAGCTTGGCGTCGCGGCCGACGGTGACTCGATGGGTCGCGAACTGGCGCGTCTCTGAGTGGTGATCCTGCACCGTCACGTACTCGAGCTTGGCGCCGTCGCCGACGATCACCTCGACCACCGTGTTCACATAGGCGGCGCTGTGTGACCGGTACTCCTCCACGAAGGTGGCTTTGGCGTCGCGCTCGAGCACGATCAGCACGCGGTTGTAGGCGGCGCTGCCGTCGGCGGTGACATCGACGATCGCACGCAGCGGCGTCTCGATCTCGACGCCGGCGGGCACGTACAGCAGCACCCCATCGAGCCAGTGGGCGGCGTTGGCGGCGGCGAACTTCTCGCCGTCGGACACCACCGATCCCAGGTACGGCTCGACCAGCGCGGGCTGCTCGGCCACCGCCTGGGAGAGGTGCATGAAGGTCGCCGGGGCGGGCGCGTCGCCCTCCAGATCCAGCTGTGGCTGCTCCACCGGGTAGCCGTCCGGGTCGAAGCCGCGGAGATTCGTGAATCGCCACGCCTCCTCCCGGTTGGACGGCACCGGCAGCGAGTCGTACACCGCCCGGGCAGCCTCGCGCATACCCGCCAACCAGGCGGGCTCGGCCAGCGTGTTCAACCCACGGATCCTTCCATCTGCAACTGGATCAGGCGGTTCATCTCGACCGCGTACTCGAGCGGCAGCTCCTTGGTGATCGGCTCGATGAAGCCCGACACGATCATCGCCGAGGCCTCGGCCTCGCTGAGACCGCGGCTCATCAGGTAGAACAGCTGCTCGTCGCCGATCTTGGAGACGGTCGCCTCGTGCGCGATCTCGACCGCGTTCTCCTTGATGTCGATGTACGGGTAGGTGTCGGTGCGGCTGTCCTCGTCCAGAATCAGCGCGTCACAGACGACCTTCGAGCGCGAGTTGGTGGCGCCGTCGTTGACCTGCAGCAATCCGCGGTACGAGGCCCGGCCACCGTCCTTGGAGATCGACTTGGAGGTGATCACCGAGCTGGTGTTGGGAGCCATGTGGGTGATCTTGCCGCCCGCATCCTGATGCTGGCCGTCGCCGGCGAAGGCGATCGAGAGCACCTCACCGTGCGCACCCTCGCCCTTGAGCAGCACGGCCGGGTACTTCTGGGTGATCTGCGAACCGAGGTTGCCGTCGACCCACTCCATGGTGGCGTTCTTCTCGGCGACCGCCCGCTTGGTGACCAGGTTGAAGACGTTCTTCGACCAGTTCTGGATGGTGGTGTAGCGGCAGCGGCCACCCTCGGCCACGTGGATCTCGACCACCGCAGAGTGCAGCGAGTCGGTCGAGTAGATCGGGGCGGTGCAGCCCTCGACGTAGTGCACGTAGGCGTCGCGGTCGACGATGATCAGCGTCCGCTCGAACTGCCCCATGTTCTCGGCGTTAATGCGGAAGTAGGCCTGCAGCGGCAGCTCCACCCGCACACCCGGCGGCACGTAGATGAACGAGCCACCCGACCACACGGCCGAGTTGAGCGCGGAGAACTTGTTGTCGTTGGACGGGATGATGGTGCCCAGGTACTGGCGCACCAGATCCTCGTGCTCGCGCAGACCGGAATCCATGTCCAGGAAGATCACTCCCTGGTCGGCCAGTTCCTTCTGCAGGTTGTGGTAGACGACCTCGGACTCGTACTGAGCACCGACCCCGGCCAGATACTTCTTCTCGGCCTCGGGGATGCCCAGCTTGTCCCAGGTCTCGCGCATGCCGTCAGGCAGGTCGTCCCAGGACTTGGCCTGCTCGGCCACGGGCTTGAGGTAGTAGTAGATGTTGTCGAAGTCGATCTTGGAGAGATCGGCGCCCCAGGTGGGCATCGGGCGCTGCAGCCAGTGCCGGTAGGCGGCGACGCGGAAATCGGTCATCCACTCGGGCTCTGCCTTGTGCGCCGAGATCTCGCGCACCACGTCCTCGTCCAGGCCGCGGCGCGTGCGAAAGACCGACGTCACCTCGTCGTGGAAGCCGTACTTGTACTCGCCGATCGAGGTGGCCTCGACCTCCTCGGGTGTCAGCTTGGTATCAGCCATGGGCTACCGCCTCCTCCTCCTCGACGCCGTAGGCTGCGTAGCCTTCGCGCTCGAGTTTGTCGGCCACTTCGGGCCCGCCGGTCTCGACGATACGCCCATTCACCAGCACGTGGATCACGTCTGGCTTGATGTATTGCAACAGTCGCGCGTAGTGGGTAATCACAAGCACACCCAGATCGGGCGACAGCAGCCTGTTGACGCCGTCGGAGACGATCCGCAGGGCATCGATGTCGAGCCCCGAATCGGTCTCGTCCAGAATCGCGAGCTGCGGTGAGAGCACCGCCATCTGCAGCATCTCCATGCGCTTCTTCTCGCCGCCGGAAAAGCCGTCGTTGATGTAGCGGGAGGTCATGGAGCGGTCGATCTTGAGCGCCTCCATGTTCTCCTGCAGCAGCTTTCGGAACTCGGGGATGCGGATCGGGTTCTCGTCGCCCTCGGGCGTGCGCCGATGGGCGTTGACCGCCATCCGCAGGAAGCTGGCGACGGTGACGCCGGGAATCGCGGCCGGATACTGGAAGGCCAGGAACAGCCCGAGGCGGGAGCGCTCATCGGGCTCCAGCTCGAGCACGTCGGTGCCGAGGAAGGTGACCTCACCTGCGGTAACCTCGTAGGCGGGATGGCCCATGAGTACGTGCGCGAGCGTGGACTTGCCCGAGCCGTTGGGGCCCATGATGGCGTGCACCTGGCCCTTGTTCAGCTCCAGATCGAGGCCACGAAGGATCTCGGTGCCGTCGATCGAAGCATGCAGATTGCGAATAACCAGGTCGGACATGTGTCCTCTCAAAGAGGTTGAAAACGTTCAAAGGGCGGCGACGAACCGACTTGCCGCCGCATCCGAAGTGTAGCCAGCATCAAAATCCTGCGATGAAGGTCTGCTAACCTTGGAGGGGTACCTATGGGAATCTTCGATCCGTCACCCGAAAAACTCGTCATCGTCCTGGTGATTGCACTGATCGTCCTTGGACCCAAGCGACTGCCTGAAGTGGGCAAGTCACTGGGCAAGGGCTTCCGGGAGTTCAAGGACGGGATTACCGGCCACGAGTCGGAGCCCCCCGCCCCCGCACCGCCCCCGGCAGCAAGCATCACGCCGCCTCCGGCCTCACCGGCATACACGCCGCCGACGCCGAGCGATCAGGTCACCACTCCCACCGAGTAGCTAGGACCTCTCAATGGCTCGCCCTCGCCGAGTCGATCCCGAGGACCAGCTCACGCTGACGGAGCACCTGGACGAGTTGCGCTCGCGTTTGGTGGTGACGGTGAGCGTGCTGGTGATCGTGATCGCCCTTGTCTTCTGGAAGTGGCAGCAGATCCTGCACTGGCTGACCAAACCGGCCAACGCAGCTGTGGGGCCGGGCCACCACATCGAATTCGTCCGGTTCAGTCCGACTGACGCCTTTTTCACCGCTTTCAGCCTGTCACTGGACATCGCCATTCTGGTGACGCTGCCGCTGCTCACGTATCAGATCTACGCGTTCGTGATTCCGGCGTTTTCGCGTGAGCACCACAAGCGAATCCGCTCACTGGCGCTGATGATTCCCGGTGTTGTTCGTGATCGGCGTCGCCTTCGGATGGTTCCTCGTGCTCCCTCCGGCGCTCGACTTTCTGCTGAATTTCGGCGGCGACCAGTTCACCGACCAACTTCGCGCCACCGAATACCTGCAGTTCATCACCCTTTTGATGATCGCCATGGGTGTGATCTTCGAGATGCCGGCATTCATGTACACGCTCGCGAAAATGCGGATCATCAGCGCGGCGTTCATGCGCAATACCTGGCGGTACGCGGTGGTGCTGCTGGCGGTCGTGGCCGGGGTGCTGCCGGGCGCCGATCCGGTCTCGTTCGTGTTCGAGTTCGTGCCGCTACTTGCTCTCTATGCCCTCTCGTACGTCCTGGTCAAGGCGGTCGACCGCAACCGCGCCGAAGACGAGACCGAGTCCCGCTGGGGCGACGGGAGCGGGTGGGAGGGCGTGTGATCCTCGGCGCTGACTGGGTGATACCGGTCGACGCCGAACCGATCCCCGACGGGCGCGTCGAAATCCGCGACGGGCGGATCGAGGCTCTCGGTCAGGGCGGGCCGGCCGACGAGCTGTTCGCCGACTCGGTGATCCTGCCGGGGCTGGTCAACGCCCACACCCACCTTGAGTACGCCCGCATGGCGGGCTTCGGGGACGGCAAGCCGTTCGGGCCGTGGATCGAGGAGCACATCCGCCGCAAGGCCGCGCTCGACCACCCCGAGGACTCACTGGTGCAGGCGCTCGAGGGGGCTCGCATCAGCCTCTCCGGCGGAGTCACGACCGTGGCCGACTGCTGTTACGCCGGCACGGTGGCCGCAGCCGCCATCGACACCGGCCTGCGGGCGATCGTCTACCTCGAAGGGTTCAGTGCCTGGGGAGATCTCCGTGAGCGCATGGGCGACGCACTGGACATGCTCCCGGCCGACCCGCTGGTCACCCCCGGCCTCTCGCCGCACGCGCCCTTCACCGTCACCCTGGACGACTATGCGGTGATGATCGCGGTGGCCCGCGAGCGGGGACTGCCGATCGCCACCCACCTGCTCGAATCCGACCGCGAGACCCAGCACCTGGACGAGTTCGAGCATCTGCTGGGGCCCGACACGGTGGTCATCCACGGCGTGTTCATGAACGCCGAGGACATCGAGCTGGCGGCCCGGCTGGACGTGCCGGTGATCCACTGTCCCCGGTCAAACGCGCTGCTTGGCTGCGGCACCGCTCCCGTCCCCGAGCTGTTGGAGGCGGGCATCCGGGTGGGACTGGGCACCGACTCGCCCGCCTCGGCGATGGTGTTCGACATGTGGGAGGAGATGCGGGTGGCGGTGATGATGGCGCGGGCCCGCGCCGGCCGCGCCGATGCGCTCACCGCAACACAGGTACTGCGCATGGCCACGCTGGGTGGAGCCGAGGCGATCGGGCTCTCCGACGAGATCGGATCGCTGACACCCGGCAAGGCCGCGGACGTGACGGTGCTCGACCTCGGCGGCACCCCGTTTCTGCCCTGGGACGACCCCGTCACCGCCGCGGTCTTCGGCGGCAGCGCCGATCGAATCGTGTTCACATCTGTGGCGGGGAAGATACGCTATCGGCACGAGGCACAGATGCCGATCACCCGAGAAGCCTCTGCCGTACGGGTAAAGATGATCGAGGCCTGAACGCCCATGTTGTTCGAACGCATACGCAAAACCCAGAAGCCGATCTTCGTGTTCTTGGCGGTCACCTTCGCCATGGGCTTCGTGCTGCTCGGCGTGGGTCAGGGAGCGGGCTCGATCAACGCGCTCGACTTCCTCACCGGCGGCAGCAGCTCCAGCGATCCGACCAGCTCGCTGAAGGATCAGACCACCAAGAATCCGAATGACGCGGCCGCCTGGAACCAGCTCGCCTCCGCCTACCGCAGTCAGGGCAAGAACGACGACGCGATCAGCGCGTATGAGAGCTACCTGAACCTCAAGAAGGACGATCAGGCGGCGCTCTCGGCCGTCTCGGGGTTGCTGGAAACCCGCGCCTACTACAACTCCCAAAACGCCCAGACCTATCAGGCAGCAGCGCAGTTCTACGGATCCAGCGCCGATGACGCCGCCCTCAGCGGCCTCAAGGCCACCAGCCTCACCAACCCGCTGGGCACCGCCGCCGCCAGCCAGTACACCACGCTCGCCCAGAACTACAGCTCCCAGTCCAGCACCGACGTGCAGGTCGCGATGGGATACCGCGAGAAGCTGGCCAAACTGCAGCCCGACAACGCCCTGAACCAACTCGGGCTGGGCTATGACGCAGCCAACTCACGGCAGTACCCGCAGGCCGTGAAGGCGCTCCAGGCCTACCTCAAGCTGGCGCCCGACTCGCAGCAGGCCGCCCAGGTGAAGGCGCTGATCACCCAGCTGAAAGCGCTGGCAGCGTCACCCATCCCCGGGCAGTGAGCCACGTGTGATCTCGGTGGCCCGCCGGGCCTCGGCCTCGTAGGGATTGTTGCGGTAGCCGCCCAGATAGGACAGCGGCATGCGCAGGGGGTGGTGCTGCATCTGCCAGACGTGACACAGCTCGTGGCACATCAGGTCGTCGTCACGTTCTGACCGCCGCATCAGGATCACGCTGTGGGTGGCATAGCCATCGAATCCCCGCAGCCACGGAAGCCGAAAGAACCACGGAGCCACCACCACCCGCACCCCCACCAGCCTGACCGGCTCGGGGTACAGGTTCAGCCGGTCCAGCCGCATGCGGGCCCGTTCCAGCGGCGAGCGATGAACCATCTAGTTGGGCGTCGACAACACCATCTGGAACGTGCCGTCGTACAGCTGCTGGTAGAGGTAGTCGTAGGTGGAGGCGGTCATCAGCCGGTTGATCGATGCCTGCTCGCCGGCGACCGGCTGGGCCGGCAACGTCGACGCCAGCGGCGCCTGCAACACAGCCGCCAACTGGGACGATCCGAGCACCACCGCGCGGCTGGGCTGCCCACCGGGGCCGGGCGGGAAGATCTCGACCACGTTGGTCAGCTCGGGGATGTAGTGGAACGTGTACAGCGCCAGCTCGAGGCCTTCGCGATGCAGCTTGGCCTGGGTCTTGGCGGTCATGCCCCCGGGGATCCGGCACTTGGGGCTCGCCCCGCACAGCTGGTACTCGACCGTCGTGGGGAAGGTCGGGAATCCGGCGGTGTAGGACACCTGACCGTCGGGAGCGGTGTTGGCGATCACCAGGGTGCTGACATCGAGCGTCTTTGCGCGTACCGCCGCGGGGTCGAGCTCACCCACGTGGCCCGGGTAGCTGGCCTTGATCACGACCAGCTGGTTCCCGTTGGGGAGCTTGTACCGCTGGCCGACATGATCGGCGATCTCGACGATGCCGTTCACCCCCAGCGCCGGGTTGGGCTTCCAGGCAGACCAGGTGTCGGGAGCGACGGTCGTCTTGGAGTCGCCCAGCTGAACGGCCAGCACCAGCGCAGCGATCACCACGGCCACGCCCAGAATCACGTATCCGATCGTGAACCGGTCGCTGGTGCGCTGGGACTTCACACCGACGGCCACGCGTCCTCCTGTTCGGTCAGATCGATGTCCGGCAGCTCGAACTTGGCGCTGTCGAGCAGCTCCACAACCTCGTCTCCGTGCATCTCCCGGCGCTGGATCAGCACGTCGGCGACGTGCTCGACAGCGGCTCGGTTGTGGGCGATCAGCAGATACGCGGCCACGTAGGCCTGGCCCAGCATCTGGGCGGCCATCGCCCGCTTGTCGCGGTCAGACAGCACTCCGGCGATGGGGTCCACCGCGAACGGCCCGCCTCCGCCCGACCGGCGCATGATCTGGTTTCCGATCGTCTCGTACCGCTTCATCACCTTCTTCTGGGCTTCCTCGCGCTCCTCGTCGGTGGTGTAGCGCCCGTTGAAGGTGACCGGCTCGGGACCCATGGCGCACGATCCCACCATCCACGCCGCTCGGGTGGTGGCACTCATCACGTCGCCGCCGACTCCGGTGGAGTTCTCGCCGTAGAACACCCGCTCGGCGGCCATCGCGCCCAGCGTCCATACCAGCCGAGCGGTCTCCTCATGCCGCCAGGAGCTGAACCGCTCCTCCTTCTCGAGCGCCTGATGGTGGCCCAGCGACGATCCCCGCTTGCGGATCGAAAGCCGGGTCGATTCGACGCCTTTCATGTACACGTGGCCGGCGACGGCGTGGCCGGCTTCGTGGATGGCGACCGCCCGCGTCTCCTCCGGGATGTATTCCACGTTGACCGCGGTGCCCGACTCGACCGTGGTCATGGCCTCGACGATGTCCTCGCGGTTGAAGGCCTGCCTGCCCTCGTAGTGCGCGGTGGTGAGGGCCATCGAGCACACCTGCTCGATCATCGCCGGCGAGTAGCCGTTGGTGATCCGAGCCAGCTCGTCGCGGCGCTCAGTACCGTCCAGATCGGGGTCGTGGTCGACCTTGGCGAGATAGAGATCGAAGATGTCCTTGCGATCGTCCTTGGTGGGCGTGCGGAACCACACGTGGCGGCCCATCCGGCCCGGGCGGGTGAGTGCCGGATCGAGCGCCTCGATGGGAGCGTTGCAGGCGCCGATGAAATAGATCTGCTCGGACGCCGGCTTGGCCCGGGGCAGGCGCAGGGGCACGCTTCCCACCTGTTGGGGGACGATGTACATGGCGTCCAGGAGCGTGTTCAGGCCGCGGGTGATGTTTTTGCGGAAGAAGCGGGGGCTGCCGATGCCGTCCATCACCACCAGCAGCTGGTTGAGGGCGAGCTGGCCGCCGCCCATCATGCCGCCCGGCATGACCTGGTTGACGAGCCCGTCCAGCCGTACCATGAAGCCGGACTTGACCGCCATCGGCGCCCGCATCGCAAACAGCCGCTCGCGCCAGGCACGCGTCTCCAGGATCAGATCTCCGGTGGGGGTGAGCGCGCCGTTACCGCCATAGAAGCACAGCTCCTCCATGCTGGGTGGGGGCGGGGCCGGCGCCATCGTCCCCACTCCGAGGCTGGAGCGGCGCATGCCGACGGCGTCGATCTCATCGATGAAGACGATGCACTGGCCACCCCACTTGCGCGCCAGCCGCTTGGCTTTGCGCGCCAGCAGACGCACCGTGATCGCATCCATCCCCAAGAACATGCCGGCAAAACCGGAACCGGGGATCGACACGAACGGGCAGTTGAAGTCGGTGGCGATGGCCTTGGACAGCATCGTCTTGCCGGTGCCGGGGGCGCCCAGCATCAAGAGGCCACGCTCTCGCTTGCCGCCGGCCAGCTCGAAGGCCTCGCCCGACTGCCACAGTGTGACCACGCGGCGCACCTCCTCCTTGGCCTCCGCCTGGCCGCGTACGTCGGCCAGCTTCACTCCCCAATCGGCGTCGCCGGGCTCATACGAGCTGATCTGGCTGACGGCCATCATCAGGAACGGGCCGAAGAAGAGCAGGAAGTTGATCGGCAGAAACAGCGCCACCTGCAGCAGCGTGGTGAGCGCCTGTGACCCCATCACGTGGATCACAAACCAGGTCACGGCGCTGATGATCACAAGCCACCAGACCGCGCTTCGCCAGAACCAGGCGCGGCGCCGGTCGACCATGTCGATCTTGCGCTGCTCCTCGTCGGAGCCCAGCAGGCTGGGCCAGGGGATGAACCATCTCAGCACCAGGTCGAGCGCCGCCCGGAACAGCGCGATCTCTCCGACGGTGGCCAGCAGGCTCATCGCCACCGACCAATCCTGGGCTTCCCGGAACCAGATGTAGGCAACAGGGCTGGTTAGCACCGCGACAAGCGTGGCCGCCCGCTTGAGCCCTCTCCACTGGCCGATGGCGGGATCGGTGGCCGTTTCCGGCGGTCGGTTGCGGGACTCGATCTCGGTCGCCATGGTCAACAGTCTAGTTCCGGCTGCTCGGAACCATCTCCCCGTTGCTTCGGTCGTAAGGACGACAACCTTGAGGGGGCGTGATGGCTTCGATCGCGAAAACGGCAGGAACAGTGGGAGTGGTTTTGGCTCTGTGCGGCGGCGCAGGCGCGGTGGCGGGCTGCGGTGGCAACGATTCGTCGGGGTCGGCAACGCATGCGGCAACCATGCGTGCCGCGGCGGGCGACGCTGTTTTGGCACCGTCCAAGAGTTCGGCGGGAGAGATACCGGCACCGATTGCCAGCCCCGCGCTGCTCGTGACCACGAGCACTCCCTCGGTGATCAAGACCGCCACCATCGAGTTGCGGATCGCTCGCAAGGCGATGGGGGGCAAGATCGATGCCGCAAGGCAGATCGCCGACTCCACCGGCGGCTACGTCGAAAGCTCACACGAGCAGTCGGGACGCGACGGATCGGCCACGATCGTGCTGCGGATCCCGGCGGGAGCGTTCGAGGCCGCAGTGCAGGATCTCTCGCAGCTGGGCCACGTTCGCTCGTCCACCGAGAGCGGCGAGGACGTCAGCCGCCAGCTGGTCGACCTGGACGCGCGGCTGGTGAACCTCCAGGCCCAGCGCCGGATCCTGCTGGGGCTGATGCAGAAGGCCACCACCATCTCGGGCTCGATCCTGGTCGAGAACCAGCTCTCCCAGGTGCAGGGCCAGATCGAGCAGCTGAGTGGCCAGCTGCGCTACCTGCACGATCGCACCGACTACAGCACGATCACGGTGGCGATGACCACCCCGGCCGCGGCGGCGGCCGCACCCGAGCACGCCAGCGCCTTGTGGCAGGCCCTGAGCCGGTCGGTGGATGCCGCCCAGTCGGTCATGACCGCGGTGATCGTGGGCGCCGGGTTCGTGATCCCGATCGCGCTGCTGGTCGCCCTGGCCGCGATGCTCGCCCGCCGCTTCCGCCCCAACCTGGCGGTCAAGGGTGAATAACGGTGCCAGGCACCGTTATTCACCCTGCGACGGCTAGTAGACGGCAACCAGTATTGAACTGGCGATGGCGCCGGGCTTGGTGGCGGCGAACTTGATGTTGCCGGACTTGGTCGGCTTGATCTTGAACGTCGCGGCACCGCCGGCTCCGGTCTTCACGGTCTTGGCCTTGAGGCCGCAGCCGGAATCCTTGATGCTGACGCCGGCGATCGGCTTGCCGGTGGCGGTGCGGGCGTAGACCTTGACGGTGGTGGTCTGGGCCTTGGCGGTGCTGCCGGTAACCGAGAGGTGCATCTTCAGCGGCAGCGTCAACTGCTGTGCCGCCGTCCACGCGCCCTGATTGCCATCGCCGTCGATCATCCGCACGTGCCACCAGATGGTGCCACCCTCGGCATACGCACCCGCGGTCAGATACGGCGCCGCAGTGGTGTTCTGAGTCGAGAAGCTGTCGAACACGGTGCCGCCGAAGGTCGAGTCGGATGCAAGCTCGACCGCGTAGGTCTTGGCTCCGTCCTTCGAATCCCAGCTGAGCACCACCTGATGCGCGGTGGCCGGAGCCGTGACCGGATTTGCCGGCGCATGGATCGTGCGGGTGTACGACTGCCACGCCGAGTACGGGCTGAACACGTTCTGGCCCGCGGTCGGGAACTCGGCCCGCACCTTCCACTTGAACGTGCCTGTGCCTGAGAGGCTGGTGGGCGCCATCGCGGTGGTGGCGACCGACTGGAAGTCGGTGGTGCCGCCGGCCGGCGTTTGCAGCTCGACGTCGTACGCCACCGCTCCCGGAGTGGGATCCCACGAGAAGACGGGCAGGCCGTCACCAGAGGTGGGGTTGGTGACCGTGGCGAAGGTCGGCGCCGGGCGCGACTCGGTGAACCGGCGAGTCGGCGAGAAGGTGAGCTTGTTGCCGCTGCGATCGAACGCCTGCACCTTCCAGTAGAGCGTCTGGGAGGTCGCGAAGTTCGAGCCCACGAAGGTCGTGGACTGGGTCGTGAACGGCGCTCCCGCAACCAGCGTGTTGGTGGGGCTGGTGCTGAAGCTGCTGCTGGTCGCGACCGTCAGCTGGTAGTAGTACGCGCCTGGCACCGGCGCCCACTGGAACGTGGGCGGGCCGTTGACGGTGGCGTTGTCGGCCGGCGCGGTCAGCGTCGGAGCCAGCGAGTGCAGCGTGAACGTCTGCGGGTAGCTCGACGGTGAAGTTGGAGTGGCCGCCGCCCCAGTACCGTCGATACCGGTTGCCGGGAGCACCGCCCAGGCATAGCTGGTGTCGGTGTCGGGGTAGTTCAGCACCGAGATCGAGCTGCGCGGCGCGTAGGCCGGCACGCGGGTGAAGGCCGTGTCGATCACGTGCTGGAAGCTGGTGTCGGTGGCAACCACCACGAAATAGCTGCCCTTACCCGAGATCGGCTTCCAGGTGAACAGCGGCAGACTCGTATTCCCGGTCGCCAGCGGCAGCACGTAGTCGCCGGCGCCGATGTTGAGTGCGGAGTTGCATGGCGCGGTGCAGGGGTTGCCGGTGGGGTAGCCCGAGAAGACGAACGCGGGATTGCCGGCCCCACCGAGTTGCGTGGTGGCGCCGTAGACCACAACGTTGCTGCCGTCCTCGTGGCGCTGGGCGGTGACCTGGACGCAGTAGGTGTCGCCCGGCTGCAGCAGGTTGTTGTCCGGGCCGGAGCCCAGCGGAGTCCACGACGTCGCCGCGGTCACCTCAGAGACGTATGACCCGTTGTTACCCGGCGGGTACAGGCACTGCGAGCCGTTGTACTCGGCCACGTCGACCTTGTAGGTGGCTGCCCCGGGCGTCGCCGCCCAGGTCACGATGGGAGTGTCCGTGGAGTACCCGGGCGTCCACACATCGGCACCCGTACTGTCGGCCATCGTCAGGTTGGTGATCCCACTCGTGTCGTAGTGGTCGCGGAAGCACACCGGATTGTCGGTGACGTGAACGCACGGAGCGGTCGGCGAGTTGTTGAGATCGGGATCGGTATCCGCTGAGGTCGCCATCACCCAGTCGCCGAAGTTGCCGCTGGCGTCCTGCGCCCGCACCCGCCAGAAGTAGTTACCCGAGGTGAGCAGGGTGGTGGGCGAGTAGGAGGTGGCGTTGATGACCGTGCCGTCGCAGCAGATGTTGCCCGACGAGAAGTCTGTGGTGGGGTTGATCTGGATCTGATATCCCACCGCGCCCGGAACCGGCGTCCACGAGAACACCGGGTCCTCGACGCCGATCAGCGCGTTGGGCTGCGAGACCGAGAGCGTCATCTGGTCAGACGGCCAGCTCCACGAGAAGTCCTGGATATCGGACGGCTGGCCGGGGTTGCCCTGGGCGTCGATCGGCGTCACCTGCCACCAGTACTGCTGGCCTGGCAGCAGCCGCGCCGGCGGCGTAACCACGGTCGCGGAGGTGGTGATCGGGAAGCCGGCCACCTCACTCGAGAGGTCAAACGAACTCGAGAGCGCCACGGTGTACTTCTGGGCACCCTTGACCGGATCCCAATTGAGCTTGACCGGATCGGGATAGACGACCGTGCCGTGGTTCTGGACACCGTCGCCCGGTGTCGTCGTGGTGGGATCGACACCGCCCGGTCGGTCGGCCCAGTTGAGCGTGAACTCGCACCCTGCCGACCACGCCGTGTTGTCGGGAACGGCTCCACCCGACCACGCCCGCACGCGCCAGAAGTACGTCGCGTTGGGGAGCGTGAAGTTGAGGGTCGCGCGGGTGTTGGCGGTCTTGAACTGTCCATCGCTCCCGGTCAGAGCAGGCGTGGTGAATCCCGGGTCATCGGCGATCTGGAACTCGTACTGGGCGGCGCCGGTGACCGCGCCCCACGAGAACGCGCCCAGGCGATCGACCGTCTGACCGTTGCAGGGAGTCTGAGGAGTCGGCACCGCAACCACCGCTGATGCCATCGGGACGCCGATCATGACCGCCGCACCAACCGCTGCCAGAGCAGCGGCAAAAGACTTTCGCGAGACAAGCAAGGACACCGGGACTCCTCAAATCGGGGGAGATCGCGCCACGCAGGCGCGTAGACTCTGGGATTCCGCATCGGCAATTTCGGGGAGGTTGGGGATCCCTCAAAGTGGTGAGGGACAAACCTTGCGCCAATCTGACGCGACCGCCGTTTCCAGCGCTTTATATTGTCCGTGCGGTGCTACGAGGCATGACACACGCGCGGCGGTGGGGCGCGGCGGCGATCGCCGCTGCCCGCGCCTGCGCGCCCGGGCGCGTCTGACCGGTGCTCTTCCCCACGATCACCTTTGCGATCTTCTTCGCGATCGTCCTGCCGCTGAACTGGGTGTTCGCTCCCCGGCCGCGCCAGTGGCGGGTGTTCATCCTGATCGCGAGCTACATCTTCTACGGCTGGTGGAGCGCCCCGTTCGTGCTGCTGCTCGCCGGGGTGTCGCTTGTGGAGCCAGGCGATGGTGCTGGTGATCGACCGCACCGCCACCGAGCGGGCGCGCAAGATCGCCCTGGCGGTGGCGGTCGCCGGCGACCTGGGCGCGCTCGCCTACTTCAAGTACACCGACTTCTTCCTGTCGTCGGGCCTGGACGCGCTCGCCCACTTCGGCGTCGCCTACAACTCGCCCCTGCCGGCGATCACCCTGCCGGTGGGAATCTCGTTCTTCACCTTCCAGGCGCTCACCTACGTGGTGGACACGTACCGCCGCCAGATGCGCCCGGTGGGATGGCTGGACGCGCTCGTCTACATCTCCTACTTCCCCCACCTGGTGGCGGGCCCGATCGTGCGGGCATCGGAGTTCATGCCCCAGATCGCGCGCCGGCTCGACCCCCGCCGGATCCCGGTAGGCCGGGCCTACATCCTGATCCTGGGCGGCGTGTTCAAGAAGGTGGTGCTGTCCGACCTGCTCTCCAGCCGGATCGTCGACCCGGTGTTCGCAGCGCCCAAGCTGCACTCCGCACCGGAGACGCTGCTGGCCGTGTACGCCTACGCCGCCCAGATCTACTGCGACTTCAGCGGCTACACCGACATCGCCATCGGCATCGCCCTGCTGCTCGGCATCCGCTTCCCCCAGAACTTCGACGGCCCCTACACCGCCACCTCGCTGCGCGACTTCTGGCGGCGCTGGCACATGACCCTGTCGCGGTTCCTGCGCGACTACCTGTACATCCCGCTGGGCGGCAACCGCAAGGGCACCGCGCGCACCTACGTAACCTGATGCTGACGATGCTGCTGGGCGGCCTGTGGCACGGCGCCTCGTGGACGTTCGTGGTGTGGGGCGGCATCCACGGCACCGGTCTGGCCGTCGAGCACGCCGGTGACGCCCGCCGCAAGCGACGCGGCCTGCCCCCCTACAACCCCCACGGCGCCCGCCGCTGGGTGGCCCGATTCATCACCTTCCAGATCGTCTGCATCGCCTGGGTGTTCTTCCGGTCGACGTCCTTCTCGAACGCCTGGGCGGTGTTCGAGAGCATCTTCCGGAACTGGGGCATGGCCTCGCCGCTGGTGACCTGGAGCGTGCTGGCCGCGACCATCGTGGGGATTGGAGTTCAATATGTGCCGCGCGTCTATCTGGAGCGGCTGACTGAGACATTCGGCAAACTCCATCCCGTGGTGATGGGGCTGACCATCGCGGTGTGCCTGATCGTCACGTTCAATCTGGGGCCGGAAGGCGTCGCCCCGTTCATCTACTTCTCGTTCTAGGTATGTCCGACACCCCGCCACGCAAAACCCCTCGCGAGACTGACTGGTACGGCGGCTTCGAGCGACCCGTGGGCCACGCCGTGGTGGCGATGTTCGTGGCACTGCTGGCCGGCCTGCTCCTGAATGCCCAGGGACTGCTGGCGACCGCCCGCCAGCTCCCCTACGGCACCACCACCCGCAGCGTCTCGATCACCCTGCTGCGGCCGGTCAACGACGTCACCGGCGCGCTGTTTCTGAACTCACCCCGCGAGGGCCTGCAATGGGCGCTGGGGCGACACTCGCAGGGCACCACCGGCGACCCATTCGCGAACGTCCCCACCGTGACGGCTCCGAACACGAACATCACGTCCCCGGACGGACACCGGCACCGGCACGACGAATCCCGGCAGCGGGCCGAGCACCACCACCGGCACCGGTGACAATCCACCCGCGCTGCCCAAGCCGACCCCCGCCCACCCGCTGCACATGCTGGTCATCGGCGATTCGCTGGCCGGCGACTTCGGCCAGGATCTGTACAGCGCCGGTGAGAAGACCAAGGTGATCAAGCCGGCGGGGCCGGTCGACTACCACATCTCGACCGGGCTGACCCGCCCCGACGTGTTCGACTGGCCGGGCGAGCTCCAGCGGCAGATGGATCGCTATCACCCCGACACGGTTGTGATCGCGCTGGGGCTGAACGACGGGCAGCAGCCCATGACTCTGCCCGACGGCACCTTCCTGACCAGGGGCGGAGCCGGGTGGCGAGCCGAGTATCGCCGCCGCGTGGGAGCCATGATCAGCATCGCCCAGGGCGCCGGCGCGCGAGTGGTCTACGTGGCGCCGCCGCCGGTCAGCGACGAGAGCACGAACCCGTACCTGTTCAGCCTCAACGTCCAGATCGTGAAAGAGGCCCAGGCTCACGAGGGCGCGGCCTCGGTGTTCACCTATCCCAAGTTCGCAAGCCACGGGAAGTACACCGCCTACCTCCCGGTCGACGGCCACCAGGAGCTGGTGCGCACTCCCGACGGGATCCACCTGACTCCGGCCGGCAACGACCTGCTGACCGCCGACGTGATGAAGGCGCTGGGCACCATCTATCAGCTGCCCAAGACGCACTGAGCGTTGCAAGGTGGGCGATGGACCGTAGGCTAGAGTTGTAACGCGTTGGTGGCTCTCCTGTTCGAACGCTCCGAGGACATGATGCGCACGTTGGTCGGCGTACTGTCTGCGGTCGCGGTGATGCTCGGGGCGTCGATCGCCCTGGCAGCGCCCGTGGCCGACACGGCAGTCAACTCAATTCAAACGAACGGCCGGGTAACCGCCATCGCGGTGGTCGGATCGACCGCCTACATCGGCGGCGACTTCACCGCGGTGCGCCCAGCCGGCAAGGCGGCGGGGAAGGGCACCGTCGCGCGTCAACACGCCGCCGCCGTTGACCTGACCACCGGCGCGCTGCTGCCGTGGAATCCGGCTCCCGACGGCAACGTGCGCGCAATCGCCGCCACCGCCACCAGCGTCTACCTCGGCGGCGAGTTCGAAAATGCCGGCGGAGCCTCGGCGGATCACATCACCGCGGTTGATCCCAACACCGGTAAGCACCTGGCGGCGTGGACCGGCTCGGCCAACGACTGGGTGCTGGCGCTGGCGATCTCCGGCAACGTCGTCTACGCCGGTGGCAAATTCACGCAGGCAAGCGGCGGTTCGCACACCCGCCTGGCCGCGCTGAACGCCACCACCGGCAAGGCGGTCAGCGGATTCTCCGCGTCGGCCGACAAGGTGGTCAAGACCCTGACCGTGGTGCCGGGTCGAAACCAGCTGGTGGTGGGCGGTTCGCTGACCAAGCTGGACGGCACCGCACGCACATCGGTGGGATCGATCGACCTCACCACCGGCGCTCTGCAGCCGTGGGCGCCGAGCTTCCCCTTCCCCGTGATCAGCGTCACCGCGACCGCAACCGCGGTGTACGTCGCCGGCGGGGGCGACGGCGGCAACTTCGTCGCGTTTGATCCCGCGACCGCGGCGGTGAGCTGGCGCGGCGGCACCGACGGCAACGCCCAGGCGATCGCGGTGATGAACGGCGTGGTCTACGTCGGCGGGCACTTCACCAACTACTGCGGGCCGCAAGTGGGACAGGAGGTGTGCACCACCTCAACCGAACGTGAGAAGTTGCTGGCGGTGAACGCCACCACCGGCGCGCTTGACCCATGGAGCCCCGACCTCGACTCCACCCTGGGCGTGTACGCGCTCGCCGGGGGTGCATCCAGCGTGGCCGCAGGCGGGGACTTCACCCGGGTCAATGACGTTCCGCAGCAAGGCTTCGCCGCGTTTCGGTAATTCGGCTGGGCTAGGCAGTAACGCCCTGGGCGGGCGCGACGTATCGGATCTCGCCGGCCAGACGCATCGCATCGAGCGCGTCGGCCTGGGTCATCAGCGGAGTGGTCACGAACGAGCTGAACGCGCCGCTCGAGGTGATCGCCATCGCGATCCCCGCCGCCGTGCGGTCATCTGGGCACTCCAGCAACGCGAAGCCGTCAGATGCACCGAATGCGTACCACAGGTCCACCAGCTTGGCGCCGTGGGGCTCGACGATCGCCGAGACAGCCGCACGCCGGTCCTCGGGCTGTTCGATCAGCCGCGCCCAGGTCTCGGCAGTGTACCCGAACTGTGCCATGTACAGCGACATGGGTCATCCTCCCCCTCGAAGGTCAGTCCGGCGATCGTCGCAGAATGCAACGTTTGCGTCAAGCAGCCCGGTCGAGCTGCAGCGCAGCTGAACCTGTGCCGGCTTCTTCGCACACCCGCCGGCTGAGATCGGCGAACTCCGGCAGCGTCGAGGCGACCACGATGCGGTGGCCCTTGCCGTCGGTGATCACCAGCGTGCGGCGCCCCAGCGGGCTGCGGCCGACCGACGTGCTGCACACGTCGTTCCAGGGGATCTGGGTCTCACCGGCGAGGCCGGCCGCCTCGATCCCGAGGCTATCGATGTGCACCCACTCGGCGCGGCGAGCGGCGGGCCAGAGCAGCGCAGCCACCTTGCGGATCGCGGGAAGGCGACGAGCAGCCGCGTGAGTCACCTCACGATAGGGACAACGCGGGTACGTATACACGACCTCCACGCCCGGGTAATCGACCTCCGCGGGGTCTGCCTGCATCACCGAATTAGGTGATGTGCGCTCTGGTAGCGTAGATCGGTGAACCTGCTCACAGGGGGCGAGGAATGAGTACCGATCGACCGTCGGCAATGAATTGGGGAGCTACGCCCGCAGCGGCACCGCGGATGTATCAGGACTACCTGGTGCCGGGAATGTTCGAGGCGTTGACGGTGCGGATGGTGGCGCATCTGGGGGCGCGGGCCGGCATGCGCGTGCTGGACGTCGCCTGCGGCACCGGGGCGCTCTCCCGTGCGCTGACCAGAGCCGGGGCGACCGTCACCGGGCTTGATCTGGCGCCGCCGATGCTCGCGATCGCACGCGAGCTCTCACCCGAGATCGAGTTCGATCGAGGGCAGCGCCGACGCGATCCCGTTTTCGGACGGCGAGTTCGATGCTGCCACCTGCCAGCAGGGGCTGCAGTTCTTCCCCAACCGACAGCTCGCATTGACCCAGATCCGGCGAGTCGTGAAACCCGGCGGCAAGGTGGTCGTGGCGTGCTGGTGCGACCCCAACCAGGGCGGGATCGGGGCGATCGCCCGGTCGCTCACAAAGCACGCCGGGGAAGAGGTCGGGGAGATGATGCTGGCGCCGTTTGTGATCAACCGCGAGAGCGACCTGCAGGGCCTGATGGAGGAGGTCGGGTTCAGCGACGTGACGGTCGAGCGCGAGACGATCGAGGCGCGATTTACCCACCCCGACGAGTTCGCACAGCGGGTGATCATGGCCGGGCCGATCGCGGCGCGATTCCTCGAGGAGCCGGAGGACGTTCGTCTCGCGATCACCGCAGAGGTCACCCAGGAGGTCGCCGAGATGCGCCAGGGAGATCAGCTGGTGTTCCCGATGCCCACCCTGATCGCGGTGGCCTCGGCCTGAGGGTCAGACCTGCTGGAAGTGCTCGACGCTGGGTGGCTCGGCAAACAAGGGGCCGGCCAGCGCGCGCCATTCGGTGAACAACGCGGACTCGCGGAAGTCGTTGACGTGGGCCTCCAGTGATTCCCACCCGACCCGCATGACGAAGGTGGCCGGCCGCTCCACCGAGCGGTGAAGCTCGATCGACACGAACCCGGGGGCGCGGGCGAACAGGTCGCGCACCTGATCGGTGAACAGCCGTTCGAACTCCTGCTCACGCCCGGGAATGATGGTGAGGGTCGCATGTTCGGTGATCAACGCTCGGAACTCCTCTCGGGATTGGCCTGCAGCAACTGGGCGGCACGCACACCGACTGCGACCGCCGGCAGGTTGGTGTTGCCGCGCGGGACCACCGGCATCACGGCACAGTCGGCCACGTACAGCCGCTCCAAGCCGCGCACGCGCAGGCCGGGATCGACGACCGCCAGCGGGTCATCCGCCGATCCCATACGACAGCTCCCCACCGGGTGGTAGTAGTGCTCGAGGCGGGCGTCGAACAGCTCCGGCGTCGGCAGCGCATCCAGCTCCTCGCCCGCGAACGTCCGCGCCGGTTCGGCCGCGGCCAGCTCCCGTGCCAGCCGCACGCCGTCGGTGAGTACCGCCAGGTCGAGGCCGTCGGGGTCGCTGCAGTAGCGGTGGTCAATCGCGGGGACGGTCGCGGCGTCGGCGTCACGGATGTGGATGCTGCCTCGTGAGAGCGGCGTCAGACACGCGACCGAGAGCTCCCACGCCCACCCTCCCCCGGGCAGGATCAGCGAGACGGGATACAGGTGCAGGTCGAAGCCCTCGCGACAGTGGCTGGACGCCGCCTTGGCGATCACCTGCTCCTCGGGCAGATAGTTGGCGGCGCCGAACGCGGCCATGGCTGAGTCGGCGTCCGGCCCACCCGGGTAGACCAGCTTCACCGCGGGGTGGTCGTGCAGGTTCGCACCGACGCCGGGAAGCTCGTGGAGCACGTCCACTCGGGCGGCGCGCAGCACCTCGGGATCGCCGATTCCGGAGCGCTCGAGGATCCCGGGCGAACCGTAGGCCCCGGCGGTCACGACCACACGGTCGCAGCCGACTCGCTGCAACCGGCCGTCGTGCAGCACCTCGACGCCCACCGCGCGATCGCCGCGCAGCACCACCCGCACCACGGTCGCATCGCCCACCACCTGAACAGACGTCCGGTCGCGCACCGGGTCGAGGTAGGCAAAGGCGGCGTTCCAGCGCACGCCGTCGACGACGTTCACGGGTGAGGGGGCGATCCCGGCGTCCTCGTCCCAGTCGTTGAGATCGGTCACGAGCGGCAGCCCGGCGGCGGGAGCGGCGTCCAGGAACGCCTGCTGGAACGGCGTGACCTGGTCCGGCGCGTACAGGTGCACGCGCATGCGATCGAGCACGCCGTCGAACACGCCGCGCATGTGAGACATCCCCCAGCCGGTGCAGCCGAGCGTCTCCCAGCCGTCGTAGTCGAGCCGCGAGCCCACGATCGCCGCGCAGCCGTTGTGACTGGAACAGCCGCCGATCACGCGGGCGCGGGCGTAGTCGAGCACCCGGCCGGGATAGGTATCCCCGCTGTCGTAGCCCCAGTCGTAGGAGCTCGCGAGAAGACGCGCGTCGAGCAGGTCGGCGGGCCACGAGGCGGCGGTCGAAGGAGCCGAAGTCGGGACCCGCTTCGAGCACCAGCACGCTCTCGTCCGAGGACTCGGCCAGCACCCCGGCCAGCGCCGATCCACTGGTGCCGCCACCGGCGATGATGGTGTCTGCGTGAGCCGGGAGCACCGTGCTCACAGTGTCGTGGCCGCGCCGTGTGGGTACACCCAGAACATAGAGTGCCCGCGATCATAAACCGTGGATTCCTGGGGGTTCGTTCCATGCAAGCAGCCGTTATCAGCGAGTTGGGGGCCACACCGACGGTGCAGGAGTGGCCGGAGCCGGCAGCCGACGACGGGCAGACGGTGGTCGAGACCGGCGCGGCCGCGCTCAATCCGGTCGACCTGGCGATCGCAGCCGGAGTGTTCTACGAGGGCGCCCCGGGCGTGCCGTACGTCCCGGGGCGAGAGGGCATCGGACGGGTGGTCTCCTCACCGGCGTTTGCTGCCGGCACCCGGGTGTACACGCTCAAGACGGTCACCGGTTCGCTGGCAGAGCAATTCGTGGTCGATCCCGAAGCGACCTGGGAGCTTCCCCCTGGTGACGACGATGCCGTGGCAACCGCGTTGGGCATCGCCGGCTTGGCCGGCTGGCTGGCGGTCGAGGAACGCGCGCAGCTCCAGGCCGGCGAGCGCGTGCTGGTGCTGGGCGCAACCGGGACAGTGGGGAGCGTTGCGGTGCAGGCTGCCAAGCTGCTGGGGGCAAGCCGGGTTGTGGCCGCCGGCCGCGACTCCGAGCGGTTGGCGCGGAGCCACAAGCTGGGAGCCGATGAAACGGTGCTCCTGGGCGAGGCCTCAGACATGGAACAGGCCTTCCGCAACGCCTTCCCCGACGGCGGGCCGGAGGTGATCATCGACCCGCTGTGGGGCGCACCCGCGATGGCGGCGCTGGCCGCCGCGCCGCCGAACGCGCGAGTCGTCAACCTCGGTCAGTCTGCGGGCGCGGAGATCTCCCTGCCCTCGGCGGTGCTGCGCGGCAAGCGCCTGCACCTGATCGGGCACACCGTCTTCGGGTCGCCGGTGGAGGAACTGGCCACCGCCCACCGCACGATGCTCGAGCACGTCCGCGCCGGCCGGCTGCATGTGGACATGGAGGAGTACTCGCTCGACCAGACCCCCGAGGCCTGGGACAAGCAGCGCAGCGGCCCGGCCCACAAGCTGGTGATCAGGTGAATAACGGTGCCTGGCACCGTTATTCACCACAACGTGATGTACGAAGGCCTGAGGGCACGCCAGCCTCGGCACCGTTATTCAGGGGCGAGCAGGACGCGGCCGTAGTGGGTGCGGGACTCGAGCAGGGCTTGGGCGTCGGCTGCGCGCTCGAGGGGGAGGATGGCCTCGATCGGGGGGCCGGGGATGCGGCCGTCGGCGAGCAGCCGAAAGACCTCGAGCAGCTCCCGCCGCGAGCCGTCACTCGAGCCGATGATCGAGATCTGGCGGGCGAACACATCGATCAGGTCGATCTCGGCCCGCGCACCCGACGAGGCGCCGCACAGCACCATCCGGCCCTTGGGAGCCAGCGCCGCGATCGCGCCCGGAAACGCCGCCTGGCCAACGTGGTCCACGACCATGTCCACCCCGCGCCCGCCGGTCAGCCGACGCACCTCGTCAGCCCAGTCGTCGCGCGTGTAGTCGACCACATGCTCCACGCCGGCCTCGCGCGCACGCCGGCGCTTGTCCTCGGTCGACGCGGTCGCGATCACCGTCGCTCCGGCGTAGCGCGCCAAGGCGATCGCTGCCCCGCCGACACCCGAACCGGCGGCGGTCACCAACACCGTCTCACCCGCCCGCAGCCCGGCTCGCGAGAACAGCATGTGGTACGCGGTCAGGTACACCGATCCGGCCGCTGCGGCCGTCTCCGGGCTCAACCCCTGCGGCAGGCGAAAGATGTTTCGCGCCGGCGCCAACACCAGCTCGGCGTATCCGCCGTCGTGATTGACGCCCATCACGCCGTACTGGCTGCACGAGGCCTCGTCGCCCTCCAGGCAGTACTCGCACCGGCCGCAGCTGTAGTCGTAGTGCACATACACCTGCTCACCCACCTCGACGTCGGTGACCCCCTCCCCGATCGCAGTCACGTGCCCGCCCACGTCGTATCCGGGGATCAGCGGCAGCTCGGCGACATAGGCGAATCCCTGGTTCTCGCGCACCCAGATGTCGAGCCGGTTGACCGCCACCGCCGCCACCCGCACCACCACCTCGCCGGCCGAAGCGACCGGATCGGGGCGATCCACCAGCCGCAGCACCTCAGGGCCACCATGCTCTCGCAGCTCGATCGCGCGCATCAGACGCCGTCGCGGTAAACCACTCGACCGTCCACCACGGTCGCAAGCACGGGCAGCTCGGGGAGATCGTCGGCCGAGACATCCACCGGGTCCTCGGCAAACACGCTCAGGTCAGCGCGCAACCCGGGGATGAGCCGGCCACCCAGGTCACGTTCACCCACAGTCGCCGCCGCGGCGGTCGTATATCCGTGCAGCGTGTCGATCGCCGACAGTCGCTGGTCGGGCTCGAACACCCGCGCGTCGAGGTCTCCCGGCGTGCGGCGCAGGCGCGCCCAGGCCATCCCCAGCCGCGGATCGTTCTGTGCCACCGGCCAGTCGGAACCCAGCGCCAGCCGGGTGCCGGCTCGCAACAGGTCGGCGGTGCGCCATGCTCGGGCGACCCGCTCGGGGCCGAGCCGTGCAGCCCACGAATCGCTGTTGTCGGCCCGCCGCCACTGCATGTGCAGCGGCTGCATCGACGCCACCACGCCCTCCCGCACGAAGCGGTCGAGGTCGACATCGGTGAGCGTCTCGATGTGCTCGATCCGGTGGGGGACGCCGCCCGGCGCACCGGCTGCCAGATACGCGTCCAGGGCGGCTCGCACGCCGCGATCGCCGGTCGCGTGGGTGGAACACTGAAACCCTGCTTGGGCAAACAGCTTGACCGCCGCGGCGTAGCGCTCCGGCTCAGGCCAAAACGGTTCGGTTCCGCCACCGAGCGTGTCGGGCTCGTACAGCCAGCCGGTGCCGGTATCGATCACCCCGTCGATGAAAAACTTGGCCACGCCGGCGCGCCACAGCCGACCATGCTCGTCGCGCAACGGAAGCTGGGCGTGCATCTCCTCGACGGTCGTCTCTGGCGTCTGCCACAACGGCACCACCGACCGGCAGGTGAGCTCGCCGGACGCCTCCAGCTCACGCATCAGGTCGAAGTCCTCGGGCGCGCCGTTCATCACGTGCATCCCGGTGATGCCACAGGCATTCAGCGTGCGCAGCGTCTGCAGGATCCGCTCGCGCTGCTCCCGCTCGGTGGCGTCGGGCACAAAGGCGTCGACCAGGCCCATCGCACCGTGCTCGCGCAGCTCGCCGGTGGGCAGGCCGTCGCGCACCACCACCTCCGCGCCCTCGGTGAACTCCACCACGCCGGTGACGCCGGCCGTGGCCAAGGCGGTGCTGCTGGCAAGGGTGGTGTGCTGATCCATGAACCGCACCACCGCCGGGCCACCACCCACAGCGCCATCGATCAGCGCGGATTCGATCTCATTACCGTGCAGTGCCTCGTAGCTCAGCCCCCAGCCCAGTACCCAGCCGCTCTCGCCGACGCGCTCCCGCTCGCCACGAAGCGCGCTTTGCACGTCGGCCAGCGTCCCGCAGCTGGTCAGGTCGGCGCCGCGCACCATGAACGGCACGAACGGGTGGATGTGAGAGTCGATCAGGCCGGGCGTGACCGCCGCGCCGTCGAGGTCGATCACCTCAGCGCGGGAGCCGACCTCGGCCCGGACGTCGGAATCCGAGCCCACCGCCACCACCACGCCGTCGCGGATGCCAACCGCGGAAGCGTGGGGGTTGGCGTCGTCGAGCGTGCGCACCGCACCATTCACAAACGCGAGTTCGGACATCGCCGGAGAGGATAGCGGGATCGATCTACTAGCATGGCTGCGATGCAGCGTGTGATCGAGCAGGTGGCCGGCATCCTGCACCGCAACGAGGTGCCGTTCGTGACCCGAGCCGACGGCAACGGGTACCGGATCATGCGCGAGTCGAGCGCAACCTTCATCTCATTCGCGGAGTACGGCGAGACGGTGATGGTCAGCGTCCACTCGCCGGTACTGCAGGAGATCGAAGAGAACGGCCAGCTGCTTGAGATCCTCACCGCGGTCAACGATCTCAACGCAAGTCAGCGGTTTTCGCGGTTCGTGTACTACCCCGAGGAGCGAGTGATCGCGGTCGAGTACGACCTGGCCGCAGACGACCTTCAGGAGAGTGAGCTGATCCTCGCCGTGGAGCGGATCTCGTATGCCGCCAACATCCAGGACGAGGAGCTGAAGCTGCGACTGGGCACAGGTCTGCGGTTCAGCGAAACCCTGCCCGATGTGTGAGCAGTTCGCCCCGCTGGTCGGGGAGCGGTTGACGCTGCGCCAGGGAACGCCGGCCGACGTGGACGCCGTCCACCGGATGCGCTGCGACCCCACCGTGGTGCGGTGGTGGAACGCACCCACACCCGGCGAGACGGCCGAGTCGATCATGAACGAGCAGCCGAACACGTACTTCTTCGTGATCGAGACACCCACCGGGATCGCCGGCGGCATCCAGTTCTACGAAGAGCCCGACGCCCAGTTCCACCACGCGGCCATCGACATCTTTCTCGGTGCCGAGTACCAGGGGCGCGGCCTGGGGCGCGAGGCGATGAAGCTCTTGATGGAGTACCTGATCACCGTTCGCGGACACCACCGGCTGACGATCGACCCGGCCACGACCAACCAGCGGGCGGTGCGCTGCTATGCGGCGATGGGGTTCCGGGAGGTGGGGAAGCTCCGCGCATACCAGCTGATGGACGACGGCACCCGGCTGGAGGGGACATTGATGGAGTACATCGCCGAGGGCTAATCGAGCAGTGCGGCCTCGAGCGCGTCGGTCACCCACTCCGCCCACTGCTCGGAGCTCCAGCCCGACCTGTGCACGAGCAACCGGTAACTCTCGGGGTGCCCCAACGAGAAGATCACGGCCGCCGCTGCATCGGGGCTGAGGCCGGAGCGCAGCTGCCCACGGCCGGCCAGCATCCGGCCGGCGATTCCGTAGTTGCGCAGCCTGGCCTGGGCACGTTCGGTTTCGAGCGCGGCGATCTCGGGGTCGAGGGCTGCGGCCTGGCGGATCACCTCGAAGATCGGGGCGGTGCGCTCCAGCCCCCCTCGCCAGAACTCCACCAGTTGGGCGATCACCTTGCGAGCATCCGGCTCGGCCGCGGCCTGTTCTTGCATGAACGCGGGCACCGGCCGCGGGGCCTTGTCGCCGGCTGCCGCGAAGTCCAGCACCCGCGACAGCAGCTCCCGCTTGGAGCCGGTGGAGTTGTAGATCGTCTGCACCGCTACACCCGACTCGCGGGCAATCTGGCTGATCGTGGTGGGCGCGTATCCCTGCTCAACGAACAGCCTGGCCGCCGTCTCGACGATCACCCGCTGGGTCGCCTCGGCGGCAATCTCCCGACGTGATTTGACATCGCTCATGTTATTAGAGTACCATTCTACTCACTGTTACGACATTCTACTCTGAGGAGCGGACGATGGCCACACACGATCTCAAGGCGCTCACACTGGAAGGCTTCGAGCGGATGTTCAACCGCGGCGAGGTCGACTATGCCGACAGCGCCATCGCCACCGGCGGCGTCGATCACCAGGAACCGCTGGGCACGAGCTTCCCGCCCCACCTGAAGAAGGTGGTGACCACGCTTCGCACCGGCTTCCCCGATCTCCACTTCGAGGTGCACCAGATCATCTCGGAGGGCGACCTGGTCGCCTGCCGCTCGACCATGACCGGCACCCACCTGGGGCGACTCGATCTCGGCCCGCTGGCCGGCATCGAGCCGGTCGGCGCCAAGGTCGAGGTCGCCCACATGCACATGTTCCGATACAGCGGCGACCAGCTGGCCGACCTGTGGCACGTGTGGGACACCACCGCCCTGATGCGTCAGCTGGGCGCGCCGATGCCGGAAGTGCGGGTGGCCTGAAGCTGGGCCAGTTCACGGGCGCCGAAGACGACGAAGAACACCAGCGTGGCGGTGACGACGATGGTGCCGCCCGAGGCCAGATCCCACCAGAACGAGATGTACAGACCGACCACGCCGCAGATTGCGCCGATCGCCGCCGCCAGGCCCTGCATGACCAAAAGCCGATTGGTCAGAAGCCGGGCGGTGGCGGCCGGCGTGACCAGCATCGCCAGCACCAGGATGTTGCCGATCGCCCGCAATGAGACAACGATCGCGAGCGTGATCAGCGCCAGCAGCAGCAGATCGAGTACGAACACCGGATAGCGCATCGCGTCGGCCATCTCGCGGTCAAAGGCGATCAGCGAGAACTCCTTGTTCAGCAGAAGCACCGTGACCAGCACCACCGCCGTGGCCACCGCGGCCAACTCCAGGTCGCTGGTGGAGACACCCAGAATGCTGCCGAAGAGCAGGTCGGCGATGTCCTTCTGGTAGGACGCGAGACTCGACACCAGCACCACTCCCAGCGCGAACATCCCCGCGAACAGGATGCCGATGGCGGTGTCCTCCGACACTCGCCGGCTGCGGCTGATCAGCGCGATCCCGCAGGCGGTCAGAAGCCCCACCACCATCGCTCCCAAGAGGATGCTGCGCCCCAGCGCGACCGCGATCACGATCCCGGGAAAGACCGCATGCGAGAGCGCGTCGCCGATGAAGGCCATGCCGCGGAGCACCACGTAGCTGCCGAGCACCCCGGAGACCACGCCGGTCAGCACCACCGCCACCAGCGCCCGGCGCATGAACTCGAACTGGAGCGGATCGAGCAGGTAGTGGCCCATCAGTGGTGATGCCCCTCGGGGGCGAGGATGCGCACTCCTCCGACCTCGATCGTGGTGGCCCCGTACACGCCGGCCAGAGCGTCGGCGGTGAGTGTCTCGCGAGGCGGGCCAAAGGCGTGCACCGTGCCCGCCAACAGGCAGATCAGGTCGCAGTTCTGGGCCGCCCAGCCGAGATCGTGGGTTGAGATCACGACCGTCCGGCCCTGCTCGCGGAGGTCGCCGAGGGTGCCCAGAAAGAGTGCCGCGGTGGCCGCGTCCACACCGGTCATGGGCTCGTCCAGCAGCACTAGATCGGCGTCTTGGACGAGTGTGCGGGCAAGCAGCACCCGCTGGCGCTGGCCGCCCGAGAGCTGCCCGATCTGGCGCCGCCCAAACCCCTCCATCCCGACGGATGCGAGGGCGGCCTGGGCACGGGCGCGCTCGCTGCGAGACGGCAGCCGCAGCCAGCCCGTGCGTCTGTAGGAGCCCTGCAGGGCAACGTCGATCGCGGCCAGCGGGAAGTCCCACACCGCCGGTGGCAGCTGCGGCATGTAGCCGATCGAGTCGGGCGCCTCGATGCTGCCGGCCGCGGCCGGGCGGGTGCCCGCGATTGCCCGCAAAAGCGTGGTCTTGCCGGCGCCGTTTGGCCCCACCAGTCCCACCACGACGCCCGCCGGCACCTCCAGGGAGACGTGCTCGAGCACCCGGCGAGAGGCCAGGTCGACTGCCAGATCCCGCACCCGCAGAAGTGGGCTATCCGGCATTGGCAGCGCAGTCCGCGCATCGCGCGGGGAGCGCGCCGAGGGCTTCGTCGATCAGCTCGAATCCCGCGTCGGAGACCGCTTGACGCACCGGCTCGACCACACAGCCGGCCAGCGTGGCGGTGGCACCGCAGTCGACGCAGACGACGTGGTGGTGGTGATCGAGATCGGTGCAGAAGACGAAGGTGGCCTCGTCCCCGCGGTGTCCGGCCTCTTCGGCGAAGCCCTCCTCACGCCAGCGTTCGACAGCGCGGTAGGCGGTGGTCAGACCCAGCTTTGGTTGGTCTTTGGCGGCGGCGTCGTGCAGCTCGCGCACCGTGAAGGCGCGGCCCATGGCGCGCCCCGCCTGCAAGAGCGCCGCCCGGTTTCGCCGGTTTCGTCCCATCTCATCCACGCCGTCAGCATACTGATATCGAACTCGACTTGCAATCTTCCGAAATGGAAATCGCTTTCATTCTGCTACGATCGAGCGCATGTGGCACCCCTCATCCCTGCTTGTGAGCGTGTGCGCGTTGGTGTGCGTGATGGCCACCGCCTGTGGCACCACCAAGCTGGCCGACACCGACCCGAACAAGCCGACGGTGGTGGCGACCACCACGCAGATGCAGGATCTGGTCAGGCACGTGGGCGGCAGCGAGATCAACACCATCGGCATCCTGCGCCCCAACGTCGATCCGCACGAGTTCGAGCCCTCGCCGTCCGATGCGATCGGCATCGCCGGCGCCAAGCTGGCCGTGACCTCCGGAGTCGGAATCGACGGCTGGGCGACACAGCTGATCGCAGACAGCGGCAGCGGCGCAACGGTGTTCGACGCCTCGGCCGGACTGCCGATCCGCACGGGCGACAGCGAGGAGCCCGACGGCGACCCCCACTGGTGGCACGACCCGGTGTTGTACGAGCGCGCCGCCCGCGCACTGGGGGTCGAGCTGGGACGCATCGATCCACAGCACCGGTCGGCCTACGCCGCCAACGCCGCCGGCTACATCGCCCAGCTGAAGACGATGGACGCCGCCAACAGGCGGGTGGTCGCCTGCCTCCCTCTGGACGATCGAAAGCTCGTCACCAATCACGACGCCTTCGGCTACTTTGCTGCCCACTACGGATTCACCGTGGTGGGATCGGTGATCCCCTCGATCTCCTCCGAAGCCGAGCCCAGCGCCCGCAACGTGGCCGAGCTGATCGGCCGCATCAGGGCCCAGCACGTGCGCGCCGTCTTCACCGAGTCGTCGCTGAACCCCGCACTCGAGGATCAGATCGCAGCGGAGGCGGGCGTGAAGGCCTACGCCTCGTTGTACGGCGACACGCTCGGCCCGGCCGGCTCGCCGGGAGCGACCTACATCGGCATGGAACGCTGGAATGTCCGCCAGATCGTGGCCGGCCTGCTCGGCCACCAAGCACCGGCGGGCGGATGCTGAACGCCGGCCGAGACGATTTCACCCTTTGCGTTTCCCGGTTTTCGAGCGTTAATGAGACCGACGGACAATCGTGCTCGGGGGGACGACAGGGGTAGCTATGGGAGATCTACGTATTCACACGCTGACCGTGAAGGTGCCACCACGGCCGAACACGCACCGCGGGCGCGACCCCCAGTCGCGCTCAGAGGCCTCGGACGGCAGGGCGTCATCCACCACCACGATCGAACCTGCCTCTGAATCCACGCACACCGGAGCGCCGATCAAGTAGAACCCACCACCTGATGTCTGGGTTCTCGCCGGCCACCCCCGCACCCCACCGCTCGCTCTGGCTGGAGCAAGCGCTCGACGATCGCCCGGACGCGGCCCCGCTGGGCGAGTCGACCACGGCCGACGTGTGCATCATCGGAGGCGGTTTCGTGGGACTGTGGACGGCTTGGTGGATCAAGCAGTCGGCGCCTGACTGCGATGTGGTGGTGCTGGAGCGAGACATCTGCGGCGGCGGGGCATCGGGCCGAAACGGCGGCTTCGTGCTCTCGTGGTGGGCGAAGTTCCCCTCACTTCTGAAGCTGGTCAGCGCCGAGGTGGCCGAGGCCATCTGCCGCGAGTCGGAGCGCGCGATCGACGAGATCGACGCCTTCTGCGGCGAGCATCAGATCGACACCCAGATCGTGCGCGGGGGATGGCTATGGACGAGTCGCACGGACGCCGGCATGGGGGCGTGGGAGGGCACCGTCGAGAGCTGCTCGCAGGTGAATCCCGACGCGTTCGTGGAGCTGCCCGCCGACGAGGTCGCCCGCCGCGCAGGGTCGCCCGCTCATCTGGGCGGCGCGTTTGACCAAAGCGGCGCCACCATCCAGCCGGCCATCCTCGCCCGCGGGCTGCGGCAGGTCTGCCTGGACGCGGGGGTGCGGGTGTACGAGCACACGCTGGTGCGGCGATTCACCCGATCGGCCCCCAGCGTCGTTCACACTGACGCGGGCGCGGTCACGGCCGACCGCCTGGTGATCGCCACCAACGCGTGGTCGGCGGGGATCCCCGAGCTGCGGCGGCATCTGGTTGCGATCTCGAGTGACGTGGTCACGACCGATCCGATGCCGGACGAGCTCGCCCGGGTCGGCTGGACCGGAGGCGAGGCGATCACCGACTCGCAGCAGATGGTGGACTACTACCGCACCACGCTGGACGGCCGCATCGTCTTTGGCAAGGGCGGCTGGGGGATTGCCATGGGCGGCCGGATTCCCGCAAGCTTCGACCGCAACGAGCCCCGCAGCCGCGAGGTGGAATCCGACCTGCGCGACGCCTACCCGAACCTCCCCGAGATGCGCGTGGCTGCGCACTGGTCGGGGCCGATCGATCGCTCCACCGACGGCCTGCCGATGCTGGGCGAACTCGACGGCCACAGCCATATCCTGCACGGCGTGGGCTGGAGCGGGAACGGCGTCGGCCCGTCGGTGGCAGGCGGCAGGTCGCTCGCAAACCGAGCGCTCGGCCTGGACGACACCACCGCGCTATCGGCACTGTGGAATCGCCCGGTCGCCAAGTTCCCGCCCGACCCGATCAGGTACGCCGGCGCCCATCTGGTGCGCGAGGCGGTACGCCGCAAGGAGCAGGCCGAACGCGCCGGCCGGCGGCCGAACCGGCTGGCGGTGAAGCTGTCACAGCTCGTTCCCGCCGGCCTCGAAGACCACTGACCTCAGCCGGACTGGATCCCGGCGTCCAGTGCTTCGGCCAGCGCATCCCGCGACCGGATCCCGAGCTTTCGGTAGGTGTTGCGCAGGTGGTACTCCACCGTCTTGGGGCTGAGGAAGACGGCCGCAGCGGCCTCGCGAGTGGTCATCCCGCCGGCCAGCAGACGCGCGATCTGGAACTCCTGCGGGGTCAGATCGTCAAGTGTCGAGGGGTCGCGGCGACGGGCCCGCTCCCCGGTGGCGGCCAGCTCCTGGCGAGCCTGGTCGGCCCACGGCCGAGCACCCAGCCGCTCGAACAGGTCGAGCGCTGTGCGCAGCTGCTCGCGCGACTCGGAGCGCTGCCGCTCGCGGCGCAGGCGGGCGCCGTAGGCCAGCCGCGTGCGAGCGGCCTCGAACACGTCAGGCGTGTGGGCATGCAGCTGGATCGCCTGCTCGAACGCGTCCCGCCAGCCGGCGTCTTCGGCCAGGAGGCCGCGACAGCGCATCGCGCGGGCCAACGCCCATGGCTGGCCTTTGGCCTCGGCCGCGGCCAGGAACGGCTCTGCGACGGCGGTCGCGTCGTCAGAGCGTCCCAACCGCAGGTAGGCGTCCACCAGCTCCGGTGCGGGTGAGAGGTCGACGTCGGCGATGCCGTGCTCGACCAGCGCCGCGGCCTGCGCCTCGTGCTGGACGGCGGATTCACCCGCGCGGCCCAGTCCCAGCTCGAGATCCCCCAGGGCCTGGATCGCCCACACCCGGTAGACGACCATGCCAAGCTCGGCGCAGAGGTCGCGGGCCTGCACCGCGTGCCGCCTGCACGCCTGCTCCCGGCCCTGGCGGGCCTGCAGCCACGCTAGCCCCGCGGTCGCCGCGGCCAGCTCGCATCGCTGGCCGGTCTCGACCGCCAGCCGGATGGCCTCGTCCAGGTTGGCCTCCGCCGCTGCCCACCGGTCGGTGGTCGCCTGGTCACGGGCGATGTGCTGGAGGATGATCGGCAGCATCCCCACCGCACCGACCGTGCGAGCCCGCTCGGCGGCACGGTCGATCAGCACACGGCCGACCTCAGCCTCGCGTAGGAACATCGGCCCCAGCGAGCCCCAGGCGATCAACCGCGGGTCGTCGCGCAGCTCATCCGAGCGCTCCAGAATCGAGATCGCCAGGCGGGCCTGCTCCGCCCCCCGCTCACCATCACCGTGGATCACCCACGCCATCGCGCCGGCCATGGAGGCAAAGAACGTCGCCCGCGGTGAGGCGATTGTGCGGGCGATCGCCGCGGCGCGCTCGGCACCGGCGACCATGGCGGCGGTGTCCCCGGCGTAGAAGGCGCCGTGCACCGACTCGGCAAACATGATCACGGCCAGCTCCGGTGCGGTGGCGGCGACCTCCTGAGCCGCTGCCGAAAGCAGCGGATAGCCGTCAGCCACCGGACCGCGCCGCAGGGCCACGTGCCCGCGGATGCGGTCGATGTGAGCCCGCACCCACGGGTCGGAGGCGTGCTCAGTGGCCGCCTCCAGCAGCACCATCGTCCGCGGCAGATCCCCCGACAGCCATGCCGCGTCGGCCGCGGCCAGCAGCAGCCGGCCGCGCAGCTCATCGCCGACAGCCAGCCTGGCGCCGCGCTCGTACGCGCCGGTCGCCACCGCATAGGCGCTGCGCTCGGTGGCCCGGTCGCCGGCCTGCTCGAGTGCCGCGGCGACGGCGTCGTCCGGGCCGATCGTCGAGGAGGCCAGGTGCCACGCCCGGCGATCGACATCCCGCTCGGGCAGTGCGTCTGCCAGAGCGGCGTGCGCCTGCCTGCGCTGAGTGGCGCCGGCCTCGGCGTACACCGCCGATCGCACCAGCGGGTGGGTGAACTCCACCTCCGCCGCCTGCAGCGTCACCAACCCCGCCTCCTCGGCCGCGGCCAGGTCGTCCACGTTCAGACCGAGCGTCTCGGCGGCCCGCGACAGCACCGCCACCTCACCGGAGTCGGCCGCAGCGGCAAGCAGCAGCATTCCCCGGGCCGGCTCCGTCAGCCGATCCAGGCGCCGCCCGAAGGCCTCGGTGATGCGTGTGGAGAGCATGATCGGAGTGTGCAGCGGGCCGTCCGCCAGTTGGGCCGCGTCGGGGGCGAGCTCCAGCAGCGCCAGCGGGTTTCCGCCGGTGGCCCGGTACAGGTGGTCGGCCGCCGTCGGGGTCACCCCGGCGCGCTCCAGCAGCTCGGCGGCGTGGTCGCGTTCGAGACCGCCCATCCGCAGCGTGCGCAGGTCGGCGCCGTCCAGCAACGACGGCTCCCCCTCCCGGACTGCGATCAGCACGGCGATCGGGTCGTCCACCAGCCTGCGAACCGCGAACAGCAGCGCCTCGGCGCTGGAGCGATCGAGCAGATGCCCGTCGTCGATCAGCAACGCGATCGGCCCGTCATCTGCGTAGGCCGAGAGCAGGCTGAGAGTCGCCGCTCCGATCGCGAAACGATCGCCGGCGCTGGCCGGGCCGAGCGCCAGCGCGCCCGAGAGCGCCCGAGCCTGTGGCGCCGGCAGATCGTCTATGGCGACGAATGCGGGGCCCAGCAGCTCGGCCAGCCCGGCGAACGGCACCCGCGCCTCGGATTCAACGCCGCGCGCCCGCAGGAGCCGCATGCCGGAGGCCGTGCGAGCGGTGTGCTCGAGCAGGGCGGTCTTGCCGATGCCGGGCTCCCCCACCACCGCCAGCACGCCGCTGCGCCCGCCTCTGGCCTCGGCCAGCAGCCGATCGATCGCGATTTGCTCCTGTTCGCGCCCAAGCAGCACCACCCGATTGTGACGTGCGCCACCCCCTGATGCGACGGACCGCCAGCTTGCGAAGGACCAGGGGGCACCCCCGGGGCGATGCCTGCACCACCCGCCTACGGTTGCCGGCATCGTCAATTCGAACCCGAGGAGCATCATGGCAACAGCCGAACAACCCGCAGCAATCGACGGTGAGAAGCTGGAAGCGTTCGTGTTTCGCGCGGTGGATGAGGTGGGCGCAACCCTCAACGCCGCGCTGGTGGTGATGGGAGACAAGCTCGGTCTTTACCGCGCGATGGCCGGAGCCGGCGGTCTCACCCCGGTCGAGCTGGCCCGGCGTGCCGGCGTCAGCGAGCGGTATGTGCGTGAGTGGCTGAACGCCCAGGCGGCGGGCGGCTATGTGGAGTACGACCCGGCCACGGGGACCTACACCCTGCCACCCGAGCATGCGATTGCGCTGACCGACGAGACCAGCCCCGCCTTCCTGCCGGGCTTCTTTCAACTCGCTGTGGGGTCGGTGAACGACTCGCCGCGGATCATCGAGTCGGCCCGCAGCGGCGACGGCATCGGCTGGCACGAGCACAACCATGACGTGTTCGACGGCTGTGAGCGGTTCTTCCGGCCCGGCTACAACGCCAACCTGATTGCCTCCTGGCTGCCCGCTCTGGATGGAGTGGTCGCCAAGCTGGAGGCGGGTGCGCGGGTGGCCGACGTCGGCTGCGGCCACGGTGCCTCGACGATCCTGATGGCGGAGGCGTTCCCCCGCTCGACATTTGTAGGCTCGGATTACCACGAGGGGTCGATCGAGCAGGCACGGGAGCGGGCCAAGGACGCCGGCGTCTCCGACCGGGTGCAGTTCGAGCCGGTCGGGGCCGCTGACGCCCCCGGTGAGGGGTATGACCTGGTCACCATGTTCGACTGCCTGCACGACATGGGTGACCCAGTGGGCGCTGCCCGCCAGGTGCGAAAGACGATTGCACCCGACGGCACCTGGATGATCGTCGAGCCCAAGGCCGGCGATCGGGTGGAGGACAACCTCAACCCGGTGGGTCGGGCCTACTACGGCTTCTCGACCTTCCTGTGCACACCGGCTTCGCTGTCCCAGGAGGTCGGGCTGGCACTGGGAGCCCAGGCCGGGCCGGCACGGATTCAGGACGTGATCTCGGCCGGTGGTTTTACGCGCGTGCGGGTCGCCGCCGAGACGCCGTTCAATCTGGTGTTCGAGGCGCGGCCGTGACATCTATGATCGACCACGTGGGGAGGACCGACACCGAGACTCCCGCCCGGCTGCCTGACAGCCAGGGCATGATCGAGCGAGACGGGGTGCGGGTGCACTGGGAGGCCTACGGGCACCACGGGCCGCCGATCCTGCTGCTCCCCACGTGGTCGATCGCGCATTCCCGCCATTGGAAGGCGCAGATTCCCTACCTCTCGCGGCACTTTCGGGTCGCGACCTTCGACGGCCGCGGCAACGGATTCTCCGACCGGCCGACCGAGATCGCGGCCTACAACGGCACGGAGTTCGTGGCCGACGCGATCGCCGTGATGGACGCCAACGGCTTCGACACTGTGACCGCTGCCGGTCTGTCGATGGGCGGGTTGCGGGCGCTGCTGCTGGCCTCGGCCCATCCCGACCGGGTCAACGGCGCGTTCTTGATCGGCGCCGCGGTGCCGATGCTGAGTCCGTCCCCGCCTGACCGCGCCCAGTTTCGATTCGACGAGCAGCGCGACAGCTACGAGGGCTGGGCCCGCTACAACCAACACTCGTGGCTGCAGGACTACCGCGGCTTCCTGGAGTTCTTCTGGGGCGAGATCTTCACCGAGCCGCACTCCACCAAGCAGATCGAAGACGGGGTGGCGTGGGGACTGGATACGACCCCCGAGACGCTGATCGCGACCCAACTGGCGACGTCGGGGCTGCGCGACCGAGAGGCGGTCGAGGAGCTGTGCCGATCGGTCGACATGTCCGCTTCGGATCGTGCACGGCAGCAACGACCAGATCGTGCCGTTCGAGCGTAGCCAAGGGGTGGCTGACCTGACCGGCGGCGAGCTGATCCGGATTGAGGGCGGCGGCCACGCGCCCACCGCCCGCGACCCGGTCAAGATCAACCGCCTGCTGCGCGAGTTCGCCGATCAGGTGGCCGGCGGGAAATCGGCGAGGGCGACCTGGCGGCGGAGCATCACCCGCACCAAGCGGGCGCTGCTGGTGTCGTCACCGATCGGGCTGGGCCACGCCTGGCGCGACGTCGCTATCGCCGACCAGCTGCGCCGGCAGGTGCCCGGCCTGGACGTCCAGTGGCTGGCGCAGGAGCCGGTGACGACGCGTGCTGCGCGCCCGCGGCGAATCGATCCACCCGGCCAGCGCCGATCTCGCCAGCGAGGCCGCCCACATCGACCGCGAGGCCGGCGAGCACGACCTGCACGCGTTTCAGGCAATTCGCCGGATGGACGAGATCCTGTGTGCCAACTTCATGGTGTTCGACGACCTCGTGCGCGAGGAGCAGTTCGATCTGTGGATCGGAGACGAGGCTTGGGAGCTCGACCGCTTCCTGCACGAGAACCCCGAGCTGAAGACCGCGCCGTACGTGTGGCTGAGCGACTTTGTCGGCTTCCTGCCGATGCCGGCCGGTGGTGAGCACGAGGCCTTCCTGACCGCGGACTTCAACGCGGACATGATCGAGCTGATCGAGCGGTTCCCGAGCGTCCGCGACCGCTCGATCTTCGTGGGCGAGCCCCGCGATGTCGTCCCCGAGACGTTCGGGCCGGGACTCCCCGAGATCCGCGCGTGGACGGAGCGTCACTACCAGTTCAGCGGCTACATCTCGGGGTTCGACCCGACCACCCCGGCCGACGTGGCCGAGACTCGTGCGGAGCTGGGCGTGGGCGATGATCCCCTGTGCGTGATCTCGGTGGGCGGCTCCGGGGTCGGCGAGGCGCTGCTGCGGCGCGTGATCGAGGCCGTGCCGCTTGCCCGCGAGCAGCTGCCCAACCTGCGGGTGCTGGCCGTGGCCGGGCCGCGCATCGATCCGGCGGCGCTGCCTTCGGCCGATGGGGTCGAGGTGCGCGGGTACGTGCACGAGCTGTACCGCTACCTGGCGGCCTGTGACGTGGCCGTCGTCCAGGGCGGACTGACCACCACGATGGAGCTGGTGGCCGCCAACCGGCCGTTCATCTCGATCCCGCTGGCCAGCCACTTCGAGCAGCGCTTCCACGTTCGCCACCGGCTCGACCGCTACGGCGCCACCGAGTGGATGGACTACGAGGGCACCACTCCCCAGCAGCTGGCCGACGCGATCGTGCGGATCGCAGACACCGCTCCCGCCTACCGGGCGATCGCACCCGGCGGGGCAGCAAAGGCCGCCGCCATGATCGCCGAACTCCTGTGAATAATCGGTGCCTGGCACCAATTATTCACCCGCCTACCGACACCCAAATGCGACAGGCGCCCTGAGGCGCAGGCCGTTGGGCCTGTGGCAAGGATCGAGCCGCGACAGGCCCAACGGGCCAGCCTCAGTCGATCATGGACTGGAGGCGGCGGGCAAGCTCGGAGAGCATCGGGACGGCGATGCGAGGGTGCTGTTCGAGCAGCCCGGCGAAATCGGCCCGGCTGATCGTTAGGCAACTGACATCCGTTGTGGCGGTGACGCGAGCGCTGCGCTGAACGTGGTCGGTCAAGAGGCTCAGCTCGCCGATGAACTCGTTCGCCCCCACCTCGACCGTGCGCCCGCGAAGCTCGACGCCCACCGTACCGTCCAGGATCACGAACATCCCGGACCCGGGCTGGCCGCGCTCGATCAGCACTGATCCTTTGGCCACGTCAAGCCGACCGGCGATCGAGGAAATCTGAGTGAGCGTCTGATCGTCCACTTGCGAGAAGATCGGGATCCGTCTCAGCTGGTCAATCGCGTCGTCTGACATCGCGCACAATATAGAGGACAGCTCACGGCATGAATAACGGTGCCTGGCACCGTTATTCACCGCGGATGGGCCGTGTAGGGATCGAACCTACGACCTTGGGATTAAGAGTCCCCTGCTCTACCAGCTGAGCTAACGGCCCGCGGCGAACCAGTGTACCAACGGTCTCCGGCGTGGCACGCGGACACCGCCGAGGCGCTAGCCTCCTCCCTCATGCGCACCAAATCCCGAAAGTTCTTTACCGACCTGCTGGATGCCGCCGGTCCCAGCGGAGATGAGCGGGCCGCCACCCGAGTCTGGCGCGGCTACGCCGAGCAGTTCGCCGAGGTCAAGCTCGACGCCATGGGATCGACCTCCGCCGCCGCCAATCCCGACGGATCGCCGGTGATCGCCGTGTTCGGCCACATCGACGAGATCGGCCTGGTCGTCGTCCACGTCGACGACGAGGGGTACCTGTGGTTCGACGGCGTCGGCGGTTGGACTCCGACCGTCCTGATCGGCCAGCGGATCCGGGTGCTGACAAAGAGCGGGCCGGTGGTGGGCGCGATCGGCAAGAAACCGCCCCATCTGCTGAACGACTGGGATCGCAAGCGCGGCGACAAGTTCGAGACGATGTGGATCGACATCGGAGCCGCCGACGGCGACGCCGCCAAGGCGCTGGTGCGAGTCGGCGACTTGGCCGTGATCGAGCAGCCGGCCACCAACCTGCTGGGCGATCGCCTGGTCAGCCGCGCGGTCGACAACCGAGCCGGCGCCTTCGTGGCCGCCGAGGCGGTGCGCCTGTACGGCGAGTCTCCCGGCGCGGCAGCACTGGTCGGTGTGGCCTGTGTCCAAGAGGAGACGTCGTTCGCCGGGGCATTCAGCTCTGGCTACGGAATCGCGCCCGCTGCCGGCCTGGTGGTGGACGTCACGCACGCATCCGACTATCCCGGGATCGAGAAGACGCGGGTGGGCGACGTCACTCTCGGCGGTGGGCCGGCCATCAGCCGGGGATCCGGCGTACACGCCACCCTGACGGAGTTCGCAATCGAAACCGCCGAGGCCGAAGGCATCCCCTATCAGCTGGAAGCCAGCCAGCGGTAACACCCACACCGATGCCGATGCCGTGTCGCTGACCCGTGCGGGTGTGCCGTGTGCCGTCATCAGCGTGCCCAACCGCTACATGCACTCGCCCAACGAGATCGTCGACCTGAGCGACCTGGAAGCCACCGCCAAGCTGATCGCAGCGATTGCACGCCGGTTTGAATCGGTGCCACCGCTGACGTAGCGGCCTGCTCGAGCGGCGTACCATCTGGTCATGCGCCGCGGCATCATCATCGCGTGGGCTCTGCTGGGAGTGGTCATCGTGGCCATGGTGGTCGCCTGGGGTCGCACTCATAACCCGTCCAGCCTCAACCCGCCCATGCTCACCCAGCAACTCGCGCCGGTCAAGCTGCGCGGGCCGGCGCCGGACTTCACCGGCACCACCCTCACTGGCGCAACCATCTCCAACGCGTCGCTGGCCGGCAAGCCCGCGGTGATCGACTTCTTCTCGACCTGGTGTGCCCCCTGTAAGCAGGAGGCCACCGGACTGGGCCGGGTGGCGGAGGAGTACAAGGGTCGGGTGCGCTTCATCGCCGTCGACCTGGACGACACCGCCCAGTCCGACGCCCACGCCTTCGCCGCCAAGCACGGCTGGCGGTTTCCCATCATCTGGGATCCCGGCGACAAGCTGCCCAGCCGGTTCCATGTTGCAGGCAAGCCCAGCATGGTGATCATCGACCGCGACGGTCGGCTGGTGGTGCTCGTCCCCGGCCCGCACATGCTCAGCGAGTACCGGGCGGCGATCGACAAGGTGCTGGCGGAGTGAACGTGTCGGCCACCGGGCTGGCCGTCGCCTTCGCCGCCGGTGTGGTCGCATTCGCCTCACCCTGCGTGCTGCCGCTGATTCCCGGCTACCTGTCATTTCTGGGAGGCACACAGGCGGGCGGCGTCACCGTCGACCGCAGAGGTGCGGTGATGGCGACGATCGCATTCACCGCCGGCTTTGCGGCAGTGTTCACCCTGGCGGGAGCCGGGGTGGGCCTGGTGGGGGCCCAGTTCGTGGATCACCGCCGGGGCCTGGAGTTGGCCGGCGGGATCCTCGTGATCGCGATGGGCGTGATGATGATCGTGGGCGGGCCGCTGCTGCTCCAGCGGGAATGGCGCGTGCCGCTGGGATCGCGCCCCCGCACCGCCGCGGGAGCAGCTGTCGTCGGTGCGGCGTTCGCGGTGGGTTGGTCGCCCTGTATCGGGCCGACGCTGGCCAGCATCCTGGCCATCGCCGCGGCGCAGGGCAGGGCCACCGACGGCGCGCTGCTGCTGGCGGCATACTCGCTGGGACTGGCGCTGCCGCTGATCGCCGCGGGACTCTTCTTCACCACCTTTCTGGAAGTGGCCACGCCGATCCGGCCCTACCTGGGCACCATCAGCCGAGTGGCGGGGGCGCTGCTGATCGTGACCGGAGTGCTGCTGGCCAGCGGGCGGCTCGAGCAGATCTCGGCCCGGCTCGGCCAGTAGAGTCACACAGATGCCGCTCAAGGTCGTCTCGGTGGTCGGCAACCGACCCCAGTTCATCAAGGCAGCGCCGCTTCAGGCCGCCCTCGACGGCGTCTGCGATCACGTATTGGTGCACACCGGCCAGCACTACGACCGGGAGTTGTCCCAGGTGTTCTTCGACGAGCTCGGTCTGCGGCCGCCGGACTACGAGATCACCACCGGCTCGGGCAGCCACTCCGACCAGACCGCCGGCATGCTCACCGGCCTCGACCCGGTGCTTGCCAGTGAGCGGCCGGGCCTGGTGCTGGTGTACGGCGACACCAACTCGACCCTGGCCGGCGCTCTGGTGGCGTCCAAGGCTCGCTACCCGCTCGGTCATGTGGAGTCCGGCCTGCGCTCGTTCGACCGCGACATGCCGGAGGAGATCAACCGGGTGATCGCCGACGTGATCTCCGACCTGCGGTTCTGCCCCAGTCAGACGGCGGTCGAGAACCTCGCCGCGGAAGGCATCACCGAGGGCGTCCACCTGGTCGGCGACGTGATGGTGGACGCGGCCCTCACCTTCGGCCCGATCGCGTTGCGGCGATCGCAGGTGCACTCCGAACTGGGAATCGGCCCCAGCGGGCACGCGGTCGTGACTGTGCATCGCCAGTCCAACACCACCGACGCGGCCATGCCGGCGCTGGTTGAGGTGCTGGAAGCGATCGACCGCCCGTTCGTGCTGCCCCTGCACCCGCGCACCCGATCGGCCCTGGAACGCACCGGCCTGCTCGAGCGGGCCGCAGCGGCAGGGACGCTCGCCCCACCGCTCGGATACCTCGATTTCACCGCGCTGCTGGCATCGGCCTCGGTGTGCCTGACCGACTCCGGCGGCGTGCAGAAAGAGGCCTACCTGCACCGCGTGCCATGCGTGACGCTGCGCGACACCACCGAGTGGGTGGAGACCGTCGACGTGGGCTGGAACCGGCTGACCGGCCTCGACCCGGCCGCAGTCTCGGCGGCGCTGGCCAACCTCACCATCCCGGGCTCGCATCCACAACTGTACGGCGCCGGCGACGCGGCCCGGCGGATCGCAGCAGTGATCGCGTCCCTCCAGTGACAGCCCTGGTTAGCATCCGCGCATGACCAAGGCGATTGCGATCATCGGCGCGGGATACGTGGGACTCCCTCTGGCGGTCGCGTTCGCCGAGGCGGGCAGTCCGGTGGTCTGCATCGACTCCGACCCCACCAAGGTCGAGGAGATCACCGCCGGCCGCTCCTACATCGAGGATGTCAGCTCATCCACGCTGGCGCAGCTGGTGGCAGCGGGCACGCTCACCGCCTCCGCCGACTACGCCGCCTGCGAGGGCGCCGACGCGATCCTGATCTGTCTGCCGACGCCGCTTTCGACCAACCGCGAGCCTGATCTCACCATCCTCACCGACGCCACCGAGCGAATCGCCGGCCACCTCCAGCCCGGCACGCTGGTGATCCTCGAGTCGACCACCTACCCGGGAACGACCCGCGAGGTGCTGCGCCCGATCCTGGAAACCAGCGGCCTTCGCGCCGGCGAGGACTTCCACCTGGCCATGTCGCCCGAGCGAATCGACCCCGGCCGCACCGACTACACCATCCACACCACTCCCAAGATCGTGGGCGGGCTGACGCCCGGCTGCACCGAGCGGGCGCTGGAGCTCTACTCGGCCTGCGTCGAAACGCTCGTCCCGGTGAGTTCCTGCGACGCCGCCGAACTGACCAAGCTGCTGGAGAACATCTTTCGGTCGGTCAACATCGCCCTGGTGAACGAACTGGCGATGCTGTGCGACCGCATGAGCCTGAACGTGTGGGAGGTGGTGGAAGCGGCCGCCACCAAGCCGTACGGGTTCATGCCGTTCAAGCCGGGGCCGGGTCTGGGTGGCCACTGCCTGCCGATCGATCCTTTCTACCTCAGCTGGAAGGCGCGCGAATACGACTTCCCCACGGAGTTCATCGAACTGGCCGGCAAGGTCAACCAGCACATGCCCTACTACTGCGCCGAGCGAATCGCGCGGGCGCTGAACGACGCCGCCAAACCGGTGTGGGGCTCGACCGTGCTGATCCTGGGAGTGTCGTACAAGGGCAATGTCGGGGACGTGCGCGAGTCGCCCGCGTTGAAGCTGATCGAGTTGCTGCGCGAGGCGGGCGCGAACATCGTCTACCACGACCCCCACGTGCCGGCGGTCGAACGCCTCGGCCTGGAATCACACGAGCTGACCGACGAGCTGCTGCGATCGGCCGACATCGCCTGCATCGTGACCGCCCATGCGGCCGTTGACCACGAGCGGGTGGCCGAGCTGTCGCAACGGGTGATCGACTTCCGGGATGCGGTGTCCACCCGCACCGACGGCAAGGTCGTGACCCTGTGAGCGACCGCGTCTCGGTGGGCATGGTGGGCCTGGGCGGGTGGGGCAAGAACCTCTTGCGAAACTTCGGCAGCCTGCCCCAGGCGGAACTGCGCTACGCCTGCGACTCCAGCCAGAGCAGCCGGGAGGCGTATGCGCCGGCCCACCCCGGGACGATCTTCACCGCCGACTACCAGCAGCTGCTGGACGATCCGACCCTGGACGCAGTGGTGCTTGCCACCCCGGTGCCCGACCACTTCGAGATGGCCCGAGCCGCGATCACGGCCGGCAAGCACGTGATGGTGGAAAAGCCGATGACGTGGCGCGCGGCCGAGGCCCGCGAGCTGCGCACGCTGGTACACAGCTCGGGGAAGGTGCTGATGGTGGGCCACCTGCTGCGGTTCCATCCCGGCGTCGAGAAGCTGCGCGCACTGATCGATTCGGGAGAGTTGGGAGAGATCCGTTACGTGTACGGCACCCGGGTCAACCTGGGCGTGATCCGCGAGCAGGAGAACGTGCTGTGGTCGCTGGGCGTGCACGACATCTCGGTGGTGCTACATCTGATCGACAGCACGCCGACGGAGGTGTCTGCGCGAGGCACCGCCTTTCTCCGCCCGGGAGTCGAGGACGTCGTGTTCGCCCACGTCAAGTTCGAGTCGGGCCAGATCGGGCACCTGCATCTGTCGTGGCTCGATCCCCACAAGATGCGCAAGATGACGGTGGTCGGGGCGAGCCGGATGGCGGTGTTTGACGACATGGAGCCGGAGCGCAAGGTGACCGTGTATGACAAAGGTGCGGTGATGGTTCCCGACGGCACCATCTCGACCCACACCGGCGACATCACCATCCCCGAGATCAGCCGGGCCGAGCCGCTGCGGCTGGAGTGCTCGCACTTCCTGGAGGCGGTCGCCACCGGCGAGCAGCCGCGCGCCAACGTCGACGAGGGCCTGGCCGTGGTGGAGGTGCTGGAGGCGATGCAGACATCGCTGGAACGCGGCGGCGAGACGATCACGCTCGCGGCGGACGCATGATGTGGGACGCCGCGGAGGCGCCGGGACTGACCCTGGCCTCCGACGCGGTGATCGGCAGCAACGTCACCTTCGGCGCCGGCGTGACTGTCCACGAAGGCACCGTAATCGGGGCGGGCAGCGCGATCGGGGACGGAGCGGTGCTGGGCAAGCAACCGATGCTGGCGGCCAGTTCCACGGTCGCGGCGACCGAGCTGGAGCCGCTGCGGCTGGGGGAACGCTGCCGCATCTCAGCCGGTGCGGTCCTGTCTGCCGGCGTCAGCTTTGGTGACGACTGTGTGGTGGGCGATCTGGCCACGGTGCGCGAGCGGGTGACGATCGGAGACCGGGTCGTGATCGGCCGGGGTGTGTGCGTCGAGAACGACACCACCATCGGCAGCGACACCAAGATCCAGACGAACGCCTACATCACCGCCGGCTGCATCCTGGAGGAGCACGTGTTCATTGCGCCGTGCGTGATCACCACCAACGACAACTTCATGGGCCGCACCGAGCGCCGCCACGATCTCAAGCGCGGCGCGACGGTGCGCCGAGGGGCGCGCGTCGGCGGCGGCGCGACGCTGTTGCCGGGTGTGGAGATCGGTGAGGAGGCATTCGTGGGCGCCGGAGCGGTGGTGCTCAACGATGTGCCCAAGGGCATGCTGGTGGTCGGCTCGCCCGCGCGGGTGCTGCGCGAGGTGGCCGCCGATGAGCTGCTCGAGAACCAGTAGCGCAAGCACGAGTATCACTCGTTAGGGGGAGTGCAAGCGTCCGCTATCGGCCGACGTTGTGGGAGTCCCCCGCCGATGCTTCGCTCCCTTCCCACAGCCGCCCTCGCCTGCCTTCTTGCCTGCGTTCTTCTGACCCAGGTGGGCGAGGCGGCTGCGGCGGGCGTCCACTCAACGGCCACCGCCACCCAGAGGGTCACCTTCCGCAACCAGACCGCAGTCCAGCTGCTGCTGGCCAGCACCACCCCGTACGATTTCGGTCAGGTCAGTCCACTGGCAACCGCAAACCCCGCCGGCAATGAGAATCGCGCCACCGTGTGGTCGAACGGCACCTGGCGGCTGCAGGTGCGAGCGGCAGGCCCCAACTTCGTGCAGAGCCCCACCGGTACCGGCACCATCCCTGTCTCCAGGATGCGGCTCGCCGGGACCACCGCTGTGCTGCTCTCGACCACCGACCAGCAGATCTCATCGGGCAATCCCACCACGACCGTCGGCCGCCGGGTGAACCTCAACTACCAGCTCACGCTGCAATGGCCGGATCCTGCCAACGTCCCCGGCTCGTCCTACTCCCAGACGCTGGTGTACACCGCTGTCACTCCGTGACCACCGCCAGCGTCTCCAGCGTGGCGTCCCCGCAGTAGGCCATCCGGGTGCCGGCCGCAGCCTCCGCCCGAAGCGCCTCGACCAGCTCGGCGGTGATCAGCTCACCGGGGCAGATCGCGGGAATCCCCGGCGGGTAGGGAGCCACCGTCTCGGCGCTGACCCTGCCGATCGCCTCCGCCGCCGGCACACGCTGGTGGCTCGCGAAATGCGCCTCTCGGGGCGGCAGCACCGCCTCCGTGCGTAGCCGCCACACCGCCGAAGATCCCACCGGCCGCGGCCGTGCGCCGCGGTGGTGCTCGATCGCCGCCGTCACCGCCGCCACCAGCCGCTCGACCGCGTCGCGGTCATCGCCGAAGGTCAGGATCGGCACCAGCGTGTCGCGGTCGGCCATCTCCAGCCGCACTCCGCCGGCAAGCAGCTCGTCGTCCACGGCGAACCCGTCCGCGCCCGTCCCCGCGACCGAGATCACCAGCTTGAGCGGGTCGTGCAGATACCCGCCGGTGGCGGTGAACACGGTCACTCCGGGAATCGCCGACAGCTGCTCGCGGGCCCACGCCGCCAGCTCCAGGGCACGGCCGGCCAGCTCGGCGCCGCGCTCCTCCACCAGCGCCCGGGCACGATCGATGCTCGCCAGAATCGCCCCCGACGGGCTGGTGGTGTGTCCCAGCTCGAACGCGGCGTCCAGCGTCTCCAGGTCGATCCGGCCGGCCTGCGCCAGCACCAGCGCGCTCTGGGTGAACCCGATGAGCGTCTTGTGCACCGACAACACCAGCGCGTCGGCGCCTTCACCGAGGGCGTGGGCGGGAAAGCGCGGATCGAGGCCGAGATGGCCGCCCCACGCCTGATCCACCGCCACCGGCAGCCCCCGAGCGTGGGCCGCTTCGACAATCGGGCCGAGCGGGGTCATCACGCCCACGTAGGTGGGGTTGACCAGGAACACCGCGGCGACATCCTGCGCCAGCGCTTCGTCCACGGAGGCCTGGGGGTAGCCGAGCGCCAGCCCGGTCGCCGGATCGACCTCGGGAAAGATCCACACCGGCTCGACACCGCCCAGGATCATCGCCACCAGCAGCGACTTGTGCAGGTTTCGCGACACCGCAACCCGATCGCCGGGGCGCGCCAGGCCCCACATCAGCGCATGGTTTCCGTGAGACGAGCCGTTCACCGAGAAACGGGCGTAGTCGGCACCCCACAGACTCGGCGGCCAGCTGCTCGGCCCGCTGCAGGTGCCCGCCGGAGAGCTGAAGGTCATCGGCGCCGCCGTACAGCGGCAGGTCGAGCGCGAGCAGGGAGTCGGCGAACTCCGGCGAGCGCTTGTGCCCGGGCACGGTGAACGGGAGGCCGGGATCGGCCAGGAAGCGATCGACTGCGTCTGCCAGTGGGGCTTCTGCCACCGGCGCACTCTAATCTAGGTGATAACGAACAGCCTGCCGGGAGAGGTGGCCGAGAGCCACGGGCGGGTGGTCGAGCCGGCATACGAGAACCGCAGCGACTGCTTCGCGGCCTTGGGGAACGAGATCGACACGCTGTAGGTGCCGTCGGCGGCGACGGTCGCCTTCTTGCCGAACGCCTTCCAGGTCGTGCCGCCGCTTGGGCTTCACCTGGACGGTCAGCGTGGCGCCGGCCATCCCCGGGTTGGCCTTGCCGCCGATCGAGATCGTCTTGCCGTGCTTGACCGAGTATCTGGTGCCGTTCCAGATCAGGCTGGAGCCGGTGGTCAGGGTCGGCTGCACCGTCAGCACGTGCATCGCCGGACTGGGCGGCGGCGATGCCGGTCTCGCCGGCATAGCCGGCCTTCCAGCGTGAACCTCGCGCCCACCAGAGCCGTGGTGACCGTGGTGGCCCAGGTGCCCGCCGGGCCGGTGGTGGCAGTCCTGGTGACGTGCACCTGCTTGCCGTTGGCGGTGTAGCATGCCGGTGACGGTCACCAGCCGGCCGGAGAGCGGAGCGGCTGTGGTCGTGTCGGTGAGCGTGCCGGAGAGCGTCACGGGCGATCCGGGCGCGAGCGTGGTGCTCGGACGAGGCAGCGGTCAGCGTGACCGTGTCGAGGCCGGTGGGCACGGTCGCGTCGATCAGCGCCTGCGCGAACTTGACGCCGTCGGGAGAGCCGAGGCCGGAGGCCATGTCATACCCGACGCCGGCGGAGTAGGCGTGATCGGCACCGGCGATGCCGTTGGTGCCCAAGGTCACGTCGTGAAAGATCTCGGGGTGGGCGTACAGGAACTCGTTGGCAGGTCCCAGCCGCTGGCCGCCGGCAGCCACCGACGCTGAGTTCGCCACCGCGGTGATCGCGGCCATCAACGGCGCGGCCGCGCTGGTGCCGCCCACCTGGCCCCACACCGAGGTGCCGCCGTTGGTGACCTTCACCACGTACCCGGTGTTGGGATTGCCGTCCAGTGCGATATCGGGCACTTCCCGGCAGTTGGTGATGGTCTGGCCACACGGGGTCGGTGACGAGTCTGGCCCGACGACTCCGGTTCCGGTCTGCCAGTCCTCCATGGCGAAGTGGTGCGACACACCGCCACCGCCACCGCTGGTCGCGGATGGACCGCCCCAGGTGGTCTCACGGTTGGGGGCAGTCTGGGAGGTCTTGAGCGTGGTCCCGCCCACCCCGGTGACAGCGGGATCCGACGCCGGGTAGTCCACCGTCGCGGCGGTGCTGGTGGTGAACGGCTTGCAGTCGGCAGAGCCGCTGTCGCCCGACGACGGCAAACACCGACAGTCCGGCAGCTGCCGCCAACTGGAACTCGGTGTGCTCCGAATCGATATATGCGGCGCCGGCGACGTCCTCGCACACACCCCAGCTGATCGAGATCTCGTTCACGTGAGTCGTTGGGCGGTCAGTCCAGGATCTGGTCGACCACGGTGCCGAACGAGGAGGTGCCGTTGTGGGCCACATACGAGTAGATGTGGTCGAGCCCCGGAGCCGATCCGGCCGCCACCTCCTCGTCCAGCTGCACCTCGATCGCGCCGGAGGTGTCGGTGGTGCCGCCGTTGACGGGCACGTCGGTGATCGGGACGCTGGTTCCGTAACAGCTCTGGTAGGCGGCCACCGGCCCACCGTCGTAGTTGGAAAACTCGATCAGCGCCAGGGAGTTGCCCGAGCCGTCGTGGAGCTGGTCGAGCAGCGGCTGGGAGTCGTAGGCTTTGGCGTCGGCCAAGTTCGCCGGCTCGTACCCTCCCCAGCTGTTGTGAACGGCGAGGGATTCGGCACAGCCGGTCACCACCTGACTGGAGAGTGCCAGCCGCGGAGCGGCCATCGTGTGCGCCAGCGGGTAGGTGTCGAGACCGGTGACCGCTGCAACCCCGCTCGCCAGCGACTGCGGCAGCGAGGGAGCCGATGAGGGGGCGCGGAAGTTGACGCCGGACGCGCGATAGGCCACCAGTTGTGTGGCGAAGGCCGACTCGGCGGCGGCCACAGAACCGGAGTAGGAGCGGGTCAGGATGCCCCCGGCGGTGGGTTCGAGACCGTGGCTGCGAAGGTAGGCGGTGGTGCCGGCCAGCTCGCTCTGGGACGGCCCGAACAGACGCACCAGCTCCCCCGTCGAGAGGCCCGCGGCGGTACTGCGGCTCGAGGCCAGCCGATCGAGCAGCGCGGCATTGCGGGGCTTGAACGCGACCGTGATCGTGACCGGTGCGGCCGTCGCGGCGGGATGCAGGGCGGTGCGCTTGGCGACAGTGGCGGCCCGCGTAACTCCCGCCACGGGAGCACGGGTGATCGAGTGCGCAGAGGCCCCTTGGGTGGTGCAAATCGCGAGTCCTACAACGGCAGCCAGCATGCCGAATCGACGCATCAATCATCCTTGATCGCAGTAAAGCGCCCGCGAATCCGTGCAGGCGTTCTGTTAGTGATCGGCACATCTGCCTCACCAGGAGAGATGAAATCCCGTCGATCGGTAGGCTTCCGCAATGATCGTGACAACGGGAGCTTCGGGAGCAGTCGGCGGCATGGTCGCCGCCGAGCTGTCGCGACTCGGAGTCGAGCAGCGGTTGATCACCCGCGACCCCGCCCGAGCGCCCAAGCTGCCCGGCGCCGAGGTGGTGGTGGCCGAGTACGGCGATCGCGAGGCGCTGCGCCACGCGCTTCGGCCCGGAGACTCGGTGTTCATGGTGTCTCTGCACCAGGGTCCGGCCGTTCGCGTGCCGCTGCACCGAGCCTTCATCGCGGCAGCGGCCGAGAGCCGAGTGGCCCAGATCGTGTACCTGTCGTTTGTCGGCGCCGGCCGTGACGCGGTGTTTCTACACGCCCGCTCGCACGGGGCGACCGAGGCGATGCTGGGTGATTCTGGTGTGCCCTACGCCACCATTCGCAACTCGATGTACGCCGACGAGATCCCCAGCTGGTTCGACGCTCAAGGAATCGACCGCAGTCCCTGCGGCGACGGGCGGATGAGCTTCTCCGACCGCTCTGACCTGGCCCGGGCGATCGCGGTCGCCCTGACCGAGCCACAACACTCGGGCGAGCGGTACACCATCACGACGCCCGAGTCGGTGACTCAGAGCGAGCTCGCCGAGATCGCGTCCCGGGTGACCGGGCGGCCGTTCACGTACGAGCCCGCCGATGACTCCTGGTGGGAGCAGCGCTGGCGGGCGCGCGACAAGCAGGAGTGGGAGATCGAGGCTGGACTGACCTCGTTTGCCGCGATCCGCGCCGGCGAGTTCGATGTCGTCTCAGACGACTACCGGCAGCTGACCGGCTGCGAGCCGCTCACGATCGAGCAGATCGTCGCCCGCGACATGACCTGACTACGAGACGGTCAGGGAAACGATCGGCGAGACCGCGCCGTTCGACATCCCCAGCTTGAACTGGCGCGAGCCGACCGCGGTGGTGTGGAAGGTGAACCGCCCCCCGCTTCCCAGCACAAGCTTGGCCACACCGACTGACCAGGCGGTCGAGCCGGGCACCCTCCGCATCAGCCGCACCGCTCCTGTCGGGCGCGGCCAGACACGCCCGGTGACGGTCACGCGGCCGCCCGGGCTGACCGGCTTGGTGTTGGTGTTGAGGGTGACCTGGATGATCCGGAAGTAGTTGGAGCGAAGCCCCAGATGGGTATCGGCCGCGAGCCCCGTCCAGGTGCGATTAGCGGCGGCTGTGTGGAGCACCAGCTTCTGCTCGCGCAGCGAGGCGGCGTCCCAGGTCTGGTCGACGGAACGCACGGGGCTGGAGTAGCCGAAGGCGTGCGCCAGGGCGAGTCCGGTGTAGACCTTGGGCGCCCAGGTGTGGTTGGGGTTGGCGCCACCGGCGGCGTCGTAGGGGTCGGCGACCGGCTTCAGGTACCCAGGGCCGGGGCCGGGCGTGCCCCACGAGGCAGCCTCGGACGACGTGCGCCCGCCCGAGCTGGACGAGTAGAAGGTGGTGGCGATGGTGGATCCGAACCACACAACGTTTCGATTGGTGCCGACCGCGGCGGCGGTGCCCAGCGCCGCTTCGCGCTCGATCGGCCCGTAGGTCTGATCGCTGAGCGTGGCATCGAACACCCTGCCGGGGTTGCGAGTCGCATACGCATACGAGCGCACCGCCACAGCCTGTGTCCGCACCGCCGGGGTCGGCCATGAGGCGGAGACCTCGTTGGGGACGACGGCCGCCACGTACTTCTCGATCGGGATCCAGTCCACCAGCATCAGCCGGTTGCCCGACTTGTGAATGTGCAGCGAGCCGCGCCAATGATGATCGGCGTCCCACATCCCGGCCGGCTGGTTCAGCTGCAGGGAGGTGGCCAGCGGGGTGGCCACCACCGGCGGCACGAGGCCCTTGCGCACCAACCGTCCGGTGCCGCGGTTGACCAGCTGGAGCCGCCCGGCGGTTGTGCCGAGCTGGATCCGGTACTTGCCGGCCGGAACCGCCTCGGTGGTGGCGCCCTTGGCTCCGACGTTGGCCGGTGAGCCGAACGTGAGGTCGACATGGGTGACCCCGTCGAGCAGCAGCACCCGCTCGTTGAAGGTGGTGGTGGCGGGCGCGAGGTGGGTGCCGGTGAAGTAGTGGGTCAGGATCGCCGGGTACTTCCAGCCGTGCTGGGCGTACCCGAGCGCGCCGTACTGCGACAGACCGATGCCGTGGCCCCAGCCGTGGCCGGTGAGCGTGAACTGGGTCGCTGCGCCGGCCGGAGTGGGCACGCCAACCACGGCAAGCGCCAGTCCGGCGGCCATCACGGCAGCCAGTCTTCGAACCATCCCCCCACGCATCGGCACCAGTCTTGCGCAACTGGAATCAAAGCGCCAGGCCTCACACAAATGTTTAACACGTGCTCAGCGGAACTGTGACGCCGCCGATAACCTCCGGCGAATGCGCCTCTTTTCACGCCTCCCGCCCGTGTGGCGCTCGATCGCCGACATCGCCGTCACGCTGCTTTTGGCGGGAGTGATCGTGTGGGTGGCGCGGGCATACGTGATGAAGCCCTACACGGTGCCGACCGGCAGCATGGAGCCCACCCTGATGATCGGCGACTACGTGATCGCCGATCGCGTCAGCCTCGACTTCGGCGATCCCAGCCGCTACGACATCGTGGTGTTTCATCCTCCGCACTGCAAGAACGGATTGAACGACTCCCAGGGGGCGTGCACGACCGCCAACCTGAAGGAGCGCGACGGGGTGGCATCGACCACCTTCATCAAGCGCGTGATCGGGTTGCCTGGGGACACCATCTGGCCGACGAAGGGTGGCCACCTGATGGTCAAGCCTGCCAACGGCCCTGCCTTCCGGCTGAAGGAGCCATGGGTGATGAACCACCAGGAGCTGGTCGGTAACACACTCCGCAAGATGACGATCCCGGCAGGTATGTACCTGATGCTGGGGGACAATCGCGCCATCTCCGACGACTCCCGCGTGTGGGGCCTCGAGCCACGCGGCGACATGATCGGAATCGCCCGCGTGCGCTACTGGCCACTGGGCCGCATCGGCCTGCTGTAGCCCGTGAATAACGGTGCCTGGCACCGTTATTCACCACTCGCAGATAGACTGAATCCTCTTGCTGAAGGGAGATCCGGTGCGGTTGCGACGTAGCTGCCTGGCGGTGCCAGGCTCATCCGAGAAGATGCTTTCAAAGGCGGCGGAGCTTCCCGCCGACCAGATATTCCTCGATCTCGAGGACGCCGTCTCCCCGCTCGAGAAGGAAGCCGCGCGAGGCCACGTGGTGGACGCCCTCAACACGCACGACTACAGCGGCAAGGTGCGCGTCGTTCGCATCAACGGCGTGCAGACGCAGTGGTGTCTGCGCGACGTGATCGAAGTGATCACCGGCGCCGGCAAGAACCTGGACTGCATCATGGTGCCCAAGGTTGAAGATGCCGGCACGCTGCACTTCATCGATCATCTGCTGAGTCAGCTCGAGTTCGAGTGCGGGATCGACCACAAGATCGGCATCGAGGCCCAGATCGAGTCGGCCCGCGGAGCCGTCAATCTGAACGAGATCGCGACCGCAACCGACCGGATCGAGACGCTGATCTTCGGCCCCGGCGACTACGCCGCCAACATCGGGGTGGCCCAGCTCACGATCGGCAGCATCGACCCCACCTATCCGGGCGATCAGTGGCACTTCGTGATTTCTTCCATCGTCACCACCGCGCGCGCCCACGGGCTGCAGGCGATCGACGGGCCGTTCACCGACATCAAGGACACCGACGCCTACCGCAAGCTGTGCCACCGCGCCCGCTCGGTCGGTTTCGACGGCAAGTGGGTGCTGCACCCCAGCCAGGTCGAGATCGCAAACGACGTGTTCATGCCCACTCAGGAGCAGTTCGACGCCGCCCGCCGACTGCTGGACGCCTACCACCACGCCACCCAGGTCGAGCGTCGCGGAGCGGTCATGCACGAGGGTCAGATGATCGACGAGGCCTCGCGCAAGATCGCAGCCGAAGTGGTCACCCGCGGTGAGGCTGCGGGCATGACCCTGTCTGGAGCCGGCGCGTGAGCCTGGCGGTCGATCAACTCACCGAGGAGCAGCGCGAGATCGTGGAGCTGGTGCGCCAGTTCACCGACGAGCAGATCATTCCGGTGGCCTCCGAGTACGAGCGCACCGACACCTTCCCCGACGAGATCGTGGAGGGCCTACGCGAACTCGGCATCTTCGGCTTCACGGTTCCCGAGGAGTACGGCGGACTGGGGCTCGATCTGACCACCTATGCGCTGGCCGTCAGCGAGCTTTCGCGCGGCTGGATGAGCATCTCGGGCATCATCAACACGCACTTCATCGTGGTCAACATGCTGATGCGCGACGGCACCGACGAGCAGAAGCAGCGGTTCCTGCCCCGGATGGCCACCGGCGAGATCCGGGGCGCGTTCTCCATGACCGAGCCGGAGTGCGGCTCCGACGTGCAGGCCATCCGCTCATCGGCGGTGCGCGACGGCGACGACTACATCGTCAACGGCCAGAAGATGTGGGTGACAAACGGCCTGCGCTCCGGCGTTGTGGCCCTGCTGGTGAAGACCGACACCGAGATCAAGCCCGCGCATAAGGGAATGAGCTGCCTGCTGGTGGAAAAGACCCCGGGAGTCAGCCAGGAGGGCGGTCTGACCATTCCGCCGCAGCTGGAGAAGCTCGGCTACAAGGGTGTGGAGACGACCGAGCTGGTGTTCTCCGACCATCGCGTGCCCGCCACCGACCTGCTCGGCGGCGAGGAGGGCGCGGGCTTCGCCCAGATGATGTCGGGCGTCGAAGTGGGGCGTGTGAACGTGGCCGCGCGCGGCGTGGGAGTTGCCCAGCGGGCGTTTGAGATCGCCATCCGCTACGCCCAGGAGCGCCACGCGTTCGGCAAGGAGATCGCAAAGCACCAGGGGATCCAGTTCAAGCTGGCCGAGATGGCCACCAAGATCGAGGCCGCTCGGCTGCTTGATGCTCTCGGCCGCTCGCAAGAAGGACGCCGGCGAGCGCTCCGACGTCGAGGCCGGGATGGCCAAGCTGTACGCCTCCGAGATCTGCCACGAGGTGGTCGAGGACGCGTTTCGCATCCACGGCGGCTACGGCTACTCCAAGGAGTACGAGATCGAGCGGCTGTATCGCGACGCGCCCATGCTGCTGATCGGCGAGGGCACGTCCGAGATCCAAAAGCTGATCATCGCCCGCGGGCTGCTGGCGAGGAACCCGCTGTGAGCCGCACCTTCGACGCCCGCGAGACCCGCTTTGGCCGCTACTTCGAAGACTTCGAGGTGGGCGACGTGTACAAGCACTGGCCGGGCAAGACGATCACCGAGGCCGACGACCACCTGTTCTGCATGATCACCATGAATCACCACCCGCTACACATCGACGAGCACTACGCCGAGACCGAGACGCAGTTCAAGAAGAACGTGGTGGTGGGCAACCTGGTGTACTCACTGGTGCTGGGCATGAGCGTCCCCGACGTTTCCGGCAAGGCCATCGCAAACCTCGAGATCGAGTCGCTCAAGCACGCCAAGCCGACCTTCCACGGCGACACCATTTACGCCCAGACGACCGTGCTGGAGAAGGTCGAGTCACGCTCCAAGCCCGATCGCGGCATCGTGTCGGTGGAAACCATCGGCACCAATCAGCGCGACGAGGTGGTGTGCGAGTTCCGGCGCAAGGTATTGGTGCCCAAGCGCCCCACCGAACCCGCAGCCTGAGCGGCTTCGCATCGCTACGGTTCCAGCCGTGGCGACTGCAATCTCCGTCAACGGGCTGACCAAGCGCTACGGCGACCACGTCGCGGTCGACTCGGTCTCGTTCTCGATCGACGTGGGCGAGACATTCGGCATCCTCGGGCCCAACGGCGCCGGCAAGACCACCACGCTCGAGATGATCGAAGGCCTGCGCAAGCCCGACTCCGGTGAGGTGTTCGTGCTGGAACAGCCGGTATGGCCCGATCCACGCGCGATCCAGGCCCGCATCGGCGTGCAGCTGCAGACCACCAACCTGTTCGAGGCGCTCAGCGCCCGCGAGCTCCTGACCCTGTTTGCGACCTTCTACCAGAAGCCCGATCCCGGGCTGCTCGCCGACCGGGCGCTGGAGCGGGTCGGGCTCGAGGCCAAGGCCGCCGGCGAGGTGGTCACGCTGTCGGGCGGGCAGAAGCAGCGGCTGGCGATCGCCCTGGCGCTGGTGCATGAGCCCGAGGTGGTGTTTCTGGACGAGCCCACCACCGGGCTCGACCCCCAGGCCCGGCGCAACCTGTGGGATGTGATCCGCTCGATCTCGGCCGACGACGGGCGCACGGTGATCCTGACCACGCACTACCTGGAGGAGGCCGAGGAGCTGTGCGACCGGGTCGCGATCATGGATGAATCCCGGATCGTCGCGATGGACACGCCGGCCGGGCTGGTGGCGTCGCTGAACGCCGACGCCCGCATCTCCTACACCGATCAGCACGGCGATCAGACGATCTTCACCAAGGACACCCAGGCGGCGGTGCTGCAGGTGCTGGAGGAGGCCAAGGGCCGCGGCGACAAGATCGAGGGCCTGACCGTCAAGGGCGCCGATCTCGAGGACGTGTTCTTGAAGCTCACCGGGCGGGAGTACCGCGAATGAGCTTCTCCCGGTACCTGTCCACGACCGCCGCCATGCTGCGGATGATCTTCCGGCGGCGGATCACGCTGTTTTGGTCGCTGCTCTTCCCGATCATCTTGATGACGCTCTTGGGGCTGCTGTTCGGCCAGCCGATCGATGCCGGCACCATCGCCGTGGCCCGCACCACGAGCTCACCCGCGGCGACTCAGGTGGTCGACACGCTCGATGCGCTCAAGGGGGTGACTGTCAAGTCATCACCCACCGCGGTGATCGCGCGCAAGCAGGTGACCGACGGCGACCGCGACGCCGCCCTGATCCTGACGCCGGGGCCTAGCGGCACCGTGTCGGCCCAGCTGTACACCTCCAACACCTCGGCCGAGCAGGCCGGCATCATCAAAAGCATCGTCGCGGGCGTCACCAACAACGTCGCCATCGCCGCCACCGGCAAGCCGCCGGCGGTGGTGCTGCGAAGCCAGTCGGTGGACTCGGCATCGCTCAGCTACATCGATTTCCTGCTGCCGGGAATCATCGGCCTCTCGATCATGATCTCGGCCGTGATCAGCCTGGCGACGATCATGGTCAAGTGGCGCGAGAACGGGGTGCTGCGGCGGATCAAGCTGACCCCGATCCCGCTGTCGGAGTTCTTTGCCGCCCGTGTCACCGCGGGACTGGCGGTTGCGATCATCCAGGTGGTGGTGTTGATCGTGTTCGGCCGGGTGGCCTTCGGCATCGACATCTCGACCACCGCGTGGGCGGCCATCCCGGTGGCCCTCGCCGGTTGCCTGTGCTTTCTTGCGCTGGGCTTCGCGATCGGCTCAGTGGTGGCAACCGCCGAGACCGGCGACGCCGTCGCCAACGTGATCACCAACCCGATGATGTTCCTCTCCGGCACGTTCTTCCCGGTGGCCGCAATGCCGTTTGCCGTGCAGCAGTTCGCCAAGATCCTGCCGCTCTACTACCTGATCAACGGCCTGCGCGACACGATCGTGCGCGGCCGCGGGTTGATGTATGTCATGCCCGAGATCGGGGTACTGTTGGTGATGACTCTCGTCCTGGCCGTAATCGCGATGCGGACGTTCAGGTGGGAAGCCCGAGCGTAGAACGGCAGGAGGAATGTCGGTGAGCAGCTATCAGAACGTGATCGTGGGAGGCGGGCTGGCGGGCGGAATGATCGCCCAGGAGTACCGCGAGCAGGGCGGGGACGGGTCGATCGTGATGATCGCCTCCGAGCCCCACTACCCGTACCACCGGCCGCCACTGACCAAGGACTTTCTGCGCGGCGAGAAGCCCGCCTCGGACGGCGACATGCACCCACCCGAGTGGTGGAAGCAAAACGACATCGAGGTGCGCACGGCAACCACGGCCTCCGCCATCGACCCGAGCGCCCACACGGTCACGCTGGAAGGCGGCGAGACACTCTCCTACGAGCGCCTGGGGCTGGCCACCGGCGCGACTCCGCGCACGCTTCCAGGCACCAGCGCGATCCGCACGATCGACGATTCGGCCGCGATCGCCTCGGTGCTGGCCGACGGCGAGGGCCATCTGGGTGTGATCGGCGGCGGCTTCATCGGAGTGGAGGCGGCCGCCAGCGCACGCATGAAGGGCCTGGATGTGACCATGGCGGTGCCCGAGAGCGTCGTCTGGGAGCACCTGTTTGGCCCCGAGGTCGGCCGCTACTTCCAAAACCAGCTGGAGAACCACGGTGTGACAGTGCTGACCGGCACCAAGGAGCTGCCCGAGCGGGCCTACAACCTGGTGCTGGCGGGCATCGGCGTCAATCCCAACATCGACCTGGCCAAGGACGCTGGGCTGGCCACCGGATCGGGTGTGCTGGTGGATGAGCATCTCTCGGCCGGCAACGACATCTGGGCAGTGGGCGACATCGCCGAGTATCAGAGCGTCGTTCACGGCAAGCGGATCCGCATCGAGCACTGGGATGTGGCTCTCAACCAGGGCTCATACGTGGGCCGCGTGTGGGCCGGCAAGGAGTCGGGCCCCTACGACGTGGTGCCGTACTTCTTCTCCGACATCGGCGACTGGACGTGGTTCGAGTACGTCGGGCCGGGCTAGGGCAAGGTCGACATCCGCGGGTCGATGGAGGCAGACGACTTCGTCGCCTACTACACGGACGACAGCGGCGCCTGCGTGGCCTGCCTGGGCGTGAACCGCTCAGACGACGTCAACGGCGCCAAGGAACTGATCACCAAGCACCAGCCCCCACCTCCTGCCGTGAATAACGGTGCCAGGCACCGTTATTCACCGCCGTCGACGTTCAGGTGCGACGGGCGCCCTGAGGCCAGCCTCAGACTTGGGCTATTGCGGGTTCGAGCTGCCGGAGATAGCTGGCGATCTCTTCGACGGTGATGATCGGCAGCGAGTGCCGGCGGCAGAACGCTGCCAACTGCGGCCCGCGGGCCATCGTGCCGTCCTCGTTCATCAGCTCGCACAGGATGCCACCGGGGGTGAGCCCGGCCATGCGGGTGAGATCGACCGACGCCTCGGTCTGGCCGCGGCGCTCGAGCACCCCTCGCGGGCGGGCCCGCAACGGGAACACGTGCCCCGGCCGGTTGAGATCCGCCGGGCCGGAGGCCGGATCGATCGCAACCTGGATGGTGCGAGCACGATCGGCAGCCGAAATGCCGGTGGTGACACCGGTCGAGGCCTCGATCGAGACGGTGAAGCCGGTGGCCTCGTTGCCGTTCTGGTGCGGCACCATCAGCGGCAACTCCAACTCGTCACAGCGGTGCGGCGGCAACGACAGGCAGATCAGGCCGCGCGCCTCGCAGGCCATGAACGCAATCTTCTCGGCGGTGACGAACTCGGCCGCCAGACACAGGTCGCCCTCGTTCTCACGGTCAGGGTCATCGCAGACGACGACCATGCCTCCGCTTTGGAGTTGACGCACAGCACGGTCAAGCGGAGCTGGGAATTCAGGGACTGCCCTCACCGGCGCAGGATGATACAGCACCCGCCCATCCCCAGGGTGCGGATCCACCGAGGTCAGATCTGCACCGCTGACGCCGGGCGGTATTCGCCGAACACCGTTCGCAGCGACGAGCAGATCTCGCCGAGCGTGGCGCGAGCCCTGACGGCGTCAATGATTGCGGGCATCAGGTTGACGTCCCGGGCGGCCGCCGACTCGAGTGCCGAGAGGGCCGCGGCGACGGTCGACTGGTCGCGCTGCTCGCGCACCGCTCGTAGCCGCTGGATCTGATCCTCGGCCAAGCCGGGCGGGCACATCGAAGTGATCGGGTGTGCGCTCAGGCTCGTCCTCGACGAACCTGTTCACACCCACCACCACGTCCTCTCCGGACGCGATTCGAAGCTCCTTGGCGTAGGCCTCGTCTGCGATCGTCTGCTGGTAGAAGCCGTTCTCCACGGCCGCCACCGCGCCGCCCATCTCGTCGACCACCGCAATCAGCCGCAGCGCCTCGGCTTCCAGCTGCGACGTCAGCTGCTCGATGAACCACGACCCGCCCAGCGGATCGGCCACGTCGGTGATCCCAAACTCATGCTGCAGCATCTGCTGCGTGCGCACGGCCAGCGTCTGGGCGTGCTGAGTCGGAATCGCAATGGCCTCGTCGAAGCAGGACAGCGCCATCGACTGCACGCCCCCCAACGCAGCCGCAAGCCCCTGCACCGCCGCCCGCACGATGTTGTTCTCCGGCTGCTGCAGCGTGAGCGTGGAGCCGGCCGTCTGGGTGTGCGTACGCAGCTGCCACGAACGCGGGTCAGTGGCACCGAAGCGGTCGCGCATCACGTGCGCCCACACTCGCCGCAGCGCGCGGTATTTGGCGATCTCCTCGAAGAAGTTCATGTGGGTGTTGAAGATCCACGAGAGCCGCGGCCCGAAATCGTCCACGTCCACCCCACGATCGATCACCGCCTGAACGTAGGCGATCGCGTTGGCCACCGCGAACGCCCATCTCCTGCGCAGCCGTGCAGCCGGCCTCGCGCATGTGGTACCCCGACAGCGAGATGGCGTTGAACCGCGGAGCGTCGGTGGCACACCAGGCGATCAGGTCAGCGGCCAGGCGCAGCGACGGCGCCGGCGGGTAGATGTAGGTGCCGCGGCTGACGTACTCCTTGAGCACGTCGTTCTGGGCGGTGCCGCGGATCTGCGAGCCGTCCCGGCCCTGCAGCTCGCAGGCCACGTGGTACATGGCGACCAGGATCGGCGCGGGCGCGTTGATGGTCATCGAGGTGGACACCTCGTCCAGAGGGATGCCGTCGAACACCGCCACCATGTCGTCCACCGTGTCGATGGCCACGCCCACTCGCCCCACCTCGCCGAGGGCACGGGGATCGTCTGAATCGAGGCCCATCTGGGTGGGCAGGTCAAACGCCGTCGAGAGCGCTGCCTGGCCCTGCCCGATCAAGAACCGGAATCGGCGATTGGTCTCCTCCGGCGTCCCGAACCCGGCGTACTGGCGGATCGACCAGGGCCGCCCAGCGTACATATCGCGATGGATTCCGCGGGTGTAGGGAAACTCGCCGGGGTCTCCGAGATCGCGGGCGTAGTCGATATCGAGGTCATCGGGTGCGACGAACCGCCGGTCGGCCGTGTCGCCAGAGCCGCTCATGCCGATCGACCCTCGCCCTCGCGCTCGGCCCCCACCAGCACCACCATCTTGCCCACATGCTGGTTCTGTTTCATCATCTGGTGCGGCACCGGACACTCCGAGAACGGGAACACCTTGGACAGCACCGGCTCGATCTTGCCCTCGGCGATCAGCCGGTTGGCCCGCTCGCATTCGTAGGCGTTGGCGAAGTGGCTGCCGATGATCGACTTCTGGCGCATCCACAGATAGCGCACGTCGAAGTCGAGCTGGAAGCCGGAGGTAGCGCCGCAGATCACGATCTTGCCGAAGCTCTTGCACACGAACACGCTGGTGGAGAAGGTGGCCGCTCCCACGTGCTCGAACACGATGTCGCAGTCAACGCCGCCGGCCGCCTCGCGCACCGCCTTGCCGAAGCGCTTGACCTCGTCGAAGTTGCGCTCGCCGGTGTCGGGGTCGGCCAGCGCGAAGTCGCGGCGGTCGATGATGGCCTTGGCGCCCAGATCGCGCACCAGCTCGATCTTGTCGTCGGATGACACCACCGCGATGGCATTGGCGCCCATCAGCGCGCACAGCTGCACCGCAAACGTGCCCAGGCCACCCCCGGCGCCCCAGATCAGAACGTTGTCGCCGGCGCGCAGCTCGCCCCGGTCGATCAGCATCCGGTAGGCGGTGAAGTAGGTCAGCCCGTAGGAGGCGGCCTCCTCCCACGTCAGCCGGGCGCGGCTTGTGCAGGAGCTGCTGGGCCTGCACCTTGCAGTACTCGGCGAAGCTGCCCCAGTTCGACTCGTACGCCCAGATCTTCTGCTGAGTGCAGGCCATGGGATCCAGGCCGTTGCACTCGGGGCACTCGCCGCAGCTCTGATTGCAGTGGATCACGACCTCGTCGCCGGGCTTCCAGCGGGTCACACCGGGTCCGACTCGCTCCACGATCCCGGACGCGTCGGAGCCGGCGATGTGGAAGTCGTAGCCGGTGTAGCGAAAGATCGAAACCGGCAGCCCGAGTGACGCCCACACGCCGTTGTAGTTCACGCCGGCGGCCATCACCCGCACCAGCACCTCGCCCGGACCAGGCTCAGGGATCTCGATCTGCTCGAGCTGCATCGCGTCCACGGGATCCCCCAGCCGCTCCGGCCGGATCACCCACGCGCCCATCGTTTCGGCCGCCGCCATCCCCGGATTATCCCCGAGAAGCCCCGGCGGCGACGCGGTTGCGACGCCGCAGCCCGCGCACGTTGCCGACAGCGAGCTGGCCACAGGCGGCGTCGATGTCACGCCCATGGGAGCTGCGATAGGTGGCGGAGACGCCCTGCTTGGCGAGCACCCGGGCGAAAGCCGCCACCCGCGTCTGCCCCGATCCTGTGTAGCCGGCCTGGGTGGGGTTGTAGGAAATCAGGTTGACGTGATAGCCGCCGCCGGTGAGCAGCCCCGCCAGCTCGACGGCGTGCTCGTTGGTGTCGTTGACCCCTTCCAGCAACAGGTACTCGATGAAGATCCGGCGGCCGGTGGCCTCCCGGTAGGCCCGGCAGGCAGCCATCAGCTTGGCCAGCGGGAAGCGCCGATTGACCGGCATCAGCTCGGCCCGCAGCTCGTCGTTGGGGGCATGCAGCGAAAGTGCCAGCCGCAGCTGCATCGGCTCGGCCGCCAACCGCTCGATCCCCGGGATCCACCCTGCCGTCGAGATCGCGATCTGACGCGCGCCCAGTCCGAAGCCCGCCGGGTCGTTGAGCGTGCGACAGGCGGCCAGCACCTCGTCGTAGTTCAGGAACGGCTCACCCATGCCCATCATCACCACGTTGGTGACCCGCCGCTCCTGCTCGCGCAGCATTCCGGCGAGCACCAGCACCTGCTCGACGATCTCGCCCTGGGTGAGGTTTCGGCCCAACCCCATCGAGCCGGTGGCGCAGAACGTGCACTTGAGCGGGCAGCCCGACTGGGACGAGACACACACGGTTGAGCGATCGCGATGGCGCATCGCCACCGTCTCGACCGGGAACCCGTCGGTGGTCGTCATGCGCAGCTTGATGGTGCCGTCGACCGAGTGCTGCGCCTGATCGGTTGTCAGCTCCCGCAGCGGCACCGCGGCCTGCAGCCGCTGCCGCAGCGCGACCGGGAGCGGGGTCAGCTCGTCGTAGCTCTGGGCAAAGCCGCGGGTGGCGCCCTCGTAAACCTGACGGGAACGGTACGCCGGCTCGCCCAGCTCATCTAAAAATGCTGCAACCTTGGGGAAATCCACCGTGGTAGTCTGACTGAGTTTCCGATGGGGAGGTCCCACTGTGGCGACGAAGATCAAAACTGACAAGGTTGCAGACGCGATCACCCCACTGGTGACCCGCGTCGCAAACGACGAGGAGTTGCGCGCCCACGCCAAGACCGCGCTCGACTCCGCCCGCACGATTTACTCGCGCGTGCAATCCGACGGACCGCGCAAGGCAGCGGGACGCAAGGACATTCACGACGAGGTCGCAAAGGCCGCGGCCGAGCTCAAGCTGGCAGCCAACAAGCTGACCGCCAAGCCCAAGAAGAAGGGCCACAAGTTCCGCAAGTTCCTGATCGGAACGGCCGTCGTGGGCGGCGCGATTCTTGGCGCCAAGAAGCTGATGGGCAAGGATCAGGACGAGTTCGACTACGAGCCGTAGGCCCAAGCTGCGCCTGTGTCACAAGATGTAACGCCCGAGGTCGATATCGATGTGCTGTCGGATGAGCAGCGATCGTTCGCGCCGTCGCCGGAGTTCGTCGCTCAAGCGGTGATCTCCGACGCGTCCGTGTACGACGCGGCCGCAGCCGACCTGGAAGGCTTTTGGCTCAAGCGCACCACCGACACGCTTGAGTGGGAGACCACGCCCACCGACTCGCTGGCCTGGGACCCCCCACACTGCACGTGGTTTGCAGACGGGCGCCTGAACGTCTCGGTCAACTGCCTCGACCGGCACGTGGCCGCGGGGCGGGGCGACAAGGTCGCCTACCACTTCGTGTCCGAGCCTGAGGGCGAAGAGGATCGGGCGATCACGTTCTCCCAGCTGAAGGACGACGTGTGCCGATTCGCATCGGCGCTGCGCAAGCTGGGGATCGGCAAGGGCGACGTGGTCGGGATCTACATGGGCATGGTGCCCGAGCTGCCGATCGCGATGCTGGCCTGCGCGCGGCTGGGGGCGCCGCACGTGGTCGTCTTCGGCGGGTTCTCGGCAGAGGCGCTGGGCGAGCGGCTGGAGTCGACCGGCGCCAAGCTGCTGGTCACCCAGGACGAGGCCTGGCGCAAGGGCAACCCGGTGGCGCTCAAGCGATCGCCGACGATGGCGTCAAGCTGGCGCCGACCGTCGCCAACACGATCGTGCTCAAGCGCACCGGATCGGATGTGGCCATGGTCGAGGGCCGCGACCATTGGTGGCACGACGTGATCGACGGCCAGCCGACCGAGTTCGAGCCCGAGATCGTGGAGGCCGAGCACATGCTGTTCGCGCTGCACACCTCCGGCACGACCGCAAAGCCCAAAGCGGCGGTGCACACCAGCGGCGGCTACCTCACCTACGTCGCCACCACGCACAAGTGGATCTTCGACGTTCACGACGACGACGTGTACTGGTGCGCCGCCGACATCGGCTGGGTGACCGGGCACAGCTACATCGTGTACGGCCCGCTGTGCAACGGCACCACCGGCGTCCTGTACGAGGGCGATCCCATGTTCCCGGGGCCCGATCGCCATTGGGAGATCATCGAGCGCTACAAGGTGCGTCAGTACTACACGGCGCCGACGCTGATCCGCGCGTTCATCAAGGCCGGCTCGGAGCACCCGGCTGCCCACGACCTCAGCTCGCTCAAGCTGCTGGGCTCGGTGGGAGAGCCGATCAACCCCGAGGCGTGGATGTGGTATTCGGAGCACATCGGCGGCGGGCGCTGCCCGATCGTGGACACCTGGTGGCAGACCGAGACCGGCGGCATCCTGATCACGCCGCTGCCCGGACTGGTGACCACCAAGCCCGGCTCGGCGACGCGACCGTTCCCCGGGATCGCGGCCGACATCGTGGACGATCACGGCGTGCCGGTCGAGCGCGGGCACGGCGGCTATCTGGTGATCAAGAAGCCTTGGCCGGGCATGTTCCGCACGCTGTATGAGGATGACGAGCGGTACGTCTCCAACTACTTCTCGCGGTTCGACGAGAGCACCTACTTCCCCGGTGACGGCGCGCGTCAGGACGCCGACGGCGACTTTTGGCTGCTGGGCCGTGTCGACGACGTGATGAACGTGTCCGGGCACCGTCTGTCCACCATCGAGCTGGAGTCGGCCCTGGTCGAGCATCCGGCGGTGGCAGAGGCGGCAGCGACCGCTGCCCCCGACCAGCTGACCGGCCAGACGCCGCTCTGTTTCGTGCTGCTGCGAGGCGGCTATGAGCCCAGCGACGCGCTGGCGGCAGAGCTGCGCAACTGGATCGGCGAGAAGATCGGCAAGATCGCCCGGCCCAAGGCCGTGATCATCGTCGACGACCTGCCCAAGACGCGTTCGGGCAAGATCATGCGGCGCCTGCTCAAAGACATCGCCGAAGGACGCGATCTGGGCGACACCACCACGCTGCGCGACCCGGCCGTGGTCGAGGATCTCAAGCAGAAGGCCGACGCCGTGCTGGCGTCGTCGCGCTAAGAGCTCTCTGCCCCAGTCGCCTGCTCGTCGTCCCCCCGCAGCGTGCGCCACGTCATCTGGGCGGCAGTGAGCAGTAACAGCACCGCAAACGCGCGTTGGAGCGCGTCGTTGGAGAGCGAGTTGGCGATCACCTCACCGGCCTTGGCGGTCGGTATCGCGGCCAGCCCGACGATCGTGGCGTCGCGCCAGCGAATCGCCCCGTACCGCGTCTGACGCCACGAGCCGACGGCGATTACCGGCACCATCGCCGCCAGCGACGTGGCCACGGCCTCGTGGGTGCTCTCCCCCAGGAAGATCAGCGCCGGCACAAAGATCAATCCGCCGCCGACGCCGAAAAGCGCGGAGAGCACACCGGCGCAGAGGCCCAGCACGATGATAATCTGCGACGTCCAATTGGTCAGACCGCCAGCCTGACAGCCACCAACACCAAAAACGCGGCGAATCCCAGCACCAGCCTGCGGCTATCGAGGCGCTGGTGCAGCCACGCCCCGCCGAACGCACCTGCAGCGGCCGGAACGCCGACCAGCGCGGCGGCCGCGAGGTTCACATTGCCCGCTTGGCTGTGGGCCAGAGCCGCGGCGACCGCGATGAACAGGATCGCTCCCAGGGATGTGGCCATTGCGGTCTTGGGCGGGTAGGCCGCGAACGCCACCAGGGCGGGCACAATCACGATCCCGCCGCCGACGCCGAAGATCCCGGCTAACAGACCGGCGAGCAGTCCCACCGCGATCAGAATCCCGACTCGGCTCGACACGACGGGTATTGTTGCAGTAGTGGACGGGCAACTCGCCCATCTGGTGGCGCCTCTGATCAGCGATCCGCGGCACGGCGCAGTCGTGTGCGACATCGACGGCACGCTGGCGCCGATCGCACCCCGCCCCGAGAAGGCGCGGGTGCCGGCGTCGACGCTGAAACTGCTCGAACGCCTGGTCGGCACCTACTCACTGGTTGCGTGCGTCACCGGCAGGGCCGCGGCGGACGCCCGCCGGATGGTGCCGGTTGAAGGGGTGGCGATCGCCGGCAACCACGGCCTGGAGGTGTGGAAGGACGGCGCCGTCAAGCTCGAGCCGCGTGCCGCCAAGTACCTGGAGGCCGTGCGGTCGGCCGTGGTGATGGTCGAAAACGACGGCCTGCTGCAGGAGTACGGATGTCACGTGGAGGACAAGGGCATCACCTTCTCGATCCACTTCCGCAACTCGCCCCGTACCGATCATGCCATCCGCTACCTGGAGGCCCAGATCATTCCCAAGCTCGAGCGGGCAGGACTGGCGGCGAGCTTCGGGCGGATGGTGCTCGAGGTGCGTCCGCCGGTGCCGCTGGACAAGGGCTCGGGCGTACGCGCCCTGCGCGGGCGGCGATCGATCTCCCAGCTGCTGTTCGCCGGCGACGACCGCAGCGATCTGGATGCATTCGCCGAGGCCACCATCAAGATCGCGGTGGCTTCGAAGGAGGCTCCCGCCGATCTGATCGCGGCCGCCGACGCGGTGCTCGCCGGGCCGGCCGAGGTGGTCGAGCTGCTGCGCCACCTGGCGGACGAACCCACCCGGTGACCCACGTCGACGAGCTGCTGCTGGCGCCGCTGATCGCCCGCTTCGGGGCGCCCCGGGTGTGGGACGGCAGCCGCGAGATCAGCGCCGCCAACGCCGCCATGATCGCGCGATCAACCGCCGTGGGCCGCGCCCACGACGTCACCTTCGTGATCCGCTCCGAGCGCGGGTCTGGTCGTGATCGTGCGCAAACCGCAGTTCCCCCAGGGGGCATGGCGGATTCCCTCCGGCGGAATCGACGTCGGCGAGAGCTTCGAGGACGGGGTCAAGCGCGAGGCGCTGGAGGAGACCGGCCTGGCGATCGAACTGACCGGCTACCCGCTGGTGGCCGTCTCGACCTTCACCCACGAGGGGGCGGTGATCCCCTGGACATCCCACGTCGTCACCGCCCGCGCCGACGACGGAGAGCTGGCGCCCCGGGATCGAGTCGAGATCGAGGATGCCCGCTGGGCATCGATGGCCGAGCTCATCGGGTCGGTGGCCGAGGTGCTGCGCGGCTCAGGCAGCCCACTCTTCGCCTACCGCGCCGAGCTCCACGACCAGATCGCGGCCTTGGGTGAATAACGGTGCCTGGCACCGTTATTCACCAACGACGCCGATGTGAGACAGACGCCCTGAGGCGCAGGCCGTTGGGCCTGTGGCAAGGATCGAGCGGCGGGCGGAGCGGAGGCGTGGCAAAGCCACGTTGAGCACCGCACCGCCGCGTGGGACGCCGCCACAGGCCCAACGGGCCAGCGTCAGCGTTTGAGGAGTTTGCGGGCCTCGGGCCACTCGCGGGTGTTGATGACGGCGTCTGCGGTCACCCACCCGCGGCGGGCGTTCATGACACCGAAGCGCATGTAGGAGAGCGCCTGCAGCGAGTGCCCGTCGGTGTCGATCACCAGGCGCGCGCCGGCCTCCAGCGCCATCCGAGCATGCAGGTCGGACAGGTCGAGCCGCTCCGGCTGTCCGCTCACCTCGAGCACCGTGCCGGTCTCCACCGCGACCGCCACGACCTCTTCCATGTCGAGCGGATTGGGCTCGCGCACTCCGATGCGGCGGCCGGTGGGGTGGCCGAGGATATCGACGTAGGGGTTGCGCATGGCCTCGCACACCCGCGCGGTCTGGTCCTTCTGGGACAGCCGGTGGGACGCGTGCACGCTCGCCACCACCACATCCAGCTCCGCCAGCAGCTCGTCCGAGTAGTCCAGCGAGCCGTCCTTGAGGATGTCCACCTCGCAGCCGACCAGCAGGGTGAACGCCGGCTCCAGCTCGGCCGCCAGCGCCCGCACCCGTTCGACCTGGGCGCGCAGCCGGCCGGCGTCCAGGCCCATGCCGAATCCGACCGAGGGCGAGTGATCGGTGATCGCCACGTACGAACGGCCCAGCTCGATGCAGCCGTTGACCATCTGCTCGAGCGACGCCTTGCCGTCACTCCAATCGGTGTGCATGTGCAGATCGCCGCGGATCTGGTCGAGCTCGATCAGCTCGGGCAGAGTGCCTTCGCGGGCCGCCTTCAGCTCTCCCCGGTTCTCACGCAGCTCCGGCGGGATCCACTCCATGCCCAGGCGCTGGTACACCTCGGCCTCGTCCTCGGTGGCAACGATCTCGCCGGTGGCGGTGTCCTCGATCCCGTATTCGGAGACCTTCAGCCCCATCCGCACCGCGTTCTCGCGGATGGCGACGTTGTGCTCCTTGGACCCGGTCAGGTGCTGCAGCAGATTGCCGAAGCTGGCCGGCGGCACCATCCGCAGCTCCACCCGGGTGCCGTCGTGGGCGACCGCGGTCACGCCGGCCTCGCCGCGTGACGGCACCTCCGCCACCCAATCCTGGTCGACGAAAGCCTCGATCGCGGTGACGCGATTGGTGACGGCGGCGACCAGGTCGATGTCCTTGGCGGTCTCGCCGAACCGCCGCAGGCTGCCCGGCGATCTCGCACCGCTCCACCGCCCGGCAGGCCAGCAGCTCCGACCGGGCGCGCTCGGCCAGCGGCAGCAGGCGGGCCACCGAGGCCCGCCGGCGGGAGCTGCGCTCCGGTGCCGAGAGGCCCTCCAGGATCGCCGTCTCGGTCTTGATTCCCAGCCCCGGCAGGGCACGCACGCGCTGCTCCAGCGCAGCCTGGCGGACGTCTCCAACGGTTTGCAGGTCGAGCTCGGCGAAGATCCGCTTGGCCGTCTTGGGCCCCACTCCCTGGATCCGCATCACCGCCACCGCGCCCGGCGGGTTGCGTCCCTCGAGCTTGGTCAGCGCCGAGATCTCCCCCGTCTCGATCAGCTCGGCGACCTTGTCGGCGATCGTCTGGCCGATGCCGGGGAGGCTGGTGAGCTTGCCCTGCAGCGACAGCCGCTCGACCGACTCGGGCGTCTCGTTCAGCGTCTTGGCCGCGCGTCGATACGCCAGGATGCGGTAGACGACCGCGCCCTCGAGTTCCAGCAGGTCGGCCATCAGGTCGAAACGGTCGGCGATATCGGCGTTGGAGAGGGGTTCGGGCATCGCGGGTAATTATTCCTGAAGGGGCACTGGTTATGCTTCGCCCCCGTGTCGTACCTCGTGATTCTTCCCACCTACAACGAGCGGGACAACCTCCCGGCGGTGGTGGCTGCGATCGCCGAGGTGCGGACGCAGACTCCCACACCCGGCCACGTGCTGGTGGTGGATGACAACTCCCCCGACGGCACCGGCGAGATCGCCGACGCGCTGGCGAGCGAGCACGACTGGGTGCACGTGCTGCACCGGCCCGGGAAGCAGGGGCTGGGCCAGGCCTACATCGCCGGTTTCCGATGGGCACTCGAGCGCGACTACAGCCACATCCTGGAGATGGACTGCGACCTTTCCCACCCACCCGCGGTGATCCCCCGGCTGCTGGAGGCAGCCGAGGTCAACGACCTGGTGCTGGGATCACGGTACGTCCCCGGCGGCGGGGTGGTCGGCTGGCCGACGCATCGCAAGGTGATCTCGCAAGGCGGCTCGCTGTATGCACGGACGTGGCTGGGCGCGGGCGTGCACGACCTCACCGGCGGCTTCAAGTGCTTCCGCAGGTGGGTGCTCGAGGCTCTCGACCTGGATTGCATCCACGGGCAGGGCTACGTGTTTCAGATCGAGCTGACCTACCGCACGCTGCGGATGGGCGGCCGGGTGGCGGAGGTGCCGATCGTGTTCGAGGATCGCGCCGTCGGCCAATCCAAGATGTCCACGGCGATCGTGATGGAAGCGGTATGGAAAGTACCGGCGCTGCGGCTGCGCGCGCTCACCGGCAGACTGGACGCCGATTCCGCACCCGGCCGCGCGGCTCCCCAGTCACCGTAACCCCCGTAGCTATACTCGCTCTCCGATTCGAACGAAGGAGCCGCGCGTGAGCGAGAGCATGGTCGAAGTCACAGACGCCACCTGGGACGAGCAGGTGACGGCGTCAGATCAGCCGGTGGTCGTCGATTTCTGGGCGCCGTGGTGCGGGCCGTGCCGCGTGATGGATCCGATCCTCGACGAGCTCGCCGCGCAGCACTCTTCCAAGCTCAAGTTTACGAAGGTCAACGTGGACGACAACATCGGGATCGCGACCAAGTACGACATCCTCTCGATCCCCACGCTGATGGTGTTCCAGGGCGGCGAGGTGCAGAAGACACTGATCGGAGCCCAGCCGCGACGCCGGATCGAGGACGAGCTGTCCACCTGGATCGCTTAGACGCTTCAGGCGGGTCGGGTCAGCGCCAGCAGCGTCACGCCCGCGATGATCACGACCGCTCCCGCCAGCTGGCGACGGCTGAGCCGTTCACCGTAGATGGCGTACGACCCCACCGCCGCCACAGCGCCGAACTGTGATCCCAGCACCGCCGAGATGGCGATGCTCTGCTGTGACGCGATCACGTAGGTGACAAACCCGATCGTCTCCGCCAGGGCCGAGAACGCGACCATCCACCAGACGCGGCCGGGCCAGGGCAGCCGCCGGCTGCAAGAGCAGCGGCAGCTGCCACCAGCGCCACTCCGACGATTCTGGCAATCGTGATCGTCCAATAGGGCCCGAGATCGGCGCCCGCCCGCGACGACGAGACCAACCCGACCCCGAAGCACGACGCGGCGCCGATGGCAAGCAGCGACGACCGCAGGTCGAGGTCGCCACGCTTGCCGTGGAAGGTGACGATCACGACCCCAGCCACGATCACCGCCAGCGCAAGCACCTCCGCCAGCGTCAGCTGCTCGCCCAGTGCGACCACCGACAACAGCGCTGCGATCGCGCCCTCGGTCGACGTGATCGGCGCGACCACACCCACCTTGCCAATCCGAAGCGCTTGGTACATCAGCAGCAGGCCGACACTGGAGCCGACTCCCGCCACCACCGCCCACACCCACGCACTCGGGATGGGGGTGCGACGGCGGCCCATCCGCAACGGCCATCAGCGCCATCACCGACCAGTCCGAACATGAGCACCCAGGCGAGCGCCTGCTGGGCACCCAGGAGGCGCGTCGACCGCGAGGCCACAACCGTCGAAAGGCCCCAGCCGAGAGCGGCGATCGTGCCGCCCACGATCGGATTCACGCGAAGTGATCCCAGCCGTGCAGGTCGGCGGCGACTCCGTCGGGATCGACCAGCCGCAGGCCGCTGCCCTCGACCAGTCGCCCCACCACGGTCACCGGGACGTTCGCCGGCACCGTCGCCGCCGGATCGATCGCCGCCAGCAGCTCGAAGTCCTCACCGCCGCAGGCCGCCTGCTCCACCGTGGCTCCCTCGGATCGCGGCAGCAACGCCAGCTCGACCACCGCGCCGCACCCGCTCTCCTCAGCCAGCCGGGCTGCATCCGAGGCGATGCCGTCGGAGAGGTCGATCATGGCCGACGCCACCTGGGCCAGCGACCGGCCCTCGGCGATCCGGGGCGTGACCTCGGCGGTGTAGCCCGAGGCGGCCTGCCCGCCCAGCCGTCCGGTCACCACCAGCAGGTCGCCCGGCTTGCCGCCCGAGCGCAAGACCGGCCGCTCGGCCCGGCCCAGCACCGCGATCGAGACCACCAGCTGATCTGCCCTGGTGAGGTCACCGCCGACCAGCGGCACGCCGTGATCGGCGATGCCGGCGGCGAGAGCGGCCACATCCTCGAACCCGTCCGGGACACCGAAGGCGGCAAGCATGCACACCGGCACCGCTCCCATCGCCGCCATGTCGGAGAGGTTGGCAGCCGCGGCCCGCCGGCCGATGGTAAACGCGTCGCTGCGGGAGCGGTCGAAGTGGACGCCCTCGACCAGCATGTCGCCGGCCAGCACCAGCCCGCCGGGCAGCACCGCCGCGTCGTCGCCGATGCCCACAGCGACCTCGCGCAGCGCAGTGATCATTTCGAGCTCTGATAGCATCTGCGCCAATGTATCGTGGCAGCACCTTTTCCGGCTTCGCCTTTACCAGCCCGCGAGGGGGTATTTGAGCGCTGCCGGCATACCGCAAGCGACTCGAAGGCCTCCGGAAACCGGGGGCCTTTTTCTTTGGGAGGATCGATGAGCATGACCGTTGCACATTTCGGCGAGGGGGACGCGTACGCGGCTGAGGCCGCGGGCCAGCTGTACCCCGATGCAGAGCTTGCCTCGTGCCGCTCGTTCGCCGACGTGATGCGCGCCGTCACCCGCGGCGAGGCCAGCATCGGCGTGCTGCCGATCGAAAACTCGCTGGCAGGTGCGATTCCCGAGACCTACGATCTGCTGGCACACGCGCCGCTGGCGATCGTGGCCGAGGCGGTCATCCCGGTGCCGCATTGCCTGGTGGGCCTCGCCGGCACCAACATCGACGCGCTCACGCGGGTGCACTCTCATCCCGCTGCGCTGGCCCAGTGCCGCCGGTTTCTGTCCTCGATTCCCGACACGCTGCCCGAGGTGGCGCAATCGACACCGGCCGCGGCGCGGCGGGTTGCCGAGAACGGTGACCAGCGGCAGGCCGCCATCGCCTCCCGCCGCTCCGCCGACAAGCACGGCCTGGTGGTGCTGCTCAACGACGTGTCCGACCACGCCCAGAACTACACCCGGTTCGTGGCGGTCGCTGCCCACACCCGGATCGACCGCGACAACGGCACCGACTGGCGCACCGCGGTCAGGTTCGTCACCCACCACCACCCCGGCGCGCTGGCGTCGGCCATCCAACCGCTGGCAGAGTACGAGGTGAACATGACCTCCTTGCAGTCACGCCCGATCCACGGACGGCCGTGGGACTACCAGTTCTACGCCGACCTCGAGGGGCACCCGCTGGATGCCAAGCTCGCGCAGGCCCTGCGCACACTCGAGTCGAACGTCGCCGAGATGTCGTATCTGGGGTGCTTCCCGGCCGCGCCGCGGCCGTGACCCTGACCACCGCCGCTCCCTGGAGCGACCTGCTGGAGTTGGAGCAGGTGGTGGCCCGATCGGTCGTGCCGGCCCAGGAGCCCCGCATCGCCGCGCTGCCCGACGATCTCCATCCCGGGCTGCGGGATCGGCTCGAAGGCGCAGGGATCACAAGCCTCTACAGCCACCAGGCCGAGGCCTACGCAGCGTCCCGGGAGGGCAGCTTCGTGGTCGTGACCGGTACCGCGTCGGGCAAGTCGCTGGCGTTCAATCTGCCGGTGCTGCAGGCGCTCGCGGTCGATCCCAAGGCCCGCGCGATCTACCTGTACCCCACCAAGGCGCTGGCCCAGGATCAGGCTCGCTCGCTGGCGAAGCTGGGGGCGCCGGGCACGCGGCCTGCGCTCTACGACGGTGATACCGCCGCGCCCGACCGGCGGGCGGCGCGGGCGCACGCGAACCTGCTCTTGACCAATCCCGACATGCTGCACGCCGGCATCCTCCCCCGGCACGCGGCCTGGGGGGACGTGCTGCACAACCTCGAGTGGGTGGTGGTGGACGAGGCCCACGCCTACCGCGGGGTGTTCGGCGCCCACGTCGTCAACGTGATGGCCCGGCTGCGGCGCCTGTGCCGGTCGTACGGTTCGCAGCCGCGGTTTGCGATCACGTCTGCCACCATCGCCAACCCGCGCGAAGCGGCCGAGCGGCTGGCCGGCGGGCCGGTGACGGTGGTCGACCGGGACGGATCGCCGGCCGCCGAGCGCGAAATCGCGATCTGGAACCCGCCGCTGCTGGACGAGCTGCTGGGTGTGCGCGCCAGCACCCTGGGCGAGGCGGCCACGCTCCTGGCCGGACTGGTTACACGAGGTGTGCGCACGATCGTGTTCGCCAAGAGCCGAGCCGGGTGCGAGCTGGTGTATCGCTATGCCCGGGAGGGGCTGGAACGTCACGACCCGGGGAAGGCGCGGCGGCTGGCCGCCTACCGGGCCGGCTACACCCCGGAGGATCGGCGGCGGATCGAACGGGCGCTGGCAGATGGGGAGCTGCTGGGCGTGGTCGCGACCAACGCGCTGGAGCTGGGCATCGACATCGGCCACCTCGACTGCGCCGTCTCGGTGGGGTTCCCCGGGTCGACGGCGTCGCTGCGCCAGCAGTGGGGTCGGGCCGGTCGCAGGCGGGCGGGGCTGGGTATCTACGTGGCCGCCGAGGACGCGCTCGATCAGTACTTCGCCCGCCATCCCGACCAGCTGCTGGGACGACCGGTCGAGGCGGTCGTGTGTAACCCGCAGAACCCCAGCGTGCAGGCGGTTCATCTCCTCTGTGCCGCCGCTGAGCGCCCGCTGGTGGAGGGCGATGAAGAGCATTTCGGGGAGGCTGGGATGGCGCTGGCGGCCGAGCTGCCCGAGTTGGTGCGCACCCCCGAGGGGCTCGCCTACCGAGGGTCAGACCATCCCAGCGCGAAGGTCTCGCTGCGCACCACCGGGTCGGCGGTGGCAATCGTCGAGGGCGCGTCCGGCGCGGTGCTGGGGCTGATGGAAGAGAGCCGCGCGCACTCCTCGGCCCACCCCGGCGCGATCCACCTGCACCAGGGCGAGCAGTACCTCGTCACCGATCTCGACCTGGACCACGGTGTGGCGCTGGTGCGGCCGTTCAACGGCGCCTACTACACCCAGGCCAAGCGCGTCTCGAGCATCGCCATCATGACCGAGCGCACCATCCAGACGCGCATGGGGATGCGGGTGGTGCACGGCGACATCGAGATGCGCGAGCAGGTGGTGGGATACCAGCGCAAGCGCCTGTCCGACCACACCGCCATCGATCTGATCGAGCTGGAGCTGCCCCAGCAGCAGTACACCACCGAGGCGATCTGGTTCGAGCCGCAGGTCGACCCTGCCGACGACCTGCTGGGCACGTTGCACGCCGCCGAGCACGCTCTGATCTCACTGCTGCCGCTGCTGGCGATGTGTGACCGCGGCGACATCGGCGGGCTTTCCACCGACCTGCATTTCCAGACCGGCGTGCCCACGGTGTTCGTGTACGACGGCCACCCGGGCGGAGTCGGGATCGCCGAGCGCGGATTCGAGCTGTTCGAGACGTGGGTGCAGCGCACCGCAACGCTTCTGTCCGAGTGTCCCTGCGGGCACGGCTGCCCATCGTGCGTGCAGTCGCCGAAGTGCGGGAATCTGAACGAGCCGCTGTCCAAGGCGGGCGCGCGCCGCCTGCTCTCGCGTCTGGCCGCAATCACCTCCTGAGCGACCGTCGGCACGTGGACGGGGCTGCAAGCCGGCTGTGGTACAGTTGCCGCCCTGCGGGTGGAAGAGGGAAGCCGGTGCAAATCCGGCGCGGTCCCGCCGCTGTAAGGGTGTTCGTTCGTCGTGCCGAAAGGCAGCCACTGGTTCGAGAGAGCCGGGAAGGCCAGGCGATCGACCCGAGAATCGCTCTCGGGAAGCGCATCCGAGCCAGAAGACCTCCCACCGGCGAAAAAACGCGAAAGCCTCTCGAGGAAGGAGGATCCGTTGGCGACCACAAACCGCCTTCGCTCCCTGATCATCGCCGTCGTGGCCGCCGTCACGCTGGCCGTCGCCGCTGCCCCCGCCTACGCCGCACCCCAGGTGCACGTGCGGGTGGAGGGCCGCTCCGGCACGGTCGCATGGAGCACCGTCACACCGTTCACCGGCGCCATCCAGGGCCACACGCTGGCTCAACCCACGCCCCTGGGTGCGCTGATCACCGCGACCAACGACACCAACGTGCCGCTCGTCTTGCAGTGGTTTGACCCGTACGGGTTCTTCGTCAAGTCGATCAACGGCACCGCCGGTACCGCGACCGCGGGCTGGGCGTTCAAGATCGGGCAGAAGCTGGCCACCACCGGCGCCGACGCGGTCACGGCCACGAACGGCGAGAAGGTGCTCTTCTACTACACCAAGTACGACCCGGTCACCTTCGCCACCCAGCCCACGCTCGGCATCAGCGACAACGCCTCGTCGGTCACCCACGGCGGCAAGCTGACGGTCAAGGTGCGGGCGTACGACGACGCCGGCCACGCAACCCTGCAAAGCGGCGCGCAGATCTGGGTCGGGGCCACCAAGGCCGGCCTCACCGGCGCCAACGGACAGGCGCGGGTGACACTCACCACCAAGGGCCGGTTCCAGGTGCGGGCCACCTTCCCCGGCAAGATCCGCTCCGCCCGGCTGTGGGTTCGCGTCACGTAAAGACCCTCGCCGTCTCGGTACTGACGGTCCTGATGGCGGTTGGTTGCGGCACGTCCGCGACCCCGCCGTCGGGTCCGGCGGCGGTGCAGGTGACCGTCACCCGCGACTTCGGCGCCGACGGCCTGGTGCACGCCCGAGCCGCCCCGAGCCAGTCGGCAATGAACGCACTGCGCCGAAACGCCAACGTCAGCACCGCCTACGGCGGCCGCTTCGTCAGCTCCATCAACGGCATCGCGGGCAACACCGGCAACGGCTGGGACTGGTTCTACTTCATCAACGGCATCGAGGCCAACCGCGGCGCCACCGACTACACCCTCCACCCCGGCGATCGCGAGTGGTGGGACTACCGCTACTGGGCGAGTTACATCCACGTCCCGGTTGCCATCGGCGCGTGGCCCGAGCCGTTCGTACACGGCTTTAAAGGCACCCAGCCACGCGTCCGGGTGAGCGGCCTGAAGTGCTCCAACCAGCTCGCCGGAGCCTTAAAACGGCCGGTGCACAGCTGACAAGTGGTCAGACCGATTTTAATGTCCAGGTGCAGGAGCTTTCCGCTGTGGAACCGGCTCTGACACCCGCCCAGGCCCAGGCCCAAGGGCTCACGGTGTGGGTGCAGAACGGCGTTGTAACGGCGTACCGCGGCCGTTCTGGAGCTGCCGCCGTAGCGGGCGCGCACGCCTTGATCGTGGCCTACCAGCCGGGGGACGTCACCGGCGGATCAGCCACCCTGCTGGTGGCGGGGGCTGACCAAGCGTCGGCCTGCGCAGCGGCCCACACGCTGGCCACCGACCCCGGCGCCGTGCGCTCCACCTACGCTGTCGCGATGGATGCCAACGGCCACGTACTGGCCCGCGGGGGGCAGTCGTGAAACCCCTCGGGGTGACCCTCGTCACCGGCGCCGCCATGGTCGCGGCCATCGTTGCCTGGAACCCGATCGTGCTGGCGGCCGCCCTGGTCGGCGCCGCCGCGCTGCTGGCCGTGTCGGAGGGGCCCAAGCGGGCGTACATCTCGTTTGCCCTGTTCGCCGCCGTGACCGTCCTGGTGATCAACCCGTTCGTCAGCGTCCAGGGGTTGACGGTGCTGTGGCAAGGGCCGTCGATCCCGATTCTGGATACGCAGATCACCTCGGAGGAGCTGGTCTACGGCGTGGGTGCCGCCATCCGGCTGGCGGGAGCGGCACTGGCCGCCGCCGCGTTTGTGAGATTGGTCGACCCCGATCTGCTGACCCGCGCGGTCGCGCGGGTGGCCCCGCGATCGGCGATGATCACCGCGCTTGCCACCCGCATGCTGCCCGGCACTGGAGCGCGACGCCCGAGGGCTGACCCTGGCAGCCCGCACGCGCGCCTCCGACCTCAACCGGCGGCGAGCCGCGACCGCACTGGTGCCGGCGTTGATGGGCATGTCGCTGGAACGCTCGCTGGGCCTGGCCGAGGCGATGGAGGCCCGCGGGTACGGCGAGCCTGGGGCCACGCGGGCACCGGAGCGGCGCCCCACCGCCGCCGAGCGAATCGTCACGGTGCTGGGCGGGCTGGCATGCCTCACCTGCGTGAGCGATGATCGTCACCGGCTCGGCTGATTTCACCTACTACGACACCGTCGGCAACCCGTTCACACCGGCGGCGATCGCCACTGCGGTGGCGCTGGTGGTGCCTCTGGTCGCGGCGGCGGGGGTGATCCGATGGATGCGGTGACCCTCACCGACGTCGGCTACCGCTATCCCCGGCGCGAACAGGCGGCCCTGCAGGGGGATCGACCTGCGTATCGAGGCGGGCGAGCTGGTGCTGCTCTTGGGTGACTCCGGTTCGGGGAAATCGACGCTGCTGCGGGCGATGCTGGGGCTCGTGCCCCACTTCCACGGTGGTGAGTTGAGCGGCCGGGTGGTGACAGACGGGTTGGACACGCGCGATCACCGCCCTGGCGAGATCGCACGCCACGCCGGTCTGGTGTTTCAGGATCCCGAATCCCAGATGGTGATGCGCACCGCGCTGCGTGAGGCCGGGTTCGGACTGGAGAACATGGGCTGGCCGGCGGCCGACATCGCCGCCCGCGCGCAGGAGGCGCTGATGGTGACCGGGGCCTCGGCGCTGGCCGAGCGGCCTGCCGAGCAGCTGTCCGGGGGAGAGCAGCAGCGCCTCGCGATCGCGTCGGTGGTGTCGATGGGTCAGCGGCTGCTGCTGCTGGACGAGCCCACCAGCCAGCTCGACCCGGTGGCGGCAGAGGAGCTGCTGGGGTTGGTGGTGCGGGTCAACCGCGATCGCGGCACCACAGTGGTGCTGGCCGAGCACCGCACCGGCCGAATCTTTGACGAGGCCGACCGCGTGATCGTGATGGACGCGGGCAGCATCGTGATCGACGCAGCCCCGGCCGCGGCGGCCGCCCGGCTGGCGTCGGTCGCGCCCTGGCTGCTCCCACCGGTCGCACAGGCATTCGTGCGGGCCGGCCGGCCGGAGCTTCCCCTGACCGTGCGGGCCGCCCGAGCCGCCGCCGAAGCGATTCCCGCCGGCGTGCCGCCGCCGGACGCTGATCACACGGCCGAAGCCACCGTCGCAACGGTCCGCGGCGCCCACAAGCGGCTGGGCACGATCGAGGCGCTGCGCGGCGCGGATACCGGCTTCGAAATCGCCAAGACCACGGTGTTGATGGGCGAAAACGGCGCTGGTAAGACCACTCTGGCGCTGGCGGCGTGCGGTCTCATCGACCTGGACAAGGGCAAGATCGAACGCACCGGCCGAGCCGGCTATGTCAGCCAGAACCCGGCCCACTACCTGCTGCACGAGACGGTCGCGGACGAGGTCGCCTACGCACTGACGAACCTCGGAGTCGACGGTCCCGAGCGCCACCGGCGGGTGACCGCGGAGCTGGAGCGGTTCGATCTGGCCGACCGCGCCGACGGCCACCCCCGCGACCTCTCCAGCGGCGAGCGGCAGCGGCTGGCGATCGCCTCGGTGACGGTGATGCGCCCCGAGCTGCTGATCCTGGACGAGCCCACCCGCGGAGTGGACGGCTTGCGCAAGCTGGCGGTAATCGACCTCGTGCGCGAGCTGAGTTCCGCCGGAGCCGCAACCGTCGTGGTCACCCACGACATGGACTTCGCCGCCGAGGTCGCCGACGTGGTCACGACCATGGCGGCCGGCCGGGTGCTGCACGACCGCGGGCCGCGCGAGCTGCTGGCCGGACGGCTGTTCTTCGTCTCCCAGGTGGGGCTGGCGTTCGGCTGCGTGTCGGTGGCCGAGGCTGCCGCGCTGTTGGAGCGACCGAACCCGGTGACCGTCAATGCCTAGCCTGGTCGCAGCCATCGGGCTGGTGCTGGTGATCGCCGCGCTGGCGACGGTCGAGACCGGGCCCAACCGCTCCCGCGAGCTGACCCTGATCGCCGCGCTGGCGGCGGCCGGCGCGGCCGGGCGGGTGCTGTTCGCGTTCGTGCCCAACGTCCAGCCGCTGACGATGGTGGTGGCGGTCACCGGCGTCTGCCTCGGCCCGCGGGCGGGGTTGGCAACCGGCGCAACGGCGGCGGTGGCATCCAACGTCTTTCTGGGGCAGGGGCCATGGACGCCGTGGCAGATGCTGGCCTGGGGGCTGGTGGGCGCGACCGCCGGGATGATCGGCGATCCGCTGCGGTCGCGCTGGATGCTGGCCGCCTTCGGCGTGTTCTGGGGGTTCGGCTTCGACTGGATCCTCGACCTGTGGAGCTGGGCCGCGCTCGGACCGTCGGCGGACGCCTCGTCGTTTGCCGCCTACGTGGTGGCGGGCATCTGGTTCGACATCGCCCACGCCACCGGAAACGCCGTGATCGCCCTGGTCGCCGGGCCCACGCTGATACGCACCATCGATCGCTACGCACAGAAACTGCACGGAACCTTCGTCCCCTTGGAGCACACATGAATCGCATCGCCCTTACCGCCGCCGTCGTCACCGCCTCGCTGGCCGTCGCCGCGCCGGCCATGGCCACCAGCGGCGTGACCTACCTGCGAAACCACCAGACGGTCTCGGGCGGGTTCGCCAACCCCGGCAGCCCGGCAGGCGTGACCACCACCGAGTGGGCGGTCATGGGAATCCGGGCGGCGGGATCGAACCCGGCCACCATGCGGCGGGCCGGGGGGAAGACACCGGTCGGCTTCCTGGCCTCCAGCGTGCGGCTCATGGTCGGGGGCATACGCACTCGAGCGCGGCATCCTGGCGGTGGTGGCGCTGCGGCTCAACCCGGCCAAGTTCGCCGGCCGAAACCTGATCAAGGCGCTGCGGGCGCAGGTTGTCCCCGCCAGCGGCCGGATCGGCGCCTACGCCAACTCGACCTTCTGGGGCGTGCTGGCGCTGCGCGGCGCCGGCCAGCCGCTGCCGGTTCGCTCGATCAGCTACATCAAGGGCCGCCAGCAGAGCAACGGCGGCTACTCGTACCTGCCGACCAAGCCTGCGGGAGCCGATTCCAACGACACCTCTGCTGCGATCATGGCGATGCGCGCGGGAGGGGTGCCCTGCTCCGACGTCCACATCCGGCGGGCGCTCGGATACCTCGCCACCGCCCACGTCGGCGGCGGAGGCTACGCACTGCTGCCGCACGGCTCGGCCGACAGCCAGTCGACCTCATGGGCGGTGCAGGCCCGGCGCTCGTGCGGTCTCAAGAACACCGCGGCACTGGCGTGGCTGGGCGCGCGGCACAGCGCCGACGGCTCGTACTTCTACGCGCCCGGCGACCACCAGACCCCCAGCTTTGTCACCGGCCAAGTCCTACCCGCCACCAACGGCAAGTTCTACCCAATCCGCTGAGGTGAATAACGGTGCCTGGCACCGTTATATCAGCCGAAGAGCCAGAAGCTGACGGCCACGAGAACGTAGATCCCCATGAGTTGGAGGCCTTCCAGCCAGTTGGTCTCGCCGCCGCGGCTGACCAGCGTGGCGATCACCGCTGCCGCGCCCAGCGCGCCCAGCTCGAGCGGCGGGAACACCAGCGTCAGATTGTGGCCCACGAACAACGACGCGAACACCGCGACGGCCGAGGCGAACAACGCCACCTGGATCGCCGACCCGAACGAGATGCCCATGGCGAAGTCGACGCTGTTTCGGTACGCCAGTCGCACCGCCGAGAAGTGCTCGGGCACGTTTCCGACAAACGGCACCAGCACGAAGCCGATGAACGCCCGCGGCAGTCCCCACTCGTGCACAACCGGCTCGATCGACTTCACCAGCACCTCCGAGACGACACCGGTGGCAACGGCCGCCAGCGCCAGCATCACCACCGACTCACGCCGGGTCCAGGTGCTGGCGTGCCCCGCCTGGATGTACCGCAGCCCCGGCGTCGCAAACGAGAAGTACACGTAGGCGAAGTAGATCCCGACCAGCACCACAGCCGTCCACACCGACAACACCTCCGCGTCGTGAGCGGCGGGATCGACCCGCTGGAACAGCGTGGGCACACCCATGCCGATCACCGCCAGCACCAGCATCGAGGAGTTGGTCGCCGCCAGCCGCGCGTTGAACTTCTGGATGCCGTGCCGCCAGCCGCCCAGGAACAACGCCAGCCCCAGAATCAGGAGCACGTTGCCGGTGACCGAGCCGATGATCGACGCTCGCGCGATGTCGTTGAGACCGGCGTTGATCGCCAGCACCACGATCACGATCTCGGGCAGGTTGCCGAACGAGGCGTTCAGCAGCGCCGACGCGCGCGGGCCGACCGTGCCGCCGGCCTGCTCGGTGGCCTCACCCAGAAGCCAGGCCAGCCCGATCAGCGCCACCGCCGCGACCACGAAGGTGAGCTGTCCCTCCAGCCCGCCCACGCGCGCGACGATCGCGACCACAGCAAGGGCCAGGGCCACCGCAGCGATGATTCGCTGGCGATTGGTCACAGATACCAGAAGGTGGTTGCAACGATCAGATACACCGCAATCAGCTGGGCGCCCTCGAGCCAGTTGGACTCACCATCGAGCGCGATCAATGCAGTGATCGTAACCGCAGCAGCCAACGAAAGGATCTGTATGGTCGGAAAGACCAGGCTGAAATCGTGGGCGGTGAACAGCGACAGGAACACCAGCAGCGGGGCAACACCGAGCGCCACCTGCAGGGACGAGCCGAGCGACACCACCATCGAAAAGTCCATCTGGTTCTGCCACGCGATCTTGATGCCGACGACGTTTTCGGCGATGTTTCCCACCAGCGGGACGATCACCAGACCGAGGAACGCGGCCGAGATTCCCAGCGTGGTGATCACCTCTCCCAGCGTCCCCACGAACACGTCGGAGATCACCGCCACCGCCGCCGTGGAACACACCAGCATCACGATCGCGAGCCGCGCCGGGAGGTGCGGGCGGGAGTGCTCGGTGACGCCCTCCCGACCGGCCATCGGCAGCTGGAACGTGAAGATCAGCGACAGCACGTAACAGGCCAGCAGGATGAAGGCGGTCATGTCGGAGATGGCCTGGACGTGCGCGTCCGACGTGGCCACGGCCGCAAACACCGTGGGGATGCCGAGACCGATCACCGCCAGCGCCAGCATCGAGGCGTTCATGCCCGCCAGCCGGCGGTCGAAGGTCTGCACCCCGTTTCGCAGGCCGCCGACCAGAAACGACAGTCCCAAGCACCAGCAGCGTGTTGCCCAGGATCGACCCGGTGATGGCCGCGCGGGCGACGTCGATCTCGCCGGCGGAGATCGCAAACATGGTGATGATCAGCTCGGCGTGCATTGCCGAAGGTCGCGTTCAGCACACCTCCCACCCGCGGCCCGGCACTCTCACCCAGCTGCTCGGTGGAGATGCCGACAATCCAGGCAAGCATCAGCAGCGCCAGCGCCGCCAGAACGAACTGCAGCGTGTTGGGCGCCCCCGCCAGATCCGAGCCGCCGGCCACCGCCGCCAGCACCGCCGCCGCCACCAGACTGCCGATCTCAGTGCGTGTCAGCCGCCGCGTCACCGGGACTCGACCATCACACCGCTACTCGACCCACGCACCCATCTCGCGGAACTTGCGCCGCCGCAACGCCCGTCGCTGAGGCGGCGGAATCGTCTGCAGCCACTCGAGCTCCTCCGAGATCGCGTCGGCCAGAAACTCCGCCGCCTTGGTGTGATCTCTGTGGGCGCCGCCGGACGGCTCGGGCACGATCGCGTCGACCACTCCCAGCTGCAGGCAGGCGTCGGCGGTGGGCCTGAGCGCACCGGCCGCTCGGCGCGCCTCGCCGGCATCCTTCCACAGGATCGCGGCGCACCCCTCCGGCGAGATCACGGTGTAGATCGAGTGTTGCTGCATCAGCACCCGATCGGCCACACCGATCGCCAGAGCGCCGCCGGACGAGCCTTCTCCGATCACGCACGCCACCACCGGCACCGCCAGCCCCATCAGCATCAGCTGCGACCGCGCGATCGCGCCCGACTGGCCTCGCTGCTCGGCCCCCACGCCGGGGTAGGCGCCGGGAGTGTCGATCAGCGTCACCACCGGGAAGTTCAGCCGCGCCGCCAATCCGAACACCCGCATCGCCTTGCGATACCCCTCGGGCCGCGGCATACCGAAGTTGCGGTAGGTGCGCTGCTTGAGATCGCGTCCCTTCTGGTGGCCGACGAAGGCCACCGACTGGCCGCGGAACGACCCGATCCCGGCCACGATGGCGGGATCGTCACCCTCGGCCTGGTCGCCGTGCAACTCCAGGAAGTCGTCGGTGATCCGCTCCAGGTAGTCGAGCGTGTACGGCCTGTCCTGGTGCCGCGCCAGCTGCACCGCGTGCCACGACTCGGAGTCAGGCCCGCGCCGCCGCAGGAACGGGAAGCGGCGTTCGGCGGTGGTCATGTGCCGTCGCCGTTTCGGCGCTGGAAGACGCTACCCACCCGCCGCTTGACATCGGACATCGCCCGCACCATCCCGCCCGGAGTCACCGGCGAGATCGAGCGTGACCGGTACGGCGTACCGCCGGAGAGCAGCGCGATTGCACTCGCCACCATGTCGCGCAGCTCGGGCCGCGGCACGATCACGTCGACGTGGCCGTGGCGGTGGTTGGACTCGGCCAGCCCGAAGTCGTCGGGCACGCTCTCGCGAGTCGTCTGCTTGACCACGCGCGGTCCCGAGAATGACAGCAGCGCGCCCGGCTCGGCAATGATCACATCACCCAGGGCGGCAAAGCTGGCCGCCACTCCGCCGGTGGTCGGGTGCGCCAGAATCGAGACGAACGGCAGCCCAGCCTCGCGCAACTCGTCCACCGCCGCCACCGTCTTTGCCATCTGCATCAGCGCCAGCACGCCCTCCTGCATGCGCGCACCGCCCGAGGACGACACCGACACCAGCGGGATCCGCTCGGCCACGGCCGCATCCGCGGCACGGGCGAACTTCTCACCCACAACCGCGCCCATGCTGCCGCCCATGAAGGTGAAGTCCATCACCGAGAGCGCCACCCGCAGGTCGCCGATCGAAGCCGTTCCGACCAGCACGGCGTCTGCCAGACCGGTGGTGGCCTCGGCGTCGGCAAGCCGGTCGGGATAGGGCTTTGAGTCGACGAAGGCCAGCGGATCGGCCGACCGCAGGTGGGCGGCGATCTCGGTCCACGACCCCTCGTCGGTCAGCTGCACGATCCGCTCCCGCGACGTCACCGAGAAGTGGTAGCCGCAGTGAGTGCAGACGCGCAGGTTGGCGACCATCTCCTCCTCGCGGTAGTGCGAGCCGCACGACGGACAGGTGTTGCGGCCTTTGGTGCTGGGCGAGTAGGCCGGCTGTGCCACCTCCGCGGCTGTGGTGATATCGACGCTGATGCGATCGGCCACGGTGCTGCTACTCCGTCCACTTGCGCAGGACGAGAACGGCGTTGTGGCCGCCGAATCCAAACGAGTTGGAGATGGCGACGTCGACCTCGGCCGCGCGCCCCTGGTTGGGCACGTAGTCGAGATCGCAGTCCGGGATCGGGGTCGGTCAGGTTGATGGTGGGCGGCACGTAGGAGTCGCGCATTGCAAACAGTGTGATCATGGCCTCGGTCGCACCGGCGGCTCCGAGCATGTGCCCGGTCTCGCTCTTGGTCGAGGAGATCGGGATCGCCCGCGCACGGTCATCGCCCAGGGCGAGCTTCAGCGCCCGTGTCTCGGCCGAGTCCCCGGCCGGAGTGGAGGTGCCGTGGGCGTTCACGTAGTCGATGTCGTCTGGGGTTACGCCGGCATCGTCCATCGCCATCCGCATCGCCCGGGCGGGGTTGCCACCGACCGGGTCGGGCTCGGTCACGTGGTGGGCATCCGACGACATGCCGTAGCCGGCGATCTCGCCGTAGATGGTGGCGCCGCGGGCGCGTGCCCGCTCCAGCTCTTCCAGCACCAGCACCGCGCCGCCCTCGGACAGCACGAACCCGTCACGGCCCGAGTCGAACGGGCGGCTGGCGCCCTGCGGGTCGTCCAGTCGCCGCGACAGGGCGCGCATGTTGCCGAAGCCGCCCAGCGCCAGCGGCCGGATCGGGGCCTCGACCCCCCCTGCCAGCATTGCGTCGCACATGCCCTGCCGGATGTACATGGTCGCGTTTCCGACCGACATGCCCGACGCGGCGCAGGCGGTCGACTCGGTCGTCAGCGGCCCGCGGGTGCCGAACCGCATCGACACCTCGGCCGCACCCATGTTCGCGATCAGCGCGGTCACCCAGAAGGGATTGAGCCGGTCGGGGCCGGCCGAGAACAGCTTCTCGTGGGCGATCTCCTGCGTCATCAGCCCGCCGATGCCGGTGCCGATGGAACAGCCGATGCGATCGCCGTCGGCGGGAATGTCGATGCCGGAGTGGTCGATCGCCTCGCCGGCCGCGTTCACCGCGATCTGGGCAAACCGATCGGTCTTGCGAATGGTGCGCTTGTCCATGTAGCGGCCGGGATCGAACTGCTTGATCTCCCCACCGATGTCGACACAGCCCTCCGGCATGGTGACAGCCTCGACCTTGGATACCCCGGAACGGCCGTTGCGAATCGAGTCCCAGGTCTCCTCCGCGGTCAGTCCGCACGGCGTGACGGCACCGAACCCGGTCACCACCACCCGCCGCCTTCCGTTGTCACTCATGCTCCCAGCCCTCCGTCGACCGCCAACACGTCACCGGTAATGAACGACGCCGCATCAGACGCCAGGAATCGAACCGCCCGGGCGACATCCGCCGGATCGCCCAGCCGCCGAGCGGTGTCGACTCCAGAATCGCCGCCCGCGCCGCCTCGGGCAGCGCGTCGGTCAGCTCGGTCGAAATGTACCCCGGCGCGATCGCATTGACCCGGATCCCACGCGTGCCGAGCTCCTTGGCAAGAGACTTCGTGAGGCCGATCAATCCCGCCTTGGACGCCGAATAATTGGTCTGACCTGCATTTCCGTGGACGCCCACCACCGACGACATGTTGATGATCGTGCCGGCCCGCCGCTTCAGCATCGGCCGGGCCACCGCGCGACAGGTGAAGAACGCTCCGCCCAGGTTGGTATCGATCACCGACCGCCAGTCCTCCTCATCGAGCTTCATGATCAGGTTGTCACGGGTGATGCCCGCATTGTTGACCAGAATCGCGATCGGTCCGATATCGGCCTCCACACCGGCCACCAGCTCAGCTCGCACCCGCAGCGGTGGAGATGTCTCCCTGCGCGACATGTGCACTGCCGCCGGCGCCGGTGACGCCGCCGGCCACGGTCTCGGCACCGGCCGAGTCACGTGAGTAGTTGACCACCACGGTGGCACCCGCCGCTCCCAGCTCGGCGCATACCGCCGCGCCGATGCCACGTGAGCCACCGGTGACCAGGGCGATCCGCCCGTCGAGTTCGCGTTCAGCCAAGGGTCGCCTCCGCAGCGTCGAGTTCATCAATGGTGCCGATCGAGAGCACGGCCACGCTCCGATCGATCCGCTTGATCAGCCCGGCCAGCACTCCGCCTGGCCCGATCTCCACGAACGTGTCCACCCCGTCGGCCACCAGCGCCTGCACGGCCTGCGTGAACCGCACCGGCGCGGTCAGCTGCTCCAGCAACAGCGCGGGCACGTGCTCAGCGCTCTCCAGCTGGTTGGACACGGTCGACATGTACGCGGTCTGCAAGCGGACCGAACGTCGCCGCCGCCAGGGCCGGCTGCAGCCGTTCGCCGGCGTCCGCCATCAACGGGCTGTGAAACGCACCCGAGACCTTCAGCCGGATCAGCTTGCCGCCCAGCTCTGCGACGCCGTCGGCGACCGCGTCGATGCCGGCATCGCGACCGGAGATGACCACCTGCCCCGGGGAGTTGTAGTTCGCCGGCCACACGTCGTCGCGGGCGCCGCACAGCTGCTCGACCTGCTCGTCTGAGAGCTTCAGCACCGCCGCCATCCCTCCGCCCGCCCGGGATTCGGCCGTGGCCAGGCCGCGTTCGCGCACCAGCCCAATCACCTCCGGCACACCGATCGAGCCGGCGGCCGAGAGCGCCGAGTACTCGCCCACGCTGTGGCCGACCACAACGTCGGGGACGGTGCCGTACCGGGCGTCGACGGCATGCAACGCTGCCAGCGAAGCCGCCACCAGCGCCGGCTGCGTCACCTCGGTCTTGGACAACTCCTCGATCGGGCCTTCGAATGACACCGCCGCCACGTCGAACCCGGCCGCAGCGGAGGCCTGGTCGAACACCGCGGCGGCCTCGGGGACGGCTGCCGCCAGATCCTGGCCCATGCCGACCCGCTGGCTTCCCTGTCCGGGAAAGCAGAATGCGATCTTGGTCATCTCCCGGCGCTCCCCGAAGACGTCCACTCCATCACGCACGAGCCCCAGGAGAGGCCGCCACCGAAGCCGACCATCAGCACGATGTCGCCCTGCCGGATGCGGCCGTCCCGATAGCTCTCATCCATGCACAGCGGAATCGACGCGGCCGAGGTGTTGCCGTAGTGGGCGACGTTGGAGCACACCTTCTCGGGAGGGATCCCCAGGCGCCGGGCCGAGTGGTCGATGATCCGCTGGTTGGCCTGATGCGGGACGAACACGTCCACGTCGTCCACGGTCAGGTTGGCGGCCTCGAGCACGCGCGCGGCCGACTCGACCGAGACGGTGGTGGCAAACTTGTACACCTGCGGCCCGTCCATCTCGACGTAGGGCGAGTGCTGTCCGGCGCGATGACCCGCCGCCGCCACCTTGAGCAGATCGCCGCCACGGCCGTCGGACCCGATCTCGAACCCCAGCAGGCCCGTGCCGGCGCCGTTTCGGCCGAGCACCACCGCTCCCGCGCCGTCACCGAACAGGATGCAGGTGGAGCGGTCGGTCCAGTCGAGCAGGCGCGAGAACACCTCCGTACCCACCACCAGCGCCGTGTCCGCCAGTCCCGACTCCACCTGCGAGTAGGCCTGCGCCAGTGCGTAGATGAATCCGCTGCAGGCAGCCGAGAGATCGAAGGCGGCGATGTTGGTGGCGCCGATCTGCTCACCGATGAGTGCCGCCGTGGCGGGAAAGTAGTAGTCGGGGCTGGCCGTGGCCGCCACGATCAGATCGAGCTGCTGCGGTTCGACGCCGGCGTCGGCGAGCGCTCGCCGAGCCGCTTCGGCGCCCAGGTCGGCCGACGATTCACCCTCGGCGGCGATCCGGCGCTCCCGAATACCGGTGCGAGCGGCGATCCACTCGTCGGAGGTCTCGACCATGGTGGCGATCTCATCGTTGGACATGACCCGCTCCGGCACGTGGGAGCCGACGCCGAGCACCTCCACCCCCGATTTGCAGGCGGCGGCGATCAAAGCGCAGGCGCCTCCGTCAGCGCGAACGTGATGGTGCCGCGGCAGGCGGGCTCGCCGGCCACGGTGGCGACGGCATCGGCGCGACCCACCGGGCCGCGCAAGCGGTTGATCTCGCACGTCAGGTCGAGCACGTCTCCCGGGCGCACGATCCGCTTGAACCGGATCCCGTCGATCCCGGCAAAGAGCGCGAGCTTGCCCGCAAAGTCGGGGTGCGACAGGCCGCACACCGCGCCCACCTGGGCCAGCGCCTCCACCTGGAGCACGCCCGGCATGATCGGGTTGCCAGGGAAATGCCCCCGCAGGTACCAGGCATCCGCCGGCACGCGGTAGCGTCCGACCGCACGCACGCCCGGCTCCAGCTCGGTGATCTCGTCGATCAGCAGGAACGGGTCGCGGTGGGGAATGATCTGCTCGATGGCCTGCCGGTCGAGCGGCGCCACGATCACCCGCCCGCCGCCTGACGCAGCGGTGCCAGCGCCTTTCGCATCCGCTGCCGGCCACGGTGCGCGTGACACTTGACCGTCCCCACCGGCATCTGCAAGGCGCCGGCGATCTCCTCGTACGACAACGACAGCACGTCCTTCATCACCATCACGTGGCGCTGGTCGCCCGAAAGCGCCGCCAGCCCGGCGCGCAGGCTGCGCCGCTGGTCGCGCTCCAGGGCCAACTCGGCCGGCTCGTCGCCACCCACCCCGATGTGCGAGGCATCCAGCTGCTGATGCTGCCGGCGCCGCTGACGGGCGCCCAGATCGCGACAGGTGTTCGAGACCAGGCTGTGCAGCCAGGTGGTGAACTGCGATTCGCCTCTGAACTGATGAATCCGGGTGCAAAGCTTGGCCAGCGCCTCCTGGGCGGCGTCTTCCGCGTCCTGCGGGTCTGTGAGCAGGTACCCCGACAACCGCCGCACACCCGGCTCGTGTCGTTCGACGAGAGTCTCCAGCGCGCGCCGGTCGCCGTCTTTGGCGCGCACCGCGAGCACCACGTCCGAGAGGGCGGGATACGACAGCTGATCGTGTCCCTGAGTTCGAAGCGTGAGACGAGCCGAGGAGCGTTTCGGTTGCGCGAACATCGAGCCGATAGTCTAGTGAGGCCGTGCGCCGGACGCTGAAGCCAGAAAACGTCGAGCCGCTGCTGCGCGGCAGTTTCGGGCGCCCCTACATCCACCACGACACCGTGGCTTCCACCCAGGAGCCCGCTCGGCTGCTCGGCGCACGGAGGCGTGGTGGCATGCGAGCTGCAGACCGCCGGGTCGAGGCCGTATGGGACGGGTGTGGGAGTGCCCGCACGGCGCCGGGGTGATGTTCTCGCTGGCGCTGGAGCCCCGCACTCCGACGGAACTGCTGCCGCCGCTGTCGCTGGTGATCGCCGACGCCGTGTGCGACGCCGTGGGAGCGGGGTCGGGGGTGCGCTGGCCCAACGACGTCGTCGTCGACGACCGCAAGCTGTGCGGCGTGCTGGTGGAGCACCGCGAGGGCAAGCTGGTGGCCGGGGTGGGCCTCAACGCAAACCTCTCGCAGCGACCAGCTCCCGACAGGAGCCCGGGTGGCGCCGACCTCGCTCTCGATCGAGACCGGCGCCGAAGTCGACCGACCACAGCTCCTGGCCGACCTGCTGTGGGCGATCGAACAGCGCTACCTGGCCTTCGAGCAAGACGGATTCACCGGACTCGAGCACGACCACCTGCGAGGGCGCCGGGTGGCACTCGCCGGCGGACTCGAGGGCGTCTGCGACGGCGTCGACTCAAGCGGCCGGCTGATCGTGGCCGGCGTGGCACACAGCTCGGCCGAGGTGACCGCCGTCACGGTCGGCTGATTTCCCACCGGAAACGGGCGCGGCGACGTACCATTCGGGGTATGCGAGGCCGGATTGCAGTCGTGGTGGCGAGCTTCGCGGCACTGGTCGCGATCGGATCTGCGCCCGCGGGAGCAGCCACGACCGACAGTAACCGGCCGCTGGTGATCGCAATCACGCTCTCGAGCGAGATCAATCCGGTGTCGGCCTCGTTCGTGAGCGACTCGATCGACCGGGCCAAGAGCGAGCACGCCGCGGCGCTCGTGATTCAGCTGAACACCCCCGGCGGTCTGGGCACCTCGATGAACGACATCGTCACCGACGAGCTCAACTCGCCCGTGCCGGTGATCGTGTACGTGACACCGTCGGGAGCACGGGCGGCATCCGCCGGGGCGGTGATCACGATGGGCTCCGACCTGGCAGCGATGGCGCCCACGACGCACATCGGCGCGGCCACGCCGATCCAGTCCTCAGGCCAGAACATCGGCTCAGATCTGCGCCGCAAGGTGCTCAACGACGCCCGAGCGCAGATGCGCACGCTGGCTGTCGACCACGGCCGAAACCCGGTGCTGGCTCAGCGGATCGTGACCAAGGCGACCGAGTACACGCCCCAGGAGGCACTCAAGGGCAACCTGATCGAGGTGATCTCGCCGAACCTGACCGAGCTGCTGCAGAGCGTGGACGGGATGACCACCACCTACGTGCACAAGCCGATCGTGCTGCACACCGCCAATGCGCAGGTCGAGTCGTTCGGCATGCCGTGGACGCTCCAGCTGCTCAACATCCTGATCGACCCCAACCTGCTGTATCTGCTGTTCCTGGCCGGGATCGGCGGCCTGGTGTACGAAATCTTCCACCCCGGGGTGATCCTGCCGGGAACGATCGGCGGCGTCTGCCTGATCCTGGCGCTGTTCGGGTTCTCACTGGTGCCGATCAACTGGGCCGGCGCCGCCCTGATCGTGCTGGGAGTGTCCCTGCTGCTGCTGGAGGGGTTCGTGGTCAGCCACGGATTGATCGCCATCTCGGGAATCGTGGCGCTGTGCGCCGGGGGCCTGATGCTGTTCCGCACGCCCGGGATCGGTGATGCAGACCTCGCCGGTGCTGGTGATCGCGATCGGCGCCGCCTTCGGGCTGATGCTGGCGGTGGTCGTGGTCAAGGTGGTGGACGCTCGCCACCAGCCGGTATCGGAGTACTCCGGCGGGGCGATCGCGATGCTGGGCCAGACCGCAATCGCACGCACCCCGCTCGACCCCGAAGGGCAGGTCATGGTTCGAGGGGAGCTGTGGCGGGCACGGGTGGACGATGATGTCAGCGTGGCGGCCGGGGACCCGGTCGTCATCAACGAGGTCGATGGGCTTCTGCTGCACGTGCAGCCGGCGGCCGTGGCCGAACCCGAAGGAGTGCACGCGTGATCTATTCCGCAGCCCCAGAGTTGATCGCTGCAGCGATCGTGGTGGTGTTCGTGATTGCGGTGATCGCGGCATCCGTACGAGTGCTGCGCGAGTACGAGCGCGGCGTCGTGTTCCGGTTGGGCCGACTGCTGGGCGCTCCCAAGGGCCCCGGCCTGTTCCTGCTGATCCCGATCGTCGACAAGATGGTGCGGGTCGATCTGCGCACGGTCACGCTGGTGGTACCTCCACAGGACGTCATCACCAAGGACAACGTGCCGGCCAAGGTCAACGCGGTCGCCTACTTCCGGGTGGTCGATCCGACCGCCGCGATCGTGGAGGTGGCGGACTTCTCGCAGGCAACGCTCCAGATCGCCCAGACCACGCTGCGCAGCGTGCTGGGCCAGCACCACCTGGACGAACTCCTCTCCGAGCGGGAGCAGATCAACCAGATCCTGCAGAAGATCATCGACGAGCAGACCGCACCCTGGGGCATCAAGGTCTCGGTGGTGGAGGTGCGCGACGTGGAGATCCCCTCGAGCATGCAGCGGGCGATGGCGCGTCAGGCGGAGGCCGAGCGCGAGCGCCGCGCCAAGGTGATCGCCGCCGAGGGCGAGTTCCAGGCGGCAGCCAAGCTGAGTGACGCCGCCGGCGTGATCGCCGAGCATCCGATGGCGCTGCAGTTGCGCTACCTGCAGACGCTGATCGAGATCGCCTCGACCAACAACACCACCACGATTCTGCCGGTGCCACTGGAGCTGCTGTCGTTTACCAAGGGCGGCGGGTAGCAGCCCTGCAGCTCGTCCGAAATCCGCTCACCGGAGTGCCGGTGGTGATCGCCCCCGGGCGCGCGTCGCGGCCGGGCGCTGCCGGTCGCACCACTCGCACCAGCGAGGCCAAGACCTGCCCGCTGTGCGAGGGCCATGAGGCCATGACTCCCCCCGAGACGCTGGCGCTGGGACGCCCGCCGGGGGCGCCGCCCGACTCACCGGGATGGACGGTGCGGGTGGTGCCCAACAAGTACCCGGCCTTCGCCGGCCAGGAGGTGATCGTGCACGGCCCGGCCCACGTCACCCGGTTCGCGGAACTGTCGCCCGAAGTGCTGGACGCCGTGGCCACGGCCTGGCAGCTGCGCGTGCAGGCTGCGACCGACGCGGGCGCCGCGTGGGTGCTGGTGTGTGTCAACGAGGGGCCGGGCGCGGGAGCGTCACTCGATCACTCCCACTCCCAGCTGGTGCCGTTCGATCAAGTGCCGCCGGTACTCGAACTCGAGATCGCCGCGATGGCGAACTCCTGCCCGTTGTGTGAGACGCTGATGCGCGAGCGCCAAAACGTGGTGGCCGGCGACGGCGAGATCGAGATCATCTGTCCCAGCTGGAGCCGGATTCCGTTCGAGACGTGGGTGGTGCCGGTGATGCACGCGCCGCGGGCCGACCGGCCGGAGGTGATCACCGCCGCGATCCGGCAGGCGGTGGGACGGCTTCAGTCCGTGCTCGGCGCGGACCTGGCCTGGAACGCGATCGTGCACGCCTCGCCTCCCGGCGGGCCGGAGTTCCACTGGCACGTCGAGATCCTGCCGCGGCTGACGGTGCCGGCATCGGTGGAACTCGGCGCCGGCGTCTGGGTCAACACCGTCGATCCGACAGCGGCCGGCTGCGGAGCTACGCGAAATCGCGTAGGTGAATAACGGTGCCTGGCACCGTTATTCACCACCCGCGTCAATCACGACAGGCGGTCTGAGGCGCAGGCCGTTGGGTCTGTGGCAAGGATCGAGCCGCGAGCGGAGCGGAGGCGTGGTTAACCCACGTCGAGCACCGCACGCGGCGTGGGACGCCGCCACAGGCCCAACGGGCCAGCCTCAGGACGCGAGCGGGGTGACCTCGGAACCGTCGTTGCGCGCTTGGAACTCGTGGGCGGCGGCGATGGCGGCCTGCAGGTTGAGCCCCTTGTCCTTGGCCTGCTTGATCAGCATGACCAGCTCGACCGCATGCATGTCGTACATCCGCTGCTTCTTGCCCTTGGTGGGAATCTCGGCCTTGTTCGTCCAGTAGTCGAGCTGCATCTTGGAGATGTCAGCGACCGCGCACACCTGGCTCAGGTACAGGTCAAGATGATCGAGGCGGTCGGTAATCGCGACCGGCTCGAGCAGGTCTACCTGTCTCATCATGGCTTGCCTTCCCTTCACGGAGCCCGGCGCACACGATCCGCCGGTGCGAATCAGATTCGCGAGTGATTCTCCAATTCCTTCCAGCTGACACAGCGCCCGGTTACGAACGCTTAGTCGGTGGCAGTATCGGCAGAACCATCTGATTCTTGAGTGCCGTCAGCCAACGGCAACTCGTCGGGAAGGGGCTCCCCGTCATCCACGGGACTCTGCGGCTCGGTGACCCGGGCGATGCTGGACACCTTGTCGGCTTCGCGCAGGTTCATCAGCCGCACCCCTTGGGTCGAGCGGCCCATCCGCGAGATTCCGCCAGCCGCCTGGCGGATGACGGTGCCGTCGGTCGAGATGAACATCACCTCGTAGGCGTCCTTGACGATCATTGCGCCCGCCAGCCGCCCGCGCGACTCGGTGTAGCGGATCGTCAGTACGCCCATCGTGCCGCGACCCTTGATCGGGTACTCGTCGACCCGCGTGCGCTTGCCGTAGCCGTTTTCGGTCACGACCAGCAGATCCTGGTCGTCGCGAGCGATCTCGACCGCGATCACCTCATCAGAGGCCCGCAGCTTCATCCCGGCGACCCCGGTGGTGTCGCGACCCATCGCGCGCACGTCGTGCTCGGAGAAGCGCACCGCCGAGCCGTTGCGCGAAACCATCAGCACGTCGTCGTCGCCGTCGGTCAGGCGCACACCCACCAGCTCATCGCCCTCCCGCACCTTCAAGGCGATGATGCCGTCCGCCTTGAGGATGGTGTCGTAGGACTTGAACTCGGTCTTCTTGACGATGCCCTTGCGGGTGGCGAACAGCAGGAACTTGCCCTCGCTGTAGTCGCGCGTATCGATCACGGCGCGCACGTACTCGTCCTGTCGCAGCGGCAGCACGTTCACCAGCGCCCGGCCCTTGGACTGGCGATTGCCCTGCGGGAAGCTCGTGCACCTTGACCCGGTAGACCTTGCCGACGGTGGTGAAGAACAGCAGGTAGTCGTGGGTGGAGGCGACGAACAGGTGCTCGATGTAGTCGTCCTCCTTCATGTCCATCCCGATCACGCCGACGCCGCCGCGGCCCTGGGTGCGATACGCCGACAACGCGATCCGCTTGATGTAGCCGGAGGCGGTGATCGAGATCACCATGTCCTCCTCGGCGATCAGCTGCTCGAGATCGATCTCGCCCTCGGCGGGGACGATCTCGGTGCGGCGATCGTCGGCGAAGGCCTCCTTGATCTCGAGCATCTCTTCCCGGATCAGCGCCATCAGCCGCGACTCGTCGGCCAGGATCGCGCGCAGCTCGCCGATGCGCTCCATCAGGTCGTCGTGCTCGTCCTTGATCTTCTTGCGCTCGAGGCCGGTCAGCGCCCGCAGCCGCATGTCCAGAATCGCCTGGGCCTGAATCTCGGTCAGTCCGAAGCGGGTCATCAGATCCGAGCGGGCGGTGTCGGCATCGTCGGAGCCGCGAATCACCGCGATCACCTCGTCGAGGTTGTCGAGGGCGATCAGGTAGCCCTCGAGCACGTGCGCCCGGCGCTCGGCTCGCTCGAGCTCGTCCTTGGTGCGGCGGGTGACGACCTCGCGCTGGTGGTCGAGATAGTGGTTGAGCACCTGCCGCAGCGACAGCGTGCGCGGGTTCACGCCGTCGACCAGCGCCACCATGTTGACCCCGAAGGTGGTCTGCAGAGCGGTGTGCTTGTACAGCTTGTTGAGCACCACCAGCGGAATCGCGTCGCGCTTCAGCTCGATGTAGATGCGCATGCCGTTGCGGTCGGACTCATCGTTGATGTCGGCGATCTCGGAGATCACCTTGCTGTTGACCAGGTCGGCGATCTTGGCGATCACGCCGTCGTCGCCGCCCTTCTTGACCATGTAGGGCAGCTCGGTCACGATCAACGCCGACTTACCGCCCTTGACGTCCTCGGTGTGCACACGGGCACGCATCACGACCCGCCCGCGGCCGGTGTCGTAGGCCTCGCGAATGCCGGTGGTGCCCATGATCAGGCCGGCGGTCGGGAAGTCCGGGCCCTTCATGTGCTTCATCAGGTCATCGACGCCCGCTTCCGGGTTGTCGATCAGGGCAACGGCGGCATCGATCGTCTCGCCCAGGTTGTGCGGCGGGATATTGGTGGCCATCCCCACCGCGATGCCGGCAGAACCGTTCACCAGCAGGTTCGGATAGCGCGCCGGCAGCACCGACGGCTCGCGATGGCGGCCGTCGTAGTTGGGGATGAAGTCGACGGTGTTGGCGTCGATATCGCGCAGCATCTCGACCGCCAGCTTGGTCAGCCGGCACTCGGTGTAGCGCATCGCCGCGGCGCCGTACCCGTCCTGGTTACCGAAGTTCCCCTGGCCGTCGACCAGCGAGTAGCGCAGCGAGAACCACTGCGCCATCCGCACCAGCGCGTCGTAGGCGGCGGTATCGCCGTGGGGGTGGTACTTGCCGAGCACGTCGCCCACCACCGCCGCGCACTTGGAGTAGGGCCGGCCCGGCTGCAGGCCACGCTCTGACATGGCGTAGAGGACACGCCGGTGTACCGGCTTGAGCCCGTCCCGAACGTCCGGGAGCGCGCGGCCCACAATCACGCTCATGGCGTAGTCGAGGTAGCTCGAGCGCATCTCCTCGGCGAGTTCGCGTTGCTCTACGCGGCCGCCGTCGAGGGTGTCAAAGGCCATGACTAATCATCCTATTGATGGATGTGTTCAACAGATCGCAGGGACTGGGCGAGCGAGAACCGAGCATGGCGAGGACGCAGGGGGCGTTCGTACCTGGAAGGTACGGGCGCGACTGAGGACAAAGCCAGGCGACGGTTCGCAGCCGCAGCCGCAGCGTCCAGTCCCGCGAGATGTTTGAACTCAGCCATCATCTAGATATCAAGAAACTTGACGTCGCGGGCATTGCGCTCGATGAAGTTCCGGCGCGGCTCAACCTGATCACCCATCAGCATCGAGAAGATCTCATCCGCGGCGGCCGCATCCTCCACCGACACCTGCTGCAGGATCCGGTTCTCGGGATTGAGGGTGGTCTCCCACAGCTGGATCGGGTTCATCTCACCAAGCCCCTTGAACCGCTGCAGGTTGAGACCCTCCTGGGCGAGTGCCAGCAGCGTCGGGCGGAAGTCCTCAAACGTCTGCACGGTCTCGGTGATCTTGTTCATGCGCAGCTCGAACGGCGGCTCGCCGGTGATCTCGATCAGGCGCTTGTGGGTGGCCTGCATGCTGCGATATCCATGCGAGAGGAACAGGTCGAGCGGGAACCGGGAGGTGCGGGCGGCGCCGGTGGTCTTCTCCGACACCTTGACCACCACCGCGTCGGCGGTCACCTCGGCCAGCTCGACCCGATGCAGCTCGTCTTCGTGCACGCTCTCGCGGAAGTACTTCTCGAGCAGCTCGATGCTGTCGATCTGCTGCTCGATCATGCGGTGATCCTTGACGTAGGCAACCGCCTCGTTGCCGTACATCTCCTTCAGCTTCGAACCCCAGCCCTCGTACTCTTTGACGGCTCGCTGCAGCCGCTGGAGCCGCGTCTCGGTGAGCTTGATCGACTCGCCGGTGCGATCGGTGATCGTCGATCTTGTCCAGCCGCTCGCGCACCAGCCAGTCCTCCAGCTGATGCTCCTTCTCGAAGTAGCGCTCGTCGCTGCCGACCTTGAGCCGGTACAGCGGCGGCTGTGCGATGTACACGTAGCCGGCCTCGATCAGTTCCTTCATGTGGCGGAACAGGAAGGTCAGGATCAGCGTCCGGATGTGGGCGCCGTCGACGTCCGCATCGCAGGTCAGCACGACCTTGTGGTACCGGGCCAGGTCGACGTTGAACTCCTCGCCGATGCCGGTGCCGATGGCGGTGATCATCGCCTGGATCTCGTTGTTGGAGAGCACCTTGTTGATGCGCGCCTTCTCGACGTTGATGATCTTGCCACGGAGGGGCAGGATCGCCTGGAAACTGCGGTCGCGGGCGTCCACTGCCGAACCACCGGCGCTGTCACCCTCCACCAGGTAGAGCTCGGTGGAATGGGGATCGCGCAGCGAGCAGTCGGCCAGCTTGCCCGGCAGCCCACCGCCACCCAATGCCGACTTGCGGCGGGTGGCGTCGCGAGCGGCCCGCGCGGCTTGTCGCGCTCGGCTGGCTGAGATCAGCTTGTTGACGATCTGCTTGGCCTCGTTGGGGTGCTCCTCCAGGAACTCGGCGAGGCGGGCGTTGCTGCTGGTCTCCACCAGGCTGCGAATCGAGGGGTTGCCCAGCTTGGTTTTGGTCTGACCTTCGAACTGAGGCTCGCGCAGCTTGACCGACACGATCGCGGCCAGACCCTCACGGCAATCGTCGCCGGTGAGCGGCTCCTCTTTCTCCTTGAGCAGCCCCTTGGAGCGGGCATAGTCGTTGAGCGTGCGCGTCAGTGACGCCTTGAAGCCGGACAGGTGAGTGCCGCCCTCGTGGGTGTTGATGTTGTTGGCGAACGAGAAGGTGGATTCCACGTAGCTCTGGTTCCACTGCATGGCCAGCTCGACCTGGCCTTCGTCGGTCTCATTGTTGAAGTAGATGACGTCCTTGTGGACGGGATCCTTGCCTTCGTTGACGTAGGTGATGAAGTCAACGATGCCGCCGTCGTACTTGAAGGCGATGCTCTCGCCGCCCGCCCGCTCGTCGTTCAACTCGATCTTGAGCCCGCGGGTGAGGAAGGCCATCTCGCGCAGCCGCTGGGACAAGGTGTCGAACGAGTAGTCGGTCTCCTCGAAGATCTCATCGTCGGGCAGGAAGGTGATGGTGGTGCCGGTGTCATCGGTGGCCTCGCCCTCGGCCAGCGGCCCCATCGGCTCGCCCCGCTCGTAGCTCTGGCGCCACACGTGACCGTCACGGCGGATCTCGAGGTCGAGCCGCGACGAGAGCGCGTTGACGACCGAGATGCCGACCCCGTGCAGGCCGCCCGAGACTTTGTAGCCCTCGCCGCCGAACTTGCCGCCGGCGTGGAGCTTGGTCAAGACCACCTCGGCGGCCGGCACTCCGGTCTCTTCCATGACCGCCACGGGGATGCCGCGGCCGTTGTCGGTGACGCTCACACGACCGTCCGGGCGCAAGCGTCGCCACGATGTGGTCGCAGTGACCTTGGAGAGCTTCGTCGACGCTGTTGTCCACCACCTCGTACACAAGGTGGTGGAGTCCACGGGGACCGGTCGAGCCGATGTACATCCCGGGCCGTCGGCGGACAGCCTCGAGCCCTTCGAGAACGGTGATGTCTTTGGCGTCGTAGCCGGATTCAGTCAATGAGTACCTGGAGTAATCGGGGAGAACGAACTGCTTTGCATTTTACCAGAGCGACCCCCCGGAGCCCCCCGCCCGCGGTCACGATGTGACGCCGAATCGCACCGAGATCGCGCGTTCGATGGCGGCCCTCAGATCGGGGTCGGAGACGCCCTCGGCCAACTCTGCGGCCCGCGGGTTGATCGCCCGCGGCGAGGGCGGGCCGGGCTCGGGATCGGGCAGCGGCAACTCCCCCACCTCGAACCTCATCTCGGCCGGTGCAGCGTCACCCATCAGCTCTTCCAGCCGTTGATGCAGGTGGGATCCCAAGAGCGTCAGCTCCGATGCCCAGACCGAGCCGGAGCAGTGAACCACCACCACGTCGGCGCGCGTGATCCGCACGGGAAACGCGTTGCGGGAGATCTCCGCACCGGCGGCCTCCGCCCAGATCTCTCGCAGCGCCAGCAGCCGATCATCGGTGCGCGGAGCACGCGCCAGACCGCCCATGATCGTCCCCACCCGCCGCAGGTCTCGTTGGAAGTCATTCATGCCGCTGCCACAGTACCCGCATCAACGGCGATCAGCGATGCGGCGGCGCCCCCCAGGTCGGCCGGGTCAGTGGTGGTCACGACCGCCTGATCGAACCGCGTCAGCGCCGCCAGCAGCAGCTCTCGGCGGCCGGCGTCGAACTCGCCGGTGACGTCGTCCAGCAGCAGCAGCGGCCGCTCGCCCCGCTGCTCGGTGATGACATCGGCCTCGGCCAGGATCAGACCCAGCAAAGCCCGGCGCTGCTCACCCTGCGAGCCGAACGACCGCAGGTCGCGGCCGCCGTCCTCGATGGCGTAGTCGTCCAGATGCGGGCCGACGCCGGTGACGGCCCGCTCAATGTCTCGGCCGCGGCGTTCCCGCAGCGCCGCCAGCAGATGATCGTGGTCACCCTCCACCCGCGCGATGTAGCGCAGAGGGGAGTCACCGGGGTCGCCGCCCAGCTCCCCGGCGCGTGCGATCAGGGCCGGCCGCAAGGCGTCCACCAGCCGCATCCGCGCCGCGATCAGCTCGGCGCCCCAATGGGCGGCCTGCTCGTCCCAGGGATCAAGCGCGTCCACCGAGGCAGCGTGGGCGCGTACCCGGCGCAGCAGGTGGTTTCGCTGTACCAGCGCTCTGCCGTACTCGGCTGCGGCGCCGCTGGCCGCGGGCCACAGGCGGGCCAGCACCCGATCGAAGTACGACCGGCGAAGGGCCGGCGCCCCTTGCACCAACCGCAGCCGATCGGGTGTGAACACCAGCACCGGAAAGCGGGCCAGCAGTCGCTCCGCCGACTCGATCGGTGCGCCGGCGACCAGGACGTGCTTGGGCTCACCCGGTTGGTATCCCACTCGGGTGGAGATCTCGGCGCCCCCCACCACAACGTCGGCCTCGACCCGCAGCAACGGCTGGCCCAGTCGCACCAGGCGCCGCTCATTGGTGGTTCGAGGCGAGTAGGCAACCAGTCCGAAGTGGATCATCTCGATCAGGCTGGTCTTGCCCGCCCCGTTGGGCCCAACCACGCCCACCAGTCCCGCCGGCAACTCGACCGACACGCGGTCGTAGCAGCGGAAGTCGACTCCCCTGGCGGCGGTCACCCGCACCGGCAACCGGGCCTCAGGAGGAGAGCCGAATCGGCATGATCAGATACGAGAAGTTGGCGTCGTCACCCTGCAACAGTCCCGGCCGCAGGGGACTGATCAGCTTCAGCTTGACGCTATCGCCCTCGATGCTCTCCACGCCCTCGCGCAGGAACTCGGCATTGAAGCCGATCTCGAGCCGTTCGCCCTGAAAGTCCACCGGCAGCGACTCTCGCGCCTCGCCGACGTCCTGCGTCTGGGCGCTGATGGTGAGCGCGCCCTGATCGAAGGACAGCCGCAGCGGAAGGTTTCGCTGGGCCATCAGCGAGGCCCGCCTGACCACATCCAGGAACTCGGCGCGGTTGACGTGATCTCGTGCTCGAACGTCTGCGGCAGCAGCTGCCGCCAGTTGGGGAACTGTCCGTCGATCCGACGAGCCGACAGCAGCACGCCGTTGGCCCGGAACAGAATCTGGTTTTCGCCGATCCAGATCTCGATCTGCTCGCCGGTGGCGATGCGGGTGAGCTCGCCCAACGCTCGGGCCGGCACGATCGCCTGGCTCTCGAGATTGGAGCCGGGCAGCGGCGACTGCTTCACCGAAAGGCGGTAGCTGTCGGTCGCAGCCATGGTCACCGCGCCCTGGGAGAACTCGACCAGCACTCCGGTCAGCACCGGCCGCGATTCGTCCCGCGACGCCGCTCGGGAAACGTGCGAGACGGTGGCCGAGAAGGCCTCCCGCTCGACGCTGAACGGCGTTCCGTCGGGCTCCGGCAGGTGGGGAAAGTCCTCGGCCCCCTGGGCATGCAGGGTGTACTCGCTCTGACCGCAGGCCACTCGCACAGCGCCGGTACCCATGGGCTGTTCGATGGTGACCTCCTGAGCCGGCAGCGCTTTGACGATGTCGAGCAGGAGACGGCCCGGCAACACCACCGCTCCCGGTTCCTCCACCTGCGCGGCCACCGGCACTCGCAACGACAGCTCCATGTCGGTGGCGGCCAGCTCCAGCGAGGCTGCTTCGGCTCGCAGCAAGATGCCCGAGAGGATCTGGACGGTGGATCGCTGCGACACGCCGCGAGCGGCTATCGCCAAACCTGCGGCGAGGTCTCCCTGCTGACAAACGATCTTCATGTGTTGGCGCTCCTCACTACTGCTTCTGTTCTTAGAATTTTAAAAGAGGAGGTTATAGAAGTAGGGGGTGTGGACGGTGTGGGAAAGGCCTGCCGGCCGCCACCGGGAGCCAGATCGCGCATGTGGATGGAAGCGGGGGCAGCGGCGGGTGTTTCAACGGCCTTGGCGGTGGAACCAGCGGTGATGCCAGGTTTCCCACCGTTCGGGGTGCCCAGTCCCGGGCTGCCCACAGGTTGTCCACCCTGTTTCACCGGGACTGCTTGATGCGGGCTGTCAGGTCTTGGACGAGGTTGAAGGCCTCGCGGTCCTCCACCAGGAGCTTGGTGATCTTGTCCTTGGCGTGGATCACGGACGAGTGATCGCGCCCGCCGAACTTGGCGCCGATCTTGGGCAGCGACACGTCGGTCAGCTCCCGCGCGAGATACATGGCCACGTGTCGCGGGTAGACGATGTCCTGGGTGCGTTTGTCGCCCTTCAGCTCGGCCAGGTTGACGCGGAAGGCCTCGCACACCGCCGACTGGATCTGCTCGATCGTGATCGGCCGTGCCGGCGCCGTCGGGGAAGAGATCCTTCAGCACCTCCTGGGCTACCTCCACCGTGATCGGCCTGCCGGTCAGTGAGGCGTATGCCAGCACCCGGGTGAGCGCGCCCTCCAACTCGCGGATGTTCGTGGTGACGCGGTCTGCGATGAACGTCAGCACCTCGGGATCATCGATGCTGAGGTTGTCGGTGATTACCTTCTTGCGCAAGATCGCGATCCGGGTCTCGAGGTCGGGCGGCTGGACGTCGGTGGTCAGGCCCCATTCGAAGCGTGTGCGCAGCCGTTCCTCCAGCGTCGCCAGCTTCTTGGGCGCTCGGTCGCACGCGATCACGATCTGCTTGCCGGCCTCGTACAGACTGTTGAAGGTGTGGAAAAACTCCTCTTGGAGGTTCTCCTTTCCTTCCAGGAACTGGATGTCGTCGACCAGCAAAACGTCTGCGGTCCTATACCGCTGTTTGAACCCGACAACGGTTTTTTCCCGCAAAGCGTCGACAAACTCGTTCATCAGCGTCTCGGTTGTGACATATCGCACACTCAGGTCCGAGTGTTGCTGGGCGACGTACTGACCGACCGCCTGGAGCAGGTGAGTTTTCCCCAGGCCGGTCGATCCGTGGATGAACAACGGGTTGTAGGCCTGGGCGGGCGACTCGGCCACTGCCAGCGCCGCAGCGTGCGCAAAACGGTTGGACGGGCCGATCACAAACAGGTCGAAGGTGTACCGGGGGTTGAGCTTGGAGCCCATCCGGGCGACCCCCGGCTCGGCCCGATCCGCCGGCGCTCTGTGAGGCTCTGCGGGGCGCCGCGTCGGGGGCCGACGCCACCTCGGCCACAGCCTCGGCCACGGCCACCCGCAGTTCCACCACCAGGTCGTGCTCGGCTGCCGCTGCGCCCAGAAGCGAGCCGAAGTGGCTCTCGATCCACGATTTGGTGAATTCGTTGGGGACGCCGACGACCAGCACCTCATCGGTCTCCTCGAGCGCGCTCGCAGAGCCGAACCATTTTCCATAGGTACCGGCATTGAGTGCGTCGCGGAGCTTGTCTGAGATGCTTTCCCAGCTGGAGCTTGAGATCCGTTCGGTGGGCATCGAAGAGCGAGTGTAACCGGCCGGCGGGTGCCGTGTGCCTGTATCGAGCGGCACGGTGAGAATTGGCCCTGAATGTCGGTGATTTGCAGGGAAATATGCGATGTTTCCACAGTGTTGCCAACAACTGTGGAAAGCTGCCGGTCAGCTCTGGAATACCGCCGTTTCCACGGGCTTTTGGGTACCGGTCTAGGCCTTCTCGCCGGTCGGACTTTCCACAACCGAAAACGTGCGGATCGTGCGGGGTTGTCCCTCATCTATACTTCGCGCCTCCCATGAAGCGCACCTATCAGCCAAACACCCGCAAGCGTTCCAAGACGCACGGCTTTCGCAAGCGCATGAGCACGCGTGCGGGTCGCGCGGTGCTCAAGCGGCGCCGCGCTCGAGGCCGCAAGCGACTCTCAGCCTAGATCTCGTGCCGGCCCGAACCTCCGGTGGCGGTGCCCCTTCGTCGGTGACACGCGGGCGACTGTCGCGTGCTGCCGAATTCGACGCTGTGGCTCAACTCGGCCGCTCGATCGGTGGCAGGTACCTGACGCTGCGCTACCGCCGCCGCGATCCTGATGAGATCGCGTTCACCGGTCCGCGAGTGGGCTACGCGGTGCCTCGGCGGGTCGGCGGCGCGGTTGACCGCAATTCGGTCAAGCGCCGCCTGAAGGCGGCCGTCGACCATCACGAAGAGCTGTTGCAGGACGGTGCCGACTATGTCGTGATCGCCCGCGCCGGGCTGGCATCGGCCGCGGACGCGCAGGACTTCGAATGGCTCTGCGGCCAGGTCGAGGAGCTGCTCAAGGCGGTCGACTCGTGATCTCGCGCGCTGCCGGCGCCATCGTGATCTTCGTCATGCAGCTGGTGCAGGCTGGCGCTAATGCCCTTTGTTGCAATGACCTCCGTGACCCCCCGCACCTGCAAGTACGAGCCGACCTGCTCCCACTACGCCGAGGACGCGGTACGCGAGCACGGCCCGATTCGGGGCTCGGCAATGGCGATGTGGCGGGTGCTGCGCTGCAACCCGTTCTCCAAGGGCGGGTATGACCCGGTGAAGCACCGATGATCACCTACCTGATCGTCTGGGAGCAGATCCAAAGCGCTCTGGAATGGCTGCTGAACACCTATTACGGGTGGGTGGGCAACTGGGGCTGGGCGATCGTGCTTCTGACCGTGACGGTGCGCTTGCTGATGTTCCCGCTGACCATCAACCAGCTGCGCTCGACCGCCGGCATGCAGGCGATCCAGCCCAAGGTCAAGCAGATTCAGAACAAGTACAAGGGCAAGACGTCGCGAGAGGACTCGCAGGCCAAGCAGGCCGAGATCATGGCCCTGTACAAGGAGAACAAGATCAACCCGTTCGCGTCGTGTCTGCCGCTGGTGCTGCAGATCCCGATCTTCATCGGGCTCAACTCGGTGTTGCGCTGGCACGTGCACCCCACCGGCAACAAGGGCTTCCTCTTCATCAACGACATCTTCGTGGAGATGAAGGATCTGCCCCACGGGCAGGAGCTGTTCATCACCGGCATCTACCTGGTCACGATGCTCGGCACCTCGCTGCTGTTCTCGATGATTCCCGACAAGAAGCAGCGCTACATGTTCGCCGGCATGGCGGTCGTGTTCGCGCTCTTCATCAAGAACTTCACCGTCGGTCTGGTGATCTACTGGATCACCACCAACCTGTGGACGATCGGCCAGCAGGCCTTGATCAAGAACACCATGGGCCACCACTTCCCCCATCTGCAGACCAGTCCCAAGGTAACCACCAAGTCGTCGTGCGACCAAGCCGGTCGAAGGGCAAGGGTGGCGAGCCGCAGAAGAAGGGCAGCCGCAATCCGCCAAAGGGACCGGCGGCCAGAAGTCCGGCAGCGGGCGCAAGCGCGGCGGAAAGCAGCAGTGAGCGACGGCGTCGCAGATCGAGGCCACCGGTGAGACGGTGGCTGAGGCCCGCTGGGCGGCGCTCCACGAGCTGGAACGCCGGTACCCGGATCTCGATCGGGATGCGGTCGAGTTTCAGGTGCTGTCCGAGGGCGAGCGCGGCGTGCTGGGGGTGGGCTACGAGCCGGTGCGGGTTGCCGCAATGCTCACGGTCGTGCCCGATGCGCCGGCCCGCGAGGTCGTCCCCGCAGCCGGCCGACCCGCAGTTCAGCCTGATCGGCCTCGATCCGCCGACCTCGGCCGGCGATCGTCTTGCCGGCATGCTGGAGGCGATCGTCCCGGCGATCGCCAACGGCGCTGAGGTACGCATCACGCAGCGCGGGTCCGAGCTTCACGCCGCGATCGTGGGCGACGATCTGGGGCTGGTGATCGGCCGCCATGGCCAGACCATTGACGCGATTCAGTACCTCACCAACGCTGTGATGCACCGCCACGGCGAGGAGGTCGAGGTGGTGATCGACGCGCAGGGCTATCGCGAACGACGCGAGCGGATGCTGCACGACGTGGCGGTGAACGCGGCGGTCGAGGCCCGCTCGACCGGCAATCCGGTGGCGCTCGAGCCGATGACGTCGGTGGAGCGAAAGATCGTGCATCTGCGCCTGAAGGAGTTCGAGGGCGTCGGCACCGAGAGCGACGGCTGCCGAGCCGAACCGGCACGTGGTGGTGATCCCGTCCCCGGGGACGCTCGCCGACGCCGAGGTGTAAAACGTGAAACACCCGGCCGGCGACGGCGAGTGTAAAACGTGAAACACCCCGAGGCTCTGCGTGAGTACTGCCGTCTGGTGCTCGCCTCGCCTGTGTCGCGTAACCGCCGTGGACGATCCCGACGCGGCCTGGCGACTGCTTGTCGAGGACGCGCTCACGGCGATCGACGTGATCACCGCGCGCGCCCCCGGTTCGCTGATCGATGTCGGATCGGGCGGGGGATCACCCGGGATCCCGATCGCGATTGAGACGGGGATCCCCACCGTGTTGCTCGAGGCTCGGGAGCGCAAGGCGGAGTTCCTGCGGTCGGCCGTGGAGCAGCTGCAGCTGGATTGCGAGGTGGTCGCGGCGCGGTCGGAGGATCACGCCCGCGGGCCGGGCCGGGAGGGCTACGACATGGCGCTGGCACGTGCGCTCGCGCCGCCGCCGGTGGCAGTCGAGCTGTGCCTGCCGCTGGTGCGTCCCGGCGGCTGGCTGGTGCTGTGGACGGCCGCGATCGACGCCCGGCAGCTGGAGCCCGTGGCCGAGCAGCTGGGCGGCGGGATTGGCGAGACGGTGCCGGTGAGCGACGAACCGGCAGCTGGTCGTGGTGGACAAGATCGGCTCCACCCCGCAGCGCTTCCCGCGGCGCCCCGGCGTGGCCGGGAAACGTCCGCTCGCCTAGCTACCATCGAAGGCGTGAACGGCCGTGTCTACGCACTCGCAAATCAGAAGGGTGGAGTCGGTAAGACCACCACCGCCATCAACATGGCGGCGTGCGTGGCCGAAGCCGGTACGCCGGTGCTGCTGATCGACCTGGATCCCCAGGCCAACGCCACCACCGGGCTCGGGTTTCGGCCCGACCAGCTCGATTGCAGCACCTACGATCTGCTCCACGGCCGCCCGCTCGCCGACGTGGTCGTGTCCACCTCGATCCCCAACCTCGATCTCGCCCCGTCGCATCCCGGATCTGGCCGCGGCGCAGGTGGAGCTGCCCAAGCGTCACGATCACGGCACGCTGCTGCGCGACATCCTGGCCGACACCGAGGAGCGGTATCCGTACGTGTTCGTCGACTGCCCGCCCTCGCTCGGCCTGCTGACGGTCAACGCCTTGTCGGCAGCCAACCGACTGATCGTGCCGGTGCAGTGTGAGTACTACGCCCTGGAAGGCCTGGCCCAGTTGCTCCAGAGCGTCGAGCTCGTCCGCACCCGCCTGAATCCCCGCCTGGGCGTGACCGGTGTGCTGCTTGACGATGTACGACGGCCGCACGCGACTTTCCAGCGATGTGGCCGACGAGGTGCGCTCGTATTTCGGCGATCTCGTGTTCGAGACCGTGGTGCCTCGCAGCGTGCGGCTCGCCGAGGCCCCCAGCCACGGCGTGCCGATCACCCGCTACGACGCCCGCTCGGCCGGCGCCGATGCATACTTCAGAGCGGCGATGGAGGTGGTGGAGCGTGGCTGAGCAGTCCAAACAGCGCGGTCTCGGCCGTGGCCTGGCGGCGCTCGTGGCCGAGTTCCCGAGCGGCCAGACGTCGCTGATCGATCTCGAGCTGGGCCAGATCACGCCGGGCTCGAAGCAGCCCCGCCACACCTTCGACGAGGACGCCCTGGCGGAGCTGGCCGAATCGATCAAGGCCGAGGGCGTGGTTCAGCCGATCATCGTCCGCGAGGTCGGATGCAGGATACGAGATCATTGCCGGCGAGCGTCGCTGGCGAGCCGCGCAGCGCGCCGGCCTGCGCACCATCCCGGCGGTCGTCCGCCGCGGCGACGATCGCGACAGCCTGGTGCTGGCGATGGCCGAGAACGTCGCCCGGGTGGATCTCAACCCGGTCGATCAGGCCCGCGGCTACGCCGTGCTCTCGGACGAGCTCGATCTGACCCAGGCCGAGATCGCCCGCCGGGTCGGCAAGAGCCGGGCCGCGATCGCGAACACGATGCGGCTGCTGGATCTCCCCGACAGCGTGCTCGACCTGATCGCCGGCGGCGCGCTCTCCGAAGGCCACGGCCGAGCGGTGCTGCTGGTCGAGGGCCAGGACGAGCGCTCGGCGCTCGCCCGGCTGGCGGTCAAGCGCGGGCTGTCGGTCCGCCAGACCGAGGAGGCGGCCAAGCGGTCGCCGACCAAGAAGCGCGCGAAGCGGGCCAAGGCCGAGGTCGGCTCGATGGACGACGAGCTCGCAAACCTGGTCGTGGATGCGGCGTGGGCATCGCTGAGCCTGCGAGCGGCGGTGCGCCGGGGACCGCGCGGCGGCCGCGTCGAGCTGCAGTTCACCAACAACGCCGAGCTTGGGCGCATCATCGATCAGCTCCGCGCCGAGCGAGTCTCCTGGGCGCTGCCTGACGTCCTCGTCGACGGTGCTACGGGCACCGGTCTCCCGCGTCCTCGCCAGGCGGCACCTGCAGGTCTGGTGTGCTGAGGATCGGTGCTATCCTCGCGCGCCCCGGGCGATTAGCTCAGTCGGTTAGAGCGCCGCTCTGATAAGGCGGAGGTCCCTGGTTCGAATCCAGGATCGCCCATCCCGGGGTCTTGGCCTGACCACTCGGCCGGCCCGTTCGTCGCCGCGCGCTTTGGGGCCGCCGTCACCGCCCCGGGGATCCGGCCCACCCGCTGGCTATAATCGCTAGGTGGAGGTGGCCGTGTGCACAAGATGACGATCTACGGCGTTTCGTTCGACATGGTCGGCAAACAGCCAATCGTCTTGTTGCGCACCCTCGACGGCAACAAGTTCCTCCCGATCTGGATCGGCCACCCCGAGGCGGCGGCGATTCTGATGAAGCTTCAGGGCACGCCCACCGCTCGGCCGATGACCCACGATCTGGTCACGAGCATGCTGGACGAGCTGAATGCCACCGTGTCCAAGGTGGCGGTCACCGAGCTGCGTGAGAACACCTTCCACGCGCTGATCACGCTGCAGGTCGACGGCAGCGAGATCGAGATCGACTCGCGACCGTCCGACGCGCTCGCCCTGGCCGTCCGCACCGAAGCCCCGATCTTCGTGTCCGAGGCGGTGCTGGATGACTCGGCGATCGAGTTCGGACAGGAGCCGGACGACGCGGGCGAGGTCATCGACGAGTTCAAGAAGTTTCTCGAGAGCGTCAATCCGGACGACTTCGCCGGCTGAATCTTGGCTAAGCTTGAAGGCCTCTTTCCGCAACTCCGGAGGCTTGACATGCAACGGAACGGTGGCGTTAGCTGGTTTGCCGAGAGAACGATCAACGGCATCGGTGACGACGGGGGGTCGGAGGTCATCACCCTGTGGATTGAGCGCAAGCCGGGAGCGCTGTGGGCGGTCGGCCGCGCGGTGAGTCTGGACGAGCGCGCCGACGGAGCAGTCCATCCGGACGACTACGTGTTCGAGGGCTACGAGATGGACGACGCGGTGGATGCGGCCAACGAGGCGCTCGAGTCAGATCTGGAGGTGTGCCGCGGCGAGGGCCGCGACCAGGACGTGGGCGTGTTCACCACCACCGAGCTGCTGCCGCAGCTGGAGCGGTGGTTCTTCGGCCGCCCGCCGCATCCGGTGTAACCGGCCGCGTCGAGCTCCGACTATGCGAACAGGGTCCGGCCCAGAAATCAACCCCAGCCATCAACCCCCATAGGGTCTAGCCGACGATCTGCAGCGGCGGTCGGTCCGCCGGCACCACGCCGGCGTCGATGCCGGCTCGCTCGAGCGTTCGCAGCGACCGCTCACCCTCGGCGCCGAGGTCGAACGTGTGGTCGTTCACGTACAGCTCGACGTACGGCCAGATCACGTCCTCGCCCATCTCCTGCGCGTGCCGCCGAATCGTCGGCAGCGTGTCCTCGCGGTTGGCCCAGGCGTACTCGATCGAGTCCTGCAGGACCGCGTTGAAGGTGGCGACCGACTCGGCCGGCAGTGCCAGATCCGCGAGGATTCCGCCCAGAGGCACCGGCGAATCGGAAAGCTGCTCGAAGGACGTCCCCAGGTCTTCCAGCAGGATCAGCCCGTCGCGCTCATAGGTCAGCCGGCCCTCGTGGATGAGCACGCCGATGTCGGCGTCGCCGGCGCGCAGCTCCGCGCCGATGTCCGAGAACACCGCGTGGCGGATCACACCCTGGTGGGGGTGCAGGCAGTGGTAGAGCAGCGTCGCGGTGGTGGTCGGGCCCGGGCACAGCACGCGGGCATGCGCACTCGGCCCCACGCCGGGGTCGGCGCTTACCAGCAGCGGCCCGACTCCGAACCCCAGGGCCGAGCCGGCGCGCAGCACGCCGAACCGGTCGCTCAGCAGCAGCGCCTGGTGAAAGCTCGCCTTGGAGAGGTCGTAGCGCCCTCCCACCAGGCCGTCGTTGAGGGCCTGGACGTCTGCGAAGTCGATCTCGATGTCGAGGCCGCGCAGGTCGACGCGGCGTTCGAGAATGCCGTGGAACGCGAACGTGTCGTTGGGGCACGGCGAGATTCCGACGCGCAGCTTCATCGGACCATCTCCGGGATGCGCGCGCAGGCCGCCGCGATCGCCTCGGGCAGCGCCCACCCGGCCACGTTCCGATCGCCGGCCACGTTCGAGATCCCCCGCACGATCCAGAGGTCGACGCCGAACTCGTGCGCGGCCAGCGCCACCGCGTAGCCTTCCATCTCCTCGGCCACGGCCTGCGGGTGGGCGGCGACGATCAGGTCGGCAGCCTCCCGGTCGGAGGCCTGCGCCACCGACACGATCTCGGGCCCGCCGCCCGCCAAGTCCAGCACCTCGGGCCGGCCGAAGCCGAGCGCCTCGGGCGAGCGGCCGTCGGCACCGATGCCGTGACAGCGGACGCTGCCGGCCACCACCGCCGAGCCCACCGGGTACGCGCTCGGGTCGTACGTGCCCGCCGCGCCGATCAGGATCACACCGTCGGCCGCCTCTGGCCGGGTGGCGATAGCGTGCGCGCTGCGAGCGCCAGACTCAGCCAGCCCGAACCCGCAGATCGCGAAGGGCGTGGTGATCTCCGCAGGGATCATTCCGGCCTCCAACTCGGTGGGCACCAGCAGCAGCACGCTGGAAGTCTGTCAGTCGCCGCTTTCCGATGCAGCCGGTTGCTGCGGGGAGATGCGGGCGAACCGGGCCGCCCAGTGGGGCAGGTACCAGTTCCACGACCCCATGATCGCCATCAGCGCAGGTACCAGCAGCGCACGGATGACGGTGGCGTCGATCGCGATCGCGACCGCGAGGCCCCACCCGAACTCCTGCAGCCCGAGCAGGCTGCCGAGCACGAACCCGGAGAACGCGGCCACCATGATCGCGGCCGCCGCAGTCACGATCCGGCCGGTCTTCTGCAAGCCCTGGGTCACAGCAAGCACCGTGTCGCCGGTCTCGTCGTAGATCTCGCGCATCCGCGACAGCAGGAACACCTCGTAGTCCATGGAGAGTCCGAACAGCATCGCGAACAGGAAGATCGGGATCCAGGCCTCGATCTGGTTGGACTGGGTGAGGCCGATCGCCTGCCCGGCGCCCCACTTGAACGTGATCACCAGGATCCCGTAGGTGGCGGTGATCGAGAGCACGTTCAAGAGCACCGCCTTGAGCGGTAAGACCACGGAGCGGAAGGCCCGCAGCAGCACGATGTAGGTCAGCACCAGCACCGTCAGTACCAGCCAGGGGAACAGCGAGTAGGCGCGATCGATGAAGTCGACTCCGGTCGGCGGCCCGCCGCCGGCCAGCACCTCGGCTCCGCCGAACCCGGCCTGGGGGATGTAGGTGTCGCGCAGCCTGGCGGTGAACTTCTTGGCCTGGTCGGTGCCGTAGTCGGTCTTGGGCGCGATGATCACCCGCAGGTAGCGGCCGCTGGCATCGACATAGTATTTGGTCTTACCAATGGCCGGCGCCTGAACAGAGGCCACCTCGGGGTCGGCGGCCACCGATTTCACCAATCGCGCGACGGCAGGCATGACGTCAGCGGCGCCGCCGGCGCGGCCGCTGTCGATCACCACGATCGCGGGCGACAGGGTGCCCGGCCCGAGCCGCGACTCGAGCACCTTCAGCCCCTGCACCGATTCCGACTGGGGCGGGAGACCCTTGCTCGAGCCGGGGGTGAGGGAGAGGTACACGGCCGGAATCGCCGAGGCGATCAAGACGCCCGAGACGATCACGGCGATCACCAGCGGACGCCTCATGATGAATGCCGCCAGGCGGGCCCACAGCCCCTCGTCGGAGTTTCGGCGGCGCTCGATCACCGAGCGGGGGACGACCCGAAGCCGGTTGACGTTGGTACCCATGATCGCCAGCACGGCCGGCAGCAGCGTCATCGCCGCGGCCATCGACACCACCGGGATCAGCACGCCTCCGATGCCCATCGAGCGGATGAACGGCAGCGGCAGCAACACCAACAGCGCCAACCCGATGGCCACGCTCACACCCGGAGAACAGCACCGCCCGCCCGGCCGTGTTCATGGTCGACTTGAGTGCCGCCGCCGAGTCTCCCGAGTGGCGGTCGAGCTCCTCCCGGTAGCGATACACGATCAGCAGCGAGTAGTCGATGCTGATCGCGATGCCGATCAGCGACACCAGCTGCTGGACGTAGATGGCCATGTTCATGTAGTGGGCGATCACCCACACCAGGCCGAGCGTGGTGGGCACGGTGGCCAGAGCCATGATCAGCGGCACGGCCGACGCGGCGGCGGTTCCGAAGATGAACAGCAACACCAGGGCGGCGACCGGCAGCGCGATCATCTCGCCCTGTTGGATGTCATGGTCGAACACCGGCTGGAGGTCCTTGTTGACCGCCACGGTTCCGGTCAGATACGTCTCAACGCCGGGGATGTCGGGTCTGGCGGCGCGGATGGTGGGGACAAGCTCCTGCGCCTTGTCCGGCGGCAGCGCGGTCCCGATGGTGGCGTACAGCACCCCGTCTGGGGTCGCTCGCAGGGGGCCGACGACGCCGTGGCCCAGCGCGGCTGCCTGCGTCTGGAGCGATCGCTCGGCGGCTGCCCGGTCAACCGGCGCCGCGCCGGTCGGTCGAAACACGACCGTGAAGCTGGAATCGTCGCGCTCGTGGAAGTTCTTCTGCAGGATCGCAAGCGCCTTGGCCGACTCGGTGCCGGGCAGGTCGAAGCGATTGGAGAGCAGGTCGCCCAGCTTCGGCCCGAATCCACCGTACTGCGCGGCCACCGCGACGAACACGATCGCGATCCACGCCAATACCACCACCCACCGGCGCTTGTGGACGGCGGTCGTCCAGCGGTCCATCCCGGTACTGCCGGTCAAGCGATCTCGACCATCCGGCGAATCGCACCGCGGGCGCGCTCCGCAGTCGCCGGATCAACCGTGACCACGAACTTCGCGTCACGCAGCGAGTCGCGCAGCTTCTCGAGGGTGATCATCTTCATGTACCGGCACACCGCGCGCTCCGACATGGCCACGAAGCGCTTGTCCGGCGCCTCCTTGGCCAGCCGGTGCAGGATCCCGGTCTCGGTCGCCACCACAAACTCGGGAGCGGCGGAGCTGCGGGCGTGGCGCACCATGCCCTCGGTGGAGAGCACCTTGGTGCGGCGCCCGACGCTCTCGTCCTCCGAGGCGAGGTACATGCACTGGCTGGCGCAGCCGCACTCGGGGTGGATCAGCAGGTCGGCGCCGGGCCGCTCGTCCAGCACTCGCCGCACATCGTCGGTGCGGATACCGGCGTGCACATGGCACTCGCCCGGCCACACCTTCATGCGCCGGCCGGTGACGCGCTCCAGGTACGTCCCGAGGAACATGTCGGGCAGAAACAGGATCTCGCGATCCTGCGGTACGGCATTGATCACGGCCTCAGCATTGCCGGAGGTGCAGCAGTAGTCAGACAGCGCCTTGACCTCGGCGGTGGTGTTGACGTAGCTGACCACCACGGCGCCGGGATTCTCGGCCTTCCAGGCCCGCAGCGCGTTGGCGTCGATGCTGGCCGCCAGCGAGCAGCCGGCGTCGGTGTCGGGGATCAGCACCGTCTTTTCGGGCGAGAGGATCGCGGCCGTCTCGGCCATGAAGTGCACGCCGCAGAACACGATCATGTCGGCCTCGGTGCTGGCTGCGACCTGGGACAGGCCGAGCGAGTCACCGACGTAGTCGGCCACATCCTGCACCTCGGGCACCTGGTAGTTGTGGGCGAGGATGACGGCGTTTCGCTCGGCCGCGAGCGCGCGCACCTGCTCGTGAAGGCCGGTGGCGTCGTGGGTCAAGGTTGGCATGTGTGGACCTCCAGGGCGATGTCCAGCGCGGACACCGAATGAGTCAGGGCGCCGATCGAGATCGCATCCACACCGGTGGCGGCGACTTCGGCGATGGTGTCGAGGGTGATCCCACCCGAAGCTTCGAGTCGTGCCCGACCCGCGGTTTCCCGCACCGCCTCGCGCAACGTGGCGGGTGGCATGTTGTCGAGCAGCACGACGTCGGCACCGGTGAGGAGTGCATCATCCAGCTGATCCAGTGTGTCCACCTCGATTTCGATCGACACGCCGGGATTGTTTTTGAGTACGGCCGCGACCGCGGCGTCGATTCCGCCGGCGATCGCGATGTGGTTGTCCTTGATCAGCACCGCGTCGAAGAGACCGAAGCGATGGTTGGTACCGCCGCCGCAGCGCACGGCGTGGCGGTCGAGCAGCCGCAGGCCGGGGGCGGTCTTGCGGGTGTCCAGCAGTTCGACATCGGTGCCGGCGATCGCGTCGGCGTAGGCGCGCGTCGCGGTGGCGATCCCCGACGCCCGCTGCAACAGGTTGAGCGCCAGCCGCTCGCCGGTGAGGATCGCCCGGGCGTTACCCTCGAGCGTGGCCACGACCGTGGGAGCCTCGGCGATCCGGTCGCCGTCCTCAGCTCGGTACTCCACCTCGATCGCGGGATCGAGCGCCTTGAACACCTCGACGGCAAACTCCAGGCCGCACACCACGCCCGGCTCGCGCACCACGATGTCGGCGGTCGCCTGCAGGTCTTCCGAGACGATCGCATCGGTGGTGATGTCGCCGGCTCCCACATCCTCGGCCAGCCCCGCGGCGATCAGTGCGTGGTCTGCAGCGTTGCGCACGCAGGCTCCTGGTCGCCGCGGATGTGTGACCCGACGCTGTCGCGGCGGGCGAGGGCCGCGCGGGCGATCTCGGACGACACCGTCACCGGATTCGAGGCCGGCTGCAGCTCGAGCCAGCCCAGCAGCCGTTCCAGACCGTCTGCCGACCGCGTCGGCCCGGCGTCCTGCCACATTCTCCTTCGCAGTTCGGTCAGCGGCGCGCGGGCGTTTGGTCGCAGCGGCGGCGGCGCGTCGACATCGGGCCGGTCGGCGTCGAGTCCGGCCGATACAGCTCGGTGCGAGAACACAAAGCATTCGAGCAGCGAATTCGAGGCAAGCCGATTGGCGCCGTGGGCGCCGGTGCATGCGCACTCGCCGGTGGCGAACAGACCTGCCAGCGAGGTCGCCCCATCGAGGTCGGTGGCGATCCCGCCCATCAGATAGTGCGCCGCCGGGGCGACCGGGATGGGATCGCTGGTGAGGTCGAGCCCCACGTCTCGCGCAGCCCTCCACCAGATTTGGGAAATGCGAGCGAGTCCGGCTGGGATCGAGGTGCGCCAGCGTCAGGTAGCTGTTGAGACCGATCTGCGTGCGGGCATGAATCGCGGATGCCACCACATCCCGCGGTGCCAGCTCCGCGTCGGGATGAATCTCGAGCATGAATCGCCGGCCGTCCTCGTCGACCAGCAGCGCTCCGTCTCCTCGCACCGCCTCGGAGATCAAGAACGCCCGCTCGCCGATGGCCAGGGCGGTGGGGTGAAACTGGACGAACTCCATATCGGCCACGGCCGCTCCGGCGTCGATGGCGATGGCGATTCCGTCGCCGGTTGCTCCCGGCGGGTTGGTCGTGCGCTGGTACAGCGCCCCTGCACCGCCGGTCGCCATCAGCGTCATCGGTGCCCGCACGTCCAGCAACTCGTCGCAGTGCAGCACCCATGCGCCGCCGCAGCCGTCTCCGTCGGAGATCAGGCCGATGGCGGCGGCGTGCTCCAGCACATGGATCCGCGGTTGTGCCCGGACGCGGCCGATCAGCTGCTCGGCGATTGCCGCGCCGGTGGCGCTACCGCCGGCGTGCAGGATCCGGTTTCGGCTGTGACCGCCCTCTCGGCCCAGCTCGTACCGGCCATCCGGGGCGCGATCGAACCTCACTCCGAGCCGTTCCAGGTCGCCGATGCGGTCGATTCCTTCGGTCACCAGCACGCCTGACAGCCGCGGGGTCGCACAGGCCGCGTCCGGCCGTGACGGTGTCGGCGAAGTGCTGGTCGGGTGAGTCGCCCGGGCCGATCGCCGATGCGATCCCGCCCTGTGCCATGAACGAGTTGGAGGTGCGCAGCGAGCCCTTGGTGATCAGGGTGACGGTGGCCCCCCGATCGGCGGCATGCAGTGCGGCGTAGAGACCCGCCAGGCCTGCGCCGATGATCGCGACGTGCGGGCGGGTGGGGGTCGTGCGAAGCATCGCCGGGGGATAATAGCCGAGGTGACTAGAACATGTCGGGGAATGTGTGCCCCACCCCGCGCGTTCACATACATGGAATGTTGCTGACAACTGATACGCTCGTTTTTGTGGCCGAGGATCTCGATCAGACCCAGGGCGCTCCAGGTCTCGTCCAGGCGCGGGAGGCGCGCGACCGCGCTCGCTTCGAGGAGGAGGCGCTCACGCACGCCGATCAGCTGTACCGGATCGCGCTGCGTCTGACCGGCTCGCCCACCGCTGCCGAAGACCTCGTGCAGGAGGCCTACCTGCGCGCGTTTCGGTCGTGGCGCAGCTTCACCCCCGGCACCAACCTGGCCGCGTGGCTGGCGACGATCCTTCGCAACGTCAATCTGGACGCCGTGCGCAAGCAGAACCGCCGGCCCAGGCAGGAGTCGATCGACGAGCAGGGTGACTACTACCTGTACAACCGCCTGTCCGAGGCGCCGGAGCAGCCCCAGGACGAGGTGCTCGACCGGCTTGGCGGCGCGGGCGCGATCGTCGATTCGATGGCGGATCTGCCTCCGGCATTTCGGGAGGTGGTGGTGCTGGTGGACATCGGTGAGTTTTCCTACGCCGACGCCGCTGGGATTCTGGGCGTGCCGATCGGCACTGTCATGTCTCGCCTGTATCGCGGGCGGCGCCTGCTCAAGCAGGCGCTGGCCGACCGGGCACCGGCGCAGGAGCCGACCACGTGAGCGCCGATCCCAGGAGCGCTGAGGCCTGTCGCGGAGCTGAGCACATGCTTCAGCCGTATCTCGATCGCGCTCTGACCGAGAAGGAAGTCTCGACGGTCGACATCCACCTGCGTGAGTGCAGCTACTGCAACGACCGGTACGTGTTCGAGCGAAACCTGCGGGCCACGGTCAAGACCTGTTGCTGCCAGGACCCGGCGCCGGCGGGCTGGTCGACCGGCTGCGGCTGCGCTGCTGCGGTCAGGACGAGTAGTCGATATCTCCCGGCGGGTCGAGGTCGGAGCAGTCGACCGCCTCCCACTCAAGCGCCCTGCCCGGAGTCTCACCGTCGGCGGGAAGCTAGCGGCCAGACAGCGCGGGGCAGCACCACCGGGTGCGACCGTCCTTCGCCGTAGTCGGCTGCCAGCACGGCCTGCGGTCGCTGCACGTGTGCCTCCCGCAGCCGCGCGATCGCGGCCGGCGTCAGACCGGGGCCGTCGCCCAGCACCACCATGGCGGCGTCGATCTCGGGCCCCAGCCGCGTCCAACCCGCACCGCAGCGACGCCGCCTGGCCATCAGCCCAGTTCGGGCACACCACCACCCGGCTCTCGCCCAGCTCGACCGCCTCGCGCACCTGCTCGGCGCGGGCGCCGAGCACCACCACCAGATCGTCAAGGGCCGCGCTTGCAACCGTGGCCACGACTCGCTCGAGCATCGCCCGCCCGGCGACCGGGTGCAGCTGCTTGACCCCGTCGTAGCGGCTTCCCCGGCCGGCGGCGAGCACGATCGCGGCGATCACGGCGTGTCGAGAATCGCGAGCGCGACCTGCAGCAGGCGCATGGCGGAGCGCAGGTAGGGCCGCTGATCGGCGGCCTCTTCGTGCGTCATGCCCTCGTCCCACAGCTGCTGGGCCGCTGCGATCAACTCGGCCACGTCGGCCAGCTCGGGGCTGCCGTCCACGTCGCAGGCGCGCAGCGCGAGCCCCAGGGCGCCGGGGATGTCGGGCTGGGCGAGCCACAGCAGCGCGGTGGTGGTCACGATGTAGTCGGAGATGCGACGGTGCTGGTACGACTCGGTCTTGGTGGCTGAGGCCAACGGCGGGGAAAGCGTGGCGGCTGTTTCGCCACGCGAGACGCGCTCGGCGTTTCCCCAGAACATGGCGCGAATGCTGGTCGTCGCGTGGCTCCGACCGCGCGGCAGGCGTGGGTCAGCTGGATGATGCAGCTGGCCGGCTGTCCGTAGGGCAGGTCGCTGGCCCACAGCACCTGCTCGGGGGCGGCGGTCGCCAGCAGCGCCCGCAGGTCGGTGGTCGACCAGACCGACGTGTCGTACACGACGTTGGGGTGGTTTCGCAGCGTGCGGCCGATGTGCTGGAGGTCGGCGATGGCGCGCGTGGGCCAGGATCAGCTGGGCGCCGGGGTGGCGCTCGACCAGGTGGCCGCAGGTCGTCGGCGATCGGCGGGCAGGCCGCGGCCGGCGTGGATCAGGATCGGCACCGAGCGTTCGGCCGCCAGGCTGAACACCGGGTCGAGGCCGCGCTCGCCGAAGTCGAACTTCTGTGCGCGCGGGTGCAGCTTGATTCCCCGGGCGCCGCGGTCGAGGCAGCGCACCGCCTCGGCGATCGGGTCGTCGCTGAGGTCGAGCCGGCAGAACGGCACCAGCCGTTCCGGCGCGGCTGTCGCCCAGTCCAGCACGCGGTCGTTCGGCACGCGGTAGTTGGGCACCCGCTCGGGATCGTTCAGCGGGAAGGTGAAGGCCCGGTCGACGCGGTCGGCGTCCATCACCTCGAGCAGCTGCTCGGGAGTCTGGCGGGCATAGCCGTCCTCGTCCACGCCCAGGTGGGTGTGCGCGTCCCACACCTGCAGGTCACCGGGCAGGCTCGCCCAGGCCGCGTCCAGGTGGCGGCGAAACAGCTGCGTCGAAGTGGTCGGACTGTCAGCGCCGCCGCCTCACGCCGCCAGGAGCTCCAGGAACCGGTTCTCGTCGTCGAACGGGCCGACCAGGCCGAAGTTGAGACTGTCGTTGACCATGATCTGCTGGGCCACTCGCTGGACGTCGGCGGCGGTGACCGACTCGATCCCGTCCAGGATCTCGCTCGGCTCGGCCAGTTGGTTTTCGAGCACCTCGCGGCGCAGCCCAAAGGTGATCAGGCCGCGCGAGTCCTCGAGCTGCAGCACCATGCGGCCCTTGAGGTAGTTCTTGACCCGCCGCAGCTCCTCATCGGTGACCGGCTCGGCCGCGATCGCTCGGAACTCCTTGAGGATGGTGGTGACGGCGAGGTCGATCCGGTCGGTATCCACGCCCGCCTGGGAGAACAGCGTGCCGGTGTCGTTGTAGGAGGCGTGGTGGGCGAACACGTAATAGGCCAGACCATTTCGCTCGCGCACCTCGGTGAAGAGCCGCGAAGACATGCCTCCGCCGAGCACCGCGCCCAGCACCTGCATGGCGTAGCGGTCGGGGTGGGTGGTCTGGATGCCGCGCACTCCCAGCCGCAGGTGGGCCTGGTCGGAGTCGCGGGTGTCGAGGCTGACCCGGGGCGCGGTCTGGACTGCCTGATCGGGCTCGGGCTCGCCCGAGGGGCGATCGACGAGGTGGCCGAACTGGGCGGCGACTTCGTCCACGAAGCTCTCGTCGACGGCGCCGGCTGCGCCCACCACCAGCCGCCGCGGCGTGTACCAGGCGTCCAGGTAGTCGAGGAACGTCTGGCGGCCGGCCGCCCGGATCGTCTCCTTGGTGCCGATGATGTCCCAGCCCAGCGGCTGGTCGCCGAACAGCAGGTGGTCGTACACGCTGTCCACGTGGTCGCGGGGCGTGTCGACGTACATGTTCAGCTCTTCGATGATGACGCCCTTCTCCCGCTCGACCTCATCAGGGTCGAACTTGGAGCTCAGCAGCTGGTCGGCCAGTACATCCAGCGCCAGCTGGCGATGCTCGGCGGCGCACTTGATGTAGTAGCCGGTGTACTCCTTGCCGGTGAAGGCGTTGAACTCGCCGCCGATGCCGTCGACCTCTGCCGAGATGTCCTTGGCGGTGGGGCGTTTCTCGGTGCCCTTGAAGAACATGTGCTCGGCGAAGTGGGCGATGCCGCTGGTCGGCCGTGTCTCGTAGCGGCTGCCGGCGGCGACCATCACCATCACGGCGACGGACTGTGACTGCGGCTGGGGCGCGGTGACGACACGCAGCCCATTGGGAAGGGTGGTCTTTGTGAACATCGGCGTATCGTACTCGCGCCCCGCCACCGCCCCACCGCAGTGAATAAAAGGTGCCAGGCACCTTGTATTCATGGGACTGCGCACGTCGCGCGATACCGGATACCCTCACCAACGTGAGAATCCTGGTTGCTCGCTGCGAGATCGCCTACCACGGCCGCGCCACCACCCGGCTGGGCGTCGGGCGACAGGGTGATCATGTTCAAGGACGACGGCAGCCTGTGCGTGCACACCGACCGCGGCTACAAGCCGCTCAACTACATGGCCGGCCCGACCACGGTGCGGGAGGAGGGGGACGTCATCCGGGTGTACCGGGCGGCCTCGGACGAGACGCTTGTGATCGTGGTGCTGGAGGTGCACTCCGACTCCCAGCTCGGCCTGGCCGACGAGGCCGTGCTGGAACGCGAGGACGCCGAGCTGCAGATCCACCGGCTGCTCGAGCATGCGCCCGAGACGATCGAGCCGGGCCTCGTGGTGCTCGACCGGGAGCGGTTCACCGATACCGGCCCGATCGACCTCTTCTGCCGCGACGCCGAGGGTCGCACGGTGGTGGTTGAGGTGAAGCGCACGCGGGCTGTGGCCGCCCACGTCGAGCAGCTCACCCGGTATTGCGAGCGGGTCGACCTCGACCCGGCCCATCGCCCTTGCCGGGGCATCCTGGTGGCGCCGGAGATCGCGCCGCAGGCCCAGGTGATGTGCGAGGCTCGCGGCTACGCATTCGTGACGCTGGACTTCGACGTGCTCAAGGGCGAGGTCGCCCCGGAGCTCACCCTGTTCGAGTGACTTAGCCCGCCGCCGGGAAGAGATCGTGGGCCGCAGCACGCACGTGTTCGGCCACCTGCTCGGGGGTCACGTCGCCGCCGTACATGCCGCCGGCGTCTGCGCCCATCAGCGCCATCATCACCGCGCCGATCGATGCAGCCATCCGCACCCGCTGGTCGAGTGAGATCGCCGGGTTGGCCAGGAAGCGGCGGAACCGCTCCTCCATGTCCTCGTTTTCGGCTTCGTGCCGTTCGTTGCCCTCGAGCGTCCTGAACGCGTTCTGGTTTCGCTGGTGCAGCAGGAACAGGTCGCGGTTGGCCAGCACCTCGTCGATGAACCGGTCGAGGATCACCGGCCAGGCCGTCACCACCGCGCCGTCACTGCCCACCGCGTCGAGCTGGTCAAGAGCATCTCGGCCGAGTGCGTGCAGCCGCAGATGCAGCTCCAGGAGGATGTCCTCCTTACTGCGGAAGTGGTAATAGAGCGCCGCCTTGGTCACGCCCAGCCGCTCGGCGATCTCGCGCAGCGACGTCTTGTCGTAGCCCTGCTCATTGAACAGCTCCAGGGCCACATCCAGGATTCGCTCACGGGTCTCTCCGCGCGGTGCGCGCTTGGTGGGTGGGGGCTGGGTCACGGCGTGGGGAGAGTTTCGCATACTTCAGAGTTTACTTGACGACCGGTAAGTTTCCAGCTACGGTTCGTGGCATACTAACTAGCCGACCGGTAAGGAAGAATGTATGACGAACTCCCCGATGATCGAAGCCGAGGGACTGGTCAAGCGATTTGGCTCGACCCTGGCACTCAACGGACTTGACCTGACCGTACCTCAGGGCGCGATTCTGGGCGTGCTCGGCCCCAACGGCGCTGGTAAGACCACCGCTGTGCGGGTGCTGACCACGCTCGCCGTGCCGGATCAGGGCAGTGCCCGCGTGAACGGCCTCGATGTCGTGGGCGACGCGCTGGCGGTGCGGCGTTTGATTGGCGTGACCGGCCAGGATGCGACGCTCGACGTGGTACTCAGCGGCCGCCAGAATCTGGTGATGGTGGGCCGGCTGGGCGGGCTGCGCAGGGCCGCCGCCCGCGTCCGGGCGCAGGAGTTGCTCGAGCGGTTCGAGCTGGTCGACGCCGCCGACCGCGAGCTGCGGGGCTACTCAGGCGGCATGCGCCGACGCATCGACCTGGCCGCCAGCCTCATGACCCGTCCGCAGGTGCTGTTCCTGGACGAGCCCACCACCGGGCTCGATCCCACCAGCCGGGTGCGCATGTGGGGCATCATCCGCGAGCTGGTGAGCGACGGCGTCACCCTGCTTCTGACCACCCAGTATCTGGATGAGGCAGACGAGCTGGCCGACTCGATCGTGGTCGTCGACCACGGCCGCGCGATCGCCACCGGCACCGCTGCCGATCTCAAGGCCCAGGTGGGCGGCGCCCGCCTCGACATCATGCTGACCGAGCCGCACGCCGAGGCGGCGTCGGCGGCGCTGCGCTCGCTGGTTGCCGGCGAGGTGCACGTGAGCCGAGACGGCCGTCGCTTGCGGGCTCCGGTCGAGAACGTCCCCGGCCTCGCCACCGAGGTGGTGCGGGCGCTCGACCGCGCCGACGTCACCATCGACCAGGTCGACATTCACCAGCCGTCGCTCGATGACGTGTTCTTCGCGCTCACCGGCCATGCCGGCGAGCCGTCTACCGAGTCCACCTACGAGATGGAGGCCGTGTCCGCATGAGCGCCGTTCCACATCCCGCGAACTCGCCGCGTTCCGTGGGGCTCGGCGATCGGTTCCGCAACCTGATTGTGCTCACCGGCCGAAACCTGGTGCACATCGCCCGCGAGCCGCTGCAGCTCTCCGACGTCACCATCCAGCCGGTGCTCTTCACCATCCTGTTCGTGTACGTGTTCGGGTCGGGAGTCGCCCTCCCCGGGGGCGCCAGCTACGCCGATTTTGCTGTTGCCGGCCTGCTCGCCCTCAACCTGACCACCTCGTCCATGGGCACCGCGGTGGGGCTCAGCACCGATCTCACCACCGGAGTCATCGACCGCTTCCGCACGCTGCCGATCTGGCGCCCGGCGGTGCTGGTGGGTCGCACGCTGACCGATCTCGTCAACGCCACGATCTGCACGACGATCGTCGCCCTCACCGGCCTGGTCGTGGGCTGGCGCCCGGATGCCTCGATGCTGTCCGTGCTCGCCGGGTTCGCCCTGTTCCTGCTGTTCAGCTTCGCCCTCTCCTGGGCCACTGCCTGCCTGGGGATCGTCAGCAAGAGCGCAGAATCGGCTCAGGGTATCGGCCTGATCGTGCTGTTCCCGCTGGCGTTTGTCTCCAACGCGCTGGTGCCGACGGCGCACATGCCGACGATCCTGCAGACGGTTGCCAACTGGAACCCGGTGAGCGCCGTGACCGCGGCCGCCCGCGACCTGTTCGGGAACCCCAACCCGTCGGCCACCATCGACGCCTGGCCGATGCAGCACCCGATCCTCGCCTCGCTTCTGTGGAGCGCGGTGCTGCTGGCGGTGTTTGCCCCCCTGGCCAGCTCGCTGTACCGCCGGCGCACGACCGACTGACCGCCGCCGCGGTACTGTGAGCGGGCTGAGTTCGCACCGTCCTGAATAGTGAAGGAGAACCATGACCTCGATTGATCTCGAAAAGCTTCCGGTTACCCCGACGTCGTTTGGCCGGTGGCAACCGCTGAATGCGCCCCTGGGCGTGACCGCCTTCGGCATCTCGGCGGTCGTGTGCGATCCCGACGAGCCGCTGGGGATCGACCACGACGAGACCGAGACCGGCCAGCAGGAGGCCTACATCGTGGTTGCCGGCCGGGCGCGCTTCACCATCGGCGAGGATCAGGTCGACGCGGTGCCGGGTGAGGTCGTGTCAGTTTCCGATCCGTCGGTCACGCGGGGCTTCACGGCACTCGAGCCGGGCACCCGGATCGTGTGCGTCGGCGCCACTCCCACCGGAGCCGCCACCACTTACGGCCAGTGGATCACCGACTCCGCCACCGGCGACGACATCCCCGGCCACTGATTAGAGGCTCGCGACCGCTTCCAGGAAGAGATCGATCTCGGCCGGCGTGTTGTAGTGGACGGCGCCCACCCGGACGGCTCCGCCGGAGTCTTCCAGGCCCAGCCGCTGCATCAGTTCGAGCGCGTAGTAGTTGCCGTCCCACACGAAGATTCCCCGCTCGCCGAGCAGCTGGGCGACCTCGGCGGGTGATCGCCCGGCGACGTTGAAGACCGCCGTGGGCACCCGGTGCTCGAGCTCTCGAGTGCCGTACAGGGTCACCTTGGGCAGCGCGTCAAGCCCTTCCAGCAGCTGCACCGTCAGCGTGCGTTCGTAGGCTGCGATTGCGTCCAGGCCGACGCCCTCGAGATAGCGGATCGCCGCGGCGGTACCGGCGATTCCCTCCAGGTTGACGGTGCCCGTCTCCCACGAGGACGGCGGCCGATCGGTGGCCGGCCGCACTTTGTAGGGCCGGTGGCGCTCGAGCAGCTCGGCACGCCCGTACAGGATTCCGACGTGGGGGCCAAAGAACTTGTAGGCCGAGCACACCAGAAAGTCGACACCCAGCTCGGAGACGTCGATCGGCCCGTGTGGCCCGTAGTGCACGGCGTCCACGTAGGTGATGGCGCCGGCGTCGCGGGCCAGTGCGGTCAGCCGCTCGACATTGTTGACGGTGCCGGCGCCGTTGGATGCCCAACCGAACGCCGCCACGCGGGTGCGGTCGGAGAGCTTGGCGGCAAAGTCTTGCTCGTCGACCAGGCAGGTGTCCAGGTCGATCCCGGCCTGGCGGATGGTGACTCCGCGATCGGCCGCGGCCAGCATCCACGGCGCCACGTTGGCGTCGTGGTCGAGTCCGGTCACCAGCACCTCGTCGCCGGGGCCCAGGTCTCGCAGCAGGATCCGCGAGGCATGCATCGTCAGCGTGGTCATGTTGGCGCCGAAGATGATCTCGTCGGACGATCCGGCGCCCAGGAACCACGCCCCGGCGGCGCGGGCGTCGGACAGTACGTCCCCTGCCAGGATCGACGTCTCAAACGGCCCGTCGAGGTTCGCGTTGGCGCGCTCGTAGAAGCCGGTGACGGCCTCGTACACCGAGCGGTGCACCTGGGTGCCGCCGGGATTGTCGAGGTACACCCGACCCGGAATCAGGGACGGAAACCCTTGGCGGATCGAAGCCGAGTCGAGGGATGTCGCGGGTTGGCCGATGGATCAGTTTACGATGTCGGGCATGAGACTTGCCATATTAGGTGGAGGACCAGCGGGCTACGCCGCCGCAGTGACCGCCGCGCACCTCGGTGCCGACGTCACGCTGATCGAAGAAAACCAGCTTGGCGGCAACTGCACGATGACGGATGCGATCCCGTCCAAGACGCTCTTGACCACCGCCGATGCGATGCTGAACGTGGCCCGCGCCGTCGACGACGGGCTCGACTTCGTGCACGGCCTGCCGGGCGTGAACCTGCGGCGCACGCTGGCTCGGGCGCGGGCGGTTGCGCTGCACCAGAGCCGCGGCGTGCGCGAGCGGATGGACGGGATGAACGTGCGGGTGCTGCCCGGGCAGGGATGGGTGACCGGGCCCAACTCGCTCACCGTGAAGGTCGACGATCGCGACCACGAGGTGGAGTTCGATGCGCTGCTGGTGTGCACCGGCGCCTCGCCGTTCGTGCCTGAGTTCGCCCATCCCGACGGCCGCCGGGTGCTGACCACGCGTCAGGTGTTCGAGCTGCGCGACCTGCCCGAGCACCTGGTCGTGCTGGGTGCCGGGCCGACGGGGTGTGAGTTCGCCGACTTCTTCTCCCGCTGCGGCTCGCGGGTGACGCTGATCTCGGCTCGCGACCAGCTTTTGCCCAACGACGATCCCGATCTGGCCGAGGTGCTGGAGGAGGTGTTCCTGCGCCGCGGCATGGACGTGGTCAAGAACGGCCGGGCGGCCGCGATCGAGCACGAAGACGGACGACGAGGTGCGGCTGGTGCTGGAGGACGGCCGTGAGATCGACTGCTCCCACGTGCTCCTGTGCATCGGCATGCGCCCCAACACGCAGGGCCTCGGGCTCGAGTCCGCCGGCGTCGAGTTCGGCGAGCGGGGCACGCTGCCGGTGGACGACCACTGCCGCACCAACGTCTCCCACGTGTACGCCTGCGGCGACGTCACCGGCCAGATCATGCTGGCCAATACGGCGGCCATGCACGGCCGCACGGCCGCCATGGATGCTGCCGGCCTCGGTCCCGACGCGGTCAGCTATACCGGCGTCGCCTGGTGTGTGTTCACTCGCCCCGAGATCGCCAAGGCGGGGCTGTCCGAGCGTCAGGCACGGATGGACGACACGCCGGTGTCGGTCACCAAGCACCTGATCCGGGCCAACCCGCGGGCGGTGATGGAGTCTGAGACCGACGGGCTGATCAAGCTTCTGACCGATCCCGAGACCGGCACGATCCTGGGCGGTGCGATGGTCGGATTTCGCGCCAGCGAGGTGATCACGGCGGTCGCACTGGCCGTCCACGCCGAGCTGTCGGTACTGGCGTTGGCAGAGACCGCGGCGGTCAACCCGTCGATGTCGGAGAGCCTCCAGCGCTGCGCCGAGAAAGCCGCCGAAGGCATGCTCGGCTTCTCCCGCGTCACCCTAACCAGCTAGTGAATAAAAGGTGCCAGGCACCTTTTATTCACAAGTCATATCTAGGCCGGGGCGGGCGACTTGGATGGGGCCGTTGTAGATGGTGGCGGCGACCTCGGCCATGGCCTCGTGGTCGTTCTCTTCGGGGACGTGCGTCAAGAGCAGCTGGCCGACGCCGGCACGGGCTGCTGCGGTCGCCGCCTCGCGAGCGTCCATGTGGCCGCGTTCCTTGGAATCGGTGGAGGCGTCCACGCAGCGCCGCCTCGCACAGGAACAGGTCGGCGCCGTGGGCGAACCGCGACAGCCGCTCGGTCGGTGCGGTGTCGGCCGAGTACACGATCGTCTTCTGCGGCCCGGCGATCTTGATCGAGTAGCAGGTGGTGTAGTGCAGGCAGGGCGCGAAGGTGAAGTGCAGCTCACCCAGGTGCAGGTCGCCGATGGGGTCGTACTCGCTGACGTCGAAGGCGGCATCGAAGGTCTCGGCCGAGCCGTCCCACACCGACGCCACCGTATCCAGCACCCCCCGGCCCCCGGGAGGCAGATGCAGGCCGGCACGTGGCCGTCCCCGCCAGCTGCCGTACCGGATGGCGTAGTGCAGCGGCACCAGGTCGAACCAGTGATCGGCGTGCCAATGGCTGATCACCACGGCCGTCAGCGGGCCGGGGTCGTGTGCCCGCAGCTCCGAGGCGATCCCCGATCCGCAGTCGACCAGGATCGTCTGGGTGTCACTCTCGACCAAATATCCGGATGCCCCCTGGCCGGCGTTCGGCCACGCGGGGCTGCCTCCCAGGACGGTCAGCGAAAGCGTCACTACATTCCCATCGCGTGGTAGCCGGAGTCCACGTACACCACCGTACCGGTGACCATCTTGGACAGCGGGCTGGTGAGGAACAGGGCGGTGGAGCCGACGTCGGCGGCCTCGATGTTCTGGCCCAGCGGCGAGCGCTGCTCGATGATCGACTCCATCTGGTCGAAGTCGGCGATGCCCTTGGCGGCCAGGGTGCGCACCGGCCCGGCCGAGATCGCGTTGACCCGCACTCCGCGGGGGCCCAGCTCATACGCCAGGTAGCGCACGCTGGTCTCCAGGGCGGCCTTGGCCACGGCCATGATGTTGTACCCGGGAAACACCCGCTCGCTGGCCATGTACGTCAGCGTCACCATCGCGCCGCCGTCGTTCATGAGCGGCTCGGCCGCCCGGGCCATGGCGATCATCGAGTACGCAGAAATGTCGAGTGCGGTCGCAAACGTCGCCCGCGAGGTCTCGATGAAGCGATTCTGGAACGCATCCGGCGGGGCGTAGGCGATCGAGTGCACCAGGATGTCGAGTCCTCCCAGCCCCTCGCCGACGGTGCTCATCGCCCGCTCGATGCTGGCGTCGTCGGACACATCGCAGTCCACCAGGACGGTGCTGCCGATGCCGTCCGCAAGCTTTCGCACAGAGCCCTCGAGCCGTTCACCCTGGTAGGTGAACGCGAGTGTTGCGCCCTGCTCGTGCAGCTTCTGGGCAATCGCCCACGCGATCGAGCGTTTGTTGGCAACTCCCGCGACCAGCGCGGTCTTTCCCTGAAGCAGGCCTTCGCTCATGACCGGGCCACGCTACCACCTTCGCTGATCTGATTGAGTGATTCAGGGTTTTCGAGTGCCGACAGGTCGCCCTGTTCGAGGCCGAGCGCGGCCGCTCGCACCGCCCGCCGCACGATCTTGGCCGAGCGTGTCTTGGGCAGCGCCGGCACGAACTCGATCCGGCTCGGCGCAAACGCTTTGCCCAGTACTGCCGCGACGTGGGCGCGTACCTCCGCTGCCAGCTCAGGGCTGGGCTCGAATCCGGCGGCCGGTACGCAATACACCCAGGCCACCTCACCCTTGACCGGGTCGGGCACGCCGATGGCACAGGCCTCGGTCACGCTGGGGTGATCCACCGCGGCGGACTCGAACTCGGCCGGCCCGATGCGCTTGCCGGCGATGTTGAGCGTGTCATCCGAGCGGCCGTGCAGGTACCAGTAGCCGTCCTCGTCCACCGACGCCCAGTCGCCGTGCACCCAGATTCCCGGCAGCCGCGACCAGTACGCCGCCAGGTAGCGCTCGGGATCGCCCCACACCCCGCGGGTCATGCTCGGCCAGGGGCGGCGGCAGACAAGCTCACCCACCTCGCCCGCCGGCAGGTGGTTGCCGTCGGCGTCGACCACGTCCATGGCCATCCCCAGGGACGGTGCCCCCAGCGTGCACTCCTTCAACGGCATCACCGGCATCGGCGAGAGAAAGCATGCGCCCACCTCGGTGCCGCCGGAAAGGTTGATGATCGGCCGGCGGCCCTCTCCCACCACGTTGTGCAGCCACCGGTACGGCTCGGGATTCCAGGCCTCACCGGTGGACGCGAGAATCCGCAGCGACGAGCGGTCGTGGGCCAGCACCGGCCCGTCGCCGTGAGTCTTGAGCGCACGGATCAGCGTGGGGGAGACGCCCAGCACCGTGATCCGGTGGCGCTCCACCTGCTGCCACAGCCGCTCCGGGCCGGGATGGTCGGGTGCCCCCTCGCTGAGCACCAGGGTGGCGCCCGCGGCGCCGGTGCCGACCACCACCTTGGGGCCCATGATCCAGCCCATATCCGACACCCACATGAACCGGTCGTCGGCGTGAACGTCGGTCTGGAAGGCGCATTCCTCGGCGATCTTGACCAGGAACCCGGCGTGAACGTGCACCGCGCCCTTGGGTTTTCCGGTGGTGCCGGAGGTGTAGATCACCATCAGCGGCGTCTCCGGGTCGAGCTCCGGGGCGGCCAGCTGATCGCTTCGGTCGTGCACGAAGTCGTGCCACCAGTGGTCACGGCCTGGCGGTCATCGCTGGCGCCGTTTGCAGCCGGTCCCACACCACCACCGTGTGCACTGCCGGCGCGGCCTCAAGCGCGGCGTCGACCACCGACTTCATCGCCACCGGCCGGCCCTTGCGCGGCACCGCGTCGGCGGTGATCACCGCCACCGCACCGGCGTCAGCCAGCCGCGCGCCCACCGCGTTGGCGGCAAAGCCGGAGAAGATCGGCACCACGATGGCGCCGATCTTGGCCACCGCATAGAAGGCGATCACGACCTGCGGGGACATCGGCAGGTACAGGCCGACGGCGTCGCCGCGGCCGATACCGGCGTCGAGCAGACCGTTTGCCAGCCGGTTGACCTCGGCGCCCAACTCCGCGTAGGAGAGCGTGCGGACGTCTCCGTCCTCGCTCTCCCAGATCACCGCGGTGGTGTCGGCCCGGTCGCCCGCCGCGTGGCGGTCGACGCAGTTGTGGGTGAGGTTGATGGTGCCGCCGTCGAAACCAGGTCGCCCACTCCGGCCCGGCCGACTCGTCCACCACCTGGGAGTAGGGCTGGAAGAACTCGATTCCCAGGTGCTTGACCACCGCGTCCCAGAACCAGCCGATGTCTGCGACCGACCGCCGATGCAGCTCACGCCAGTCACCGATCTCGTGCTCCCGCATGAACGCCGTTACCCGAGCGTGTTCGACGTCGGCGGGTGTCGGTTCCCAGATGTACTTCGAGGCGGACAACGGCGGGCGGATGGTACCGCCCCGCTACTACCGGTGCATGTCCAGGATGCGGCCGATGCGGCGCATCCGATCCACGTCGCCTTCGATGTCGGCGATCAAGTAGCGCATCCACAGGCGTTCGGTGGCCTGCAGTCTGCGCGGCGGTGTGATGATGGCGGCCATGAGAACCGGATTCGCTGTCGACTGCCCGAATTCCTGCAACATGAAAGAGTTTGGGCATGCACCTTCTGATTGCGCCGGACAAGCTGCGGGGCACCTACACGGCATCACAGGCGGCGGAGGCGATCGACAGCGGCTGGCGAGCCGTTCGCAGCGGTGACAGCTCCCTGCTGATGCCGCTTGCCGACGGGGGCGAGGGCACCGCCGAAGCGCTGTGTGCTGCGGCTGCGGGCAGCATGGCGCACCGCCGACGTGCATGACGCCGCCGCGCGGCCCTGTTCGGCCAGGTTCGCGCTGATCGATTCCGGCACCGCTGCTCTGGACGTGGCCGAGGCCTGCGGCTCGCAGCGGGTGTCGGATCTTCCGCGGGATCCGCTGGGCGCCTCCTCCGCCGGTGCCGGTGAGCTGATCCGTGCTGCGCATCGACGCCGGGGCGACCACGGTGATCATCGGCGTCGGCGGCACCGCCACCAGTGACGGCGGCGCGGGTCTTCAGGCCGCCCTGGGCGACCTGCCCGCGCGACGTGAAGCTGGTGGCTGCGCTTGACGTCACCAATCCGCTGCTGGGACCCGACGGCGCGGCTGCCGTGTTTGGCCCGCAGAAGGGCGCCTCACCTGAGCAGGTGCTGGAGCTGGAGCGGCGGTTGGCGGCGCTCGAGCTGCCGACAGCCGAACTTCCCGGTGCCGGTGCCGGTGGCGGGATCGGCGCGATGCTGATGGCGATCGGCGCCGAGGCCGCTCTCGGGCGGTGATCTGGTGATGGACCGCGCTGGGTTCGATCAGGCGCTGGCACGGGCCGATCTGTGCATCACCGCGGAGGGCCGGATCGACCTGCAGACGCTCGGCGGCAAGGTGGTGGCCCGGGTGGCCGAGCGCTGCCTGGCGGCCGGCGTCGAGTGCATCGCGGTGGGTGGCGGAGTGGACGTCGCGGCCGCCGAGGCGCTGCGTCGGATCGGCTGCGCCACCCTGGAGCAGGGCGACCTTTCACTGGCTGGACACGAACTGGCGGCCGGGCGGGCGTAAGATCGTGCATCGAGGTGTAACGTCCGTCTGAGCCAACCGTCCTCCAGGAGCGCCTGTGTCTCGAGCCTTTGACGAAACCGACCAGCTGTGCATCAACACGGTGCGAACGCTCTCGCTCGATGCCGTCGAAAAGGCCAAGTCGGGCCACCCCGGATTGCCACTCGGGTGCGCGCCGCTGGCGCACGTTCTGTGGTCTCGCCACCTTCGCTTCAACCCGGCCGATTCGCAGTGGCCCGGGCGTGATCGTTTCGTGCTCTCGGCCGGGCACGGCTGCATGCTGCTGTACTCGCTGCTGCACCTGACCGGATACGACCTGCCGCTGTCGGAGCTGGAGCAGTTTCGCCAGTGGGGAAGCCGCACGCCGGGACACCCCGAGTACCGCCACACCGACGGGGTCGAGACCACCACCGGCCCGCTGGGGCAGGGTGCCGCCACCAGCGTCGGCATGGCCATCGCCGGCAAGCACCTGGCCGCACGCTACGGCGCCGCCGCCGGGTTCAGGGTGTTCGTGATCGTGTCTGACGGCGACCTGATGGAGGGCGTGTCGGGTGAGGCCTCGTCGATGGCCGGGCACCTCGGCCTCGACAACCTGGTGTTTCTCTACGACGACAATCATGTGTCGATCGACGGCGACACCGAGATCGCCTTCACCGAGGATCGGGTCAAGCGCTACGACGCGTTTGGATGGGAGACGTCGACCGTCTCGGACGGAAACGACCTGGACGAGCTGGACGCCGCCATCACCGCCGCCATCGCGGTCGAGGGTCGCCCGGCGTTCGTGGCCGTCAAGACGATCATCGGCTACGGCTCGCGCGACGCCGGCACCCATCGTGCCCACTCCGACGCCCGCGGCGCCGAGCAGCAGGCCGAGACCAAGCGCACGCTCGGATTCCCCGACGACAAGTTCTTCTACATCCCCGATGCGGCCGCCGAGCGATACCGCGAGATCGGAGCGCGGGGAGCCGGCCTCCAGACCGAGTGGGAAGCGGCCGTCGACAAGCTGCCCGACGCGGCCGAGCTTCGCCGCGTCTACGCCGACGAGATCCCCGCGCTGGAGCTGGCCGAGTTCCTGCCCGACGAGGGCCCCATCGCCACCCGCGCCGCATCCGGCAAGGTGCTGGCACAGCTGGCCGGCCAGGTGCCGCAGCTGATCGGTGGCTCGGCTGACCTGACCCCCTCGAACAACACGCATCCGCCCGACTGGAGCGACTTTCAGCCGGCCACGCCGGAGGGCCGGTATCTGCGGTTTGGAGTGCGCGAGCACGGCATGACCGCGGCGCTCAACGGGCTGGCGCTGTCGCACATGCGGCCCTACGGCGGCACCTTCTTCAACTTCATGGACTACGCCAAGCCGGCGGTGCGGTTGGCGGGGCTGATGGAGATTCCGGCGGTGTTCGTGTACACCCACGACTCGATCGGGCTCGGGGAGGACGGTCCCACCCACCAGCCGATCGAGCAGCTGGCGACGTTGCGGGCAACTCCTCACATCACCGTGTTTCGCCCGGCTGACGCCAACGAGACGGCGGTCGGCTGGCGGATCGCATTGGAGCGCACCACACCCACGGCGTTGGTGTTGACCCGGCAGGGACTCCCGATTCTGGACGCCGGGGCGCTGCCGGTGGCCGACGCTGCCAAGGGCGGCTACGTGCTGGAGGGCGACGACGACCCCGAGGTGATTCTGATCGCGACCGGCTCGGAGGTGCATCTGATCCAAGAAGCACGCGCGCTTTTGTCGCAGCGGGGCATCCGCAGCCGGGTTGTGTCGCTGCCCTCGTGGGAGCTCTTCGACGAGCAGACCCAGGAATATCGCGACAGCGTGATTCCGCCCGAGATCACCGCCCGGGTGACGGTCGAGGCGGCGTCCACAGTCGGGTGGGAACGCTTCGCCGGGCTCGACGGCGTGGTCATCGGACTCGACCGGTTTGGTGCTTCGGCACCGGGGGCAACGGTCATGGAGCAGCTTGGATTCACCGCTGACCGCGTCGCCGGTGCAGCAAAACAGTTGGTGGACGATCACCGGGAAGCGGCTGTGTAACCAAGGGGGAGCGAACGATGAGTGACAACCTCAAGAATCTGGCGGCGGCGGGCACCAGCCCGTGGCTGGACAACATTCGCCGCGGCTGGCTCGAGTCTGGCGAGTTTCGCAAGATGGTCGACGACGGCATCGTGGGGGTGACGTCCAACCCCACCATCTTCCAGAAGGCGATCGCCGATTCGAGCGACTACGACGAGGCCATCCACGCCCTGCACGGGTCGGGGAAGTCGGCCGCCGACGTGTTCTTCCAGCTCGCGATCGAGGACGTGCGCGAGGCCGCCGACCAGATCCGCGACGTGTATGACGCCACCGGGCATCTGGACGGCTTCGTCTCGTTCGAGCTGCCCCCGGGGCTTGCCAACGACGCCGCCAAGTCGATCGCCGCGGCGCCCGAGTTCTGGGGCCGGATCGATCGCCCCAACATCTTCATCAAGATTCCCGGTACGGCCGAGGGCGTCCCCGCCATCGAGGAGTCGATCTTCGCCGGCATCAACGTCAACGTCACGCTGCTGTTCTCGCTGGCCGCCTACGACGCCATCCACGAGGCGTTCATCCGCGGGCTGGAGCGGCGGGTCGAGGCGGGGCTGCCGGTGGATGACGTGCACTCGGTGGCGAGCTTCTTCGTCAGCCGGGTCGACACCGCCGTCGATGACCAGCTGCCCGAGGGCTCACCTCTGCGTGGCCGCGCAGCGGTTGCCAACGCCAAGCTGGCCTATCAGCACTTCGTGGCCACCATCGCCGGCGATCGCTGGCAGGCGCTGGCCGCCCACGGAGCTCGCACCCAGCGCCCGCTGTGGGCATCCACCGGGACCAAGAACCCGGCCTACTCGGATGTCCTCTACGTCGACAGCCTGATCGGCCCCGACACCGTCAACACCATGCCCGAGGCGACCATCGCAGCCTTCGCAGATCACGGCACCGTGGCCCGCACGGTGGATGCCGATGTGGACGGCGCCAAGGCCGAGATCGCGGCGATCGCGGCGGCCGGCGTCGACCTCGACGCGGTCACCAAGCAGCTCGAGCTGGATGGGGTGAAGTCGTTCTCGGCGTCGTTTGATTCCCTGCTCGGGACGATCCAGGAGCGGCTCGACCAGATTGGTTCTCGAGGGGCTGCGTGAGCCTCGCCGAGCGAGCGCTCGAGAATCCGCTGCGGGCCGGCCTGCGGGTCGGCGGCGCGACGGTGCCGGCCGCGTTTGTGATCTTCGGCGCCACCGGCGACCTGGCCCAGCGCAAGCTGCTGCCGGCGATCTACAACCTCGGCCGCCGGGGATTGTTGCCGGCACGGTTTGCTCTGGTCGGCTACGCCCGCACCGAGATGACCGACGATCAGTACCGCAACTTCTGCCGGGCCGCGATCGAGAGTCACTCCCGTACTCCCATCGACGAGCATTACTGGCCGGCATTCGCGGCCATGTTGCGCTATCACACGGGGGGCTTTGACGACGATGCCGAGTTCCACGCGCTGGGCGAGACGCTGGAGCGGGTGGACGCCGAGCACGGCACCGAGGGCAACCGCGTCTACTACCTCTCGACCCCGGACAAGTTCTTCCCGGTGATCGTGCAGCGCATGGGAGCGGCCAAGCTCAATCGTCCGCCGGGGTTTGCCCGAGTGGTGATCGAGAAGCCGTTCGGCCACGACGTGGCCAGCGCCCGCGAACTCGCCGACGATCGTGCACAAGCCGTTCCGCGAGCACCAGATCTACCGGATCGACCACTACCTGGGCAAGGAGACCGTCCAGAACATCTTCGCGTTCCGGTTTGCCAACGCGATCTTCGAGCCGGTGTGGAACAACACCTACGTCGATCACGTGCAGATCACGGTGGCCGAGGCGATCGGCGTGGAGCACCGGGCGGCGTTCTACGAGGACACCGGAGTGGTGCGCGACATCGTCCAAAACCACCTGTTGCAGGTGCTTGCGCTGGTGGCGATGGAGCCCCCGTCGACCTTCGAGGCCGATCCAGTCCGCGACGAGAAGATCAAGCTGCTGCGGGCGGTCGCGCCGATGAGCTTCGAGAACGCGGTTCGCGGTCAGTACACAGCCGGCTTCGTCGCCGGCGGCGCGGTCGAGGCGTACACCTCGGAGCCGAACGTGCCGGCCGACTCCACCACCTCCACCTACGTTGCCGCCAAGCTTCAGATCCAGAACTGGCGGTGGGCCGGGACTCCCTTTTACATCCGGGCGGGCAAGCGCCTGGCCAAGCGGGTGACCGAGATCGCAGTCCAGTTCCGGCGCCCGCCGCACCTGCCGTTCACCCCCTACGCGGTGGAGCATCTGGAGGCCAACTCGCTGGTGCTGCGGATTCAGCCCGATGAGGGCATCTCGCTGAGGTTCGGGGCCAAGGCGCCGGCTTCGACCCTCTCGATCCGCACCGTGAACATGGACTTCCTGTACGGGTCGGCGTTCATGTCGGAGGTTCCCGAGGCGTACGAGACGCTGATTCTCGACGCCGTCCGCGGCGACGGCACCCTGTTCACCCGCCAGGACGGGGTGGAGCGTTCGTGGGAGATCTGCGACCCGTTGCTCGAGCAGTGGCAGGCCGGTCAGCCGCAGCTGTATCCGGCCGGCTCCTGGGGGCCGCCGGGCGCGGATGACCTGCTCGCCCGCGACGGTCGCCGCTGGCGCCGGCCATGAGCACCGCCCAGGGCGTGCGGGTGGACGACCTCACGCGGGTGGAGCGGGAACTGCTGCGCATGCGCGTTCAGGAGGGCGGATCGACGGTGCGTGCCACCACCCTCAATCTGGTGGTGTTCGCCGGCGCCCGTGACCATCTCAACCGCACCCTGGACGCGCTCCAGCTGATCGGTGGCAGCCGGCCGCTGCGGGCAATCGTGACGGTGCCGGACGACGTCCCCACCGAGGCCGAGGTCTCCAGCACCTGCTGGCGCAACCCGGCCGGTCAGGAGGTGCGCTCCGAGCAGGTGGTGATCACCGCCCGGCCGGTGGCGCTGCCCAGCGCGGTGGTGTCGCTCTTGATTCCCGATCTGCCGTCGTTCTTGCTGTGGAACGGTGAGCTGGGTGAGAGCCGGGATCTGCTGGCAGGCCTGTCCGGCGAGGTCACGCGGCTGATTCTCGACTCGGACGAGTGCGGGCTGGACGTGGTCAAGGAGGCCACCGGTCTGGGGCCCGCAGTCACCGATCTGGCGTGGGCGCGGCTGACGCCGTGGCGGGAGGCGCTGGCCACGCTCGCCGACAACCGCGAGGGGTTGCGGCTGCTCAACCGCGCGCTGGGAGTGGAAGTGCGCGGCCCCGGCAACGAGGCGGCGCTGGTGGCCGGCTGGTTGAGGTCGCGGATCGGGCGTCAGCTGGGGCTGCAGCACGACAAGCAGCGGCGCGAGCTGGAATCCGTTCGGCTCGACTGCGGCAAGCACGATCTGTTGGTGCAGCGCACCGGCCACGGCGACCTCGGTCGGGCTGTCTCCGGCGACGTCCGAGCACGCCGTGATGCTGCCTCGGCCCGACTGGGCGGCGCTGCTCGGCGCTCAGCTCGACCGGCTCGGATCCGACTCGATCTTCGAGCAAGCCCTCGCCGCCTCTGGTGAATAACGGTGCCAGGCACCGTTATTCACCATGGCGAAACGAGTCCTACGGCAGCAGCTGGTAGATGAAGTCGTACTTGGCGCCGTTATCGCGCGACTTCAACAGCATCTGACCGCGGGCGTTGCGGTACTTGCCGGTGCCTCCGGTGATTGCGAGCACCGTGTTGTGGAAGTCGGAGAACGGACCGTCCACGTTGATCTGGCCACCCGGAAGGAATGCTGTCCAGTTGCATTCCCACGTGCCGGCGGACGGATCGATGCGCGTGCACACACCCTGGTCACGCCCCACCACGTGCGAATCGTGGCGGTTGTACAGCTTGTTGTGGAACGTGAGCAGATCGCCGGTGCTGTCGTCCGCCGCTCCGGTGTCGATCACCGTGTCGGTGTCAGCGTGCTCGATCACGTGCACGGTGGTTGGGTGAGACAGCGCCGGATGCGATGACGAGGCATATGCCAAGCCCGCGATCGCAAGCGTTGCCGCGGCCGCGACCAGCGCGGTCCAGAGCATCTTGCCCTTCATGGTTACCCCCCTGATTGGTCAAGGGCGAACGTATCAGACAATCTGCAAAACGTCTAGATGGGATGTGAGGCGTCGGTGAACTCACGGAACTCCGTGGTCACCAGATACGCAGTGCGCTCGCCGATGTCGACGGCGTTGTCGCCGATCCGCTCCAGACAGCGTGAGATCAGAATCGCCCGCAGCCCGGCCTCCTGGGCTGGCCTCGCCGTTGAGACTCATGATTCGCCCCACCAGGTCGCGGTTGGCGCGGTTGATCACCTGATCCATCTCGACCAGCGCCTCGGCCTGGGCGAGATCGCGGGACGCGAACGCGCCCATGGCGGCTGCGATCATGCGCTCGGCCTGCTCGCCCATGTCGCTGAAGGTGACCATCAGATCGACCGGCAGGGGGGCGTCCTCAAACGTCAGCTTGGCCAGCTTGGCGATGTTGACGCACTGGTCGCCCATCCGCTCCAGGTGGAGGTTGATGTGCAGCACCGCCAAGATCAGCCGCAGGTCGGATGCCACCGGCGCCTCGCGGGCGAGCAGCGTCTCGACCGCCTGCTCGATCTGGATGTGCAGCTGGTCGACGCGGTCGTCGCCGGCGATCGTCTCGTCCGCCCTGGCGGCGTCGCGGCGGTTGATCGCCGCCAGCACGGTTTGCAGCAGCCGGGTGACCTCGTCGGCCTCGCTCTGGACCAGGCCGGTGAGGGCTTCGAGCTCCTGGTGGAACGCCTCGCGCGTCAACGGCATGGCCTCACTTTATGCCCGATCGCCTGGCAGCGCCGTGGTTATCCGAGATTTCACGTGGGCATAACCGTTCGGCATATGCCCGTGATCGACGGGGCACGAGCACGGTTGAGACCCCCACGCTGGTAGCATCACGGCTTGTGAGCGGCCCTTCCCAGGCCAGCGCGATCACCGAGCCCGACAGCAACGGCTCGCTGCTTGCCGACCGCCTGCTGGAGCGAGCTCGACACGCCGCGCAGCGGGTCCGCTGGCCGAGTTCGTGCGCATGTACGTGCGGCGCCCGCCGGCGGTGCTGACCGAGAGTCTTGCTCCGGCCGAGCTGGCCGCCCAGGTGCGAGGGCTGTTCGAGTTCGTCAACGCCCGCGCCGCCCGGCGAGCTGGCGGTTCGCTGCTATCGGCCGCGGATGGCGACCGACGGGTACGAGACGCCGGGATCGGTGGTCGACGTGAACGTCGAGGACGCGCCCTTCCTGGTGGACACCGTCACCGCCGAGCTGCACACCCACGGCCTCCAGGTGCGGGTGGTGGTGCACCCCGTGATCGGGATCGAGCGTGACGAGGACGGCCGGGTGGCGGGCGTGACGCCGGCCCGGGGAGCGGATCGGCGCGAGTCGGTGATGCACTTCGAGGTCGACCGCTCGCTGAACGAGGAGGCCGCCGAGGATCTGGTGGCCAACATCGAGCGGGTGCTGCGCGATCTGCGGCTGGCGGTGCGTGACTTCCTGCCGATGGTCGATCGGGTGGAGCGCATGATCGAGGTCGCCGGACAGTCCGGCGCCCGATTCCCCGACAAGGAGATCCACGAGTCGGTGGAGTTCCTGCAGTGGCTGACCGACGACAACTTCATCTATCTGGGCTACCGCGAGTACGAGATCGTCGGTGAAGGCGACGACGCGGTGCTCAGGGTGGTGCCCGACTCGGGGCTGGGAATCATGTCCGATCCCGGTCGCTCCAGCTACTCCACCGGCGTGCACCTGTCCGAGATGACCGAGGCGCTGCGGGGGCGGATGCTCGGCGGGCCGCTGGTGGTGATCTCCAAGACCAACCGTGAAACCACCATCCATCGGGCCGCGCGGATGGACTACATCGGGGTGCGCCGGGTGTCGCCGGAGGGAAAGATGGTCGGCGAGCTGCGGATGATCGGACTGTTCACGTCCAAGATCGCCAGCGAGTCGGCCCGCCTGATCCCGATCGTTCGCCGCAAGCTGGACGCGATCACGCGCTGGGAGGATCTGTTCGCCGGCTCGCACGATCACAAGGCTGTGGTGGCGCTGTTCGACAGCTTCCCCAAGGACGAGCTGTTGACCGCACCGGCGCAGGAGCTGCGGCACGTGATCATGACCCTCTTGGCGATGGCCGACGGCCGTGAGGTGCGCCTGTTCGTGCTGCACGACGAGGCCCGTCGCAGCGTGTTTGCGATCGTCGCGCTGCCTCCCGATCACGTCTCCGCGGGCTTGCGCGCTCGCCTCGAACATCTCCTGGAGGTGCGGTTCGGGGGCACCTCGGTGGGACACCACATCGAGACCGAGTTCGATCCGGCCCGATTCCACTTCACCATCCACGTGCCCGAGGGCGAGCTTCCCGACGTCGATCTGGCCGCGGTGGAGCAGGAGGTGGCCGAGGCCTCGCGCAGCTGGGACGATCGCCTGTCCGACGCGCTGGTGGGCATCCACGGTTCGCCGGCCGGGCATGAGCTGGCGGCCCGCTACTCGGCGCTCTTCCCGGAGTACTACAAGAGCGCTTCCAAGATCTATCAGGCGGTGTTCGACGTCACCCAGTTCGAGCTCTTGGGAGCGGATCGGTCGTACGCCGTCGCGCTCCAGAACGAGCGGCACATGGCCGAGCCGCTGACGCGGCTGAAGCTGTACAAGACCGGCGGCAAGGCGCCTCTGACCGATCTTCTGCCGCTGCTCGAGCAGCTCGGCTTGACGGTGGTCGAGGAGGTGCCGACGCGGCTCCAAGGCGACGTCGGCGAGACGCGCTATCTCCACGATTTCGGTGTGCTCGGCCCTGACGGCCAGCCGCTCGACCTCGACCGGCTGGGCGAGCTGGTGGCCGAGACGTTCGGCGCGGTGTGGGACGGCCGCGCCGGGTCCGACTGGCTCAACCGGCTGGTGGTGGCCGGTGAGCTGTCGTGGCGTCAGGTCACGATCTTGCGCGCCTACCGGGAGTATCGCCAGCTCCTGGGGGCGCAGTTCACCAGCCGCTATCAGAACGACTGCCTGGTGCGAAACTCGGACATCGCCGGGCAGCTGGTGGCGCTCTTCGAGACGCTGTTCGATCCCCGCCGCGAGCTCGACGTGAACGCGATCGCCGCGATCCGGGAGGGCATCCTGGCCGACCTCGAGGATGTCGTCAGCCTCGACGACGACCGCATCCTGCGCGGCTACCTGGGTCTGGTCGATGCCACCGTGCGCACCAACGCCTACGTCCGCGAGGGCGAGTCCGAGCACATCTCGTTCAAGCTCCGCTGCGCCGATGTACCCGGGATCCCCAAGCCGGTGCCGCTGTGGGAGATCTTCGTGTTCTCGCCGGCGATGGCGGGAGTGCACCTGCGCGGTGGGTACGTGGCCCGCGGCGGCATCAGGTGGTCAGACCGATTGGAGGACTACCGCACCGAGATTCTGGGGCTGATGAAGGCCCAGATGGTCAAAAACGCGGTGATCGTGCCGGTCGGCGCCAAGGGCGGCTTCATCCTCAAACGCCCACCCACCGAGCGGGCCGAGCTGATGGAAGAGGAGCGGCGCCAGTACATCACCCTGATGCGCGGCCTGCTGGACGTCACCGACAACCTGGTCGGCGGTGAGGTGGTGCATCCGGCCGACGTGCGGGTGCTGGACGATCGCGACGACGCCTATCTGGTGGTGGCCGCCGACAAGGGCACCGCGCACCTGTCCGACACCGCCAACGAGATCAGCGCGGAGTACGGGTTCTGGCTGGGCGACGCTTTCGCGTCCGGCGGCTCGGCCGGATACGACCACAAGGCGCTCGGTATCACCGCCAAGGGTGCGTGGGAGAGCGTCAAGCGCCATTTCCGCGAGCTGGGCCGCGACGTCATGACCGAGCCGTTCACTGTGGCCGGCGTCGGAGACATGTCCGGTGACGTGTTCGGAAACGGGATGCAACTGTCGCCGGTGATCCGCCTGGTGGCCGCGTTCGACCACCGGCATGTCTTCATCGATCCCGACCCCGACCCGGAGCCGTCGCTGGCCGAACGCCGGCGGCTGTTCGCGCTGCCGGCCAGCTCGTGGGACGACTACGACCGCTCGCTGATCTCCGAGGGTGGTGGCGTGTGGCCGCGCTCGGCCAAGACGATCCCACTGAGCCCGCAGGCGCGTGAGGCGCTCGGCGTCGAGGACGAGACGCTGGCCCCCACCGACCTGATCCAGGCGATCCTCAAGGCGCCGGTCGATCTGCTCTGGAACGGCGGCATCGGCACCTATGTGAAGGCCTCCACCGAGACTCACACCGACGTCGGCGATCGGGCCAACGACGCCGTTCGGGTGGACGGCGCCGACCTGCGCGCGGTGGTGGTCGGCGAGGGTGGAAATCTCGGGTTCACCCAGCTCGGGCGGATCGAGTACGCGCTGGCGGGTGGCCACATCAACACCGACGCGATCGACAACTCCGGCGGCGTCGACTGCTCCGACCACGAGGTCAACCTCAAGATCCTGCTGGCGCTGGCGGTGGACGCCGACGAGCTGACCGTGGCCGAGCGCGACCAGCTGCTGCAGCAGCTGGCCGACGACGTCGTGCACCACGTGCTGTACGACAACTACCTGCAGGTGCAGATCCTGTCGCAGGAGACGATGGTGTCGCTGCGGCGGATGGAGGCGTATGAGGATCTGATGCTGGAGCTGGAGCGCAACCATCTGCTCGATCGCCGGCTCGAGTTTCTGCCGTCCAGCGATCGCATGCTGGATCGGGCCGCGTCCGGCCAGGGCATGGCCCGCCCCGAGCTGTGCGTGCTGCTGGCCTATGCCAAGCGGTTGCTGCGCGATCAGATCCTGGCCTCGGAGCTGCCCGATGACCCCTACCTCCAGGCCACCCTGGCGGAGTATTTCCCCCGCACGATCGTGGAACGGTTCGGGGAGTACGTCCAGCGGCACCCGCTGCGCCGCGAGCTGTTGGTCACCATGATCACCAACGACGTCGTCAACTCGATGGGTATGACCTTTGTGCAGCGGATGGTGGCCGAGACCGGAGCCACCGCGCCGGACGCCGCCCGCGCCTTCCTGGTGGCCCGCGACGTCAGCGACGCGCGCTTCCACTGGGACGACATCGAGACGCTCGACGGTGTGATCGACGGCGGTGTCCAGACCGCCCTGATGGACGACGTCGACAGCATGGTCGAGCAGCTCACCCGCTGGTATCTGCGAAACCCGTCGGGGCTGGATATGGCCTCGGAGATCGAGCGTGACCGGGCCGGGTTTGCCCAGGTCGTGGAGGGCTTGCAGCACCTCCGGCCCGGAGGGCTGGCGGGGGTTGCACGACGAGCGGCTGTCCGAGCTCGGAGGAGGCCCGCGTGCCCGAGCGCGCCGCCCTGTTCGGTGCCGGTGCTGCCGGCGCTGGTGTTTGCCCCCGACATCCTGGTGGTCGCCCGCAGCTCGGGACGTTCGCTGGCCGAGGTCACCTACGCCTTCTTTGCCGCCGGTGAGCGACTGTTCCTGGATCAGGCCGAGCGGCGGGCCGACGAACTGCCGGGAGCCACCCGGTGGCAGCGGCTGGCCAACCAGGCCCTGATCGACGATCTGCGGCTGCTGCGCCGCCACATCGTCGCCACCATGCTGGCCGAGGGTGTCGGGCTCGACATCGACGCCGCCTTCGACCGCTACCTCGAGGCGCGGGCGGAGTCGTACGAGCGCCTGACCGCGCTGATCGACTCGGTCGGGCCGGGCGCCGGCGACGATGGATCGCTGGTGATGGTGATGGTGCATCAGATCCGGCAGGTCGTCTCGTGAGCGGCTACACGCTCAAGAATCTGAAGCAGGTGGACGACTCGGCCGTGTCGTTTGGGCTTTCGCCGGCGATGGAGACGCGATTTGCCCGGGACGATCTCGAGTCGGAGCAGCTCGGGCTGAGCTACCAGCGGCTTGCTCCCGGCGCCCGGCAGCCGTTCTCCCACCGCCACGGCCACGACGAGGAGCTGTACATCGTGCTGTCCGGGCACCGGGTGGGTGCAGCTGGAAGGCGAAGCGGTGGCGCTGCTGCCGCTGGATGCGCTGCGGGTGGCGCCCGCGACCGTGCGGTCGTTCGCCGCCGGGCCGCAGGGAATGGAGCTGCTCGCCGTTGGGCCGTCCGGCAGCGGCGACGCCGAGGCGCTCCCGGTGAATGGGAGATACGCTGGACGAGTGAACTCGCTCGCGGCTGAGACCAGCCCGTACCTGCTTCAGCACAAGGACAACCCGGTGCACTGGCAGCCGTGGGGCCGCGAGGCGTTCGCCGCCGCGCGGGAGCGCGACGTGCCGGTGCTGCTCTCGATCGGCTACTCGGCCTGCCACTGGTGCCACGTGATGGCGCACGAGTCGTTCGAGGATGCCGATACCGCGGCGCTCATGAACGAGCTGTTCGTGAGCATCAAGGTCGACCGCGAGGAGCGCCCCGACGTCGATGCGCTGTACATGGACGCGGTGGTCAGCCTCACCGGCGCCGGCGGCTGGCCGATGACCGTGTTTCTCACCCACGACGGCGAGCCGTTCTACGGCGGCACCTACTACCCGCCGCTGCCGCGACCGGGGATGGCCTCGTTCCGGCAGGTGCTCGAGGCGGTTTCGGAGGCCTGGCATGAGCGCCGCGGCGAGGTCACCCAGATGGCCGGCCGGCTGACCGACGCGTTGCGCGAGTCGGCTCGGCGGGCGCCGTCGCGGGATCCGGTGACCGAGGCGATCGCGGCGCGCGCGGTCGAGCATCTGGGCCAGATCCACGATCCCACCTGGGGCGGATTCGGGCCGGCGCCCAAGTTTCCCCAGGCGCCGCTGATCGGGTTCTTGCTGCGCACCCACGCTCGCACCGGAGACGCCGAGGCGCTTCAGCTGCGCCACCGCGACGCTCGACGGGATGGCGCTGGGGGGAATGTATGACGTGATCGGCGGCGGGTTTCACCGCTACTCCGTCGACGGCGTGTGGCTGGTGCCGCACTTCGAGAAGATGCTGTACGACAACGCACTGCTGGCGCCCGCCTATCTGGACGCCTGGGCGGTTACCGGCGAGGATCGGTATCGGCGGGTGGCCGAATCGACGCTCGACTACATGGTGCGCGAGTTGCTGCTTGCCGGAGGGTGGTCTGGCCTCTGCTCAGGACGCCGACACTGACGGGGTCGAGGGCGCGACCTTCGTGTGGACGCCCGAGCAGATACGGGCCGCGCTGGATCCGGCTGATGCGGAGGCGGCGATCGAGTTCTACGGGGTCACCGAGGCCGGGAACTTCGAGGGTGCGACGATCCTGCGCCCATCGGGGGAAGAGCCGCCGGATCGCGCTCGGATCGACGCCGGCCTGCTGGCCGCCCGGGCGTTGCGGCCTCAGCCCGGTCTGGACGACAAGGTGATCGCGAGCTGGAACGGGCTGGCGCTGGCCGCCCTGGCACAGGGCGGATGGCGATTGGCGCGGCCCGATCTGATCGCCGTCGGCCGAGCGTTTGGCTGAGTTCCTCGCCACCGCGATGGTCGATGCCGACGGCAATCCGCTGCGCACCTCGCGGCATGGTGTCGCCAAGATCCCGGCTCAGCTCGAGGATTACGCCGCGGTGGCGTTCGGGCTGTTGGAGCTGGCGGTGGCGACTGCCGACGACCGCTACCGGCGCAGGGCGGCCGAGCTGGCCGATCGTGCCGTCGAGCTGTTCGCCGACTCGGACAACGGCGGGTTCTTTTCGACGGCGGGTGATGATGAGCAGCTGGTGGCGCGGCGCAAGGAGCTCGACGACAACCCGGTGCCGTCGGGCAACTCACTGATGGCGCACGTGCTGCTGCGGCTGTCGCGGATCGATGGCGACAGCCGAGCGCGAGCGGCTGGCGCTGGGTGCGGTGGGGCAGGCGCTGGAGTACGTGCAGCGTGCTCCGCACGGCTTCGGGCAGCTGCTCCAGGTGATCGACATGCATCTGGCGCCGCCCAGGGAGATCGCCGTGATCGGCGATCCCGCCGACCCGTCAACAGGTGAGCTGATCGATGCCGCCCGGGCCGGCTTTCATCCGACGACGGTGTACGCCTTCGGCTCGGGCGAGGCACAGCGACGAGCCGCTGCTGGCCGGCAAGACGCTCGTCAACGGCCACCCCGCCGTCTACATCTGCGAGCGCTTCGCCTGCCAGGCCCCCATCACCAACCCCGCTGGCTGTGCGGTGAATAACGGTGCCAGGCACCGTTATTCAAGGGCGTTGGGGAGGCGGCGGCGCATGATCTCGACCGCTTCGGGGTTGGAGTCGATCAGGACGTAGTTTCGGTCGAGCTTTTCGGCCACCACTCCCGAGCGTCCCCGACCCCGCAAAGAAGTCCAAAATCGTGTCGCCGGGCGCGCTGGAGGCCTGGACAAGTCGTCTGACCAATCCTTCGGGCTTTTGTGTGGGGTATCCAGTCTTTTCGCGGCCTGTGGGCGACACAATCGTGTGCCAGATCACGTCTGTGGGGCGCTTTCCGCGGGCCACTTTCTCGGCCGTCACCAGCCCGGGGGCCATGTACGGCTCGCGGTCCACCGCGTCTGCGTAGAACGCGTGCTTGCCCGGTTCCCGCACGTACACCAGGATCGTGTCGTGCTTGGCCGGCCACCGCCGGCGGGGCTTCGCGCCGTAGTCGTACGCCCAGATCAACTCGTTCAGGAATGCCCCGCGGCCGAAGATCTCGTCCATCAGGATCTTGATGTAGTGCGCCTCGCGGTAGTCCAGATGCACGTACACCGTGCCGGTCGGATGCAGCAGCCTGCGGGCCTCCCGCAGTCGCGGCTCCAGGAATACCGGGAAGTCGTCGTAGGTGTCGTCGTAGGCCGAGGCGCCCACCACCCGGCTGCGGTAGCGGCGCCCGCCGAAGCCTTGGCGGTCGCCCTCGCTATCGGCCGTCGTCTCCAGCGTCACCCGCCGCTGCCGCCGCCCGGTGTTGAACGGCGGGTCGATGTAGATCATCTGGAAGCTCTCGTCCGCGAACTGCGGCAACAGTTCGAGGTTGTCCCCCAGCAGGATGCGGCCGCTCACACCGCGCGCGTCAGCTGTGGGTTGCGGGCGGTGGCGGAGGCGCGAGCTTGCGGCCGATCTGCTCGGCCGTGGGCCGGCGCACGTTGCGCACCAGCCCCATCTTCTCCCACAGCCCGATCAGGAGGCCCGACAGGTCGAACTGCTTCCACGGGCGACAGCCCATGCACCGCCGAGGTCGGGAACACATGGTGGTTGTGATGCCACGACTCGCCCAGCGACGGCACCGCCAGCACCCAGTTGTTGGTGGATTGGTCGGAGGTGGTGAACGGTCGCCGCCCGAAGAAGTGGCAGATCGAGTTGACGCTCCAGGTGATGTGGTGGTTGAAGAACAGGCGCACCAGCCCGCCCCAGATCAGGCCGGTCACCGCACCCTCCCAGCTGTGCCGGTGATCAGCCCGCCCAGCGCAAACGGCAGCGCGAACGACACGATCACCCAGAGCCAGAAGCTGCGGTCGACGAACATCACCATCTTGTCGGCCAGCAGATCCTTCGCGTACCGCTGGCGGTCGGTGCGGTTGTGCTCGAACAGCCAGCCGACGTGGGCGTGGCCGAGTCCCTTGAGCTGGCCCCAGATGGAGTCGTCGAAGCCATGGTGGGGGCTGTGCGGGATCGCCCTCCTTGTCGGAGAACGCGTGGTGGGTGCGGTGGTCGACCGCCCAGTCCACCGCCGAGCCCTGGATCGCGATCGACCCGAACACGAGCAGCGCCGCCTTCAGCGGCGGCACCGCTTCGAAGGCGCGGTGGGTCAGCATCCGGTGATACCCGATGGTGATCCCAAAGCCGCACAGCACGTACAGCCCCAGGAACAGCGCCAGATCGGTCCAGCCGACGGCGCGGTTCCAGAGCATGGCAACGGCGAGCACCAACCCGATGAACGGCAGCACGGTGATCACGATCATCGCGGTCTTGCGGCTGCGGCTGGGAGGGGTCAAAACCTCGGGTGTGGGTGTGGCATCAGCGCGGGGTGCGGTCTCGATTGCCATCAACGCTCCTTTAGATCACAACGCGGCTTCCGGGGACGAGGTCGTCCTCCCCGGAATCGTCCCAGCGAACCCACGCCTTATGTCCGCCGTCGTAGTCGGGTCCGAACAGCACCAGTGTGGCCGGTCGGTCGAGAGCGGTGCAGTGGCCATCGCCGGGAGCATCGATTCCCCGCCAGATCCGGATGAACGGGTTCGACTCCCGTTCGGCGCCGATCGTGGTCGGGTCCATGTGGCCGGGATGAACAACGGTGTCGTCGGGGAGTGCCAGCAGGACATCCATCACCGACGAGTGGAGCTTGGAGTAGGAGTCGTGCAGCGTCCCGCCGACGGTGCCCTTGAACAGCACGTCGGCGGTGAAGCAGTCGCTCGAGTTGACCAGGAACGACAGGTGCCCGGGGCTGTGCCCAGGTGTGAAGAGGGCCGCGATATCCAGATCGCCGGTGCGGACGTGATCGCCGTCGGTCCAGCAGGATGTCGGCTCCGCCCATGCGATCGGCCTCGATCTGGTGCGCCGCCACCGGAATCCCGAAGCGCTGCACGTACAGGTCGTTGTCGGCGATGTGGTCGGCGTCGGCATGGGTGATCAGAAGGTGCGTGATCGTCAGGTCGTGGGCTCTCGGCCGCGGCGATCAGCGGCTCGGGCGGCCCACCCGAGTCGATCAGAACGCCCGTGCCTCCGGCGGCGTCCCCGACCAGATAGGAGTTGGACAGCCAGCCGGGTGCATCGAGCGCTCGACGATCAAGATTTGGCCGCCCGCCTGGCAGCTTTGGCGGCTCGCTTGCCGGCCTGGTACTCGGCCAGCGCCTCGGCGGAGTCGACGTCCCCGAGCGTGGGGTGCGTTGGGCAGCACCTCGGCGTAGCCCTCGGGGTGCACGCCGAACTGCTTCACCAGCGTTGCGGTCAGCGATCGCACCTTCATGTCGCCGATGCCCGGCAGCTCGCCGAGGCGCTTCTGCAGGTCGCGGCCGGTGGCTCGCCTCCGTCCATACCCGCGAGCCGTCGCCGTCGTAGCGCTCGGTCAGGAACGCGCACAACGTCTGCACCCGCGTGGCCATCGATCCGGGGAATCGGTGGATGGCCGGCTTGTCGCGAAAGACGCGCTCCAGCTCGGCCGGGTCGGTGGCGGCGATCTTGGCCGGATCGAGGTGCCCGAGCCGTCGTTTCAGCTCGAGCGGGCCCGAGAATGCCTTCTGCACCGTGACCTGCTGATCCAGCACGAATCCGATCAGAAGCGCGTTCGGGTCGGAGGCGATCAGGTGGTCGGCCTCGGCGTTCCCCGTCCATGGGAGTGAGGCTGGTGCAGAGATGGTGGTCATCGCGCAAAGAGTAGCCGGGTTCGGGGGTGGCGCTCAGTGGTCGCCGTCGTGGTGGGGTTCGTCGCCGTCGAGCTCTCCCCTGCGCTTGGCGGCCTCGGTGCGGGTCGCGATCACCACCATGTAGGTGCCGGGGATCGCCCAGAACACCGCGTACAGCGCCCCCCGCACGGCCGGCTGGCGAAGCAGGGTGATGTGCACGAAGAAGAGCACCACCACCAGCACCGGAAACGCGATCGCGATCTGAGTCTGGCCGGGCAACGACTCCCACTTCAGAAGCCACGCGGTGGGGCTGCTTCTTATCGTCGGTCACCAAGCTCCAATCCCTTCCGATACGCGGCTCGCACCTCTTCGGCAGTCCAGGGTGCCGGTGCGACCGAGATGAAGTAGTCGGCCAGCGCCTTGTCGGCGAGCTCGTCCAGCTGTGACTCGTGGACTCCCACTGCCGCCAGCGTCTCGAACTCCAGCTGCGTCCAGCATCGCCGTACCGCCCGTACCGCCCGCGACCCGTCACCGGATCCGTCGTCGGGCTCGCCCAGGGCGTCGGCGATACGTTCGAACTGCTCGGGCACGTGCACGCGATCGCGATCCATCGTCTCGGCCAGCACCAGGCCGATGGTGAGGCCGTGCGGGAGGCCCAGCAGGCCGCCGATGGCCTGTCCCAGCGAGTGCTCCGAACCGCAGTCGGAGATGTTCATGCACAGGCCCGCCATCAGGCTCGAGCAGGCCATCGCCGAGCGGGCGGCGGTGTCGGAGCCGTCGGCGACCACTCGCGGCAGCGCGTCACCCGCCAGCCGGATCGACTCCAGCGCGATGCCGTCGCCGATCGGGGTGCGCACCGTCACCACCATCGCCGCGATCGCCTGGGCGAGGGCGTCGATGCCGGTGTAGGCGGTCAGTTTCGGCGGCAGGCCGTGGGTCAGCACAGGGTCGACCAGCGCGTGCTGGGCGCGCAGCAGCGGGACTGGCGATACCCGCCTTGGTGTGGGTGGCCTCGTCGGTGATCACCGCGCCGCCGGAAACCTCGCTGCCGGTGCCCGCGGTGGTGGGGACGCACACCAGCGGAAGCCGGGGTGCCTCGTAGGTGGCCTCTCCTCGGGCGAACCGCATGTACGGGCCGCCCTGCCCGGCCACCAGCCGCGCGCCCTTGGCGGTGTCCATCGCCGAGCCGCCGCCGATCGCCGCCACCGAGTCGCAGCCGCTCTCGAGCAGCGTGGCGGCAACCGTCTCGACCAGCGAGACAGTGGGTTCGCCGGGCGCCTTCTCGTAGTGGATGGCGTCGGTCAGCGGTGCAAGCGCTGCGGCGACACCCGGCACCATGTCGGCCAGGCCCGCGTCGATCACGATCAGCGGTCGCTGCGGCGCCCTCGTCGGCCAGCACCTGGGCGAGGTCTGCGGAGCAGCCGTCGCCGAATCGGATCTTCACCGGCAGGTGGTTTCGAAATGCGGGTATCGCGGTGGTCATCCAGCGCCCTCTCGGAGAGGCTCAACGGTATCGCCGACGCGGACGCTACCCGGCTGGGCGACGTCGGCGTACACCCCGAAGCAGACCTCTCCCTCGACCCTCCCGCGGGTCTGGTCGATCCACCGCAGTGTGTCGGCGTCGCGCTCGCCGGTCTCGGGGTGCCGTGTCGTGAGCGCGCAGCGAGGGTCGAGGCGCACCACGGTGATCACCGCCTCGCCGACCTGCACGGTACGTCCCACCCACTCGTCCTCGACGTGGGCGGCGCAGTCGTTGATCAGCAGCGTGGGCCGGAACCGGCGGGCGTCCAGGTCGCCGTTTCGCCCGGCGTGGGAGCCCAATTGGTCAACCGCTGCCTGGGACAGCATCGACACGGGATGTGAATCAAGGCCGCGCTCAGCCGCGTTCGGGTGCATCAGCCGAAGCCGCTTTTGGGCGAGCTCCGACAGTGCCTCGGCCCACGGGCCTTCCACCAGCGGGCCTGTGACTGCTCGCCCCCACAGGTCGGTGTGTGCGAGCTCGCCGTGGCGGGGCTCGCCGCTGATCACTTCACCACCGGGCATGTGCAGCTCCAGCACGGTGCCGTCGTAGTGGCTTGAGACCTGGGCGAGCACGCCCAGTTCCCGCTGGGTGGCGGCTCGGTTGCGGTCGTCGAGCAGCAGGAACTCGCGATCGCCGGCGATGCCGTCCCGGTCGATCCGCGCTTCGGGTACAGACTGCAGTCGCAGCGACTTGACCGCAGAGAGATGGATCGCCTGCACGCGTGCCATGGTGGGGTTAGGTTACCCCGTGTCCATCCGTTGGAGGTTCGATGTCACAGTCCGGTTTCGCCAAAGCACTGAACGAGCAGATCGCATATGAGTTCGGGGCTGCTCAGCAATACATCGCCGTCGCCGTCTACTACGACTCCGAGACCTTGCCGCGGCTATCCGCCCACTTCCATCGCCAGGCGCTGGAAGAGCGAAATCACGCCATGATGATGGTGCAGTATCTGCTCGATGCCGGGGTCGAAGTGACGATCCCGGGTGTGGCGGCACCGCGCACGAGCTTCGCGCGACACGGTCGAGCCGGTCGCGTTGGCGCTGCAGCAGGAGCGAAATGTCACCGCGCAGATCAACGCCCTGGCGGGGCTTGCCCGGGATGAGGGCGACTATGCCGGCGAGCAGTTCATGCAGTGGTTCATCAAGGAGCAGGTGGAAGAGGTGTCCAGCATGTCCGACCTCCTGAAGGTCGTCGAGCGGGCCTCCGCGAATCCCCTGATGGCCGAGGAGTATCTGGCTCGCGAGGACTCACCCGAGGCCGCTGATCCGACCGCGCCCCACGCCGCCGGAGGAGCGCTTTAGCCACAGGTGAATAACGGTGCCAGGCACCGTTATTCACGCCCGACCTCTGGCATCGGGTGTAAAGCACGCTTGACAATCTCGCGGTGTAAAGCTAACTTTACAGGCATGGACAATTCGGTACGAGAATTGCGAGCCGCGCAGTCGCTCTCACAGGGTCAGCTGGCTGAGGCGGTCGGCGTTTCGAGGCAGACGATCAACGCCATCGAGACCGGCCGCTACCTGCCCTCACTTCCCCTTGCATTCGCGCTGGCGCGCTTCTTCTCGTCCACGGTCGAGGAGGTCTTCGATGCAGACTCTGAAAGCTAGATATCGCCGATCGAGCTGGTTCATGCCCGCCTTCGCGGTCGCGCTGGGGGTGCTGCTGATGGCCGCCCAATGGATCGGGGGCGATCCCCAAGCCGGCCTGGCGTCACTGGGAATTATGGTCGTGTTCGCCGGCCTGATCGTGGCGGCGGCCGGCCGCAGCGGCACGGCCGCGATCATGCGCCGGCCGGCCGTCGACGAGCGGGCGCGGTCGATCGACCTGGCGGCCACCGCGATCACCGGAGTCGTGCTGATCACGGTGCTGATCGGGGCATTCGTGTACGAGATCGCCAAGGGCCAGGATCCCAGCCCCTACGCGCAGCTGGGCGCGCTGGCCGGCCTCACCTACCTGATCGCGCTGGTCGTGCTCCAGCGCCGGGGTGACGGACTAGAGCTCGATCCCCTCGAGCGCCTCTGCTCGGCTGGGAACGTCGCGGCCGAAGCTGTCGGGATTGGTTCCCAGCCGCTCGGCCAGCTCCAGCGCGATTCGCTGCACCGCGGCGGTCAGCGGAAACACCGACAGCAGCTCCGAGGGGTAGGTGGCGGTGATCGTCTGCACCGTCACTCCGGCCGATTCGGCCGAGCGGGCCACCTCCAGCAGCCTGCTCTCCCCGGGGCCGCCGCCGTTCAGGCAGACGAGCGTGTCGTCGCTCCCAAGGCGACGATGGGGCCGTGCAGCAGCTGTTCGGCCGAGTGGCCTTCGGTCGCGACGTAGCAGGTCTCCCGCACCTTCAGCGCTCCCTCGGCGGCGGTCCACTGGTTGACGCCGGCGCCGGCGAACTCCAGCAGGCGGCTCGGGCGGCTCCAGTCCCGTCTCCCCCGATCCGATCACGGCCTCGACGGTGTCGGGAATCGCCTCCAGGCGTCCCAGGTCGGCCCCCAGCGCTGTCGCGATCTGTGCCAGGCGCAGCAGCGCCCCCAGGTGGCTGGCGGTGTACGCCGACGATCGCTCCTGCTCGACCGTCTCGATCTCGGCTCCGGGCGATCCCTACGCCGGAGATCACCACCACCTCGGCGCCCGCAGAGCGAGCGTCGGCCAGCGCCGCGGTGGTGTAGCGCTTGGTGCCGCGGTGGCTCAGCAGGATCAGGCCGTCGCCGGCCCCGGGGCGGGGCGCGTGCAGCGCGGCATCGGCGCCCTGCACCGCCCAGGCTTCGACGCCGGCCGCGCGCAGAAACCACGCTCCGATGTTGGCGGCGTGCCAGCTCGTGCCGGTGCCGACCAGCAGGATCCTGCGGTCTCGCAGGCGCTCGGCGGCGGCTTCGGTGACGGTTGTGTCGGCCAGCAGCCGGCGCAGATCCTCCGGCTGGCGCTGCATTGTCTCGCGCATGATGCTCATGCAGCGGGTCATAGCAGAACGATGTGGTCTGACCGGCGAGGTACAATCGCCGCCGTGTCTGTTGCAGCCGACGTTCCACGGCGTATCCGCGAGCTCATCGCCGACAACAACATGGGTGTCGGCGATCGGCTGCCGCCAGAGCGGGAGCTGGCGATCACCCTGGGGGTGTCGCGGCCGGCGCTGCGGGAAGGGCTGCGGCGGCTGATCGACCTGGGCGCACTGGAACCGCGGCAGGGCTCGGGTACCTACGTCGCCGGCGTCGATCGGATGGAGCTCTTGGAGGTCCGCGACCGGCTGGAGCCGCACGCAGCGAGGCAGGCGGCCAAGAACCACACCGCCATCGACGCGGCCGCATTCACTCGCATCCTGGAGGATCTCCGCGAGGGCGTGCGCGGGTCGTACAACGAGCTTCGGCTGGCGATCGCGAGCGCCTCGGGAAACGGCGTTCTGGCCGCGACCGTGGGCATGCTGGTGGAGCTGTCACCGCGCGAGATCAAGATCACCAACCGCGTGGTCAAGGACATGACGCGAGTGGTCGACCGCATCCACGACCGCGACGGCGCGGGTGCCCGACAGGCGATGCGCCGGCATCTCGCACGCCTGGCGAAGTAGGCCTTACCGCGACCGGCAGCAGCGGTCGGCGCACGTCCGGCCGGATCGGCACGCCGGCGCTCACCAGCCGGGCCTTGACCATGGGGATGAACGCCGGCTCGAGCGTCGCCCGCAGCGTCCGCAGAGCATCGGCTCCGGCGGCTGACGGGTCTCGCACCACCGCGGCCACCTCCGCCGGATAGGCCGAGGCCATGCCCGACACCGCCCCGGCCGCACCCGCTGCGAACGCCTCGGGGATCAGCGGCTCGGAGCCGATCAGCACCGGCAGCCCGGTGCCGATGAACGCCTCGATCGTCGGCCGGTGACCGCTCCGAGACCTTCAAGCCGGCGAGATTGTCCGCCCGCTCGCGCACACGCTCGATCACCGAGATCGGCACGGGATACCCGCTGCGGGCCGTGAACGCGTACAGGTAGAAGTCGAGCGGGGCACACGCCGCTGCGGCCGCGCACAGGTGCTCGACCAGGGCGTCGTCGTCCAGGGGGTAGTACGGAGGCGGAATCACGCCGACACCGTCTGCCCCCAGCTCACGGGCGTGGCGTGCCAGCTGCAACCGTGTCGCGCGTGGTCTGCGCCCCCGCGTGGACGATCAGCGATGCCGTCGCAGGCCTCCCGGAACAGCTCGGCCGCGCGCCGGCGCTCGTCCAGCGTGAGCAGCACACCCTCGCCGGTGGTCCCGCAGCAGAACACGCCGTCGACCCCGCCGTCGCGCAGGTATCGGGTGAGGGGAGCGAATGCGGCTTCGTCCAGACGCTCGCCGTCGTCGGTCAGCGGCGTCACAGCGGCGGCCAGCAGGAGTCTCGTCATCGGTGTGCGAGCATACCGGGCATGCCCGCACTGCTGGTCATCGGTGGCGGCGTCGTCGGGCTCGGCCACTGCGTTCTTCGCCGCCCGGCGAGGGTTCGAGTGCACCGTGCTCGAAGCCCGGTCGGCGCCGGCGTCATTCACCACGGCCGTGGCCGCAGGCGGCTACCGGCTGCAGCTCGAGCATGCCGACGAGCTGCCGCTGGTGCGCCGGTCGGTGCAGCTGTTCCAGCGGTTCGAAGCAGAGACCGGACAGAGCGAGCACGCGGCCGGTCTGCAGCCCCGAGGATATCTGTGGTTGACCACCGAGCGCGAAACCGCTGCGCGGCAGCGCGCACTGGTCGACCGCCAGCGGTCGTGGGGCGTCGACGGGGTCGAGCTGCTCTCCGGCGACGCTGTCCGCGAGCGGTTTCCGTGGGTCTCGCCGGACGTCATCCAGGCGCGCTTCCGAGCGGAGGACGGCCTGCTCGACCCGGTGGCGATCTCCCGGGGCCTGCTCGCGTCGTCCGGCGCCGAGGTGATCACCGACTGCCGTGCCACCGGCTTTGATGTCCACGCGGGCCGGCTGCGATCGGTCGAGACGTCGCAGGGCAAGATCGCCTGCGAGCAGGCGGTGATCGCGTGCGGGCCGCTTTCTGGGGTGCTGGCGGCGCGCGCGGACGTGACGTTGCCGATCAGATTGGTCAGGCGTCAGCGGGTCTCGATAGGCAACGTGCCGGAAGTGCCGGCCGGCGCTCCCATGACCATCGACGAGGACACCGCCGCACATTGGCGCCCGGCGCCCGGTGGCGCTCTGGCGCTGTGGCCTGACCCCGACGAGCCCGCCGGCGATCCGCTGGAACAGGTGCCGGCCGACCCGGCGTTTGCGGTCCGGCTGCTGGATCCCTCCAGCCCCACCTCGCTGGCTCGGGTGGCGCCGTTTTGGGAGGCGTCTGGCGCGGCGGGAGCGCGACCTGGACGGTCGAGGCGGGGCAGTACACCGTCACTCCCGACCAGCGTCCCTTGATTGGCCAGACCGGGGTGCAGGGGCTGTGGGTGAACACCGGCTACAGCGGCCATGGGGTGATGGCCGGGCCGGGTGGCTCCGAGCTGCTCGCGCAGCTGCTCGCGGGCGAGCGTGGGGCAGCGTCGAACCCGTTCCGACTCGAGCGGGTGTTCCAGCAGTCGTCACAGATTTGGTGACGCAGTTGGTTCGATAGTCTGACTTGCAGTATGTGTTGAAAACGATACTCTGATGCCTCTTTGTCGCTTCCTCTGTGCTTTTTGCACAGTGGTACTACAGCAAGGGGATCACATGAAACGAGTACTTTTGGCTCATGGGCGCGGTGCTGATCGCGTCGGCCGTCCTGTCGGCCGGGGCCGGCGCGGCCACGGTTACGGCCAAGCGGGTCTGCACCACCGGGCCAGGTGCGCTGCACGGCGATGGTGGCGGTGGCGCCGTCGGGGAAGCTGCTCTCGGCCGTCCGGCCTGCGGCGCTTCCGTCCGGTCTCACGCCGGCGCAGCTGCACAAGGCCTACAACCTTCCCACCAAGGCCGCAGCCCCGGCGACGGTGGCGGTGGTCGATGCGTTCGACTATTCGTCGGCGTACTCCGACCTGACTCGGTACAGCACGACGTTCGGCCTGCCGGTGCTGCCGCAGTGCTCAAAGACGGTGACGGCATCGTGTTTCCAGAAGGTCAACCTCGGTGCGGCCGCCAACTCGGCGGTGAAGCAGCAGTGGGACGTCGAGATCGCGCTCGACATCGAGGCGATCCACGCGGTGTGCCAGAACTGCAAGATCGTGCTGGTCGAAGCCAAGAACCTCGGACTGGCCTCGTTCGTGGCCGCAGAACGGCGGGCGAACCAGCTCGCCGAGCATCGTGTCGAACAGCTGGGGCTTGGGCGCCGACGGCGGATTGGGAAGCCCGTCCGACTCGGCGTTCAACTACCCGGGCCACGCGATTGTGGTTTCGGCCGGCGATGACGGGTATGCGCCCAGCTACCCGGCGCTGCTGAACACGGTGATCTCGGTCGGGGGCACCACTCTCCACCTCAAGTCCGACGGGAGCTACCAGAGCGAGCGAACCTGGTCGGGCACAGGGTCGGGGTGCGCGACCGCCAAGCTTCAAGGTGTTCGCACGGTCGCACCACTGTCGTACCAGCGACAGGCACCCGGATTCTCCACCGCCGGCTGCCCGGCGGGCATCCGCGGTGACAACGACATCGCGGCCGTGGCCGACCCCAGCACCGGTATGGCGGTGTATGCCAACAGCGCACAGCTGGATCCGTGTCGGCGGCACCAGCCTGGCTGCGCCGCTGGTGGCGGCGATGTATGCGCTTGGCGGGCGACGTCGGCAGCGTCAAGCGTCCCTCCCAGTTCCTGTACGCCCACCTCGGCACGTCCGCCTTCCGAGACGTGACGGCGGGATCGAACCAGCCGTGGACAGGGTGCGACGGCGTTCCCGCCCGATGCACCGCGCGGCCGGGCTATGACTTGCCGACAGGGGTCGGCACGCCCAACGGATTGGCGGGATTCCGAGGGTAGACTGGAACGGCTATGGACTGGAGCCCGGTGCCCGAAGCCGAGATGACCGTGACCGCTGTCGGTACGCGTCATCCGGCGGGCCCGGGCTGGTTCATCGTCAACGTCGCGGATGCCGCGGCCATCGAGTCGGGCGAGTTCGGCTCCGCGGTGCTGTTCGACGGCGGGTTCCTGGGCGGCCACCGGTTCGCCGACATGGGCGTCAACATCAGGATGCTCGAGCCGGGGCAGCGGTCGGCGATGTACCACCGTGAGCCGAACCAGGAGGCTTTCCTGGTGCTCGCGGGTGAGTGTCTCTTGATCGTGGAGGACGAGGAGCGTCCGCTGCGCCAGTGGGACTTCGTCCACAGCCCGGCCGGCACCGCGCACGTGATCATCGGCGCCGGCAGCGGGCCGTGCTGGGTGTTGATGGTGGGAGGTCGCACGGCGGATGCACCGGTGCTCTACCCGGCGAGTGATGTCGCCCAGAGCCACGGCGCCGGGGTCGCGGCCGACACCGCCGATGCGTCCGTGGCCTATGCGAGCGCGTCACCTCCACACCCGATCCGCCTGCCGTGGCCGCCGACCACCAGCCAATGACCGACGAGGCTCGTCTTGACGAGGCCCGCGAGCGGCGCGCATACGTACGCATGCAGCTCAAGGTGACCGGGCGATTGCGTGAACGACGCCGGGAGGCCGGTGTGCCGCTGACGGATCTCGATCTCCGCATCGGGGAGCTGGAGCACTCGATGTCCGAGCTGGACGTGGAGGTCGAAGGGCTACGTGCGAAGCTGGGACGAGCCCACCGGCAGCTCGATCACCGGTAGTCCCGGGTCGGGCACGGCCTCGGGGTGCATCAGGTGTCCGAGCTGGCGCACGCCGTCGGCCAGACGGGGCGCCGGACGCGAGTAGTAGCTGTCGCCGTCAACGGCATAGGTGGGGCAGTTGAGACTCAGATCACCGCTGCGGGCGGCGGCTTCCTCGACGCCGAAGCCGCACGGCGCGATCACGACCAGCTCCGGGTCGCGGGCGGCAACCTCGTCCCAGGTGGTGGTGTGTGACGGCGCGCCGGCCTGGCCGATCACATCCCGCCCTCCGGCCCGCTCGATCATCTCGGGCAGCCAGTGCCCGGCGCAGAACGGCGGGTCGATCCACTCGGCCAGGAAGATCCGCCGCCGTGGCAGCCCGGCCACCGCCTGCTCCACCTCGGCGATCGTCTGCCACATGCGCTCGACCAGCGGCCGCTCGGCGCCTGCGATCCCGAGCACGCCTGCGAGCACACCGACCGTGTCGGCGACCTCGGCCAGGGAGCCCGGGTCGAGCGAGACCATGCGCGCGTCGACCGGGCAGATCGAGCGCAGGTCGCCGCTGGAGACGGCGCACACCGCACACAGATCCTGGGTGACGATGACGTCGGGATTGAGGGTGTCGATCAGCTCGGCGTCAACGGTGTAGAGCGAGCGGCCATCGCTGACCGCGTCGCGCACCCGCCGGTCGATCTCGAGGCTGGTCAGCCGGGCCGGGTCGAGTCGCGCGCTGGTGACGATCGGAAGGCCCACCACCTCGGGTGGCCAGCGGCACTCGTTCGAGACGCCGACCAGCGAGTCGATCATGCCCAGGTCGGCCACGATCTCGGTCGCGCTGGGCAGCAGTGAGCACACCCGGGTCACGCCATCAGCCTCTCCGGCAGGTAGGCGCGATGGGCGGCGGCCATCTCGTCATACAGCCGCTCGGCCAGGTCAATCTGGCCGACCAGCGGGTTGGCAGTCAGCGCGCGCACACCGTCGGCGCGGGTCCCGTGCCAGGCCGCGGCCGCGGCCAGCCGCTGATACTCGGCCAGCATCTCGACCAGCCCGCGCACGCGGGTTGGTAGCGGCGGCGTTGCGATCGGTTCGATCCCGGCAGCGTTGCAGAGGGCCGGCACCTCGACCACCAGCTGCTGGTCGAAGCCGGCCAGTGCGCCGTTTCGGTTGACCACGTTCACCGGGTGCACCTCGTCCTTGTCGTTGAACACCGCGTCCATCACGTCGATCGCGAGCTCCAGCTCATGGATCCCGCCGCGGGAGAGGCTGGGATCGAGCGTGGGGTTTTCGCTCCGTGCCTGCTCGCGGTAGTGGCTCCAGTAGTCGGGCTCCCACGAGAGGATGTCCTCGGCGCGAGTGGTCGGCTTGGCCTGCAGCTCGGCAAGAACCTCGTCGCGGAAGTAGTAGTAGCCAAAGTAGTCGGCCGGAATCGCCTCCATGGTGGCCGCCAGGCGCAGGGTGCGGCGCTGCTCGGCGGTCAGGGTGGGGTCGTCCCGCCGCCGCTCCCAGGCCTGCTGGATCAGCTCGATCAGGTCGCCGTCGGGGTAGCTGTGCTCGACGCTCCAGCAGCCGTGGTTGAGGCCGACCATGGTGGCCTCGAGCTTCTCCGGATCGAGCTCGGCCAGTTCGGCGATGTCGTCCACGAAATAGATCGGCCCCTCGCACAGCGACACCACCTCGATCGGCGAATGCTCGGCGACGGCCTGGGCGACGATGTTGACGGGGTTGGTGTAGTTGTAGATCCGGGCGGTGGGGCAGGCCTCTTCCATCTCGGCGCACACCTGCTGCAGCACCGCGATCGCCCGCAGCGCCATGAAGAACCCGCCGGGCGCCTTGCGTCTCCTGCCCGATCACGCCGTGGTTCAGGGGGATCCGCTCGTCGTGCACCCGCGCGGCGAACCCACCCGGTCGAAACGACGACAGCACCGCATCACAATCCTGCAGGGCCGCCCGCCGATCGGTGGTGGCTCTCACGGTCAGATCGAGGCCCCGCACCTGGGCCATCCGCTCGGCCAGCGTCCGCACCACCTCCAGCCGATCGGGGTCGAGATCGACCAGCACCACCTCGGAGCCGGTGAAGTCCGCGCCGTTCTCGATCAGCGATGCCATCGTGCCTGCCGCCCGGGTCGAGCCTCCACCGAGGTATGCCAGCTTGATCCGCGCCATAACCTGTCCGACTGTAGCCTTCGCACTCGTGGTCTGCCTCTCCCTGCCGATATAGGGGCCCGATGGGCCCCCGCGCAACAGTCATGGTGGTGCTCGCCTGCGCGCTCGCTGCGTTTGCCGGGTTCGGACACGGGATCGCGATTGCGGCCGTAAAGCTGCCGCCGGTGACGATCAGCCAGTACGAGCACTCGACCACTCCGGCCACGCTGGACGCACAGGGCTGCAACGCCGGCAAGGGCCGCAAGACCGGCCTGGTAATCCTCGATTTCGGTCGGCCTGCGTTCAAGGCAGGCGCATATGGAACACTCGATTTTGCAGGGAATTTCCAGTGGAACGTGCCCATCAACAAGGCCGTCGAGGCGTACATGATCGGGTACATGCGCTGCCGCCCGGCGGGGCTCAAGGGCATGCTCTCGGTCGCGCGCGGCACCAACAACTCCTGCTCCAACGAGGACCTGCGGTGCTGCCCCAACAAATGCGGCCTCGAGCCGCCGTCGTTCACCAAGGCCGGGTACTGGTGGGCGTGGCGCACCAATCAGGTCGAGAAGTGGGTCATCTCCAAGGGCTGGAAGTTCAAGGTCAGGGCCACCGCTGCAATCGACGCCGAGCCGGCCTGGGATCCGCCGTTTCGTGCGACCAACAGGTTTGTGGCCGCGTTTGACCGCACGGCCGGCCACTCGGGTTGGAAGCTGCCGCCGCTGCTGTGGGACTTCGGGTCGCTGGAGCCCGGGTACTGGTCGCCCAACCAGGAGTGGATCGTGGCCGCCGGCGGCGACGGCGTGAACCACGCCATGCCGGAGATCTATTTCCCGGGGATGGCGCGCGAGTGGTCGGATCTGTCGGCCTACGCGCTCGCGCAGCACGGCCATCGGATTCGATTTGGCGGCGTCACCTCCCAGTGGGCGCCCGGCACCAGTGCCTGCGGCTACTCACCGGCCCGCGGGGTGGGCCAGCTGCTGGCAGCGCTCAAGGTGCATCCGGGGATCCAGCAGAAGTCGGTTGCGTTTGTGACCGACTTTCCGTGCGCGTCCTCGGCGGCGGCCTCCTCGGCGGCCGGCGCGGTCACCGGCACGATGCCCGACGTGTACGGCCACGACGGCATCCCCTGCCGGTCGATCAAGTTCTGCTAGTCGAAGAGCGGGAGCGACGGGACTCGAACCCGCGACCTCCGGCGTGACAGGCCGGCGTTCTAACCAGCTGAACTACGCCCCCGTTCTGCCACCCGGGCCGGCAAAGGCCTCCCCGTCTGGCGACGGCAGAGTATAGCCCGGCTCCCTGGTCGGGCAGCCGGTGACATGGAATACTGCGATCCGCGTGGCCGGCTACCTCCCAATCGCAGAGCACGGCGTGATCGGCAACCTCCACACGGTGGCGCTGGTCGGCACCGACGGCACCATCGGCTGGTGCTGCTGGCCGCGGTTCGATTCGCCCAGCGTGTTCGCGTCGATGCTGGACGCTGAGAAGGGCGGGTTCTGGCGGATCGAGCCGACTCAGGAGTGCCACTCGATCAAGCAGCTCTACTTCCCTGACACCAACGTCCTGATCACGCGATTCCTCACCCCCGACGGGGTGGGGGAGGTGCAGGACTTCATGCCCATCCACCGAGACGCCGACGCCCGCCGCCATTTGGTGCGCAGAGTGATGGTGGTGCGCGGCGAGATGGAGTTTCGGATGGAGTGCCAGCCGCGCCTGAACTACGGCCGCAGCCCACACGTGACCGAGGCCGGTGAGCGGGGCGCGATCTTCCGATCGTCGGAACTGACCCTGGTGGTCGAGTCGAGCAAGCCGCTGAAGCAGCATGGCGACGGTGTCGTCACCGAGTTTCATCTGAAGGCCGGTCGCAGCGCGAGCTTCTCGATGGTCGACAGCGACGACGACCACGTCTGTCGCGGCGTCCGCGAGGCCGATTCCTCTCAGCAGTTTCAGCGCACTGTGCGCTACTGGCGGGGGTGGCTGCACAAGTCGCAGTACCGCGGCCGGTGGCGGGAGATGGTCAATCGCTCGGCGCTGACGTTGAAGCTCTTGACCTACCGGCCCACCGGCGCGATCGTGGCCGCGCCCACCACCAGCCTGCCCGAGCAGATCGGCGGCGGCCGAAACTGGGACTACCGGTACACGTGGATCCGAGACGCGGCATTCTCGGTGTACGCGTTGCTGCGGCTGGGCTTCACCGAAGAGGCGGCCGACTTCATGGGCTGGTTGACCGCGCGCTTCCGCGAGTCGGAGATGAGCGCCTCGGGGCCGCTGCAGATCATGTATGGCATCGACGGCCGCCACGAGCTTCCCGAATCGACGCTGGATCACTTCGAAGGCTACGAACAGTCGTCCCCGGTGAGGATCGGAAACGGCGCGGCCACCCAGTTGCAGCTCGACATCTACGGCGAGCTGGTCGACTCGCTGTACCTCTACAACAAGTACGGCGAGCCGATCTCCTTCGCCGCCTGGGCTGACCTCTGCAGCATCGTCGACTGGGTGTGCGAGAACTGGGATCAGCCCGACGAGGGGGTGTGGGAGGTGCGCGGCGGCCGCCAGGACTTCACCTATTCGCGGTTGATGTCGTGGGTCGCGATCGAGCGCGCCATCCGCATCGCCAGAGCGCGGGGCCTGCCCGCCGATGTGGTGCGGTGGATGGGTGTGCGCGACCAGATCACCCATCAGATCCTGGACAAGGGGTGGAACGAGAAGCGCAAGGCATTCGTGCAGAGCTACGGGTCGGACGTGCTTGGACGCCTCGCTGCTTTTGATGCCGATGGTCAAGTTCATCGCGCCCAAGGATCCCCGCTGGCTCTCGACGCTGGACGCGATCGGCCGGGAGCTGGTGTCCGACAGCCTCGTGTACCGCTACAACGTGTCTGCGGCACCCGACGGCCTGGACGGCGACGAGGGCACATTCTCGATCTGCACGTTTCTGGTACGTCGAGGCGTTGGCCCGCGCCGACCGTTTGGACGAGGCCCGGCTGGCGTTCGAGAAGATGCTGACCTACGCCAACCACCTCGGCCTCTACTCCGAGGAGATCGGCTCGAGCGGCGAGCTGCTCGGGAACTTTCCGCAGGCGTTCACCCACCTCGCGCTGATCTCAGCCGCCGTGAACCTGGATCAGCGCCTCGGCTAAGGCTGGGGACGCTGATACAGTGGCTGTTTGGGTGGACTGACCAGTGGGGAACCAACGAGTCATGTCAGAAACACCGGACACACCGGAGCCAGCACGCCAGGAGGCCGGCGCACCTGCATTGGGTGGCGCTGACGTCGACCTGTCCCCACCGCCAGAGCAGCCAAGCGAGCCGGAGCCGTTGGACGCGCCGGCCGTGCCGTTCCTGGAGCGGCGGTCGGCTCCCCGCCGGCGGTTCGAGTCGCTGTTCGTACGGCTGATCGCAACCAGCGGGATCGTCGGGGTGTCGGTCGCGATTGCTGCGATCATGGGGACGTTCACCGTCGAAGCGTGGATCATCGGCCTCGTGGCATCCGCCCTCAGCGTCGTGCTGGCGGCGATCCTGTGGTCGACCAGAACTCTCTAGGAGGGGTCCCATGACCGAGCATGCAACCGCCCACCGCGCCGGCGAGCGCTACCAGTTATGTATCGACGCCTGCACCGACACCCACCAGGTGTGTGTCGAGACGCTGGCCGCCAGCGCCCAGCTGGGCGGCCGACACGGCAAGCTGCTGCATCTGCGATTGCTGCAGGACTGCGCCGAGGTGTGTGATCTCACCCGCGACATGCTGCTTCGCAGCTCGGATCTGGCCCACCAGGCCTGTCGCCTGGCGGCTGACGTCAACGATCGCTGTGCCACCTCCTGTGAGCAGCTCGGCGGCGAGCAGATGTTGCGGTGTGCCGAGAGCTGCCGGCGCTGCCACGACGCCTGCACGAGCATCGCAGGCTGATGATGGCTCGCACGGTGCTGTGCTTTGGCGACTCGAACACCTGGGGCTACTCACCGGATGACGGCGAGCGGTTTGCGCCTGACGTGCGCTGGCCGGGGGTGCTGGCCGCCCGCCTGGGAGCCGGCTGGCGGGTGGTCGAGGAGGGCCTGAACGGGCGCACGTCGGCCTTCGATGACCCGCTTGATCCGATTCTCAACGGCAAGACCTTCCTGCCGGTGTGCCTGGCCACCCACGCCCCGATCGACCTGGTCGCGATCATGCTCGGCACCAACGACGTGTTTTTGCCGCAGGGCATCACCGCCCACTACGCGGCCGCGGGAGTCGGCGTGCTCGCCGACATGGTGCAGGCCAGCGTCGCCGGCCCGGGAGATACCGCCCCCGGGGTGCTGGTGGTCGTCCCCCCGCCGATGGCGCCGATGATCGAGTTCGACCCGTTGGGTCCGAACGCGCTGGCCCAGTCGCGGCTCTTCTCCGAGGCGTTTCGGCTCATGGCCGCGGAACGCGGCTTGACGCTGGTCGACCTGGCCGGGGTGGTCGAGTCCAGCCCTGTCGACGGCGTCCATTTCGATCCCGCCGGCCACCAGGCCATCGCCGCCGCAGTCGCCGCCGCGGTCGCCTAGAGCGCGACCCCGCTCTCGAGATCGAAGTAGTGGAAGCTCTCGCTGTGCACCGCGAGTTCGCGGAGTTCTGACGCGGCGACGGGCGTGCGGGTCGCGATCCGGGCGGTGAACAGCGCCCGATCGTGGTCGGCGAAGAGCTGGCCCTCGTCCCCCTCGGACGCCGAGCGGACGGCGTCGGAGTCGATTCGGGGCGCGTCCACGGGGAAGATCACGTTGCTCTCGGCGCCCAGGCTCTCGACCAGATCGGCTGTGATTGCGATCCGCGGAAGCGTGCTCTCGGGCGTCGGCAGCTCGAAATCGGTGGGACGGACGCCCAGGATCACCGACCGCGTCTGGCCGGCCACGGGTGAGTCTGGCGGCAGAGCAACCGAGTAGCCGGCGAATCGGGCGGTGTCGCCTGCGATCTCGGCCTGAACGAGGTTCATCGCCGGCGAACCGATGAACGCCGCCACGAACAGGTTGACCGGCCGGTCGAACAGCGCCTGGGGGGTGTCGCACTGCTGCAGCACCCCGTCGCGCAGCACCGCCACCCGCTGCCCCAGCGTCATCGCCTCGGTCTGATCATGGGTCACGTACACGGTGGTCACCCCCAACCGCTCGTGCAGACGTGCGAGCTCGGCGCGCATCGTCACCCGCAGCTTGGCGTCCAGGTTCGAGAGCGGCTCGTCCATCAGAAACGCTTTGGGCTCGCGCACCATCGCCCGCCCGATGGCGACTCGCTGGCGCTGGCCGCCCGACAGTGCCCCGGGCCGGCGGGACATGTAATCGGTCAGACCCAGGGTGGCTGCCACGGCGTCCACCCGCGACTTGATCTGCGCCCGCGGCAGCCGCCGCAGCTTCAGGCCGAAGGCCAGGTTGTCGCGCACGCTCATGTGGGGATAGAGCGCGTAGTCCTGAAACACCATGGCGATGTCGCGGGCTCGCGGGGCGAGCGTGGTCACGTCGTTTCCGCCGATCGAGACCTGGCCTTCGGTGACGTCCTCCAACCCGGCGATCATCCTCAGCAAGGTGGATTTTCCACAGCCGGACGGGCCCACCAGCACCATGAACTCGCCATCCCCGATTTCCAGGTCGACGGCGTCCACCGCCCGCACGCCGTTGGCGTAGATCTTGGTCACCTGGCTGAGTTCGATTCCGTCCGTCGTGTGTCCATTCACCCGTTTTGCGTTGCACCGATGCTATAGCCTGTTCACACAACAGTCCCATCTGAGGGGCCGTTTCGTTGGCATGGCGACCGGGAGGACAACTCATGATCTCTAGCAAGCGCACGAGGTGGATTGCGGCGGCGGCAGTGGGGATCATGCTCATGGCCGCCGGGTGTGGCTCGAGTAGCTCGAGCGACAACAGCAGCGCTCCACCTGCGAGCAGCAATGGACCGATCACCCTCACCATGTGGTACTGGGGTCAGCAGGAGGCCTCGGGACTCACCAAGTTTCTGAATCAGTCGATCGCAAACTACGAGGCTGCGAACCCCAACGTCACGATCAAGCCGGTGCTGCAGTCGACCGACAACCTGATGCCCAACTTCGCCGCGGCCGCCAAGGCCAAGAAGGGGCCGGACATCGAGTACCGCTGGGGCGGGATCTGGGCGCTGCAGGATGCGTGGGACGGAAACCTCGCGCCGGTGTCTGACTACATCCCCAAGAGCGAGTGGTCGCATTACCTGAACGCTTCTGAGGACACCTATCAGAACAAGCTGTGGACGGCCCCGTGGTACGTGCAGCCATCCTTCCCGGTGCTGTACCGCAAGGACATCCTGGCCAAGTACAACATCGCTCCTCCGACCACGTGGGCGCAGTTCATGAACGCCTGCACCACGCTTCGCTCCCACAACATCACTCCGATTGCGGGCGGTGTGAAGGACGGATGGTTCGGCGGATGGCTGTTCTCGATTCTCGAGTCGCAGTCACTGGCCTCGATCAACGATCTCAAGGACGCGGTTGTCGGCACCCAGAAGTTCACCGATCCCAACCAGGCTGCATGGTGGACGGCGCTCCAGCAGATGATCGACCAACAAGTGCTGGAACGACGACATCGGCTCGCTCGATCTGTACCAGGCGCAGCAGACCTGGGTGGAGGGCAAGAGCGCGATGACGGTCACAGCCGGAACCGACGTTCGCAAGTTCGTGAAGCAGGTCGGCGGGGACAAGGTTGGCGTGATGACGATGCCCAAGTACGGTGACGGGGTCGGCGCGGGCAAGCTCGGCGCAACCTCGCAGACGATCGGGATCACGTCCTGGTCGCCGTACAAGCAGCAGGCCGCGGACTTCATCCAGTTCATGCACACCGCGCCGGAGCTGTCGCTGTTCTACAAGGACACCGGCGCGCTGCCGGCCGATGACCGCTTCAACGCGAACGAGATCACCGTTCCTCAGGTCAAGCAGCTGTACCAGTACATGCTGGACGGCGCTCCCTACCTGGAGAACTTCATTCCGACCGATCTCGACGCCAAGGCCAACTTCGGCGGAGTGCAGCTGATGTTTGCCGGCAAGACGACGCCGCAGCAGGCGGCCCAGACGACTGAAGATGACATGGCGCGGATCCGCACGATCGATCCTGACCTCATCAACAACTTCAAGATTTGGGCCAACCAGCAGTAGCGCAACATCCGGGCACGCCGGCGGGAACGGGCAAGCGACGTTCCCGCCGGCGGGTCAATCTCCAGCCGCTTTTGTGGGCAGCACCGGCTGCCGCCGCGATGCTGTTCGTGTACGGCTACAGCATCTACCGGGTGCTGGAGGAGGCGACCCACCGCGACGGTGAGTCGGTCGGCCTCGACAACCTCAAGATCGCACTGAACGACCCGTTTTTCCGGATCGCGGTCGGCAACAACCTGCGGTTGCTGCTGACGCTTCCGATCATCATCGGGATCGCGCTTCTGATCGCGATTCTGCTGTATGAAGGGATGCGCGGCTGGCGCTTTCATCGGGTCGCGATCTTCATCCCCTACATGCTCCCGGTGGCGGTGGTGGGGGTGCTGTTCGGCCAGCTCTTGACGCTGCACGGCGCACTCAACACGTCGCTGCAGACGATCGGCCTGGGGCGGTTCGCCCAGGATTGGCTGGGGAGTCCCGACTGGGCTCTGCGCTCGCTGGCCGGGGTGATCATCTGGCGGGAGCTCGGCTTCGGCGTGATCCTGTTTCTGGCCCGGCTGCTGTCGCTTCCCCAAAACGTGTTCGACGCGGCCCGGGTGGACGGCGCCGGCTGGTTTCGGATGCACCGCAGCGTGACCGTGCCGATGATGAGCTCGATCATCGGCTTCTACTTCGTGATCGAAGCCATCACCCTGATGTCGTGGGTGTTCAGCTACGTGTTTGTGATGACCGGCGGCGGCCCCGGACAGTCCACCCAGGTCACCGAGACCTACATCTACCAGGAGGGATTCACCTCCGACCTTCCCTGGCTGGCTGCCTCAGCGGCGACGATCCTGCTGATCGGGATCACGGCGATCGCCGGCGCGCTGCTGCTGCTTCGATACGGCTACAACCGCTGGAGGCCTGCCTGATGGATCGTGCAGGACGGCTGAGTAGACATGCGATTCTGATCCTGTTCACGCTGATGGCGCTGCTGCCGGTGTACGTGATGATCTCGAGCTCGCTGCGCTCGCAGAGCGATTTCCTCAACCACCCGCTGTGGCCGCCGACCGATCCCAGCCTGTCCGCCTACCGGGTGGCGCTCAACAACCACATCCCCCGCTGGCTCTTCAACAGTCTGTTGCTGACGACGGTGTCGGTGGGGATCACGCTGGTGTTTTCGGCGATGGCGGCCTGGGGGCTCTCGCGCTGGCGGTTCGTCGGCCGCGATCTGCTGCTGGCGCTGATCATCTCGCTGATGGTGATCCCGCCGATCGTGCTGGTGGTGCCGCTCTTCCTGCTGGGCGCCGAACTCAACCTGATCGACACCCGCCGGATCGTGATCGCGATCTATGTCGGTCTGATGATGCCGTTCTCGGTGTACATGCTGGCCGCGTATTTCCGCACCATCCCGCGATCCCTGATCGAGGCCGCCGAGATCGATGGGGCCAACTCGTTCCAGGTGTTCCGGCGAGTGGTGATCCCGCTGTCGGGCGCTCCGCTGATCACGCTGGGAGTCGTGAACGTGCTGTGGGTGTGGAACGAGCTTCTGATCGCCCTGGTGTTTCTCCAGAGCCAGAACTCGCTCACCTTGATGGCCGGTCTGACCGGATTCCAGAATCGCTACAACCTCAACATCCCGGTGGTGATGGCGGGGCTGTCGCTTGCCACCCTGCCGATCTTCCTGCTGTACGTGTTTGGCCAGCGGTTCTTCAGCAAGGGCCTGGTGGCCGGCGCCATCAAGGGCGGCTGACGTCTCGGTGTCGAGTCTGCTCACAGGCATCGAGGTCGCGGGGGTGCGGGGACTCGAGCTGGACGGCGATCTGGTTCGGATGACGCTGTTTCCCGATGTCGGGGCAAAGATCCTCGACCTCGTCCACAAGCCCACCGGAGCTGACCTCTTGTGGAAGAACCCGCGGGTGCCGCTGCGGCGCACCTACCCCGGCCCCAACTTCGACGATGTTTGGTGCGGCGGCTGGGATGAACTGTTCCCCACCGACCCAGCCTGTACGGTCGGCGACACCTCGTTTCATGATCACGGCGATCTCTGGTTTGGCCCGTGGGAGTGGGAGGTGGTGCGAGACGACGGCGATGAGGTCGAGCTGCACCTGAGCCGATCCACCGTCGCGCTGCCGTGCCTGATGGAGAAGTGGATCACCTTCCGACGCGACTCGCCGCGGATCGAGTTTCGCCACCGACTGACGAATCTGGGCACCCAGGCGATTCCCTACACCTGGAGCATCCATATCGCCCATGCCATCGCGCCCGGCTCGCGTGTTCATCTCCCCGCCAAGACGATGACGGCGGTGTCCGAGCAGGCCGGCCGCTTTGGCGATGCCCCAGACGTGCTGGCCTGGCCGGAGCACGGCGGGGTTGACATGAGCATGGTCGAGACCGCCGAGAGCGGTCTGACCGAGTGGCTGTACACGCGGGATCTCGACGCGGGCTGGTGCGCGGTGTCGCACGCCCACGGAGCCGGCCTGGTGTACGAGTTCGACCCCGAGGTGTTCTCGATCGTGTGGCTGTGGGGTGTGTACGGTGGCTGGAGAGGCCACTACGTGCTGCTCACCGAGCCGTCCACGAGCCCGCCCGGCGGGCTTGCCGAGAGCGTAACCAATGGCACCGCTCGGACGCTCGATGCCGGCGGCGTGCTGGAGATGGACGCGGCCGCCACGGTGGTCGCGGTCCCGCCGGAGGGTGGATCGGCCACCCACATGCCCGGAGCATGAGCAGGGGCTAGAGTCTCACCCCGAGGGCGGTTAGCTCAGCTGGGAGAGCACCTGCTTTACACGCAGGGGGTCGGCGGTTCGAACCCGTCACCGCCCATGGCTTGGTTGAGCCGTTTCGCGACGAATCGACCCTCATGATCCGAGCCCGGGTGACCCAGTTTTGACCACCCGCCGGGCTACACCGAGTGAGTGCGTTGGGTCAGTTGACTACTCGAAACAGCTGCCAACTGTCGGGGACGCCCTTCAGTTCGTGTGTGCCGGCGTCTTGGAAGGTGAGTCCTGACCCAGCCACGATGTCCTTTACTGTTTGAGAGACGATCACCTCCGAAGCGTTGGCTTTTGCGCCGACTCTGGCTCCGATCGCCACGGCGATTCCTCCGACGTCGTTGCCGAGGATCTCGCACTCTCCCGTGTGTAGGCCGGCGCGAATCTCGATGCCAAGGCGGCTGACTGCCTCCACGCTTGAGGTCGCAGCCCTGATCGCGCGGGCCGGCCCGTCGAAGGTGGCGAGAAACCCGTCGCCCATGGTCTTGATCTCGCGCCCTTGGTAGCGTGCGATCTGGCCTCGAACGATCCGGTCATGCTTGTCTAAGACCTCGCGCCAGCGCCTGTCACCCATCTCGGCTGCTTTTGCTGTTGAGTCGACGATGTCGGTAAAAAGCACCGTGCACAAGATGCGCGACAGCTCGGCCTCTTCGTCTTGGACTGAGCCGATGAACTCTTCGAGCGACACCACCAGCGCCTCGACGTCGCCGGCCCAGGGGAGGTGATCGCCGCCAGGAAGCGCGACGTGCTTGCAGCCTGGAATCAGCTTTGCGGTGTAGCCGTCGGGGGGTGGGATGGGATCGCCCTGCCGAGCGATCTCCAGGGCCGGCACGCGGATTGTCGGCAGGAGCGCACGCACGTCGATCTCGTGGTTCATCCGGGCGAGAGTTTCGCCGGCACCAGGACTTGCCCCCATGCGCACGAGCGTGGCGATGAACGCGATCTCGCGCTCGTCGTCGGCCAGGCTCGGCGCCATCCACGACCGCAGCCCATCAGCAGCCCACGCGCTGGTGCCCCACCGAGCACGATCATCGGCGACCTCCGCTTCAAACTGTTCGTCGGTGTCTCCCCAAGGAAAGTCGGGTGCCCAGGCATACCGCGGTGTTGCCCCGTAGGCGATCAGCGCCACCGTCCGCTCAGGGTAGGTCGCTGCGAACAGCATCGCCATTGGCCCTCCCTCGGACAGGCCAAAGAGGACCGCGCGCTCCGATCCAGCCGCATCCATCACCGCCAGCACGTCGATCATCCGCGTTTCCAGGTCAGGGTAATAGTCGGTGGCCACCCGATCTGACATCCCCGTGCCTCGCTTATCGAACAGGATCAACCGGTACGACGCTGCGAGCCGACGATACAACCGCGCCAGCGGAGGATGCGTCCACGCAAACTCGACATGAGACACAAACCCGGGAATCCACACCAGATCCACCGAACCGGCACCGACAACCTGGTATGCGATCGAAACACCATCAGCGGTCTCCGCGTAGCGGGTCTCAGGAACCTCCACCTCAACCCGCCAACCGCCACCGGTGCGGGTCGCTCGGGACATACCCAAGCGATCTGGAAGCGTCCACCCCCGCCGTGCGGGCATCCTTGGGGGACCTCGAAACTGACTCCACACACAGCTGCGGTATCAGCATCGCCCCACCGCTCCGAACTCGCCGAGGGGTCAAGCCACTCACCGATTCCTGAACTGTCGGCATTAGGGCCAGCATACCCGTCAGAGCACGCAGTGCAGCGTCCGTCAAGTGGTGTGTGAATAACGGTGCCAGGGCACCGTTATTCACGTCTCAGCAATCGCCGCCGTTGAAGGCCTCACTCAGACCGTCACGGTCACCCGCAGGAAGGTGGCTGGGATCGAGGTGGTACCGCCCGAACCGGCGTTCTGCTCGTTGAAGAGCGCGTCCAACTCGGCGTGCAGCTCCGGCTCGCGGCCGTCGGCTGCCGCGGCAGCGTAGGCGTTCATGGTCGGCCCGTAGAAGCTCCTGAACAGATCGAGTAGCTCCGACGGCGTGCCCGCGAAGTTGAAGGTGTAGGTGTCTCGCTTGAAGGCGATCCGATCGCGGGGGATCCCCGCATTTCCGAATCGCTCGGCCACGGTGTCCTCAGAACCCCACGTCATCGGGCTCACGAAGCCGGCCGGCGGCGGCGGCGAGTACGACCCGCTGATCCTGAGGATCTGGGCGACCAGGGTGGGGTCGTTGGGGATCCAGTTACCCATCACGATCCGACCCCCCGGGCGGGTCACCCGAACCATCTCCCTGGCCACGTCCTCGGGCCTCGGCGCGAACATCGCGCCGAAGATGCTCACGACCACGTCGAAGCTGTCATCCGTGATCTCGTCCAGGTGAGAAGCATCGCCCTGCTGGAACCTGATGTTGGGCAATCCGAGCGCCTGTACCCGAGCGTTTCCTGCAGCAACCAGGTTCTCGGCGATGTCGACGCCGAGCACGTTGGCGCCGAGCCTGGCGGCCGGCAGCGCGGTGGTTCCATCACCGCAGCCGAGGTCGAGCACGTCCAGGCCCTCGGTGATGCCCACCGAGGCCACCAACGCCTCGCCGCTCTCCCGCATGGTTGCGGCGATCTGGGTGAAGTCGCCCTTCTCCCACAGCGCCTTGTTCGGGTTGCTGGGCTGATCGGTCATCGACATGGTGGAACCTCCGTGTTGGTACTGAGCGATCGAGGCCAGTTTAAGCGGTCGCGGCCTTGGGGTCGGCACGGACGATGACCGTATCGACCACGGCGATGATGTCATCGGCGGGCAGGTCGGCGGTGTTGGCGTGGCGACGAATGGCATCCGGATCGGTCGCTTGGTAGATGCACACCGTGCCGAGCACGCCGCTCTCCTCGGCGAGCACGTAGCTTCGGATCCAGCGGACGTCGCCGGGCATCTGCTCGTCGCCGACCTGCCGTGAACGCTCAGCCGCGGCTTCGAGTTCCTCTGGGGTGCGCCAGCCGTTGCGGCGAAGGATTGCATAGGTGTTCATCGAGCGTCCTCCTTGGTGGTGGTGTACGGAGAACGTATGCGGGCGGCCTTCCCGAAACCTTCCCGGGCCGCTCAGGCTCCGCCGGCGAGCCGCGCGTGGACGCGGCCGGCGTCGAGCATGCGCCCGTCGCGGGCGAACGCCTCGCCGGCCGCATGCAGCCTGGCACTGCCCTCCGCACGATTCCCACTGGCCCATGCGATTTCGCCGCGAGCCTCGTCGATCGCGGCCGGCCAGGGGCCGCCTCCGCGCCAGAGACCCGCGGTTGCTTCGGCCGCCCCGAGATACATCCCCGCCCGATCGAGCTGCTCGCCTCGGGCCGCCGTGCCGGCCGCGGCCACCCGAAACGCCATACTGCAGTAGGCGCAGACGAGTGGCTGTGTGCGCAGGTACGCCTCCGCGTCCTCGAGGTGCCTGAGGCCGAGCTGGGGGTCATCACTCGAGCGCAGCAGCGTGGCGTACCCGAGTGGCAGCAGGTGTCCGCTGAGGGGCGACCAGCGCGAGATCACGAGCGCGTCGGCCAGCAGCGTGTCGCCAGTGGCGATCTCACCGCGCGCCCGGGCAGCCTCGCCGAGCCGGAGGCTGGCAAATGCCTCAGCCGACACCGCACCGATCTCGCGGCTGAGTTGCACCGCCTCGCGCAGGCGCGCGTCGGCCTCGTCGAGCAGACCGGTGACCAGCGCGACTCCGCCCAGCAGCGTGGCCACGAACACCTGCGCGCGGCGTGCCCCCGACCGCACCGCGCGCGCATGCAGATCCTCGGCGGTGGCGCGAACGCGGTCGAGCGGTTCGCCGCATGTCAGTGCATACTCCCCGACACACAGGTGACCGTCGAACAGGGTGTCCGCCAGGTCGGGAGCGAGCAGCGAGGCGTCGAGGCTCTGCCGCACCGCGTCCGACCAGTTTCCGGTGCTGTGGGCGACCATCGCCTGAATCTGGACCGCCATGCGCGTCTCGCGCTCGAGGCCGGACGCTGCCGCCAGCATCTCGGCCTCGGCGGCGCTTCGGCCCGCCTCGTCGGAGTCCCCGCTGAACCAGGCGGCCGCCGCCTGAGCGAGCAGGTGGGCCACGCGCTCGCGCTCCGAGGCGGGCGCGAGCGGGGCGAGCGTGGCCCGCGCCGCGTTCGCGTCACCACCGGCCAGCTGCGCCCACGCCTGGCGAATACGCAGCGCCATCCCCGCGGTGCCTGCCGCCGCCGCGGCCTCGGCGTAGGCCGCCGGAGCGCCGCGGTCGGCCGTGGCCATCAACAGGTCGGCGCGAGTGGCGAGCAGGTCGGCGCGCTCGGCCACCGGCGCTCTTCTCAGCTCCACCTCCACCGCCGCGAGCGCTGTGTCGAATGCGGCTCCCCCCGAGATGCGTGCGTGAAGCGCCAGCGTCTCGACGCTCGGCTGCAGCCCAAGCTCGCCCAGTGCTGCGCTGAGCCGGTCGAAGGCACGCAGCGCGCCGGCGCGGTTGCCCGCCGCAAACCGCTCCCGCATCAGCACCAGTCCGGCCGCCTCATCGGCGGGATCCTCGGCTGCCAGCTCCTCCCACCGGCCGCCGGCCCGCAGCGCCTCGAGATAGCGACCATGAAGCTCGCGCCGTGGCTGCTCGGTCCACGTCGCATACGGATCGGCGGGAAGCAGTTCTCCCCCATAGAGCGCGGGATCGGATGACGCCTCGAACCGCCCGACATCAGTCTCTATCGTGGCCTCGGGGGCGAGCAACACCGACCCGCCACGAAGCACCACACCGCCCGGGTCTCCGAGCGCGCGCCGACCGTGATGGGCAGCCTTGTGGAGGTTCGCGAGGGCCGCATCGCCGCCAAGCTGGGGCCACAGCTGATCCAGCACGCGGTCGCGAGGGAGGCGGTGGCCCGGCGCGAGCGCCAGCAGCTTCACCAGATCCCTGGCTCGTCCGTGGGTCCATTCGGCCTCCGGCACCGGCCGGCCGTCGACGCGCACCTCGAACCCACCCAGCAGCATTACATCGACGCGCTCCATACTCGCTGGATCTTCACACAGTTGGCGGCCAGCAGCTGCGGTTCGAGGTCATCCCGCTCCTCGCCTTTCTCCCGGATGCGCGCAGGCTGATGCCCGCCCGCCACCGTTCCCGGTTGCGGAGCGTGGTCGCGGGGGCGTGGGACCACGCCGAGCACCGGACCAACACCAAACCAATCGCTCGCACTCAGCAGTTTGACCGACCTCCGAAGGTTCCACTGGGACGTTCTGGACATTCTTGAAGAGTCCCTACCGAGGTCACGCACGATCGGATTTCCCGACCACGCCGGACTCATACGCGAAGATCACCGCCTGAACGCGGTCTCTCACGCCGAGCTTTTGCAAGATGCGCGCGACATGAGTCTTGGCTGTTGCCTCGCTGATCACGAGCTGCTGGCAGATCTCTGGGTTTGACCGGCCTTGAATGAGGAGGGTGAAGACCTCGCGTTCACGCGGTGTCAGCTCGGCCAGCGAGGGAGGGTCCTCACTGGGCGGCGCGGCGGGGTGTTGCGCGAACTGTTCGATCACCGCCCGTGTCACCGCCGGCGCGAGCAGGGCATCGCCGCCGGCCACGATTCGCACCGCCGCCGCGATCTCCTCGGGTGGTGCGTCCTTGAGCATGAAGCCGCTCGCACCGGCGCGGAGCGACTCGAAGACGTACGTGTCCAGGCCGAAGGTGGTGAGGATGATCACGCGCGCATTGGGCATGGCGGTGGTGATCCGGTGGGTCGCTTCGATCCCGTCCAGCACAGGCATGCGGATGTCCATCAGAATCACGTCGGGGCGGCGATTCCGCGCGGCGTCGACCGCCTGCTGCCCATCGCCGGCCTCGCCCACCACGGTCATGTCGGGCTCACTGTCGAACACCTTGCGCAACCCCATCCGAACGAGGGCCTGATCATCAGCTATCAGCACGCTTGTCATCTGATCGGAAGCAGCGCGTGGACGGTGAACCCACCCGAGGGGTTCGGACTGGCACGGAAGCGGCCGCCGTACAGTGCAACTCGCTCGCGCATCCCGACCAGACCGTGGCCGCCGGGGATCTGACTGTCCGAGGAGCCTCCGCCGTTGTCGGTGATCTCCAGCTCGAGCGAGTCGCGGCCGTAGTGCACGCGGACGGTTGCCTGGGCGTCGCCGGCGTGCTTGAGAGCGTTCGTGAGCGCCTCCTGGACGATCCGGTAGGCGGACAGTTCGATACTGCCCGGGAGCTCGCGGGGTTCACCGTCGATCTCCAGGAGCACCGCGAGGCCCGCGTCGCGCAGCTGTCCAACCAGCGACGGAACGTCCGCCAGGCCCGGCTGCGGATGGAGTGGATCGCCGGACTCGTCTCTCAGCATGCCCAGCAGACGGCGCATCTCGGTGAGGGCGGTGCGGCCGGTACGCTCAATCGTCTCGAGCACCTCGCGGGTGGCGGCGTTCGAGCTGTGGAGGGTGCGGCGCTCCGCTCCTGCCTGTACCACCATGACGGAGACGTGGTGTGCGATCGCGTCGTGCAGCTCCCGGGCGATCCGCGCGCGCTCCTCCACCACCGCCTCTCGTGCTGCCACGTCGCGTTCGCGTTCGGCAAGCTGCGCACGTCGCTCGCGATCTGTGACCACTCGTCGCACCAGCAGCATCGCCGCGGCGACCACGATCGCGAACGGCACCCCGTTGGAGAAGTGACCGTCCACAGCCGCTGCGGCGAGGTTGCTGACGCCGACGAAGATCACGCCGGCCGCGAACACCCTCGGCGGGGTCCAGACGGTGAGTCCATAGATCGCACAGCCCCACGCGATCGAGTAGGGGATCACCTCGACCCCGCCCCAGATCGCAAACTGCACCGCCACCATGGCCTGTGCCAGGAAGCCCGACAGGGCTGGATAGGGCCGCCGCAGCGCCACGGTCAGATACATCGGAAGTGTTGCCAACGCCATCACCGCCGGCTCGTGCGGTATCGGATCACCAAACCACACCTGCAGCTCGCCGAGTACGAGCAGCGCCACGGCCAGGGTGCGGTCGAGTGCCACCGGGGACCCCTTGATGGTCGGCATGTGGAACGGCGCGCTGCGCTTCACTAAGGCTGAGTCTAGAAGCTTCGCCGTAGCTTGCCATCGGCCGGTTGGATGATCCCTGCGTGACTCGAAGATCCACCGATTGGCCGACCCCAAGACCCGCCCGTCGGCCGACGCCGCGGCGGCCCGGCCGCCGTAGCGTGATAGGCGTCATCGATCGACCAGGGAGAACACTGTGAAACACCGCACACACGAGCGTCTGTTCGCCGCAATGGGCATCGGGTCGGTTATCGCGGAACTTGCCGGGGTGGTCATCGGATCACTCGGCGGGCGCCCGTTCGTCACGATCAGCAGCTCACCTGCGGACATCCGATCCGCCTTCGCCACGTCAGTCGGCACCGCCGCTTGGGTCGGTGCCTACGTGGAGCTGCTGAGTTTCGGGATGTTCCTCGCTTTTGCCATCTGGGCCTGCGTCAGACTCGGCGGCGGACTGCTGGGTGCGATCGCAGCGGCAGCTGCGACCGGCTACACCACGCTCAGCATTGCCGCCCTTGGCATCGGCGATGCCCTGGCCTACCGCGCCGGGCACGGGATCGACGTCCAGCTCGCGAGCACGATGGTCACGCTGAACGAGGCCGTCTATGTCTGCACATGGTTTCTGAGCGTCTTCTACCTGCTCGCGGTCGCGCCGATGGCGCTGGCCGGCGGCCGTCGGATCGTCGGATGGAGCGCGATTGGAATCGCATTCGTGGTGCTCGTTACCACGGCCGTGTCGCTCGACAACTTTGGCCAGATGGCAAACTTCCTGTGGCTCCTGTGGATCATCGGCACCAGCGTTGCGCTGGCTCGCACGTCCCGCACCGAGGCGCCCGTGCCAGAGATGGCACTGGCGTGAGCATCAGGTCGCCTCGCCGTCCAGGATTTCAGGAGGGCTCAGGGTGGCAGCGGCCCGCGGATGAACACGTCGATGCGACGGTTGGTGTCGTTGGGAACGACTGTGCGGGCGCGTGTTTGGAACACGGCGTAGGCACCGTTTGCCGAGAGGAATCCCTCGGCTCCGGCGGCGATCTGAGTGCCCCCGCTGGTGAGGTCGACGCGGATCACCGCGTTGTTGGACAGGTCTCGCCGGAACATGTCCTGAGCATTATTGGTGTCGCCCGCCACGATCGTCGAGTCACCGGAGATGAAGCCGACGTACCTGCCGTTGTCCGAGATCCCCGCGGCACTCGAGTCGCCGGAGTCATCCACCAGGTCTGTGGTGGTCGTGCCGTGTTTCCAGCGGTAGGTGTTGAACCCGCTGGCGGCTCCGTTGAGGTCGCTGAACGCGACGAATCCGGCGTCGGGGGTCATCCACGGCCGCTCGCTGCAGGTGCAGCCGTCGGCGTACGGGTCAATCTCGGTTTCGCGAGAGGTCGCTCGATCGCGGAGCACGAGTGCCAGCAGGACATAGTGCTCGTCATATTCGCTGAGCAGCACCAACCGGCCGTCATTGGAGATCGCGTTTCCGTTCCCATACGAGACCCGCGGATCGACGGCGTGGGTGACCCCCCGCGCCCGATCGCGGACGAACACGCTCTGCCGGCACGCACCCACGCCCGCGTCGCCGCACGCCCCGGGCGGCGCACCTTCAGTGAACAGCACCCACCTGCCGTTGGCCGAGATGTGCGCGGACACGCTTCCGCGCGTTTGGAACTGGCCACCGCCCGGTGGAATGCTGACGCGGTGAACCTGCCCGGTGCGGCGGTCGCGCACGAACACGTCGGGTCGACCGTTGGTGTCTCCGGTGACGAGGTTGGTGGCGTGGGAGAGAAACACCACAAACCGGGCATTTGTGCTCAGGGCCTGTCCGTAGCTGGCTTCGTTTGCCTGGCGGTTGCCGCCGCCGATGCTCACCCGAAACGTCTTGCCCAAGACGCGGTCGCGTAGGAACACATCGCGGGTACCGTTGCTGTCCCCTGCCACCAGGTTCGAGGCCTGGGAGTCGAATAGCACGTATCGACCGTTGGCCGAGACCGCGTCCGCGGTACTCCCGCCGTTGGCTTGGCCGCCGGTCGACGAAACGCTGACCCGCGTTGTCGTGACCGCCGCAGACGCCATCACCGGTGCAGCGATGCACCCCACCGCCGCCAGGAACATGCAGATACGAAGAGCGATACCGACCCTCCTCCACACGATCAGCTTCCAGTGTCGGGAGTATCTGCCTCGGAGGCGGTCGTGTCAAACCACACAACTGCCGCGGGCGGCCTTCCTAGGAGTTCTCGCCGTCCAGCCCCACCATCGCACGGAAGTCAGCCGTCGTGTTGGTGTGGGGAAACGGCTCTGACGGCACGGGTCGCTTCAGTGCGGCGCAGATCGGCTCCCAGCCGTCTCCCGGCTGCCATTCCAGCAGTCGCTCGGCCGGTACCTCTGCCCGCACGGCCGCGTTGTGCCGTTCGTAGGCCGCCATCGCCGAGGCGGGATCGGTGATCTCGCTTGTGAACGTGGCCTCGATCAGCTCTCTGACCATCTTTCGCTGACGTGCCAGACCGGGTTTGTCGGCAGGCACCGGCGCCAGCATCGTCGGCACCAGCGTGCGTTCGACGCTGCGCCACCATGCCTCGGCGCTCTCGCGAACCGACAGCAACACCAGTGCGTCGGGGTGGGCAGCCGCCAACTCGCGCCAGAAGGCGCTCGCCGGCCAGTCGACGAGGGCGACATAGCCTTCCGGGAAGGTGTTCCAGTCGGGCATTTCCCCTCTGGCTGCTGCCCACCACACATCCACGTCCTGGGCCCGGTCAGACACCACCATCATGTGGTAGCAGGGGCCGTCCAGCAGCTGCTCCAGCGCCGCTTTCAGCGAGTTGGTGCCTGTGCGTCCCAGGCCGGCTCCGACCACTTCGACTGTCACGTTGCTCCGCTCTTGGGGACACGATGCTATCTCCTGCGCGGGTGCTATCGTCTTAGCGGCTCTTCGTTGTGATCGTCACGAGAGGTGGTTCACACTGCGCCCGAAGCGCCGGATGGCGTACGCGTGCATGACAGCCGTCGCCGCGGCGGGCGTGTTGCCCGCAGGCGCGCACGCCCGGGGCGCCCAGACGTCGGCGACCCGTTCACGCGTCCAGTACGTCTCATCCGATGCGGGGTTCGAGGGGGCTGTGGCGGCGGATGCCACGACCGGTGGGACGATCGTGCTGTTGCCGCATCGGTACACCGGCACGCTGGCGGTCGGCCCGCGCGGCACGGCGGTGCTGCGGATCGTGGGCACGCGTCGCTCCCCTGTGCAGTCTCTGGTGCTGGATCACTCGCAGTCGGTGACAGTCCGTGGCCTGACTGTGCGCCCGATGGGGCAGAACGGCGGAGTGCTCGCGCTCCAGTCGCGGCGGCTGGTGTTCCGAGACTTGACCTTCACCGCTCGGGGGACGCCCTACAAGGTCTCGCTCGACCTCAACCATTCCGACCACGTGCTGGTGCGAGACAGCCAGTTTTCGCACTGCGGCGACAACACCCCCGAGTGGTCGATGTGCCTGTACCCGCGGTACGCGTCGTCGCTGATCGTCCAGCACAACCTGTTTCACGACTGCTGGGGATGCGATTTCATCCACGGTCGCGCCGGCCCGTTCTTCACCGTGCGCGGCAACCGCTTCATGCGGGCGTTGAAATGCAAGCAGCAGTGGGTCAAGTGTGGGCACTCCGACCTGATCGAGCTGTTCGGAGCCAACCACATGACGGTCACCAGGAATGTGTTTGGGGTAAACCAGGTGGGCGGTGCGCAGCTGTACATGACAAATGCCGTCGACCACGTGCGCGTGATCGACAATCTCTTCTGGCGCACTGATCCCAAGGCTCCCGGAGTGGTGCCGCGGGTGGGGGTGCTGGTGGGCGGGCGGATCACGCCGCGGATTCCGCATGACGTCCTGATCGAAGACAACACCATCCTGTCAGGCAAGCCGTTGCCCGACCAGGACTGCTATCCGAAGTGCCCGCACCACGGCGCCTCCTCGATCGTGCTCAGTACCCGTTACCGCACATTGCCGGTCGGCGAGCGTCCGGTGATCGCAAACAACGTGATCGGCCGGCTGCTCGCGCCAAAGCTGGTGTGCCCTCTGGCCCGCATCTCGGTCGGCAACGTTGTCGCCGTGGGCACGGCCTGCGGTGCCGGCGACGTGTCTGCCGCTCCGCTTCTGGACGCTCACTTCCGGCCCACGGCGGCGTCGGTGGTGCTGATCGGTCGGGCCGATCCGCGCTTTTCTGCGCCGCTGGACATCCGGTTGCACCCGCGCGTCGGCGCGCCTGATATCGGTGCCTACGAGTACGTGCCGGCCTGCTCGGCGCCGATGCAGTGCACGAGTCTCTCCCAGCTTTCCGATCCCTGGGCGGGGTGCGCGGGTGTGGCCGGTGGCACCACGGTGGCGGCCCTGAGTGACTGGGAGCAGCCGGACTGCTTGGCCATCCAAGCCTGATCGAGGGGTCTATGATCGATCGGTGGCGCTCTACGACCGTGAGGCAGAGTGCGCGCTAATCGATCGGCTGATCGAGGATGCCGGGGCCGGTCGCAGTGTGGTGCTCGTGGTGCGGGGCGACCCCGGTCTCGGCAAGTCGAGTCTGATCGAGTATGCCGTCGGTCGAGCCGACGGTTCGGTGGTGCTCGCCTGTCGAGGATTCGAAGCCGAGTCCCAGCTTGCGTTTGCGGGCCTGGGTGACCTACTGCGCCCGCTCGCCGCGCACTTGGACGGGTTGCCCGAGGCGCAGCGGGCCGCACTCGAGGGCGTGCTCTCGGTGGGGCCGCCGGCGGTGGCCGATCGTCTCACCCTGAATGTCGGGGTGCTCAGCCTGCTGGCCGCCGCAGCAGAGCAGACGCCGCTTTTGCTGACCGTGGACGACGCCCACTGGCTGGACGCAGCCTCGCTGGAGGCGCTGGCGTTTGCCGCGCGCCGGCTCGAGGCCGACCGCATCGCGATGCTGGTGGCGGTGCGCTCCGACGAACAGGTGGCTTTCACCACCGACCGGTTCGAGATGCTCGAACTTCAGCCGATCGGCCGCGCGGCCGCGCGCCGGCTGCTGACCGAGAACGCCGATTCCACTCCGGCCTTCATGGATCGGGTGATCGAGCTGGCGGGCGGGAACCCGTTGGCGGTAATCGAGCTGGCGCGGCATCTGGAGGCCGAGCCCGACCTGCTGGATCACGTCCAGCTGCCTGCCGGACGGGTACAGCAAGCGTTCATGAGCCGGGTGCTGGCGCTTCCCAGCTCCACGCAGCGGGCGCTGGTGGTGGCTGCGGCGGCGGCCGACGCCGACGCGTTGCTGCTGGGTCGTGCGCTGGCCGTTCATCATCTGGAGCTGGTCGCGCTGGAGCCGGCCGAGGCGGCCGGGTTGATCGGCTTCGCGGCCGGTGCCGTCCGAGTTCACCCATCCGCTGGTGCGGGCCGCAATCTACGCCGCCGCCGAGCCCGCGCAGCGCCGGGCCGCGCACGCCGCGGTCGCGGCGGCGATGGCCGAGCCGGAATATGAGGACGCCCGTGCTTGGCACCTGGCCGAGGCCGCGGTCGAGCCGGATGACGAGGTCGCCGACGCGTTGGAGCGCTCGGCCGATCGTGCCCGGCTGATCGGCGGGTATGCGACCGCGGTCGGTGTGTTGCAGCGGTCGGCGGCGCTCTCCCCGAAGCCGGCCGATCGAGCCCGACGGCTGCTGGCAGCCGCCGAGATGGCGTACTCCGGCGGCGACAGCGCAGCGGCGCGGGCACTGATCACCACCGCCTCGCGAGGGGTCACAGACACCGCAGGCCTGGCCGCGATCGAGCATCTGCTGGGGCGGGTCGAAGCCCGCGGCGGATCGCCCAGCCTTGCGTACGACCTGTTCCGTTCAGCGGCTGACCGGATGGAGCCAACCAGCCGGGTTCCGGCGGCGCTCTCGCTGGTGGAGGCGGTCGAGCAATGTATTCGGGCGGGGCTGCCGGCCCGAGGCCTGGAGACGGCGGAGCGCGCGATCGACCTGATCGACGACGCCGACAGCCCCGCGGGAGTGTTCGCAACGCTCGGCCGGGCAGCCTCATGCATCTTCCTGGGAGACTCGGCCACGGCCTCTGCGCTGATCGCCGACGCGGCTGCGGCAGCCGACGCCGCCGCCCTGGACGAGCAGCTGCGGGCCTACCTGGGGATGGTGCTGGCGTTCGACGAGCAGTTCGATCCCGCTCGCGAGGTGCTCGCCCCCCTGGTCGATCAGGCTCGCGGGCTGAGCGCCACCGGCCGGCTGGTGTTCCCACTGATTTCACTCGGCTGGATCGACCGCGAGCTGGGACGCTGGCCCCAGGCCACGGCGGGGCTGACCGAGGCCGCCCAGATCGCAGCCGAAAGCGGCCGAGCCAACGACGAATGCTGGGCGCTCAGTGTGCTCGCCTGGATCGAAGCCGTGCGCGGCCAACGCGAGGCGTGCTCGGCGCACTGCCGCCGGCAGCTTGATCTGCACGAGCTGCTCGGGTTGCCCTACCAACTGGCGGCAGCCGAGGCTGCGCTGGGCGTTTCGGCAGCTGGGTCACGGCGATGCTGCCGCGGCGGTCGAGCACCTCGAGCGTGCGCTCGCGGCCAAGCGTGACCACGGCTACTGCGACGCCACCACTCACCCCCGGGTGACGCCCGACCTGGTCGAGGCCTACGTGCGGGTGGGCCGCGTCGCCGACGCCGAAGCGGTGTTCGAGAGCGTTCGAGGCCGATGCCCGATCGGCAGGCCGGCCGTCGGCGCTGGCGCTGGCCGCTCGCTGCCGGGGCCTGATCGCAACCGACGCCGACTTCGACCCGGCCATGACCGAGGCGCTCGAGTATCACGCCGACGTGCCCGACCCATTCGCCCGCGCCCGCACCGAGCTGTGCTTCGGCGAGCTGCTGCGGCGGGGCCGTCAGCGCGAGCGGTCGCGGCCGATGCTGCGCTCCGCGCTGGATACCTTCGAGGCACTCGGCGCCGAGCCATGGGCCGAGCGCGCCCGATCAGAGCTCCAAGCCAGCGGGGCGACGCTCCGCCGCCGTGACGACGAGGCGTCCAACGACCTCACCCCGCAGGAGTGGCAGATCGCCGCCCTGGTCGCCCAGGGTCTGACCAACAAGGAGGTGGGCACCCGCGCCTTCATCAGCCCCAAGACAGTCGAGGCCCACCTCACCCACATCTACTCCAAGCTGGGCGTGCGCTCGCGGGCGGCACTCGCCCACACCCTGCCGGGACTGCAGTCCGACGCTCAGGGGGCGGCCGGCGGCTGAGCCCTGCCACCAGCGAGGTATTTCCATACCTCGCCTGTCGGTGTACTATCGAGTTCCAGCCCAACTTCCGAAAGGGCGTCACGTGAGATTTCGAGTGGAGTACGGGTGGGGCGATCGGGGCCAGGCGCTGTACGCGCACTTCGAGGCCGACTCAGAGGAGCAGGCCAAGCAGACGGCGATGGCGCTGCTTCACCGCATCCGCATCAACGGCGCCTGGATCGTGCACCAAAACGGCGACGAGGCTGGGACGCAGACGCACGTGTCGGCGGCGGTCGTGAAGACCGTCGACCATACGCGCTGGCTCAATCCGTAACCCGGATCGGCTCGCTGTTGGAGTATGTCCACGATCCATCGGGCCATTCCACCGCGACGTACCACCAATACGTCCCCGGCGTCGCCGGCTTGCCGGTCGAGTTCCAACCGTGGCGCCATTGGATCTGGTCGATGCCGCCCATCTCTTGGTGCTGGTCGTATTTCTTGTACCACTTCGAAGCCCCTGGCTGCACGATTCTGAGGCTGACCACTTGAGGCCGCTCTCCGAGAACGAATGGCAGGATCATTCCGTCCTTCGTGAGCCTGGCTACAGGTATCGGGTTGCTCGCCCGCGGCAGTGGAAGTACTCGCGCAGTGTGGTCATCGCTCGGTCGGCCGACAAACCACTCAGGTAGCGTGGACGCGCCGCTGTCGCCAACGTAGTCGCCTGGCCCTACGAGGGCCCACCCGTCTTTGGTCGTGGCGTTGTCGGCGGCCGGGGATGCTGGACATACCCTGCGCGATGTCGCTCCAGACTCAAAGTTGTACGCGCGGGTTCCTACCATCAAGCTCGAATCCACATCGCCGGTCGGCCGGTAGATGACCACGCATCCGTTCGACATCGTCGCTGCGGCGGGGTGACTATGCGGCCGGCGGTGGTGCATGAATCCGACGGCCCCAACGACCAGCACGGCCGAGCCCGTCAGCGCCACAACCGCTGTCCGGGTGGGCCGCCGCGATCCCGGCTGCGACAACTCATAGGCCGCCACGATCGTCTCGACACTGCCCATCCGCTCGATCGCCGCGCGCTCGCTCTGCCACCGCGAGAGGTCATGCTGCTCGGCCTCCTCGCGAGACGACTCGCGCAGGTGCTGGCCCACCTCGGCCACGATCCGGCGGCGCCGCAGCGGCCCCACCTCGAGGTCACGGCCGAGTTCCTTGAGGTAGCGCTCGATCGGCGAGATTGGCGCGCGTGGCGCCGTCGCGGATTCGAGCGACGACAGGCAGCCGGGGCACACCAGCTCGTCGTCGACGGCTCGCCATTGAGGTCGCGACTGGCCGGCCGGGCGGCGACAGCGAGAGCAGGCGTCAGGTCGATCGGGCACGGGGAGCCTGATCGTCGGTGACGGCGGTGACAGCCTTGACCAATACCTCCCATTCGCCGCGGCGGCGTTCGAGTTCCTTCTGCCCCGTGGCGGTGACGCTGTAGACGCGGCGGCGTGGTCCGTTGCCCTGCCCCCAGCGGCTGCGCAGGCATTTCGCCCGCTCCAGCCGGTGGAGGGCGGGGTAGATGGTGCCCTCAGGCAGGTCGAGCGCGCCGCCCGACTCCTCGCGCAGCCGTGCGATCACGCCGTACCCATGCCCCGGCTCGCTCTGAAGGGCCGCCAGAATCAACAGATCGAGATGGCCCCGCACGGCCTCACCCTGCACTCGCGCCATACCGCGACTATACCTAGCCTCGCGAGGTTCGTCGATACCGAATTGTCTCCGGCGAGGGTTGACTACCTAGCGCGGCGATGTATTATGGCCGCGTGTTCGTCGCTCCCACCGTGATCACCCACAACGCCCAGTTCATGGAGGGCAAGAACGTGGTGGTGCTGCAAGGCGTCAACGTTCCGGCCGACACGATGCCGACGATCGTGGACAAGCTCGGCAACGTAACGTTCGTACGCATCCGGGTCAACTGGGCGGACATCGAACCCACCGAGGGCACCTTCGACACCTCGCCGGATGGGCCGATCGACCGGCTCGACCAACGGGTGCGAGGCGTACCAAGCCGAAGGCATCCAGGTGCTGATCGACTTCCACATCACGTCGACAAACCCGATGCCGGACTGGGCCGCGGCCGGCACCGGACCCGACTGGTGGACCGACCCGAACTCCGCCAACCTGTACTGGCCGTTCGTGCAGATGATGGTGCTGCGCTATCAGGCCTACGCCAACGTGATGGGCTTCGAGCTGTGGAACGAGCCGCAGGGCGCCCCGGCCACCGCCGCCGGCACCGACCAGGTGATCCGCTGGCAGGCCAAGCTGATCAAGCTCATCCGCACGATCGACAAGCAGCGCGCGATCGTGGTCATGCTGCGCGGCGGCTGGGATCAGGGCCTGCGCCACGCACAGCTCCAGCACTTCGGCGACACCCACCACCTGGTGCTCGACTTCCACGATCAGTTCTGCGGGTGCGTGACCGACGCCAACGGGAATCCGTGGACGGGTACACCGCCGACGGCGAGAAGCTGATCGAGCCCGTCGGCGCCGATGACCAACAGTGCGGTCAATCCCTACGTCGGGCACGAAGGCGGACCAGGCGCTCCACCTGGCCTACGTCGATCGCTGGGTCAACGTGCTGCACCGGCCGGTGCTGGTGGGTGAGTTCGAGGTGCAGGAGGACGATCCAAACGGCGTCGCCTTCCAGGATCAGCTGACCGATCTGATGCGGGCCAAGGGCTACAGCTGGGCACGCTGGCAGGGGCCGGGCACATGGCAGCTCGCTGGGGGGAGCGGGTACGGCGACCTGAACGACGAGGGCGCCGACCTCGCTGCCATCCTGGCCGGCCCCGGCTTGCCCTAAGCGGGATGACGTCGGCTCAGCTACCGTACGGGTATGCGGCGGCTGATCACACGTCAGGCAGCGACGCTGGCAGTGCTCCTGTGCCTGCAGGTGGCTGCCTCGATGATGGCGCTGCGGCGCGACCCGGTCGATCGTTTCAGCGCCGCCTGCGTCAGTGGGCTGGTGTGGCGGTCGCTGCGAAAGATGGGCGCCCCCGGAACGGGATCGGGAGGTCCGCGCCCGATTCGGTAGGGTGCGGATCGTGCCCCACGCCGATACCCGCCGATCGCAGGTACGCCCCACCCAGGAGCAGTACTTCATGCTGCTGGCGATCGCCACTCGCGAGCGGGCCGCCTGCCTGCGGCCGCCACGTCGGCGCCATCCTGGTGGCCGACCAGCGGATCATCGCCACCGGCTACAACGGCACTCCCACCGGCTTTCCCAACTGCGACGAGGGTGGCTGCCACCGCTGCGCACACCCCGACGACTACGAGCAGGGCCGCGGCTATGACGTCTGCATCTGCGTCCATGCCGAGCAAAACGCGGTGCTGCAGGCCGCCAAGCTGGGATATACGGTCAGCGACTCCACCTGCTACTCGACCCTGCGGCCCTGCTTCGGCTGCCTCAAGGAGCTGTATCAGGCCGGCGTCACCGGGGTGCGGTACCTGAACGAGTGGACGCCGTCTGATCCGATCGAGGCCGATGCCTACGACGCGCTGCTTGCAGAGATGCGTACGCACGGCGTCGCGGTCGACCCACTCGAGCTGCCCGAAGGCCTGCTCGACCTGCGCCCCGCCTGATCAGTCAGGCGCTGCGGCGGAGGCGGCGGTGGTCGCCGTCCTCCCAGTCGAACGAGCGCGGGCCGGACTCGGGGAAGAGCGGCTCCAGCGTCAGCGTCGAGCCTTCGGCCAGCAGCTCGAACGGGTCGCTGTGATCGGCGTCGATCACAAACTGCACCGGTGAGGCGGTCGCCGCGGCGCCGGCCTGCGGTGCGACCTCGGGCTGAGAGGTGATCCGCGCCATGTGATGCGCATGCAGCGCGAGCCGCCACGCACTCACGTCGGCTTCCGGGTCGGGCGGCCAGCCGCAGGCGTCGCAGAGCGAGAGCGGACGCTTCGGCTCGGAACAGCGGTGACAGGGGATGATGATCCGCACGGCCCTCTTGTCGGCGGATCAGGCCCGAAGCTTGAGGGGAATCTCTCAAGGTTTCGCCAGTTTGTGCCGACGATTGTCACAATGCGCCGGTACTCGTGCCACCGGTTGCTGGGGGTGGGCGTTGCCATGGCTGCGGTTTTGGCGGTGACACTCTCGGTTGCCGCACACCCCGCCTCAGCCGACACTCTGCTCGAACAGAAGCAGAAGCGGCTTGCGCATGTACGCCTCGAAGTTCGCCGCCTGGATACCCGTGCCGAGCGGGTCACCGAGCAGTACAACAAGGCGGTGTGGCGGCTCGGGGTGCTGCACCACCAGATCATCAAAAACACGATCGCGCTGCACGCCGCCCAGGTCAAGCTGGCGCACGACCGGGCTGTGCTCGCCGTCGCTTCTGATCGAGCAGTACAAGAACGGCAACGGCGAGGTGTTCGCGATCGTGCTGGGCGCGCGCACGCTGTCGCAGGTGACCAACGCGGTTGACCTCAAGTCGCGCGCCGACCAGGCCGTCTCTGACACGGTCTTTGCGATCCACGCGCTGCGCGACTCGATCGCCGAGCGCCGCCAGGAGCTGTTCCAGGAGCGCAAGCAGGTGCGGCACGAGAAGACGGTGCTCGACGGCCCGCAAGCTCCAGATCGAGCGGATGCTGAAGAAGCGCCAGACGCTGGTCAAGGAACTCGATCTCGAAGTCAAGGTGATCAAGGGCGCCGACACCATCGGGCAGGCGACTCTGGCCCTGGCAGTGCGCAAGTGGGTCACCGCCGACCAGAAGGCCCACAAGGATGACCCCGGTCGCGTCGTGCGTGATCAGGTTGTGCTCGAAGGCCTGCAGCAGATCGGCGTCCCCTACGTGTGGGGCGGCGCCTCGACCAGCGGGTTCGACTGCTCCGGCCTGGTGATGTGGCTGTGGGCAAAGCACGGCCTGGCGCTTGCCGCACTTCGCCGCGGCCCAGTACCACCTCGGGCCGGTGGTCGAAGACGGCCCGGTGCTGGACGAGACTCAGCTGCAGATCGGCGACCTGCTGTTCTTCCACAAGCTCGGCCACGTCGGCATCTACGTCGGCAACGGGCTGCTGCTGCACGCGCCGCACACCGGCGACGTGGTCAGGCTCGAGACGCTTTCGCGGTCGTGGTTCACCGAGACGTTCGTCGGTGCCACCCGCCCCGGCCCTGCCTGATCCACCGCGGCGACTAGGATCTGGGGCAGGCCCATGATCCTGCGCCAGATCCTCAACTCCGACCTTGGCTGTGCGTCGTATCTGATCGCCGATGCCGACGCCGGGGTGGCGGCGGTGGTCGATCCCCGGGCCGACATCAGCGCCTACCTGGAAGCCGAGCAGGAACTGGGCGTGCGCATCACCGACGTGGTGGAGACCCACAACCACGCCGACCACGTCTCCGGCCGACCGGAGCTGATCGCCCGCGGAGGGGTGACCGCGCATATCCACCGGCTGGCCGACGCCGAGTACCCCCACCAGGCCTTCGACGACGGCGATGTGATCGACGTCGGCAGCGTGCGGCTGCAGGTGCTGCACACCCCAGGCCACCGGCCGGAGCACTGCGCGCTGATCGTGATCGACGCCGCCCAATCGACCGGAGCCGGTGGCGGTGCTCACCGGCGACAGCCTGTTCGTGGGCGACGTCGCCCGCCCCGACCTGGCGATCGAGGCCGCGCGCAGGCGCCCGCGACCTGCACCGAAGCCTCGAGCGGCTGGCGGCGCTCCCCGACTCGGTGGAGGTGCTTCCGGCCCACATCGGCGGCTCGCTGTGCGGGAGCGCGCGCATGAGCAGCGACACCCGCTCCACCATCGGCGCCCAGCGCCGGCACAACCCGATGTTCGTGAACCCCGACGAGGCGGCGTTCGTCGACGGAGCTGACGTCCGGGCTCTCGCCGCAGCCTCCCAACTTCCAGCGGATCGTCGCCCGCAACCGCGGCCCGCTGGAAGCGCACGACGACGCCCCGGAGGCCGTCGACGCCGGCACCGCGGCTCGGCTGCAGCAGGCCGGGGCGGTCGGTGATCGACGGCCGCGGCGTCGAAGGCCTTCGACCACGGCCACATCCCCGGGGCGGTGGGAGTCCCGGCCGACATGACCGGCTTCGGCACCAAGGTGGCCTGGATCGTGGATCCCGACCGCGAGGTGATCCTGGTCGGCGCGCGACACGGCCCAGGCTGAGGCGATGGCGCTGGCGCTGCATGCCGTGGCCGTCGACCGCACGCTGGTGCTCGCCGGCGGGGTGGATGCCTGGGTGGCGGCGGGCTTCGAACTCCGCTCCGTGGAGACGATCGACGCTGCCGCGCTGGAGCCGCGCTGGCGGGCCGGCGAGGTCCAGCTGCTTGGACGTGCGCGAGCGCGACGAGTGGGAAGAGTTCCGTATCCCGGGCTCGGTCAACGTGCCGTATCACGAGCTCTCCGGCGGGCTCGGCGGCCTGGATCCGACCCGTCCGATCGCGTGCATCTGCTCGGGCGGCACCCGCTCCGGGGTGGCCGTGGGAGTGCTCCAGCGCGATGGGCTCGACCCCGTGCACGTGGTCGACGGGGTGGAGGTGTGGCGGCAGCTGGGCTATCCGCTCGAGTTCGGGGCGGTGGCTGCGTGAGCTTCGATCAGCCGGTGCTGCAGCTCACCGTGAGTGAGGCCCGTGCCCTGCTCGACTCGGGTGAGCGCGACCGCCCTGGACGTGCGCGAGCCGTACGAATGGGAGGCCGGCCGGATGCCGGGCTCGCTGTGGATTCCGATGGGCCAGCTGGCCGGCCGGCTGGACGAGCTGCCCGCCGGGCCGCTGGTGGTGGTGTGCCGGGTCGGCTCTCGCAGCGGACACGTGGCCGGTGCGCTGGCGGCCCGCGGCTACGACGCCCGAAACCTGATCGGCGGCTTGGAGATGTGGCACGCCTCCGGCTACCCGCTGGAGCCGGAGGGCGGGACGGTGGCGTGACCGCCGTTCGGATCGGCACCTGCTCGTGGGCCGACGAGTCGCTGGTGAAGGTGTGGTACCCGGCCCACGTGAAGTCCGCCGAAGGGCGGCTCAAGTACTACGCCGAGCTGTTCGACACGGTCGAGGTCAACTCCAGCTACTACGCCCTGCCGACCCACGAGGCCGCCGCCAACTGGGCGCGGCGCACACCCGACGGGTTCGTCTTCCACGTCAAGGCGTTCGGGGTGATGACGCGCCATCCGGTCAAGGTCGAGCAGCTCCCGCCGGACATGCGCGACGGCGTCGAGGTCGACCAGCGCGGGCGGGTCAATCATCCTTCGGGCGAGTTCCGAGCGGAGGTGTTCGAGCGGTTCCACTCCGCCCTGGAGCCGCTTCGCTCGGCCGGGAAGCTCGGCGGGATCCTGATGCAGATGCCGCCCTACTTCACCTTCAAGCCGAGCGCGTTCGAGTACCTCGAGTGGGCCCAGGAGCAGCTCGGTGGGGACGAGATGCTGGTCGAGTTCCGGCATCGCAGCTGGCACGCCGAGGGCAACACCGCCGAGGTGCTGTCGTTCCTGGAACAGCGGCGGTGCGACCTACGTGATGGTGGACGAGCCGCGCCTGGACGCCTACAACATCATCCCCACCGTGGTCGCCCACACCACCCCCACCGCCTACCTGCGCCTGCACGGCCGAAACGCCGACACCTGGCAGGTCAAGGGGCGCAGCGCCGCCGAGCGGTTCGATCACCTCTACTCGGCGGACGAGCTGGCCGAATGGGTCGGCCCCCTGCGCGAGCTCAGCCACAGCTGCGACAACGTCTATGCGATGTTCAATAACAACGGCCGCAGCGTCGACGTCAACGACATGCCGATCGCTCAGGCTCCGGTCAATGCCGAGATGCTACGAGCTCAGCTCGAGGCTGCGGGCGTGGAGACCGCAGGCACAGCTGCGCAGTAGCGACGTTGGTGGCCAGCGGGATGCGGTGCACGTCGCACACCTTCATCAACGCGTGGATGTCGGGGTCGTGGGGATGGGCGGTCAGCGGGTCGCGCAGGAACACGACCATGCCCACCTCGCCGCGGGCGACCATCGCCCCGATCTGCATGTCTCCGCCGAACGGGCCTGACAGCACCAGGTCGACGTCCAGGCCGTAGGTCTCGATGATGGCGCGGCCGGTGGTCTCGGTCGCCACCAGTTGGTGGTTGCGGACGGCCGGCAGGCACGATCCCACCAGCTCGACCATCTCGCGCTTCTTTCCGTCATGTGCCACAAGGGCCAGGTATCTGTTCATGCAGCGAGCGTAGCCACGGCCTGCCGGGGTGGGGTATCGCCGCGGTGAAGTTCGCGAGAAGCCGCGGTTACGCGCGCACCAAGATCAGCACGAACGTGAGGATGCCGAGGCTGACGCCGCCCACCGCCAGGAGCAGGCTGGAAGTGCGGGCGATGGGCGCGAACTTGCCCTGATCAAGCGCCTCTTCGATGTCACGCTCACGGCGGTAGCCGTAGCCGATACAGGCGACCCCCAGCAGGGCGAATCCGACACCCAGGAGCTCGTACGGCCAGCGCTCGGTGTGGGCCAGTTCGGGCACGACTTTGCCGGCCGCCAGGCTCACCGCCAGCGCGGTGAATCCGGTGCGCAGCCACGCCAGGTAGGTGCGCTCGTTGGCCAGGCGCGTACGCCGGGTGGCGTCGGCGGCTTCCTCGATCGGTTCGGTGCCTGCGGTGCGCGGGTCGCTCACCGCTCCGCTCCGGCGGCGACCAGCAGCGCCTGGAGGTCGGTGTCGCCGATCTGATCGGCAGCATCCAGCGCGGTGTAGCCGCCCACCTGCTCGGAGTTGGGGTCGGCGCCGGCCTCCAGCAGCATGCTCACGATTCCGATGTGGCCCGGAGGCTGCCGCCGAGTGCAAGCGCCTGCAGCGCCATGCCGTTGGTGGAGCGGGCGGCCACGTCTGCGCCCGCGTCCAGCAGCACCCGCACGACCTGGGCGTGGCCGAAGAATGCCGCCAGCTGCAGTGGCCGAAAGCCGTCCACGTTGACCGCGTTGACCTGTTCGGGGTGGTCGGCCACCAGCTCACTCACCCGGCCCACCAGGCCGACCGCAGAGGCATCGAAGATATCGGTGTCGGGCACCGCGGCAAGCAGTGCCGAAACGGCTTCACTGTGGCCGCCGTAGCGGGCATGCAGCAGCGCCGAGATGCCCAAGATCGTCGCGGGTGCTGGCCAGCGTGCGGTCGGTCACCAGCAGCCGCCGGAGAGTCTCGGCGTCGCCGCTCTCGGCGGCGGTGATGACTGCGTCTCGGTCGCTCATCCCCGCGCGAAGCGTACAACCCTTGACACAGGTGGCGCGTGTGGCCGACAGTACGTCGATGGGCCAAACCACGATTCGCACCACCTGCCCGCGCGACTGCTACGACGCATGCGGCATTCTGGTGACGCTCACCGACGGCGCGATCAAGAACGTGCGCGGCGACGTCGACCACCCGATCAGTCGCGGCAAGCTCTGTCGCAAGTGCACGATCGGCTACAACGGCGCGTTCCTCGACCGCGACCAGCGGCTGACCACGCCGCTTCGCCGGGTCGGGCGCCAAGGGCGAGGGCCGGTTTGAACCGATCACGTGGGATGCGGCGATTGCAGAGATCGCCGCGCGGCTGGGCGAGATCGCCGCCACCCACGGCGCCGACACCATCCTCAACGCGCACTACACCGGCACCTGCTCACTGCTGGCAGGCAGCGTCCCGATGCGGTTCTTCAACCGGCTGGGCGCGACCGAGGTGGATCCCGATTCGGTCTGCAACAAGGCCGGGCATGTCGCGCTCGACTACGTCTTCGGCAGCTCGGTCACCGGGTTTGACCCGCGCACCGTGGTCGACAGCAACTGCATCCTGGTGTGGGGCGCCAACCCCTCGGCCTCGGGGCCCCACCAGCACGAGCACTGGTTGGGAGAGGCGGCCGCGCCGCTGATCGTGGTCGATCCCGTGCGCACCGATACGGCCGCTGCCGCCGACCTTCACCTGCAGCCGTTTCCGGGCAGCGACGCCGCGCTGGCCTTCGCCATGCTGCACGTGCTGCGCCGCGAGGGGATGGTCGATTCCGAGTTCGTGGACGCGCATACGGTGGGCTACGAGCGGCTCGATCCGCTGCTGGTCGACTGCACCCCGGAGTGGGGGGAGACGGTCACCGGAGTGCCGGCCGAGGCCATCGTCCGCGCGGCGACGATGTACGGCGCCGGCCCGTCGCTGCTGTGGATCGGTCAGGGACTCCAGCGCCAGCCCACCGGCGGCAACGTGGTGCGGGCGTGTGCGCTGCTGCCGGCGGTGACCGGCAACGTGGGCAAGCCGGGCGCCGGGTTTCTGTATCTCAACGACCAGCTCGAGATCGACTCCGACTATCTGGTGGCGCCGCATCTGGGGGATCCCCCTCCGCCCGTCAGCCACATGGACCTGGCCGGCCGCTTGGAACAGCCGCAGCGGGCCCAGGCGCTGATCTGCTGGAACATCAACATCGCCGCGTCAAATCCCGAGCAGGCGCGGCTGCAGCGCGCGCTCGACCGCGACGACCTGTTCACAGTCGTGGTCGACCTGTTTGCCACCGACACCACCGATCACGCCGACATCGTGCTGCCGGCGGCCAGCTTCCTGGAGTTCGACGATCTGATGACGTCCTACTTCGACCTCACCCTGTCGGCCCAGGTGAAGGCCTCCGATCCGCTCGGTGAGGCGCTGCCGAACACCGAGATCTTCCGGCGGCTGGCGGCCGCGATGGGATTTGACGAGCCCGAGCTGCGGGAATCCGACGCCGACATGATCGCGGCGCTGCTCGAGCAGTCGGGCGTGATTGCGAGCTTCGATGAGCTGGCTGCGGTGGGGACGGTGCCGCTCAGCGCCGAGCCGGTGGTGCAGTTCGCCGAGCTGGAGTTTCCGACCCCCAGCGGCCGGATCGAGATCGCGTCGGCTGCGGCTGAGGCCGACGGGCACCCGGCGGTGCCCCAGCCGTGGGCGGACAAGCGTCCCGGCAAGGATCTGCTGCGGCTGCTGACGCCGGCCTCGCAGTGGATGCTGAACGACACGTTCACCAACGACCCCAAGATCACCAAGCGGCTGGGGCCGGCGGAGATCGCACTCAACCCGGCGGACGCGTTCAGCCGTGGTCTGACCGCCGGCGATCGGGTGGCGGTTGCCAACGACGTCGGCACCCTGATGCTCGAGCTGCGCCTGTCGGACGGCGTGCCGCCGGGGGTGGCGCTGTCGCCCAAGGGCCGGTGGCCCAAGCGCGAGTCGGAGCGCGCCAACGTGAACGTGCTGAACCCCGGAATCAAGAGCGACATGGGTCAGAGCTCGGCCGTGCACGGGATCGAGGTCACGGTCACCGCCGCCTCGTAATCACCCCCGCGGGGGTTCAGATTCCCCCTGCATCAGCCGGTAGAGATAACGGGTGTCGATCGGGGGGCAGTGTGAGCATAGTTGGCGTTCAGCCATCGTTGGAACAACTCGTCGAGGGGTTCGCTCGGGTCGGTCAGGCCGATTTCGAGCGTGACAACGGCGGCGTGTTGCGAGTCAGCTCGGCATGGGTTTCGGGCGTCAGCCTGCACGGCACCGCCGAACGCATGCGCGTGGTCGGAGGCATGGAGCTGGTCGGCCGGGTCGAACTGGACGGCGCGCGCTTTGCCGTGCGCTTCCTGGTCGAGCGCGCCCAGTACGACACCGATCGGGTCGCCCGGGTGCAGATGCGGGCGATCGACAGCGAGTTCGAGGCGACCGTGGAGCCGGTGCAGGAGACCCGGCCGATCCGCGGGCGGGCGCGCATGATCGCGGTGCACTGTCACGACATCAAGGACGGCGAGACGGTGGTGGCTGCGGTGGAAGGCCTTTCCACCGCTCGGGTGGTGCTCTCAACGCACCAGCTGCTGCGGCGCTACGACGTGCTGGAGCTGCGGGCCCGGTTCGGCAGCGAGCTGCTGGACGGCGAGGTGCAGGTGGTGTCGGTCGGCCCTCCGTCGACCACCGGCCCGACCACGGTGGAATGCCGCTTCTGCGACGGCAAGCGCGGCCGCGTCGGCCAGGTGCTGCGGATCTTCGAGGAGGACGTGCTGCGCCGCGAAGCGACCGCCCCGGTGGACGTCGCCGCCATGCGCAAGGCGCTGGTGGACGACTCCACAGACGGCGACCAGCGCAAGTCCCTCTTCGGCCGCCTGCGCAGGGCGTGAATAACGGTGCCAGGCACCGTTATTCACCTAGACCTCGGGCGGCGGGGTGATGCGGTCGATCTCGGCGAGGTCTTCGGGGGTGGGGCGCCAGCGTCCCGCCGCCACGTTGGCGCGGACTTGCTCGGGGGAGGTGGCGCCGGCGATCACGGAGCTGACCGTGGGGTGCGCCAGCAGCGTGCCCACGGCGACGTCCAGCATCGTGATCCCGCGGGCTTCGGCGAACGCGGCGAGCCCTTCGATCTGCTCGAACTGGAGGTCGCTGGCGATCGCATCGCGACCTGACAGCCTGGCTCCCTCGGGAGTCGCCTGGCCGCGCCGGTATTTGCCGGTGAGCAGCCCGCTGGCCAGCGGGAAGTAGGGCAGGATGCCGATGCCGAGTCGCTCGCAGACCGGCATCGCGTCGGCCTCGAGGTGGCGGTTGAGCAGGTTGTACTCGTTCTGCACGCTCACCACCGGCGCCCAATCCTCCTGGCGCGCGAGCGCGTCGGACTCCTCGATCTCGGCCGGGTTCACGTTCGAGATCCCGATCGAGAGCACCTTGCCCTCCGACACCAGCTCGTTGATCGCGCCGAGCGTCTCTGCCAGCGACGTCACCCCGTCGGGCTCGTGATACTGGTAGAGGTCGATGCGGTCGGTCTGAAGCCGCTGAAGCGACGCTTCGCAGGCGCGCCTGATGTAGTCGCGCGATCCCCGCCCGCCCGAGTCGTCTCCCAGCTTGCCCTGCATGTCCAACCCGAACTTGGTCGCGATCACGACGCTGTCGCGGCGGCCCAGCAGCGCCTCTCCCAGGTACTGCTCGCTGACTCCGCCACCGCCGTAGACGTCGGCGGTGTCGAACAGCGTGATGCCCGAATCGATGGCGGCGCTGACAACCGCGGTTGTGGCGGCCTGGTCGAGCCGCCGGCCGAAGTTGTTACAGCCGAGGCCAACCGCCGAGACCAAGGGGCCGGTGCTGCCCAACCCACGCATCTCGATCCCTGCTAGCTCTGCCATCGTTCCTCCGTTGGGGTTTCAGTGAACCCGCACGGTAGCGCTCGAGCTTGGTTCGTGGTGGGCGTGGGTGTACCGGTCGGGGTCGCGTTGGAAGGCCTGCAGACAGTTGTCGGAGCAGAAGTAGTAGGTCGTGCCTGCGTGTTCCAGGCGGCGGGCTTTGCTGCGGTCGACCGTCATCCCACATACAGGATCGGCCGCGCCGCGCCGGATCGTCAGCCCAAGAAGGGTGACGAACACGATCGTGGCGATCGCGTTGAGGACAAACTTGTAGTCGAGCGCGAACGTGCCGAACACGTCCGACTGGGTGGGACGGGTGGTGGGGATCAACCCGGCAGCGTCGAACAGCGCGTTGATCACGAGCGCCGCGGCCACCATCGTCACGAACATCAACGCCGACATCCGGATGGTGAAGTTCCAGCCGTAGTACTTGCGATAGATGGCGATGATCGGCAGCACCAGCAGGTCGGCGAAGATGAAGGCGATCACCCCGCCGAAGCTGATCCCGCCCGACCACAGCACCGCCGCCAGGGGCACGTTTCCGACCGAGCAGACGAAGGTCGCGATTGCGATCAGCACACCCAGCACCGCGTTTGCGAGCGCGTTCAGCGGCCCGGGCAGGCCGGTATCGAAGATGTCTTGGAAGATCCGCTCGGGCACCAGGCTGAGCAGCCCGGCGAGCAGGAATCCCGCCGAGATCTCCTTCCACAGCATCTGCCAGTCGCCGCGGAAGTTGTGGGCGACATCCGACCAGGCGCTGACCGATGTCAGCCGCTGTCGCCAGCCGCCCGTGGCTGCGGCCGAGTGGTGCTGGTGGCCGGTATCGGCGGCGACCGCGTGGTCGCGGGCCTGGGCCTCGACCCGCTCGGGGATGAACATCCGCAGCATCGCGGCCATCAGCAGGATCATCACGAACCCGCCCAGGAACTGCGCGAGCGTGAACTGCCAGCCGATCAGCACCCAGATCACCAGGCCGAGCTCCCACACCAGGTTGGTCGACGCGAACTGGAACGCGATCGCCGACATCGCCGAGGCGCCCTTCTGAAACAGCGACTTGGCGATCGCGGTGGCGGCATACGAGCAGGATGAGGAGGCGGCGCCCAGCCCGGTGGCCCACGCCAGCGGCCCGGCGCCGCCGCCGGCCAGGCGTGCCTCGACGCGCTCGCGCGGCACCCACGCCTGCACCACCGCCGAGACGGCGAAGCCCAGCACCAGCGCCCACCACACCTCCCAGGCCATCAGCAGCGCGTTGCCGAGCGCCGTTCCCAGCTGGGACGCGGCGTTGCCCATCACGGCGTCGACTCGAGCGCGGTGGAGGCTTCGGCCAGCAGCGCATCGCCGCGCGGAGTGAGCGGGTACATGGTCATCTTGCCCTGCTTGCGCGATCGCACCAGCCCGCGGCTTTTCAGCACCTTCATGTGGTGGGACACGAGGTTTTGGGAGCGCTGGACGATCCAGCTGAGGTCGCACACACACAGCTCGCGGTCGCCGCGAAGGGCCAGCGCGAGCGTCAGGCGGGTGGGGTCGCCGAGCGCGTGGTAGGCGCCGGCCAGCACCTCGGCCGTGTCCTCGGCCGGCCGCTGGGAGCGCAGCCGCTCACCCTCGGCGGGATCGATGTGGAGGAGCTGTCCGTGTTCCATAGCGACATCCTAACAGGTGTTGGTATGACGTCTTGCGGATCGTGTAGCAGCGGCATCCGCAACTACCTGGTTTTGGGGATGAGGGTCGCCGGATGTTCCGCTAGGGTGCCCGGCATGTACCCAACCAGTGTCTGGACATCATCAGAAGAGCTGCACCGCCTGATCGTGGCCCCGCTGGCCGATCTGCTCGCCAGAGCAGTGGCGCTGCAGGAGCCCGCGGTCGTGCCGATCCCCGTTCCCCGGCGTGCACCGCTCAACATGGTCGACCCCAAGCAGGCCGGGTCGCTCCATATCTACGACTAACGTTGTAGCCGGTCGCACAACGCCATTTCGGCCTTCACCATCTAGAATGTGGGGTGACCGATCTGGAGGGTGAAGACGATGCGCGCCGATCTCGAGTTCGAACCGACCGAAACAACCACGTGCGGTTACTGCGGCGTCGGTTGCCGGCTGGAGACGCACGTCCATCGTGGTCGCGTGATGTCGATCTCGCCCGCGCTCGACGGCCCCGCCAACGAGGGCCACACCTGCGTCAAGGGCCGCTTCGCCCACCAGTTCTCGCGCTCGCGTGAGCGGCTCACCGCTCCGCTGATCCGCGAGGGCGACGGCTTCCGGCTGGCGACCTGGGAAGAGGCGATCGACCGGATCGCAACCGAGTTCGGCCGGATCAAGTCCGAGCACGGGCCGGATGCGATCGCCGGGCTGGCCTCGTCACGGGCCACCAACGAGGACTGCTATCTGATGCAGCGCATGATGCGCGCCGCGATCGGCACCAACAACATCGACAACTGCTCGCGCGTGTGCCATTCGCCCACCTCGTTCGCGCTGCGCAAGTCGTTCGGCCTGTCCGGCGCCACCGGCGCGTTCACCGACATCGACAAGTCCGACGTCGCCGTCATCATCGGCGCCAACCCGACGCAGGCCCATCCGGTCGTGGGCGCTCGCATCAAGCAGGCCGCGCTGCGCGGCACCAAGCTCATCACCATCGACCCCCGCCGGATCGAGCTGGCCGACTACGGGGTGCTGCACCTGTCGCCTCGGCCCGGCACCAACGCTGCGGTGATGCTCGGCATGATGCACGTGATCAGCAGGGACGGACTGGTCGACCAGAGCTTCATCGACGAGCGCACCGAGGGCTACGAGGAGGCCGAGGATCTGTGCCGGCTGTACAGCCCCGAAGCGGTCGAGGAGATCACCGGCGTCCCGGCTGCCGACCTCGAAGAGGCGGCTCGGCTGTACGCCACCGCCGAGAACGGGTCGTTCATCTGGGGCCTCGGCGTGACCGAGCACAAGTACGGCTCGGAGGTCGTCCAGCTGATCTGCAACGTGGCCATGATGACCGGCAAGGTCGGCCGCCCCGGCTCGGCGCTGCTGCCGCTGCGCGGACAAAACAACGTGCAGGGATCATCCGACATGGGTGCGCTCCCCGACACCTACACCGCGTACCGCTCGGTCGGTGACGAGGACGTCGCCCAGTCGTTCGAGCAGGCCTGGGGCGTGGAGCTGTCTCGCGACAAGGGCTACACCATCCCGCAGATGTTCGACGCCGCCGTCGACGGCCGGCTGAAGGCGATGTACATCTTCGGCGAGGACGTCGCCCAGACCGATCCCGACACCAAGCACGTGGTGGCCGCGCATGGAGTCGCTCGACTTCCTGGTCGTCCAGGAGATCTTCGAGAACGAGACGACCAAGTTCGCCGACGTGATCCTGCCGGCGTCGTCCTTCCTGGAGAAGACCGGCACGTTCACCAACGCCGAGCGCCGGATCCAGCTGGTCTCGCCTGCGATCGAGCCTCCCGGCTCGGCCAAGACCGACTTCGACATCATCAAGCTGGTCTCGAGCGCGCTCGGCCATGAGATTCCGCTGGAGACGCCCGCCGACGCGATGGACGAGGTCGCCGCGCTGACGCCCGATTTCGCCGGCGTCAGCTTCGAGCGGCTGGGCCGGCGGGGCCTGCAGTGGCCGGTCTACCGCCGACGGCGTCGACGCTCCGATTCTGTACGAGCAGAGTTCACCCGACCAGGCGGCCTGGGTGCCTTCGCGGCGCTCCCCTACAAGGCGCCGGGCGACGAGGCCAGCGAGGAGTTCCCGCTGATCCTGGTCACCGGCCGCCGGCTCGAGCACTACAACGCCGGCACCATGACCCGCCGTACCGGCAACCTGGAGCTGCTGCCCAGCGACGTGCTGGAGATGCATCCCGCCGACGCCGAGCAGCTCGGAGTGGAAACCGGTGAGCTGGTCACGGTGCGCAGCCGGCACGGCCACATCGAGGTGCCGGTGCAGATCACCGACCGGATCGTGGAGGGGCACGTGTTCACCACGTTCCACTTCCCCGAGATCCGCACCAACCTGCTGGTGGGTCAGTCAGCTGATGTGAACACGAGCTGCCCCGAGTACAAGGTCATCCCGGTCACGGTCACGCCGGTCGAGGCCGACCGCGCTTCGGCGAGCGGATCTCCGAAGCCGCGCTGACGAGATCGTAGGCCAGGCGTGTGAATAACGGTGCCAGGCACCGTTATTCACCGCACAGGCAGCAGGAGATCGATCACGCCGAACGAGCGGTAGTACTCGACCACGGGCCGTGAGTCGTCGCGCGGGCCGTTGGCCTCCATCGCGTCGAACCCGGCGGGAATGCGCTCGTACACGCCGGGGGGCTCGCCCTCCAGCCTGGCTCGCAGGTAGCGCCCGCCGGGGATCTCGCCGATCTCGGCATCGAGCGCCTCGGCGTCGTCAGAGTCCTTCAGCTTCACGCACACCCAGTACTCGTCGATGGAGGCATCGAACACCCCGAAGAACTTGCGGCCTTGCAATCCCACCGCGGTCTCGAACGACTGCCACGCTTTCCGGATCGTCTCGTGGTCGTCTGCAACCCGCCGAAACATGATCGGCGTGGGCTCGCGTGTGATCAGTACCGCCGTCGACAGCACGTCATCGACCATTAGGCGATCGCCACCGCCGCCTCGGGCGTGGCCACCCGGAAGCTGAACGACTCCTCCAGGTAGAGGTTGACCGTCTCGGCGTCGTGTGACGCGTAGCCCACCGAGATGTCCTGGCCCGACTCGAACAGGAAGTCGCCGCCCCGCAGGCTCACGACCACCGCTCCCTTCACCCCCGGCGCCCACACCAGCGGCCCGTCCAGGATGCGCTTGAGATGCTCGGCCAGCAGGTATCCGCCGTGCTCGGTGGACTGGATCACCTTGGTGTACTCGTCCCGACCCAGTGCCAGACCGTACGGGCCGCCGACGCCGCTTCGCAGCAGCAGCTCGACCGCCTGGGCGACCTTGATCGGGTAGTCCTCGATGGCCTTGCCGGCCTTGATCGTGGGGTGGGGCGTGCTGGCGGTGATGCCGGCGATGCCCGCCTCCTTCCAACCGTGGAAGACGGCGATGTTCTCGGCGGTGGCGATCACCGCGGCGGCATCGTCGAGATCGTCGAAGTCGACATCCTCGGCGCCGCGATCGCCGTCGCGCAACTCGGCTCGGCTGACGTTGAAGTCGGCGTGCAGCTCCGCCAGCGGCAGCACCACGCGGCTGCGCGGCATCGAGCCGCGAGTTGCCGTCGGCGGCCGCGAACGCGATCGGGCGCACCCGACCGAGGTTGGTCGCGGAATGCTGCCATCCCTGAGGGCCGCTGAAGTCCACCAGCCGTCGCGCTCCCAGACTGGGCGCGAGCCGCTCGCGGGCCTCGTCGTCGATCTGCTGCCAGTTGAGTTCGCTGACCGGTGCGTGTTCACGCAGAAGGTGGCTCATGCCGGCACCTCCTGCAGCGACCCCAGACCCAGCGACCCGTCGTTCGACCCGGTCGACCCGGCGTCGTCGCCACCCTCTCCTGCGGCCTCTGCGATCTCGGCGTTCTCGACCAGATCCCCGGGCTGGAACAACACGCCCTGGGCGATCGTGCGCCACTCGGGCCGCCGGCGAAACAGGAACTCGAGATCCATCGAGAAGTGCTTGTACTCCTCGTGCATCGCGTCGCGGATGACGGCGACCGCCTCCGGATCCTGCTCCAGCGAGAGTCGCTGCTCGTACCAGTTGATGGCCTCCGCCTCCTCGGTCAGTGACGCGAAGATGCGCGCGATCGTCCGAGTCTCCTGTGACAGCTCCTCAGGAGGCTCGTGGTATTGGTCAAACCCCATTGTCAGCTTCCTCTCGAACGTTGGTGGCTGCGGCATCCACACCCTACATCCCGGCGGTGGAAAGCCCCCCGACCTTGCAGTTACCCATGTTTTACCCCCGAACCTTCGCCGGTAACCGGGCAGGTTCACCGGATCTTCACCGGCCTGAGCCCCAATCTGTAACCCAGGTCCGAACCTGCCGCCTCCACAATCCATCGCGAACGAGGACCGTGGAATGAACCGTAACTGGAGGACGTATGCGCAAGCTGGGTGTATTGATTGGAGTGGTCGCGGTAGTCGCTCTCGCGGCGGGATGCGGCTCCAGTAGCAGCAACGACAGCAGCAGTGGTACGAGCGCCGCCAGCGGCGGCTCCGAGAGCAAAGTCTTGATCGGGCGCGGGCAGCACGTTTGTCGCACCACTGGTGCAGTCGTGGGCTGGTGCCTACGTCAAGACCCCTGCAGCAGTTACGGTCACCTACGGTGCGATTGGTAGTGGTGGCGGAATCGACCAGATCACCGCGCGGACGGTTGATTTCGGTGCGAGCGATGCTCCGATGACGTCTGACCAGGTGACTGCTTGCAAGGGGTGCGTACAGATCCCGTGGGCGTTGGGTGCCACGGCGATTGAGTACAACGTGAAGGGCGCTCCCAACAACCTCAAGCTGACCGGGCCGGTGCTCGCCGACATCTACCTGGGCAACATCACCTCCTGGAACGATCCGGCGATCGCGAATCTGAATCCGGGCGTGAGCCTTCCTGATACGCACATCACGCCGATCTACCGCAGTGACAGTTCCGGTACCAGCTTCGTGTTGACGGACTACCTGTCCTCGGTAAGCCCTGACTGGAAGAGCAACGGTCGGCACGTCGACGCTGCCGACATTCCCGACCGGCACAGGCGCCGAGCACAGCTCCGGCGTGATCGCAGCCATGCAGGCAACTGATGGAGCGATCACCTACAGCGAGGTCTCCTACGTCTCCGCTGACAGCCTGGACTCGGCGCTGCTGGCCAACGCGGCCGGGAACTACGAGTCGGCGACTGAGAAGTCGATTCTCGCGGCGGCAGCAGCCGGAACCACGTCGGCCTGACGGGACGATCAAGCTGGTGAACCCGCCAGCTTCAGCGCCTGATGCATACCCGCTCTCGACGTACACGTATGTGATCGCGCCTGAGCAGTCCTCGAAGGCATCGGTGCTCAAGGCGTTCCTGAACTACGCAGTCGGGCCAGATGGGCAGGCGCTGGGCCCACCCGCCTATCCGGAGCTTCCGAAGGCGGTCGCGACGAGCTCAAAAACGCTGATCGCAAAGATCCACTCGTAGTGATGACAGTGAGCGTCGGCACCGTGTGGTTGGTGCCGACGCTCACGCTCGCTCAACACCCATGACAGTCGAAACTTCACCTCAATCTCTCTCAACTAGCGGCAACTTCAAACGCCGTTTGGGTGATCGCGCTCTTCGCACCATCGCTGGCCTCGCTGTCGTTGTGCTGGCGCCTGCTGATGGTGCTGCTGGTGCTACGACGTCGTCGACCAGGCACGGCCGGCGATCAGCCAGTTCGGACTCGGATTTCTGACCGGAACCGAGTGGAACTCGGTCACCAACGTGTTCGGCGCACTGGATCTGATCTGGGGCACTCTTGCGACCTCGTTCATCGCACTGTTGATCGCAGTGCCAGTGGCCATCGCTATCGCGCTTTTCCTGACCGAACTCGCCCCGCGCGTGCTTCGGACTCCGGTTGGGATGATGGTCGAGCTGCTCGCCGCGATCCCAAGCGTCGTTCTCGGCCTCTGGGGGATCGTGGTGATGGGGCCATTCCTGAACGACCACGTCGAGCCGTGGATGATCAGCCATCTCGGCTTCATCCCATTCCTGGACGGATATCCGTCACCGGTCGGGCTCTTGCCGGCGTGTCTGATTCTCACGATCATGATCGTCCCGATCGTTGCGTCGCATTAGCCGCGAGCTGCTTTCAAGCGTGCCGAGCGAACTCAAGTCGGGAGCGCTCGCCTTGGGCGCGACCCGCTGGGAGATGGTGCGCCGCGTCGCCCTGCCTCAGGTCAGCGCAGGCTTGGTCGCCGGCGTCATGTTGGGCTTTGCTCGAGCTGTCGGCGAGGCGATCGCGGTAACGCAGGTGATCGGCGGCTCGCTGGTTCGACCTCAGAATTTGTATGCCCCGGCCGACACGATGGCCGGTCAGGCTGGCGGCCCAATACGTTGGGACGCCAACCACGCTGGGGAAGGCGTCCCTGGCGTACCTGGCCGTGATCCTTTTGGTGATCAGCCTGATCACGAACTTGGTTGCGAACCTGATCGTTCGGCGGATGCGACGAAGGTTGGGGACAGCATGAGCGCAGAGTCCAACATCGACCTGACGGCTCAGACTCCGCGAGCCCGCGCGGCGCAAGCTCACCGGCCAGATCATGGAAGGCCTGGCCACGGCCGCGGCGCTGCTCGCCGTTGTAGTGCTTGCAATCGTGCTGATTTCGGTGGCACGGAAGGGCCTTCCGGCCATCAACCTCGATTTCTTCACCAAGAACGCGGCGCCGTTCGGGCAAGAGGGTGGTGGCATCGCAAACGCCATCGTCGGGACAGTGATCATCGTCCTGATCGCGGCGGCGATTTCGCTTCCGCTGGGCGTTCTACTCGCGATCTTCAACACCGAGTTCGCCCCGACCAGACTCGCCGACGCAATCCGCCTCACCCTAAATGTCCTGGCTGGCGTCCCCACCATCGTGATCGGCGTCTTCATCTTCAGCCTGGTCGTCGTCGGTCGCGGCCAGAGCGGCTTTGCCGGAGCGCTCGGTCTTTCGATCGTGATGCTGCCGCTGATCGCCCGCGCAACCGAGGAAGTGCTGCTGCTGGTTCCTCCGACGTTGCGGGAGGGCAGCATGGCGCTCGGCGCGTCTCGCACGCGCACCGTTCTTACGGTGATTCTGCCGACGGCGGTCGGTGGAATCGTGACGGCGACCATCGTGGCGGTGGCGCGTGCCGCCGGCGAAACTGCTCCGCTGCTCTTCACCTGCTCGATCTTCGTAACCACGGTGGTCACTACTGATCCGCGTCAGGCGATGGCTACGCTGCCAATGACCATTTTCACCAACTCAGAATCACCGAGCAGCCACGACCAACAGGTCGCCTGGGCCGCCGCTCTGGTGCTGATCGCGGTGGTGTTGATCGGGAGCATCGTTGGCAGGCTGCTGTCCGCCAAGACCCGACGCCAGATCGAGCGCGCGCGATGACAGATGACCTCGATGAACACACCGCAAAGGCAGGCTCAGCCATGCAAAGCACAGACAAGTCAGGCATCATTGAAACCATGACAGACGAAGTCCCAGAGTCCAAAGACCCTCAAGCTGAGGACGGTGGCGAGCCGGGGCTGGCACTCGCCCGATCGCAAGCTAAGCTCGCCGAGATGGCAGGCCAACACGGCACCTCGCCGCAAGACGGCCACCGCGTCGTATTTGGCCTCAAGGACGTGTCGGTCAGCTACAGCGGATCGGTCGCGATTCGCAGACGTCAACTTCGACATCCACGAGAATCTCGCAACGGCGTTCATCGGCCCGTCCGGCTGCGGCAAGACCACGCTGCTTCGCAGCATGAACCGGATGAACGACCTGATCGACGGCGCCGAGGTTGCCGGGCACGATCACCTACCACGGGCAGGACTTGTTCGGATCCGGGGTCGACGCAGTCGAGGTACGCCGCCGCATCGGGATGGTGTTCCAGCGGCCAAACCCGTTTCCCAAGTCGATCTACGACAACGTCGCGTTCGGCCTTCGCCTGCACGGCATGAAGGACAATCTAGTGACCGCGTCGAGAAGGCGCTTCGACACGCGGCGCTATGGGATGAGGTCAAGGATCGCCTCAAGCAAAGCGCGCTTTCGCTCTCAGGCGGCCAGCAGCAGCGCCTGTGCATCGCCCGGGCGCTCGCGATCGAGCCAGACGTGATCTTGATGGACGAGCCGGCTTCGGCGCTCGACCCGGTCGCGACACTCGCAATCGAGGATCTGGTCGGCGTTCTCAAGAACGATTACACGATCGTGATCGTCACCCACAACATGCAGCAGGCGGCCCGCGTCGCCGACATGACCGCGTTCTTCAGCGTCGATGCAGACGACGCCGGTAACCGCAGCGGAATACTGGTCGAGTCCGGGCCGACGTCGGATCTCTTCATCCGCCCGTCTGATCCGCGCACTGAGGCCTACGTCACCGGTCGTTTCGGCTAGCCGCTAGGCGCAGCAGGCAGATTCCTCGCCTGCGGTCGGCGTGCAGCACGCTGCCGTCTGCGCTTCGTGGTGGTGGTCGTGCTCCTCGTCGTTTTCCTCGACGTCTCCGAGCAGCGTGTACACCTCCCAGCGGTTCCCTGCCGGATCTGCAACCCACACCTTGTCCTGGAGCGCGTAGCAGCAGGCGGTGTCACGCTCATCGAGCGTCACCAGTCCGCTTTGCTTGAGGCGGGCGCTCGCGTTCTCGACCTCGTCAGTGGTGTCGACGCGGATGCCGAGATGTGAGAGTGCCGGCTGTGCCGCCTGTTGTAGGGCGATCGCGACCGGCGGGTCGGCGATCTCAAACTTGGCGTAGCCGGGCTTTCGCTTGGCCGGCTCCTGCCCGAACAGCTCGACGTAGAACGCGACCGACCGGTCGAGATCGGGCACGTCGAGGGAGAGGTGGAAGGTATTGGCCATGACTGGCTCCTTTGCGGTGTAGACCTGGTCCAGCTGTTACATCGAAACTGATCGATGTACGAAACTCGTTTTAGCACCATTCATCAACATTCGCAAATGTTTATGAGGTTCGATATAGTTGGGTTTCGATGAAGCGACTGCCAACGATCAACTGCTGCACGCCGCTTGCCGGCACATCGCTTTCCGACGACGACGCGGTCGAACTGGAGAAACTCTTTCGGGTGCTCGCGGACCGGAACCGGCTGAAGATCTTGAACATCCTGCTGCGCGCCCAGGGAGCGGCGGTGTGCGTGTGTGAGTTCACCGACCAGCTTGACCTCGCCCAGCCGACTGTGAGCTACCACCTCAAACAGCTCCGCGAGGCGGGTCTTCTCGACCGCGAGAAGCGCGCGACCTTCGCCTACTTCCGCGTGCGTCCAGACGCGATGCAGAAACTGAGTTCCCTGGTAGACATCGGGGCCCTAGCCGAGGCGAGCTGATGGTCACGGCGCCACGCGCTCGACGACGAGAGCCCAGACACCGAGGCGCCCAACGAGGAGATCTCTGACGCGTCCCTCCCGGCCGTTGCTCCAGCGGCGATCAGACAGCTGAGGCGCGAGCACTGGCAGTCGGTGAGGCGTATCTACGCTGACGGCCTCGCCACCGGCAACGCCTCCTTTGAGGGTCGCCCACCCGCCTGGCAGGAGTTTCAGGACAGCCACCTCGACGGCCACATGCTCGTGGCCATCGATGATTCGAAGGTCGTCGGTTGGGCGGCGCTTGCTCCCGTGTCGGAGCGCTGCGTGTACGCCGGTGTGGCCGAGAGCAGCGTGTACGTCGCCTCTCGCTCGCGCCGCCGTGGTGTCGGATACCAGCTTCTCAGCCAACTTGTGTGGCGGGCTGAACTTGCCGACATCTGGACTGTCCAGGCGGGCATCTTCCCCGAGAATGCCGCGAGCATTGCGTTACACCACGGCTGCGGGTTTCGCACCGTCGGCCTGCGAGAGCGACTCGGCCAGCGAGACGGCGTTTGGCGAGACGTGCTGCTTTTGGAACGCCGAAGCGGAGTAGTCAATTGAACGTCCGACTCGCGCGCTCCCTCCTCGCAGAGGTGATCGGCACCTTCGCCCTGGTGTTTGCAGGGTGCGGGGCGATCATGGTCGATGCCAAAACTGGGGCGCTTGGCCATGTTGGTGTGGCGATCAGCTTTGGCCTGGTGATCATGGTCATGATCTACGCGGTCGGTCACATCTCAGGTGCCCACTTCAATCCCTCGGTGACGTTCGCGTTTGCAGTTTCTCGGCACTTCCCGTGGACTCGGGTGCCGCTGTACTGGGGCGCCCAGCTCCTAGGAGCACTGGCCGCGGCGCTCGTGCTTCGGGCCTCGCTGGGCGACATCGCCCACGTCGGTGCCACCCTTCCGTCCGGATCTGACGCCCAGGCGTTTCTGTGGGAGGGCGTGATGACGTTCTTTTTGATGTTCGTGATCATGGCCGTGGCGACAGACACCCGCGCCATTGGGGAGGCCGCAGCGATCGCGATCGGCGCCACCGTCGGGCTCGACGCCATGTTCGGAGGCCCGATCACCGGCGCGTCGATGAATCCAGCTCGCTCACTCGGCCCCGCCATCGCGGCGTCTGACTACACCTCGATCTGGGTGTACCTCACCGCGCCGATAGTCGGTGCAACGCTCGCCGCTGTCACCTACCAGTTCCTTCGCGGCGCGGACGACCCAGTAGTTGAGGAGATGCCCGACCCGGCCGAAGAACCATGGGTGGAGGCGTGAGCCACGTCCTTTTCGTCTGCATCCAAAACGCGGGGCGCTCCCAGATCGCCCAGGCCCTGTTCGAGGAAGAAGCTAACGGACGCCACCAGGCGCGATCGGCGGGGAGTCGCCCGGCCGAGCACGTCCATCCGATCGTGGTCGAAGCCATGGCAGAGCTCGGTATCGATGTCTCGGAGAAAACGCCCCACAAGCTTGATCTCGACGATATGCATTGGGCAGACCTCGTCGTCACCATGGGCTGCGGCGACGAGTGCCCTTACGTGCCCGGCAAGCGCTACATCGACTGGGAACTCGACGACCCAAGCGGCCAACCCATCGAGCGAGTCCGCGCGGTGCGAGACGAGATTAAACGGCGGATCGCGGGACTCGTGGAAGACCTTGGATCGGAGGTGAACTGATGAAGCACGTCCTGTTTGTCTGCACCCACAACGCCGGCCGCTCCCAGATCCCACAAGAACACGCGTGCATGCCTCCGTGAGGGGCCGCTGCGGCACCATGGCCGCGGCCTGAACGCCTCGCAGGCTCGTTCGTCTAGAGCGTGACGTCCTGGGACGCATCCGTGAACTCACGGAGTACTCCAGAGACGAGGTATGCAGTCCTCTCGCCGATGTCCACGGCGTTGTCACCGATGCGCTCCAAACAGCGTCCGATCACGATCGCAAATAGACCGACCTCGGCGTCGCCGACGCTCGTGACGATGCTCCGTGCGAGGCCGTGATTTGTCCGGTTGATGACCTGATCCATCTGCACGAGTGACTCGGCACCTGGCAGATCCCGGGCGCCGAAAGCGCGCATCGCCTCCGCGATCATGGCATCGGCCTGCGACCCCATCGTCTGCAGATCCAACACGAGGTCATCGGGAAGCACCTCCGGGCCCATCAGGAGCGACAGCTTTGCGATGTTCACGCACTGATCGCCGATGCGCTCCAGGTGGAGGTTGACGTGGATCATGCTAATCACCAGTCTGAGATCGACTGCTACTGGTGACTGCGTCGCCAACAGCGACTCGATCGCGGACTCGATCCGTATATGCAGGCTGTCGACCTCGTGATCGGCAGCAATTACTCTCCGGGCCTCGTTGCCGTCACGACGCAAGAGTGCGTCGACAACTGTCGTGAGAGCGCTGCGACAGAGAGTTGCCTCATCCTGAACGAGCGCTTCGACCTCATCCAACTCGTGCTGAAACTCCGCCCTCGACACAGCGCCAGTATATGGCCAGCGGCCCGCCCATACTGCCCACTTTGGAGTAGTTCGCTTGCCCGCCGCCCGGCCGGGTGGATAATTACGGCATGCTCTGTCCCAAATGTGGCAAGGCCGAGCTGATCGGCCCGTACTGCCCCGGCTGTCTGTCCCATCTCGATGACGACCGGGTGGGAGCCGCGGGCGATCGGCCGGCCGCGCCGGCATTCGCCACTCACCAGTCGGGCTCGAGTCAGCGGATCGCCGTGCTGCTGGCGGTCTCCGTGGTGATGGGGCTGGCTGCCGTCGCCGCGGTGGTGTGGACGCTCACCGCCCTCTGGATCATCCTGATCCCCGCCGCCATGATCACCCTCATCCTGGCGGTGCAGATCGACGAGTGAAGAATTGGTGCCTGGCACCAATTATTCATGTACGACAGGCGCCCTGAGGCGCAGGACGCGGTGGTTGTGGCAAGGATCGAGCGGTGGGCGGAGCGGAGGCGTGGCAAAGCCACGTTGAGCACCGCACCACCGCGTGGGACGCCGCCAGAGCCGCCGCGGACCAGTCTCAGTATGATCTCGCGGATGCGGATTACCAAGGTTGAACCTCTCGTGCTGCGCCTCGGCCAGGTGGACACTTCCCGGGCCGACGGCACCCAGGATGCCTTCCTGGTACGCATCCACACCGATGAGGGCCTGGTCGGGGTGGGCGAGGCCGATACCTCTCCCTATCTCGCCCGCACGATTGTCGAGATGCCCTCGTCGCATGCGGTTGCGCGTGGCCTGGCGGAACTCCTGGTAGGCGAGGACCCGCTGGCCATCGACCGGCTCTGGCAGGAAATGTGGATGGGCTCGTATCACTACGGGCGGGCGGGGGCAGCGCTGCACACCATCAGCGCGATCGACATGGCGCTGTGGGACATCGCCGGGCAGGCCGCCGGACTGCCGATCTCGGAGCTGCTCGGCGGACGCCGGGTGGACGCGATGACGGTCTATGCCAGCCAGGTGATGCCCGAGACCGTGGCCGAGGTGCAGGAGATCGCCGAGCGGGCGGTGTTGGACGGCTACACCGCGCTCAAGCTGGGGTGGGGGCCACTGGGGCGAAGCCTCGCCTCGGACGTCGAGCTGATCACCGCCGCCCGCGAGGTGCTCGGCCCCGATCGCAAGCTGATGGTCGACGGTGGCATGGCCTACTCGGTCAAGAGCGCGCTGGCACTGCTGGCGGCGGTCGAGCCGCTCGATCTCTACTGGCTGGAGGAGCCGCTGGCCGCAGACGACTACCGCGGGTATCGGCGGCTGTCTGACCGCGCCCCGATCCGGATCGCGACCGGCGAGGCCGATTCCGGCATCGCCGCCTATCGCACGCTGGTGGAGCGCGGCCACGTGGACGTGCTGCAGCCGGATCTGGCGCGCTGCGGCGGGTTCACGGTCGGCCGGCAGATCGCCGACCTGGCGCGGGAGACCGGCGTCGAGGTGGTGCCGCACTGCTTCTCGACAGGGGTGCTGGTGGCGGCGTCGCTGCACTTCACCGCGGCGCTCGATCGGCCCACGCTGTCGGAGTTCTCGGTGGCGGACTCACCCCTGGTGGGCGAGCTGCTCACCGTCCCGTTCCAGCTCACCGAGGGCAAGCTCGCGATTCCGACCGGGCCGGGACTCGGCATCGAGCTGAACGACGAGCTGCTGCAGCGGCTTCGCTACGACGGCTAGCCGCGCTACTTGCCGACGCCGGCGGTGATCGCCCGCACCAGGTGGCGCTGGAAGATCAGGTAGACGCCGATCACCGGCAGGGTCGCGATGCAGAGGCCGGCCATCAGCGCGGTGGGGTCCTGGTCGAAGCGCCCCTGCAGCTGCTGGACCGCGACCGTCAGCGGCTTGGTGCTGGTCGACGTGAGGATGAACAGCGCGAACATGAACTCGTTCCACGCCCACAGGAAGTTGAAGATCGCAAGCGTCGCCAGCGCCGGTCGCGCCAGCGGCACCATCACCATCAGGAACGTCTGGGGAATGGTCGCCCCGTCGATCCGGGCAGCCTCCAGCAGCTCGTCGGGAAGCGACCGGAAGTAGGCGGTCATCAGGTACACGTTGAACGGCAGGTTGACCGCCGTGTACACCAGCACGATGCCGAACTTCGAGTCGAGCAGGTTGTTGTGGAGCAGCGGGATGTCGGCCAACTCGATGTACACCGGCACCAGCAGCACCAGTGGGGGCACCACGATCCAGAAGAGCAGAAACAGGAACACCACCTGGCGGGGTGGCCAGGCGATCTTGGCGCAGGCGTAGGCGGCCATGGTCGCCACCGCCAGTGACAGCGCCACTGTGCCGAACGAGATCTCGATCGAGTTCACGAACGACGATCCGATGCTGGCGCCCTCCCAGGCCCGCCGGAACGCGCCCAGGCTGGTGGTGGTGGGCAGCCCGATCTGGCTGTTGGCCCAGTCCAGGTTCGATCGAAACGCGTTCGATGCCATCACGTAGAGGGGGAAGAACGCCGACAGGCTCAAGATCGCCATCCCGGCGACGATCGGCCAGCGCTGGGCCGGGGGCAGCCGCATCAGCCGGCCGGTGGTGCCGCGGTCGCTCATCCCACCCTCCGCGTCAGCACCCGGATCTGGATCACGCCCAGGATGGTGGTCAGGAGCAGCAGGAAGGTGGCCATCGCGCAGGCATAGCCGGCGTTGCCGTTGGTGAACCACTGGTAGTAGATCTGGAACTCGGACACGTTGGTGTCAAAGCCCGGCCCGCCGTTGGTGATCACGTAGATGTAGGTGAACATGTAGGCAAAGGCGGTCACGGTCGAGGTCACCAGCACCAGCTCCATCACCCGCCGCAGGTTGGGCGAGACGACCGAGATGAGGGTGCGCCAGGGACCGGCGCCGTCCATCCGGGCGGCCTCCTCCAGGGCAGGATCGAGCGCCGACATGCCGGCCAGATAGATCAGTACGTTGTAGCCGAAGTTGGCCCACACGACCACGAACAGGATCAGCGGAATGGACGTGTGTGCCCGTGCCAGCCAATCGTGCTGAAGTGCCCCCAGGCCGACCGCCCCCAGCAGTGAGTTGAGCGCGCCGGTGACCTGGAAGGTGCTGTAGGCGACGATCCCGACCACCACCGTGGCGATCGTCGCGGGGATGAAGAACGTCGCCCGAAAGAACGACCAGCCGGTGATCCGCACGTGGATCAGGTACGCCAGCACCAGCGGCAGCGTCATCTGGATCGGCACCGACAGCGCGAACAGGAAGTTGTTGCGAAGCGCCAGCCGAAACACGGGGTCGTCGGCCAGCACGCGGTAGTTGTGGAAGCCCACCCACTCCGGCGGGCTGAGCCCGTTCCAGCGGGTGAAGCCGTAGTACACGACCGTGCCCAGTGGGTAGGCGACGAAGTACAGGATCAGCAGCAGTGCCGGGGAGGCGAACAGCACCCCCCACAGCCACTCCGAGCGGCCGATCCGCCGCCAGAGCGAGCGCCGGGGACCCCCGGCGCTCGCTTCCTGACGTCTACGGATTGAGCTGCTTGCGCTCGTTGTCAACGTTCTGCATTGCTTCCTGCGGCGAGGTGGTACCCGCGAAGGCCGCCTGAAGCTGCTTGTAGTAGTACAGCGCGAGGTTCACCGGAATTACGCTGTCCAGCAGCGGGATCCCAGGGTCGGCGCCGAGCTGGGCGAAGAACTTGACGTTGGGATCCTTGAGCGACGCCAGCGCGTCCTTGTTGGCCGGCGGCGATCCCACCATCGTGGCCAGCTGGGCCCCGGCGGTGCTGTCGGTCGCCACCTTGATGTAGGCGAAGCCGAGGTTGGGGTTGCTCGCGTCCTTGGGGATCACCCAGTTGTGGAACGAGTTGCCGGCCGACTTCCCTGCCAGCGGCCCGTCACCGAACACGGGCAGAGTGGTCACGCCCAGCTTGGAGCCAAGCGCCTTCTCGAAGTCGGAGATGATGAACGGGTACATCTGTACCATGGCCGCCTTGCCCGAGGTGAAGTACTCGTTGGCGCTGGCGTTCTCGCGGGTGCTGGCGTCGGCGTTGACGCACCCGTTCTGCTTCAGCTGGGTGAGCTGCTCGAGCGGCTTGACCAGCTTGGGGTCGGCGTACGGCAACGTGCCGTCGTTCACCTTGGAGACGTCGCCGGTGTCCATGTAGGAGGCGTACTCGTAGGTCGCCCAGTTGTCGGTGGAGTAGCCGTCGCGGTCGCCGTAGGCGATCGGGATGATGTTGTGGGCCTTCAGCGCCGTGCAGGCTGCGAGCAGATCATTGAAGGTCTTGGGCGGCCCGGACAGCCCGGCTTGCTTGAGCAGCGCCTTGTTGTAGAACAGGCCGTAGGAACCGAAGTCGATCGGCACGCCGTAGATCGGCCCCGATCCTCCCTGGCAGTTGAGATCGCCGCAGGAGAGGTCCCAGTTGGAGATCGAGTCGTACATTCCCGGGCTGGCGTCGATGTAGGGGTTGAGCTGAAGCAGCGAGGGGATGTACGGCGTGGTGTAGCCGCCGGAGTAGATCAGCATCACGTCAGGCACGTTGCCCGAGGTGAACGCGGCCTGGAGCTTGGCCGAGAACTGATCGTTGTTGGTCGGAAGCAGCGTGATGTTGACCTTGGAACCGGGATAGAGCTTCTCGAACCGGGTGTTCTGCGCGTCGATCCAGTTGCGATACGGACTTCCCGGTGTGGCGCCGGCAAACAACCCTGCCAGCCACACGTTGATGGTGCCGGGAACCGGTTTCAGCGAGTCGGATGAGGCGGCAGTGGATGAGTCACCGCTGCTGCTACTTCCGCCGCACGCCGAGAGTGAGGCGACTGCCACGACGGCTGCCGTCACCGCCAGCATTCGCAGCCATCGGACATTTCTGGGGCCACTCATTGGTCACCTACCCTGTCGGGATCAATCGATTGAGCTTGGACCGGCGGTAGTGTTTCACGAACTTGGCCTGGGCGCAAGGAACCGAGATACGAACCGGGATCGTCGGTCAGGCGGGAGAGATCGGCCGCGCTGTACACCGCCGCCACCTCGGGATCCATCAGCAATGCCGCGTCCAGCGGCAGGTCGCCGGCGGCTGCCCGGGCGCTTGCCTGCGCCACCATCTGGTGGGCGCCCTCATGGCCCCACCTGCGGGCAAACTCCATCATCACCGCCTCGGCCATGATCGCACCGCGAGTGACATCCAGGTTCACCCGCATGCGGGCGGTGTCGACCTCCAGGCCCTGCAGGATCCAGGCCAGCTTGGACGCCACACCGGCGGTCAGGATCAGCGCCTCGGGCAGCGCGATCCACTCGACCGCCCACAGGCCCATGTCGCGCTCGCCGGCGTGCGCGCCCGACTGGTTGAGCACGCTGGTGGCGGCATGCACCAGCCGAGCCGAGGCGATCAGGTACTCGCTGGTCATCGGGTTTCGCTTCTGCGGCATGGTCGAGGAGCCGACGTGGCCGGCCGTCGCCGGCTCCCGCAGCTCGGCCACCTCGGTGGCCTGCAGGCGCACCACCTCGGCGGCGATCCGCTCGCCGGCGGCGGCGATCTGGGAGAGCGCATGTGCAATCTCGCGGATCCGATCGCGGGCCGCGTGCCAGGCCACCTCCGGCTCGGGCAGCCCCAGATTGGCCGCGAACTGCGCTCGCACGGCGGCCGCGTCGTCACCCAGCGCAGCCAGGCTGCCGGCGGCGCCACCCAGCTGCACGCACGCGACCTCGTCGGCCAGCCGATCGAGCCGGGCGACGCACCGCTGCAGCTCGTCCGCCCACGAGGCCGCCTTCTGGCCAAACGCGATCGGCACCGCGTGCTGGCCGTGGGTGCGGCCGGGCATGGGGTCGTCGCGGTGGCGGCTCGCCAGCCGCTCGGCCGCGGCTGCTGCTGCCGCCACGTCGTCGCGGATCACCCTGGTGGCGGCCCGCACCTGGAGCATCGCTCCGGTATCGATGATGTCCTGGGTGGTGGCGCCCCAATGCACGTAGGCGCCCGCCTCGCCGCAACGCTCGACCAGGGCGCGGATCAGCGGCACCAACGGGTGCTGCGAGTCGGCGATGCCGTCGCGCAGCAGGTCGAGGTCGAAGTTTGCGGCGTCGGCCTCGGCCGCGATCCGCTCGGCTGCGGCGATGGGGATCATGCCCACGTCGGCTTCGGCCTTCGCGAGCGCCGCCTCGGCGTCGAGCCAGCCCTGCACCAGCGCTCGTGAGTCGAGCAACGCACGGATGTCGGGCGTGCCGTACAGGTCGCGCAGTACCGTGCAACCCAGCCCGACAGCGGAGTCGGTCATGCCACCACGCGGCCGTCCCTGCCGACACCTGACACGCTGCCGACGCCGGTCACCGGGCGCAGCACGATCCACGGCTCGGCCACCTCTCCCGGCTCGACCCGGCGCGCCTGACCCTCCCGCTCGGCCACCGCCAGTCCCAGGCTGTGGGGGATGGTCGACGGCTCGACCACCAGGATCTCGGCGGCCTGCCGCCAGATGCCGGCGGTGACGCGGTTCTCGTGCCACACCCAGCAGTGCCTGAACCAGTCGATGTCCCAGGCCATCGCCAGCGCCTGGTCGCGGGTGCCGTTTGCGATCACGCCCCAACCCTCGGGCAGATCCGCCACCACGAACAGGCGGGTGCGCGGCTCTGCGATCGGCCACCGATCACCCCGTTCGGTTGAGCCGTCGAGCAGGCCGATGGTGGGGTAGCGGGGCGCGCCGTCGGGTGGGCGCACCGGCCCGGTCTGCTCGCTCAGCTCATACGCGTAGCCGGCGGGCAGCTCCAGCCGCACGTCCGGTTCGAGCAGCTCGAGTCCCACCGACATGTGTTCCAGCGCGACCAGCGGCGCTCCGTTCGGCGAGGTGATGCGGTACGACACGCGCACCGCCCCGTCCTCGAGCGCGACCCGCTTCTCCACCTCCAGCCCGTGTCCCTGCCAGGTCAGCGTGGCTTCTGTGGCGGAGGCCGCGACCACCTCCCAGGGGTCATTGGATGCGCGACCGTGGAATCCGTGGTCGCCGGTCTGGTTGCGCCCCCGGTTACCGGCGTTGGGCAGCACCGTCTGCCAGCCGCCGCGGTAGGACTGCGTCCATCGATCCTCGTCCAGGTCGCCGCCCAGGATCGGCTCGCACCCGAAGGGCGGCCGGCCCAGCAGCTGGCGTCCGGTGCTGAGGTCGACCAGATCGAGCATCTCGCCACCGTGGGCGGGGTCGAGCCGCACCAGCAGCTCGGGCGACCGCAGCGTGATCACGCCAGGAACCCGCCGTCCACCGCCACCGTCCAGCCGGTCGTGAAGGAGGACGCGTCCGAGGCCAGCCACACCGCCGCCTCGGCCACTTCCTCGGTGGAACCCATCCGTGCCATCGGATGCATCCCCACCAGTTGCTCGCGATCGGCGGCGTCGGTGACGGTATCGGTGAGTCCGCCGTCGATCACCCCGGGCGCCAGACAGTTGGCGCGGATACCGGCGGTCGCGTACTCGACGGCGATCGTCTTGGTCATCTGGGTCACGCCGGCCTTGGACGCGTTGTAGGCCACGTCCTCGGCCCAGGCCTTGTGGCCGGCCACCGAGGTGATGTTCACGATCGCGCCGCCGCCGGCTGCGACCATCAGCGGCAGCGCCGGCACGGCACACGTAGTAGGTGCCCGAGAGGTTGATGGCGATGGTGGCGTCCCACACCTCCATGTCCATGTCGGCCGAGGGTGCCCAACCGGTGTCGATGGCGGCTCCGTTGAGGACGATGTCCAGCCCGCCCATGCGCTGGTGTGCGGATTCGACCGCAGCCTCCACCGCCTCGGCGTTGGCGACGTCCAGCTGCACGGCCACGGCGATGCCGCCGCCGGCCGAGATCTGGTCGGCAACGGCCTGCACTTTGTCCCGCGTGCGGCCGGCCAGCACCTGCTCGGCGCCCTCGGCCGCAAACGCCTTGGCGATCGCTGCGACCAATCCGCCGCCGGCCCCGGTGAGGAACGCCCGCTTGCCTTCAAGCCTGCCAGAACTCATACGATTGACCATCGTAGGGGATAGGAATTCAGCGTGTCAACTCAACTCCGCCTAGACTGCCCAAAATGGCAGGGACTTCGAAGCCGCCGCGCAGGGTGCGGATGAAGGACGTGGCCGCCGAGGCGGGGGTCGATACCTCGCTGGTGTCGCGGCTCTTGAGCGGTGACGAGACGCTCAGCGTGCGGCCCGAGACTGAGCAGCGGGTGATGGCGGCGGTGCGGCGCTTGGACTACCGCCGCAACCCGGCGGCGCGCACGCTCAAGACCGCCCGCACGATGGCGCTGGGGATGGTCATCCCCGACCTGCGCAACGTGATCTACACCGAGATCGCCCAGGGCGCCGAGGAGCGCGCGGTGGCTGCCGGATACGTGCTGCTGATCACCGGTGGGGCCGCCAGGCTGCGCACCGAGGTGCTGGAGGACCGGGTGGACGGGCTGTTGTACGCCATCGCCACAGCCGACTCGGTGCCGACCATGAACGCTCCGGGATCGCCGCCGGCGATCATGATCAACCGCCGCGGGCCGGGCGGGAGTCCCAGCGTTGTGGTTGACGATCAGGCGGGGGTCGCCTTGGGGACGCGCTATCTAATCTCGCTGGGACATCGCTACATCGCCCATATCGCCGGGCCTCAGAACGTCGACACCGCCCGCCGGCGACGGCGGGGCTTTGTCAATGCGATGGCCGAGGCGGGGCTGGACACGCCTGCCGAGTACATCGTCGAATCGACGTTCAACGAGGTCGGCGGCGCGACAGCCGCAGCCGCGCTCGTACGGCTGGATCCTCGCCCCACTGCGATCATCGCCGCCAACTCGGTGTCCGCGGTGGGGGCGATGGCGGCGGTTCGAAACGCCGGCCTGGACGTGCCGCGGGACATCTCGATCGTGGGGTTGCACGACATCCCCCAGGCGGCCTACCTGAATCCGCCGCTGACCACGGTGCGGATGCCGCTGGCCGAGCTGGGCAGCCGCTCGGTCGACCTGCTTCTGAGCATGATCGCAGGCACCGCCGGTGACGACATGATGGTCGCCACCCCGCCTGAACTCATCGTCAGGGGTTCGTGCCGACCGTATGAATAATTGGTGCCAGGCACGATTATTCACTCCGAGCGTCGGTGGTGAATAACGGTGCCAGGCACCGTTATTCACCTAGGCCGGCGTCAGGGCGAGGCCGGTTGCGGCGTCGAAGAAGTAGAGCGAGCCGGCGGCCAGGTCGAGCTCGATCGCCTCGCCTTCGGCCACGGGCACACGCGGATCGAGACGTGCCACCACCGTCGCCTGCGCGTCGCGAGAAAGCTCCTCCACCTCGGCAGCGTCCTCCACATCGTTGGCCAGAGCCGACTGGGCCTCGCTGAGCGTCTGCGACCCCTCGATGGTGACGTAGGCCAGCGAGTCGGAGCCCAGCGCCTCGCACATCAGCACACTGCCCCGCAGCCGCCGCTCGGGCGGCGCGTCGTTCTTGCCCAGCCGCTCGGGCCGGAATCCCACCACCACATCGCCGCCGGCGTGTGACTGCAGCTCGGGATGTGCGGCCCGTTCCTGCTCGTCGATGCTCAGCCGCTGGTCACCGATCACCAGGGAGATGTTGTCGCCGTCCCGTTCGAGTCGGGCTTGCAGCAGGTTCATCGGGGGAGATCCGACAAAGCTCGCCACAAACAGGTTGGCCGGCCGGTCGTAGATCGTCTGAGGATCGCCCACCTGCTGCAGGCGGCTCTTGCGCATCACCGCCACCCGGTCGCCGATCGTCATCGCCTCAACCTGATCATGGGTGACGTACAGGGTGGTGACCCCGAACTGGCGCTGGATCGTCGAGATCTCGGCGCGCATCTGCACCCGCAGCTTGGCGTCGAGGTTCGACAGCGGCTCGTCCATCAAGAACACGCTGGGCTCGCGCACGATCGCCCGGCCCATCGCGACCCGCTGGCGCTGGCCGCCGGAGAGCTGCGGCGGCTTGCGGTCGAGGTGCGCCTCCAAGCCCAGCACCTTGGCCGCGGCGCGCACCTTGGCGTCCCGTTCGGCCTTCGGCACCCGAGCCAGCTTGAGCGGGAAACGCGATGTTGCCGTACACGGTCATGTGCGGGTAGAGCGCGTAGTTCTGAAACACCATGGCCACGTCGCGCTCACCCGGATCGAGCTTGTTGACCACTCGCTCGCCGATGTGCACCGTGCCGCTGGTGATCTCCTCCAAGCCGGCCACCATCCGCAGCGCCGTCGTCTTGCCACAGCCCGACGGCCCCACGATCACGAGCAGGTGTCCGTCGTCGATGCGAAGGTTGAGTTCGGTGACCGCCCTCGTGCCGTCGGCGTACACCTTCTCGACATCAGTCATCACCACCTCAGCCATGCGTGCCCTCCCTCACTGGTCGATCCGGTGGAATTCGATGTAGTCGCGGTCGAGCTGCCATCCGAGGCCCGGCGCCGTCGGCAGCTTCACACGGCCGCCGACCGGATCCGGCCGATTCTCGATCATGTTCCACCAAAACGGGTCGCGGTGGGGATGGAAGCACTCGGCATAGGTGCCGTGCGACTGGCTTGCGATCAGGTGAAGTGCCACCTGTGGTTCCTCGTGGTGGCCCATCGCCACGTCGTAGGCGTGGGCCACGGCGGCGCACCGGCGCCAGGCCGTGGGGCCGCCCGACCAGGACGAATCGAAGTTGCAGACATCGATGGCGCCGGCCTCCATCAGATCGCGGCAACCGCTCACGCTCAGCTCTGTCTGCCCGGCGCACACGGGGATTCCGCCGATCGCCCGCACGTCGCGCAGGTCGCGGCGGTCGTTGTGCCATCGGCAGGGCTCCTCGAACCAGCGGATGCCAAGCCCCTCCAGCCGCCGACACAGGTCGATCGCCTGCGGCACGTCGTAGCCCTGGTTGGCGTCGATCATCAGCACGAAGTCGTCTCCGGCAGCCGCGTGGGCTTCGTGCACACGCGCCGCATCTCGCTCGGGCGTGTCCCCGCCGACCTTGAACTTGCAGCCGGCCAGGCCCATCTCACGGTAGGCCGTGATCTCATCCGTGATCGACTGCTCGCTGTCGTAGTAGCCGCCGATCACGATCAGCTCGACCGTGTCGCGGTATCCGCCCCACAGCCGCCACAGCGGCTCGTCCAGCGCCTTTCCGACCGCGTCCCAGATGGCGGCGTCGGCGGCGGCCAGCGCCACCAGCCCGATCCTGCGGTCGCGCAGGATGTTGAACGTGACCGGGTAGGCGAGCTCCCAGCAGCGTTCCACGGCGAAGCAGTCCTGCCCGATCAACTTGGGAGCCAGTTCGGAGTGGAGTACCGCGACGATCTCGGCCAGGGAGGCGTCCTCGTCACCGGCGTAGGCCTCTCCGACCACACCGCCGGCCGTGATCACCCGCACCAGCACCGTGGCCCGGTGGGTCATGTGGTAGGTGCTGCCGTGGTAGACCCGCTCCAGCGGCGCGCGGATGGGGATGGCCTCGATCGCCTCGATCAGCAACGGGTCGGTCACGCGGCGACGACCGATCGGATGGCGCCCGCGATCTGCTCGACACTGGGAATCGTCGCGTCCTCCAGCGACTTGGCGTACGGCATCGGAATCGGGTCGGCTGCCACCAGGGCGGGCTGGGCGTCCAGCAGCTCGAAGCCCTCGACGGCCACCGTCGAGACGACCGCCTGGCTCCAGCTGCCCGCCGCGGGAGCCTCCTGCACACACACCAGCCGTCCGGTACGACCCACACTCTCCAGGATCGTGTCGGTATCAAGCGGCGCGATCGTGCGCGGATCGATCACCTCACACGAGATCCCTTCCGAGTCCAGCTGCTCGGCCGCTTCCAGCGCGCGGTGGCGCATCAGCTGGGACGCGACCACGGTCACGTCGCTCCCCGATCGCACGATCTCTGCCTTTCCGATCGGCAGACCCGCGCCCTCGGGCAGCTCGCCCTTGACGCTGTAGAGCGCCTTGTGCTCGAACACGATCACCGGGTCGTCGTCGCGGATCGCGGCCCGCAACAGCGTGTACACGTCGCCGGGGGTGGCCGGGACGCACAGCTTCAGGCCCGGCACGTTCAGAAACCAGTTCTCGACGCACTGCGAGTGCTGGGCGCCGAATCCCAGACTGCCGCCGCCGGCCATCCGCAGCGTGGCCGGCACGGTCGCCTGGCCACCGCTTTGGAACCGGAACTTGGCCAGCTGGTTGGCGATCTGGTCATAACAGACGCCGCTGAAGTCGGCGAACATGATCTCGCCCACCGGGCGCAGACCGGCCACCGCCGCTCCGATCACGGTTCCCACGATCGCCTGCTCGGAGATGGGCGTGTCGCGCACGCGCATCCCGCCGAAGCGCTGGAACAGACCCTCGGTGGCCTTGAACACGCCACCGGCAGCGCCCACGTCCTCACCGATCAGCACCACCCGCGGGTCGCTCTCGAGTTCGTCTCCGAGCGCTCGGATGACGGCATCGCGATAGGTCACCTCGCTCATTTCGCCTCCGCCCATACGTAGTCGAACCGGTCTGCCGCGTCTGGCTCGGGCCAGGCCAATGCCCGTTCCAGCGCCTCCGCCATGGCGGTGACCGCCTGCTCGCGGACTCCGTCGATATCGGACTGCGAGATCTCCGGGTGGTCCCCCAGCGCCTGCTCGAAGAGCGTGATCGGGTCGCGTTGCTTCCACTTCTCCAGCTCGCCCTCCGGCCGATAGGTGGCCGGATCGCTGCGGGAGTGGCCCATGTGGCGATAGGTGAGCGCCTCGATCAGCGTCGGACCGTCGCCTGCTGCGGCTCGGGCTCGGGCCTCACCGACGGTCGCCCGCACCGCCAGCACGTCGTTTCCATCGACCTGCACGCCGGGCATCGCGTAGGCCGCCGCCCGGTCGGCCACCTTGGTGACGGCCGTCGTGGCGGCGATCGGTGAGTACTCGCCGTACAGATTGTTCTCGCACACGAAGATCACCGGCAGCTTCCACACCGAGGCCAGGTTGAGCGCCTCGTGAAACGCGCCGATGTTGGTGGTGCCGTCGCCGAAGAAACACACCGACACCGAGCCGGAGTCGAGTAACTGGGCGGCGAACCCGGTGCCGCAGGCAAAGGGCAGATGCGCACCCACCACCGCGAACGAGCCCAGCGCACCCACCGAGAAGTCGGTCAGGTGCATCGATCCGCCGCGGCCTGCGCACAGGCCCTGCTGCTTGCCCAGGATCTCCGCCATGGTGCGGTCGAGCGGTGCGCCCATCGCCAGCACGGCGCCGTGGCCGCGATAGGTGCAGGTCATGGTGTCGCCCTCGTCGAGGGCGGAGCACGTGCCCACGGACACGGCCTCCTGGCCCTGACAGAGATGCGTCGAGGCCCGCACCATGTTGCGGTTGAAGAGGCCCATCACCTCGTCCTCGAACAGCCGGATCTCGATCATCCGGCGAAGCAGGTCGAGCAGGGCCTGGCGGTCGAGGCCGCCGTAGCGATCGTCACTCATTGGGCCGACCTGTTCGGCGGCTGGAAGATCTCCACCACGATCCCGTCGGGGTCGCGCAGGTACACCCCGTAGCCGCCGGTGTTGATGCCGGTGTCGACCAAGACCGGCGGGCTGACGAAGGTATCGACGCCGGCGCTCCGCAGCTGCTCGTAGACGGCGGGCAGATCGTCGACCACAAAGCACAGGTGCGCCGTGCCGACGTCGCGGGGCTCGATCCGGCTGGGATGCACACCCTCCGGTGCGAAGTACTCGAACAGCTCGAGCACATGCTTGCCCCCCGGGACGCGCAGGTGCGCCATCCGCACGTGCGCATCGGGATACCCCACGACCTCTCCCAGGTAGCCGCCCTGCTTCTCCTGCTGAGCGATCACCTCCAGGCCCAACTGGTCGCGGTAGAACGCCAGGGATTGGTCGAGGTCAGACACCGTGAATCCGGTGTGGTGAGTGGAGCCGAGTTCGATCATCGGGCGCCCATCACATCGCGCAACTCGAGGCCGCCGTCGGGGGTGACCAGGAAGATGTTCTCGACCCGTGCTCCGGACTTGCCCGGGGAAGTACACACCCGGCTCGACCGCCAGCAGCATCCAGTTTTCGAACGGCGTGTGATCGGTTGGGATCAGATGCGGATCCTCGAACGCCGACACCGAGATGCCGTGTCCCCCGTGGTGGGGGAACTCGCCGCCGGGGAACGACTCCAGGATGCGCCGATTCATGGCGTCGAACACCTCCGCCCCGGTGTTGCCGGGCACCAGCTCGGTGCCGGCCTGGGCGAGGATCTCGAGCAGGCGCGCGCGCTGCTCGGTGGCCTCCGCGTTGGAGCCCACGACATGTGTCTCGGCGGTATCGCCGAAATAGCCGTGGGCTCCCAGGGCGATGTCGGCGACCACAACGTCGCCGTCTTGCACCTCGCGGTGGCTGGCCACATGGATGGGACAGCAGACCTTGGAGGTCAGCGGGCCCGAAAGCATGTCTGTGAGGAACTCGATCGGCGCCCCGTTGGCGTTCTGGGCGGCCGCCAGCGCCCCCGAGAACAACTCGATCTCGGTGATCCCCGGCTGCTGGGCCATCTCGCCGACGGTGCGCTGCCCCAGCCACGACAACTCGTAGCTGTGCAGCACCTTGACCAGCTCGTCCTCGTCCTTCAAAAGCCGGATCTTCCAAAGCTCCTTGCTTGCGTCCACCTGCTCGGCGTCGACGTTCGAGCGCAGCAGCTCTGCCATGCCGCCGATCTCGTCGCTGAAGCCGATCCGGCGAGCGGACTTGACGACCGGCACGTTGGCCACCACGGCCGCCAGTCCCGGCAGGGGGTTGAGGTTGAGCCCGAATCCGCGCTCGCCGTAGGGGAGCACCTCGTCGGCGTCGCCCAGCTCCTGCGCGACCGGCACCTCGTCGGGGATCACGACCAGCGTGCGGCTGCGATCGCGGCCCACGATCACCGCTCCCGGGCTGCCGTAGTAGCGCGCGTAGCCGGCCAGGTGGGCGGCGTTGACCGCACCAAACGCCACCGTGGCGTCCAGCGAGTTCTGCTCCATCCAGGCGATCAGGCGGTCGACTCGATTCGGCAGCCGCTCCATCGAGACCCGGTCGCCGAGCGAGGCATTAGCGGTCAGTTGTGACGTTCCTAGAGCCATGAATCCTCCTTTGAGCCGGCTGGGGGGCTCGTCACCACCAGCCGCCGTTGAGAATGAACACTTCGCCGCTGACGTAGGACGCGTGGCCGGAGCAGAGGAAGGCCACGGCCCCCGCCACGTCGTCGGGTGTTGCCAGCCGTCCGACCGGGATCAGCTCGTCCATGCCTTCGACCATGCCGTCCAGCATCGGTGTCAGCACTGCTCGCGGGGCGACCACGTTGGCCAGCACCCCATCCTGCACTGATTCCTTGGCGATCGCCTTGGTAAGCGCGATCACGCCGCCCTTGGAGGCGGCGTAGTGGGCGCACGACTCGGTGCCCCCGTCGATCCCGGCGCCGGAGGAGATGGTCACGATTCGACCGAATCCGGCGCCGCGCATGGGACCGAGAGCGCGCTGGGCGCAGAGGAACGTCCCGGTCAGGTTGATGTCGATGGTGCGCTGCCACTCGGCCAGCGTCAGCTCTGCGATCGGCGCCGGCTGGAACACGCCGGCGCAGGTCACCAGCATCTCGACCGGTCCCAGCTCGGCCTCGGCGGCGGTGAAGGCGGCGTCGACTTGAGCCTCGTCGCGCACGTCTGCGGCGACCGTCAGGTCGAGGCCGCTCGAGGCCGGCTCCAGGTCGAGACCGACCACCCGGGCGCCCAGCGTCTGCAGCGTGTCCGCCACCTTGGCGCCGATCCCGCTGGAGGCGCCGGTCACCAGCGCCACGCGGCCTTCGATGCCCTCCAGCCGCATGGCGTTGGCAGGCGCGGGTTGGGTCGCTGCCATCGCTCAGCCTGCCGGGATCGCGGTCAACGCGCCGTCGATGGGGATGATCGATCCGTTCACGTAGGAGGCGACGTCGGAGGCCAGATAGACCGCCAACCCACCCACCTCGGCCGGCATGCCCAGCCGCTTGGCCGGCACCAGATCGAGGTAGAAGGGCTCGTCGATGGCACCGCGGGCGACGTCGGCGTCCCACATCGGCGTGCGCAGCACTCCCGGCGCGATGGCGTTGCATCGCACCCCGTGCTCGGCCCACTCGCCGGCGGCGATCTTGGTCATCATGATCACCGCGGCCTTCGGTGAGCAGTAGGTCATCCGCCCCGGGTTGGGCGAGTAGCCGCGGATCGAGGAGATGTTGATGACCGAGCCGGAGCCCTGCGGGATCATGATCCGGCCGGCGGCGCGCATGCAGAAGAACACGCCGGTCTGCATCACGGCGATCGATTCCATCCAGTCCTCGTCGGACACGTCCTGGGTGTGCGGCCCGATGCGGCTGATGCCGGCGTTGTTGACCACGACGTCGAGGCGGCCGAGGTCGGACACGCATGACGTGAACGCTCGATCGACCTGGTCGCTCTTGGAGACGTCGGTGGGGTAGGCGCGGGCGCGCACCCCCAGCTCGGCCAGCTCGCCGGCGGCCACCTCGGCCGACTCGGCGTTGATCTCGGCGACCGCGATGTCGGCGCCGGCCTCGGCCAGCGCTTGCGCGATGCCTCGCCCGAGGCCGGTGCCGGCACCGGTCACGAGCGCGACCTTACCCTTGAGGATTCCGGTCATCACACACCTCCGATCGCAAGATGTACGGTCATGCCGATGCCGACCGCAGACTGGGGTTGATGGTCTTGGAGCTGATCTCGACGACCATCCCGATCAGGTCGTCGCGGTACTCGCGGAAGCGCTCGGTCGGCGCGGAGATTCCCATCGCCATGGAGCCGTCGGCGACCGGTGCGGCGACGCAGGAGACGCCCTCGGCGAACTGCTCCTCGTCGATCGCGTAGCCGGCCACCTGCACGGTCGCGATCTCCTCGCGCAGCGAGGCCGGGTCGGGCCCGCCGTCCGACCCGTCGATCTGGTTGCGCTCGATGTAGTCGTCCAGCGCGCCGTTTGCGCCGAAGGCGAGCAGCACCTTGCCCGACGCGCGGGCATGCGTGAGCCCGGCGTAGCCCAGGTGCAGACCCGAGACCCGCACCGCCCGGCGGCCGTCGATGATCGACAAGAGCACCGCGTCGCCGCGCCGCCAGGCCGACAGATATGCGGTCTCACCGGTTCGATCGGCCATCTCCCGCAGACACGTGAGCAGGTATTCGGGAGCCGAGATCTGGGCGGCGAAGGCCTCGGCCAGCAGCCCGATCTTGGTGCCCAGCTGGTATCGGCGATCGTCCAGCTTCTCCAGCAGCCCGCTCTCGGTCAGCGTGCTCAGCAGGTGGAATGCGGTTGGCAGCGGGATCTCCAGCCGCGCCGCGATCTCGGACGCGCGCAGCCCACCGCTGCGGGCCACCATCTCGAGCACCTGGGCGGCGCGGTTGACCGATTGGATCTGTGTGGGTGTCCTGGTTGCTTTCATATACTGAAATCAGCTTTGGTCAAGTGATAGCTTTATCATGGGGTCGATCGCCGGTCAAGCTCAGTACGTGATCATTCCGCCGGTGACGTTGATCGACTGTCCCGTCATGTACCCGGCGGCGTCAGACAGCAGGAACGCGACCACGTCGGCGACTTCGCCGGCGGCGGCTGTGCGGCCCAGCGGAATGGCGGCGTTGCGGGTCTGCTCGACCTGCTCGCGGGTGATGCCGCGGGCGGCGGCGATCGAGTCCAGCACAACCTCGTTCATGGGCGTCTCGATCACCCCGGGGCAGACCGCGTTCACGCGCACGTTGCGCGGTGCCCAGGCGGCGGAGAATGTCCGAGTCATCGAGAGCACCGCGGCTTTGGTGGCCGAGTACACGGCCGCCTCGACGGTGGCGCCGGTCTTGCCGGCTCCCGAGGCGATGTTGACGATCGCACCGCCGCTGGGAAGCCGGGCGCCAACGGCCTGGGTGAGGAAGAACATCGCCCGGGCGTTCACGCCGAAGATCGCATCCCAGTCGTCCTCGGTCACCTGGTCGAGCGGCCGCAGCCGGATGATGCCGGCGGCATTGACGAGGTGGGTGACCCCCTCTACCGCAGCCAGCTGCGCGCGAGCCGGAGAACTCGTGAGATCGGCGGTGATCGTCTCCACCCCGGCCAGCTGCGACAGGCGCTCACCGTCGCGATCGACCGCGGTCACGCGCGCCCCGTCGCTGACGAGCTTTTCTGCCACGGCCCGTCCGATACCGCTGGCCGCGCCGGTCACGATGCAATGTGACTCCGTCATCAGCCCTTGACCCCTCCGGCGGTGAGGCCGCGGATGAAGAAGCGTTGGCCGGCGAGGTAGAGGATCACCATGGGTACGGTGGCCCAGAGCATGCCGGCCATCACCAGTGGCACGTTCAGGTGGTACCGCGATTGGTACACGGTGAGGCCCACCATCAGCGTGCGCAGGTTCTCCTGCTGCAGGAACACCAGTGCCAGCAGCACCTCGTTCCAAACCCACAGTGCCTGGACGATGATCACCGTCATCACCGCGGGTCGCGACAGCGGCACGATCACGGAGATGAAGGTGCGTAGGGTGCCGGCTCCATCGATCCTGGCAGCCTCCAGCAGCGCCCGCGGCAGCGTGCGGAAGAACGTCACCAAAAGGAAGGTCGAGAACGGCAGCAAGAGGCCGGTGTAGATCACGATCACGGTGGAGTACGTGTTCAGGACTTTGAGGTTGACGGCCTCCTGGAACAGCGGGATCACCAGCACGATCGGCGGCACCACCATCAATGCCACCAGCACTCCCAGCAGGTAGCGGCCGACTCGCCACTGCATCAGCGCAATCGGATAGGCGGCCAGAGCTGCAAACACGGTGGAGATGCCGACCGAGACGCTGGTGATGAAGAGTGAGTTCCCGAGCCACCGGAACAGTTCACCGTCGGCGAGTGCTCCGCGCATGGTCGAGAGTGTGTAGTCGTGGGGTGGGGCGAACGCGTTATTGATGTATTCGGTGTTGGACTTGAACGCGTTGATCAGCATGAAGTAGATCGGGAATGCGGCCAAAAGGGCGAATGCGATCAGTACGACCTGCCGGGCCGGCACGCCCATGGCGGTGATGGCCGGGTTGTGTGACGGTCGCCGGCGGGTGGGGACGGTGTTAGGACTCGTAGCCACTGATCTCAAATCTCATTGCGACCCACATGCGCACGACGATGAGGACGCTGACGACTGCCAGCAGGGTGACGCCGGCGGCGGCGCCGATGCCAATCACGTTGTTTTGGAAGACGGCTTGGTAGATGTAGTACTCCGAGACGATCGTGCTGTTTTCCGGTCCGCCGCTGGTCATCACATAGATGTAGGCAAACACCCATGACAGCATGGTGATCAACTCGACCACTGCGTAGAAGGCGATCGCCGGTGCGAGTTGAGGCAGGGTGACGTGCCACAGCGTCCTCCACCAGCGGGCGCCGTCGACTCTCGCTGCCTCGAACAGGTGCTCATCCACGCTCATCAGCCGAGCCAGGCAGAGGATCACGCCAAAGCCGAGCTCTTTCCACACGATCACGGCCATGATCGTCCAAAGCGCAAAGTGGGGGTTACCCAGCCAGTCGTGGGCGAGAGTGCCCAGCCCGATCTTGCGCAGGGCGGTGTTGACAATCCCGTTTTCTTCGAACACGTATCCGAACACAACCCCGACCACGGGGATCGAGAGCACATAGGGCAAGAAGATCATGGTGCGGTAGAACTTCCAGCCGCGGCGGCGGTCAAACAGCATGGCTGAGAGCAGCACCGCCAGCACGACCAGGATCGGCACTGCCAAGAACAGCTTGACGTTGTTTGTGATGGCGGTGCGAAACGTACTGTCTGTCCATACGAACCGGAAGTTATCCAGCCCCACATAGGTGGACGGTAGGTATGGCGAGGTCGAGACGTTCTGCAGGCTGTAGCGAACCAGCTCAGCCATGGGATAGAAGTACACCGCGGCCACGGCGATCAGCATCGGCGCGGCGTAGAGCCAGGGCTTGAAGAATCCGACTTTCATATGAATCTCCGCCGGGGGCAGGACGTGTGTCCTGCCCCCGGCGGATGGGTCGGGTTAGTTACCTGACGCCCAGGTTGTGTAGTTCTGGAGATCCTGGGGGTGCAGTTTGCGGTACTTCTCGATCACGCTTTGATACGTCGCTGCTGCCTGATCGACTGTCATGTCGCCACCCAAAAGACCCTGGAAGACAACGAAGTTTCCGTTGACGTCGAGGTCTGTGGGGTAGTAGTTGGCGGGATAGTTGACGTTGTTTTGGGCCAGCCATCCGAGCATTTCCTTGTCGGTGTCGGAAGTGGCTTGGCTGCTATCCCAGCGGTCGTCTGCGGGGAAGATGCCGGTGTCGGCATACAGCGACTTGAGGTTTGCCGCGTCGTGCATGAATGCCATGAAGCTGCCGGCGACCTGCGGGTTTTGTGACCAGCGGGTGACCTGGAAGCCGTTTCCGGTGTTGACCAGCGAATCGGCGTATCCGGCGGTGCCGAAGATCGGCGGCTTCATCACACCGACGTCTTTGCCTTCCTTTTGCATGGCGATGATCGTCTGCTGGGCACCGGGGGTGCCGAACACCATCGCTGCCTTGCCGGCCTGGAACTTGGCCAGGCCGTCACCGAAGTTGACCGAGTTGACGTCGCTGTTGACGTAGGGCTTCAGCTCTGCAGCCTTGGTGATCCATGACTTCCAAAGCGGCGCTTCGAAGTTGCCGTTGACGGTCATCTGGATCAGGTCGTTGTAGTTGCTGAAGATCTGCTTCTGGAAGGTGGCTGATCCCAGGATCTCGCCACCGAAGCCGTCTTTGAGGCCCAGCTCGATCGGCTGGATGCCGGCTGCCTTGAGCTTCTTGTTGACGTTGATGAACTCATCCCAGGTGGTCGGCGGCTTGGACGGATCCAGCCCGGCCTGGGTGAACAGCGCCTTGTTGTACATCAAGGGGTAGACGAACCGGTAGAGCGGATACAGCCACGACTTGCCGGAGTACTGGGTCTCGGACACGTTGGGGTTGTGGCTGATGTCGCTGGCCGACAACACGTCCTGGTTGGGAACGGTGCAGCCCGGCCAGGCCTGCTCCAGCGACCAGGTTCCCGACCAGTTGTACCAAAGATCAGGACCGGACTGGCCCTTGCACGCGATCGACTGCGTCTGGGTCCAGTTGGCGGTCGACTGGATCACGGATTTGACGGTGACGTTGGGGTACTTGGCCTCGTAGGCGGCGATGATCTTCTTCATCCACGCCTGGATACCCGGCACCTCCTGATCACCCAACCACCACATCGTCAGCGTCACGTTCCCAGCCTTGGAAACGTCGTAGTCGCTTCCGAGGCCGGACGGCGCTCCAGTGGACGATCCGCCACCGCCCGATCCACTGTCAGATGAGGAGCTGCTTCCGCAGCCGGCGGCCATCAGGCCGAGGGCGAGGGCTGCCAAGAGCAGCGCCACCAATCTCACCGATTTCAATCGCGTCATCTTCCCTCCCGTTGCACTTTCACAATGTGAAACTGACTTTGCATCGGTGATAGACCTATCACGGCGCTCTTGCCTGAGTCAAGGCGCCCGCGATCGGTAGTATCGGGGCCGTGACGCCTTCCGAACCAGCCCAGACAGCGCGTGTAGCCGTGGTCACGGGCGCGGCAAACGGCATCGGCGCGGCGATCGCGTTGCGGCTTCGCGACGACGGCATGCTGGTTTTTGGCCTCGACATGGAACCGTGCGAATTCGAGCCGTCGCTGACCTGCGATGTCTCGCTGATCGAGGGCCACCAGGCTCTGATCGACGGGATCGTCCGCGACCACGGGCCGCTGTGGGCACTGGTCAACGTCGCCGGCATTTTCATCCCCGAGGGCCTGGAGGAGCTCACCGTCGAGGCCTACCGCCGACAGCACGGGGTGATGCTGGACGGGCCGATCTGGCTGGCCCGCGCCGCCGGGCTGGCGATGGCCAAAACCGGCGGTGGCAGGATCGTCAACATCACTTCGATCCACGCGACCAACAGCGAGCGGACGGCGCTGAGCTACGACTCGGCCAAGGGTGGGCTGGATGCGGCCACCCGCACACTGGCCCTGGAGCTGGGGAGCCACGGCGTGCTCGTCAACAGCCTCGCTCCCGGCTTCATCCGCACCCGCATGTCGGTCGTCGACGGCCAGAGCGAGCTGGAGACCGACTGGTTTCGCGAGGGCTATGTGGCCAGCGGCCGGCTACCGCTGGGCAGGGCGGCCGAGCCGTCCGAGGTGGCATCGGTCGTCTCCCACCTGGTCTCCCGCGACAACACCTACGTGACCGGCGCTCGAATCACCGTGGACGGCGGAGTAACCGTAGGGTTCTAGGTGAATAACGGTGCCAGGAGGTGGTTCTAAAAAGAGGGGTGGTTGGGTGTGACGGCGAAGACGGGGGTGTTGTCCTTGTTGGTTGTCAGGATGGGGGTCGTGATGTCGGGCGAGCATCTTGAGGTTTGTGAGGCGTTGTGGCTGCGGGTGGAGCCGTTGCTTCCGGTGACGGCGCGGCGGTTTCGGTATCCGGGTCGTAAGCGGATTGATGATCGGGCGTGTCTTGAGGGGATCCTTTATGTGTTGCGGTGGGGGGTGCCGTGGCGGGTGTTGCCGCTTGCTGAGGGTGGGCCGAGCGGGGGGACGTGTTGGCGGCGGTTTCGGGATTGGACTGAGGCGGGGGTGTGGGATGAGGTGCATGGCTTGGTGGTGGCCGAGTTAGATGGCGATGGGCGGCTTGATCTGAGTCGCGCGTTGGTTGATTCGAGTGATGCGAAGGCCAAAAAAGGGGCGAGAAAACCGGGCGTAGCTTCAAAACGCAGGCTCCAAAGGACCCGTCATCACCTAATCACCGAAGCGCAGGGCACGCCGCTTGGTGGCTACATCACCAGCCCCACCGAAAACGATTACTCACACCTGTTGCCACTGGTCGACGAGCTGCCCCGCCACCCGGTGAGGTGTGAGCCGATCGTGGCTATGACAAGACAGGCCAACATCACTGGCCTGACCGAGCGCGGGATCACCCGAGATCAGCCGCCGCCGCCACCCCGGCCAAGGCAGCCAACGCCGCGACCCCGAAGGTCGACACAGAAGCGCGATCGAACGCACCCACAGCTGGATCAAAAACTTCCGCCGCCTCGACACCCGCTGGGAAGTCCGCGACGACCACCACGAAGGCTTCTACAAACTCGGCCTCATCATCATCTGCCTCAGAATCGCCACCGCACCTCATTATGAGACCACCGCCAGGCACCGTTATTCACGCCGAGCATGGGCTCCACCAAGAGCTGGAACGGCTTGCCCGCCCGTTGGACGACGATCCAGTTCGGTCGTGGCTGAGTCAGCGTTCCGTTAACCCTCGGTCCGTGGCCGGTGACGACGACGTGGTAGACGCCCGGCGGTACGTCGAAGGAGAACCGGCCGTGCTCGTCGGTGACCACCTTGAGGAATTCAGCGCCACCCGTCACATCGAACCGCAACCGCGTCAGCGGGCTCGGCGGGGCGCTTGTGCCCCCAATCACGATGACCTCACCTGTCACCTGGGTGTCACCGTGGGTGGCAGTACTGCCGCTGCATCCACAGAGCGTCAGTGCGACGACCACGACGAGGCACCTTGTGACGAATGTCATCTACCCAGCGTAGTAGACGGGTCCGCTGATGTGAATACCCCCAACCGGGTTCGAACCGGTGTTACCAGCGTGAAAGGCTGGGGTCCTAGGCCACTAGACGATGGGGGCAGGGCATGGGCAGGATACCCGTCAGTTGAGGGTCAGCGGCGCGGGCGTGTCCAGGTGCCTCAGTGCCGCCTGCAGCTGTTCCCACGCTTCGTGCTCGACCTGCTCGTACTCGTCCCCGGTGAGTCCCTCGGTACTGCTCGAGGTAGCGGCGCCACACGACTTCCGCCGAGAGCGGGAATCTCGTGACGATGTCGGTGTGGCTGGTCAACGGGCTCACATTTCTACTACGGTCGGGACGGTCAAATGGTTCCCAAAATGGTGAACTTTCTATCTCGATCTGGAGTCCAGCCGGGGGGTGACAGGTCGGCCGCTGCGGCGCAGGCCAAGGCCCGAGAGGGCTTCGAGCACCAGCCGGTGGGCGTTCACCGCGGTGATCTGCGTGGGGTCATACGGCGGTGAGACCTCCACCAGTTCGAATCCCACAACCGGAAGCTCGGCGGTGATGCGGCGCACCGCCGCGCCCAGCTCACGGGTCGTCAGACCGCCGATCTCGGGAGTTCCGGTGCCCGGCGCGTAGGCCGGGTCGAGCGAGTCGATGTCGACCGACAGGAACACGTGCTGCCACTCCTTGGCGGCCTCGATCACCTCATCCAGGCACGGCAGAAATCCCCGCTCGTCGAGCTCGTACATCGTGTACCAGCGAAAGCCGTTCTCACTCATCCAGGTGAATTCCTCGTCCTCGGGCCACCAGCCGCGCAGCCCGATCTGGATGAACTGGTCACCCCTGATGGCGCCGTTGTCGACCACCACGCGCATCGGTGAGCCGTGGGAGAGCTCGAAGCCGTGCAAGGCCGAGGCGGTGTCGGCGTGGGCGTCGAAGTGGATCACGCCGACGGTGCCGGGGCCATAGTGCTCGGCCACCGCGGTCATGTCGGGGATCGCCACCGAGTGGTCGCCTCCGAGGATCACCGGGATCGCCCCGGCGGCGCAGATCTCGGACACCAGTTGCTTGACCGCGGCGTGGCTTTGGGCGGTGTCGCCCGAGACGGTCTCGGCGTCGCCGTAGTCGACCACGTTCAGCTCGACGAAGGGGTCGACGCCCAGCCCCATGTGCGGCCGGCGCGGCGGCACGCCGCCGGTGTCGTCGGCTCCACGGATCGCGCGCGGCCCGTAGCGGGTGCCGGGTCGGTTGGACACCGCCTCGTCGAACGGCGCGCCCACGATGGCGACGTCCACGCCCTCGAGCTCGGCCGGCGTGAGCGCGAGCGGCAGCTTCGAGAAGGTCGCGATGCCGGCATAGCTCGGCTCGCCCTCTCGGTTTACTCGAGTCAAAGGTTGCCTCCGAAAACCGTGTTTTGCCTGGGTCGATGTGCCCACGACCCCCACGGATGAACCTACCACCTTCGCCGGCCGCGGGCGCCGTTGGCGATCTAGGATTGATGCAGGGCCGTTAGCTCAGTTGGTAGAGCAGGGGACTTTTAATCCCAAGGTCGTAGGTTCGATCCCTACACGGCCCATCGCGCGTATTCCCTGGTACCACGGCTTTTAGACACTCTGTGGTTGTCACGGTCAGCGGCCGGGTGGGAACCAAAGTGGGAACCCGCCGCCGAGTCCCCACCACCTGTGATGACGCTTGGGAGACTCACAACGAGCGGGAAGACACCGAAGGCGTTGCCTGAGGCGAGGAGCAGCGCGCCGTCAAAAAGAACGCAGGCGCCGATTGCGAATATCAGAAGGTTCACCCATCGCGGTTGGGCGCGTAGATCCTTCCGATGGACCGAGTTCGGTTTGGAGTCTGGACTCATCTAACTGCCTCCGACACTCGTGGATTGCGCTCGCGGATGGTGGTGGCGAGGTCGTCGTACATGGTGTGTTTTAGTAGGTAGGCGCTGGCTACGGCTGTGAGGGCGGCGGTGTTGTAGGCGGGGTCGTCTTGGAGGCCGCCTGTTCGATCACGAAGCGTCCCGCGCCCGGATGGCGCACCTCGAGCGCGGAGTGGTAGAGGTAGTGCGTCGATCGGTGCTGTAGCCGCGCCGCAGCTGCCTCGAAGACGCGCCCGTTAAGCCGGACAGAGCTACCACCCGCGCCGAGTGGAGCCAGTACAGATCCACAGCCGCCGCACAGCTCTTGGATAATAACTGCCCTCGTTTGCCTGCCTCGCTCACTGTGCTCCAGCGAGAGGTATTCGGCTCGGTCATCCCGGCGATGATTCGCGCGCGGGTTCCACTCGAGTCTCGACTCCGCCGGCCCACGGTTCGCCTATACCCTCACGCTGTCGAGTGCCACGTCGTCGCTCTGCGCTGGACGCGAGGCTTGCCGTCGGTCGGAGTTTCGGTCGGCGGGCAAGAAGCAGCGAGGCACCCATACCGGCGAACGCGAGATCACGGACTCCGGCCGCCGCGGTTTGCGCGATCTCCGGTAGCACCGAGGACACCGCCACCAGGATGACACCGGCAATCAACGCCACTCCCGTCCATCGCGGCAGCACTCCGGTGCGGATCACCGCAACGCCGAAGGCCGACCCCGCGACCATCATCACGGCGCCGTGAATGGTTATCCACGGGCCGAACTGGGCAGCGAGCGCGTCCCAACCGCTCGTCCGGTTCGCCAGGGCAACCACCACCGTGCTCGTAAAGAAGACGAAGGCGTATGCGTAGCCGACGGCGCCGAAGAGGCCAAGCCGCCCGATCGCCGGTCGCTGCACCGCGTAGAGCCCGATCACGAACAGGGGAATCGCCGCCTCTGCCAGATACGTGAGCGCGAGCTGCGGCGTGGAGAATCCACCCTGAACCAGCTCGACCAGATCGGACACGAAGTACAACGCCGAGAACACAACCGTGGCCACCCCGACCAGGACGGCCAGCCCGGCCGGCGTCTCTCGGGCCAGTTCGCTTCGGAACGCCACGGGCAGGTTCACGAGGGTGCCCGCTTTCCCGTTGCACAGTCGGGCTCTCTTGCGATAGGGCTGCGCGACGCTCGGCCCTGTCCCTTATGCCGCGCAGCGTCTTTCGGGTCATCACGAAGCTGATCGCCGCAGCGGGCTCGACCACCAGCGGCGCCCACCCGCGCGTATATTCGTATCGCTCCCGCACAAGCAGCCGCGTTGTCCCCTCTGACTGCTCTTGCAACACGAACGCCCACGTAAAATCGTAGGGAGGCGGCGTATTCCCCATCGCAACCCCGCCGCGAATCACGAGCGATCGCCCCACTTCCACCCCAACCACGTCGAGCGGGCCCTCCGGATAGAGCCTGACCTCGTCTCCAACGGCGACATCCTGCCATTCAGGCACGACCCGATCCGCGCTGTGGATGTCGCAACCGACCAGGTTCTCGAAGAAGTCGTAGCTGTAGAACCCGCCCCGTCCCTGACCCAGCTGTGCGATCCACGGCCAAACCTCATCGACCGAGCCCCGAATGGTGATGGCACGAGTCGCGATGAGGTCGGGATTCGCGATCAACTCGTCGCCAGGGAGACCCAGGTCTCGTTCTCCATCAGTAACCCCCCAACAGAGCCAGCGTCGCCTCCCAAAACCGAGAAACGCGGCGGTAACCCCGATGCCAGTCACGCCGACCACATATCGGAGCCTCATTCGGGGGGGCCGGCTGAACACGGTGCAATCCCCGTGATCGCGCTTCGGTCGCCTCTGGCCTCGCGGCCTGCGCGCTGACTCCCTTGGTGCGGTGTAACTGACGCCATGAGCGCCTCCTTCGGCCGAGTTGTCGTCAGTGAAGGATCTCCGCTGGAGGCGTCAGCGTCATCAGCGTGAACCCTGCTTGCGATAGGGGAGTTCTACGGTTCTCGAAGGATCTGACGCAACCGAGCCCGCTCGCACAACAGAGTCCGCCTCCTGTCAGTTCGCATGCGAGTCGCGGTCCTGGGGATCGCAATACCGTCCAGCGACCGTCGCGGCTGCGGGCTAGCGGCGCGCACACGTGCGGACATTGCGGCTGCTTACGTCGTCGATGTAGAGATGCCGGTAGCCGTCCCCTGGGCCACCTGGGGCCGGTACGACTGAAAGACTAAGATCGAAGGTGATGGAGACGCCAGGAGCCTCAGCTGTGGCTTGGTCGGCACGTGTGGCTAGTGAGTGGTGTCAGCTTCGTCGTGATCCTGCTGTGCGTCGGAATTGTCGTGGCCAAGTCACGAAGCGTGCAGCACCGTCAAAGGAACTCGTAGCCGGCACGCCGTTTGAGTTCGCAGATCGCGGCGTATAGGCACTCGCGGGAGTGAGCGAGTGGCACCTCCACCGGTTCAAGAGCCGTCCGTGAAGGGTACGCCTGCAAACTGAGGTCGCCGCACCGTGGCGGAGTCTTCGCAGCAGCCCGTGCCAGCTAAGCTCGACCTGCGACGGACTGTCGGGGTCGTCGGTGTGGCGACCGTGGTGTCGAGGAGCGACTGATGAATCTCACGATTGAGCGTATGGGGGTCGCCACCGATGAGGTACGGCAGCTCATCGCCGAGCTGGACATCGCGCTCTTGGGCAACTACCTGCCGGAGCAGCATCATGCGGTGTCGCTCGAGCAGCTCTTCGGCGGGAACGTGAGGTTCTTCGTCGCACGAGTTGACGGCGTTGCAGTCGGCTGCGGCGGCGTCGCCTTCGACGACGGTTTCGCCGAAGTCAAGCGGATGTATACGCGGCCGACGGCTCGGCGGATGGGTGTCGCGGCGGGCGTTCTGCGGCGTCTGGAACGAGAAGCCAGGACGGCGGGTTACTCGATTCTCCGGCTCGAGACCGGCAGGTATCAGACCGAAGCCATCGCCTTCTATCTGCGCGAGGGCTTTGAGCGATGCGATCCCTTCGGCGACTACGCGAGCATGACTCCGCGCTCGATCGAGACGAGCGTCTTCTGCCAGAAGACGATCTAGAAGCGATCGAGCCCGGCCGCTGGCCGTCGCACTCCGGCCGTCGCCCAGCGCGACCGCCCGAGCCGCCGCCAGCGCACGCCTGACACCCGGGATTTTCAGACACGTCGCACAGCATGCCAGACGCGGCGACCCCACAGTGACTCCGGGCTGCCGGGCACGTTGCCATCGCCGAGTCTGGGAGCCCTAGAGCGCCGGAAAAACGAGCTGAGCGTGGATACCGCGACCGTGCGGTGTTAGCTCGAAGCTCGCACTCTCATCCTGGTGATGGCAGAGGCAGGCACCCGCCACGCAGGCGCCTCCCGTGCTCATCCGCCGGCGAGCAGACCCTCGGGATGAGGGCCGGAAGTGGTCTTGGGCGCGTCGGCGTATGCAACCCTGCCAGTAGTCGCCTCCTCGGTCACACCCGCACCGTGGCGGAGCGCCAACTCAGACACCGGATATACAAGACCGTCACCGGCATTGCGCGCGCCGACGCAGAGGATCACACACGGCTCGTCACTGCTCCCCACAAACACGTGCTCCGTCCAAGGTGGACAATGCACGAAATCCCACGCCCTGAGCCGCCGCTCCTCGCCCTCAACCAGGAGCAAGCACTCGCCCTGCAACACCAGGAAGTCCTCCTGGCCCTCCTCAGCGTGGTAGTAGCAGTTCGGCTGCCCCGGCCACATCACCTGGATGTTAATCCCATACTGCTCGAAGTGAGGATCGCCCTCGAACGTCACGCCGGCCCCGAACTTCTCACTGTGGACCCACTGCGCCTCGCGGGCATTGACAACGAACCAACCCTCGCCGACCGGCTTCAAACCGCCCGAAGCCTCCTCCATCAAAGCCTCTCGAACCATGCGTCCCTCCCGGGCTAGATCTCCCGCTCCACGACGAGCACCATACCGCGGGTCGCCAAATGTGCTCCCGACCGCACTGGGTTCAGATGATCACAACGCGATCACCCGCCTGGGCCAAGCCCACGTTGAGCGCAACACTCAAAACGGGCAGTCCGTACCCAGGATCAAGGCCGGATCCACCGTGCGCGTGCGCACTCTCGGCGGCACCCTGATCGCAGGCGGCTCATTCTAGTCATCCCCAGCGCAGGCGAGGTGAGGGACACCCTCACCTCGCCTCGCTCCCCACACGGCCAATCCAAGCATCACGAGATCAGACGTGCGAGGCCGTCGACGACCAATGCTGCGCCGATCCCCAGTGAGAGCCACACGCGCAGCACGGCTGCGTGCGTGGTACGCCACGATTGGCCGCGCCCCAGGATCACGGCCGCGCGTTCCCCCGCGATGATCACGATGCCAACAGGCACCGACACGAGCGCCGTAGCGATAGCGACATAGAAGACAACGAGCGTGAGGTCGGCGACGTCACCGACACCGGCCTCGGTGACGGTCGCCATGGCAAGCAGCGTGAGCACGAGCCGCTTCGGCCCTCCGAAGCCGAGCAGCCCCGCCATCGAGAACGCCGCCGCGGGGCGGATGTCGCCCAAGCCTGCGAGGATCGCGCTGGCACGGCCTCCCTCGGCCTGTGGGCGCGGCGACCGATGCCGAGCGTTGAGCCCGACGGCGATCAGCACAACGCCGAGCGCGAGCGTCAGAACCCCTTCAATCGTGTCGTGCGAGTCGAGGTGGTCGGCGGCGGCCTGACCGAGTAGCAGGCCGACACCGCAGGCAAGCACGGTTCCGAGCAGGAAGCCGCTCAGGAAGGCGATGCCGTTCGTGCGTGGCCGCTCGCTTCGGATAACGACAAACGTCGCCGTGAGAACGAGCGGGCTGGCCGCGGCCGCGATGGCGTACAGCAGGAGGTGCGCGCCGGCGTCGATCAATCGCGTACCCGTCCTTCTAAGCGTGCGCGATGGAGGGGTCAGGCGTGCTGGGGACGGGTGGTTCCTGCTTTGCTCCCTCACGCGCGAGCGAGATCACAACCGCCCCGGCGAGCGCGAGCCCGAGGCCGGCCACGGCGATCGACGACATGCCAGGTCGGGCGGCTGAGCCGCTCGTCGAGCAGCAGCGTTCCGATCAGGATCCCGACCACGGGGTTTGCGACCGACACCGTGGCGACCGACGGTGCGAGCCGACCCGTCCCGAGCGACACCTGCTGCAACAGGAACCCGAGCACGCCCGCGACCGCCAGGGCATAGCACTCCCAATGCGAGAGCATGGTGCCGACGCTCTGGTGGAGGAAGTCGAGCGTGGGCTTGGTCAGCGACGAGGACAGCCCGAACAGGATCCCCGCGACGGCGCCGTACACGGCCGCCTTCATCGAGAGGCCGCCGGACCTGCCGAACACGAGCAGAAGCACGCAGAGCAGCGAGAGCAGGCCGATCGCGATCGCCCATTGCTGGTTGGACGCGTTCTCGTTCCCGCCGGCCGGGTCGCCGAAGTAGACGAACAGACCAAGTCCGACGATGATCACCAGGGCGCCGATCACCTCGCGTTTACCCACATGCTGCTTCGTGAGGAAGTAGCCGAGCGGCAGGGCGAAGACGACGGTCGTGACGAGCAGCGGCTGGATCACCGAGAGGCGGCCGCGGTCGAGCGCTCCGGCCTGGAACAGGTAGCCGGTGAAGAGGGCAGCCGTGCCCAGCAGCCAGGTCGTCTGACCCACCAGCCGCACGAGCGACATCGGCTGGGCCAGCGAGATCGTGGGCAGGTTCAGCGCCCCCTTCTGCTGGAGTGCGGCAGCCAGTGCGAAGAGGAACGCTGCAATCAGCGCGAGGATTGCCGCCATGTCAGGGGACGTTACGGCGCGACGCGGTCGGCGCAGGGTGCGCCTCGGTGTTGCACCAAGGCCGGCCGGCCATCTGCCACGCACGGATTGAGCTCACACCCCCTCGCGGGGAATCCGTTCCTTCCATCGCCGCTCTGCGAAGGGCTCGCCGTCGGCCTTGACCTTGAGCGTCAGATCGACCACGAACTCGTCGGCAGTCGCCTCGAACCGTGCCTCTGCCCGCACGTCCGCATCCAGACCGGGCCGGTTCAGGTGGTAGTGGCAGTGCCCCCACGTGGCGGCGCTCAGCGGGTCGTCGTCGCGCGCCATCGCCCATCGCACTCCCGATTCCGACACCCACCAGCCCTCTCCCGGAATTTCGTCGTGAGCGCGCATCGACGTGCCGATCCCCGCGCGGCCGGTCAGCACCTCGGTCACCACCCGCCACTGCGAGCGACCCTTGGTGTCGGCGCCCGGCTGCTCGATCTCGACCACCGGGTCGTGGTGCGGTACGAACGGCGTGGCGTCCTCAGGCAGGCCGGGCAGCTCCAGCGCAACCGGGGAGGTGATCTCGAGCGGGGCGATCGCCGGAAGCGGCCACAGGTTCGGCCAGTCGCTGACCGCCACCGCGACCCGGATCCTGTGTCCCACCGGGAACCTGAAGCCGGTGGTCATCAGCGGGAGCTCGAGCGCGGCGTCGCCGCTGACCTCGAGATTCACCGCTGCGCTCGTGATCGGCTGTGACGAACCGTCGGGAGCCACGTTCTGGAGCTTGACGGAGACCAGCGTGCGTGGCCCGGGATGTCGCAGGTCGAAGCGCACGACCGGCTCACCGAACACCGTCACCGGCGCGGTCAACGGATCGCTGTCGAAGGTCGCGCTGAGCGCGTCGTCGCGGCGCTGATCCAGGAACTGCCCGGTCGCCGGCGGCGGCGGACACCACTGGCCGGTCATGATCCCGGTGGTGACGCTGGCGGGGGCGACCGCCGGCCCGCCCAGGGTCAGCGACGTGCTGTGAACACCCTTGGGCCAGTGCTCCGAGCCCAGCCACTCACCTGACACCGCCGAGTGTGGTCGCAACGGCGAGTCGGGGCTGCCGATGAAGAACACCGATCGCGGCCGCTCGACGCCGTCATCGACAGGCGCATCGTCGAGATGGTGATGAAAGAACCTCGCCATCTCGGCCAAGAACGGGTATCGCGGCCCCGGAATACCCCGGTCGGGCAATTTGTGGGCCCAGGGGCCGGAGATCAGTTGCCAGGGAGCCTCCAGCTTGTGCGCCATCCGCAGCGCCGCGGTGCGGTATCCGTCGCGCCACCCAGCACAGATCAGCACCGGACAGATGATCCGCTCAAACTCCGGTCGCAGCGAGCCGTTACGCCAGTAGGGGCCATCGTGCTGCTGGCGGATCCACTCGACCACCCACGCGGGAGTCGAGTCGATCCGCTTGCGCCAGGCGCGATCGAACCGGGCGCTGCGCTTACCCATCGGCGGCAGAGCATTCATCGCGAGCATCGACGTTGGATACGCCGGCAGGCTGCTGGCGTTGAGGGCACCGCCGTGGAAGTGCATGTCGTCGGTGAAGCGGTCATCGGTGGCGTAGACGGGCGCTATCGCCTTCAGCGCAGGCGGGCGCAGGGCGGCCAGCTGAATACAGGTGAATCCACCGTAGGAGACCCCCCACGACGCCACCGCTCCGGTGCACCAGGGCTGCTCGGCCATCCAGGCCACGACGTCGAAGCCGTCGCCCTGCTCGGTCTCGGTGTACTCGTCGGCGGCCACTCCGCCCGAGCTCCCGGTACCACGCACGTCCAGCCGCACACATGCAAACCCGGCGTTCACCAAGAACGTGTTCTGCGAGCGGTCCTCGATCGCGCGCAGATCGTCCTTGCGATAAGGGATGTGCTCGAGGATCGCGGGGAACCGGCCGGGCCGGTTGGGGCGGTAGACGTCGACCGAGAGCCGCACGCCGTCGCGCACCACCACTCCCACGTCGCGTTCGAGGATCACGTTCCCGTCATCGAGGGTGATCGTCATGGAGCCATCATGGACGGCGACGGGTGGCACTCCGGTGAGAGGGGGTGATTCGGTCGGTACAATGGCTCGATGGACGCCGTCGTAGCACTGTCGGGATCGGGCGTCTTCACCGGCGATGGTATCGGGACGCGCGGCGTACCCGGCCCGGACGGGCTTGCGGCCGGCGCGAAGGCCGCGTCGGAGGGTGAGGCCAGTGTCGGGATTTGATGATCCCGCCTTCTTCGGCGAGCTGTGGGCAGACGACTACGACAAGGGTGAGGTGCTCGACCCGGCGCCTGCGGTGGAGTTCTTGGCCGGATTGGCCGGCGGCGGCCGGGCGCTCGAGCTGGCGATCGGTACCGGCCGGGTGGGCCTGCCGCTGGCCCAGCGGGGCGTCCAGGTCGAAGGCATCGAGGCATCCGAAAAGATGGTGGCAAAGCTCCGCGGCAAGCCGGGTGGTGACCAGATCGCGGTCACGATTGGGGACATGGCCGACGTGGAGGCGGCGGGGCCTTTCCGGCTCGTCTACCTGGTGTACAACACGCTGTTCAATCTGCTCGACTCGGAGCGGCAGGCGGAACTCTTTGGCAACGTCGCGCGGGTGCTCGGCCCAGACGGAGCGTTCGTGATCGAGTGTTACGTCCCCGACCCGTCCAAGTTCGCCAGAAATCCCATCCGGACGCTGGCGGTCACCGACGACTCCGCGACGATTGAGGTGTTCTCCTTCGACACCCCGGCGCAGCGATTCAAAAGCCAGAAGATCACGTTCACCGCCGACGGAATTCGGCTGCGGCCGCACGCCGGGAGGTATTGCTGGCCGAGCGAACTCGATCTGATGGCGGCCCAGGCCGGTCTTCGACTCGGCGAGCGCTACTGCGACTGGGATCGACGGCCGTTTGACTCCAAGAGCACCGATCACATCTCGGTGTACCGGCCGAAGGCCGGGTTCTAGCTTTCCGGCACAACCCGCGTCCCGGCGGAGAGCTCGGGCGGCAGCACACCGCCGGTCTCGTGCTCGGGCGCGCGCTGCGAGTCGCGTACGCGCAGATCGTGGTACAGGTACATCCGCATCGCCGCCACGAACGGCAGCAGACACAAAAACGCCAGGGTGGAGACGAAGTTCGCGAGCTCGAACGACACTCCCAGGGCGAAGATGATCAGCGCGCCGGCCAGCGGGCCGAGGAACTCGGGCAAGAGCGAACCGACCACTGCGATCACGGCGGTCTTGATCCACGACCCCCGGACGAGCCGCGCGCTTCGCCGAAACGCGTCTCGCACGCCCCGTCCTTCCAGGGCGATCACCTGCTGGGACATCGCCCAGCGCACTGCCAGCCACAGCGCGATCGGAATACCCACGATCGTGATGAGCAGCAGGCCTGCGATCACGACGTACAGCAGCCATGCCCGGATGGCAGTCCAAGCGACCGCCCGGGTCGCTCGAAACAGCTCCATGAAGGTCACGTCCTGGCCGGCATCGACCCGCTCCATCGCCAGGGCCACCACGACCTGCACCAGGGCAAGCGCCAGCAGGTCGAGCACGACCCCGACCACGGCCGCGATCACGCCGAGCGTCTCGAGCCCGGGTGAGCTTCCGGTGCCGTAGTTGACCAGCACGCTCGACCCGGTGATCAGGATCGGGATCGGAACGAGCAGCGCGGTGAGGTGGATGAACACCCACGGAACGCGCCCGTACAGCCGGCCGGTCGAGAACACGATCTGGCCGAACCCGCGCCGGCGGGCCAGGTGCAGCGGCGCCGACGGCCGCCACGGCGTGCGGGAGAGCAGCCACAGGATCAGCGTCACCAGGGCCGAGAGCGCGAACAGCACCACGTCTCGGCTCTGCTCCCACAGCGTGAAGATCTGGGATGAGGAGCCGACCACGTTGCAGAAGAACTTGGCGGGGTCGTTGCCGAGCCGGACCGTGCTGGCGGGGATCTTCACGCTCGCCGACCGCCAGTGATCCGACCACGTGATCGGGTGTGTCCACTGGGACTTCTCGTTGGGGCCGGTCGGGCCGTTGAACACCCACGACTGCTTCTCGCCCCACGATCCCAGGTAGCCGAGCCATGGGTACTCCGGCAGGTACTGCGACGGCGTTTCGGGTACGTAAGCAACTGTCGGAGTGATCTCGTGATGCGGCGCCTCGGTGTCGTCACAGCCCACGCCCTGCTGGGCGGTGCGGCCCAGCCAGATGGCCGAGTCGAAGTAGTTCGCGTGCGATCCGGAGGCGGGGTAGACGACCGGGTGGGTGCCGTTGACGATCTGCAGCTTGGCGGCGCCCCAGTCGGCTTTCTCCGCGCCCTCGTGCTGGCTGTAGCCGATCATCGAGGGGCCCTTGGCCAGCGCCTGCTCGGGCGTGGCGGCGTCGAAGTTGAGCTGGATCATCTCCCAGTCGCCCTCGTGCAGGTTGTCGAAGTCGTTGAAGGCGTAGAAGAACCAGTATTGGAGCGCGAGCTTGTTCGGCACGCCCGCCTGCTTGGTGATGTGGGCGTAGGTGGTCGGCCGGCTGCCGGCGGTCACACGCTTGCTGAATCGCTCGTAGGAGCAGCCGGGGTCGAGCGCGTCGCCGGGGAAGTCGAGGTGGTAGCCGACGGCGGCATGCTCCAAGTCGTCGGCTGTGGGAGCGATCTTGACGGTGGTGGTCGTGTCCCACGGGCCCCGCAGCACGACCTCGTCGTTTCCGAGGATGCGGTTGATGTCCAGCGGCACGTACGGCTCCCCCGGGCCGCACACCTTGGGCTGGGCGACCAGCCGCAACACCGGCGCGTACTTCGCGGCCAGCTGATCGCCGGCGTCAGCCCGGGCGATTGCCGGCGCCGCGGCGATCAGGACGATGGCCGCGAACGCGGCGGCGAATGCTAGGCGCGCGGATCTCACGGACGTTTGTCCGCCTCCGGGGGCAGGTTCCGGTGGGGTGCTCCGCCGACGAGGTCGTAGAACCGCAGGCGGCGTTCGTCCCAGCGCTGCTGGCGCTTTTCGGCGCGTTTAATCGCGCGCGCGTGCTGCTTGGCTGCCCGCCGGCTGCGTTCGGGGTTGTAGAACGTGCGCGCCCACCACGATTCCGGCTTGGCCAGCCGGCACGCCGCCACCAGGCTGAACACCATGAAGATGATGCCGAGCACCGCCATCTTGAGCTTGCCCTTCAGCACCGCGATGATCGCCAGCGTGGCGATCGTGAGGATGCTGAAGACCAGCGCCCACCCGCCGGCGTCGCCCTCGAACGACGACGTCGAGGAGATCAGCAGCATGATCGTGATGACCACGACGAAGATCACGGCATCCACCGAGCTGCGGCCCTCGGGCGACCAGTACACGTCCTCGATGTGGAAGATCATCGCGAACTCGTCCAGCATCAGCGCCGCCCCTGCGCCGAACGCGATCGCAAGGAAATCCCTGACCACGTCTCCGGGGGCGAAGGCGAAGTCGATCAGCCCGACCGACAGCATCAGCAGCACCCCCGGCACCACGTGGTGCATGTGGACGCCGCCCACGTTGGCGCTCCCCCAACCCCTCACCCGGGCAATCCGGGTGTAGGCACGGGTCAGCGCAAACGTGACCAGGAACCCCATCAGCAGCAGAAACAAGGGTTCCTTGCCGTCGTCGTAGATCGCACTGGTGTAGCCCGGAATGAACCGGAACAGATCCATTGCGCCATGCTACAACGCGAGCAAACGACGCTCTGCGGGCTACCAGTTGGGTACGAACTCGCTGTTGGGGATGCCGCCGACGCTCAGCACCTGCAGTCCCTCGGGACCGGCGATCAGCTTTCGCTTGGCGGCCGGCCCGACCCGCACCATGTGGCCCTTGGCGATCGGATGGGGCTCGCCGTCGATCGTGAGCGTGCCGCTGCCCTCGAGCACCACGTACAGCTCCTCCTGGCCGTCGTCGGAGTGATCGTGCTCGGGATAGTCGTCGTACCCCGGCGGAGATGTCTCGAGCGTGATCCCGAAGGTGGTGATCCCCATCTCCTTGCGGACCAGCTTGAAGCCGGCGTCGTCGTCCATCTCGTCCACGTGCTTGATCGTGAAATCTGCCATCTGAGGAGGGAGCCTACCCGTCCCCTGGATGAAATACTGAGAGTGATGGACGAGCGCAGTCAACGAGTCGCCCAGGCAATCCGAGACGCGAATGCCGACTGTGCGATTCTCTCGGGGTTCGACAACATCTGCTACGCCACAGGATACGTCGCCGACCTGGAATCCGGCCCGTCGCCGTTCAGCGGTGGGCCTGCGTTGGCAGTTGTCGCCGCGGAGGGCCACGCCACCGTCGTATGTTCCAATGCCGAGGAGGCCGACGCCTCGTATGCAGCCGCGATGGTCACCTACGAAGGGTTTTCGATCGAGCGGGAACCCCCCCGCGCACAGCTCTACCTGGATGCGGTGCGCGGCGTGCTTGCCGAACTCGAGATCGGAGGCGTCGTGGCGGTGGAGCCCACCACCCTCCCACTGGCGGTGGCGGAGATGGTGCAGGCACGATCGACGGGGCTGGTCGATATCAGGCCGTCCCTCGTGCAGCAGCGGGCGACCAAGACCGACGCCGAGATCGAGGCGCTGAGGGCGAGCGCACAGCTGGCCGGTGTTGGCCAGCAGGCCGCGGTGCGGCTGGTCCGTGCCGGCGAGACGGAGGTTGAGGTATTCGGGAACATCCGCACAGCGATCGACCGGCACGCCGGGAAACGCATCCAGGTGGCTGCCGACCTGCTGTCCGGGGTCGACCGCACCGCCGAGGCGATGGGCGCTCCCGGCGATCGGGTGATCCAAGTCGGAGACCCGGTGATCTGCGATCTCGTTCCTCGCCTTGACGGCTACTGGGGCGACTCGTGCAACACGCTTCAGGTCGGCGAGATCACGCCAGAGTTCGGCGACCTCTATGCGGCTGCGGTGCGGTCGATGGAGACGGTCGTGGAGACACTCCGACCGGGCATCTCGGCCCGCGACTTCGACCACTCCATCAGGTCGATCTCGATCAGCGCCGGCTACGAGGTTCCGTTGCACAGCGGCCACGGCATCGGGTGCGCCAACTTCGAGTACCCCCTGATCGTGCCCGAGGAATCTGCGGTGCTGCGGCCAGGGATGGTGCTGATGGTGGAGCCCGGGGCGTACGCCCCGGGGATCGGCGGGGCGCGGCTGGAGTGGATGTTCCTGGTGACCGAGTCGGGGAATGAGCCGCTCAGCACGTTCGTGTTTGATTCCGCGGCAGGTGACGCGTGAGCGAGCTTCAAGGCCTCACTCGGGGGTCGTTCGTCGAGCCGGAGATCCAGCAGGCTGCCCGGAATCACGGGATGCCGCTGGAGGCGCTGCGCTACGACATCACTCCACCCGGCCTGCACTACCTGCTGACCCACTTCGACATCCCCGAGGTGGACGTCGATACCTGGACGCTTCAGGTCGACGGTCTGGTGGAGAGACCTGCCGGTTTCGGTCTGGAGGCACTGCGGGCGCTCGGCTGGGCCGAGGCGACCGTAACCATGGAGTGCGCCGGTAACGGACGAGCGTTGGTCGATCACCGTCCGTTGAGCCAGCCGTGGCTGCACGAGGCCATCGGCACTTCGCGCTGGGGAGGGGTTTCGCTGGCGGCGGTGCTTGAGCACGCCGGCGTGTCACCGGCCGCCACTGAGATCGTGTTCACGGGGCTTGACCGTGGCGTCGACGGCGACATTGAACAGCAGTACCAGCGCAGCCTGCCGCTGGAACTCGCGCTCTCGGGTGAGGTGCTGGTCGCGCTCGACATGAACGGCGCTTCGCTGCCTCCCCAGCACGGCGCTCCCGCCCGGCTGATCGTGCCCGGCTGGTACGGCATGACCAACGTCAAGTGGCTGTCGCGGATCACCGCGGTTGACGAACCGTTCCGCGGATATCAGCAGGAGGTTGCCTATCGCATCCGCCGTGACGCGGACGAGGCCGGCGAGCCGATCACCCGGATGTTGCCCCGATCGCTGATGATCCCGCCCGGCCTGCCGGGCTTCCCCACTCGTGACCGGTTCGTCACCGGCCCGTGCGTCCTGCACGGCCGAGCGTGGTCGGGGCAGGCCCCGATCGCCTCGGTTGATGTCAGCGTCGACGGAGGGGACAGCTGGGAGTTGGCCGAGCTCGACCGAGGCTCGGGTGACGGCCACATCCGCTGGTGTGGCTGGACCTACCGATGGGACTCGCCGTCGCCCGGCAGCCACGAGCTGATGTCACGGGCAACCGACACCGCCGGCAACGTCCAGCCAGACGATCCGTCGTGGAACCTGGGCGGCTACGTCAATAACTCGATCCAGCGCGTCGCCGTGACCGTGTCGTGAATAACGGTGCCAGGCACCGTTATTCACCCCGTTTCCGGTATGACTCCGGGGCATGACTGAGTTTGGCGAGACGATCGCGAAGGCGTACGCCTCGGAAGGGGCGGCGGTCGAGCTGGGCAAGGGGATGCTCGACGGCCAGATCGATGCCGATGCGGTGGTGCGGATGCCGCTGGCGATGCTCAACCGCCACGGGCTGATCGCCGGCGCCACCGGCACCGGCAAGACGGTCACCCTGCAGATGATCTCCGAGCAGCTCTCCAAGGCGGGCGTGCCGGTGTTCGTGGCCGACATGAAAGGCGACCTGTCAGGCCTTTCGGCCGCCGGGGCGGCCGACGGCCCCGCACCCAAGCGCTCCGCCGAGCTGGGAGTCGAGTACGCGCCGACCGCCTGCCCGGTCGAGTTCCTGTCGCTGGGCGGGATCGGTCCCGGCGTGCCGGTCCGTGCCACCGTCTCGGACTTCGGGCCGCAGCTTCTGGCCAAGATCCTGGGGTCGAACGACACCCAGGAGCAGAGCCTCTCGCTGGTCTTCCGATATGCCGACGAGAAGGGCCTGCCGCTGCTCGACTTATCCGACCTGCGCACGCTACTGGCCTATCTCGAATCCGACCAGGGCAAGGCCGAGCTGACCGGCCTGGGCGGCGTCTCCAAGGCCACCGTGGGGGTGCTCCTGCGGGCTCTGGCGATGCTCGAGGACGGCGGCGGCAACGAGCTGTTCGGGGAGCCGCAGTTCGCCATCACCGATCTGCTGCGAGTGGGGCCGGACGGTCGCGGGATCATCTCCAGTCTCGAGCTGCCGGCGGTGCAGGACAAGCCGCGACTGTTCTCGACGGCGCTGATGTGGATGCTGGCCGAGCTGTTCGAGGAGCTCCCGGAGGTGGGCGACCTGGAGAAGCCCAAGCTGGTGTTCTTCTTCGACGAGGCGCATCTTCTGTTCGACGGTGCCACCAAGGCCTTCCTCGAGTCGGTCACCCAGACGGTGCGGATGATCCGGTCAAAAGGCGTGGGAATCTTCTTCGTCACACAGATGCCCAAGGACATCCCGCCCGACGTGCTGGGCCAGCTTGGAAATCGCATTCAGCATGCGCTGCGGGCGTTCACGCCCGAGGACGCCAAGGCGCTGAAGGCGACCGCCTCGACCTTCCCCACCTCGCCGTATTACAAGGTGGAGGCGTTGCTGACCGGGCTTGGCATCGGCGAGGCCGCGGTCACGATCCTCTCGGAGTCCGGCGTGCCGACGCCGCTCGTCCAGACGCGGCTACGTGCGCCGCAGTCACGCATGGGCGCGGTCGACGACGTGGATGCCAAGGCCAAAGCCTCCCCGTGGTACGCCACCTACGCCACCCGGGTCGACAACCAAAGCGCCCGCGAAATGCTGGCGGCCCGGCTCGACCCGCCGGCAGCCGCACCGGCCAAGAAGCCCGGCAAGGCCAAGCCGAAACCGAAGAAGCCGGCGCAACAGCACAAGCAGGCGGCGTCTGCGACCGGCGGGCTGGACGCCCTCGGCGGATTCCTCAACAGCCGCGAAGGCAAGCAGATCCAACGCCAAGTCACCCGCGGAGTGTTCGACATGCTCAAAAAGCAGCTCTGAGGCTGGTCCGCGCCGGTTCTGGCGGCGTCGATCCTTGCCAGAACCACCGCGGCCTGCGCCTCAGGGTGCCTGTCGTATGTCGAGGTTGCGGTGATGAATAATTGGTGCCAGGCACCAATTATTCACACCAGAGCGTCGGTGGTGAATAACGGTGCCAGGCACCGTTATTCACGAGCGGAGGCGGCGTGATCCGGATCGGCTGTGCAGGCTGGAACTACAAGCAGTGGAAGGCGCCGGTGTACGACGGCGCGCCCCAGCGTGAGTGGCTCACAAGGTACGGGCAGCGCTTCACCACGGTCGAGGTGAACTCCACCTTCTACCGGCTGCCGCTCGAGAGCACCGTCCAGACCTGGGCCGATCAGACGCCCGACGGCTTTCTCTTCGCCGTCAAGGTGGGCCGCTACCTCACCCACATCAAGCGGCTGGCGCCGCCGAAATCGGGCGACTTCACGATGCTCGAGCGGCTCGCACCCATCGTCGAGGCGGGCAAGCTCGGCCCGCTCTTGTGGCAGCTTCCCCCGGCCTTCAAGCGCGACGATGCGCGCCTGGCCGACGGGTTCACGCGCTTCCCCAGCGGGCACCGAAACGCCATCGAGTTTCGCCACCCCTCGTGGTTCTGCGAGCCGGTGATGGAGATGATGCGCGAGGCGGGCGTGGGGCTTGTGATCGGCGACCATCCCGAGCGCGACTTCCAGACCCACGAGTGGACGGCCGACTGGACGTACATCCGCCTGAACCACGGTAAGGCCGGCGTCGACCAGCGCTACTCGCCAGCCGAGCTGGCGGCGTGGGCCGAGCGGATCGCGGCCTGGCGCGAGCGGGGCGACATCTACGCGTACTTCAACAGCGACGAGGACGTGTTCGCGGTGCAGGACGCCGAGGCGCTGGAGCAGCTGCTCGGCTAAGACTGGTCAGAACCATCAAGGCATTATTGGTGATCTGTCCTGCCGCTACGATCTTGCAATGGCTGAACGGGGTGTTCGCACCGCGAAAGAGAGTGAGGCGTTGCCCCGCTATCGGATCGCGGCGGTTGATCGGGCGGTCGCGATTCTGGAAACCTTCACCGACGGCCGGGCGCTCACGCAGGCGGAGGTCTCGCGAGCTGCCGGCCTCAGCGAGGCCACCACGCTGCGCTACCTGTCCACGCTCAACCGCCATGGGCTGGTGGAGCGTGACGCCCACTCCGGTCGCTACGCCCTGGGCCTGCGGCTGTTTCAGCTAGGCGAGCGGGCGCTTGGCACCGACGTCCGCCACGCCGCCCTGCCGGTGATGCGCGAACTCTCCGAGAGGTTCCACGAGACCGTCAACCTGGGCGTCCGAAACGCCAACAACCTGGTGTTGATCGAGGCTGTGGAGAGCACCCAGCCGATCCGCCGAGGCGCCAATATCGGTGATCTGGATGCGTGGCACGGGTCGGCGCTGGGCAAGGCGATCCTGGCGGCGTTACCCGACGCGGAGGCGCGTGAGATTGTCGACCGGGCCAAGTGGGCCCGGCGCACCAGTCATACGCACACCACCTGGCGGGCGCTACACCAAGACCTGATCGAGATCCGCGAGCGCGGATATGCCGTCGACGACGAGGAGGGCCAGGACGGGCTTCGCTGCGTCGGTGCCGCCGTCCACGACCGGCACGGACGTCCGCACTACGCGGTCAGCGTCAGCGGCCCCGTGAACCGGATCAACCCCGACGCGGTGGGTGAGATCGGGCGAGCGGTACACGCGGCGGCGGCCACGATCTCTGCCCGCATCGGCTTTACACCCTCGAACCAGTCGGAACACTGAGCTGATGGTGGCGACAGGATCTTCATGACAATCCTCCGGCCTTTTGCATTGCACGGTTGACGGCCGCCTCGGTCGAGGCGATCAGGTGGTCGCAGTCGGCGTCGGTATGGGCGTAGGAGATGTGGTTTCGTTTGAGATTGAGTGGCAGTTCGAAGATCCCGGCCTCCAACAGCTCCAGCCGGTACGCCACGAACAGCTCGGCGTTGTTGCGCAGCAGGTCGTCGTAGCTCTCAGCCGGCCCGTCCATGAAGTACGTCACCCAGACTGAGCCGAACCCGGCGACCACGTGGGGGACGCCGATCGCGTCCAGCGCCTCGTCGACTCCCGACCGCACCCGCTCGCCCAGCCGGAAGATGTGCTCGTGCACCGGCTCGGTGCGAAGCTTGTGGATGGTGGCGAGCGCGGCGGCGGCGATGGCGGGGTGGCCGTTGTAGGTACCCGCGAAGAACACCGGTCGTCCGGGCGTGGTGGAGAACTCGTCCATCAGCGCCCGCCGGCCGCCCAGCGCGCCGATCGGATAGCCGTTGGCCATCGCCTTTCCGAGCGTGGTCAGGTCGGGGGTGACGCCGCTCAACTCCTGGTAGCCGCCCAGCCCATGGCGAAAGCCGGTGATCACCTCGTCAAAGATCAGCACCGATCCGTGCTGGGTGCACAGCCGTCGGGTGGCCTCGAGGAATTCTTGCTTGGGCAGCAGCGCTCCCACGTTGTGGGGGATCGGCTCGAGGATCACCGCGGCGATCTCGTCGCCGAGCTCGGCGAAGGCGGCCTCGAGCGCGGCCACGTCGTTGAACGGCAATACCGTGGTGGCCTCGGTGACCTCGGGCAGCGTGCCTTTGGACAGGGGGTCGTGGTGGCCGACCCGCTCGGGGCGCGAGATCACGTTCAGCGAGACGGAATCGTGCCAGCCGTGGTAGCAGCCCTGGAACTTGATCAGGCGGCGCCGCCCGGTGACGGCTCTGGACAGCCGGATCGCGTGGAAGGTCGCCTCCGATCCACTGCTGGTCAGGAGCACCGTCTCGATCGAGGGCACGCACTCGGTCAGGGTTTCGGCCAGCTGGATCTCGATCGGCGTGACTCCCACTCCCGGCAGGCCCAGCGTGCGCGCCGTCTCGGCCGCGGCGGCGTCCACGTCGGGATCGTTGTGCCCGAGTACCGGCGGCCCGAAGGCGGCGTGGTAGTCCGTATACCAGTTGCCGTTGTGATCCTTGATGCGCGAGCCGGAGGTCTCGACGATCACCAACTCGTCGACTCCCGCCACCCGCCGCTGGCCGCTGTTGACGCCGCCGGGCATGACCCCGACTGCGCGGCTGGCCAGTCGCTCGGCGGTCACGATGACACCACGATCTGGGAGTCTTGACAGGCCGGCCGTCGAGACATAGTCTTGCACCCAGTGAAAGGCACCATTCGCATTGCGCAAGACACTACCTGCTCGCTGCGGCAACTACAAGGGCGCTTCGCCCAGGGGGCGTAGTGCTGGACGTCGCCATCCGGGGTGGGCTGGTGGTCAACCCCGAGGGCGCGGTGCAGGCCGACGTCGGCATCGAGGGCGATCGAGTGGTACTGGTCGGCGATGCCTCGGGTGTGTCGGCCCGCCTGGATCTCGATGCCTCCGCCCGCAACGTGATGCCGGGGTTCGTCGATGCTCACTCGCACCTGGACATGGCGCTGTGGGATGAACCGGTGCACCTGCCGACGCTGCACCAGGGCGTGACCACGGTGGTACTGGGCCAGGACGGTACCTCTGTCGCCCCGGGCAGCGCCGCCACGATCGCCGGCATGCGTCACTACTTTGCGGCGGTCAACGGCCTGCACCAGAGCATTCCCGCCGACTGGGGCTCGGTGGCCGAGTACCTCGAGCGGGTGGACGGGGCATCCACGCTCAACGTCGCCTACCTGGTGCCCAACGGCAACCTGAGACTGGACACCATCGGCTGGGATGCCCGGCCGGCCACAGGCGAGCAGTTGAGTGCCATGTCCGAGGCGCTGGCGCTGGGCCTCGAGCAGGGTGCGGTGGGCCTCTCCAGCGGCCTCGACTACGTGCCCAGCATGTGTGCTGACACGTCCGAGCTGGCTCATCTGTGTGAGGTCGTGCGCGATGCCGGCGGGGTGTATGTCACGCACATGCGGGGGTATGACGAGCGCAGTCCGGCGGGGTTTGCCGAGGTGGCCGAGATCGGGCGCCGAAGCGGTGTCAAGCTGCACATCTCGCACCTGATGGGGCAGGCCGAGCGGCACCTGCCGGTGGTCGATCGGCTCGCTGCCGAAGGTCTTGACCTGAGCTTCGACAGCTATCCGTACCTGGCCGGTTGCACCACCCTGGCGATGATGGGTCTTCCCCCCGAACTGCAGCAGCGCGGCCCCGAGCAGACGTTGGCGGCGTTGGCGGATGCCGACACCCGAGCGGCCTTGCGGCGAGACTGGTTCCCCGGCATGAGCCGCGACGTCGGGGCGTTTCGGCTGACCTACGTTGCGGCTCCGGGACTCGAACACCTGGAGGGAGCGAGTGTGTTCGAAGCGTGTGACACGCTCGGGCTGGACATCGCCGACCTGGTGTGCACGTTGCTGGTGGAAAGCGATCTTGCGATCGGTGTGATCGCCCCCAACGGCCTGGGCGACGACGACCTGCGGGCTACCCACCGCCACCCGCTGCACATGGCCGGCTCGGATGGGATCTACATCGGTTCCAGTCCGCATCCGCGCGGCTGGGGCACGTTCGCCCGCTACCTGGGCCGCTATGGGCGCGACCGCCAGGACTTCTCGTGGTGCGACGCCGCCCGCCACCTGTCAACGTCCGCCGCCGAGCGGTTCGGCCTGAGCGATCGCGGCCGGGTGGCTGTGGGGCAGTTTGCCGACGTGGTCGTGCTCGATCCCGGCACGGTGATCGATACCGCCACCTTCCAGCGTCCGAGATCACATTCGCTGGGGGTGCAGCACGTGCTGGTCAACGGCGTGGCCGCGTTGATCGATGGTCGCCCCACGGGCACTCGCCCGGGGCGTGCGCTGCGGCGGGACGGCTGAGTTTCAGCCCAGTTCGCGCGGCACGACGTAGTCGGCCAGCCGCGCGTCCTGGTCACACTCAGCCCACGTCTCACCGCCCAGCTCGAGCGTCGCCAGCGCCGCCGTCGGGAATTTCGCTGCCAGCTGCGGCAGCCGCTCCCCAGCAGCCGCCAGCCGCAATGCGAGGTCGTGCATACCGGGGTTGTGGCCGATCACCATCACCGATCGGGCCGACTCCGACACCTGCCGCAGGCGATCGACCAGCTGATCGTCGGACGCCCCGTACAGCTCGTCCTCGAACTCGATCGTCGCGGCACCGAGCGCCGGCGTGATCAGGTCGAGTGTCTGCCGGGTGCGAACGGCGGACGAGCACAGCACCAGATCCACCTGCACGTCGCGGCTCTCCAGATACTCGGCGATCGCCGCTGCGGCGTGCACGCCGCGTGGCGCCAGCGGCCGCTCGTGATCGGTCAGCGAGCTGTCGTCCCAGCTGGATTTGGCGTGGCGCAGGAGGTACAGAGTGTGCATGCGCGTCTCGGGTGGTCGTTGCCGGTGTGTCTCTGGAACTGTACGGTGTGCGAACTGCTTCTGGAGGGTGCTTAGGTGGCTGACCATACTCAGAGCCGGCGCCGGCCGGCGGCGATACTCGCGCTGATCGCAGGGATTGCGGCGGTCGTGGCCGGGGTGGCGTCGGTGACGCAGGGCTCGTTGGGTCGGTTTGTGATCGTGGCGGTGGTCGCCGCAGCCGCGGTGGTCGGCATCTGGTACCTGATCGCCGGCCGGGGAACGGTGCGGATGGTTGGCGGTGTGATCGCGGTGGCGGCGCTGGTGGCGTTGCTGGTGTCGGTGCTGACCGCCCACGACAACGGCTGGCTGTTCGAGCTGTCGCTGCTGCTCGTGGTGATCTCGGCCGTGGCCGCAAGGAGTGCGCTGCGGCAGACCCCCGATTCCCCTCCACTGGACGGAAACTCGACGGCGGTGGGCGATCGGCCGCGCCATCCGGTGCTGATCATGAACCCGTGGTCGGGCGGCGGCAAGGTCGAGAAGTTCAACCTGGTCGAGGAGTGCCGCAAGCGCGGGATCGAGCCGGTCGTGCTCAGTCGGGGAGACGACCTGCTGCAGCTCGCACACGACGCCCTCGACCGCGGCGCCGACGTGATCGGCATGGCCGGCGGTGACGGCTCCCAGGCGCTGGTGGCATCGGTTGCGTCTGCCCGCGATGTCCCCCACGTGTGCATTCCTGCCGGCACCCGCAACCATTTCGCGCTCGATCTCGGCCTCGATCGGGACGACGTGGTGGGTGCGCTGGACGCCTTCGGCGAGGCGGTGGAGCGGCGGATCGACCTGGCCACCGTCAACGGCCGGGTGTTCGTCAACAACGCCTCGATGGGGATCTACGCCAAGATCGTGCAGTCGCCCGAGTACCGCGACGCCAAGATGAAGACCGCCGCGGCAATGCTTCCCGACATGCTCGGCTCGGACGCCGAGCCGTTCGACCTGCGCTTCACCGGTCCCGACGGTGAGCAGCTGCCGACGGCGCACATGATCCTGGTCTCCAACGACCCCTACGAGCTTCACCACCTCGACGGCCGCGGCACCAGGCCGCGGCTGGACGCGGGCACGCTGGGGATCGTGGCCGCCAGGATCGCGAGCGCGGCCGAGGCGGTCGAGTTCACCGGCCTGGAGACAGTCGGCCGAGTTCGGAGCTTCCGCGGCTGGCTGGAGTGGGAAACGCCGCGGTTCCAGATCGACTCGAGCGACGCCGTCGAGATCGGGATCGACGGTGAGGCGATGTCGCTGGAACCGCCGCTGGTGTTCGAGTCGCGCCCGGGCGCGCTGCGGGTGCGGATCCCCACCCACGCGGTGGGGGCCTCTCCGGCGGCGCTGAGCGTGCCGGGGCCGCGTCTGGTCGTGCAGGAGCTGGTGGCGATCGCCACCGGCCGAAGTTCGTGATCTAGCTGCGTCCGCGCCTGGCCACGGCAAACGTCACCAGGCTGACCCCGCCGCCCAAGAGTGCGCCCGCGGTCACGTCCGTGAGCCAGTGGGCCTGCAGGTGGGTGCGGCTCCAGCCCATGCCCAGCGTCCCGGCGGCGGCACCCGCCCACATCCACCGCTGGGCCGGACGCTCTTCCGACGCCAGCAGCACCAGCGAGACCGATGTGGCTGCCGCATACGCGGCGTGACCCGACGGGAACGACGTGCCGAACGGGTCGACCCGTGCGATCGCCGGGCGCTCCCGATCGACGACCAGCTTGACAGCGTTTACGGCCAGCGGGGTGAGCGCCTCGGCGGCTGCGAACGCGGCCAGTCCCCGCCATCGCTTTTGACGCGCGAGCACCACCCCGATCGTCCCCATGGTGACACCCCGCACCGCGCCGCGACCGCAGCGGTCAAAGATCAGCGCGACCGGGTCGAGGTGCTTGCCGGGCACGGTGAGCATCGCCTCCGACCATCGCCGATCGAGCCTCGTCATCGGCCGAGCGTATCCGCTCAGGCCGCGTCGGCGATACGGACGCCGCTCTTGCCGGTGGTCTTGGCCACCCGCAGGGCGTTGTCGGCGCGGCCCACGATCTCGAGGTGCGACTGGTTGGCGGCCGGGTTGACGGTGATCCCCACCGACGCCGACAGCCCGGCGGTGTCCTGCAGGCTGGTGATCAGGCGCTGGGCGATCATCTCGACGTCGGCAGCGCTGGCGTTGGGGAACACCAGCGCGAACTCGTCGCCGCCGATGCGCCCGGCGATGTCGCCGGATCGGGTCAGCTGCACCAGCGCGCGAGCGACTCGGCGCAGCGTCTCGTCACCGTGCAGGTGCCCGTACTGGTCGTTGTGGGCCTTGAAGTCATCCAGGTCTGCGACCAGCACCGCCATCGGCTCGCCGGTCACCAGCGACCGCTGATGCTGAAGCTCGAGCGCCTCGTAGAAGGCGCGGTGGTTGAGCAGCCCGGTGAGCGGGTCGCGATCGGCCAGGTCGCGCAGCTCGGCCACCAGCTGGGCGTTACGCACCGACACGGCTGCCAAGGTCGCAAGTGCCTGGCACAGGCGCACGTCAGTCACGGCCCACGGCTCGGTCGAGTCGTAGTCGACCACCTCGATCACTCCCACGGCGTCGCCGCGGACGACCAGCGGAAACGACACCCAGGTCTGCCACTTCCATTCGGCCAGCTGCTCGCGCACCCGGTCGGGCAGTCCCTCATCCGACGCGCGGTACTCCAGATAGCCGCTCACGGTGGTGCAGCAGGTCGCGGAGGCCCGGATAGTCGTCGAGCGGGTAGCGCTTGCCGCGCTCCTCCTCCTCGGGCCAGGTGTCGGCGTAGCCCACGGCGACGACCACCAGCTGGTCGCCGACCGGGTCCCAGGTCGAGATCGTGCACTCGCACGCCCGGGCCACCGTCGAGGTCAACTCGCGCGCGAGGGTATCCAGCACCCCCTCCACGGTGTTTGCCTCTGCCAGCGCCAGGGCGATCCGGACCAGCACGCCGTCGCCGTCGACAAACGGCGGGGCCGGGTCGCGATGCCGTCGAATCCACATACCGTCTGTATCGGCATTGGCGCCTGTGGCGCTGAATAATAGGTGCCAGGCACCAGTTATTCACCCCCTCCGATGGGTGATCCCGGGGGCGGCGTCTGCGGCCGAAATTCGGTCATATGAGTACAACCGCTCAATTGATCCTGTTCGGCTACGTGGCGTTCGGCGTGGTCACGGCGATAATTGCCGATCGCAAGAACCGAAATGTGATCGGCTGGGGGATCCTCGGATTCCTGTTCGGCGTGTTCGCGCTGGTCATCTGCGCAGTGCTCCCGCGGCGCCAGCCGTCGGGCATGTACTGAGTCATCGGTAGCCCTTCGCTCCTTCAACCTCGCCCCGGCTCGGGTTGTACGATCACCGCACCGAGCCACTGTTGAAGGGAGTGTCGCCATGTCCAACCCCACCGCTGCGCCAAAGGTTTCTGTGGCCGAGTTCGAAGCCATCTTCGAGTCGGTCAAGAACTGGGGACGTTGGGGTGACGACGACGTCATGGGCACGCTCAACCTGATCACTCCCGAGCACGTCAAGCGGGCCTGCGCGACCGTCACCGAAGGTCGCACGGTGTCGATGGCGATCCCCATCAATACCGTCGCCGGTCCCGACAATCCCAGCCCCGCCATCCATCACATGACCCAGATGCACGACCTGGACATCGGGTCGGGAAGCCAGCATTTCGCGATGGACTTCCTGGGCATGGAGTGCCACGGCGACTGCCACACCCACATCGACGCGCTGTGCCACATCGCCTACGCCGGCAAGCTCTACAACGGGATTCCCGAGATGGAGGTCACCAGCCGCGGATCCCGCGTGCTCTACATGGATCACTACGCCCAGGGCATCGTCGGCCGCGGCGTGCTGCTGGACGTGCCCCGGTATCGCGGCGTCCCCTGGCTGGAGCCGGGCGAGGCCGTCACCCGGGCCGAGCTCGAGGCCGTGGAAGAGGCCCAGGGCGTGCGCCTGGAGGAAGGCGATCTGCTCGTCTTCCGCACCGGCCACCACGGCCGCCGGCTGGAGTTCGGCGGCTGGGACAACGGCTATGACGGTGAGGGCAAGGCCGGCCTGCACGTCGACACCATCCCCTGGATGCACGAGCGCGGCATCGCCGGGTTCCTGCCCGACGGCGACGGGGAGGCCGTACCCAGCGTGGTCGACGGCATCCTCTACCCGATCCACCCGCTGCAGGTCGCGGCCATGGGCATGATGGTCTCCGACAGCCTGGCGCTGGAAGACATCGCCCGCGCCTGCGATGAGCTGCAACGGTGGGAGTTCATGGTGTCGATCTCGCCGCTGCGAATCGTGGGCGGCACCGGCGCCCCCTTCAACCCGATAGCGATTCTCTGAGGGCGAGCACATCCTGCAGCTGCTCGGTGGAGATGTTGCCGCCGCTGCAGATCACCGCCACCCGCCGTCCCTTCAGCCGTTCGCGCAGCTGCAGCGTGGCCGCCAGTGACGCTGCCCCCGCCGCCTCAACCAGGTTTCGGGTGCACTCGATCATGGCCAGCATCGCCCGTCGCATGTCGTCGTCGGAGACCAGCACGAAATCGTCCAAGAACTCCCACAGGATGCTCTGGGGAAGTCCGAACGAGGTGCGCGTGGCCAGCCCCTCGGCGAACGTGTCGGTGTCGTCTTCGACCAGCCGCCGCTCCTTCCAGGCGCGGTACGCGGCCGGCGCGGCCTCGGCCTGGACTCCGATCACCTCGATCGACGGCCGCAGCGCCTTGGCCACGATGCAGGCCCCGGCGGCGCCGCTGCCGCCGCCGACCGGCACCACGATCGTGTCGATGTCCGGCTGCTGCTCCAAGAGCTCCAGCGTGTAGGTGCCTACTCCCGCGATCAGCGCCGGCTCGTTGGCGGAGTGCACATACCGGTGGCCGTGCTCGCGGGCGGTGGCTTCGCAGTACTCGCGGGCATCGTCGAAGTCGTCGCCGTGGAACACCAGCTCGGCTCCCAGCCCGCGAATCGACTCGACCTTGATCGGATTCGCCCCCTCGGGCACGCACACGATCGCGCGCGCACCGAACAGGCGCGCGGCGTAGGCGATCGACTGGCCGTGGTTTCCGGTGGAGGCCGTGATCAGGCCGCTGGCCCGCTCCTGGTCGGTCAGCTGGGCCACCAGATTGACGCCTCCGCGGACTTTGAATGCACCCACCGGCTGGTGGTTCTCATGCTTCACCCATACCTCGGTGCCGACTATTGAGCTCAGCGCCGGGTAGGTGAAGAACGGCGTCTCTCGCAGATGCGGGGAGATCCGCTCGCGGGCGGCCACCACGTCGTCATACGTCGGCATCGGCGCCTCCCATCGCGGCCGCCGCCGGCCGGCGCTCGGGGTATCGCGGCAGGCCATCGTCGGGGATCGGCTCCCATGAGGCGGCGTAGGCCACGAACTGGCGGGCCTGGGGCGCGATCCCGGGGTCGCCGTCGATCGTCCCCAGACGCACGTTGCGCTCGGTCGGATCACCTCGGGTATGGCTCCACAGGGCGGATCCGCAGGCAGAGCAAAAGCACTTGGGTGACCCGTCCGGCGGGTGGTAGCAGCGCACCAGCTCTTCGCCGGAGACGATCCGCATCGCCCCGGGAGCGACCCGGGCGCTGGCCGACGCGGCGCTGCCGGTGCGCCGCTGGCAGCGGGTGCAGTGGCAGTAGACGGCGCCGACGAGCGGCTCGCTGATCTCGAACCGCACCGCGCCGCAGAGACAACCGCCGGTCATATCGGAAATCTACAACCTCGCCGGCTCCCGCACGGAACCTCCGGGTAGCCGGTACTGTTGGCTGCGATGGATGACTACGCCTATCCCGTCGGCTACGGCGTCTCGCTGTGTCCGGCCGAGGCCGAGCCGGGGTTCGAGACGGCGGCACAGCAGCGGCTGGTGTGGGGCGGTGAGTGGGGTGCGCATGACGAGGTCGGCCCGCTGCGCAAGGTGCTGGTGCGTGCTCCCGCCGATGAGTTTCGGCGCGTCCGCAC
>CAVSNF010000023.1:0-9588 GCA_963729195.1 uncultured Actinomycetes bacterium
TGTGCGGTCAGACCGTCCCGCCCGAGACCGCCTTGCCGGGCTCCAGGAGCACCTGCAGGGCCAGGATCAGCGTGCCCACGAGTAGACCGGCGAGCACTGCCAGCACCAGTCGCCGCCCGGTGAAGCCCGCCCGCAGTCCGGCCACGCCGCCCCAGAAGCCCAGGGAGGCGACACCGATGACGAGGATCACACGGATGCAGTTGGTCAGCGACATGCCGCCCAGGTTGAGCACCACCGTGATCACCACAGGCGGCGCTGCCAGCCACAGAAACCGCGCTTCTGCGCGGACGATCTCCATCCGTTCGCCGTTGGTCAGCGAACACTGCAACCGAACCTGCTCAGCGATCGCTGCGGAGAACACATGGGCGAAAAACATCGCCACGATGGGGCCCACGATCACCCCGATCACGTTCCGTAGCTCGAGTTTCTGCCAGCCGTCGTACACGATCAGGATGCACATGATGGTGATCGTGCCGTACACCGCTCGGTCGACGATCACCGGCCGCGTTGCCCCGCTCACCGTCGCACCGAGTGTCGGTGGTTTCATCGGGGGATTCAACCACGTTGCGCGAGTATCGTTCATGGGAGCCACATTTGGAGGTCTCCGTGAGCGCTGCCAGGACCGAGCAGGAAGCACCCGAGAACGTCGAGGCGATCGATGCCTGGAACGGCCCCCTGTTCGACCGGTTCGTCGAGTTTCGTGAGATTCTCTGCGACGGGTTGGGGATTCACGGCGATGCTGCTCTCGATGTGCTCGCGCCGCAGCCTGGCGAGAAAATTCTCGACGTCGGTTGCGGCTTTGGCGACACCACCCTGCAGATCGCGGCGCTGGTGGGTGGGAGTGGGGAGGCCGTGGGCGTCGACGCTGCTCCCCGGTTCATCGAGACGGCCACGGCCGAGGCCGCAGCGGCAGGCGTGACCAACGCTCGGTATCTGGTCTCCGATGTGCAGCTGAATCAGTTCGATGACCGGTTCGACCATGCCTACTCACGCTTCGGCACGATGTTCTTCGCCAGTCCCGTGGCGGCGCTTCGCAACGTACGGCAGGCGCTCAAACCCGGCGGCCGGCTGGTGATGGTGGTATGGCGCCGGCGTGAGGACAATCCCTGGATGTACGAGGCCCAGAAGATCGTGGAGAGCATCGTCTCCCGGCCCGAGACCTACGACGAGCCGACCTGTGGCCCCGGGCCGTTCTCGATGGCCAACGCCGACACGGTCAGCGACATCCTGTTGTACGCCGGATTCACCGACATTGACCTGCGCCGATGCGAGCTGCCGATCACCGTCGGAAACGACCTCGAGCACGCGATCGATCTGACCATGGCGCTGGGGCCGGGCGGGGAGATCCTGCGGTTGCAGGGAGATCGCGCCGCCGACCTCCACCAGCCGGTGCGAGAGGCGCTGCGGGCCGGGCTTTCCCAGTACGTCACCGATGACGGCACCATCTCTGCGATGGCGTCCACCTGGATCGTCTCGGCACGAACTCCGAGCTAAGCCGCTAGGAGCCGCCCAGCACGTTGACGGCTCGGGATACCACCAGTCCCAACAGGATCAGGGACGCCAGTGACTGCATCAGCATCGGGAACTTGGCGCGGGGGGTGAGGGGCATCACGTCGGTGGGGCTAAACGCGGTGGCGTTGGTGAACCCCAGATACAGGTAGTCCACAAACCGGGGGCGCCAGCCGTCAGGGGCAACCTCGGGGCTGAGCTGCTGCGGAAACGCGAAGTCGGGATGTGGCTTCAGGCGATGTGCCCGTGCAGCCGCCCCACCGCAGTCGATCTCCCAGTAGAGCAGGCCGAAGGCGATGTTGTTTGCCACCCACACTGCCGCTGCGGCCTCGAGCAGAGCCCGCGGCGTCCGAAACGTGCTGTCGTCATTGATCAGGCCGATGGCCAGCACGATCGTCTGCAGCAGCGCTCCGGCCACGAGGATCAGCACCAGTGCTAGGGACGCCCGCCGCAGTGCCTTGGAACGACGGTCGATGCGACCGGGATCGCCGAAAATCAGCACCATCAGCAGCACCCCCTCCAACACCGGCAGCACCCGGATGTTGCTGCTGATCTCGATGTGGCCGGGCAGCACCAGCGTCAGTGCGATCACCGCCACCACCGCGCCGGCCATCGGCCACCGCGACTCTCCCACCACCGCCTCGAACTCCTGATCTCCCGGCAGCGGCATCGCCTGCGGCTACGGGATCAGCTGGTACGTGAACTGGGTCGAGCCGTTCTGGCCGAACGTCAGCCACACCTGTCCACGAGCGTTGCGATAGCGCAGCGTGCCCCCGACCACGGCACCCCGGAACCCGGTGACGTTGCGACTCAGGCGCAGCACGCCGACCGAGGTGATCTGGCCCTCGGGAAGCGACACGGTGAACGTGTACTGAATCCGCTCGGATTGCTGGCCGACCATCGTCATCACCCCGTGAGCGTCCAGCACTCCCACCGGTTTGCCTTCACGAGACAGGGGCCCGGTGACGATAATCTCGTCGCCCTGGCTGGTCCCGGAGGGATCGTTGTCGATCTGGGTTTGCTGCTGGCTGGTGAGGGTCAGCAGGAGAGTGCCGGGATGGTGGATGCCCTGAGCGGCCCGGGCCGATGCACCGGGCTGCAGGCCCCACGGTCGAAGCGCCGGCGGGCCGGCGCCGCGCGCAGAGGAGACCACCCCGGCGATCACAGCCACGGCCGCAACCGTGATCAGGATGGCCGCTGTGATCATCAACCGTCGCCGCATCTCGCCCCCTGGAATCGTGAACCGGATACCCGGGGTGAGACTACTGACGCGGCCGGACGTGCCCGAGCGTCGTTAGGACTCGGCCGCGGGCTGGAGCAGATGACGCCAGCCCAGCAAGATCCCGTGCACCGAGGCGGCCCCCACGATCGGCTCGGCCGGCACCTCGAGCTCGGCCGGATGCAGAATGAACGGCTGCGTCTGGGAGCCGCCGATGCCGCCGTGGAAGGAGATCAGCTCCTCAAATGCACAGCCCTCGTCCATCACCGGATCGTAAAAGCTGCCGACCATGATGTCGGCCACGTGGGGGAAGCCGTCGGTTCGCAACAGATGTGCCGGAGCTCCCGCGGAGAAGTGCGCCAGCGGATCCACGCCCTCGACGTGTCCGTCGGAGAGCCGGTGCGAACCGTCGCCGCCCAGCACCATCGCGCCGTGTTGCTGTGACCGCACCAGGATCCAGCCGACGTGGGGATGGTTTCGCAGCTCGGTAATCAGGCGGGGGTGTGCTGCATCCAGCTCTTCCAGCGTCAGCCGCCGGTTTTCCTGCATCAGGTACACCAGCCCGAGGTTGCCGGAGCCCATCACGATGGCATCGCCGTCGGAGCCGTCTTTGTCCTTGTCCTTGTCGTCACCCTTGGGGCGGGTCGCCTCCGACATCGCCAGGCCGACCATCGCCTTCTGCTCGTCGCCTCCGGCCATATCAGAGGCCGATCCCTGCGACAGTGACCGTTCCACCAGGTCGGCCAAGCCGTACCCGTTTCGCTGCTTGAAGGTGGCGCCCTGAGTCTGGCCGTGATCGGACAGCACCACGATCTTGTACGGCCGGGCCGCGAACCGGCGGGCGCGATCGATCCGTCCAAACTGCTCATCCAGCTTGCGCAGCGCCTCCAGTGTGTCAGCGCGTTCCAGCCCGGAGTGGTGGGCGACCTCGTCGTAGCTCGAGAAGGTGGCGTAGACCGCCGGACGGCCCTTCATCATGTCGGTGAGCACCCCGTACACGATCAGGTCGCGCACGATCACACACATGGCGGCCCGCAGGAACGGGTAGATGCCGCCGCGATGGCCACGTGGCTGCACATCGCGGCGGGCGGCCCGATTCGAGGCGAGGATCTCGAGCACGACCTCCCAGCCGAACAGCACCACCGACCGGGTGACGTTGTAACCGTTGGCGAAGAACGCGCGATATCCGGGGTTGGCCTGCTTCTCGGCGCTGATCCGGCTGACCGTGAGGATCACCTCGTCAGCCTCACCGGAGAGCAGGTTGCCACGGCTGGCACCGCCGTTGGTGAGCAGGCCGATGCCGGTGGCCAGGCGCTTCTCGATCTCGGCGCAGTCGTCGGGCTTGGAGCAGGTCATCACCCGCCCGGTCTCCTTCTCGACCCATCGAAACGCGGGGATGTCGTGGTTGGAGCCCAGCAGGATCCCGGCCTGACTGGCGCCGGTCTGGGACGACAGATCGGTTTCCCATTCGACCAGCTGGTGCGAGCCATTGGCCAGCCAGCGAGCCATGTTGGGTGTGTTTCCATCGCGCATCGCCCGTCGCAGCACCGGCAGCCCCAGGCCGTCGATCTCGAGGTAGATGATGCCGGGCACCGATGTCTGAACTCGCTCTCCGGAACGCCGCGCGATCCGCTGGGTAACGCGCACCGTGTAGGTGTCGTCGTCGTTGGTGCCCACCACGACATCGATCGCCGTTGACACCACCGCGGCCAAAAGCGCGGTCACCAGCGCCCACCCGAACGAGTCGATCTGGATCGCTCCGGGTGCGATCGCGGACGCGGCCTGCAACATCAGTGCATCCAGCGCGAGCACCAGGATGAAGCCCAGCCCGACGGTGTAGGGCAGCCGGATGGCCGCGATTATCGGTGGTGCGATCGCGTTCAGGATCGCCACCAGCGCGGCGACCAGCAGCGCCCCCAGGAATCCGTTGACGCTGTCGCCGGGAACGATGTAGGCGGCCACCAGCAGGCCCAGCGCCGAGCTGACCCACGCGAACACCACCGGGATCAGGTGGAATCGAGGCCGCTGCGGCTTCCAGGTCACAGGCTCGGCGTAGTCGCCGGCACCGGGGCTGGGGGAGGAGGGGGTGGGAGGCGTCATGCGAGTCTGGTTGAGCGGTAAGTAAACCAGAGAGGCCCGATCGTCGTTGATTCGAGGCAGTGTCAGTCGATAATTTGAGTGAATGTCTCAACCCGTCACCCTGCCGGGCCGGAGTGACAGGACATGAGGCACGTGCTGACCGCGGTCGGGGTGATCTCAACGCTGTACGCCCTCGGTCTCAACCTGTCGTATGTGATCCTGTGGCCGTTTGCGCGCACCGGCATCACGCAGCACATGCGGGCGCGGCACTGGGCATGGTTCGAGGAGGCGTTCACATCGCCGATGACCCCGGGGATCTCGATCGTGGTGCCGGCCTTCAACGAGCAGCGGGTGGTGCTGGAATCGATCCGTTCGCTGATCGGGCAGCGCTATCCCCGATTCGAGGTGGTGTTGGTCGACGACGGGTCGACGGACGCCACCGCGGCGCTTGTGATTGACGCCCACGGGCTGGTGCAGGTGCCGCGGGCGCCGCGCGGCGGGCTGAGGTACGCGCCCGTGCATGAGGTGTGGCAGGCCACTGGCACCAACGAGATCACGGTGGTACGGAAGGCCAACGGCGGCCGAGCCGACGCCCTCAACTGCGGCATCGACCACGCCCGCCATCCATTCGTGTGCGTGACCGACGCCGACACCATCCTCGACCCGGGCGCGCTGATGATGATGGTGCGCCCCTTTCTGGAGGATCCGGGTCGGGTGGTGGCCGTCGGCGGCACCGTGCGAGTTGCCAACTCCTGCCGGATCGAGGGCGGCCGGCTGCTCGAGGCGCGGGTGCCGGCGGGCATGATGGCCGGCTGCCAGCTGATCGAGTACCTGCGCGCATTCCTGCTGGGCCGCACCGGCTGGGATCGGCTGGGGGCGGTGATGATCGTGTCGGGCGCCTTTGGCCTCTTTCCCCGCGAGCTGCTGCAGCGAGTCGGCGGGTACTGCGTGGAGACGGTGGGCGAGGATCTGGAGCTGACCCTGCGGCTGCACCACCACATGCGCGACCTCGGGCGGCCCTATCGGATCGTCTACAACCCCGACCCGGTGTGCTGGACAGAGGTGCCCGCCGACGCCCGTTCGCTGGGGCGGCAGCGGCGTCGCTGGCATCGGGGCCTGTGGCAGTCGCTTTGGAGCCACCGCGACATGATGCTGCGACCGCGCTACGGCCTGGTGGGCGTGGTCGGCCTGCCGTACATGCTGGTGTTCGAGTTTCTGGGGCCGGTGTTCGTCACCGCAGCCTGGATCAGCTTCCCCATCGGCCTGGCGCTGAGGATGATCGATCCCCAGCTGGTGTTGGGATGGATCGTGTGCCAGGCGGTATTCGGCACGCTGGTCACGCTGGCGGCGTGCTCGCTGGAAGAGCGCGGCTTCCGCTACTACAGCGGCGCCCGAGATCTCGGCCGGATGCTGATGCTGGCGGTGCTGGAGAACATCGCCTTCCGACAGCTGGTGGATTGCTATCGGCTGATGGGGATGGTCGATCTGGTTCGTCGCAAACAGGGCTGGGGCACCATGAAGCGACAGGGATTCGGCCGCACTGGGTAGTTCATTGGGCGCTGTGACGGTCGATCAAGGTGTCGATGACTCCCCCCGTCGTTGCTGTCTGCGTGCTGCTTGCGATCATGCTCGGCTACGCCCGCCTGCTGACATGGCGCCACCGCCGTGAGGCTCGCCGGCTGGGTCGCCGCAGGCGCGCGCTGGAACGGGTCGAACCGTTCGCGCTGGGGCTGCTGGACGGCGACGCTGTGCTGCCGCGTGCCGACGACGCCGCCGCGCTCAACGAGCTGCTCACCGGAATGGCTCCAACCATCACCGGCGAGTCGCGGCAGGCGATCGCCGACTACTTTCTGTCCACCGGTGAGCTCGACCGCGCCATCGCCGGGTTGGGCGACCGCCGATGGCCGGTGCGGGCGGCGCACGCGGCATCGCTCGGCGACATGTGCCATGCACGGGCCGAGCCGGCATTGATCGCGAGACTGGGCGACGGGCACCCCGAGGTGCGGCTGGCGGCGGCCCGCAGTCTCGGCCGGTTGCGATCTCGGGAGGCCGCTGAGCCGCTGGCTGAGGCACTGGTCGCGGGTGCGGTGCCCCGGGCGGTGGCGACCGCATCGCTCTTGGCGATCGGGCCGGCGGCGCTTGGCGTGGTGCGTGCGTTGGTCGCCACGGATGACCCCGGCCGGGTCGAGATCGGCGTCGACGTGCTGGGTCAGCTGGGATCGAGCAAGGACATCCCGCAGCTGCAGGCCTCGCTGGAAAGCCCCGTGGCCGCGGTCCGGGCCCGTGCCTGCCAGGCTGTGGGCCGGCTCGGCGACGAGGAGCACGCCCCCGAACTGGTCGACATGCTGGGCGATTCTGACGCTGACGTGCGGGCGGCTGCGGCGGCGGCGCTGGCAATCGTGGGCACCCGATCGGTGGCGACGGCGCTGATCCGCGTCGCCCAAACCGACGAGTACGATGTCGCGCTGACGGCTGCTGAGGCGGTGTCGACGGTTGCTCCCGACCTGGCTGTTCGGGTCGGCCGGCACCACGCCGCGAGCCCTGCGCTCAAGCACGCCGCAAGCCGGGTGGAGGCGTCCACGAAATGAGACTGGCGCTGACCGTGGTGGGGGTGATCTCGACGCTCTATGCCCTGGGCCTGAACCTCTCCTACGTGGTGCTATGGCCGTTCGCGCGGATCGGGATCGGGCAGCGCATGCGTCAGCGTCGATGGTCGTGGTACGAGGAGGCGTTCGCGTCCCCGCAGACACCCGGGATCTCGATTGTGGTTCCCGCCCACAACGAGCAGTCGGTGGTGCTGGAGTCGATTGAATCACTGCTGTCACAGCGGTATCCGCTGTACGAGCTGGTGGTGGTCGACGACGGCTCCGACGACTCCACCGCCCGCACCGTGATCGCCGCCCACGGGCTGCATCAGGTGGCCGCGGTGGCCCGCGGCAGCGTTCCCTACCTGCCGCTGGTTGAGATGTGGCGCAGCACCGGCGATCCGCAGATCACGCTGGTGCGAAAACACAACGGCGGTCGGGCCGATGCCCTCAACTGCGGCATCGATGTCGCCCGCCACCCCTACGTCTGCATCACCGACGCCGACTCGATCCTCGACCCTGACGCGCTGGCGGTGATGGTGCGACCGTTCCTGGAGGATCCCGATCGGATGGCGGCGGTCGGCGGCACAGTGCGGGTGGGCAACTCCTCCCGCATCGAGCACGGCCGCATGATCGAGCCGCGGGTGCCTCGCGGGGCGGTGGCCGGCTTCCAGATGATCGAGTACCTGCGCGCGTTTCTGCTCGGCCGCACGGGCTGGGACCGGCTCGGATCGCTGATGATCGTGTCCGGCGCGTTTGGGCTGTTTCGGCGTGACCTCCTCCAACAGGTGGGCGGCTACTGGACGGAAACGGTGGGGGAGGATCTGGAGATGACCCTGCGGATCCACCGACAGCTGCGCGACGCTGGACGGCCCTACCGGATCACGTACTCCTCTGACCCGGTGTGCTGGACCGAGGTGCCGTCAGACGTGGCCACGCTGGGCCAGCAACGGCGCCGCTGGCATCGCGGCCTGTGGGAGTCGCTCTGGCGCCATCGCGGGATGTTCCTGCGACCGCGCTACGGCGTGGTCGGGATGATCGGGCTGCCATACATGCTGGTGTTCGAGTTCCTCGGCCCGGTGTTTGTGGTGGCGGCCTGGATCGCGTTTCCGATCGGCCTGGCGCTCGGCCTGGTCGACGCCCGGCTGGTGCTTGCCTGGGTGCTGTGCCAGGCGGTGTTCGGCACGCTGGTCACGCTGGCCGCGTGCTTTTTCGAGGAACGCGCCTACCGCTACTACCAGGGCGTGCGGGAACTCGTGCGCATGCTCATCCTGGCCGCGCTCGAGAACATCTGCTTCCGCCAGCTGGTCGATGCGTACCGGCTGGCGGGCCTGTGGGATCTGATCCGGCGCAAGCGCGGCTGGGGCAAGATGCGCCGCCGCGGCTTGGCCGGAAGCTGATCAGATCGCCGATTCCCAGCGGCCCACCCGTCTCCAGGCCGCCTCGCGGCGGACCCAGACGTCGGTGATCAGCTGGTGCGGATGATTGTAGGTGACCAGCGCCGTGTCACTCGAGATGGTGATCACGGGTTCCAGTTCTGCGGGCTCGAGCGTGGAAACAGCCGAAGCCAGATCGTCCGGTGCCGGTGGTGCGAATGTCGCCATGGTATTGACCCCCCTGATGAGATGCAGACCCTCGAGAGGCCCCCAAGCCCCTCACCCTCTGTATCGGACGCAGCAGCGCTCGAGGGCAGCGCAAAACGGGGGATATGCCACTCCCACCTACGGAAGCGTGGTTGCGAACGATGCGACCGGCTGCCGCTCGGGCGGCTCCGGCTCCCGCACCGGGGTGCCCAGGTGGATCAGCCCCAGCACCATCTCGTCTGGCTCCAGCGAGACCGCCGCCCGTCCGGCCTCGGTGCGCAACACCTCGGGGGTGCGCCAGTAGCCTGCAAGGCCCCTGGCGTGGGCGGCCAGGAGGATGATGTAGACCGCACAGGACGCGGCATGGGCGTCCTCTTGTGCCGTCTCCGGATCATCGCCTTGAACGACGCTCGCCACCACCAGTGTGGGCGCGCGGTCGAGCTTCCCACCGGTCGCCGGCTCCCCCGCGGCGGCCTTCAAAAGCGCCAGTGACTGTGGCCCGACCACCCGAAACCTCCACGGCTGGGTGAGCCGGTGGTTGGGTGCCCACCGGCACAGCTCGAACAGCTGCTCCAGCGTTTCGGCAGGCACCGGCTCAGAGCCGAACAGCTTA
>CAVSNF010000024.1:0-741595 GCA_963729195.1 uncultured Actinomycetes bacterium
CAGGCACCGTTATTCACCAGGGGCGGAGCGCCTCGACGGGCGGGGGGCGTATCTTCTGCGGATCGCAACCCTGAAAGGGGGTCCACCGTGACCGATGAAACCATTTCAAATGCTGTGGAATCCGCGACGCGGGTTGGCGACGATTACGTGCTGCCGACTGGCCAGGACGACACGTCCCGCCTGGATCTGATCCACGCGGTGTATGGGCCGGTCAGTCTCCAGGGTCTGGACGCGGCGCGGATCGGCGAAGCCACACGGGTCGCGGACATCGGTTGTGGGACAGGCACCATCGCTCGCTGGATGGCACAGCGGATTACGCCAGGCGGCAGTGTCGATGCGATCGACATCGCCGAGGAGCAGATCGAGGTCGCGCGCTCATCGCCGGCGACGCCCGGTGCGGCTCCGATCCAGTACCACGTCGGGAGTGCCTACGAACCCAGGTTGCCTGAGCGCAGCTACGACGTCGTGTTCTGCAGGCTCGTGCTGTGTCACCTGCAAGACCCCGCCAGGGCCGTCGCTGCGATGGCCAACCTCCTGGTTGAGGGAGGCAGGCTCGTGCTCGTCGACATGGACATGCGCGACACCTTTACGATGCCGCACTCTCCGTTCTACGAGTCGATCCTCGCCGATGCCGTGTTTCCGTACGGTGCCCACATTGGCGTCGACTACGCCGTCGGCGTGCGGTTGCCCGAGTTGATGTCCGGGGCCGGGCTGGCTACCGAATCCGTTGCGGTCGACCAGCCGATCTTCCGCGACGGCCCCGAGAAGCATCTGTGGGAGCGGACGTGGGCCGTGGCGTTCCAGCGCGTCGTCGCCTCCGGCTGGCTGGCCGCCGAGCGCAGCGATGAGCTGATCTCCGGCGCGGAGCGGCATACGGCGAACCCGGATGTCTGGGTGGCAGTCGCAAAGATGTTCGCCGTTGTGGGCTGCAAGCCGGCCTGAGTCGGCGAGATCACCCGAGCCGAAGAACTTCAGGCGCCTAGCCCTGCCCGCTCACTCCATCTTCCCGACGATGCCACTCATCTCGTCCTCGGTGAAGGCACGCATCGTCACCGAGCGAAGGTTGCCGCTGGACGCCAGTTGAAGGTTGAACGCGACTCCCGTCTCCTCATCTGGGACGTTGACGATCGATACGAGGTCGTATGGGCCGATCGTCCACGCGATTGCCTCGAACGAGCCGCCTTTGCTCTCCAGCAGCTGCTTGGCAGAGCGGTACCGGCTGACGGTGTCCTTCACGGTCGCGACGCCTTGGTCTGTCCAGTTCAGTAAGAGCACGTACCTGACCATTCTGGTTCCCTTCGTCGTATCCAGCCCGCGCTGATGAGGCGGCACGCCGCCGGACGGTGTGAGGTGAACCACCCTACATACTCTCCAGGCCGAGCGAACGTCGGGATTTCACACGGGCCCGGAACTGAGCGGTGTGAACCTCGGGGGTTGGCGGGTTGGTCGCTCCCCGAGCGCGCTTGTCGCCGGTTGGCGCCTGCGTGCGCATGCCGAAGGTGGGAGTCGAACCCACACGGCCTCTCGGCCGCGCGATTTTGAGTCGCGTGCGTCTACCGTTCCGCCACTTCGGCGCGGAGACATGGTACAACCAGTGGCGTGGCGGCTCAGTCTCACAGCAAGGGCGGTGCGCGGACGAGCGTGCTCGATCACCGGTTTGGCGACGGCCCGGCCTTCACGGTGGGCGTGGAGGAGGAGTACATGCTGCTCGACGGTGACAGCTTCGAGCTGGTGTCCGGTGTCGAGCAGCTGCTGGACGAGGCGGCGGCGGCCGACCTCAGTGAGCAGCTGAAGCCCGAGCTGATGCAGTGCGTACTGGAGTCCGGCACCGTGGTTTGCACCAACGTGGCGGCGGCCGATGCGGATCTGCGCGGCCTGCGGCGCTGGGTCGCCGAGCGGGCGCGCGAGCACGGCATGCGCCTGGGCGCGTCGGCCACCCACCCCTTCTCGCTGTACGAACACCAAAAGATCACGGCTCGCGATCGATACCGCCAGCTGGTCGAGATGCTCCAGTACATCGCCCGCCGCGAGCTCGTGTTCGGCATGCACGTGCATGTCGCCGTGCCTTCACCGGAGGCCTGTTTGGCGGCGATGGAGGGGGTCCTGATCGAGCTGCCGGTGCTGCTGGCGCTGTCGGCCAACTCGCCGTTTTGGCGGGGTGAGCTGAGCGGGCTCTACTCGACCCGCTCAGCGGTGTTCGCGGCCTTCCCGCGCAGCGGTCTGCCACCTCGCTTCGAGAGCTACCAGGACTATGCCGACGCGGTGGGATTCATGGAGGCCACCGGGGCGATTGGTGATTACACCCACCTGTGGTGGGACGTGCGGCCACATCCCCGCTTCGGCACGCTCGAGATCCGGGTGATGGATGTCCAGACACGGGTGGAGGACGCAACTGCCCTGGCGGCCTACGTGCACTGCCTGGTGAAGCTTTTGGTCGATCAGTTCGAGGCCGGCGAGCCGGTGCCGGTGTTTCACCGCATCCTGATGTCGGAGAACAAATGGCTGGCTGCGCGCTACGGGCTGGACGCTCCGCTGATGGATCTGGCGGCCGGAAAGCGCTCAAAGGTGCCGGCAAAGACGCTTGCCAAGCGACGGTTGCGCGAGCTCAAGCCGATCGCCAAGGAGCTGGGCTGCACCGAGCAGCTCGCCCGGATCGAGTGGATCCTCGAGAACGGATCGGGTGCAGACCGCCAGATGCAGGTCTACAACGCGAACCGCGACCTGGTCGAAGTGACCGAGGAGATCGCGATCGCCAGCGAAAATGTGTGACCGGCGGAGGTAGCCGAGGCGAGCGTTTACACTCTCGCCTTCACCCGCCAGCCCCGGAGGAGCCCGATGGACAATCAGGAGGTCATGGAGCGCTGCCGCCGCGACAATGTCGCGTTCATGCGGCTGCAGTTCACCGAGCCCTACGGCGCGGTCAAGAACGTCTCGATCCCGGTCGAGGAACTCGAAAAGGCGCTCAACAACGAGCTCATGTTCGACGGCTCATCAATCCGCGGGTTCAAGCGCATCGAGCAGTCCGACATGTACTTCCTGCCCGACCCCACGACCTATGCGGTGCTGCCCTGGCGCGGCACCGAGGATGCACGCACCGCTCGGTTGATCTGCGACGTGGCCGATCCCGACGGGACGCCGTTTGCCGGCGATCCGCGCTCCAATCTTAAGCGTGTGCTGAAGGGTGCCGAGGATCTCGGCTACAAGATGAACGTCGGCCCCGAGGCCGAGTTCTTCCTCTTTCGGACAGACGCCGATGGCAATCCCACGGTCGATCCGCACGACGCAGCAAGCTACTTCGACGTCGCGCCGATGGACCGGGGCGAGGACTGCCGCCGCGACATCGAGCTGACGCTGCAGAAGATGGGCTTCCATCTCGAGGCCGCACATCACGAGGTCGCCATCGGTCAGCACGAGATCGACTTCCGCCACGATGACGCGCTCACCACTGCCGACAACCTGATCACCTTCCGCATGGTGGTCAAGGTGATTGCCGCCCATCACGGCATGCATGCCACCTTCATGGCCAAGCCGCTGCACGGCGAGAACGGCTCCGGGATGCACGTCAACCAGTCGCTGGCGCGGGGGGATGAGAACGCGTTCCTGGACGAGTCCGATCCGCTCCAGCTGTCGTCCGAGGCCCGCTCCTACATCGCCGGCATCCTCAATCACCTGCCGGCGATCACCGCGGTCGCCAACCCCACGGTCAACTCGTACAAGCGGCTCTTGCCCGGGTACGAGGCGCCGGTGTACATCGCCTGGTCACCGGGGAACCGGTCGGCTGCCATCCGGGTGCCGGCCAAACGCGGCCGCTCCACCCGGATCGAGCTGCGCACTCCCGATCCCACCGCCAATCCCTACCTCGCCCTGGCCTGCATGCTGGAGGCGGGGCTGTCCGGCATCCGAGACGCTCTGACACCGCCCGAACCGGTCAACCGAAACATCTATGACCTGACCGAGGCGGAGTCGGCAGAGCTCGGCATCAAGAGCCTGCCCCACGACCTGTCGAAGGCGATCGACGAGCTGGAAGCCGATGCGGTGATGCAGTCGGCACTGGGCGACCACATCTTCACCGAGTACATCCGGCTCAAGCGCGAGGAGTGGGCGCTGTACAACGAGCAGGTGCACCAGTGGGAGCTCGACCAGTACATGGACAAGTACTGAGGCCGGGTTCCGGCGGGTACGATTCGGCCTGATCCGACCGACGGGAGGGTCTGGCAGATGGCAACCGAGACAGAGCAACCGGTGACCGCAGAGCGGCCGGTGCTGGTGCGGGTCGAGGATGGGGTCGCGCGGATCACGCTCAACCGGCCTCAGCGGCGAAATGCGCTCAGCCTGGAGCTGATGCAGGAGCTGACCGGCGCGCTGCGCTCGGTCGGTGACAACCCGCAGGTGCGTGCGATCGTGCTCTCGGGTGCGGGCGTCGCCTTCTCCAGCGGCCATGACCTCAGCGAGATGGTCGGACGGGAGCTGCAGGACTATCAGCAGCTGTTCGACGTGTGCACCGAGCTGATGCAGACGATCCACAACGTGCCCCAGCCTGTGATCGCGCGGGTCCACGGTGTCGCCACGGCCGCCGGCTGTCAGCTGGTTGCGACCTGCGATCTGGCAGTCGCGTCAGAGGCGGCCACGTTCGGCACTCCGGGAGTGCGCATCGGGCTGTTCTGCTCGACCCCGATGGTGCCGCTGTCTCGTGCCGTGGGCCGAAAGCGGGCGATGGAGATGCTGCTCACCGGTGAGCTGATCGACGCGTCGACCGCGCTGGAGTGGGGGCTGGTGAACCGGGTCGTGGCGGACGCAGAGCTGGACGCGGCGGTGGACGCAGTTGGCGGCCAGGATCTCAACCGCAAGCGGCGTCACGGTCGGGCTCGGCAAGCGGGCGTTCTACGACCAGATCGACCTGTCCGAGCCGGCTGCCTACGACCTGGCCCAGTCGGTGATGTCGCAGAACGCCACGCTTGGCGACGCGCAGGAGGGCATCGAAGCGTTCCTGGGCAAGCGTCCGCCGGAGTGGGGCAGCAGGGACTAGCGGTAGATCGACGCGGCCGACTCGGCAGCCGCCGACGCCGAGCGATGGGCAACCCCGGTCGCGACCGCTGCTTCGGCCACCGCCAGCGCCACCGACTCGACCACGGCCTTATTGAACACCGACGGGATCACGTACTCCTCGTGCAGCTCGTCCTCGGTGATCACCGCAGCGATCGCACGCGCAGCCGCCAGGTTCATCTCCTCGTTGATGGTGGTGGCCGAGGCCGACAGCGCGCCGCGGAAGATGCCGGGGAAGGCGAGCACGTTGTTGACCTGGTTGGGATAGTCGGAGCGGCCGGTGGCCATCACCCGCACCACGCTTTGCTCGACGTCCTCGGGTCGCACCTCGGGGTCGGGGTTTGCCATCGCAAACACGATCGCGTCGTCGGCCATCGATCGCACCGCGTCGACCGAGACAGCTCCCGGCCCGGCCAGGCCGAGGAACACGTCGGCACCCACCAGCGCCTCGTCCACGGTGCCGGTGAACTTCCGCGGGTTGGTGCGCCGGGCATACCACTTCTTGATCGCCGTCAGGTTCTTCTTGCCGGGATGCAAGGCGCCCTCGCGGTCACATCCGATGATGTCGGTGACGCCCGCCTCGAGCAGCAGCTTGGTCACGGCCACGCCGGCGGCGCCGACCCCGACCAGCACGATCTTGAGCTCGGGCAGCGGCTTTCCCACCAGCCGGGCGGCGTTTAGGAGTCCGGCCAGCACGACCACAGCGGTGCCGTGCTGGTCGTCGTGAAAGACCGGGATATCCAGCTCGCGCCGCAGCCGGCCCTCGATCTCGAAGCAGCGCGGCGCGGCGATGTCTTCCAGGTTGATGCCGCCGAAGCCCGGCGAGATGGCCTTGACCACGGCGATGATCTCGTCGGTGTCGGTGGTATCCAGGCACAGCGGCCAGGCGTCGATGCCGGCGAACTCCTTGAACAGCATCGCCTTGCCCTCCATCACCGGCATGGCCGCCCGGGGGCCGATGTCGCCGAGGCCGAGCACCGCGGTGCCGTCGGTGACCACGGCCACCGAGTTCTGCTTGATGGTGAGCGCGCGCACCTTGTCGGGATCGTCGTAGATGGCCATGCACACGCGGGCGACGCCGGGCGTGTAGGCCATCGACAGATCGTCGCGGGTCTTCACCGGCACCTTGTTGTGCACCTCGATCTTGCCGCCCAGATGCATCAGGAAGGTGCGATCGGACACGTGCACGATCTCGATGCCGGGAACCGCCCGCACCGCGTCCACGATTCGCTGGCCGTGATCGGCATCGGCGGCGGACACGGTGATATCCCGCAGGGTGACCGCTTTGGTCACCCGCACCAGGTCGATTGCGCCGACATCCCCGTGGGCCTCGGCGATGGCTGCCGCGACGCGCGCGAAGGTGCCGGGACCCGAAGGCAGCTCGATCCGCATCGTGAGGCTGTAGGAGGCTGAGGGATTGACGCCGGCCATGGGCGGCGAAGCCTATCTCGCGAGCCTCGGATACGCTGTCGTTTCCGATGGCGACGGTCAAGCAAAAGGCTCCCAAGGACATCAACCTCGACGACGAGCCCGCCCGTCGCTGCGACGTCTTCCTGGTCGACGGTAACGGGCTCACCTATCGCGCCTTCTACGCGCTGCCGGAAGAGCTGCAGACGGTGGAGGGCCAGCCCACCAACGCGCTCTTGGGAACCGCCAACATGTTCATGAAGCTGCTGATGGACTACCGCCCCAAGACGGTGCTGGTGGCCTGGGACGAGCGCTCCGCCGCCCGCACCGCGCTGTCGCCCGAGTACAAATCGCATCGCAAGCCGACGCCGGAGCTGCTGAAGCTCCAGCAGCCGTACTTCGAGCCGATCGTGAACGCCTTCGGATACCGCAACGTCCGCGCCGAGGGGATGGAGGCCGACGACGTGATCGGCACGCTGTCTGCCCAGTTCGAGCAGGCCGGCCACAACGTGTGTGTGGTTTCGACCGATCGGGACGCGTTCCAGCTGGCCTCCGAGCAGGTCTGCATCATGATGACCCCGCGCGGGGTGGCCGACGTGGTCGTGTACACGCCCGATCGCATCCGCCAGCGCTACGGCATCACACCCGAGCAGATTCCCGACTTCATCGCGCTCAAGGGCGACACCTCGGACAACATCGACGGGGTGCCGGGCATCGGCGAGAAGACCGCCGCAGAGCTCCTGATCCAGTTCGGCTCGGTGGAAGGCATCCTCGCAAATCTGGACGCGGTCTCGGGCGACAAGCGACGGGAGTCGCTGCGCACCGGTGCCGACGTCGCGCGCAAGTCCAAGCAGCTTGCCACCATCGACCGCAGCGTGCCGTTGACGATCGATCTCGACGACGTGGTGGTGGAGCCACCCGACCGCTCGAGCATGGCCGAGCTGTTCCGCAAACTCGAGTTCCGCGCGCTGCTGAAACGCATGGACGAGCTGGAAGAGGCGCTTCCCGGGGCGGCGCCGCCGCCCGCCGAGAAGACACCCACAGAGTGGCGCGAGGGCGAGCTGTCCGAGCTGGCCGCGATCAGCGGAGAGGTGGGGGTGGCACCGGCAGGCGACAACCGCTACGCCGTCGCCGCCGCCAGACGCGCCCGTGGTGGTGATCGAGGCCACCGGCTCCCAGCTGGTGTCCGCGTTGGGCCGCACCCGGGTGCTCACCCACGGGCTGCACCTGGCGGGACTGCAGCCGGCGGGCGATACCGCGCTGGCCGCCTACCTGGTCGACCCCGGCCGCTCGGACTATGCGGTCGACGACCTCGCCCGCGAGCTGGGAGTCGAGATCGAGGTCGGTGCCGACGAGGAGACCGCCGCGGCGGTGCGCACCGCCGCGGCCTCGCTGCGCCTTCACCCAGAGCTGCTGAGCCGTGTTGAGGAGCGGGAGATGGGCGGCCTCTACCGCGACATCGAGCTGCCGCTGATCGCCGTGCTGGCCGACATGGAAGCCGCCGGGATCCGGGTGGACATCTACCGGCTGGCCGAGATCGCCGCCAAGCTCGGCGACCAGGTCGACGAGCTGGAGGAGCGCGCATACGAGCTCGCCGGCGGGCCGTTCACACTGGGATCTCCCAAGCAGCTCGGCGAGATCCTGTTCGAGCGCCTGGGGCTGCCGGCCGATCGCAAGGGCAAGACCGGCTACTCCACCGACGCCCGGGTGCTGGCCAAGATCCGCGACCTCCATCCGATCGTGGCGGTGATCGAGGCCTGGCGGGAGCAGTCCAAGCTGCTCAACACCTACGTGCAGCCGCTGCCCGGCCTGGTCGATGACCGCGACGGCCGCCTGCACACCACCTTCAGCCAGACGACCGCCGCCACCGGGCGGCTGTCGTCGATCCGGCCGAACCTCCAGAACATCCCGATCCGAACGCCTCTGGGGCGCGAGATCCGGGGCGCATTCGTGGCCGAGGAAGGCGCCCGGCTGCTGTCGGCCGACTACTCCCAGGTGGAGCTGCGCATCCTCGCCCACCTGTCCGATGAGCCCGCGCTCAAGGACGCGTTTGCCCGGGGCGAGGACATCCACCGCGTGACCGCCGCCGAGGTGCTGGGCAAGCCGGCCGAGTCGCTCACCCGCGAGGAGCGAAACCGCGCCAAGGCCGTCAACTTCGGAATCATCTACGGCATCAGCGCGTTTGGCCTTTCGGAGCAGCTCTCGATCTCGCGAGAGGAAGCTCAGGCCTACATCGACACCTACCTGGCGCGGTTCCCACACGTGAACGAGTTCATCAGCCGCACGATCGCATCGGCCAAGGAGCTTGGCTACGTCAGCACGCTGTTCGGGCGCCGTCGACCCATTCCCGAGCTGCGCGCGTCCGGCTATCAGACCCGCAGCCTGGGTGAGCGGCTGGCGGTCAACACCGTCATGCAGGGGTCGGCCGCCGACATCATCAAGGTGGCCATGATCGGCTGTCACAACGCCTTGCGCGATACCGGCCGGCGATCTCGGCTGGTGCTGCAGATCCACGACGAGCTGTTGTTCGAGGTGGTGGAGGGCGAGGTCGGCGCGGTCAAGCAGATCGTGGTCGAGCACATGACCGGCGCCTATCCGCTCGATCCTCCGCTGGACATCGACACCGGCGTCGGCACCACCTGGCTGGACGCGAAGTGAGCGGATGGATTCAGATCTCGGGCACCGTGCACGCACTGCCCGCCCGGCGCGGCGACGAGCAGGGCACCTACCTGTGGATCGACGCCGGCGAGCACCGCGAGCACCTCGAGGTCGAGCTGTTCCTGGCGGCGGTCGCGCCCGATCAGCTGGATGCTGCGATGGGCGTCGGCGTCGGCATGGTGCGGGATGTCCACGGCGAGCACAGCGGCAGCGTTCGGCTCGAGTTCGGACGGGTGCGCGAGCATGACGGCGTGGTATCCGCAAACGGCGTGGGAATCGACGCAGACATCCGGTTTGCGCTCGACCACCATCCGCCCACGGGCGGCTTTTGTGCCCGCTGTGGCTCGGAGCTCGAGCTGCCGGTGGTGGCGGTGATCACGCCACCGGACGGGGGCATGATCGCGACCGCAGAGGGGCACTGCAAGGAATGCGGCGCCGAGTAGCCGCCGTAGCTGCGGTGGCGGTCTTGGCGGCGGTGGCCACCGGCTGCCTGGGGCGGGGTGCGTCGGCGCCGAAGTCGACGTGTGAGAACACCAAGCGCCCGGCCGTGGCCATGGCGGTGCGGCTCAGCGTCACCACCGACCGAGCGGGCGGCGGACTGCCTGGCCCGCTCACAGTCGGCGGTGTTCGGGGTCGGCGCGTGGGGCGATCGCACGCACGACATGCTCGCGATCAATCCGACGCTGCAGCTGTGGGAGGCGCGGTCGCTGATGTACGCCTGTAACGGCTGTCCTCAGGCGGTGTTCTCGAGGACGTGGATTTCGCGCAACCAGCCGGAGTGGATCCTGCACACCGCCGACGGCAAGGTGGTTCACCCGGTCGGGCACCCCGATGAGATCCTGCTCAACTTCGCCAACCTCAACTACCAGACGCTGTGGGCACAGCGCGTCGCGAGTGAGTTGGAGACCGACGGCTGGACCGGGGTGAACGTGATCGACGCAGACAACGACCCCGATTGGGATGCCGTGCCGGTCGACCACGCCGGCCGGCCGATCACTCCCCAGGTGCAGCGCAACTATCTCGGACATGCGCTGGAGGTGACCCGTGCGGTGATCAAGACCAGCGGGTTTCGTCTGGCCGCCCAGAACGGCCCTCCCTCGATCATCGACAGCGGCCAGATCAACAGCACCGATTCGGTCAGCGTGGGCGAGGGATTTGCTCTGCTGACCGGTCCCGCCTGGACGCAGCTCTTCAACTACTTCCACGTGGCCTTCGGGTACCGGGCGGCGCCGGTGGTGTGGGATGACCAGCAACGCCTGACCAGGTCTCAGCGCGTGTACGGCCTGGCCAGCTATCTGCTGGTACAGACCCAGCTGTCGGTGTACGGCGTGCGCGGCCCGCTGAACCCGCTGTACCAGATCAACCTCGGCGACAAGGACGAGGGCGAGCCGATCGCCCAGGGCGCCGCGTGGACGCGTGAGTATCCGTCGGGCGACGTCGCGGTGAACCCCTCCGCGGCGCCGGCCACGGTGGCCTTCAGCGGCTATCCGAAGCTCACATTGCCACCGTTTACGGCGGCGATCCTGGCCGGGAAGCGAGTCGTCCGCAGCTGGTGATCTGGGCCACCGCCGGTGGTCAGGCGCCTGCACTTGTATAATGCCCGCGACGCTCGGCCAGCCCGTGCTGCGGGCGCGTGCGTGCGACCCATACCTTCAAAGGACTGATCCCCACTAATGCAATCGACCGAACACGAGCAGGACGAAGCGCTTGACACCTGGATGATCGAGGTGGACGGCGTGATGGTGCCCGATTACGACCGCACGTTGACCAACTTCAACGAAGGCGATGTCGTATCCGGCAAAGTCGTGCGCGTGGACAAAGACGAGATTTTGGTCGACATCGGGTACAAGTCCGAGGGCGTCATCCCGATCGCCGAGCTCTCCATCCGGCGCTCGGTCAATCCTGACGAAGAGGTCGCTCTGGGCGATGAGATCGACGCGCTGGTGCTCCAGAAAGAGGACACCGAAGGCCGTCTGATCCTGTCCAAGAAGCGGGCGCGGTTCGAGAAGGCATGGAAGCGGATCGAAGCCGCCGCCGAGAGCGGCGAGCCGGTCGAGGGCTCCGTCATCGAAGTGGTCAAGGGTGGCCTGATCATCGACCTGGGCGTGCGTGGATTCCTGCCCGCCTCGCTGGTCGATATCCGCCGGGTGCAGGACTTGGAGGAGTACCGCGACCAGACTCTGCGCTGCAAGGTGATCGAGCTCAACCGCAGCCGCAACAACGTCGTGCTCTCTCGCCGGGCGGTGCTCGAGGAAGAGCGCAAGGAGCAGCGCCAGCAGATTCTCGACCGGCTGTCGCCGGGCGTCGAGGTGGAAGGCGTGATCTCGAACATCGTCGACTTCGGCGCGTTCGTCGATCTCGATGGCATCGACGGGCTGATCCACATCTCCGAGCTGTCCTGGAGCCACGTCAACCACCCGTCGGAGATCCTCGAGATCGGCCAGAAGGTGAACGTCAAGGTGCTGGACGTGGATCGCGATCGGCAGCGGATCTCGCTGGGGCTGAAGCAGACCCAGACCGACCCGTGGCAGAAGGTGATCGACGAATGCAGCCAGAACGACGTCGTCACCGGCCGAATCACCAAGGTGGTCACGTTCGGTGCCTTCGCCGAGATCGTGTCGGGCGTCGAAGGCCTGATTCACATCTCCGAACTGGCTGAGCATCACGTCGAGAACCCCCGCGAGGTCGTCAACCAGGGCGATGCGGTGAACGTCAAGATCATCGAGATCGACGCAGAGCGGCGGCGGCTGTCACTGTCGCTGCGCCGGGTCGAGCCGGGAGAGCCGGTCAAGACGATCGATCTCGGGCTGGCCGGTTCATCGGTCTCAACGGTGCCCGTTCCTGAGCTGGGCCTGTCCGACGAGGTGTTTGCCGACGACGTGGCCGAGGAGTCGGATGAGGCCGAGTTCGAGCCGGTCACCGACACTCCGGCCGAAGGGGAGGCCGAGGAGGCCGCACCCGAGCCCGAGGCCACGGAGGCCGAGCCGGAGCCGGCTGAGCCCCCGGCCGAGGAGGAGGCCGAAGCCGAGGCTGAAGTGGAGGCCGAAGTTGGCGTCGAGGCGGAAGCCGAGGCAGAGGCTGAGGTGGAGGCCGAAGTTGAGGTCGAAGCGGAAGCCGAAGCAGAGAGCCCCGAGAACGGTGTCGCCGAGGCCGCCGAAGAGGTCGGTGAGCCCGAAGCCGACGCCGAGGCCGAGCCGGCCCCAGTCGAGGAGTAGCGGTGGGCGGCGGCCCGCTGCGGGTCGTCGGCCTGACCGGCGGGATCGGTGCCGGCAAGACCGAGGCGCTCGAGGCGTTCCGCCGCCACGGCGCGGCAACGCTCTCCAGCGACGAGATCGTCCACGGCCTGTACGACTCCCCTGAGGTGCGCTCCGCAGTCGCCGAACACTTCGGCCCGCAGGTGATGCGTGCCGACGGCAGCGTCGACCGGTCACTGGTGGCCGATCGCGTGTTCGCCGATCCGAACGAGCGTCGCTGGCTGGAAGGGCTGCTGCTGCCGATGATCGCGGTCGAGTTCGAACGCTGGCGCGACGGCGAGCTGGACCGGGGGACGGCGCTCTTGGTGCACGAGGCACCGACATTGTTCGAGGCGGGACTGGAGCACCGCTACGACGCGATCGTGACCATCACCGCCCCGGCCGAGCTGCGCGAGTCGCGAAGGCCCGGCGCCACCGTGCGGATGGATCACCAGCTGCCCGAGGCCGACAAGATCGAGCGCAGCGACTTCGTGTACGTCAATGACGGTGATCTGGCCCAGCTCGACCAGTTCGTGCAGTCGGTGATCGAACGCAGCCGCCGGTCATGAGGCGTCTGCTGATGATCGCGCTGATCGCCGCGGCGGCCGTGATCGCCGCGGCGGTGTATGTGCAGCGCACCGAGCCCAACTGGTACGTGCAGCTGCGCTACCCGCTGCACTACCAGTCGACCATCACCGGCTACGGCAAGATCTACCATCTCGACCCCGCGCTGCTGGCGGCGGTGATCTACGAGGAGTCGCGGTTTCGGCCGACCACCGAATCATCGGCGGGCGCGATCGGGCTGATGCAGCTGCTGCCGTCGACGGCCAGGGGCATCGCCATCCGCACCGGTGGCAAGCACTTCAAGATCCCCGATGATCTCGAGAACCCCGACCTCAATGTGCGCTACGGCAGCTGGTACCTCGACCACCTGCGCCAGCACTACCACGGGCGCACCGCGCTGGCCCTGGCCGCATACAACGCCGGTCAGGCAAACGTCGACCGCTGGCTGAAGGAACGGCAGTCGCCGCTGATCCAGTTTGCGGCGACCCGAGACTACGTCTCCGACGTGCTGCGCCTGCAGAAGCTCTATCGGCGCGCGTACGCCGAGCAGCTTGGCTACCGCTGATCCCCGCCCGCGTCGCTCGCCAGGCGCGAGAACATCACCAGATCGACGCGCTCGCCCCGCTGCACGCCGTAGCGTCTCAGCACGCCCTCGCGGGCAAAGCCGCACTTGGCGGCAACCCGCTGTGACGCAGGGTTGTCGAGGTGCGTGGTCAGCTGCAGACGCTCGATCTCCAGTTGCTGCAAACGCCCACCCGCACACCAGCTGCACCGCGCGTGTGATCACACCGCGGCCTCGCGCCGGGGGCGCGGTCATGTATCCCACCTCGGCCGCGCCGGTGACCGCGGTGGAGTTGAACAGATGCAGGCCGATGCTTCCGATCGGCAGGTCGTTCGAGCTGATCCACGACGGCGAACGACACACTCTCGCCGGAGGCCAGATTGATCGCATGGGTGGCCAGCCAGTCTTCGGCATCGGCCGCGGTGTACGGCGTGGGCACGGTCGTGAATCGCACCGATTGCGGGTCGTTGCACATCTCCACCAACGCCGGGATGTCGGCCTTCGTCCATGGCCGCAGCGTGATCACACCGTCGCTCAGCGGGGGCGCGGGCAGGGTGATGAGGCGGAGTGGATTCGACCATCGCAGCCCGAACCGTACAATGCGGACATGCCCGACCTGCGAGTCTCCGCCGCCTACGTTCCCACCGGGGATCAGCCCCGCGCGATCGCCGAGCTGGCCGAGTCCGTCAATCGCGGAGACCGGTTCCAGACGCTGCTGGGAGCCACCGGTACCGGCAAGACGCACACCGTCGCGCGGCTGCTGGAGGAGGTGCAGAAGCCGACCCTTTTGATCGCCCACAACAAGACTCTCGCCGCCCAGCTGTGCAACGAGTTTCGCGAGTATCTGCCGCACAACGCCGTCGAGTACTTCGTGTCCTACTACGACTACTACCAGCCGGAGGCCTACCTGCCGGCCTCGGATACCTACATCGAGAAGGACTCATCGATCAACGACGACATCGACCGGCTTCGGCACGCCGCCACCGCGGCCCTGTTCGCGCGCCGAGACGTCGTGATCGTGGCCTCGGTGTCGTGCATCTACGGCATCGGCTCGCCGGAGTCGTACTCGCGCATGGTGCTGTTCCTCTCGACCGGGGACGAGCGGCCGCGGGAGGAGATCCTGCGCAAGCTGGTCGAGATCCAGTACCAGCGAAACGACGTGGTGCTGGGACGCGGCCGCTTCCGGGTGCGCGGCGACGTGATCGAGATGCAGCCGGCCAACATGGAGACGGCCTACCGGATCTCGCTGTTCGGCGACGAGGTGGAGTCGATCACGCATTTCGACCCGATGACAGGCGAGGTGTTCGAGCGGCTGGGTCACCTCGCCATCTTCCCGGCCACGCACTACACGCTCGAGCGCTCCGAGGTCGACGCCGCCCTCGGCCGGATCAACGACGAGCTGCGCGAACGCCTGGGCGAGCTCGAGTCCCAGGGCAAGATGCTGGAGGCCCACCGGCTGCGCTCGCGCACCGAGTACGACATGGAGATGCTGCGCGAGATGGGGTTTTGCAACGGCATCGAGAACTACTCGCGGCCGCTGGAGGGACGTGAGGCCGGAACGCCGCCGCACACGCTGCTGGACTACTTCCCCGACGACTTCCTGATCGTGATCGACGAGTCGCACCAGACCGTGCCGCAGATCGGCGGCATGTACGAGGGCGATCGGTCGCGCAAGCAGACGCTGATCGACTTCGGCTTCCGGCTGCCGTCGGCGCTGGACAACCGGCCGTTGCGGTTCGACGAGTTTCTGGAGCGGGCGCCGCAGCTGCTGTTCGTGTCGGCCACCCCGGGCGCCTACGAGCTGCGCCACTCGACGCACATCGCCGAGCAGATCATCCGGCCGACCGGACTGGTCGATCCGGAGGTGGAGGTGCGACCCACCCGCCACCAGATCGACGACCTGCTGAACGAGATCACCGAGCGGGCCGAGGCCAACGAGCGGGTGCTGGTGACAACCCTCACCAAGAAGATGTCCGAGGACCTGACCGACTACCTGCTCGAGGCCGGCGTCCGCACCCGCTACCTGCATTCCGAGGTGGACACGCTGGAGCGGATCAAGATCATCCGCGAGCTGCGCCTGGGTGAGTACGACGTGCTGGTGGGCGTCAATCTGCTGCGCGAGGGTCTCGACCTGCCGGAGGTGTCGCTGGTGGCGATCCTGGACGCCGACAAGGAAGGGTTCCTGCGCGGCCAGACCGCGTTGATCCAGACGATCGGGCGAGCCGCGCGCAACGTCAACGGCCGGGTGATCATGTACGCCGACAAGATCACCGCGGCGATCGCGGGAGCGGTGGAGGAGACCGACCGCCGCCGGGCGATCCAGGTCGCCTACAACGAGGAGCACGGGATCACGCCCGAGACGATCCAAAAGGGTGTCTCGGACATCGCCGAGTTCCTGTCGCTGGACACGTCTCCCAACGTTCCCGGTCGGCGCCGCCGTGGCAGCGCCAAGACGCAGGGGATGGATCGCTCCGAACTCGAGAAGCTGGTGGTCGAGCTCGAGGAGGAGATGTTCGCCGCGGCCGAGGAGCTGCGGTTCGAGTACGCCGCCAAGCTGCGCGACGAGATCAAAGAGCTGCGCCGCGACCTGGACGCGACCGCGGCCGCGCAGTAGCGGCTACTCGGGGTCGACCGGGCGCGTCTGCTTGAAGCGCCGGATTGCCAGCCGCGCCTGCAGCTGGTGCTGCTCAGCCCGGCTCTGGGCGCGGGCGTGGCCGACGTCGGGCTGACGCTGCGGGTCGATCTCGGCGATCGGGTTGTCCTCTGCGCTGAGCCGGCCGACGGCGCTGCGATCCCACTCGTGCAGGAACGAGAGATCGGCGGCCACGCGGTAGCGTGCCAGCGGGGCGGGGTCGACCCGGCGCACCCGCGCCTCCATCGTCACCGGCCGCTCGCCGACGCTGATGGTGATCATCAGCTCGTCGCCGGCGCTGCAGGCCAGCTCGGTGAGAAAGGCGATGGTCGACTCGGAGATGTCGGCCAGCCACACGTGCACCTCGTCGCCCACCGGAAGCCGCGATGACCACAGCACGGTGGCGTAGGCGTCACCGTCCATCTGTACGCGGGAGACCTCGCGCTTGCCGGCGCGGCTCTGGAATCCCACCACGTTCAGGTACAGCATCGTCTGCCCGTCCACCTGGTAGAACGACTTGGTCACCTGCAGCAACACGTCGCGGCCGGCGCCGTTGCCGTCGCGCAGTTCCACCACCAGGTCGAGGCCGTCCTCCATCAGCGACTGGGGGCCGTATCCGATCAGGTTTCCGCGGTCGACCGAGGCCAGCAAGCAGCTCCGCAGAGCCCACCGAGGCGTTGAACGCGGTGACCGTGGTCGGAAGCGGCGGAACCATCTCCAGGAACCGCGTCAGCGGCTCATCGGGGTCGATCGGATTGGGGGAGGAAAAAAGCACCAGGTGACTATCGGCAAGTCGGCCGCGATTGTGTACCCCGGCGGGCAGGAGAACGGGCGTCCCAAAGCGAATCCCGCTGCTGCAGTGGCGCAACTTGAACATCTGCTTGGTGCCGATGAGCACATTCACGCGGTCACCCGCGAGCACGGCATCGTGCTGGTGCGTCCGTTCGCGGGCGCGGCGGCCGCGATCGTGGCGTTCGGAGCGATCGCCTATGGGATCGCGAGCGTTCACCCGCTGGGCCCTGCGCGAGCGTTGTTTGCCATTCTGCTGGGACTGCTGGCATCGCGGTGGCTGGTCGGGCTGGTGAGGGCGGTGTCTCGCTGGCATACCCGGCGTCTGGTGGTCACCGATCGGCGTCTGATCATGGTCGGCGGCGGATTCTCCCGCCGGATCGCGGTGCTTGCCGCTGGCGTCGATCGACGCGGTCGAGGCTCGCACCGACGGTTGGGGCCGCAGGCTTCACTACGGCGGGCTGTTGGTGACCGCGTCCGGGCGGCGGATGCCGCTGTTCGGGCTGCGCCGGCTGCCCGACCCCGATCTGCTGTTCGGCTTGATCATGGGACTCGACCAGCACATCCCGATGCGTACCGCCGCGCGCGAGCCGGCTCGCAAGGCCACTCGCGTACCGGCGTCCGCCGGCTGACCGCCGGGGCGAACACTTGTTCGATTGACGGTCACCTGCTAGCGTAAGCTCGTGGGTCAAGAACAGATCGTCATCCGGGGCGCCCGGGAGCACAATCTCAAGGACGTCACGGTGACGCTCCCTCGCGACCGCCTGGTCGTGATCACCGGGTTGTCCGGCTCGGGCAAGTCGTCGCTTGCCTTCGACACCTTGTACGCGGAGGGTCAGCGGCGCTACGTCGAGTCGCTGTCGGCCTACGCGCGCCAGTTCCTGGGGCAGATGGACAAGCCGGATGTCGACTCGATCGACGGGCTCTCGCCGGCCATCTCGATCGATCAGAAGACCACCACCAGAAACCCTCGATCGACCGTCGGCACCGTCACCGAGACCTACGACTACCTGCGGCTGCTGTACGCCCGCATCGGTCATCCGCACTGCCCCAAGTGCGGTCGCGAGATCGCCGGCCAGTCGGCCGAGCAGATCGTGGAGCAGGTGCTCGCGCTGCCGGAGGGCACGCGCTTCACCGTCGATGCGCCGGTGGTGCGCGGGCGCAAGGGTGAGTTCAAGGATCTGTTCGAGAGCCTGCGGGCCGACGGCTATACCCGGGTCAAGGTGGACGGCGAGCAGCGCATGCTGGAGGACGCCATCGAGCTCGACAAGCAGATCCGCCACACCATCTCGGTGGTGGTCGACCGGCTGGCGATGAAGCAGGGCCTGCGCACCCGCCTGACCGATTCGATCGAGACCGCTCTGCGGCTGGCCGAGGGGCTGGTCGAGGTCAGCGAGGTGGACGGCGCCACCCACACCTACTCCGAGACGTTCGCCTGTCCCGAGGACGGCATCTCACTGCCCGAGCTGGCTCCCAGAATCTTCTCGTTCAACTCGCCGCACGGCGCATGCCCGCGGTGCACCGGGCTGGGCATGCAGCGAGAGATCGATCCCGACCTGGTGGTGCCCGATCCCACGCTCTCGATCGCGCAGGGCGCGCTGGTGCCCTGGACGGTGATCAACTCGAGCTTCTACGAGCAGGTGATCAATGCCATCGCCGAGCGCTACGAGATCGATCTGGCGACCCCCTGGGAGGATCTCCCCGCCGAGCATCGCGAGCTGTTTCTGAACGGCACCGGCGGTGACAAGCTGTATGTCTCCTATCGCAACAGCATGGGTCGCAAGCGCAGCTACATGCTGGCCTTCGAGGGGATCCTGCCGAGTCTGGAGCGGCGCTACAAGGAGACCGAGTCGAGCTATCAGAAGGAGCGGCTCGAGGAGTACATGGCGCTCAAGCCCTGCCCGCTGTGCAAGGGGGCGAGGCTGAAGGACACGAGTCTGGCCGTCACCGTCGGGGACATCAACATCTCCGAGCTGACGCGCAAGTCGGTGACCTCGGCGATCGAGTTCGTCGATCAACTGGAGCTGACCGACACGGAGCGGGCGATCGGCGCGCGCATCCTCAAGGAGATCCGCGAGCGCCTGAGCTTTCTGGCCAACGTCGGCGTGGGCTACCTCACGCTCGATCGCGGCGCCGCCAGCCTCTCGGGCGGCGAGGCCCAGCGGATCAGGCTGGCAACCCAGATCGGCTCGAGCCTGATGGGGGTGCTGTACATCCTGGATGAGCCGTCGATCGGACTGCACCAGCGTGACAACACCAGGCTTCTGGAAACGCTCGAGCGGCTGCGGAACCTCGGCAACACCGTGATCGTGGTCGAGCACGACGAGGACACGATCCGGGCGGCCGATCACATCGTCGACATGGGGCCGGGCGCCGGGGAGCACGGCGGGCGGGTGGTGGCCGAGGGCACGGTGGCCGAGGTCAGCCTCAACGAAGAGTCGCTGACCGGTGCATACCTCTCCCGCCGGCGCGTGATTCCCACACCCGACCGGCGGATTCACGATTCAGGCTGGTTCGGCGTCACCGGGGCCTCCGAGCACAACCTCAAGGACATCGACGTGGAACTGCCCGTGGGCAAGTTCGTGGCCGTCACCGGAGTGTCGGGGTCGGGCAAGTCCACGCTGGTCAACGAGATCCTGTACAAGGCGCTCGCCAATCGCCTCAACCGTGCCCGCATGAAGCCCGGAGCCCACCGCTCGGTCAACGGGATCGAGGCATTCGACAAGGTGATCGACATCGATCAGTCGCCGATCGGCCGCACGCCCCGTTCCAACCCGGCCACCTACACCGGCCTGTTCGACCACATCCGGGCGTTGTATGCATCCACGCCCGACGCCCGCGCCCGCGGGTACAAGCCGGGCAGGTTCTCGTTCAACGTCAAGGGCGGGCGCTGCGAGACCTGTCGTGGCGACGGCACCATCAAGATCGAGATGCACTTCCTGCCCGACGTCTACATCAACTGTGAGGTGTGCCAGGGCCGCCGCTACAACCGCGAGACGCTCGAGGTCAAGTTCAAGGGCAAGTCGATCGCCGACGTGCTGGACATGCCGATCGAGACGGCGCTCGAGTTCTTCGAAAAGATCCCCAAGCTGCGCCGGCGACTGCAAACGCTGCACGACGTGGGGCTCGACTACATGCGTCTGGGGCAGCCCGCCACCACGCTCTCCGGCGGCGAGGCCCAACGGGTGAAGCTGGCAACCGAGCTTTCCAAGGTTGCGACCGGGCGCACGCTGTACATTCTGGACGAGCCCACCACCGGGCTGCACACCTACGACATCGAGAAGCTTCTGCAGGTGCTGCAGCGGCTGGTCGATGCGGGCAACACGGTGGTGGTGATCGAGCACAACCTGGATGTGATCAAGCAGGCCGACTGGGTGCTTGACCTCGGTCCCGAAGGGGGAGACGCCGGCGGGGAGATCGTCTCAGCCGGAACGCCGGAGGAGATCGCCGAAGACCCCACCAGCTACACCGGTCAGTTTCTGCGGCGGGTGCTGCCCGTGTACGAGCAGGAGCGGCTCCTTGCCGGGTGAGCGCGCGGTCCCGGAGATGTCGGTACGCGCTCGGGCGGTGATCGTCGACGGCGACGGCAGGCTGCTGCTCGATCGCACCCACCACACCGATCGGCCCGCGTTCTACTGGCTGCCCGGCGGCGGGGTGGAGGCAGGCGAGACGGTGGCGGAGGCGCTGCGGCGAGAGCTGCTGGAGGAGGCCTCACTGCGGATCGAGGTGGGACGGCTGCTCTACATCAGCGAGAACCTGTTCGTCGAGAGTGGTGACTATCGCCACGAGCTGATTCTGTATCTGCAGGCGACGATCGTCGGCCGCGATCCGGCTCCGCCGGTTGATCCGCGAAATCACGAGTGGCACGCCCCCGACGCCACGCCCGGGCCGTTACTTCCACCGCAGGTGGCCGAGGCGCTGATCGAGGACATCGCCGGCGGTTTTACCCGCCCGGTGCTGCACCTGGTGACGGATCACCGGCCGCAGTAGCGGTGATCAGCTGGGGTGGCTGGGCTGCGTGGACGCGGCCGCAACCAACGGCCTGGTTGTGGTTCAGTGCGAGCTGATCTTGATTCAGGGCGTTGTCCTTTGCCCAGGTGTATGCCCCCCGACCGACGGTCAGCTTCGGCGGCGTGAGATCGTAGGACGCCAGGCCGGCGTCGTAGTGACCGGGCGGCGGTCCCTGCCAGTACACAATCGGGGTGACGCCGGGGCCGTTGACGGTCGCGCGATAGGCGCGTCCCTTGCCCGCAACTGAGCGTGTCTTGACGCCTGCGATGCTGGGATAGATGCCGTCGCAGAAGTCGCCGGTGCCCTTGTGCACCAGGAAGCTGTTGTAGCGATACCACCCGCCGGCCTGCTTGAATCCACCCTTCCACGGCGGCTGGAGCGTGTCGATCGTCACCAGTCGGCCGAAGCTGTCGGTGGGGGCTCCGCGCCCGGTGGACGAGCCTCCGTAGACGGGATCGCCGTTGTAGGTCAGCTGGCCGTACAGGTGGTCGTACTGCTTGCCGTAGATCCAGTCGGCCTTGAGCCAGAACTCAGGCAGGTCGCCCTTCCAGTGCGAGATCCACAGCTCGTGGTCGGCGTGGCCGTCCTTGGGCATCCAGCCGTTGTCGGGGAGCTCTGAGCCCATCCACGACTGCAGCAGCCAGAACGATCCGTCGGGCATCGCGCAGCCCTTCACCGCCAGATGCACCTTCGGTCCGCGACCCTGGTACTTGAGGCACTGGTTGTGCTGGTTCACCTTCTGCCAGGCGCCGGACTGGAACGCGCTGCCGTAGCCACCCGAGTAGTTGACCTTGAACAGCTGCTGCGGCATGCCCATATCCGGGTGCGGCACACCGTCGCGAGCACCCCACACCAGCGTGTGGTGGATGCGGCCGCCGGCGCGAAAGGTGACGTCGGCCACCTGCTGGCCGTTCATCGTCCTCACGCTGAGCGTGACGTGGGTCGCGTTTCGCGCAATCATCTTGGCCGCGAAGGCCTGCGCCGGCATCACTGCCAGCAGCGCAAATACCGCGAAAATCACGATTCGAAGACGCCCCATAAGGGCTTGTGTCGGCAGCTCGGGTCAGAAGCTGATCCCCCATCCGGGCGGTCGGCGACCCTCTAAACTGGTGACACCGGTGTCACCCTCCAACGAAACAGTGCTGGTAACCCGCACCGATACGGTGCTCACGCTGACGCTGAACCGTCCGGAGAAGCTCAACGCGATCGACGGTGCCATGCACGCTGCGCTGGCCGAAGCGATCGAGGACGCCCGTGACCCGAATGTCCGCGCATTGGTCGTCACCGGGGCCGGCAAGGGCTTCTGTGTCGGCCAGGATCTGGCCGATATCGACGCCGACGCGGATGTCGGCGAGCTGGTGCGTAGCCACTACAACGCCAACATGCTGGCGCTGCGGTCACTGGCCAAGCCGGTGATCAGCGCCGTTAACGGCGGCGGCTGCCGGTGCCGGCGTGTCGCTGGCGATGGCAGCCGACGTTCGCATCGCATCCACCACCGCGCGGTTCGTGCCGGCGTTCATCAACATCGCGCTCGTACCCGATTCGGGAGCGACGTTCTTCCTCACCCGGATCCTCGGTCCTGCGCGCGCGCTGGAGTGGATGGCGTCGGGTCGCGTGCTGGACGCGGCCGAGGCGCTCTCGTGGGGGCTGGTGTCCGAGCTGGTCGAGCCGGAGCTGCTTGCCCGGCCGCGCGGCGGAACTCGGCGCCGAGTGGGCCGCCAAGCCCTCGGCCGCGTTCGCGATGCACCGGCGCCTGTTCGACGAGGCGGCGTCGGCGTCGCTGGAGCAGCAGCTCGAGCTGGAGGCGCAGCTTCAGTCCGAGGCCGCCGCCGGGCCGGACTTCGCCGAGGGAGTCGCCGCGTTCCGGGAGAAGCGCCCGCCGCGGTTCTGAGCTCCGCTCACGCCCTCCGTGGGTTGCGGAGGGATCGCCTTCGAGATAGCATGGGTGCTATGAGCAGTCGTCGAGAGAACGCCTCGAGCGGCAGCCGTCGGCCGGGCCGTGCTGCTGGCGCTGTTGGCGGCGGTGACCGCTGGTGTCGCCTACGAGGCGGCGGTGGCGCTCGATCTGATCATGACTCGAGCCCAATGACGCCGACGGCGACCGTGTCCTGCTGCTGGCGTTCGTGGCGTTGCTCGGCGGTGGGGCGCTGTTCCTTGTGGCCGGCGTCGTCAAGCCGATCCGGGAGGCGTTGCCGGTGACGCTCGTTCGGCTGGTCGACATCGCCGCGGTGCCGCCTTCGTGGTTGCGCGGTGGTACTCGTACGATCCGTACTACCTCCCGACACTGCGGCGCATGTCTGAGGGAGGGTTGCTGACGGGATGGTGGCTGCTGGTGCTGATCGCGTATACGGCGGGGGTGGTGATCTCGTTTCGCGGGAGTCGCTGCGCGGGAGTTGTTCTCAGCGGCGTACTGGTGTGGGTGTGCATGCTGTCGGCGTTCTTCGCCGCCCTCGGGCATTTAGGCTGTCAGGTCGCGGCCCGGTCGGTGTGACCGAGGCTCTTGTCCGGCGCGATCAGGTCGCGCACCGAGCGCTTGATCGCGGTCGGGTCGGGCGATCCGCCGCCGTCATCGGCCCGCGACCACACCGTCTCGCCGTCCACCCTGATCGCGAACACCCCGCCGGAGCCGGGCACCAGCGCCACCTCTGCCAGCTCCTGTTCGAAGGTGGTGAGCAGCTCCTGTGCCATCCAGGTCGCGCGCGGCAGCCAGCGGCAGCGGGTGCAGTACTCGATCTCGATCCGCGCGCCCACCCGCAGGCTTAGTTGGGGACGTCGACGAGATCGCAGGAGAGCCGGCCGCTGGCGCGGAACTCCTGCCAGTGCCGGAACGCCGACTCGGTCAGCTGGCCCTTGACCTCGCCGCGGCTGATCAGCGCCTCCACCTCGTCGGGCGTGAACCACTCCGGCGCCGCCACGATGTCGGGATCGTTGACCGCATAGCTCGTCTGGCGCGGCTGGCCGCACAGGTAGTTCAGGCGGATCGACGTGCCGATGCGTTTCCCCTCGGCGTCGTGCTCCCGCACCAGCGCCTGGCCGACCAGCGTCGCCTGGCTTGCGGCGTATCCGGTCTCCATCAGCAGGTTTCGGTTGACGACGTGCTCAGGCAGCTGCACATGGCCGTCCTCGTCGCTTCGGTCCATCCACCCGGTCGGGAAGTTCCAGCGCGGCTGGCCCTCGCGGTTGAGCTGGCGCACCATCAAGAGCTCGCCGCCGTGCTCGACGATCGCGCACACGGTGGTTGCCAGAATCAGCTCGTGGTCGAGGCTCGTCAGAGACTCGATCGTCGGCGGGGTCGCGCTGAACGCGTCGATCGGAGCTTGAGGATCGTTCATGCGGAGTGTGTTGTAAGTTGGATCACGCTTTGCAGGATATACCCGACACTGGCGAATCGGAAAATCCGCCGCAGTGGGCAGCGCAGCAGGTGGTCGACCGGGATCGCGCTCGCAGACTGATCCAAAGCCAGTTTTCCGGCCTCGATTCGGACGCGATCGAGCCGCTCGGCGAGGGCTGGGACCACACCGTTTGGGCGGTCGAGGGACGGTGGGCGTTTCGGTTTCCCCGCCGCGCCATCGTGCTGCCGGGGCTCGAGCGCTCGACGGTGATGCTGGCGCGGATCGCACCGCACCTCCCGCCCGGGTGCCGCGTGCCGGAGTTTCTCGGCCGTCCGGAGGATGACTACCCCTGGCCGTTTGTGGGCGGTGCGCTGATCGCGGCGGTGAAGTCGCCGACGCAGACCTCGGCGAGCGGCGGCGGCGCGATCTGGCCGCGCCGCTGGCGGCCTTTCTGCGGGCGCTGCATGCGATCGACCCGGCGGTTGCATCCGGCGTGCTCGAGGTCGATCCGATGGGGCGCACGGACATGACCGGGCGGGTGCCGATTGCGCGAGATCATGTGCAGCAGGTCGAGGCCGCCGGGATATGGACCGCTCCCCCTGCCGTGGAGGCGCTGTTCGACGTCGCGGTCCGCCTCGGGCCTCCCGAAACTCCGGCGATCGTGCACGGCGATCTCCATGCTCGGCACGTGCTCGTCTCCGGCGGCGATCTCACCGGGGTGATCGACTGGGACGACATCTGCCTGGCCGACCCGGCCAGTGACCTTTCGCTCTACTGGAGCATGCTGACGCCGCCGGGACGTGCGATCTTCCGGGAGGAGTACGGGGAGCTTTCCGAAGCACAGCTCGTGCGCGCCCGTGTGCTTGCGGTGTTTCTCTGCTCGGCGCTGGCGTTGTACGCGCAGGACGTGCATCTGCCGAACCTCCGCGCTGAGGCGGTGGCGGGGCTCGATCGCGCTCTCAGCGAGTGAGGTCGCGCAGCAGCACCAGCGCCTGGTTTTCGTCGTTCCACCAGCCCTTGGGCTCCCACAACGACACGAATGCGTGCTTGTGGTAGAAGCGGCGGGTGCCTTCATAGCCGTCGGTCACGCCCGGCTCGTCGCTCGATGCTGAGAGCGTGGTCACCACCAGGTAGCGCGCGCCATGGCTGAGAGCGTCGGCTGCGAACGTCTCCACCAGCCGTCCGCCGACCCCGCTGCGGCGGTGACCGGCGGTGACGGCCAGCCAGGTGATCTCGCGGATCCCGTCGAACCACGCGCCGCCAGGTCGAGGAATCCCACCACTCCGTCGTCGTCAGCGGCCGTCAGCCCAGGTTCGGTGCGAACCGCATGGGCGCACTCCGTCCGCCCGTCGGGGTCGCCGAAGTGGTAGGGCAGCGATGCCACCACGGCGTCACAGCCGGCGGCGTCGTCCGGCTCGAGGCTGCGGATGACGACCTGTCCGCTCACGCCGCGGCCGGCTCGGCAGCTCGGCCCAAGGCCCGATCGATGGCCGCCCGGTCGGGGCCGACCAGCAGCAGCAGCTCGCTGTTGGTCAGGTGCGAGACTTCGCCGACGCGCTCCCCGGCGGGGTTGTGGATCCCGATCTGAGCCCCGACGTACCGCTTGCTCTGGAGCTCCACCACGCCCACGTGGCCGTGCTCGGCCAGCAGCTCGCACACCTGGTCGGTGTCGTGGTGGGCCTCGTTTGAGAGCGACACCAGCAGCCACGGTGCCGTCACCGTCTCGAGCAGCTGCGCGAGCGCCGCAGAGGCATGTCGGCGCGAGTTGTAGGCGCTCTTGGTGGTACGGCAGTCGACCCGCTTGCGGGCGATCCCGTAGGCCTCGGGGCGATCCCATCGCACCAGCGTTTCCCAGATGTGGTAGTTCGAGAAGTAGGAGTGCTGGTTGTACGGCGGATCGATGTAGACAAGATCGACCTCGAGCGCCCCGGCGAGCGCGTTGGCGTCCTCGCGAAGGACCCGGCCGGCGAGGGCCGGGCACCGGCTCGGGCTCACGCAGCTCGAGTGGATTGGCAGCCCGGGGGGCCCATGACTTGAGGTAGGCCATCTGCACGCCGGTGGTGCTGTCGACACGATCGGCGGCCTCCAGCAGGGAGGTGAGCACCAGGCCGCGCTCCACCTCCCCGAGCGGATACTCGTCGATAGCCGCGCGGATGGCATCGATCCGGGCGCCGTTTTTGGGGGTGAAGAAGCGCGCGTCGACACAGAAGGTCTGGGTGAAATATCCGGGAGCCGGGGGGAGCTGCGAGAGTTCGGCCAGCACGCCGCCGAAGCGCCTCTCTGTTCACCGACTCGATCGGCTGCGATGTACGCCTGACCCAGCACCTGGGAGTAGCTCGCCAGATCGTTGGAGACGACCTCGATCCCGATCCGGCGCAGACCCTGGCCGACCCGGGTGGTGCCGGCAAACAGGTCGCACGCGGTGGACACCGGCAGCTCGCCCACGATCCGCTGGATCAGCGGTACCAACCGCCGTTTCGAGCCCAGGTACTTGATCACCCGGTTGACAGTAGCGAGCGCACCGGTCGGGGAGAATTCGGCATGATCGCTCCGAACCATGCCGAACATCAACGACCCTGAATTCGACGAACCGCGCGAGCACCCGGGATTTCGGGCGCGCAGAGCGCGCATCGGCTACCAGCTCGGCAGCGAGCGGATCGGGCTGAGCCTGTGGGAGGTCGATCCCGGCCAGGCCGCCTACCCGTACCACTTCCACCTCACCGAAGAGGAGCTGGTGATCGTGCTCGACGGCGAGCTCACGCTGCGAACACCCGAGGGCGAGCGGGAGCTGGAGGTGGGGGAGGTGGTGCGCTTTGCCCGCGGCGAGGCAGGGCGGTCATCAGATCATCAACCGCTCGCAAGCGATCGCACGGTTTCTCTCCACCAGCACCCACGGGGAGCCCGACATCGTGTTCTATCCCGACTCCGACAAGGTGGGCGCCTCGGAGCGGCTGCCGCGAGGTGGTGGCGTGCGGCTGTTCTTCCGCCAGGGGGATGCCGTCGACTACTACGACGGCGAGTGACGATCAGCCCACGGTGAAGCGTGTGGCTGCGACCGTCACGGGATCAGGCAAGCAGGGTGGCGCCGGCACCGATCAAGAAGCGCACCGGCCCACAGTCGATCGACGTTGATCCACGCCGACCGCAGGATCCCCACGCCGACCGTCTCGTACACCGCCACCGCGACGATGCCGGCGACCGTGATCATTGCCACGGTATGCACGGCGACCGCCAGCGCGGCGGGTGCCAGCCCGGCATGGATCCCCGCGATCGGATCGGTGGCCGGCCGATGACCCGCTCAGAAACGGCAGCAGCATCAGACCGGCGCCGTGGGCGCTTGCCATCAGAAATGACCACAGCACGAGCTCGGTGGGAGTGACTCGAAAGCCGACCCACCGAGGATGTTTCTGGCGCACCAGCTTCCAGATCGCGAATGCCGCCAGCGCGGTTGCGCCTGCGATCCGCACGGTGGTGGCAGACACGGTGGCCTCGAGTCCAACCAGCACCGCCACCATCAGCCCGACCGAGAGGGCGTGGCCGATGGCGAGCGGCGGCAGCGCCCGGACGAGCGCCGGCCGCGACCGGTCCTGAAGCGCCAGCGCCACCGCAAACAGCCAGCCCATCGCCGGGTTGATGCCGTGAAACGCACCCAACCCGGCGATACCGGCGAGGTCTCCTGTGCTCACGAGAAGCAGAACGAGTCCGAGGACGAATCGCCGCCCTCGAGCCGGATCTGATGCGGGATGCGTCCGTCCAGGCCCTCGGTGACGAAGTTGGTGTCCACCTCGAGACCGCCGCCGTCGGGCACATCGAGCTTGGCCACCCATCCCTCAACGCCCGCCGGGTAGAACTGCTTGTCCCAGCTGGTGTAGAGCCCGTTGGTGAGATAGATGCGCTTGCCGTCGCGTGAGACCTCGACCATCTGCGGCCCGCCGGTGAGCGGCTGCCCACCGGCGGGGTGGCCGCCCGGGAGGCAATCCCACCCAGGCGCACGCGGCCGGTCTCGACCGGGTTGAACGGGTCGGACACGTCGTACTGGATGAAGTCGCCGGTGCCCCAGCACGACACGTACAGGCGCTGATCGTCGAGCGAAAGGTTGATATCGGTCACCAGCGGCGGCACGGCCCCGAAGCCCTTGCAGCAACTCGGGCAACTGCTCGGCCTCGGCCGGCTCGGCCGGGATCGTGATCACCTTCTTGATCGCCCAATCGGGCCCGTCGCGATGCCACAGCCAGACCGACGCGGACAGGTCCTCGACCGAGACGACCACGCCGACGAATCCGTAGGCCTTGCGCGGGTCGTGCGCCGGCCGCAGCTCGAGCACCATCTGGTGGGCGTCCCCGAGATCGAGCGCCTGCAGGTGGCGGCGCTTCTTGAGATCCCACACGTGCATGTGGTGGCCGTACTCACGACCCAGCAGCGCTCTGGACCACGCCGGACTCGAACATCGCGGGGGTGCCCCATTCGCTCGAGAGCAACGTGTCGTGGCCCAGGTGCCACCAGAAATCGTATGCGTACTTCTGCGGCCCGCGATCGACCTCCCAGGCGCCGAGCGGATCGAACGAGTCGCAGTCGAGCAGCATGATGCCGCCGCCGTCCTCGCTGCCGTTGGCACCGCCGAGGGCCGACGACGTAGATGGCGTCGGGGCCGCAGTGGATCGTGTGCGGGCGGGTGTAGCCGGCGCGGTTCTTGAACTGCTCGGCCTCGATCGTCTTGATGATCTTGGGAGCCCGTGGGTCGGGCTTGACGTCGATCACGTGCATGCGCGACGAGCGCAGGCCGGGAACGAGCAGGTAGCGACGCTCGACATGGGGTCGCGGGGATGAGGGGCACAGCGCTGCGCTGCACGCGTTCCAGCCGAAGTGGTGGAGCTCGTCTCCGATGTCGGGCATCTCGAGCGTGGAGATGATGTTGCCGTACTCCGAGGAGCGCGGGTCGAGATCGATCACCCCGAGGGCGTCGGCCCGGTCGGTCTGGCCGGGATCGACCAGAGCCACATATCCCAGCCCTTCAGCCGGGGCGGCTTGGGCCATTCGCGGCGAGGGGTAGAAGGTCGGGTCAGGTGTCCAGCGTGTCATGGCAGCCTTTCGTCGACGGATCCACCTGAGACATAGTGGATCACTCGGAGGGGGTGAAATCAGCAGAACTCTTCTCCGGCTTCGCCGCTGCGGCGCGACAGCAGGCCGTTTGCGGTGAACTCGTAGAAGCCCATCTCGCCCAGCGGGGGCGAGTAGGCGTGAATCGACGTGGCCACCGTGGCTCCGCTCTGACTGACGTCGTGGATGTGGCTCGGGCCGAACGAGAACACCGTGCCGCTGCTGTACACGACCGAGGGTGTGGGGCCGGCTCCCAGCGCCAGCCGGCGTTCCTCGAGCGATCCGTCGGTGACCGCCACCGCGCCGCGGCTGCCGTTGTGATCGTGGAATCCGGTGTCCTGCTGCTGTGACCAGCAGATCAGCCACACTTCGAGCGTGTCGTCCAGGTGCAGTTGGACGTAGAAGCGCTCGCTGGTGGAGTGCTTCACCAGGTGCTCCCACAGGTGCGGTCGGGCGGCCAACGCCTGCACCAGCTCCTCGAGCTCCATGCGGCTGAAATCCCAGCGCCGGCTGCGCTGTGAGAACCACAGGTCGAGCCGTGGATCCACGGCTCGAAGCTCGGTTGATTCGTCAGGTTTGCGTGCGAACGTCGACATTGCTGTGACCTCGTTTCGGCGAGCACCGAGGGAGACGGTGCGGCGGTGATTCGTGGGTTTCCGGAGTGAACGGCGATTGGCGGTCGGCGGTTTTGGGGATGTGTCCGGCACCACGAAGTCAGTTTCCAACTTTGCTTATAGGCATTGTCTGATAATCACGGTACGTCGAGGTTCGGCGCGCGTCAAGCCGCTTAACACCGTCGCAACACAGGCCACCCGCTCGATACCGTTAGCCACATGGCCGACATCGCCGAACCGTCCGCTGCTCTGGGGGCGCGTCTGGATCGAGCGTTCGAGCGCGTCCCCGCGCCGGTTCTGCTGATGGGGGCGATGATCGCGTTCCAGGTCGGCGGAGCCCTGGGAGTGTGGCTGCTGCCGGCGTTCGGGTCATTCGGCACGGGGTGGGTGCGCACGCTGGGTTCGGGGCTGCTCCTGTGTGTGGTCGCACGGCCCCGGATCCGCGAGGTCGCGCGCCGTCATCTGGCGATCGTGACCGCATTGGGCGCCGCGATCGCGGGAGCCAACGTGGTGTTCTATCTGGCGGTCGATCGCATCCCGATCGGGGTGGTCGTGACCGTCTCCTTCGTCGGCCCGCTGGCGGTGGCGCTGTTCGGCTCGCGTCGGCCTCGTGACGTTGCCTGGGTGGTGCTGGCGGCCGCCGGCGTCGCGCTCTTCGGCGGACTGCCCGGTGGCGCCGCGCTGGATCCGGTCGGTCTCGTGTTTGCCGTGATGGACGGGATCTTCTGGGCGGCCTACGCGGTGCTCGCCAAGCGGGTCGGCTCGGTGCTGCCGTCCAGCCAGGGGCTGACCCTGGGAACGCTGGTTGCGGCGGTGCTGCTGCTCCCGTTTGTTCCCGCATCGCTCGATGCGTCTGCGATCACACCCAAAGTGGTGGCCGCGATGGTCGGCGTGGGTATCCTCACCGCGCTTCCGTACCTGCTCGAGTTCGCGGCACTGCAGCGGATGGCGACGGCGACCTACGGCGTGCTGGTGAGCCTCGAGCCTGCCTTTGCAACGATCATCGGCGTGGTCATGCTGGGCCAGCATCCGTCGCCGACAGAGGTGGTCGCGATTGCGCTGGTGGTCGCGGCCTCGGTGGGGGCGGCGCGGTCGGCGGGGGCCGCGGTTGCAGCCGATGTCGGCGGGGTCTGACGCCGTCAGCTGCTCATGATCCAGGCGGTCGGGCCGCCTCCGGGTGGTTGTCCTTCGCGCACGACCTCGGAAGCCAAACCGTTGGAAGTAGTCGGCAGCGGTCTGCGACGCGGCGACCAGATTGATCGGCTCGCCGTCGCGGTGAGCGATGGCCAGGCAGTGTTTGACCAATGCCGAGCCGATGCCTTCGTGCCGGCGACCGGGATCCACGCTCAGCTCCAGCAGTCGGTATCCGGCGTTCGGGGTTGCGTCGGTGATCCAGTCCCAAAACCGCCAGTATCGATCGGGATGCTCGGCCGCCTCGGTTCAAGATCGGCACCGTCCGCACCTCGGCCTGGTAGTGGTCGACAACGTCATCCGGGGAGAGCAAGGCTGCGATCCCCACGGCATCGCCGACGCACCACACGTCGCCGAGCTTGATCAGGGCGTCCATCCACACCTCGAGCCAGGGTGTCATTCGCGCCCCGAGATCTTCGCCCGAACCAAATATCCAGTTCCAAACGGGGTCATCGCAGTGACGGGGGAGGGCGCCGGCGACGACGTCTTCGAGCATTTCGATGGTTGCTTGGTGGATGGTGTGGGTCATTCGCAACCACGCCGATCCGCAACCCGGTTGGGTCACGCCGTCAAGTGGCAACCTCTGTTACGAGATATCGGCTGATACTTCGCTGGTTTAGCGCTCGGCGCGGGTCTACGCCAATGAGCCGAGGTCGACCGGGATGACCGTGCCACTGACCGCTGACGCTCGGTCGCCGGCCAAGAACGCGACCACCTCGGCAACCTCTCGCGGCTCGATCATGCGGCCGGCCGGGTTGTTGTCGTCCATCGAGGCGAGCACCTCTTCCCGGGTGCGACCGTGCAGCCGGGCCTGATCATCGATCTGGCCTTCGGCCATGCCCGTCCACATCCACCCCGGTGCGACCGCGTTTGCGGTCAGGCCCAACCGGGCACCCTCGAGCGCGGCGACCTTCACCAGGCCGGCGACGCCGTGCTTGGCCGAGACGTAGGCGGGCTTGAACGCCTCACCCACCAGCGAAGAACTCGAGGCGGTGACGATGATGCGGCCGCCGGGGCGCTCGGTCAGGGGTGCCCAGGCATGCTTGATGGCAAGGAACGGGCCGGTCAGCATCACGCCCAGCAGTCGGTCCCACTGGTCGTTGGGGAACTGCGCAAACGGCGCCATGAACTGGGCCCCGGCGTTGAGTACGAGCGTGTCCAGCCGGCCGTGGCGTTCCAGAGCGAGCTCGACCATCGCACGGCAGCCGTCGTCGGTTGCCACGTCCAGATGCGCGCAATCGTCGCCGGCCAGGTCGACTCCGACCACCGTCGCGCCGTCGCGCTCGAGCAACTCGCGCACCGCCTGTCCCAGCCCTCCTGCGGCGCCGGTGACCACCGCCACACGGCCGCTCTGGGGCAGCGTCATCGGGGCAGGCCTCGGTCGTCCATGTGATCAGCGTACCCCAGCCCCGGATGACCGTGCCCACCGGGTCGTCGTCAGGCGACGACCACCCAGGCTGTGGGCCCGCCTCCGGGTACGTCGCCTACGAACGCGACCGTGAAGCCAAACCTCTCGAAGTAGTCGACCGCAGCGGCGGTTGGGGCGATGGCATAGGCCGGCATGCCGTCGCGACGGGCGAGTGCCAGCCCATGGTTCATCAGCGCCGAGGCGATCCCCCGCCCGCGATAAGCGGGATCCACGTACAGATCCATCAGCCGGTAGCCGCCGAGCGTGCCGGTGGCATCGATCCAATCCCAGAAGCGGTGGTACCGGTCGGGATCCTGGGCCATCGCCACCACAGTCGGCCAGGCCAGCGTGTCGATCTCATACAGGTCGACATCGTCGTCCGGCGGCAGCCAGATCGCGATCCCCGCGCCATCGTCGACACACCACACGTCCCCCAGCTTGATCAGAGGTTCGATCCACACGCGCAGCCAGGTTGTGAGCCGCTGCTCGAGATCGGTCCCGTCACCGAACATCCACCTCCAGGTGGGATCATGGCGCTGCCTGGTGACGAGCGCGGTGACGATGTCGTCACTCATGTCGTCGGTTGCCTGGGTGACACCGTGAGGCATGGGCCGATCCTCCGGTAACGGTCCGCTTCCTCGCGCGCCTGCCAGATGCTGCGTGAGGGATGGAAGAGTTTACCTGGAAGGTCGACCTTTGGTAACCTGACGTCGACGGAAGCTTTGCAGACCTCTCCATCCCAGACCCGACGGGGACAGCGGTACAAGTGGATCGCGCTCAGCAACACCACCCTGGGCGTGCTCTTGGCAACGCTCGACTCCTCGATCGTGCTGATTGCGATGCCCGACATCTTCCGGGGGATCCACCTCGATCCGCTACAGCCCGGCAACAGCTTCTACCTGCTGTGGATGATCTTCGGGTACCTGATCGTGACCAGCGTGCTGGTGGTCAGCTTCGGCAGGTTGGGTGACATCTACGGCCGGGTGAAGATGTACAACCTCGGGTTTGTCATCTACACGGCGGCATCGCTGATGCTGGCGATCGACTGGATGACCGGAACCGCCGGCGCCGACTGGCTGATCGCCTTCCGAATCGTGCAGGGCGTCGGAGCGGCCTTTCTGCTGGCCAACTCGGCGGCGATCCTGACCGACGCGTTTCCGCCTCACCAGCGCGGCATGGCTCTGGGCCTGAACAACGTGGTGGCGGTGGCGGGGATGTTCGTGGGGCTGGTGCTGGGTGGGCTGTTGGCGCCGATCTCGTGGCGGCTCGTGTTTCTGATCTCGGTGCCGATCGGCCTGTTCGGGACGGTGTGGGCGTATCTCAAACTGGAGGAGACCGGCATCCACCGGCGGGCTCCGATCGACTGGCTGGGCAATCTCACCTTCGCCGGCGGGCTGGTGCTGATCATGATCGGCGTGACCCGCGGGATCCGGCCCTACGCCGGACACCCGATGGGCTGGCAAAATCCGCAGGTGATCGCCGAGCTGGTCGCGGGAGTCGCTGCTGCTGGTGGCATTTGCCGTGGTCGAGACGCGGGTCGCACACCCGATGTTCAAGCTCTCGCTGTTTCGGGTGCGAGCGTTCACCTTCGGGACGCTTTCGAGCTTCATGTCTGCGGTCGCGCGCGGCGGTCTGATGTTCATCCTGATCATCTGGCTGCAGGGCATCTGGCTGCCGCTACACGGCTACAGCTTCGAGCAGACGCCGCTTTGGGCGGGCATCTACATGCTCCCCCTGACCGTTGGGATCATGCTGGCCGGACCGATCAGCGGCTACCTCTCGGACCGCTACGGCGCGCGCCCGTTCGCAACCGGCGGAATGCTCGGCAGCGCGGCCTCGTTCGTGTTGCTGGCGCTGCTGCCGATCAACTTTCCCTATCCGGCCTTCGCGGCGGTGCTGTTTCTGATGGGAGCGTCCATGGGTGTGTTTGCGTCGCCCAATCGTGCCGGAGTGATGAACAGCCTGCCACCGGCCGACCGCGGCGCCGGGGGCGGCATGAACCAGACCTTCAGAACTCGGCCCAGGTGCTTTCGATCGGGATCTTCTTCAGCCTCATGATCGCCGGGCTGGCCGCCACTCTGCCCGCGCACATGTCGGCCGGCCTGATCGCCCACGGCGTTCCGCCGGGCGCTGCGCATCAGGCCGCCAACCTGCCGCCTGTGTCGATCCTGTTTGCGGCGTTTCTCGGCTACAACCCGATCCAGCACCTGGTGGGGGCGCACGTACTCAGCCACGTCTCACCGGCGAACGTGGCGGTCATCTCCGGCCGTGGCTTCTTCCCCGAGTTGATCAGCGGGCCGTTTCGGACGGGGCTGCACCTGGCATTCAGCTTTGCCATCACCGCCTGTCTGATAGCTGCGGTCGCGTCGTGGTCGCGCGGCCGCAGGTACGTCGACCAGGAGAGCACGGTGGCGGCCGCGTCGGCCGGCGCAGGCGACTAGTCAGGGTGACGAGCGGGCAGGCACCCGGGCCAGCCAGCCGTCCAGCTGGTGATATCCGGCAGAGACGGCCAGGAACAGCAGGGCGATCCAGACGCTGTTCAGCGCCGCCTTGCCGTATCCGATGGTGATCACGTCGATGAAGTGGTACGGGTACCAATCCACGATCGGGCCTCGAATCAGCGTGAACACGATCCACACGATCGGGTAGAGCAGCGCCAGCCCCGCGATTCGCCACGACACCATCCCGCGCGGCCCGTACATCAGCCAACCGACCACCGCCGCGATCGGCACGATCGTATGTGTGATCTGGTCGGCCACCAGCGCCCAGCCGTCGAACTCCACCAGCTGTGCGATGGCGACGTGGTACACGATCCCGGTGATCGTGATCCCCACCAGACCCATCAGCCGGAACACCCGAAACACGGTCGAGCTGCGCTCCAGACGGAGCGCCAGCAGCAGGCAGGTGACGCCCACGATCACGTTGGAGTCGATCGTGAAGAAGCAAAAGACGTTGAAGATCCTGCCGGCAGCCGTGGGGAACACGCCATGGTCGTTGGTGGCGGCTACCGGAAGCTGAATTGCGAGTCCGACCAGCACGATGAGGGCGGTGGCGGCGAACCACACGCGGGCAGGGCTGGAACTCACGGACCCGCAGGATACGCCGTGCACCGAGATTCCCCACCGGATCAGTACACTTGGTCGGTTCGACTACACCAACGGGGGGGATTGATGGCCACAACCACCACGCACCACGAGGACGAGCAGGTTGAGCGCGCCAACGCGTCGGGCAAGACGCCGGTCGTGTTCATTCACGGCCTGTGGCTGCTGCCGAGCAGCTGGGATCGATGGGCGGCGGTATTCGAGGAGGCGGGATACATCGCCTCGACCCCCGGGTGGCCGGACGATCCCGAGACGGTGGAGGAGGCCAAGGAGCATCCCGAGGTGTTCGCCCACAAGACGGTCGGGCAGGTCGCAGACCACTACGAGGAAGTGATCAAGCAGCTCACGACCAAGCCCGCGGTGATCGGCCATTCGTTCGGCGGATTGCTCGCCCAGATCGTCGCCGGGCGAGGGCTCTCGGCCGTGTCGGTGGCGATCGATCCGGCGCCGTTTCGGGGTGTGCTGCCACTGCCGATCTCCGCGCTGAAGTCGGCCCGGCCGGTGCTGGGCAACCCCACCAACCGCAATAAGGCCGTGCCGCTGACCTACGAGCAGTTTCGCTACGGCTTTGCCAACGCGGTCAGCGAGGAAGAGGCCCAGCAGCTGTACGACGAGTTCGCCGTGCCGGCGCCCGGGAGCGCCGCTGTTTCAGGCGGCCACCGCCAACTTCAACCCGTGGACCGAAGCCAAGGTGAAGTCGAAGAATCCCGAGCGCGGTCCGCTTCTGATCATCAGCGGCGAGAAGGATCACACCGTGCCGTGGGCGATCGCGAACGCGTCCTTCAAGAAGCAGAAGCGAAACGAGGGCGTGACCGAGATCGTCGAGATGCCCAACCGCGGGCATGCGCTCACGATCGATTCGGGCTGGCGCGAGGTTGCAGACACCGCGCTCACGTTCGTCAAGCGCTTCGCCGAGGCTACGCCAGCACCGTAAGCGCGAGTCGCGATCCCGTGGCTTCGCCGGTGAGCACGCTGTTGGTGGTTGACGGCGGTCTCGACGGCGAACCACGGGCTCTCGGCCGTGCCCGGATGGGGGACGTACAGCGGGTAGTCGCTGGACGCGATCTGGAGGCGAAGGCGGTGACCGGGCATCAGGCGGTGGCCGGTGTGTCCCAGATAGACCTCAGCCGCCGTGCCGGCTCCCGGGCGATCCACCACCTCCTGGCCGTAGAGCAGGATGTGCGAGCTGCCGTCGGGCGAGACGTCCACCAACTTGACGTGCAGGTACATCGACGGTCCGTCGCTCGCCACCCGGAGGTGGGCGACCACGCGGCCCGCCAGCGTCAACGGCGCGGTCAGCGGCTCGCTGGTGAACACGACCACGTCGTCGCGGGCGGCGACCGCTCGCTTCGTCGGGATACTCGTACAGGAAGGCGAACGGGTTCTCGATCGTGGACGGCACCAGATTCTGCGGGGTCGTGCACCCAGCGGATCTCTCCGGCGGGCGCCGGGGTCGCTTCGCAGCGCCCCGTCGTGGTCGAGGTGGAGCACCTGTTCGCGGGCGCCGGGCGGGGGCCAGGTGGGGGAGTCGTGCCAGCCGTCGTTGCCCAGGTGCCAGCGCACGCGAGGGATCGACTCGGGGTCGGCCTTGCCTGACAGGAAGGCGTCGAAGAAGTCGATCGCCGGCGTGATGTAGCGCGGCAGCATCTCCGCGAGTGCATCGTCGTGCTTGTCGTGGTCGAGCGACTCGGGGATCGGCACCGCCTCGAACTGATAGTTCTCGTGGTCGGTCGAGCCCGCGTGCAGATACTGGAACGGCGCGGTGGCCGGGTCGGCCATCAGCCGCTCGTAGTCGAGCATGTGCGGAGGCGTGATGTTGTCGAACCAGCCCACGCCGTGCAGGGTGGGGATGCGCAGCCGGTCGAAGGGATGGCCGTCGGGGTAGAGATCCACGCCGGGGGCGCCGCGCGACTCGGCCAGGATCCGGTCAAAGGCGATCGAGCGCGACCCGATCGCCTCGAAGCCGGGGTCGAACACCTCGCTCAGCGGCCGGTGGCTCCAGTCGGGCGTCCAGTGGTGGCTGCGGTTGTCCGACCAGAACTCGGCCAGGTAGTGGGCTCCGTAGAGCGGCGTCACCCCATCCAGCCAGTCGAACAGATCCGCCATCGGTGACTCGCGGCACCACCGCCTTCAGCGCCGGGTGGCCGGAGGCGACCGCCGTCCATTGCGTGAAGCCGTAGTACGAGTCGCCCCACATGCCCACCGCCCCGTCCGCCCAGGGCTGGTGGGTGATCCACTCGATCGTGTCGTAGCCGTCCTCGATCTCGTGCACGAAGGCGTTGGTCTCGCCTTCGGAACGGAACTTGCCGCGCACGTCCTGCGGCAGGAAGGCATAGCCGCGATCGGTGAAGTAGCGCGAGATGAACGGCATCCAGCAGTAGCGGCCGTTCTTGTCGTAGGGCAGGCGCACCAGCACCGCCGGCCACGGGCCCGTCGCCGTCGGGGAGGTACACGTCGATTGCCAGCGACACGCCGTCGCGCATCGGCACCATGTGCTGCTGGGCGCGGGGGTCGACCTCGGCGGGGCCGAGACTCTCGATCTTCACACTCATTCCATCTCCCAAGGGTCCGCGGCTGCCATTGCGGCTTGTGACTATAACCAGGTGTGGTTGAATGGCGGGCGTGCCGTACCTCGATGTCGCAGGCGCCCAGATCTACCACGAGGTGCATGGCGACCGGCGAGCCCGTGCTGCTGCTCCACGGCGGATTCTGCTCGATCGAGACGATGCGACCCCAGATCGCTGATCTGGCCCTGGGCTACGCGGTGCATGCTCCCGAGCGGGCGGGTCACGGCCGCACGGCCGATCACGGGGAGCCGTTCGACTACGAGCGAATGGCGGAGGAGACGGTGGCGTACCTGGACGCCGTCGGCCTCGAGCGGGTCGACATCCTCGGGTTCAGCGACGGTGCCATCATCGGCGATCCTGCTGGCACGCGATCATCCCGATCGGGTTCGCTCACTGACGGCCATCAGCGGGAATCTGACCGCGTCGGACTCGGCCTTCGTGCATCGGGATGAGGCCGAGCAGGCGTTCGGCGAGTCGGCGCTGTCTGGGCTCTTTGCCGACTACGACCGCCTGTCCCCGGACGGGCCGAACCACCGTCAGGTCGTGTGGGAGCGGATTCAGGCGATGTGGGCAGATCAACCTGAGATTCCCGAGCCGAATCGTTGTCGAGCGATCAGCTGCCCCACGATGGTGATGGTCGCCGACCGCGACGTGATCGCGATCTCGCACGCGGTCGCGATTCGCGACGCGATTCCCGGTGCCCGGCTGTGCATCGTTCCCGGCGCGACGCACATGCTGCTGCTCGAGCGGCCCGAGATCGTCGACGCGGTGGTCGGCGGCTTCTTGGCCGAGCGCTCCTAATCGCTACTCGTACTCCTGAGCTTGGGGCAGATCATCGGTGATCTCGAACCACGGGGCTTTGGAGCCGACGAAGATGTGCTCGCTGGGACGAATGCTGGGCGCATCGGTGAGCGATCCCATCGCGACGTGCACGTAGTCGCCGTCTCGCACGACTGAGTAGAGCAGTGAACCGCACACGCCGCAGCGCGTGTGGTTGAGATCGTCGTCTCCGAACACCATCAGCGTGTTCTCACCCTGGGTGATCTGCAGCTGCCGGCGTTCAATCCCGGCAAACGGCTTGAACGCCGCCCCGGTCGCAGCCCGGCAGCGCGAGCAATGGCAGTTCGCCGCGTACAGGAACGCGTCGGCGACCTGGTAGCGGACTGCGCCGCACTCACACGCCCCGGAGAGTTGCACCTGGGAGGTCACCCAGACACTCTACGCGCCCCCGGCCGGCGCCGCCGCGCGTGGATCAAGGGGCGGCGCCCGGTTCGGCCAGCTGCGACAGGTCGCGCGCCAGCGCCGTGCACTCCTCGAATCCGGCGAGCAGGTGCTCGTCACGGCGCGCGCGAAAACGCGCCAGGGCGTCTGCCTCGCTCGCCTGACCGGTCAGCCACTCGGCGATCGCCTCGGCCAGATACACAGCCGACGTGGCAGCGTTGTCCATACCCTCTCCGGTCCAGGGATCCTGGTGCAGTCCCGCGTCTCCGACCAGCGCCCATCCCGGCCCGAACGGCGTTCGTACCCAATTGGCCTCCGGCGGGCCTCCCGCCGCACGCCCCACCGCCTCTGCGGCGTCCAGTCGTGCAGCGAAGCCGGCGTGTGCCCGCAGCCTGCTGTCGAGCTCCCGGCCAGGCGCCGAGCGAAACGCGGCGAATGCGTCGCGGGGCGCGCTCAGGCCGATACAGGCGAGGCCATCATCAGAGGGGAAGACGTAGGCCATCTCGTCGCCGCTGAGCGAGAACTCGGCTGCGTCGGGTGATCCCCCGTCGGGGCCACGCCACCCGGACACGTACCGGTAGTAGAGCGTCCGCAACGGCTCGATAACGCGCTCAGGCGGTACCGCGACCTCGCGTGCGACCACAGAATGGCGTCCGTCGGCGCCGATCACGATCCGGCTGCGAACCTCGTACTCGTTGACCCCATCATCCAGTCGCACGCCGACCACCCGGCCGTCCTCGAACAGGAGGCTGCGCACCGACGCAGGCTGTGCGATCTCGACCGTCTTGCAGTCTGCGGCTCGCCGGAGCAGCAGCTGGTCAAGCGGCGCCCGCCGAACCGAGAGGCAGAACCCCGCGTCGCCGGGGCTCTGGGGCGGACCCTCGTCCGGGCCGGGGGAGCCGAACCCGAAGTTCCACTCGCGGCGCAGAGGTGGACATCCAAGCTGGAGCACCGGCTCGAGCAGCGACAGCCGATCGAGTACCGCAACCAGCCCTGCTCCCCTGAAGAAGTGGGTTGAGATGGTGGTGCTCGGGAATCGCACGCGCTCCACCAGCAGCACGCTCAGTCCGCTGTCACCCAGCAGCGCTGCGACGGTCGATCCGGCAATGCGGGCTCCGACCACGATGGCGTCGTACGATGGTCGGTTCGGCCGGCCCATCGGAAGAGTCTGTCACGGCCTCTCGAGGCGGCATCCGTCAACTCCGATCCGACGCCGACCGGTAACATCGTACGCATGATCACGATTGACGCGAGACCAGAGGCGGTGGGGTTCGATCCGGCGCGGACAGCGGTGCTCGTGATCGATATGCAGAACGACTTCGGCGCCACCGGTGGCATGTTCGATCGAGCGGGCATCGATATCAGCGGCATCTCGGCGGCGGCCGCCGCCACAGCGCCGGTGCTTCGGGCTGCGCGCCAAGCCGGCATTCCGGTCATCTACCTGAAGATGGGGCACGCGCCGGATCTGTCGGATGTCGGCCCGGCTGACGGCCCTCACTGGCTCAAACACCGTCGCTTGGGTTTGGGAGACGAGATCGTCGCTCCCACCGGCGACCCGGGGCGTGTACTGGTGGACGGCACCTGGAACACCGAGATTCTCGACGAGCTCGCCCCCGAGCCTGGCGATCATGTCGTCTCGAAGCATCGGTACAGCGGGTTCTTCGAGACCGATCTGGACGAGATTCTCGGAGAGCTCGGCGCGAAGTACCTGGTGGTCACCGGCTGCACGACCAGCGTCTGCGTCGAGTCGACGGTGCGCGACGCGACCTTCCGCGACTATTCCTGCATCGTGCTCGAGGACTGCGCGGCCGAGCCGATCGGCGCGGGACTGAGCCGCACCAACCACGAGGCATCGTTGACGGTGATCGAGACGCTGTTCGGCTGGGTCTCGACCTCGAGTGCGATTCTGGGCGCCCTCGCCCAGCCGCCCGTCAGCTCCACGCGGTGAATAACGGTGCCAGGCACCGTTATTCACCGAAGGCTCAGCGGCGCTCGATGATCTCTCAGCTCGACCTGGGGCGGACTGTCGGGGGCGTCTGGGTGGCGACCGTGGTGTCGAGGAGCGATTGATGAATCTCACGATTGAGCGTATGGGGGTCGCCACCGATGAGGTTCGGCAGCTCATCGCCGAGCTGGACACGGCGCTCGCGGGCAACTACCTGCCGGAGCAGCATCATGCGGTGTCGCTCGAGCAGCTCTTCGGCGGGAACGTGAGGTTCTTCGTCGCACGAGTTGACGGCGTTGCGGTCGGCTGCGGCGGCGTGGCCTTCAACGACGGTTTCGCCGAAGTCAAGCGGATGTATACGCGGCCGACGGCTCGGCGGATGGGTGTCGCGGCGGGCGTCTTGCGGCGTCTGGAACGAGAAGCCAGGACGGCGGGTTACTCGATTCTCCGGCTCGAGACCGGCAGGTATCAGGCCGAAGCCATTGCCTTCTATCTGCGCGAGGGCTTTGAGCGATGCGATGCCTTCGGCGACTACGCGAGCATGACCCCGCGCTCGATCGAGACGAGCGTCTTCTGCCAGAAGACGATCTGAGAAGCGATCGAGGTCGACCGCTGAGCTGCGGGAAGGTTCGTGCGCGGGGATTCACGATTGACCCGATCCGGAGCCAACGCCAAGCGCGTAGATCAGGAACACCACCAGGAGTACAGCGATGGTCACCACGAGCGTGATCGCGATCCGTTTGATTCGACCGGACGTCAGCACCACTTTGCCGATCCGTTAAGACCCAGGAGGACGCAGACGTCGGGTGTGTACGTCTGAACATGCTCGCCGGCCACACTCAGCACGAACCGGGCGCGAGCGCGGGTCATCCAAACAATGGGCTGGGTGTACAATTGCGCGTTCCAAGTGGCATCAGAAACGTCCCAACCCGGCGCTGTGTACGTATCTGTCCAACCGGTCACTGAAGTGATTCTTGATCCGTTGTAACACCAGTGCGAATGGTTCCAGATTTTGGCGAGAATCATTCCCCAGCTGTTGTGCATCCAGCGCATGTAGGTGACGTCGTTGCAACTGACACTTCGGGCTTGGGTGGCACCGTCGACCTGCCGATGGGATATCCGCGGCTGACCGACGAGCTTCGACGATTCTGTAGCGAGTGGCTCTGCGGGATGCGCTGCCGTCGGGGACGCCACCGCGGCTGGCACTGCGCAGGTGACCGCCGCCAACGTTGAGATAATCACAACCTTCCACATTTCTGCCTCCGAGCTAGTGAAATGTGGCTGGCGCCGGGCACCCTAGCAAATGACCATGAAGGCCGGTTGAATTCAAGGACGGTTGATTGATGTCCGATCACGCTGACGATAACGCAGTGGCTGGATTAGGGAGCCCGCGTTAGGTGCGCTCGATGATCTCCACGCGGTAGTCGTCGGGGTCGCGGACAAAGCACAGCCGGCTGCCGCCGTCGCTGACGGTGTAGGGCGGTCGCTCCGGCTCGATCCCCTGGGCTTTGAGGGCGTCCAGCGTGCCGTCGAGATCCTCGACGCCGATGGCGATGTGGCCGTACCCGGTGCCGTTGTCATACGTCCGGCCGTCGTGGTTGAGCGTGAACTCCAGCTCGGGCTTCTCGCCGGGCATGGCGTAGAAGTAGTTGGTCGCCTCCAGCTCGCCGTTTCGGACGATCGGGAGGTCACGGCGGAACTCGAATCCGAGGGCCTCGTAGAACGTGCGGGTGCGCTCGGGATCGGTGATCCGGTACATGGTGTGAAGGAAGGTTGGCATGGCGCGCATTCTACGCATCGCGCGTCAGCGCGAGCGGTGGATCACCAGTCGGCGAGCACGTTCTCGTCGCTGGCTGACCCGGCGATGGCGGCCTCGAACGCCGACACTTCCTCCGGCAACATGGTGTAGCTGTGCGCCTCGTCGGGATAGCTGCCGTGAGCGCACCTCGGCGGAGTAGGCCGAGACGCCCGCGGCGATCGCGTCACCGACCTCGGCAAAGCGCTTGACGAACTTGGGCGCGCCGTCTGCCGCCGGGCGGATGCCGAGCAGATCGTGAATCACCAGCACCTGGCCGTCGGTGTCGGCGCCCGCACCGATACCGATCGTGGGGATCGTCAGCCGGCGCGTGATCGCATCGGCCACCGGTCCGGGCACGCATTCCAGCACGATCGCAAAGCAGCCCGCTGCCTGGAGCGCCACCGCGTCCTCGTACACCTGGCGGGCCTGATGCCACTCGCGCCCCTGGGCCTTGTGGCCACCGAGCATGGTGGCGGTCTGCGGTGTCAAGCCGACGTGTCCCATCACCGGAATGCCGGCGCCCTTGAGCGCGGCGGCCCGGCGCACCGACTCGCCGCCGCCCTCCAGTTTGACCGCATCGGCGCGCGACTCCTTGATGAACCGCCCGGCGTTTCGCACCGCCTCCTCGTTGGACACCTGGTAGCTCATGAAGGGCAGATCGCCGATCACCAGGGCGCGCTCGCAGCCGCGGGCGACCGCCCGGGTCAGGATCAGAAGCTCGTCCATGGTGGCGCCCACCGTGGACACCGGGTCGTGTCCCAGCACGTTGTTGGCGGCCGAATCACCGACCAGCACGAGGTCGACCCCGCAGCGATCGACGATGCGCGCGGTGGCGTGGTCGTAGGCCGTGATCATGACGATCGGCTCGCCCTTGATCTTCATCTCGGCCAGGGCCGGCAGTGACACCTTCATCAAGTCTCCACCGGAATGGTATCGATCAGCCTGGTCGGGCCGAACCGGGCGGCGGCGATCACGATCGCGCCGGGGAGGTCGGCAACCTCGAGGAACGTGTCGGGATCGACCACCGCGAGATAGTCGACCTCGCCCTCGATCAGCGCCGCGTCGCGGGCCACCAGCGCGCGGTGAAGCGACACGGCCTTCAGCCGCTGGTCAGGGGTGAGATGCACGTTTCGCGACGACACCGCCAGCCCGTCGGGCTCCCGCACCGTCGGGATCGATCGGATCTCGACGCCCAGATCGAGATCGAGGGTCATACGCCGGATCACCGCCAGCTGCTGAGCATCCTTCTGGCCGAAGTAGGCGACGTCGGGCCGCACCCGGGCAAACAGCTTGGCCACGACCGTGGCCACGCCGTCGAAGTGGCCGGGGCGGTGAACGCCCTCAAACCGCGTCGCCAGATCGCCGACCCGCACCGTCGTGTCAAAGCCCTCCGGATACATCTCCTCGGGCGACGGGGCGTACACCTCGTCCACGCCCTCCTCCAGCGCAATCTCGCGATCGCGCTCGGGGTCGCGCGGGTACGACTCGAAATCCTTGCTGGCGCCGAACTGGGTGGGGTTCACGAACAGGCTCATGACCACTCGGTCGTTCTCGGCCCGAGCGGCCCGCAGCAGCGCCCGGTGCCCGTCGTGCAACGCGCCCATGGTCGGCACCAGTCCGACGCGTCACAGCAGGCCTCGCACGGCATCTGCCGCATGTGGATCCACCAGCGGCAGCGTCGCTCTGCCCGAGCTCGCGGTAGAGCGGCTGCAGCTCCGGCCCGATCGCCGCCAGGTGCATCTCGATGGTGGCCGCATCGCCGCGGGCAATCGGCCCGGTGGGCGGGTCGCCCGCGACCTCGATCGTGCGCAGCTGCAGCGGCCGCAAGCGCCGCCAGCGCATCGGCCCGTTCCATCCCGCTGCGCTCGAGCAGCCCCACCGCCACCGCCGTCAGCGTCACCAGATAGTTCGAGGCGAAGATCGAGGCGGCGTGGTACGTGGGCTTGGCGGCGTCGTCCAGCGGGAACGGCGTCAGCCCCAGCTCGCGCGCCAGCAACGCCCCCGACCTGCTGGTCGCCGAAGACCGCGGCGAATGAGCCCTCCAGCTGATCGGGGCCGCGCGCGGGGTCGATCGTCTGCATCGGGTGAACGCACGCCTTGGGTCCCGGCGCGGCGTCCAGGGCGTGCACGCTGGTTGCCCCCGAGAAATGGATCACGACGCAGCCAGGATCGAGGCGCGGCGCCAGCTCCGACGCACACAGCTGCGATCGCGGCGTCAGGTGTCGCGATCAGCAGGCGCCTGCACCCGTCCAGCTGCGGGGCCTGCCCGCGCCCGACGAGGCGCGCCCCTGGGAGGCGGGCTGCCACGGTCCGGCCGACCCGGCCGGCTCCGATCACGGTGGTGTCCCGATGCACGTGCCCGAGCTTAGAACCTCGGCCGATCGGGGGTGCCGGTGGGCGGTCTCGCGGCCGTTCGATATGCTCTTGCGCATGCCCATCTATGAGTATCTGTGCGCGGATTGCTCCACCGAGTTCGAGGAGCTGGTGCCGCTGACGACGCCGGTCTCGGTCAACTGCCCCGATTGCGGCGGCGGCACCGTCACCAAGCTTTTGTCCTCGTTTGCGACCAATCGCCCCGAGGGTGCCATGGTCGGCGGCGGTGGCGGTTGCTGCGGCGGCTCCTGCGGCTGCGGTTGACGTCACGACCGTCCGGCGGCGGTGCGAGAATCACAGTTGTGAGTGACGCGGCAGCGACACGACGGCTCCAGCTCGAGCAGCACGCCTCCGACTGGCGCGGATGCACCAAATGTGCGCTCGCTCAGGGCCGCACCCAGGTCGTCGTGGGCAGCGGCAATCCCGACGCCGCGGTGATGTTCGTCGGCGAGGCGCCGGGGTTCCACGAGGACAAGCAGGGCGTTCCCTTCGTGGGCCAGGCCGGAAAGCTCCTGGACACGCTGCTGGGTGAGATCGGGCTGGATCGCTCCGACGTGTACATCGCCAACGTGCTGAAGTGCCGCCCGCCGGGGAACCGCGATCCGCTGGAAGAGGAGATCGCAGCCTGCGAGGGCCACCTGTTCAAACAGGTCGAGCTGATCAGGCCCCAGGTGATCTGCACGCTCGGGAACTTCGCCACCAAGCTCCTGACCGGCCGGCCACACGGGATCACCCGGGTGCGAGGAAGCGCACAGCCCCACCGCATCGCGGGCGTCGATCTGGTGATCTTCCCGATCTACCACCCCGCGGCGGCGCTCTACACGCCGTCCATGCTGGACACGTTGCGAGACGACATCCGGCGCCTGCCCGAGCTGCTGAACGCTCGCCCCGGCGGCGTCCGTGCCGCCCGCCGCGCCCGCGGCGCGGGATCCCGAGCCGGTGGTGGAGCACGAGCCAGAGTACGCTCAGCTGGGCCTGTTCTAGCCTCGCCGCAGACCGCGTCAGCGGCAGCCCGCGTGGCGGCGGTGCTCGAGCCCGGGGACGTGGTCGGTGTCAGCGGTGAGATGGGAGCGGGCAAGACCACCTTCGTGCAGGCAGCCTGCGCGGCACTGGGCGTGACCGACGCTGTCACCAGCCCCACCTACACGGTCGGGCATCGCTACTCGTCACCGCATGGCGCGGTCTCGCACCTCGATCTGTACCGCTCCTCCGGGGTCACCGACGAGGAGTGGGCCGACCTCGAGCCGTACTTCGAATCCAGCATCTGCTTCGTGGAATGGCCCGAGGCTGGGGCGGGCGTTTTGCCCACCGCTCGAATAGGCGTAACCATCCGGATCACGGGGGTCGATGCTAGGCTGATCGTGCTCGATCCGCTCGATTCCAACGTGGCCGCTGCGCTTGATCATCCTTTCCCTTGATACCGCGACGGATGTCGCCACTTCCTGTCTCACGGTGAACGGCGAGGTCGCGGGCGAAAACGCGAGCCGCGGCCGCTCCCGCAGCGCCCAGCACGTGCTGGAGGATGTGCGCGACCTGCTGGAGCGCTCGCAGCTCACGCTTGACGACGTGAACACGATCGTGGTCGGGTGTGGCCCGGGCACGTTCACCGGGCTTCGCATCGGGATCGCGACGGCCAGAGGGCTGGGGATGGCGCTTGGCATCCCGGTCTTGGGCGTGTCCACGCTGGACGCGCTGCTTCAGGGCGACGGCGTGACAGGTGGCATGCATCGACGCCCGCCGCGGAGAGGTGTTCGCCGCCGGCGCCGGGATCACACCTCAGGCACTGCTGCCCCAGGCGCTGGCCGAGCTTCTGCCCGTGGGAACCACGCTTGCCGGCGACGGTGCGGTGCTGCACCGCGCGGTCTTCCCCGACGCGGTGATTGCCCCCGACGACTCGCCGCTGCACGTTCCCTGGGCGCGCCATCACGCGGCGCTGATCGACTCGGCGGTCGAGGCCGAGCCCGTGTACCTGCGCGTGCCGGATGCCGAGCGCAACCTCGCGGCGGCAGCAGCGAGGGGGGCAGCCGCATGATGACAGCGGTCGAGTTTCGGCGGCTTGCTCCCACCGACTTGGACGGAATCCAGGAGATCGAGCAGCGCGCCTACCCGACGCCGTGGTCACGTTCGATGTTCGCCGGCGAACTGGCCAAGCCCGGAGGGTTCTGCGTCGGCGCCTTCCAGGGCGAGGAGATGCTGGGCTACGTGATCGTCGCCAAGTACGTCGACGCCTGGCACGTCATGAACATCGCGGTGGACGCGCCGTTTCGCGGGCGGGGTGTGGCGCGGGCACTGCTCGAGCACCTGTTCGCCGCCACCGAGGACGACGCCGACCGTGGCTACACCCTGGAGGTCAGGGTCTCGAACGCCGCCGCGATCCATCTGTACGAGCAGCTCGGATTCGTCGGTACCGGGGTGCGTCGCGGCTACTACACGGACAACCGTGAGGATGCCGTGATCATGTGGCGCGATCACGTCGAGTAGTGGCCCGCGGTCTGATCCTCGGGATCGAGACGTCGTGTGACGAGACGTCCGCGGCTGTGATCGACACGCGATGGAGTCGTGCTCTCCAACGTGGTCGCGTCTCAGGCCGAGCTGCACGCCCGCTTCGGCGGTGTCGTGCCGGAGGTCGCCTCGCGGCGGCACCTGCAGCTGACCACGCCGGTGATCGAGACCGCACTCGAGCAGGCAGGCGTCGGCCTGGATGAGATCTCGGCGGTGGCCGTGACCGAAGGCCCAGGCCTGATCGGCGCGCTGCTGGTCGGGCTGGCCACCGCCAAGGCGATCGCATTTGCCCGTCGACTCCCGCTGGTCCCGGTGAATCACCTGCACGGGCATGTCGCGTCGCTCTACCTGGCGCCCGACCCGATGCAACCACCGTTCCTGTGCCTGCTGGCCTCGGGTGGGCACACGATCCTGGCCCAAGTCGATGCGCCGGGGCGGTTCGACCCGATCGGTGCGTCGCTGGACGATGCCGCCGGCGAGGCGTTCGACAAGGGCGCCCGCCTGCTCGGTCTCGGCTATCCCGGAGGGGCGGAGCTGGAACGGCTGGCCGAGGGTGGCGACTCCGGCGCCTACCCGTTCCCCACCGCGATGCTCGGCCGGCCGGGGTATGACTTCTCGTTCAGCGGACTGAAGACGGCGCTGCGCCACGCGCTGGCGGAGCATCCCGATCCGGCCGATCGGCCACACCTGGCCGCGTCCTACCAGGCCGCGATCGTGCGCTCGCTGGTGACCCGCACGGTGCAGGCGCTGGACGCCACCGGGCAGACCCAGGTGGCGCTGGTGGGCGGGGTGGCGGCCAACGGCGTGCTGCGCAAAGCGCTCAGCTCGGCCGGCGCCGAGCACGGCGCGGAGGTGCGCGCGGCGCCGCTGGCGCTGTGCTCGGACAACGCCGCCATGATCGCTTCGGCGGCCCGCTACAGCCCGGCCGTGGCCTTCCCCGACTACCTCACCCGAGACGCCTACGCGTCGGTGGCATGACCGTCGAAGTGGTCATCTACAGCGGCGCGGGCTGCCATCTGTGCGAGGTCGCCAAGGCCCAGATCGAGGCCCAGCGGCAGCGGCTTGATCTCGATATCCGCGTGATCGAAATCGACGGTGACGCAGACCTCGAAACCGCCTACAGAGCACAGATCCCGGTGGTTTTTGTGGCCGGCCGCAAGGCCTTTAAGTTTCGCGTCGACCCGGCTGACCTGGAACGCCGAGTACGACGCGCGCAGGACACCGCTTGAACCATTTGAATCGTGGGTTATGGCTCCGGCGGCCCAAATCGATCGTTAGACTCCCCGGTCGTGTTGCCAGTGTCCACCAGTAAGGGAGAGTCGTTGCCCTCAGAACGTTTGACGGTCGGTGTAGCCGCTCGTCTATCCCGCTACCTCCAGGTCTTGACCCAGGCCAAGAAAATGGGTCGCGACTCGATCTCCTCACAGGAGATCGGTGAGTACACGAACGTCAATGCGACCCAAATCCGCCGTGACCTGTCTGGTTTCGGGAAGTTCGGCAAGCGTGGCGTTGGGTACAACATCGACTATCTGATCGTCGAGATCCGCAAGATTCTGCGCACCTCCGGCCAGCACAACATCGCGCTCATCGGCGCAGGTTCACTCGGCCAGGCGATTGCCAAATCGCCGGCGTTTGCAGATCACGGATTCAACATCACGGCGGTGTTCGACACCGACCCCGACAAGATCGGCGAGGGAATCGGCGACATGCGCGTTCAGAGCATGGTCGATCTGAATGACACGGTCAGGGACCGCAACATCATCGTCGGGGTGCTGGCGGTGCCGGAAGCCGCCGCTCAGGCGGCGGCCAACGCGCTTGTGGATGCGGACGTGAAGATCATCTTCAACTACGCCGATTCGCTGATCGACACCCCGTCGGATGTGACGGTGCATCGATCCAGTCCGGTGGTCGAGTTGCTGCACGCGCTGTACTTTCACCTGACCTAGCGGGAGCCTGGCTACGGCGGCGCCGGCTGTGGTGCCGCCTCAAACGCACTCCTCGCCCGTCGATTGCCGGGGGAGTGATGCATGCTGCCAATCCGCATGGGCGCGATCGCCGTTATCGCCTGCTCGCCGATGCCGTGTCCGACGCCGTCGCGGTGGTGGTGGGCGGGTCGATCGTGGAGGTCAACCCGGCATTCAGCTCAGTGTTCGGCTACACCCTGGCCGAGGTTCAAGGTGTGGAGCTGGATCGCCTGTTGGGCGGCGACGAAGGCGAGATCCGCTCGGGGATGACCCGCAGCGGCTCGCTACGGCAGCTGGAGGTGACCGAGCGCGCGATCCCGCCGGCGGGAGATGCCCGCATCATCGTGATGCGCGACGTGACCGAGCGCAACGTCGCCCAGCACGAGGCCGACGTGCTCGCATACCAGTACGCAGCCGACCTCACCGCCGTGGCCCAGGTGGCGCGGCGGCTGCCGCGAACCACCGATCCGAGCGCCGCGCGAAACTCGATCTGCCAAGCGTTGCTGGAGGTGTGCGACGGCATGTTGGCGGTGTTGATGGAGCCCGACGGTCAGTCGGGGCTGGTATCGACAGGTGTCGCCGGTGGCGGTGGGCATTCGGCGCCACTGCGAGTTGCAGTCGACGAGGCGGGATCGGCCACCGCCGACGTGTTCTCGTCGGGGGAGCCGTTTTTCATCGCCGATCTGGCGCTCTACGACGACGTCTCGCCGCGGCTGGCCGAGGCAACCGGGATTGTGTCGGCGTTGTGGCAGCCGGTGTTGCGCGACGGGTGTGTGGTGGGGGTGCTGCTGGTCGGCTGGGATCGCCCGGTGATGCACCTTTCCGATCGAGCCGCGGCGGTCGCGGGCCTGTTCGCCGCCGAAGCTGCGGTCGCGATCGAACGGGCCGACTTCCTGGCACAGCTGCAGGCGCTCAACCGGGCGCTGGCGATGCAGCTGGAGGCGCTGCGGATGTCCGACCAGATCAAGACCGACTTCGTCTCGAGCGTGTCGCATGAGCTGCGCACACCGCTGACAGCGATTCTCGGATACGTCGAGATCCTGGCGGCCGAAGCCGCCGGCGGCGTCACCGAGGAGCAAGCCGAGTTCTTGGGGATCGTTGACCACAACGCCCGGCGGCTGGAGGCGCTGATCACCGATCTCTTGACACTCTCGGGGGTCGAGAGCGGCAACCTCTCGATCAGCGCCGAGCCGACCGATCTGCGACCGCTGGTAAGCGGTGCCATCCGAGATCAAGCACTGACGCTGAACGCCCGCCGGCTCCAGGTGATATCGCGGCTGCCCGACGAACCCGTGATGGCCAAGGTGGATACCGAGCGGCTCAGCCAGGTGCTGGCCAACCTGCTCTCCAACGCATCCAAATTCACTCCGGTCGAGGGCACCGTCGAGGTCACCCTGTCGATCCACGACACAGGCCGGGGACGGCAGGCCCACGTGGTGGTGTCCGACTCTGGCATCGGCATCCCGCCCGATGACCTGCCGCGCCTGTTCGAGCGGTTCTTTCGAGCTCGCAATGCGACCGACCAGGCAATCCCGGGAACCGGGCTGGGCTTGGCAATCTGCTGCGCGATCGTGGAGGCCCACCAGGGCCGGCTCACGGTCGACAGCGAACTCGGGCGCGGCACCGCGGTGACGGTGCTGCTCCCACTTCTCGAACAAACGCCTGAAGGAGGCTGATCGATGGAATCCGAAACCGCGACCGTGCTGGTCGCCGACGACGAGCCGCATCTGCTGCGGCTGGTCAAGTTCCGATTGGAGCGAGAGGGCTACCGCGTGCTCACCGCGGCCGACGGCGACGCCGCTCTGCAGGTCGCCCGCACCGAGCATCCCGACCTGTGCGTGCTGGACGTGATGATGCCCAAACGCTCGGGCTTCGACGTGCTGCGCGAGCTGCGCGCAGACGAGCGGTTCAACTCGACCAAGGTGATCATGCTCACCGCCCGTGCCCAGGACCGCGACGTCGATGCGGGGTTCTCGCTGGGAGCGGACGACTACGTCACCAAGCCGTTCAGCCCCAACGAGCTTCGGGTACGCATCAGCGCGCACTTGAAGCGGCGCTGACCCGCCGCGTCGCCGCGTCCGTTATCGTGGCGACGCATGGGCGAGACGCCGAAGATCATCGATCCACTGGCGGCGCTGGAAGCAGCCCGCGAGGGGTTTGAGCAGGGCCAGGATTTCTCGATCGGCGTCGAGGAGGAGTTCGCGATCCTTGATCCCGAGACGCTGGACATGGTGCCCGGCTTCGAGCGCTTCGCCGAAGCCTCCAGCGAGGGCCCGCTGGCCGGCTCGGTCGCGGGCGAGCTGATCCGCTCGGAGGTGGAGATCCGCACCGGCCGCTGCGAGACGTTCGCCGAGGCGGCCGAGGTGATGGCCCGCCGGCGTGTCCAGCTGCTCGATCTGGCGACCCGGCTGGGCGTGCGCCTGTCCGCCGCGGGATGCCACCCGTTCGCCCGCTGGCAGGACCAGGAGGTGATCGACACGCCGCACTACCACCTGGTCGAGTCGACGCTCAGATACGTCGCCTGGCGGAACAACACCTTCGGCATCCACGCCCACACCGGCATTCGCGGTGCCGACCGCGCGATCGCGGTCAACTCGGCGATGCGCTCGGTGCTCCCGGAGCTGCTCGCGATCTCGGCCAGCTCACCCTGGATCGAGGATCGCTACACCCACCTGCACTCCACCCGAACGCAGGTGTTCACGCGCATGTTTCCCCGCTGCGGCATCCCCGATCATCTCGCCGACTGGAGTGAGTACGAGCAGTACGTGCGTTTTCTGGTGAGCACCGGGTCGATTCGTGAACACACCGAAATCTGGTGGAGCGTGCGACCCCACCAGGCGTTCCCGACGGTCGAGACGCGGATCTGCGACGCCCAGCCGGAGTTCGGCCAAGCGGTCGCGCTGGCGGGATTCATGGTCGCGTTGACCGCCCGGTTCGCACGCATGTATGACGAAGGCCGGCCACTCCCGGCGCATGCCCCTCGTCTGCTCGAGGAGAACCTGTGGCGGGCGATTCGCTGGGGGATGGACGGCGAGCTGATCGATTTCGACGCCGGCCGCTCGGTGCCGGCCCGGGCGCGCATCGACGCGCTGCTCGAGGGTGTCACCGAGGTGGCAGCCGAGCTGGGGATCGCGCCGCATCTGGCCCCGTTGGAGGGCCTGTCACCCGCTCAGGTGTACTCGGCCCAGCTGACGGCGGGGGCAACCCCCCGCGAGCTGTGGCCGACAGTGGTCGAGCGCACGCACGCCTCCGCCGGAGAGTGGCTGGCACAGGTCGCCGGAGAGGTGGGATGAGCACCGAGCCGCCACCCGGTGAGAACGCTGTCCCGGCCGCGGGGGATGTGATCCTCTCCAGCGTCACGATGCTGCTGAGCGTCGGGTTCGCGCGTGCCGGTCTCACCGGCGAACCCGACATCGAAGTCGACCTGATGCAGACCGAGCAGGCGATCGAAGCGGTGCGGGCCTTGATGCCGGTGCTCGAGCGGCTGCTGCCGCCGGCCGCCTTGCTGGAGTACCGGCAGGCACTGGCCGACCTGCAGATGGCATACTCCCGCGGGTTGGAACCGCCTGCCGGTGACAGCCGGCCGTCACCTGAGGAATCAGAACCGGCTGTCGAGACGGCTGAGCGACCGAAGATCTGGACACCGAGAGGGGATGTATGAGCGAGGCGGAGATTGGGGTGTTTGGCGGCTCGGGGTTCTACTCGTTCCTCGAGGACGCCGAGGACGTCACGGTGGACACCCCGTACGGGCCGACCTCTGACCGGTTCGTGGTGGGCGATGTCGGCGGCAAGCGGGTCGCCTTCCTGCCTCGGCACGGACGCAACCATCAGCTCCCTCCGCACGCGATTCCCTACCGCGCCAACCTGTGGGCGATGAAGGAGCTGGGGGTCCGGCGGGTGATCGGCCCCTGCGCCTCCGGCAGCCTCACCAAGGATCTGCCTCCGGGCACGTTCGTCGTCTGCGACCAGTTCGTCGATCGCACCAGTGGCCGCGCCGATACCTTCTACGACGGTCCGGTGACCACGCACGTCTCGGCCGCCGACCCGTACTGCGCCGATCTGCGGGCGACGCTGCTCGAGACCGGCCGCGAGCAGGGCTTGGACATCCGCGACGGCGGCACCGTTGTCGTGATCCAGGGCCCGCGGTTCTCGACCCGGTCGGAGTCTCGCTGGTTCTCCGCGATGGGCTGGGGCGTGATCAATATGACCGCCTATCCCGAGGGCTGGCTGGCCCGCGAGCTGGAGCTGTGTTACGCCAACATCTCGTTGATCACCGACTATGACGTCGGGCTGGAGGACGATCCCGACGTCGAGCCGGTCAGCCACGAGGGTGTCGTGAAGGTCTTCACCGAGAACAACGAACGCCTGCGAGACCTGCTGTTTGCGGCCATTCCCAAGATTGGCGCGCAACCCGCCGATACCTGTGCAACCGCGCTCACGGGGGCGCGCTTCTAGTTTTTGCCCGACGGCCAGCGGCGGCGATACGAGCGGCCCGACAACCGCTTGGTGGTGCCGATGCCACTGTTACAATCCGCCGGTTGTATCCGACCTTCTAAGGAGTTCATGCTGTGAGTTTCCTGGCAAGTCACGCGGTTGCGATCGCGCTCGTCTGTGGTGTCGCCGCCGTCATTTACGGTCTTCTGCTGACTCAGTGGGTGCTGAAACAGCCCGACGGCAACGACCGCATGCGGGAGATCGCAGCAGCGATCCAGGAGGGTGCCGCGGCCTATCTGAAGCGGCAGTACACGACCATCGCGGTGGTTGCGGTGGTCGTCACCATCGTGATTGCAGCCGCCGGCCACTGGTCGGGCGATCTCGGAGTCAAGGTGGCGATCGGCTTTGTGATCGGTGCGGTGCTATCGGCAATCACCGGGTTCATCGGCATGAACGTGGCGGTGCGCTCCAACGTGCGCACCGCGGAGGCCGGCCGCAAGGGCATGGCCCCGGCGTTGTCGATCGCGTTCAAGGGCGGCACCGTCACCGGCATCCTGGTGGTGGGCCTCGGTCTGCTCGGAGTGGCCGGGTACTACGGCATCCTCAAGCAGAACGGCAGCTCTGACCTGGACGCCACCAAGGCGCTGGTCGGTCTTGCCTTCGGCGGCTCGCTGATCTCCGTGTTCGCACGGCTGGGCGGCGGCATCTTCACCAAGGGCGCCGACGTCGGCGCCGACCTGGTCGGCAAGATCGAAGCCGGCATCCCCGAGGATGATCCCCGAAACCCGGCCGTGATCGCCGACAACGTCGGCGACAACGTGGGCGACGACGCCGGCATGGCGGCCGACCTGTTCGAGACCTACGCGGTCACGATCGTGGCGGCCATGTTCCTGGGTGCCCAGCTCGGCGACGGTGGCGTCCACAACGCTGTGGTGCTGCCGCTGCTGATCGGCGCTCTCGCCATCCCGGCGTCGATCGTGGGCACGCTGATGGTGCGGCTGCCCAAGAGCGGCAGCATCATGACCGCTCTCTACACCGGCGTGCTGGTATCTGCGCTGCTCTCGGCGGTGCTGTTCATTCCGGTCGTGCACTCGGTGTCCGGCGGGCTTCCCGCGAACGGCACCAGGATCTATCTGTGTGCGCTCACCGGCCTGGTTATCACCGCGCTGCTGGTGGGGATCACCGAGTACTACACCGGCACCCGCTTCGGCCCGGTCAAGCGCATCTCCCAGCAGTCGACCACCGGCCACGCGACCAACATCATCGCCGGCCTGGCCGTCGGCATGCAGGCCACCGCGCTGCCGGTGATCGTGCTGGTGGTGGGCACCCTGACCGCCGACAAGCTGGCCGGGGTGTACGGGATCGCGACCGCCGTCACAGCGATGCTCTCGATGGCCGGCATGGTCGTCGCGCTCGATGCCTTCGGCCCGATCACGGATAACGCCGGCGGGATCGCCGAGATGGCCGACCTGCCCCACGAGGTGCGCGACAAGGTCACCGACCCGCTGGACGCGGTCGGCAACACCACCAAAGCGGTCACCAAGGGCTATGCGATCGGCTCGGCCGGCCTGGCCGCGCTGGTGCTGTTCCAGTCCTTCAGCGACGAGCTGGCGGTCAAGGTGGGCCACCCCGTGGTGTTCGAGGTGAACGATCCGTGGGTGCTGTCAGGCCTTCTGATCGGCGGTCTGATGCCGTTTCTGTTCGCATCGCTGGCGATGGACGCTGTCGGCCGTGCCGGTGCCGCGGTGGTCGAGGAGGTGCGCCGCCAGTTCCGGGAGATCCCGGGGATCATGGAGGGCACCGCCAAGCCCGACTATGCCCGCTGCGTCGATCTGGTCACGCGCTCGGCCATCCGTGAGATGCAGTTGCCCGCCCTGATTCCGGTGGCGGTGCCGATCGTGGTCGGCCTGATCTCCTACCAGATGCTGGGTGGTCTGCTGGTGGGAACGATCGTGACCGGCCTGTTCCTGGCGATCTCGATGACGTCGGGCGGCGGGGCGTGGGACAACGCCAAGAAGCTGATCGAGGACGGGGCCCACGGCGGCAAGGGATCTCCCGCGCACGCCGCATCAATCACCGGCGACACGGTGGGCGATCCCTACAAGGACACCGCCGGTCCGGCGATCAACCCGATGATCAAGATCACGAACATCGTCGCGATTCTGATCATTCCACTGCTGACTCGGTAATCACCAGCCGTCACGCGGTATAACAGGCAGCTATGCCGGTAAAGCGCCGCCAAGCCGGGGGTTTGCACCGCGTGCTCGGTACGGCGGCGCTGTTCTCGACCGCGTACGGGAACGTCGGCTCGTCGATCTACTACGCGCTCGGTCTGGTGACCGTGTACGCGCTCGGGTTGACGCCGGTCGCGTTCTTCATCTCCGGGCGTGATCTTCTTCTTCACGGCGGTGACCTATGCCGAGGCCACCGCCCGCTTCCCCGAGGCGGGCGGCTCGGCGTCGTTCACGCGGCACGCGTTCAACGAGGCGGTCAGCTTCTTCGCCGGCTGGGCGCAGATGCTGAACTACACCGTCACGATCGCGATCTCGGCGATCTTCGTGCCGCACTACCTGGCCAAGTTCTGGCCGGGCGGCGACCTGATCGGCCACCCCAACGACATCTACGGCGGAGCGTTGGTGGTGCTGTTCCTGGTGATCCTGAACATCGTCGGGGTGAAGGAGGCCGCCGGGCTGAACATCTTCCTGGCCCTGGCCGACCTGGCGACTCAGGCGCTGTTGGTGGTGATCGGCCTGGTGGTGGTGTTCTCCCCGTCGGTTCTGAGCAGCAATGTCGACCTCGGCACCGTGCCGACGTGGAGCAACTTCATCGTTGCCATCCCGGTGGCGATGGTGGCCTACACCGGTATCGAGACCGTCTCCAACATGTCGGAGGAGGCGATCGACCCGGCCCGGCACGTACCCCGCGCGATCATGTACGTGGTGATCGCGGTGTTTGCGATCTACGCCTTCCTGCCGTCGGTTGCCCTGTCGGCGCTGCCGGTGAAGCCGGCCGACGCCTGCGATGGTGGCCGACTCCCACGATCCCACGCTGGCCTGCGCCAAGCAGGTGAAGCTGGGCGAGCCGACATCGGAGCTGGCCTGTAGGTTTGCGGGCGATCCGGTGGCAGGGCTGGTGGACAACCTCGGGTTGCCGCAGATCATCACCCAGGGGCTCGGCTACTACGTCGGCTTGCTGGCGGCGACGATCCTGATCATCGCCACCAACGCCGGCATCATCGGAGTTTCGAGACTCACCTATTCGATGGGGCTGCATCGCCAGCTGCCGCCGATCATCAGCCGGGTGCACCCCAAATACAGCACGCCGTATGTCGCCATCATCTTCTTCAGCGTGATCGCGGTGTTGCTGATGATCCCCAACGGGTCGACCCAGTTTCTGGGGAATCTGTACGCCTTCGGGGCGATGCTGTCGTTCACCCTCGCCCACGCGGCGGTGATCCAGATGAGACGCACGATGTCCTCCGACGACATGCCCTGGCGAGGGCCGATGTCCTACAAGGTCGGAAACTATGACCTGCCGCTGTTCGCCGTGCTCGGGCTGATCGGCTGTCTGGCCTCGTGGCTGGTCACGATCGTGCTGCACTTCGTCGACGGCGTCGCGCCGGTGGGGATGATCTGGCTGATCATCGGCCTGGTCGTGTACACCCTCTACCGGCGTTCGCAGCATCTGCCGCTGACCCAGACCGTGCTGATGCCGCCGGTGTCGCTACGGCCCTGCGCTCGAGGTCGAGTACCGGTCGATCCTGATGCCGCTGACCGCCCACCGGGTGACCGACGAGATGACCGCGACCGCCCTGCGGTTGGCGGCCGAATCGGGTGCGACGCTGGTCGCGCTCTACCCGATCGAGGTGCCGCTCGACCGGCCGCTGTCCGACGCGATGAGCGACGAGGTCGCACAGGCCGAGCGGGAGCTGCGCGAGACGGCTGCGTTGGGAGACGAGTACGGGGTCACCGTGATCACGCGGCTGGTGCGTACCCGCAACGTGGGCGAGGCGATCGTGGGTGAGGCGGAGCGACGCCGCTCCGAGATCATCGTGATGGGCGCGGCCGACCGCAAGCGGGCGGGCGAGCGGATGTTCGGCCGGGTGATCGACTACGTCCTGCGCAACGCCACCTGCCGGGTGATGGTCGGCACCGTGGGCGCCGCCGGCTGATGCTGAGGGCAAACCGGGCGATCGCGGTGATCTTTCTGGTGATCGGCGCCGCCGATCCTGATCCGCACGCTGACGCTGGGCGGCGGCCAGGTCGGATTCCTGGCGGCGGCCGTCTTCCTGGTGCTGGGCGTGCTGCGCTGGCGTGCCCTGCGCCCACCGCAGTAAGCTCACCCCGGCATGGCGCGCAAGATTCCCGTTCTCGGCCGTATGCTCGGCGCCCCGGCGTTGTTTGCGATCGCGTATGGCGAGATCGGAAGCTCGCTGTACTTCGCGCTTGGCCTGACCTCGGTGTACGCGCTCTCGGCCACGCCGTTCGTGTTCCTGGCGGCCGGGCTGCTGTTCGCGCTGGCGGCGGCCGCCTACGCCGAGGGCGGCGCCACCATCGCCGAGCCCGGCGGGGCCGCCAGCTTCGCCCGCAGGGCGTTCAACGATCTGGTCGGGTTCATCGCCGGTTGGGCGGCGGCGCTCGACTACGTGATCGCGATCGCGCTCTCGGCGCTGTTCGTGCCGCGGTATCTGACCGGAGCCTTCGGACATCCCAACGCGCTGTCCGATCGGCAGGCGGCGATGGCGGCGGTCGGCGTGCTGGCGGTGATCACCGCTGCTTCGGCTGGTGCGGCGCACCAACGCCTACCTGGCCGGGATCGTGCTGGCGATTCTCGACCTGGTGGTGCAGATCAGCCTCGCGGTGCTTGGGCCTCGTGCTGCTGTTCAACTACCAGCGGCTGACCAACAACATCGATATCGGAGTGGCGCCGACCTGGAACTCGCTGGCGTTCTCGCTGCCGGTGGCGATGGTGGCCTACACCGGCCTGGAGAAGGTCTCGTCGCTGACCGGCCTGGCCAAGGATCCCGGGCGCACGGTGCCGGCCAGTATCCGCACCTCCGCCTTCACGGTGGTGGTGATCTATGCGGCGGTGGCGACCGCGGCGGTGTCGGCCTTCCCGTCGCACCCCGATCCCGAGTGCCCCGGCCGGCTATTCCAGCCAGCTTTCGACCACCTGGGTGAACGCGCCGATTCTGGGCCTGGTGCACGCCATCGGCCGGCACACGTCCTGGTGGATCGAGGACATCCTGCGGGTCGGCGTGGGGTTGACGGCGGTGGCCATCCTGATGCTCGCGATCACCACCAGCATCTCGGGTTTCGCGCGGATGGCCGAGTCGATGGGCCGCCACGTGCAGGTGCCGGCCGTGTTTGCCCGCCGCAGCCGCCGGGTGCTGGCAGCGCCGGCTGCGATCGGCGCCATCGGCCTGCTGTCGGCCGGCTTCATCGTGGTGGCATCGTTCTTCGAGGGCGAGGAGACGCTGGTGCTGGCCTCGCTCTACAGCTTCGGCATCCTGCTTGCGTTCACCATCACGCAGGCGTCGATCATCTGGCTGCGCATCACCGAGCCGGACATGCCGCGGGCGTTCATGATGCACGGCAACGTCCGCATCAAGGGGCGCCTGATCCCGCTCACGTCAGTGGCCGGTGCGCTGCTCTCGTTCGCAGCGTGGGTGCTGGCGCTGGGCACGCACCCGGGCGCTCGGATCGTGGGGCCGCTGTGGATGATCGGCGGGCTGCTGATGTACACGGGCGTCCGCGTCCGCGCGGGTCTTCCGCTGCTGGACACCGTCGATCTGGCCGCGCCGCCGCCGGCGTCGGTGACCGAGCTGCAGCAGGGCGCTGTGGTGGTGCCGCTGGAGCGGCTCGACCAGATCGGCGAGGAGATGATGGCCACCGCCTGTCGGCTTGCGCTGGATGCGGGCTCGGTGGTGGTGGGGGTGAGCGCGATCGTGGTTCCCGTGCGCGATCCGCTGGACTCCCCGCGGCCGCAGCGCGAGCAGGAGGTGGCCGAGGTGCAGGCGGCGGCCGAGTCGCTGGCCGCCGAGTACGGCGTCTCCTACATCGGCGTCTCCGGCCGCACCCGCAGCCCCGGGCGGATGGTGGTGGACGCGGCCACCGAGCACAGCGCCTCGCTGATCGTGGTCGGCGCGCCGTCCAAGCCGCGGCGAGGCCGAACCAAGCAGGAGGAGTTCTTCGGACGCACGGTCGACTTCATCCTGCGCAAGGCGCCGTGCCGCGTGATCGTCACGCACTTCCCCGGCTCCGCCCTGGAGCCCGACGGAGGAGGCCGTGGCCGCTAGCGCTCCAGAATAGGCAGGACGACCGGCGCCGAGCGGCTGAAGCCAGCAGCTCGCGACCGCCGCTGCGGCGGTGCGCACCGAGCCCTCCCGGGCCGCGTGGGTCAGGATCACGATGTGCACGCCCTGCGTCGGCGGGGTGCTGCACCACCTGCGCCACCGACACCTCGTGGTCGCCCAGTGACCGCGCCACCTGGGCGAGCACGCCCGGCTCGTCGTCCACCTGGAAGCGCAGGTAGAACGGGCTCTCCAGGTCGGCCACCGGCAGCCGGTTGAGCTCCCGGTAGTAGCCGTCGTGTTGCAGGAATCCGGTGCCGCGGGTGCCGATCACCGCCAGCAGGTCGCCGATCACCGCGGTGGCGGTCTCCTCGCCGCCTGCGCCCGGGCCGATCAGGATCACCTCGCGGATCGACTCGCCCCGCAGCATGATCGCGTTGAACGCGCCCTCGACCGCTGCCAGCGGGTGCTCTTTGGCGAGCAGGCACGGGTGCACGCGGGCCGACACGCGCGCATCCACGCGCAGCGCCGAGGCGATCAGCTTGACCGAGTAGCCGAGATCGGCGGCGTGGGCGACATCGGCCAGGTCGAGGCCGTCGATGCCGACGTAGTCGACCTCCTCCAGCCGCACGCGGTTGTGAAATGCGATCGACGCCAGGATCGCGATCTTGGCGGCGGCGTCGCCGCCGGTCACGTCCTCGGTCGGGTCGGCCTCGGCGTAGCCCAGCGCCTGGGCCTCGGCCAGCGCGTCGGCGTACGACGATCCGGCGTGGATCATCTGGCTGAGGATGAAGTTGGTGGTGCCGTTGACGATGCCGTCGATGCGGTGCACCCCGCTCACGATCATCGATTCGCGCAACACTCTGATCACGGGGATGGCGGCGCACACGCTGGCCTCGAAGCGCAGCTGCACGCCCTGCCGCTCGGCCTCGGTGAACAGCTCCTCGCCGTGGCGGGACAGCAGCTGCTTGTTGGCCGACACCACCGACTTGCCGGCCCGCAGCAGCTCGAGCACGTAGCCGCGGGTGGGATCGATGCCGCCCATCACCTCGGCCACCACGGTGATCGAGGGATCGTCCCGCAGGCGGGCGAAATCGGTGGTCAGAAGACCGGCGGGCGCCTCGGGATGCCGCTCGGGGTTGCGCACCAGCGCGGCGGCCACCTCGACCGGGCTGCCGGTGACGCGCTCGATCGACGCGGCGCTCTCGCGCAGCAGCCGATCGACGGCGGAGCCGACGGTGCCGAAGCCCAGCAGGCCTATGGTGATCGGAGGCATGACTGCGCACGATAGAAGAACCGCCACCGAGCGCGCGCACGTGCTTGCGCGTCGCGATAGGCTCCAACCATGAAGCTTTTGATTGTGGGATGCGGACGCGTGGGTTCTTCGATCGCCACCCAGATGGCTGCCGATGGGCATCAGGTCAGCGTGGTGGACGAGGATGCCGAGGCGGCACAGCGGCTTCCAGACTCGTGGCAGGGCGAGTTCATTCACGGGCACGGCCTCGATCTGGATGTGCTGATCGCGGGCGGGATCGAGGATGCCGACGCGGTTGTGGTTGCCACCGACGGTGACAACACCAACATCGTGATCGCCCAGGTGGCTCAGCGGCGGTTCGATTGTCCGTGCGTCGTCACGCGCGTGCTCGACCCCGCCCGAGCGGCGTTCTACTCCACCCAGGGCCTGCGCACGGTCTGCGCCACCTCCGCGGCGATCGACTCGACCATGGACGCGATCTGCGCCACTCCTGGTCGGGGCGCCGTTGCCTAGCGGGAGACGATGAGACCATGTATATCCTGATCGTTGGCGGCGGCAAGGTGGGGACGAACCTGACCGCGGCGCTCATGAAGATGGGCCACGAGGTGTCGCTGCTGGACCACGATCGCCATCGCTACGGCATGCTCGAGGAGAAGTTCGAGCACGTCGCCCGGTTCGGCGATGCCACCGAGCTGTACGTGCTGGAGCGCGCCGGGGTCGAGCGCGCCGACCTGGTTGTCGCGGTCACCGGCGACGACGAGGACAACCTGATCGTGTGCCAGGTGGCCCGCGACAAGTACCACGTGCCGAAGGTGATCGCCCGGGTCAACGATCCTCGCAACCAGCCCCATTTCGACATGCTCGGGATCAGCCTGACGGTGTCGGCCACGGTCACGATCCTGGCGCTGATCGAGCACGAGCTGCCCCAGCACGAGCTGGTGACGCTGCTCGACCTGCGTCGCGAGAACCTCGAGATCGTCGAGTTCGCGATCGACGCCAACTCGCCGGTGGCCGGTCAGATGGTGCGGGATCTCAACCTGCCCAGCCGCTCGCGGCTGATCTCGGTCAGCCGAGACGGACGGGCGGAGATCGCGGTGGGCGAGACCGAGCTGCAAGCCGGGCGATCTGGTGATGGCGATTCTGGAGCCCGGCGTCGAGGATGAGCTCAAAGCCGTGCTCATGCCGGCCGGGTAGCGCAGCGTGGCCGGACTGATCGATCGCTATCGCGACCGGCTTCCGGTCTCCGACAGCACCCCGGTGGTATCGCTGGGGGAGGGCAACACGCCGCTTTTGCCGGCACCGCGGATCTCGGCACTGCTGGGCGTCGAGGTCTATCTCAAGTACGAGGGAGCGAATCCCACCGGGTCGTTCAAGGATCGCGGGATGACGATGGCCGTCTCCAAGGCGCTCGAGGAGGGCGCCACCGCGGCCGTGTGCGCGTCCACAGGCAACACCTCGGCGTCGGCGGCGGCCTACTGCGGTCGGGCCGGCATCCGTCTGGTGGTGGTGCTTCCCGAGGGCGCAATCGCCCGCGGAAAGCTCGCCCAGGCACAGATTTGCGGTGCCCGCGTGGTCGCCATCCAGGGCAGCTTCGACGACGCGCTGCATCTGGTGCGAGACCTGGTGGAGCGTCGTCCGCTGGCGCTGCTCAACTCGATCAACCCCTACCGGCTGGAGGGTCAGAAAACCGCGGCCTTCGAGGTGGTCGAGCAGCTCGGAGGAGTTCCCGACTGGGTGGCGCTACCGGTCGGCAACGGCGGCAACATCACCGCCTACTGGAAAGGGTTTGGCGAAAGCGGCCAGGCGCCACGGATGCTGGCCGGGCAGGCCGCTGGAGCAGCGCCGCTGGTGATTCGAGCGCCGGTGCCCTCGCCGCAAACGGTCGCGACCGCCATCAGGATCGGCAACCCGGCTCGGCTCGATCAGGCGCTGGCGGCGGTGGACGAGTCGAACGGCGGTATCCGCGCGATCGAAGACGCAGACATTCTGCGCGCCTACCGGATGCTGGCGCAGGACGAAGGGGTGTTCTGCGAACCGGCGTCGGCGACGTCGGTGGCGGCGTTGATCCACGCAGTCAGTGACGGCCTCGTGGCCGCCGGCTCAACGGTGGTGTGCGTGCTCACCGGCCACGGACTGAAGGATCCCGATACCGCCGGCGCCGAGGGCGCCGAGATCGTGCGCTGTCCTCCGCGGATCGAGGAGCTCGAGCGGGTGGCGTTCGATCTGGAGCCCGTGCTTGCCTGATCGCCTGATCGTCACCGCGCCGGCGTCATCGGCCAACCTGGGGCCGGGGTTCGACTGCCTGGCGGTGGCGCTGGAGCTGCGAAACCGGGTCGAGATTCGCGCCGTCGGTGGGGGCGACGTGCGGGTCATCGCTGAGGGGGAGGGAGCCACCGAGGTGCCGCAGGGCGCCGGCGACAACCTGTTCGTGCGGGCATTCACGGCTGCCGGCGGCGATCCCGCAGGACTCGAGTTTCACATGACCAATGCGGTGCCGTTTGCCCGCGGCCTCGGTTCCAGCGCTGCCACGATCGCGGCAGGGGTGCTGGCGGGGCGTGCCTGGAGCGGCAGCGATGATGATCCGTTTGCCCTGGCGGTCGAGATCGAGGGCCACCCCGACAACGTGGCAGCTGCGCTCTCTGGCGGGATCATGCTCTCGTGGAAGACCGCCCACGGCCCGCAGAGCCTGCGGTTAGGGCCGGCGCCGGTTGAGTTCGTGGCGGTGATCCCGCCCTACCAGCTGTCGACCGAGCAGGCGCGGGCGGTGATCCCGCCGCAGGTGCCACTGTTCGACGCGGTGTACACCGGCGCGCGGGTGGCGCTCTTGGTGGCCGCGATCGAGCAGCAGCGGCCCGAGCTGATCGCAGACGCCCTGGACGATCGCCTGCACGAGCCATACCGGGCGGCGTTGGTGCCGCTGCTGGCCACGGTGCGGGAGCGGATCGCCGATCTGCCCGCGCTCGGCGCGACGCTCTCGGGCGCCGGCCCCACGGTGTTGGTGTGGGCCGAGCAGGGGTCGGGGGCGGTGGTGGCGGCGGGTCTCGAAGGTCTCGACGGTGCCGTGGTGCAGCCGCTGCAGGTCGCCGATACGGGCGCCCGCATCGAAGCTCTCGTGTAACCACCGCCGTGACGCAGTTGGTGCGATTCCGGGGCTGATCCTGTGTGGTTTCGCGCGGGCGGTCGGTCGCAGGATGGAGCGACTGTATCCCGGCACATCTCTGTGCCCTCTTCGAAAGGATCGATGGGTGAACCGCCTCCTGCGTTTGCTCTTGCCAGCCGTCTGCGCCGCAGCCACCCTGGGGCTGGTCGCCCCGGGCGTTGCCGCCGCCGGCACCTACACCGTGACCACCAACACCGCCAACGACGTCAGCGGTTGGGAGTTCACGCACGCCTCGGGGTTCGTGGGCTGCTCGCGACTCAGCTACCCGGGCGTGTGTGCGGCCAACGACGTCGCCCGGCCGACGCCACTTCGGATCTTCGGCTCCGGCGATGCGATCGCGACCGGCGTCGGCTTGTGGACGTGGTACGCGCCGCTCACCACCACCATCGTCAAGGGGTCTGTGAGCGTTTCCTACAAGACCACCGCTCCCGGAACCAGCGTCTACCTCAAGGCCCGCACCCGATCGGAGTCGTTCGAGAGCGTGGACAAGCTCGACCAGACCACCGGCGATGGATCCAACACCTGGGCGATCCCGGCCAACCGGCAGGTGATCGGATTGGCGCTGCGGTCGGATGTCAAGCACACCTACGGTGACAAGTGGGCAAACACGCTGCGCATCAGCACGCTCACCGTCACGCTGTCGGATACCACCGTGCCGACCGTTTCCGTGAGCGGCCCGCTGACCCTGGGAAAATGGCTCAACCAGGCCCAGAAGGTGTGCTTGACCGCGACTGCCGATGACGCCGGCGCGGGCGTTGCCTCGATCGAGCTCGACGACCAGAGCGGTCGCGCGCTCGACTCCTACAACGTGCCGGTGCAGAGTGCCACCCAGCCCGGCCTGCCCTCCCTCAAACACGACCTGTGCGTGGTGCCGTCCACCCTTGGCGACGGTGTCCACCAGCTGAAGGTGGTGGTGCGCGACGCGGCCTCCGAGACGGCCACCCAGTCGCTGGCGGTGGACGTCGACACTGACGCGCCGACGGTCAAGGACGAGCTGCCGAGTGATCGCACCACCGATCGCCGCGCGCCGGTGTCGTTCTCGGTCGATCCGGGAGCGAGTGGACTCTCGCAGTTCACCGCCTCGGTCGACGGCGTGCCGATGACGATCTCGGGAGCGCGGGCGTCGTTGCAGCCGACTGCGGACTTCACGCTGGGCGTTCACACCGTGCAGTGGTCTGCCACCGACGGTGCAGGGAACGTCGGTCATGGGCAGTGGACGTTCACCGTGACCGACGCGCTTCCCACCAGCATCACCGTTTCGGGCGTTCACCGGATCGTCCCCGGGCGGTCGGCGCGGCTGGTGTTTCGCGTGCTGGGCGACGCCAACGCTGTCGCAGGAGCTCGGGTGCTGCTGCAGACGCGGGTCGGCTCCCATGCCTACGGCGTTGGGCGCAAGCTGACGGCGTCGGCGACCGGAGCCGTGATCGTCACCGTGCGCCCGAGACAGACGACCACCTATCGGCTGTCACTGGTGTCCGCACCGAGCGTGGCGGCGGCACACACGGTGGTCGTGTCCCAGCGACTTCGGCTTGCCGCCGGCGCCCTCCGCGTCCGCCTTGGGCACCTGATTCGACTGACTCCGTGGGTGGCGTCACACCGGGGCGGGTTCCGAGTTCGGGTGGAGCTGCACACCCGCAGTGGGTGGAGGTTGGTGGGTCGGCCGCGGGTCAACACGACCCTCAAGGTCAGGCCGCTGGCCCGCGGGCGCTACCTCTTCCGGGCGGTCGCCCCGGCAGGATCGGCGACCACCCGCACCACCCGCGTGGTTGCGGTTCGCGTGAGCTGAGCGTCCGCGCTGATCGGGGCCGCCGTGCCGGGCGTCCCCGATCAGCGCCGGCACTACACTGCCATCGTGAGCCGGCCCGACACCGCCGGGCTGTCGCTTGACGGCCTCAATCCAGAGCAGCGCGAGGCTGTTCTGCACACCGACGGGCCGCTTCTGATCATCGCCGGGGCGGGGTCGGGCAAGACGCGCGTGCTGACCCACAGGGTCGCATATCTGATCGATCAGCAGCTGGCCGACTCCACCCAGATTCTCGCGATCACGTTCACCAACCGGGCCGCCTCCGAGATGAAGGAGCGAGTCCAGCACCTGGTCGGCGGACATATTGCCGCCCGCATGTGGGTGATGACCTTCCACTCGGCCTGCGGCCGGATGCTGCGAGCCGATGCAGCTCGGCTGGGCTACCGCTCCACCTTCACGATCTACGACGGCCCCGACCAGATCCGGCTGGTCAAGAACTGCATCGAGGAGCTCGAGCTCGATCCCAAGCGGTTCGCCCCGCGGGCGGTGCACGGAGCGATCTCCAAGGCCAAGGACCAGCTGATGACCGCCGCCGCCTACGGCGATCAGATCGGGTCCTTCTTCGAGCAGACGGTGGCCAACGTCTACGAGCTGTATGAGCGGCGCCTGTACGAGGCAAACGCGATGGATTTCGACGACCTGATCATGAAGACGGTGATGCTCCTGGAGAGCGTGCCGGAGTCGCGCGAGAAGTGGCAGAAGGCCTTCCACTACGTGATGGTGGACGAGTATCAGGACACCAACCACGCCCAGTTCAAGCTGGTCTCGATCCTCGCCGCCGAGCATGGCAACATCGCCGTGGTGGGCGACCAGGATCAGTCGATCTACGCATTCCGCGGTGCGGACATCCGAAACATCGCCGAGTTCGAGCACGACTTTCCCAACGCCCGTGTGATCTCGCTGGAACAGAACTATCGCTCGACCCAGACGATCTTGGACGCTGCCAATGCGGTGATCGCCCACAACTCCCAGCGTCAGCCCAAGCGGTTGTGGTCGGATCTGGGGGAGGGCGACGCGGTGCAGGTGGTGGAGGCCGAGGACGAGCACGCCGAGGCTCGCTTCGTAGCGTCCGAAATCGGACGGCTGATGGAGCAGGGCTCGAGCGCATCCGATATTGCCGTGTTCTACCGGATGAACGCGCAGTCGCGGGTGCTGGAGGATCTGCTGGTGCGCCAGTCGGTCGACTACCGCGTGATCGGCGGCCCGCGCTTTTACGAGCGGGCAGAGATCAAAGACGCAATCGCCTACCTGCAGCTGCTGGAGAACCCCGCCGACGAGGTATCCCTGCGGCGGATCGTGAATCAGCCGCGCCGGGGAATCGGCTCCACCTCCCTGGATCGCCTCTCGAACCATGCCCGGATGATGGGAGTGACGCTGTGGGAGGCGATCGAGCGAGTCGAGGACGGGCCGCTGGGCGCCGCTGCGACCACCCGTATCGCTGAGTTTCGGGCGCTCATCCAGGAGCTTCAGATCGCCTCCACCGAGCTGGGGGTGTCTGCGCTCTTGGAGAAGGCACTGGCGGAGAGCGGGTACATGGAGATGCTGGAGGCCGATCGCACCATCGAGGCCCAGGGCCGCATGGAAAACCTCCAGGAGCTGGTCGGCGTCGCCCAGGAATACGAGGAGCGGGGGGAGGAGGAGAGCTCGCTGGCGACGTTTCTGCAGGAGATCTCGCTGGTCTCCGATCAGGATGCGCTGCAGGAGGAGCGAAGCGCGGTCACGCTGATGACGCTGCACAACGCCAAGGGCCTGGAATTCCCGATCGTCTTCATGATCGGGCTGGAGGAGGGGCTGTTCCCCCATCAGCGGTCACTCGAGGAGCGAAACGAGGAGGAGGAGCGGCGGTTGTGTTACGTCGGCATGACCCGAGCCCGCGAACGGCTGACGCTCACCTACGCTCGCGGCCGCACCATCTTCGGCGCCCGCTCGTACAACCTGCCGTCGCGGTTTCTCAACGAGTTGCCGAGCGACCGAGTCGAGTGGCACCGCCAGGCGCAGGCGAGCTGGTCCTCGCCGCGTAGCCCCAGCGGCGGATCCGGCAGTGGCAGTTCCTACGGGTCGCGCAGCGTGACCCGGTCGACCTCCGGTCCCGACCGACCGGTGCCCGCGTTGGCAGTCGGCGACGAAGTCCGCCACGAGACGCTTGGGGAAGGCATCGTGACCGGTATGGATCGCGACGGCGTGGTGGTGGTGCGCTTCCGTGACGATCGCTCCGAGCGCAGGCTGATGCTCGGATACGCGCCGCTCGTAAAGATCTGACCTCCGCTCAGGCTTTGGCGTCGGCTGCGAGCTGGATTGCGGCGCGCACCTCGTGCAGCCGGTCGCGTTCCACCAGGAGGTACAGCACGTCGGCCGGCTGGATGTTGGTGCTGCCGCGGGGGAGCAGCAGCTCGTGGTCGCGTTCGATCGCGACCACGACGGCCGCTGCCGGGAGGTTGAGCTCTGCCAGCGTGCTGTCCGATGGGATGCCGAGATCGCTGGGACGCACCTCCAGCAGATCGGCACCCAGTGACTCCAGCGTCGCCGTGTCGAGTTCGGCCAATCGGGGTGCGGGGCGGCGATCGATCACGTCCAGGCGCCTGGCCGCCCATCGCACCGTGACTCCCTGGAGCACCACCGAGACCACCACGACGTAGAACACCACGTCGAAGATCCGCTCTCCGCCGGAGAGCCCGGCCGCGATTGGGAAGGTGGCAAACACGATGGGGACCCCGCCGCGCAGACCGGCCCATGCCAGGAACGCCTGGTCACGGAGCCGCACCCCGAACGCCGCGGTACACAGCAGCACCGCCAGCGGCCGTGCCACCAGCACCAGTGCGAGCGCGACTGTGAGTGGCGCAAGTCCTTCGTGAGCCAAGTCGTGGGGGGTGACCAGCAGGCCTAGCAGCACGAACAGCCCCAGCTGTGCGAGCCATGCGCCGCCTTGCAGGAAGCCTCTGATCACGGCCGAGTGGGGGATCCGGGCATCGCCGATCACAAGTCCAGCCAGGTAGGCGGCCAGCAGCCCTGAGCCGCCCAGCACCGAGACGCCCACGTATCCGGCCAGCGCTGCCGAGAGCGTGACCACGGGCGCGATTCCGGCTGACGGCAGCGGCAGCTTCCGCAGCAGCCAGACGGTTGCGTAGCCGATGGCGACCCCGCCGACGGCACCGATGGAGACCTCGCGCACCAGCAGGATCAGCGCATCGCCGGCGTCGTAGCCGGGCACGGTCTTCCAGTCGACCAGTCCGATCACCAGCAGCGCCGCAAACGGGTCGTTGAGTCCGCTCTCAGCCTCGAGGATCGCCGCCAGCCGCCTGCGAATGTTGAGACCGCGAATGGCCGAGAACACCGCTGCCGCGTCGGTCGAGGCGACGGTGGCTCCCACCAGCAAGCTGCTGACCCATCCCACGCCGGCCACCATCCGCGTCACCACTCCGGTGACCCCGGCGGTGATCACCACGCCGGCGGTTGCCAGTAAGGTCGCCGGCGCCGCGGCCCGCCGCACATCCGGCAGGTCCGCCATCAGACCGCCCTCGAGCAGGATCACCGCCAGCGCCAGCAACCCTGCGTCCCTCGCCAGCACGGAGTCGTCGAACCTGATCCCGCCCGGGCCGTCCTCACCCAGGAGCACACCCAAGCCGAGGAACAGAAGCAGTGTCGGGGCTCCCAGCTTGTCAACGAAGCTGGCGGCCACCGAGCCGACAAGCAGCACGATCACAGCAAGTATGAGGGGCTCGGGGACGTGCACGCGGTTCACCTCCTGCCGGGGAGTATGACGGGAAGGTTTTGCGGACTGCGAGCCGGGGAACTACGAATCAGAGAAAGGACGGTCTCGTGATACCACTTTTGCTACTCATCATTCTGATTCTGGTGTTCGGCGTGATTGGCGCGCTCAAGCTTGCGTTCTGGGTGTTCCTGATTGCGCTGCTGGCGGCCGTCGCCGCCGCGTTCGTCGGTCGTACGCTGATCAGTCGGTGACCTCAGCTGGGCGCCGGGCCGGCCTCCGGATTCGGAAGACGACCGCGACCACCAGCAGAACACCGATTGCAACCAACGTGCCCCACACACCGCGCATCACCCAGGGGTCGGTGAAGGTCAGCCGGATGACATGGCGGCCCTTGGGTACCAGCACTCCCTGGTCGACGTAGTCGGCCGGCACCACCGACGTGCCGTGGCCGTCGATGGTGGCCTTCCACCCTTCGGCGTAGGGCATGCGAATCAGAACCAGCGCGGGATCGGTGGCGTTCACGACCACGGTCGCCGATCCGGCTGCGCCGGGGATGTACCTGGCCGTACCGGGCGATGACTGCCCGGCCGCCGCGGGCGATTCAGACCCGCCTTCGATGACCGCGTCGCGGGTGGGGTCAAAGCCAGGATCGCGAACCCGCGCCAACGCCGCCGCGGAGGAGGCGACTGACGTCCAGCCGGTGAACAGCGATACCGGCGGGGCCAGCGGCACCCGGTGGTAGAGCGCAAAGTGGCGGGTGTGCCGCACGCGAATCTCGCCCGCACCGGCTGGAGCCTTCGCCGGGCGCAGCACCCAGCCGACCTGGAGAAGGTTGGCGAGCGTCGGCGGCACGTCGGCAAATCGGATGTGCTCGTAGTTGGAGGGCATGCTGCCCATCGCCCGCACGAACTTCCAGTAGCGCAGCAGCACCACAGCGCGATATGCCTGCACGCTGTGTGCGCCTGAGACCAGTGCCCAGTTCAGCAGCCAGGCGGGCTCGGTCGCCCCGTCGACGGTGCCGTGCGGTTCGGCGTCGTGTTTTGCCCGGGACGTGTCGGTGAGGATGAACCGGCCGCTCCCGGGCCGGCTCAGGGGGCGCTGGAACGGCGAGACGTTGAGCACCACCGGGCGGGTCAGCGGGAAGTGGTTGAGCGGCGAGATGTTCACCGGGATCGGTCCGAGTGGCTTGGTGGCGGTGTCCGGCACAGACACGACCTGGGCGAGACCCAGCTCCAGTATCAGGACGAACGGCAGCGCCCATACCGCTTTGGGTCTGCTGGACGCCAACCACAGTATCCCCACCACCGCGGCCACTCCGACAGCCACCACCACCGGCGTTCGCCCCCCGACACCCAAGAGCAGTGGCAGGATCACCAGCACCGCCGCCGCTGCGCCGATCGCGATCCGGCGGGCGCGGCTACCCGCGTCGGGCCATGACGCCAAGCCGATTGCCCCGAGCACGGGAAGCACCAGCACCAACTCGTACCCGATCCAGTACGGGGCGTGCAGATAGAGGCCCACGATCAGCGAGCGTCCGAGTGCGTCGGGGATGGCGTCGGCGATCACGGCCAGCGACGCCAGATACACCACCACGCCGGTGACCAGAAACGGCCACGCCAACGATCGCCAGCGTCCGCTGAATGCAAGCCACACGCCCAGCAGCACCGCCGCTCCCAGGTAGGCGCCGGGTGACGAGGCGAGTGTCAGCGGCCAACCCGGCCCAGCCCCGAGGCCCGGCTCGTAGGCGACGGCCGGCGCGTTGAACAGCATCCGTCCCAGCGCCATCAGCTTGGGATATCCCAGCGACAGGCTGGTCTCACTCACATACGCCACTCGGGGAGCCAGGAACATCAGGTTGACGCCGACCAGCGCCGCCAGTAGCAACGCGGCCGAGGCCGCCGCGTCTGTCGCCGACCAGCGGTTCGCACGGATCAGGCCGAAGATCCGAAACGCCAGGTAGCTGATCAGTGTGATGCTGCCCATGATCGTCCCCAGGCCGGCGTGGGCGGCGGCGATCTGGCCCCAGGCGATCGCGGCCGGCACCATCCACACAATCCGGCGCGACCACGAGCCGGCCGCCAGCATTCGCGAGCAGCAACCCAGTGCGACCGCGGTCCATGCCAGCGATCCCGAAAACGGCAGCGCTGCCACCAGCGACGACTCGGTCACCGCCAGTGCCAGGGCCAGTCCTGCGCAGCACGCGGCGAAGCGCGGTAGCCCTTCGCTGCGCAGAAACCACCACAGAGCGAGCCCTGCGGTGAGCGGTTGGAGGATCAGCATCGCGCGCATCGCGTGGGCCGGCGACAGCACCGTGAACAGCAGCATCGGCTCGTAATACCCCCAGCCGGATTGCGCGTCGGCGGCAAACGGCGCCCCCGACATCAGGTTGTTCTGCCACAGCGGCACATGCCCCGAGTGCAGCGACCGACCCAGGTACGTCCACAGCGGGATCCACAGGGTCAGGGCATCCCCGTTGGGGATCTTGCCCAGCACGGTGCGCCACATCGAGACCAGCACAGCCGCGGTGATCAGAATCGGCCCGGCAGCCTCGAGCGCCCAAGCGCGCCAAATTCCCGCCGATCCGGATCCGACATACGAACGTGCGATGGCAACCCTCTGCCCGTGACGGGGCGGTTCGCTGACAGCAGCCGACATCATCGCACGCGCACCTCCTGGATTCGGCTACCAGCGAGGCTCAGCTGCGCTTCGCCCTAGTATTGTGCCGCCGACCTCACGACCCGCGTGAGCGCCGCGACCCCGTCCCTCGGTGCGAGAACCAGCCACAGAACCAGTCCCCGCCCAGACGGGGGGAGTACGCCTTCCTCGGGTCGCTCCGGTCGCACTTGCCTGGCGATTGGGGTGTCTGGTGGCGGCCCTGGTCGCATGCAGGCTGATCGCCAACGGCTCGAGCCAACTGGGGCTGTGGGCGGCGATGGTGATCGCGCTGGGAGTGCCCGGGCTGGCCGTGGCCAACGTGACGGGGATCAGGGCCAGGGTCAGCACTCCCGAGCTGTTCGCGCTGGTGCCGATCACAGGATTGGCGGCTTGGGCTCCCCCGTTTGCGCTGGCGCTGTTGGTGCATGCGCCCTACCGATGGGTGATGGTGCTGGTGCTGGTGGCGTCCAGCCTGACGCTGTCGTGGGACCCACGGCCGATGGCCAGGCAATTCCCGCTGGAGCCGGTCGCGGTGATCGGCGGCGGGCTGCTGTTCGCACTGGTGTCATCGCGGTATGTACCGTCGCTGTGGGGCGACGCACTGTTTCACGCTGGGCTGATCCGAAAGCTGCTGGAACTGCCGGGGCTGAGTCTGAACGCAGTTTCGCCGTACTGGAACGGACATCCGCACGCGGGCTACGCTTTCCCGCTGCTGCATGCGGTGCAGGCCTGTGCCATCAACATCACCGGCGGTGATGTCTCGCTCGATTATCAGAGCCTGACCCCGGCGTTCGCGTTTCTGGTGCCGATCGCCGCCTACGGAGCGGGCCGGTCGTTGGCCAACTCACCGGTGGCGGTCGCGGCCGCAGTGTTCGCGTGCTGGGACGCAATGTCGCGGGTCGCGGTGTTGGGATTGGTCAAGCAGCCGCCGTACTTCACCTTCCTGGTGATCTTCCCGGCGGTGATCGTGCTGCTGAATCTGGTGTACCACGATCGCGACCGGCGCCTGTGGTGGATATGGACGACGATCGCGGCCGCCGAGGTGGCGCTGCTCCATCCCACCTATAGCGCCATGCTGGTGCCGCTGATGCTGGCCGTGGTGGTGCTGCGGCCGCGTACCTGGCCGGTGCTGGCCGCGTCGGTGGCGGTGACTGTGGTCGTCGATGTGTGGATCTATCTGGTCGCGATCCATGGGGGCACTCACGTCACGCTGTATCGAGGCTACCCGCACATGTGGATCGCCTTTCGAGGCCACGACATCGCCACCTCCGGGATGATGATCCTGGCCCACAGGCCGGAGGTGGTGGTGGGGCTGGTGGCGGCCGTTGTGATCCTGTTCAGATCACGCTCGCCGTGGCATCTGCCGGCCGCCATGGTGGCCACGACGCTGGCCACGATCGCCACTCCGGGCGCAGGCGTGATTCTCACCCGCGCGATCGCCGGCGGTCAGATCGCCCGCTTCTCCAAGGTGCCGCCGGCAATGCTCTTGACCGCGATCGTGCTCGGCATCCTGGCCACCTGGCTGCGCAAGCGCCCGCTGCTATTGGGACTCACTGCAGTCGGCCTGGCGGTCGGGTCGTATCTGCTGGAGCGGTTTGGCTTCCTGTGGGCGCAGGGGACGCTGCACTATCCACATCACGTCGAGACCGTGCGGGGAGTGGTGTGGTTCTTCACGGGGCCAGATCTGCTGGTGGTGGTGCTGGCCTTGATCGGTATCGCGGCGCTGCTGGTGAGGCTCTTCGATCGTGACCGTTCGATCCGGCCGCTCGGGCCTGCCCCAGCCATGGTGGCCGTGGTGGTGCTGCTGGCGGGGGTGATGGTGGGACCGGTGATCCAGAACAGGACGTTCGTGTCCGACATCATCCGCCACGGCTCGTACATGGCTCCCAAGTCAAATGAACTCACTCCGGGTCTGATCAACTTCTTCGACGACCATGCCAAGACGCCGTTTCCGGTGGTGTTGGCGCCGTATTGGGAGCCTCCCGACGAGGGCATCGCCTACCAGCTGGTTGGGCGGGACACCTTGTACACCGTGGCGCTTCCGGAGGATCACACGCGGGCGACGCCCAAGGATCACCCAGAGTCTCGGCGAGCGCAGGTGCTGAAGTTCTACTACCCGGGTACCAGCCAGCGCTGGCGCAGGGAAATGATGCGCCGAGAGCACGTCGACTATGTCGTCTTCTCGAAGCGCACTCAGCCCCCGGCGGTGCTCGACCAGTTGCGGGCCGATCCCACGCTGACCCAGGTGTACGAAGATCCGCCGACGGTTCCCAAGACGTCGGGAGAGTTCGTCGTGTTTCAGCGCAATCCCCGGTCTCAGCCGAGCTCTTAACTCATACTGACCAGGGGCCGGGGCTGCAGATCGGTCGGCTCGCGCGTGCCGGGAGTGCCGCACAGCACTGGGCACGGAGCGTCACGCAGCACCCCGGCCGCCACGCTTCCCAGCACCAGCGAGCGCAGCGGCCCCCAGCCGTGCGCGCCGACCACGATCAGACGCGCGTGCGTGCGCGCCGCGAAACGGCAGATCTCCTCGACCGGCTCGCCGTCCAGTGCCACCCCGCCGGCGATCACGCCGACCCGCTCGGCCTGGGCAACGGCAGCCTCCAGGACGCGCTCGGCCTTGGCTTGGTACTCGTCGAACAGCTGCTGATCGTAGTAGACAAACGGCAGCCCCAGGCTCCCCCGGAGGATCTCGCGCACGACCACGATCGTGACCGCGTCGCCGGTCTGCCTCGCCAGTTCGAAGCCGGTCGCGGCCGCCTTGACCGCCGCGTCCGACCCGTCGGTTGCCACGATGATGGCTCCCATTGCGCCTGCTCCTTGGCCGTCCAAATGGTGTACGCCTACCAGTACAGCCCACGAACCTGCGACGCACGTTGGGATTCCCCGGGAACCTCCTGTGAACCTTGGGCGGACGTCGCTTGGCAGGGCAGAATCCACCTATGCTCGACGTCACCGCACTCGGATGGGCGCTCACGATCGGCCTGATCGTCGGGCTGTTCGCATTTGATCTCGGCGCCACCGCCCGCCGGCCGCACGCCGTCGGCTTCGCCGAGGCCGTCGGCTGGTCGGTCTTCTACATCGCGGTGGCTGTCGCGTTCGGCGTCGTGTTCGGCTTCGTCGTCGGGTGGGAGTTCGGCGCCCAGTATTTCGCCGGTTACGTCGTCGAGAAGAGCCTCTCGGTCGACAACGTGTTCGTGTTCGTGATCATCATGAGCAGCTTTGCCGTCCCCGCCGAGCACCAGCGGCGTGCACTCACGATCGGGATCGCGGCCGCGCTCGTGCTGCGCGCGGCCTTCATCGCCGCGGGGGCCGCGCTGCTCGACGCGTTCGCAGTGATGCTGCTGGTCTTCGGCGTGCTGCTGATCGGCACCGGCATCCAGCTCTTCCGCCACCGCAGCCAGGATCCGTCGATCGACGACAACGTGCTGGTGATCGCGGCGCGGCGGGTGCTGCCGCTGACCGACCGTTACGATGGCGCCCGGCTCGTCACCCGAGAGGCCGGCCGGCGCGTGTTCACGCCGTTGATGCTGGTGCTGATCGCGATCGGCGGCACCGACGTGTTGTTCGCGCTCGACTCGATACCAGCCGTCTTCGGCGTCACTCGCGAGGCCTACATCGTGTTCACAGTGAACGCCTTCGCCCTGCTCGGCCTGCGCGCCCTCTACTTCCTCGTCTCGGGCCTGCTCGACCGGCTGGTGTACCTGTCCGCGGGCCTCGCCGTGGTGCTCGTCTTCATCGGCGTGAAGCTGGTGCTGCACTACCTGCACGAGCAGCGCTCGAGCATCCCCGAGATCTCGACGGGTGCCTCGCTCGCGGTGATCGCAGTCGTCCTGCTCATTGCCACGACCGCCAGCCTGATCGCGACCCGGCGCGACCCTGGACTCCACGCCCACGCCGGGTCGCTGCGCGAGCACCGCCCGCCTGATGGGCGCCGGTAGGTGCATAGCCTCGAGCACCGCGGCTGCTTGGCGTCGTGACACTGATTCACCGGCATGTAGAATCCACCACCCACAGGCGTTGAGAGAGCACAAAACCACGTTTTTGGCTCAACCACGCGGTTTGGGCGGTTAGCTCAGTTGGGAGAGCACCAGCTCGACAAGCTGGGGGTCACTGGTTCGAGCCCAGTACCGCCCATAAGCCTCGAAACCCTCTCTCGCCAGAGGGTTTCGGGGCTTTTCACTTCACTGAGGCACGGCGGGCCGGAGACGGCGAACAGGCGCGATGCGTATTTGCGTGTACCTCGACCGCGAGGCGTGGCGCGTTACACCAACTCGGTGGAGGCGGAGTCCCAGGTTTTGGCAATTCGGTTTGACGCTGTCCGGGGGCGATGAGATAGTCACGATGTTCACGACCTTCAACCTTCGGGAGGGCCCTGGGGTCGCCCCTCCACGGTTGGCTCCAACTTTTCGGGGGTTCCAGATGAAGCGCTGTGTCCGTCTCGCGGGCCTGCTCGTGGCCGTTGTGGCTGTGTTCGTGGCGCCTGGTGTGGCGCATGCGGGGTTGGTGTCGGCGATCAAGTTCACGCCGCAGACGGCTCCCGGCGCTTTTGACTATGGCGCGGTGGACGGTGTGGGCGGCAAGACCACGACCCAGGTGTTCACGCTCACCAATTCTGGCGGCCGAGCCACCTCGGCTCTGACGATCACGCTCGCAGGGTCAGGGGCGTTCACCAAGACCACTGATACGTGTGCGAAGCACAGCTTGAAGCCGAGGAAGACGTGCAAGGTGACCGTCGTTTACGCGCCCACCAGCAACGGCCAGACGGACACGGCCACATTGACCGCCACAGGCAAGCGGTGCGGAAAAATCCTCGCGACCACCACCAGCATCACTCTCACCGGCAGTGGCGGGGTACACAGCGTCTCGGTCGTTCCTGATCCCTATGACTTCGGGACGCTCCCACCCGGCCAGTCAGCCACCAAGACGTTCACGGCGACAAACAACGGCACAGGCTCAACCGGCGGCTACACGATCTTGACTCCATCGGATCTCCACTTCGCCCTTTCTAACAACGGATGCGGAGCTCCGCTGGCCCCCGGTCAGTCCTGCCAGTACGACGTCACCTACACCGCCTCCGCCGAGTGCGGCAGCGACCACTACTTCCAAGCGATGTTCTTCGTACCCAACGTCGGCAGCGAGCCCGATTACGCGTTCCCGTTCATGACCGCCACGCAGCAGGAGTGCCCGACAACCTGACGACAACAGACGCTGGTTGGGTTGGAGGGTTCTGCATCCCTCCAGCCCAACCGCGTCACTGACCCCAGCGCCAGCACGACCAAGGAGGACGCGGATCCACCGTTTCGACCGCCGAGGTGCGGGGAACTCTGGTTCCATGTCCGACTCAATCGACACATACCTGAACGATCACCTCGCCGGATCTGCCGCGGCGCTTGATCTGATCGAAGCTCTGAAGGGCCAGGTCGAGGATGACGAGTTTCGCGCTGCGCTGGAAAGCGTGCACGGCGAAATCCTGGAGGATCGAGAGACGCTGGCATCGATCATGGAGCGGCTGGGGGTCGCACAGGGGACGGTGAAGCAGCTTGGCGGCCGGCTGGGGGAGAAGGCGCTGAGGTTCAAGTCCAGCGAGATGATTACTGATGACCCGGCCTTCAGCGAGCTGCTCCGTACGGAGGCGCTGGTGCTGGGCATCACCGGCAAAGAAGCCGGGTGGGCTTCGCTCCAAACGGCGCAGCGAGACCAGCTTGCCGACATCGACTTCAACGCCCTGATCGATCGCGCTCGAGACCAGCGCCTCCGCCTGGAGCCGTTTCGGCGTGCTGCTGCCGGCGCCGCGTTCGCCTCGGCCGTCGGCGTCACAGAGGCGTAGCCCTCGTTGCGGTCCGATCGCGAGCGTAGACTCTTCGGCGTGTTCTGGCTAAAGACCACCATGGACTGGCTGATGCTGATCGCCGCGGTGGGCGTGACCTGCTTGCTGATCGGGGTCACCGACCGCCACGTTGAGCAGCGACTGCGCAACTGGCTGCACCGCTAATCCTGGGACGGGTTTGCGCGACTGCGAGCAAGGCTCGAGACGCGACTCCTCCTGGGAAGGTTGTTGCCGCGCCCGAGCCCTACAGGCTCACATTCCGCCGCCGCGCTCTACCCCCCAGGAGCGCCTTGTCGGACCGATCACTCTAGGCTCGAGCCGGGCATGTGTCAAGTCTCCGTGGGGCCGCCGTCTGTGCCTGAGTGCGGGGGTGGGGGCAGGTGGGTTTCGCGTCCCAGCGAGCCCAGCTCGACCACGTCTCGGCGAAAGAACAGCCCCACGGTCCAGTCCGACACGACCCGCAGCTTTCGCGATGGGAGCGGCAGCTGGTAGAGGTGATAGGTGCGGGTCAGCCACCAGCCGGGCCAGCCGCGGACACGCAGGCCGAGCACCTCCGCCACGCCCTTGTGCTGCCCCAGCGTGGCCACCTGCCCCAGCATCTTGTACCGGTAGGTGCGCTCCGGCGTTCCCTCGAGGGATGCCAGCAGGTTTGCGGCCAGCCGTCGGGCCTGCCGCAGGGCGTGCTGACACGTGGGTGGGTCGACCCGGCCTGGGGTGGCGGGGTTGGGCACGGCGGCGGCGTCCCCCAACGCCCACATATCCCGTCGTCCGGCTACCCGCAGGCGGCCGTCAACCTCGACTCGCCCGTTGGCGTCCAGTCCGACCCCGATCTCGGCCAACAGCGGATTGGCGCGAACACCCGCCGTCCACACCACCGTGCCGGTGGAGATGTGCTCGCCCGTCGACAGGGTGGCGCCGTCGGCGTCGACCTCGCTGAGCGTCGTGTTGAGACGAATCTCGATGCCGCGCAGCTCGAGCTGACGCATGGCATAGCCGGCGAGACTGGGGGGCAGCTCGGCCAGGATCCGGCCGGCCGCCTCGACCAGCACCCACCGGCGCGGCAGGCGGCGCAGCTGAGGGTAGCGCTGGATCGCGTCGGCCACCAGGTCCTCGAGCTCCGCCAATGCCTCCACGCCGGCGTAGCCGCCGCCCACGAACACGAACGACAGGTGTCGTGCGCGGTCGCCCGGGCCGGTCACCGCAGAGGCCAGCTCGAGCTCCTCGAGCACGTGGTTTCGCAGATGGATGGCCTCGCCCAGCGTCTTGAAGCCAACTCCGTGCTCGACCAGGCCGGGGACGTCCGCGGTGCGGGAAATCGCCCCCAGCGCGATCACCAAAGAGTCGTACTCGACGTCCACGCGCTCAGCGGCGATCGTCTCCACCGTGACCGAGCGAGACTCCGCGTCGACTGCCACCGCACTCCCCAAGAGCAGGTTTGCGTGCGGGCACATCAGCCGCACCGGGACGACCGCGTGGCGCGGCTCCACCGTGCCCGACGCGGCCTCCGGCAGCAGCGGCGTGTACAGCACGTAGTTGCGCGGGTCGACCAGGGTGACGTCGACCTGCTCAGGGCGCTTTCCGAGGTGGCGGGCGACGTAGCTGCCGGCGAAACCGGCTCCGAGGATGACGACCCGATGGCGATCGGCCATACCCGCGAGCATACCGACCGGGCGCCGATCGACCGTCGGAGTGTGTAATCTGCCGCCGTGGCCGATCCACGCACCAAGCCTCCGTCACTGTACGACTGGCCCACATCGATCGCGTTCGCGGTCGCCGGAACCGTGGCTGCGGTGGTGCTGATCGTGATCTTTACGGAGCTGGTCGACTGGGTCGGAGACTTCTGGTCACAGGTGATCTACTTCGTCGCCATCTTCGGTGGGGTGCTGCTGGCGGCCCAGCGCAGCCGGGCGATTGACTCCAAGGAGCCGTCGCGGCTCAGCCGCGGTGGGCCTGCAATCACGCCGGCAGGCTTGCCGGGGCCGTTCGTGGTGACCCAGGCTCTGGGCGTGTTGGGCTTGACCATGGTGATTGCCGGGATTTTGATCGGCGGGGACAAGGGCTTCCTGTGGGGCTTCTCGGGGTTTGTGCTGATCCTCGTGGGCGGCGTTGGACTCGTGTTCTGGACGGCCGGCATTGTCTCCGCACGCCGCCGAGCCGGCTGACGCCGCACCCCAGGTGCGCGCCGCCGGGGGCGTGGTGGTGCGCCTCGACGGCACCGTGGCAGTCGTGCACCGGGCTCGCCAGAACGACTGGACGCTGCCCAAGGGCAAGCTGGAGGCGGGGGAGGACGACGTCGCCGCGGCCGTGCGCGAGGTTGAGGAGGAGACCGGCTGGAGCGCGGTGATCACCGCCGACCTCGGCACGGTCGAGTACACGCTGCCTGACGGCCGTCGCAAGCGGGTGCGCTGGTACTCGATGCGGGCGCAGCAGTCGGTGCGCGAGCCTGCCCATGACGTGGACGAGGTGCGGTGGCTGCCCCCTGACGAGGTGCGGGCGCTGCTCAGCTATCCGCTGGACGGGGAGATTCTCGAGCGCGCCGGGATGGCGTAGATCGCAAATAGCGACCTTTTTGTGACGGTCGCACGTGGCAAGTCCGCAAAATGCGGGAATTGGATGCTTGCGCGCCCCCTTGCCACCCCTTACTGTCCTGATTGCGCCGCTGAGGGCAGCCGAGTAGGTTGAATCCGGGTGGACGGGCTGTAGAGGGGACTCGAAAGTTCGTTCAACCGGGGGACCAAAGGCCAGCCGGAGCGGCGAATCCATTTAAGGGTTCGGGTTGGGATGCGGTTCTATTGCGGCTGGATCGCGCCGCTCGATCCTTGCCACGAACGCCGCGCTCTGCGCCTCACGACGAACCGCACCCCAACCCGAACCCTTCGGGTGAATAACGGTGCCTGGCACCGTTATTCACGACAGAGCGTTGCCGGTGAATAATTGGTGCCTGGCACCAATTATTCACTCCGCCGAGGCTGTGGGTAGGCTTCCGGGGCAATGCCGCGAGTGCTGATTGCCGAGGACGATCCTGTGATTGCGAACGCCATGGCCACGCATCTCCGTCGCGCCGGCATGGAAGTCGAGGTCGTCAACGACGGCGATCGCGCGCTCAAGAAGCTCCGCTACGACCGCCCCGACCTGGCCGTCGTCGATCTGATGCTGCCGGGTATCGACGGCTGGCGGATCACCGAGGCGCTGCGGGCCGAGGGCATCACCCTGCCGATCATCAACGTCAGCGCGCGCGCATCCGAGCACGACAAGGTGCACGCCCTGGGAATCGGCGGGGACGACTACCTGGCAAAGCCCTTCGGCATGCGTGAGCTGGTCGCCCGCGTACAGGCGTCGCTGAGACGCAGCGGGGTCAGCCCGGACTCGTCACGCCCGGCCCGGATCGAAGCTCCAGGCCTGGTGATCGACCCCGACCTGCACCAGGCGATCCTGGATGGCACAGATGCCGCACTGACCCGCACCGAGTTTCGGCTGCTGTACGTGCTCGCATCCGAGCGCGGCCGGGCACTCAGCCGCGACCAGCTCCAGCAGCGGGTGTGGGGGATGCCCTACCGCCATCGCGACCGGACGGTGGACGTGTGCGTCCGGAAACTGCGACAGAAGCTCGACCGGCGCTCGCAGAGCCACACCTACATCCAGACGCACTACAGCGTCGGCTATCGCTTCGAACCGCTCGAGAAGGCCGCGGTCACGTCCTGACGGCCGCGGGAGCCGGCAGCACCACCGTGATCGTCGTGCCGTCGCCCGGCACCGACTCGATCGATGCCCGCCCGCCGTACTCCTCGGCGATGTGCTTGACGATCGCGAGGCCAAGACCGGTACCGGGCCCCGATCGCGCTCCCTCGACGCGGTAGAACCGCTCGAATACGCGGGCCACGTGCTCAGGCGGAATGCCGCCGCCGGTGTCCTGCACCCACAGCTCCACGGCGCCGGCGAGGCCGCGCGCGCCGACGCTCACCGTCGTGCCCGGGCCGGCATGGGTAATGGCGTTTGCGACCAGGTTGTCGAGCACCACATCCAGTAGCCGCGGCAGCACCGCCGCCACCAGGCCGCGGGTGGTCTGCGACGTGATCGTCATCTCGTTGGTGTCGGCCGCCGCCTGGTGACGGGCGACGCACTCGTGCACCGCATGGTCGACATCTGCGCGCTCACCGATACCGGTCAGCTCGCCGCTCTCGAGCTGAACCAGCAGCACCATCTCCTCGATCAGCTGGCGCATGGAATCGATCTCGGCTCGGATCTGGTCGATGGTGGCCATGCGCTCGTCCTCGTTCAACGGCAGCGCGACGGTGTCGGTCAGCGCCAGGATCCGCGCCAGCGGTGTGCGCAGCTCGTGCGAGACACCTGCCGAGAACAGGCTGCGAGCCTCACGGAAGTCGGTCTCGGAAGAGACGTCCACCAGCATCGCCAGACAGCCCGGCCCCTCCGGCGTCGCATACGGCCGCAGCCGAGCCTCGAACCGGCGCCGGTCAGGGCCGTACACGGTCAGCTGGACGGTCTCGGACGGGTCGCCGGAAAGGATCCGCTGCGATGCCGCTGACCAGCTCTGGCGGCGGTGGGTCGGAGACCAGCAGCGGCTGCTCCCGGGCGAGACCGTTGGCGCGCACCAGCCGTCCGTCGGCCGCGTACATCAACACCGGGCCGGGTGCCGCCAGAAACAGCGCCTCGCGTGATGCCAGCGCCATCGACAGCTCCGCTTGCGGCACCGTCAGTCGCTTCTCGGCGTCGAATCTGGCCCTCTGCTTGGTGCGGTCGAGCGCGATCCGCACCGCGATCGCGGAGACCACCAGCAGCGCCAATGCCAACGTGATCGTGACCGCCTGCACGCACCGAGCGTACCAGTGGGGGTGGCTTTGTATGCTCCCCTCCATGCATGTGAACCTTCCCGACGGCACCGCGATCGAGCTGGGCGACGGCGCCACCGGACTCGACGCCGCCCTGGCGATCGGGCCGCGATTGGCCCAAGCAGCGGTTGCCGTCGAGGTCGGAGGCGAGCTGCGGGATCTCCGTCTGCCGCTGGCCGACGGCGACAGCGTGCGTGTTCTGACCGCGCGTGACCCCGAGGCCCTGGCGGTGCTGCGACATTCCACGGCTCACGTCATGGCCGAGGCGGTGCTGCATCTGTGGCCGGATACCAAGGTCGCGATCGGGCCTGCGATCGCCGACGGCTTCTACTACGACTTTGAGTTTCCCGAGCCGGTGTCGGCCGATGACCTCGAGCGGATCGACGCCGAGATGCGTCGCATCCTCAAGACCGAGCACCCGTTCGTGCGCACTGACGGCGTCGACAAGCACGAGCTCGAACGCCGCTTCGCCGACGAGCATCAGCCGTACAAGCTGGAGCTGGTCGAGGCGCTGCCGGAGGGGGACATCAGCCTCTACACCCAGGACGGGTTCGAGGATCTCTGCCGGGGCCCGCACCTGCAGACGACCAAGCCGATCAAGGCCTTCAAACTTCAATCACTCGCCGGCGCCTACTGGCGAGGCGACTCCGAGAAGCCGATGCTGACCCGCATCTACGGCACCGCCTTCTTCGACCAGGCGGGCCTGGACGAGTACCTGCAGCGGCTGGAGGAGGCCCAGAAGCGAGATCACCGCCGCATCGGCCGTGAACTCGACCTGTTCCATTTTGAGGACGTCTCGCCGGGGTCGCCGTTCTGGCACCCCAAGGGCATGGTCATCTGGAACGAGCTGACCGAGCTTTGGCGCACGCTCAACCTCGAGCGCGGATACCAGGAGGTGCGCACTCCGATCATCTTCAACGTCGACGTGTGGAAGAAATCCGGGCATTGGGAGGCGTATCGCGAAAACATGTACTTCACCGAGGTCGAAAACGGCGAGTTCGGGCTGAAGCCGATGAACTGTCCCGGCCATATCTTCATCTTCGACGACGCCCTGCGAAGCTATCGCGACCTGCCCATGCGGCTGTCGGAACAGGGCTTGGTGCACCGCCACGAGCCCTCCGGCACGCTGCACGGGCTGACCCGGGTACGCCACATCACCCAGGACGACGCCCACATCTTCTGCAGCCACGATCAGATCGAGGACGAAGTGATCGGGTGCCTGGAGTTGGCCGGCGTGATCTACGACACCTTCGGCCTCGAGATGCGGTTGGAGCTGTCCACCCGACCGGCCAAGCGGATCGGGTCAGACGAGCTGTGGGATGCCGCCGAGGACGCGTTGCGGCAGGCACTGGAACGGGCCGGGGTGGCGTATGAGCTGAATGAGGGCGACGGCGCCTTCTACGGCCCCAAGATCGATCTGCACATGTCCGACTCGATCGGACGGTCGTGGCAGATGGGCACGATCCAGCTGGACTTCCAGATGCCCGAGCGATTCGAGATCTCCTACATCGGCAGCGACAACAGCGAACATCGCCCAGCCATGATCCACCGGGCGCTGTTCGGCTCGTTCGAGCGCTTCATCGCGATCCTGATCGAGCACTACGCCGGCGCCTTCCCGCTGTGGCTGGCGCCGGTGCAGGTGATGGTGCTGGCGGTAGCCGACCGTCATGTCGACTACGGCCACCACGTCGTCGAGACAGTACGAAACCGCGGCCTGCGGGCGGAGATCGACGTGCGCGGCGAATCGATGGGCCGAAAGATCGCCGATGCCGAGCATCAGCGCATCCCCTGCATCCTGGTCGTGGGCGACCGCGAGGTCGAGGCCGAGACGGTGTCGGTACGCCGCCGTGGTGAGGGAGACCTCGGGGCGATGCCTCTGGGGGACCTGGGTGACGCGCTCTCGGCCGAGGTCGCGGCCAAGAGCGACTCTACGACCTGAGGTCGATCTCGAAGCGGGCGCGGTCGCCGCGGTAGAGGTCGACGGCGTACTCCACCGGGCGGCGGTCGTCGGTGTAGGCCGTGCGACGCACACAGATCGCCGGTGAGCCCGGGCGGGTACCCAGATGCCGTGCGTCCGACGCTTCCAGCGTGGCCGGTTCGATCGCCTCGTGTGCGTGCACCGGTCGCACCCCGAAGGAGGTCGCCATCAGGTCATACAGCGACTGCTTGGCCATGTCGTGGCTGCCCAGGCCGGGACACACGGCGTCGGGGATGAACGACGTCTCCAAGAGCAGCGGCTCGCCGTCGCCAAACCGGACGCGACGCAGGAGCCAGGCCCGCTGTCGGCGGCGAAGCCCCAGAGCGGTGCGGGCCTCGGCATCCAGATCAGCGGTCAGCTCGATGTCCAACACCCGCCCCCCCGGCTCGATCCCCTGGGCTCGCATCTGTTCGGAGAACCCGGCCAGCCGCTGCAGCGTGTGAACCACGCGGGGTGGTGAGACAAATGTCCCGGATCCCGGCCGGCGGTAGACCAGGCCTCGGCGCACCAGCAGCTCGACGGCTTGGCGGGCGGTCATTCGCGAGAGCCCGAACTGGTCGGCCAGGACTCGCTCGCTGGCGAGCCGTGAGTGGGGCGGGACTTCCCCGTCGGTGATCTGCTGCGCCAGCTGATCAGCGGCTTGGCGGTAGCGCGGAACCGGGCGGGGAGCGATCCGCGTTGGTGGTGCGGCCATCGTGAGGCCATCTATACCACTTGTCAGGGTGTGAGACGTGCGCGTATCGTTTCGGGAATGCGGATTGCGGCGATGGTGGTGGCGGCGGCGGGTCTGGTGCTCGTGGCCTTCGCCCTCTGGATCGGAGGCCAGGCGGGCCCGGTGCGACCGACCCCGTACGCCGCTCCCGACGTGGTCGGCATGAGGCTCGACCACGCCACCTCCCTGCTGCGCCGGGCAGGCGACGTGCACATCCACGTGCAGCGCGTGGACTGGGCACCGGCCGGGACAGTTGCCGAGATTCGCGGCGTGGGATTCGACGGCTACTACACCCGCGACTCGGATCTGGTGCTGCGGGTGGGCCGGTAATGACCCCGGAGCCGATCCCCACCATCCGCGTGAGTGGATCGCACCGCGATGTCGGCCGCCAGATCGGCTCGGCCACTGCAGCTGCGGTGCGCGCGCGGGCAGGGGCGATGTCCGCTGCCCAGGTGGCGGCGGCACGGTCATACCGCGACATTACCGTCGCAGAGCTGCCGTGGCTGGTCGCGGAGCTGGAGGGCGTGGCCGAAGGATCCGGAGCCGATCCGCTGACGGTGTTTGCCGCATCGATTGAAGAACTCGAAAGCGAGGGGGACTCCGAGGGCCGCTGCACCGACATGGTCGCCTGCGCCCCGGCGACCACCGACGGGCACCTGTGGGTGGCCCACAACAACGACCTGGGACCGGAGGTGGAGGACGATCTGGTCGCGATCGAGTGGCACGTGCCCGGCGATCCGGTGGTGCTCACGTTCGGCATCGGTCCGTGGATCAGCGTCGGCTTCAACTCGGCCGGGCTGGCGCTCACCGGCAACGAGCTCTCGCCCAACGACAACCGTATTGGTATCCCGCGGCTGCTGCAGGTACGCGACATGGTGCGCCGCCCGACCGTTGCCGAGGCGGTGTCTGCGGCGCTGCACCCACGGCGGGCGTCGTCGTACAACAACCTGCTCAGCCACCGTGACGGAACGGTTGTGAACGTGGAGGGATCGGCCACCGACGCTGAGTTGATCACACCCGGTGAGCAGGGCACCCTGGCGCACACAAACCACTACGTTGCAGAGCGAATGCTGCACTTCGAGCAGGATGTGGAATCCGCAAGCGGATCGGATGTGCGATATCGTCGCGCCCTGGAATGGCTCGCAGCGGGAGACATCACGGCGGGTCGCCTGCGGGCGGCTCTCTCCGACCACGCCGGCGCCCCGGATGCGCTGTGCCGGCACGTGGGCGCGGGCAATTCCACCAAGACGGTCTTCTGGGTGATTGCCGATATCACGGCCGGACGCGTGACCTACGGCCGCGGCAATCCGTGCGACTCGCAGGAGCAGGTGTATGAGTTCGGCTGAGGCCAAACCACCGGCCACCAGCCACCGCTACGCCCAGCTGACCTGGCCGGAGGTGGCTGAGTGGGCGCACCTCGATCCCGTGTGCCTGATCCCGGTTGCGACCCTGGAGGATCACGGCTATCACCTGCCGATCGACACCGATGTGGTGATCGCCGAGACACTGGCCGAGCAGGCGGTGTTGTCGCGGCGCGCTAACTCCCTGCTGCTTCCCACCGTCACACACGGGTATACGCCGCACCACATGCAGTTCCCCGGGTCGATCACGATCGACTGGAAGACCTTCGTCGACCATCTGCTCGATATCGGCCGCAGCTTGGTGCACCACGGCTTCAACCGGATCCTGTTCGTCAACGGGCACGGATCCAATGTCCCCCTGGTCGAGATGGCAGCGAGGCTCTTGATGGTTGAGCATCCCCACTCGATCGCCGCGGCGTTTTGGTACCTGTCAGGCCCCGAGTCGGCCAAGCTCTTGGCGGAGACGCGCGACTCACCGGTACCGGGGGGTATCGCTCACGCCTGCGAGCTGGAAACGTCGCTCTACCTGGCCATCCACCCCGAGCTGGTTCAGATGGACAAGGCGGTGCGAGAGATCCCCGACTGGGACTCCGAGCATGCCTGGATGGACTGGAACGACGGGCCGCTCTCCATCAAGGGCCCGTGGAGCGGGTGGACCGAGTCCGGAGTGATGGGCGACGCCACCGCCGGCACCCGCGAGAAGGGCGAGCTGTGGCTCGCCCAGGCGGTCAAAGAGATCGGGACATACATCGACGACATCGCCCGGCGCGCCCCGCGCCCCGGGCGCGACCATCATGACGGGGCGATGACCCGCCTCCGGCCACACGAGCAATCGACTGAGGGAGATCGTCAATGAGGATGCGAATACTGCTACCTGCCGTGGTGGTTTTAGCCGCGGTGTTTGGAGCCACCGGCTGTGGAGGCGGCTCGACGAGCGCGGACGGCGGTGGGGGAGGCAGCACGACCGGCGGCATCCTCAGGGTCGGCACGGTCAACACCATCGACTCGCTCAACCCGTTCACGGCGATTGAGTCCCAGTCGTACAACGCGTTCGTGATGGAGTACCCACAGTTGGTGCAGTACGGCCCCGGCCCCAAGCTCGAGGGTGACTGGGCCACCAGCTGGTCTCACACTCCCGACGGCAAGACCTGGACGTTCAAGCTCAAGCCCGGCGGCAAGTGGTCGGATGGAAAACCGCTGACCGCGGCCGACGCAGCCTGGACTGGGAACACCATCGTCAAGTACCAGGCCAGTGCCACGGCCGCATTGGCCGGTGCGCTGACGCACGTGACCAGCATGGACGCCCCCAATGCGACCACGCTGAATGTCCACTACGACGCCGCCGTTGCCAACGTGCTGCCGCAGCTCGAGCAGTTCTGGGTGCTGCCCGAGCACATCTGGGGTTCGCTGACCGGCAATAACGGCAAGGATCTCAAGTCCTATCAGCCCCAGGACCACCTGCCGACCGTCGCCGGGGGCGCGTACACCATCACCAAGTACGACGCCAAGGGCACCACGGTGTTCAAGCCGAATCCGGGGTTCTACGGCCCCAAGTCTCATGCTGAGGCGGTGGCGATGACCTACTACACCAACGCCACCACGATGATCGCTGACTTCACCTCGGGCAACCTCGACTTCGTCGATCAGGTGCCGTTCAACGCGGTCGGCTCGGTCAAGGGCGATAGTCGCTTCGTCGTGTACAAGGATCCCTCGTCTGAGGTGACCAACATCACCTTCAACGCCAACCCGGTCAAGCCCAAGAACCGCGAGCTGCTCAACCTCAAGGTGAAAGAGGCTCTGGAGTACGCCACCGACCGCCAGCAGATCGTGGACATCGTGTTCGCGGGCTTCGCCACGCCGTGGGCAAACAACATCTCGAGCCAGTCGACGGTGTGGCTCGATCCATCGATCCAGCCGCTGCCGTTCGACCTCGACAAGGCCAACCAGATCCTGGATTCGCTGGGGTATACGAAGAACTCGGACGGGATCCGGGAGGTGCCGGCGACCACCGGCAAGTACGCCCAGCCCGCCCACGAGATGTCCTACGACCTGATGGTGCCGGGGACGCTCGACTTCAACGGCGATCGCCAGTTCCAGATCATTGCCAACACGTGGCTGAAGGCCGGTGTGAAGCTCCACGAGGTGGCCGGAGGCGACAGCTCGGCGGCATACGGGTACGAGACCGCCGGCAACTACACCAAGTTCGACCTGGCCATGTGGGACTGGGCCGAGTACATCGACCCCGACGCCCAGATGTCCTACATGACCAAGGCCCAGTGGCTGAGCTGGAACGATACGGGCTACGACAACCCGCAGTTCGACCAGTGGTACAAGCAGCAGGCAACCCTGCTGAACTTCAAGGATCGCCAGGCGCTGATCTTCAAGATGGAGCAGCAGATCGCCAAGGACCGGCCCTACATCCAGCTGGTCAACGAGGATCTGATCACCGCCAGCACCAAGGGCTGGACAGGCTTTGAGCCCGACCTGAACGCCTACTGCAAGTGCTACTACACAAGCCCGCACCAGACATGACCGACATGAGCGTGTGAGGAACGCCGACTACATCATCAAGCGGACGGGGTTCGCGATCGTCACGATCTTCGTGGCGCTCACGATCAACTTCCTGCTGTTCAGGGCGCTGCCGGGCAGCGCAGTCTCCGGGCTGCGCTGCCAGCACTGCACCAAGCAGTTTCGCGAATCGATCGTGAAGCAGTACGGCTTGGACAAGTCCAAGTGGGACCAGTACGTGATCTACCTGGAGCGGCTCGGACACGGTGATCTCGGCACCTCGGTGATCACCAACCGGCCGGTGTGGGACGAGATCAAGCAACCGCTCCTCAACACGCTGCCGATGCTGGTGGTCGGCACCCTGATCTCGGTGGGTCTGGGGATCATCTCGGGGGTGATTGCAGCCTGGCGGCGAAGCACCTGGTTAGATGCCACAAACCTGTGGACGGCGCTGAGCTTCTACGCCATGCCGACGCAGTGGATCGGCCTGCTGGTGATCTTCTACATCGCCATCCCGCTGGGCCTTCCGGTCGCGGGTATCCAATCGAACACGCTTGGCATCCTGGGTCCGACGTCGCTTTGGACGACGATCTCGGACAAGGGCGAGCACCTGGCGCTGCCGGCGCTGGTGCTGGGGCTGGGGCTGTACGGCGAGTACGCTCTGGTGGTGCGCTCGTCGATGCTCGAGACGCTCGGCGAGGACTACATCCTGACCGCCCGGGCGAAGGGCCTGAAGAACTCGCTGATCGTGTGGCGGCACGCCTTCCGAAACGCGATGCTGCCGCTGGTGACGCTGATCGCGCTGTCACTGGGCTACGTGGTGGCCGGCCAGATCGTGGTCGAGTACGTCTTTTCCTACCCCGGCATCGGGTTGGCCACGGTGGATGCGATCAACGCCCACGATTACGCGGTTTTGCAGGGGATCTTCCTGCTCTTTACGATCATCGTGATCGTCGCCAACTTCATCGCCGACCTGTTGTACTTCAAGCTTGATCCACGGGTGACGGCATGAGTACCGGCGCATTTCCGATGCTGCCCGAGGAGGAGCTCGATGATATCGAGCCGACCTCATCGCATCGCTCCAACTTCTGGCGCGACGTGGTGTTCGGCAGCAAGGTCTCGATCGCGGGCATCATCATCCTGGTGTTCTTCACGTTCGTGGCGATCTTCGAGCACCAGCTGGCGCCGTACAACCCGCGCGAGCAGGTCGGCCCGCCGTACGAGGCGCCCAACTCCCAGCATTGGCTGGGTACTGACGACGGCGGCAACGACATGCTGTCGCTGGTGATCTTCGGCGCCCGGGTGTCGTTGATCGTCGGCTTTGCCGGTGCGGCGGTGGCGATTCTGATCGGCGGCGCGGTGGGCATCTTGTCCGGCTACTTCGGTGGCAAGACCGACATCGTCCTGATGCGCACCACCGACTACTTTCTGGTGATTCCCGACGTTCCCCTGATGATCGTCGCCGCCGCCGTGTTCGGTCGCAACCTGGCCAACATCGTGATCATCATCGGCGTGATCTACTGGGCCTCGACCGCTCGCCTGATCCGCGCGCAAGTGATCACCGTCAGGGAGCGGATCTACGTCAAACGCGCGCGCGCCCTGGGCTCGGGCAGCAGACGCATCATCAGTACCCACATCCTTCCCCAGGTGATGCCCCTGATCGTGGCCAACACGGTGCTGATGGTGGCCACGGCGGTGTTCGCCGAGACGTACATCTCGTTCCTGGGGCTGGGCGATCCGTCCACCATCTCCTGGGGCAAGCTGATCCAAAACTCATTGGAAGGCGACGCCGTCTTCCATAACGCATGGTGGGCGATCATCCCGCCGGGCCTGTGCGTCACCATCGTGATCCTGGCCTGCACGATGATGGGACAGGCGATGGAGGACTCGCTCAACCCGCGGCTCAAGGTCGGGCACATGTCCGTTCGCCGGTTCCGGCTGCGGCCTCTGGTGGGAAGGCCTCCCGGACAGCCTATGAGCCGGCCGATCCTCGAAGCCCAGGACCTGCACGTGTGGTTCGACCTCGGCCACGACCGTGAGCTGCATCCCGTCCAAGGGGTCAGCTTCGCTTTGGGTGAGAGCGAGCGGATGGGGCTGGTGGGGGAGTCGGGCTGCGGCAAGACCACCACCATCCTGGCGCTGATGGGCCTGCTGCCACCGAACGCCAGCATCCACGGCAAGGTGCTGCTGGACGGCGAGGACATCATGGCCAAGGGCGAGGAGACGGTCCAGCCCCACCGCTGGCACGACATCGCGATGGTGTTTCAGGGGGCGATGAACGCCTTCAACCCGGTCAAGAAGATCGGCCAGCAGATCGCCGAGCCGATGATCCTGCACGGCGTGGCCACCGGCAAGGGAGCCAAGCTGCGGGTGCGCGAGCTGCTCGAGGTGGTCGGCATCGCCGGCGACCGCGCCGACCGATACCCGCACGAGTTCTCGGGCGGGATGCGGCAGCGCGCCGCGATCGCGATGGCACTGTCGTGCGAGCCGCGGGTGCTGCTGGCCGACGAGCCCACCACTGCGCTGGACGTGATGGTGCAGGCCCAGATCCTGGAGCTTCTGACGTCGCTTTCCAACGACCTGGGGTTGGCGTTGATCCTGGTCACCCACGACCTCCCCGTGGTCGCGCAGGTGTGCCGGCAGGCGGCAGTCATGTACGCCGGTGAGATCGTCGAGGCCGGGCCCGTGTCCACGCTCTTTCACGACCCGCGGCATCCCTACACGCGGATGCTGTTTGCGGCCACGCCCGATCTGTACGGCGACGACCCGGTGCTCTCGATCTCGGGCGCTCCGCCGCGGCTCGACCGCGAGCTCACCGGATGCCCGTTCGCGCCCCGCTGCGACTCGACCTTCGAGCCCTGCAGGACAACGCACCCGCGGCAGCTCGAGATCGCCGCGGGCCATCTCGCTCAGTGTCACCTGAACGACTCGGAAGTGCGGGCGACCGTCGCGTGAGCGCTGACACCGCGACGGCGGCACCACCCCTGCTGGAGGTGGACGGACTGGTCACCCGCTATCCGGTTCCCCGCGGTCTGGTGGAGTCGGTCACGGGTCGTACCAAGGAGTGGGTGCACGCCGTGGAGGGAGTGTCCTTCAGCGTCGCCGCCGGCGAGATGCTGGCGCTGGTGGGCGAGTCGGGCTGCGGCAAGACCACCACCGCCCAGACGATCGTGCGGATGGTTCAGCACGACGAGGGTTCGATCCGGTTTCAGGGCAAAGAGATCGCCGGCCTCGACACCTCCCACATGCGTCCCATCCGGCGTGACATTCAGATCATCTACCAGGATCCGTACGAGTCGCTCGATCCGCGGTTCCCGGTGCGCCGCACGGTCGAGGAGCCGCTGCTGATCCACGGGGTCGGGGGCTCCGGGGCGGAGCGCAAGAAGCTGGTGACAGAGGCGCTCCAGCGGGCCGGGCTGACACCTCCCGATCTGTATCTCGACCGGTTCGCGCACGAACTGTCGGGAGGCCAGCGCCAGCGGGTCGCAATCGCCGCGGCGCTGGTGCTCGAGCCAAAACTGTTGGTCGCCGACGAGCCGGTGTCGATGCTGGACGTGTCCGTGCGGGCCGGGATCCTGGCGCTGCTCGACTCGCTCCGCAAGGGCGGCCTGGGGATCCTGATGATCACCCACGACCTGTCCACAGCGGCGCATTTCGCCGATCGGATCGCGGTCATGTACCTCGGCCGGATCGTCGAGGAGGGGCCCGCCAAGGAGGTTGTGCGAAACCCCCAGCATCCCTATACCAAGGCCTTGATCTCGGTGGTGCCCAAGCGCGACCCCCGCGACTCCACGGTGCCGACGCTGCTCACCGGTGAGACGCCCAACCCGGTGCACATCCCCGCGGGCTGCCGCTTCAATCCTCGCTGCCCAGTGGTCACCGACTCCTGTCACACGGTCGACCCCGAACTGCGACCGGCCAAGGCGGCCGAGTCGCTCAATCACCGAGCGGCCTGCATCCTGACGTGACGCGCTGGCGGGATATCGGGGGGCCGGTGGGGTTGTTTCCGACCGGCGCGCGAAATGCAATCACCGACGTTTCGGGTGTGCGCGTCGGCCACGCGCAGGCCGGCTCGGGTGAGGCCACCGGTGTGACCGTGGTCGCTCCTCCGACCGTGCCGGTGCGGGCGGGCACTTCCACCATCAACGGCGTCGGTGAGTTGACCAAGAAGCTCGAGATCGACGAGTGGGGGGTGATCGAGACACCGGTCTACCTGTGCGGCACGCACGCTGTCGGCACGGTGTACCAAGCTGCCATCGTCGCGGCCGGTGGTGGGCCCGACAAGACCGTCATCCCGGTGGTGGGGGAGTGCGACGACAGCGACTTGGGAGACGCGCTGACGGTGACCGCGGCGGACGTCCAGGCGGCGATCGCGGACCTGGGGGAGGAGGTCGCGGAAGGCACGGTCGGCTCCGGTACCGGAATGACCTGCTTCGACTTTGCCGGTGGCATCGGAACGGCCTCCCGGGTGGTGGAGGGATACACCGTCGGGGTGCTTCTGATGTGCAACTTCGGCGACCGTGAGCGGCTGAACGTTGGCGGGCTGAAGTTCGATCCCGTGCCTGGGTCGCCGCCCCCGGAGGGGTCGTGCATCGCAGTTTGTGCGACCGACGCTCCGCTGTCGTCACTCCAGCTCAAGCGGCTGTCACTGCGGCCGCTGCTGGGTTTGTGCCGAGCCGGGTCATATGCCGGCAATGGGTCAGGCGAGATCGCCCTGGCGTTCTCGGTGGCTGCGGCGCAGGACTTCGACAACGAAGAGCTGTCCCCGCTGTTTGCGGCTGCCTACGAAGCCGCCGAGGAATCCGTGTACAACTGCCTGGTCGCGGCCAAGGCCGGTGTGCGCCGCGACGGCCGTCCCCACGAGGCGTTTCCCAAGCATCTAGTCAAAGGAGAGCAGCGATGAGCAAGGGAATGGTGGTTGAACTGCGCATGCGCCTATCGGCGGCCGACGCACACTACGGCGGCAATCTGGTGGACGGCGCTCACGGGCTCGAGATCTTCGGAGACATCGTCACCGAGCTGGCCGTTCGCACCGATGGCGACGAGGGCCTGTTTGCCGGATACGGCCGAATCGAGTTCCTGGCGCCGATGTATGCGGGCGACTTCGTGCGGGCCAAGGGCACCATCGTCAAGATGGGCAACACCAGCCGCACGGTCGATCTGGAGCTGTGGAAGGAGATCACCGCCCGAGCCGACGTGAACGACTCGGCCGCCGACCTGCTCGACCCACCGGTGCTCGTCACCCGCGCCCAGGGCACCTACGTCGTCAAGCGCGAGTATCAGCGCGGCCCCGGCGGTAGTGAATAAAAGGTGCCAGGCACCTTTTATTCATGCGCCTCAGCAGCGTCCGTGGTGAATAACGGTGCCAGGCACCGTTATTCACGCCTAGGTGTGGAGTTCGACGGCGGGGAGGGACGCGGCCATGATCTCGGCCACCTGTTCCTCGGGCACCTCGGCGAAGTCTTCGTAGAACTCGCCCACGGCGGCGAAGCGTTGGGGCGCGCGCAGCGTGATCAGGCGCTCGCACTCGCGTGCCAGCCGCTCGGCCTGCGGACGCGGCAGCACCGGCAGGGCGATCACGATCTGGCGGGCGCCGGCGTTGCGGATGGCGGCCATGGCCGCCCGGATCGACGCGCCGGTGGCGGCACCGTCGTCGACCAGCACCGCGGTGCGGCCGATCAGCATCATCGGCAAGCCGCCGCGGAGGCGCTCATCCATCGCCCGGGCCTCGGCGGTGGCCTTGTCGTAGGCCTCGTCCAGCTGCTCGCGGCTGAGCAGCGACGCCACCCGCCGGTTGGTGAAGCGCTCGCCCATCGGTGCGACGGCGCCCATGGCCAGCTCGGGATACCCGGGCATCGGCACCTTGCGCACGCACATGACATCCAGTGGAAGGTCGAGCAACCGTGACATCTCGGCGGCGACCTCGACTCCCCCTCGTGCGAGCCCTATGACAATTGTGTTGGATTTTCTCCGTAGTTCTGGAGCAGCTGCCGCCAGTGCCGCCCCCGACTGGGTGCGATCGCGGAACATGATCGCGATCATGCCTTACCGAGGCAGTGAGGGTCAAGTACTTCAACCAACGTTTTACTGAAGTCGGACGATTGGATGCGATTCGAGCGGTGTTGCTATACTGCCCGGCGGCCAAGCAGGGGTGATTTTTGCCCCTCACCCGTCCCCGGCGTTTCGGTGTGGTGGGTTCAATCGGGAGATTGAGCTACGTGTTCACGATCGTGGGCGCGTGAAGTGGGTGCCGAGTGGCGCCCATTTTGTCGTTGACGAGAGGGGATTCCATTTGAGCATGATCGTGACTAGGCAAGCGTTTTGAGGCCCCGACGCCAGGTTGACCAACGGCCCCAGGAGCCGACCACCCGCATCAACGAGGCGATCCGCGTGCCGCAGGTGCGGCTCGTGGATCAGGATGGCTCGCAGATCGGGATCAAACGCACCGAAGACGCTCTCAAGTATGCGTGGGACAAGAACCTCGACCTGGTCGAGGTCGCCGCGGAGGCGCGCCCGCCCGTGTGCCGGGTAATGGACTACTCCAAGTACCGGTACGAGCAGGAGCAGAAGGCCAAGCTCGCACGCAAGCATCAGTCAACGATCACGATCAAAGAGATCAAATTCCGTCCCAAGATCGGCGTCGCCGACTATGAGACCAAGAAGGGCCACGTGCGCCGGTTTCTCCAAAACCGGGACAAGGTCAAAGTGACCATCATGTTCCGCGGCCGGGAGATGACACACCCCGAGCGCGGACGCACGTTGCTTCTCAGGCTCGCCGAAGACGTCAAGGACATTGCGGTGATCGAATCGTCGCCGCTGCAGGACGGTCGGAATATGGTCATGCTGCTGGGCCCGTCGAAGGCGGTGATGGCGCCGACTGCCGCGGAGACCGAGGCAGCCGAAGCTGTCGCGGCGGCCGCCGCGGCTGACGCAGCCAGTGCAGCTGAGGTTGCCGAGGCGGCTGCCGCTGAGGCGCCCACCGGCGACGACGACGCGGCTGCCGACACCGAAACTCAACCGGCCGACCCGCCCGCGAGCGAGGAACCGGAACCGGCACCAAGTACCGAAGCAACATAAGAGGAGACAGCGGGATGCCGAAGGTCAGGACATCATCCGGGGCAAAAAAGCGACTGAGGGTCACGGGCACCGGCAAGGTCATGCGCCGGCGCGCGTTCAAGTCGCACCTGCTCGAACACAAGAGCCCCAAGCGGCTTCGTAAGAAGCGCCGCGACACTGGTGTGGCGGCCGCCGACAACCGTGAGGCGCTGCGCCTCCTGGGTAAGCGATAACGTCCAAAGGAGGTGGTGGAGATGGCTCGCGTCAAGCGCAGCGTCAACGCCAAAAAGAAGCGTCGAGAGGTGCTCGAGGCAGCAAAAGGCTACCGGGGCATCAAGAAGAACACCTACCGCCATGCCAAAGAGCAGGTCATGCGGTCGCTGTCGTACCAGTACCGCGATCGGCGCACCCGCAAGCGTGATTTCCGGCGGCTGTGGATCATCCGCATCAACGCTGCCGCGCGGCAGAACGGGCTGTCCTACAACCAGTTCATGCACGGCCTCAAGCTGGCTGACATCACGCTTGATCGAAAGGTGCTGGCAGATCTCGCGGTCACCGATCCCAAGGCCTTCGGCGTGATCGCCGAAGCGGCCAAGTCGGCCTTGGCCACCCCGTAGCGCTCTCGCCCAACGGTGGCCTCGGCACCGATCACATCGCGGACGAACCCACGCGTGAAGAACGCGCGGCGGCTGCATCTCAAAAAGCACCGTGTCACCACCGGGCTGTTCCTGGCCGAGGGTGAGGATCTGGTGTCCGAGGCGCTCGCCGCTGCGATCCTGCCGGTGGAGACGTTCGTGTCGAGCGATCGACCGCCCCCAGACGACTTGGTGGCGAGGCTCACGCGGGGCGGGCCGGTGCACTCGCTGACCGACGCTGTGATGGCCGACCTCAGCGAGCTGGGTCATCCCGCCCGGGTGATCTCGGTGTTCAACGCCGACTCGTTGCCGAGCCCTCCCCAGTCACCGACCGTGGCGGTGTACCTGCACCGGATGAGCGACCCGGGGAACGTGGGCACGGTGATCCGCGCGGTCGCCACGCTGGGCGGTTCGCTGGTGGGCCTGTCCCAGGGCTGCGCCGACCCATTGGCGGGGAAGAGTGTGCGGGCGTCCATGGGGGCGCTGTTCCACGTGCCCCTGGAGATCGGCGCGCGGCTGCCCACGCGGGGCCGGACATTGGCGCTGACCACGACTGCCGAGACGCTGATCTGGGACATCGACCTGACCGAGCCGGTGACGTTGGTGGTGGGTGCCGAGCGCGACGGCCTTCCGTACGAGATCGTGTCGGCCTGCAGCGGCGCCGTCTCGATTCCGCAGACCCCGCACGCCGACTCGCTGAACGCGGCCTCAGCGGCCACCGTCGCGCTGTATGAGATCGCCCGTCAGCGCGCGATCCAGACCGAATCGGCGTCATCGTCCGCCGGCGCTCGCAAGTCGAACCAGCCGTAGTGGGTCAGCTCGCGGAACCCGGCTTCGGTCAGTAGCCGGCGCCAGTCGTCGGCTGTTGCCCAGTGAAGCTGCATCACCGCCTCCCGGTCTCCGCTGGTGACGGTCAGCTCGAGTGATCGGGTGGCGGCGTCCCAGCGGGCGCGTTCGAAGATCCCGGGCTCGCGCTCCAGCGTGCGGTCGTGGGTCTCCTGGATGTCCAGGGGATGCGGATGAAACACGTCGAACGCCAGCGTTCCTCCAGGTGTCAAGCAGCGAACGGATGCAGGTGAGCACCTGCAGTCGCTCGGCGTCGCTGCGCAGGTGCAGAAAGGCGCGGAAAGGGACGATCACCAGTGGGAATCGGCCCAGTTCCGGGATCGCCCGCATGTCGGCCTCGACCAGGCGCAGATCGAGGTTGTGCGGTTCGGCCTTCGCTGCGGCACGGGCGAGCATGACCACCGAGGTGTCGATCCCGACCACCGGGGTGCCGGTCAGCGCGACCGGGATCGCCACCCGTCCCGAACCCACACCGATCTCGAGCACGGGACCGCCACAGTCGATTGCAAGCCCGACGTAGAAGGCGATGTCCTCGGTTACCGACAGGCACCACCGGTCATAGGTCTCGTCGAGCACGTCGTAGGCGTCAGGGTGGGCCACCGCCACCGTTACACTACTGCGCTCAATGGACATCGATGCGCTTCTCACAGACGGTTTGGCGCGGGTTGCGGCCGCCGAGACCTCCGCGCAGCTGGAGGATGTGCGCGTCGAGCTGGTCGGCCGGCGGGCGCCGGTGGTGCTGGCGCTGCGCGAGATGGGCTCGCTGCCGGCCGATCAGCGGCGCGAGCGAGGAGCCGCGCTGAACCAGGCTCGCAAGGCGCTGGAGCAGGCGATCGAGCAGCGTTCGGCCGCGATGCACGCCTCGGAGCTGGATCAGCTGCTGCGGCGAGACCGGGTCGACGTCACACTGCCCGGGCACGGCCGGGCGCGCGGGTTCACGCACCTGATCGAGGAGACCCGGCGCGAGATCCTGGACGTGTTCGTCGGCCTCGGCTACACCGTCGTGGACGGGCCCGAGGTGGAGACCACACATCACAGCTTCGACGCCTTGAACACGCCTGCCACCCACCCCTCGCGGCAGCACACCGATACGTACTACATCGAGGGCGGGGCGGTGCTGCGCCCGCACACCTCGCCGGTGCAGATCCGCCAGATGGAGGTGCAGCCGCCGCCGATCTACATCGTCACCGGCGGGCGCTGTTACCGACGCGACACGCCTGACACCACGCACACCCCGATGTTTACCCAGATCGAAGGTCTGGCGGTCGACCACGGGCTGACGCTGGCACACCTCAAGGGGACGTTGCTGGCGTTTGCCCAGGCGATCTTCGGCGACGATCGTGAGGTGCGGCTGCGACCGCATTTCTTCCCCTTCACCGAGCCGTCGGTGGAGGTCGACATCTCGTGTTTCAACTGTGCCCGCGACGGATCCCCGTGCCGGGTCTGCCGAGCCGAGGGCTGGGTCGAGATCTTGGGCGCCGGAATGGTCGATCCGGCGTTGTACGGCTTCGCCACCGGCTACGACCCGGACACCCACACCGGGTTTGCCTGGGGTATGGGGATCGAGCGCGTGGCAGCGATGCGCCACGACATCCCCGACATCCGGCTGCTGTGGGAGAACGACCTGAGGTTCATGGAGCAGTACGGATGAAGGTGCCCGTCTCCTGGCTGCGCGACTTCGTGCAGTTCGACCTGCCCGTGCCGGAGCTGGCCGAGCTGATGTCGATGACCGGCACCAAGGTCGAGGCGGTGCATCGTCGCGGCGTGCCTGAGGGGCTCGAGTTCTACCGCGTGGGCAAGGTGCTGACCCGCGATCGCCACCCCGACGCCGATCGGCTGTCGCTGTGCACGGTGGACGTGGGCGAGTCCGATCCTCGCCAGATCGTGTGTGGCGCGACCAACTTCACCGCGGGGGACACCGTTGCAGTTGCGCTGCCGGGGGCGGTGCTGCCCGACGGCACGGTGCTGCGCAAGGCCAAGCTGCGCGGTCAGGTGTCCGACGGGATGATGCTCTCGGAACGCGAGCTGGAGCTCTCCAACGAGCACGACGGCATCATGCGGCTGCCCGCCGACTGGGCGGTAGGCGACCCGCTGGTCGAGCATCTGGCGATCACCGACGATGTGATCGAGTTCGAGATCACCTCGAACCGTCCCGACTGTCAGAGCGTGTACGGGATCGCCCGCGAGGTCTCGGCGGTGCTCGACACCGACCTGGCGCCGTGGCCCGGCACCGATCCCACTCCGACCGGGACAGGCTCGATCGACGACTACGTGACCGCCCGCGTGGATGCTCCCGATCTGTGTCCGCGCTGGGCCGCCCGGTTGTTCACCGACGTCAAAGTGGGCCCTTCGCCCGAGTGGCTCAAGGCCCGCATCACGGCCGCCGGGATGCGGCCGATCTCAAACGTGGTCGACATCACCAACTACGTGATGCTGTGCGTGGGCGAGCCGACCCACGCGTTCGATCTGGATAAGGTGACCGGCCGCGAGATCATCGTGCGACGGGCCACCGCCGGTGAGCCGGTCACGACCCTGGATGGCCAGAACCGTACGCTGGATACCGATGTGCTCGTGATCGCCGATGCCGAGAAGCCGTCGGCGATCGGCGGCTTGATGGGCTCGGAGTGGAGCGAGGTGACCGATCAGACCACCACGGTGCTGATGGAGTGCGCCAACTTCGACGGGTACTCGATCCAGTCCTCGTCGGTGCGGCTGGGCCTGCGCACCGAGGGCTCCAGTCGATGGGAGAAGGGCCTTGACCCGCACCTGCCGCCGCTGGCGCTGGCGCTGGCTTCCCAGCTGATGGTGGAGCTGGCCGGTGCCACCCTGGTGCCGGGGACGATCGACATTCACGGCGAGCTTCCGCAACCGCCGGTGCTGCCGCTTCGGCCAAAGCGGCTGGAACAGGTGATCGGTGTGAGCTATACCGACGCCCAGATCGAGCGAGTGCTGACCCGGCTGGGCTACACCGCGGTCGAGGGCGGTTGGCAGGTGCCGACCTGGCGGGCCGGTGATACCACCCGGGAGATCGATCTGGTGGAGGAGGTGGCGCGCGTGGTGGGGCTGGAATCTGTCCCCAGCGCACTGCCGCCGCATGCCGACGCGATCGGCCGCTGGGGATCGGACGAGCAGTTCCGCCGGCGGCTGGTGGAGGTGCTCGGCGGAGCCGGCCTGTCAGAGTCGGTCACGGTCGCGTTCTGGGACGACGGCATGCCCGAGCGGCTGCGTCTGCCTGACGATCATCCCGCCCGCCGGGCGGTGCGTGTGGTCAACCCAATGAGCGCCGACCAGACGCATCTGCGTACGCTCGTGTTCCCCGGTCTGCTGGCGTCGCTGGCCCGGAACCTGAGTGTGGGGGCGGAGGAGGTGGAGCTGTGCGAGTTGGCGCGGGTGGCGCTGCCGGCCGACGCCCCGATCCCCGACCAGCCGCAGCGGATCGCCGGCGTCATGACCGGGCCCGGTACCGGTTTTGCCGAGCTGAAAGGTGTGGTGGAGACGTTGTACGCGGCGCTTCACCTCGACCTCGACGTGGCCCGATCAACCCAACCGTTCCTGCACCCTGGAAGATCGGCCGAAACCGCGGCGGGCTTCCTGGGAGAGCTCCATCCGCTGGTGGCTGAGGGCTTCGGCATCGAGGTGCCGGTGATGGTGTTCGAGCTGGATGTGCGAACGTTGGCGGAAGCGCGTCCGGCGTTGGTGATGCACCGCGACGTGACCAGCTTCCCCGCTCTGCGACAGGACATCGCGGTGGTGGTCTCGGACGAGGTTGCCGCCGGGGATGTGGTCGCGGCTGCTCGCGCCGCCGGAGGGCCGCTGCTTTCGCGGGTGGATGTGTTCGATGTCTACCGCGGTGACCAGGTGGGCGCGGGCAAGGTCAGCCTGGCGCTGCACCTCGTCTTCCAGGCGCCCGATCGCACGCTCACCGACGCCGAAGCAGATCAGGCCCGGGCCGACATCGTGGCGAGTCTCAAAGCGACCTTCGGAGCCGAGCTACGCGGGTGAATAATTGGTGCCTGGCACCGATTATTCAGACGACGCCTTGGGTGTGGACGGGCTTGATGTCCGACACCAGGCGGGTGAGCTTGAGGGTGCCGACGACGCCGACGGTATCGAGCGTGCCGAGGCGCTTGCGACAGAGCTCAGGGGCGGATCCGTAGCCGTAGGTATGGGCCGCCCGGAAGCGGAAGACGCCGCTGCGCCAGTCGACTTCGTGCCAGGGGTTGAGCGGGCTGAGCGCCAGCGCGGTCTCCTCCGATTGAGCCGCGTCGCGCAGATCCAGCTGCAGATACAGGCTCGACCAGTCGTCCGGCTGGCGGGCAACGATCGCGTCCCACTGCTCTGTCAGAGATGCCATTGGCGAAATCGTACCCGCAGCCGCGGCTACTTGGGCGCGACCACCGGGGGAGCGGTGTTGAAGCTGTGCTCGTGCTCGGTCATGAAGTGCGCCGCGGTGATCATCCGCAGGTGCTGCACGAGGTTGGTGCGGGGATCCACCCACAGCCGGAAGAACACCGATGCCGGGTCGGCCCGGGAGCCGGGGATGACCAGTGTCAGCACCCGCTGCGATCGCCGTCTCACGGACGAGATGCGCGGCGATCGCTCCCGGCGCCCAGAACGGGTCGGGGACACGGGTGCCGCCTCCGGGGCCGAGTGACTGCTTCCTCCACGAGCCGTTGGGCTGCTGCACGTACTGGACGTTCCCGATGATGACCTGCTGCTGTCCGCCGTGCACGTTCACCGCCACCCGGTTGGGAGCCTGGCTGACGAACGTGGTGGTGACGCTGCGGGTCGGGCTCGAGGCCAGCACCTGTTCTGACTGGACGCTCTGCAATCCCCGGAATGCCCGGGCGGTGGCACGCAGCATCCCCGGCGCGGCGGGAGCGGTCGCGGCCGGCAGGGCGACCACCGTCTGCACCGTCGCACCACCGGGGCGCAGCACCTTGACCGTGACGGGCGTCGCCGCGGCCGGCACCGTGGCCGTATAGCAGGCCAGGGTGCGGGGGCAGGGGAGGGCCAGCCGGTGATCGACCAGGACCAGCGCGTTTGGCACTCCCATGCCTGTGGGTGCGATCAGGATTACGCGGGCGGCCCTGGTTCCGACTCGCTGCATCCCCACCGCCAGGCTGCCGGCCTGTTCGGCGGCGACCGCCCCCAGCCGGGTGGGAATCGGCGGCGGAACCGGAGTGGTGTGGGGCGGCCCGATGGGCAGCGTGGTTGTGCGCGGCGACCCGCCGCCGCCGACCTCCACGATCGCCTGTCCGGGGCCGACGTTACTGAGCACCCCGGCGTAGGCGTTTGCAAACGGCGCCAGCACGGCCTTGGAGGTGGTGCCGTCGGCCGAGCGGACGCGTCACCCGGACGTGGGCGGGGTGGCCTTGGGTGCGCACCGCCACCAGGTTGGGGCCGGCGGTTCCCGGCCACAGCGAGAGCTGTCCTCCGCCCTCCAGATCCACCGTAGCCGGCCCTCCTGCGGGTGGCGGAGCGGCGCCCGTGGCGGCGTAGCCGGGGGAGTTGGCCGGTGGCACGTTGGTGAGTACCGTCACCGCCCCGATCAGCACGGCCATCACGCCCAACTCGATCAGGCCGCGGCGGTGGATATCCGAGAACCGTGCCAGGCCGCGACGGTTGCGGTAGCCCAGCGCCACCAGCACGATCAGAAGCACCGTCTTCAGCACCAGCAGCCGTCCGTACGAGGTCGACCACAGCTGCGACACCGCGTCGACCTCCCACAGCGCCCGGGCTCCGCCGGTCAGCGCCAACACCACCACCGAGCCCAGCGCCAGGGCCGAGAAGCGCGTGACGATGGCTGTGCGGGCGTCGCGCTGCTCGTCCCCGGTAAGCCCACGGGTGGCGTGCGGGGTGACCCACACCAGCTGCGCCAGCCCACCGATCCAGACGGCTGCGGCGGTGACGTGGAGCGCGTCGATGATCACCACCACCAGACCGTGACCGGGATCACCGGCATGGCCGGAGATCCCCGGAACAACCACTGCCCACGCGCCCAGCACGATCGCCACAGGTGCCAGCGCCAGCCCGGCGATGCGTGAGTAGCGCCGCACCAGGATCGTGATCGCCGCGATCACCGCGAATGCAGCGGTGATATCGATGCCACGCCCGAACTCGCGCCCAAAGCGGGTCGCCTGCAATGCCGATCCGACCGGCCCGCGGTGGTCAAATGCCTCCCAGAACGACACGCCCGCGACCTCGGAGCCCTGCACCGTGAGTGCGATCCAGCCTCCTCCGAGCATCAGCACCGTGGCCAGGGTGAACAGCTGGTTGGCCCGGTGGGTCTCGCGCAGATCGGCCATCCGGCGCCGCTGTGGCTCGAGCTTGTCGGCGATCGGTGCGAACACCGCCACCCGAAACACGATCCCGCCGATCACCAGGAGAAGGCCTGCGAAATACGCGTAGCGAGCCGCCAGGTATGTCCAGTCGATGGGAGTGGTGGCGGTGGTCGCGGCCTGTGGCGCCGGCCGGCCCTTGCCCACGCCGAACGCGAGCACACCTGCGATCAGGTGGCCGTCGGTCGAGACCACCCGCCAGCGAACGGTGTAGTCGCCGTCGGCCAGGTCCGGCTGCAGGCCGATCACGAGGATGCGGGCGTTGGCGGGGTCGGAGTGCACGGCTCCTCGGGTAACGGAATTGCCGTGGGAGTCGACCACGTCGGTGCCACCCACCACGGGCTGTACCGCCTGGTCGAACGTCAGCGTCACCTGGGCCGGTGCCTGATCCACCACGCTTTGGGCCTCGGGGGTGGAGGTGAGCAGGGTCGCGTGCGCCTGCGCCGAGGCCGGCAGCGCGGCGAACACCAACATCACGATCAGCACACGCGCAGTCATGCGCATGGCGGCAACCTCCAGGTCGAGCAGAGACTCTCAGGAAACGCGGCGGCTCAGGCCAGAGCCGGGGGCGCCCGGGGGGAGGAGGTGGCGGCATGCGGCCGCGGGTGGGGGATCTCGATCCGATCGGCGAACTCGCCGGTGGCCTGACGCAACCCGCTCAGAAACGCGCTGGCCAGCGCCAGCACCCGGCCAGAAAGCCACGAGTCGGCGGCGTGCAGGAGCGTCGCGACCATCAGCGCCAACGATGCGTGCAGCGCCAGCACGCCCGCCTGTCCCATGCCGGCATGCACGCCGGCCAGGATCAGTGCCCCGTGGGTCGTCAGCTGAGCGGCCAGCAGTGTCGCGGCTGTGACCCACATCGCCGGGGGCAGTGGTGCCGAGCTGCATGTGCGAAATCCGCGGGCGGCTGCCGCCGCCGCGACCGTCACGGAACCAGCGGCCAGCGCCGCGGTCGCCACCCAGCGCGGGTCGGCCATCAGCGCTGGACCGCCGTGCGCGGCGATCGCAGCAGCAGCCGTGAGCGTGGCCGCCAGCGCGCGGCGGGTGTGCAAGGTGCGCTCCACCAGCGGAGTATGGCAGAGGGCTGTAGGGTTCCAGCGTGATCGCACCCGGGCACACTTGATCGGCTGGCCGAGTTGGCGGTCAACTTCGGCGCGTGCGTTCAGCCAAACCAGCATGTGGTGATCCAGTCAGAGGTGGGCAAGGAGCTGCTGACGCGCGCGGTTGCCGAGCACGCCTACCGCGCCGGGGCGCTGCATGTCAGCGTCGAGTACGGCGATGCCTGGATCAAGCGCGCTCGCATCGAGCACGGGATCGACGCGGCGCTGGGCTACGGCCCCGACTGGGTGCGTTCACGCGTGCGTGAACTGGGCGATTCGCACGGCGCCGCCATCGCTCTGGTGGGACCGGCCGAGCCGGGCGTGCTGGCGGGGCTCGACAGCGACCGGCTCGCCCGCGACCGCCCGCCGGCGGCCAAGGAGGGGATTCGCAACCTGACCGAGTCACTCACCAACTGGACGGTCGTGCCGTGCCCGACGTCAGGTTGGGCGGCGCAGGTCTACCCCGACAGCGATCCCGAGGCGGCGCTGGACAAGTTGTGGGAGCAGGTCGCGCACATCTGCCGCCTGGATACCGAGGATCCGGTCGCGGCCTGGAGCTCGCGGTTCGTGGATCTGGCCAGGGTCAAGGATGTGCTCACTGCGCGCCGGTTTGATGCCCTCCACCTACAGGCGCCGGGCACCGACCTGACGATCGGCCTTTTGCCCACCAGTTCGTGGTGTACGGGGTCGCTGACGACCTCGTGGGGACTGGAACACCACCCCAACATCCCGTCCGAAGAGGTGTTCACGACACCCGACCCGGTGCGGGTCGACGGCGTCGTGCGCTCAACCAAGCCGCTGGAGCGCGAAGGCCAGATGATCCTCGGCCTGGAGGTCGAGTTCGCCGAGGGCAGGGTGGTGCGCATCGACGCCGATCAGGGAGCCGACGTGATGCGCGGATACTGCGGCCGGGACGAGGGCGCCGCCCGCTTGGGTGAGGTCGCGCTGGTGGACGGCAGCGGCCGCATCGGCCCGCTCGACACCGTGTTTTGGACGACGCTGATCGACGAGAACGCCGCCAGCCACATCGCGCTGGGGCAGGGCTTCGACTGGGCCGTGGGTGAGGCCGATCGCGACCGCATCAATCGCAGCGAGCTGCACATCGACTTCATGATCGGCTCATCCGAGATGGTGGTGACAGGCATCACCGGTGACGGCACACGGGTGCCGGTGCTGGAACAAGGGGCCTGGCAGATCGAGGACTCAAGCTGCGCCGGTGCGCATGCGATGGATCGTCGCGATGATCTCGGACGGATCCAGGTCGCTGTCCGGGCCGCCGCCGAACGATCCTCCGCGCAGCCGCATCGACGTGTAGGTCATCAGGTCGCGCATCGACACCAGCCCGATCACCGCGCCGTCGCTGTTGACGACCGGCAGGTGGCGGAAGTGCCCGTCGACCATCAACGCCAGCGCCTCGGGGATCTCGGTGGTGGGCGCGGCCGTGAGCACGTGCCGGGTCATCCGCTCCTCGACCGGGGTCGCGGGGTCCATGCCTTCGCTGAAGCAGCGCAACAGATCACGTTCGGTGATCACTCCCACCAGCTCGTCACCGGACATGACGACGGTGGCGCCGGTCTCGGCCTCCACCATCCGGCTGGCGGCGTCGCCGATGGCGCTCTCCGGGGTCACCGAGACGATCTGGGTGGACATGACGTCTGTCAGCTGCATCAGGTCAACTGTACCCGGATGCCCGCACTCAGGCGAGCAGCATCGACGGCGCTTGCAGGTTTCGCTTGATCGAATGAAGCAGCCTGGCACCGTCTGCACCTGAGCAGGCGCGATGGTCACAGGCCAGCGTGACGGTCATGATCGAGCGCACCACGATCTGCCCGTCGACCACCACCGGTCGCTCGACCGTGGCCCCGACCGCGAGGATCGCCGATTCCGGCGGATTGATGATCGCGGCGAACGACGAGACATCCATCATGCCCAGATTGGAGATCGTGAACGTGCCGCCCTCGATCTCGTTTTGCTTGAGGCCGCCGTCGCGGGCGCGGGTGCCCAGGTCGCGTGCGGCCACGGCGATCTCGCGCAGGCTGCGGGTGTCTGCGGCGCGCAGCACCGGCACGATCAGGCCGTCTTCGAGCGCCACCGCGATGCCGATGTTGGCGTGCGGGTGGTAGGCGTGGCGGCCGTCCACGTAGGAGCGGTGCGCCTGGGGATGCTCGATCAGCGCCATCGCGCACGCCCGCACGATCAGGTCGTTGATGCTGATCTTCTCGCCGGCGGCAGCCAGCCCCTCGTTCAGCTCGGCTCGCGTCTGGCCGGCCCGGGTCATGTCGATCTCGGACGAGAGGTAGAAGTGGGGGACGGTGGTCTTCGACTCCGACATGCGGCGGGCGATCGCCTTCAGCATGGGGGTCAGATCGCGCAGCTCGTCCTCGCCGCTGGGAGCGACGAAGGCGGTCGGCGCGGGAGGTGTCGCCGCCGCAGCCGGTGCGGCGCTTCCGCCCGCTGCGATTGCCCGTTCCACGTCGGCCTTGACGATCCGGCCGTCGGGGCCTGAGCCGGTTCCTGCCAGCGTCGACACATCGATCCCGGCGCGATCGGCCATCCGCCGCGCGATCGGGCTGATGCGAAGCGCTCCGCCGGCGCCCTTGCCGTTGGCGGCGGGCGCTTCCGGCGCCTGCTCGGCGGCCGGAGCCGATGCGACCTCGGGCTGCTCGACCGGCGGGGGCGGGGCTTCCGCGGCGGGGGCGTCGGGCACCTGCTCGCCCTGCTCGCCGATCAGCGCGATCGGTGCGCCCAGGGCGACCGTCTCGCCGTCGCCCACCAGGATCTTGAGCAGCGTCCCGTCGGCGTAGGCCTGGAACTCCATGGTGGCCTTGTCGGTCTCGATTTCGGCCAGCACGTCACCCTCTTTGATCGAGTCGCCCTCCTGCTTCAACCAGCGCCCGATCGTGCCTTCCTCCATGGTGTCGCTCAGTCGCGGCATCACCAGCTCTTCCGCCATCAAACTCTCCCCTTATGTGATTCCGCATTCGCGCAAGAGATTCCGCGCTGCGGCTTCGATCTTGGACTCCAGCGGCAGTGCTGCCCGCTCCAACGGTTTTGCGTACGGCATCGGAACCTCGGCCGATCCCACTCGTTCGACCGGCGCGTCGAGGTCATCGAAGCACACACGGGAGATGCGGGCGGCCAGTTCCGCGCCAATTCCATACGTCGACCAACCCTCTTCGGCGATCAGCGCGCGGTTGGTCTTGCGCACCGACTCGGCCACGGTGTCCACGTCCAGCGGTCGCAGCGAGCGCAGGTCGACGACCTCGACCGCCAGCCCGTCCTGAGCCAGGCGGTCGGCGACGCGAAGCGCCCGCTGGACGGTGTAGGAGTGCGCCACAATGGTCAGATCAGAGCCTTCGCGGGCGATCTGCGCCTGGCCGAAGGGCACCGTGAACTCGGGATCATCGGGAATCGAGCCGGTTACGTTGTACATCACCAGGTTCTCGCAGAACAGCACCGGATCGTCGTCACGGATTGCCGTCTTCAGCATCCCGTAGGCGTCGGCGGGGTTGGCGGGGGCGACCACCTTGAGGCCGGGGCAGCCGGCGAACCACGCCTCCAGGCTCTGGGAGTGCTGGGCGGTGAGCTGGGCGCCGGCTCCGCCGGGTGCGCGGATCACCAGCGGCACGCCGACGGTGCCGCCGAACATGTACCGGATCTTGGCGGCGTGGTTGATCACCTGATCCATCGCCGGCAGGATGAAGTTGATGGTCATGATCTCGATCACCGGTCGCAGTCCCAGCATGGCTGCGCCGATGCCGGCGCCGACGAACCCCTCCTCGGAGATGGGCGTCTCACGCACCCGCCGCGGGCCGTACTTCTGCCACAGGCCGGCGGTGACCTTGTAGGAGCCCTCGAAGCGGCCGATCTCCTCGCCCATCAACAGCACCGATTCGTCTCTGGCGAGCTCGTCATCGAGCGCTCGCCGCAGCGCCTCGCGGTAGGTCAGGTCGGCCATGACTCGCCCTCTCCGCGCTCACCGAACGGCGCGCCGGCGTGCATCCGCCGGAACTGCTCGGTCGAGGCGGCGTCGCCGTACAGGTGCTCGTACAGCGAGTCGCGGTCGGGGTCGGCAGCGCTGAGCGCCTCGTCGATGGCCTGCTTTACCACCTCGTTGACCTCACGCCAGATCTCTTCGATGTCGCCGTCGCTCAAGAGGCCCTGTTCGGCGGCGACCAGGCCGAATCGGGTGATCGGGTCGCGCTGCTTCCACGATTCGATCTCCTCGGCGCTGCGGTACACCTTGCCCGCGTCGGCCACCGAGTGGCCACGGAAACGGTAGGTGACCGTCTCGAGCAGCGCCGGCCGTCGCTCTGAGCGGGCCTCGTGCAGCAGCCGAGCGGCCGCCTCACGCACCGCCATCAGGTCGTTGCCGTCGATTCGCTCGCCGTGCATGCGATACGCGGCGGCGCGTTTCCACAGGTCGGGTTCGGCCGCCGACTGGTCGACGGAGGTGCCCATCCCGTACTGATTGTTGATCACCTGGAACACGATCGGAAGCTGCCACACGGCGGCCAGGTTGAGGGCCTCGTGAAACGCGCCGGTGGCGACGGCGCCGTCACCAAACTGGCACAGCACTGCGCTGGGCTGTTCGGTGTGCTCGAGCGCCAGCGCCGCGCCGGCGGCGATTGGCAGGTGAGCGCCGACGATGCCCCAGCCGCCGTAGAAACGGCGCTCGACGTCGAGCAGGTGCATCGAACCGCCGCGACCGTGGGCCGAGCCGGTGACCTTGCCGAAAAGCTCTGCCATGACCGCACCGGGCGGGCTGCCCGACGGCCAGCGCGGTGCCGTGATCGCGATAGGACGCAAACACGCAGTCGCCGTCCTCCATGGCATCGATCGCGCCCACCACCGATGCCTCTTCGCCGATCGCAAGGTGGCAGTAGCCGCCGATCCGGGCGCGCGTGTACTGCTCCTCGGTGCGTTCCTCGAAACGGCGGATCAGCACCATCTCCCGAAACAGCCGGTGGGCCGTCTGGGCGTCCAGTTGAAGCGGCGACTGTGATTGTGCCGGGGCCATGCGGGAACCTTATCGTCATCGTCGGGTAGGCTCTTGATCGATGGCGACTCCAGTCACGATTCCCGCTCTGGGCGACGACGACACCGGTGCTGTGCTGATCCGCTTTCTGGTGCCCGAGGGCGCCTCTGTCAAGCGCGGCGATCCGCTGTATGAGCTGGATACCGACAAGGTCACCCAAGAGGTGGAGGCCGAAGCCGAAGGCGTGCTTTTGCAGGTGGTCGCCGAACCGGGCAGCGAGTATCCGGCGGGTGCCACCATCGCCTGGATCGGCGAGCCCGGCGAGCAGCCCTGACCCGGTCGGTCCGCCGGGGTCGATCATCTAGAGTTACGTCGATCTGGAAGCGATCCCGAGGAGCGAGTTCCTATGCAGTGTGACGTCGCCGTTCTGGGCGGCGGACCGGGTGGATATCCGGCCGCAATCCGCGCGGCCCAGCTGGGCGCAAGCGTTGTGTTGATCGAGCAGGGCCGCATCGGCGGGACCTGCATCACCGTCGGCTGCATCCCCACCAAGGCCTGGGTGGCGACCGCCCACGCGCTCAAGGAAGCCCACGAGACGTTCGCCAAGATCGGCGTCAACGTGACCGGCGCCGAGCTCGACTTCTCCCAGACGCAGCAGAACAAAGAGGGGATCGTGTCGGGGCTCGTGAACGGCATCACCGGCGTGGTCAAGGCCAACGGCATCACGGTCGTGTCCGGCCGTGGCGCCTTCAAGGACGCACACACCATCTCGGTCGAAGGCCAGGAGGACGTCACCTTCACCTCGGCGGTGATCGCCACCGGCAGTCACTCGCTGCGACCGCCGGTGGACGGCATCGACGGCCCGCTGTGCCTCGATTCCACCAGCCTGCTCGAGATCACCGAGGTGCCGCGCCGGCTGTTGGTGCTGGGCGGCGGCGTGATCGGGGTCGAGTTCGCCTCGATCATGCAGCACTGGGGTGTCGAGGTCACGATCGTGGAGATGCTCGACCGGCTGATCCCGGCCGAGGACGCCGACGCCTCCAAGGAGCTTGCCCGGGCGTTCAAGAAGCGCGGCATCACCATGCACCTCAACACTCGGGCAACCGCGGTGGTAGAGGGCAAGAACGGGGTCACCGTGACCTTCCAGGACGCCGATGCCAAGGGCGGCGAGGTCAAGGCCGACCTGGTGCTGGTGGCAACCGGCCGCGGTCCCAGCGTGCACAACATCGGACTGGAATCCGCCGGTGTCTCGTTCGATCCGCGTACCGGCGTGGACGTCGATGCGCACATGCGCACAACCGCGCCGCATATCTATGCCGTGGGCGATGTGGCGGGCAAGTTCCAGCTCGCCCACACATCGTTCCGGGAAGGCGAGATCGCAGCCGAGAACGCGCTCGGCCACGACACCACGATCGACTACGCGGCGGTTCCGCGCTGCACCTATACGGATCCCGAGGTCGCGGCCGTCGGTCTCACCGAGGCTCAGGCCCGCGAGCTCCACGGCGACGACGTCAAGATCGGGAAGTTCCCGTTCTCCGCGTCGGCCCGAGCGCAGATGACCGGCGAGACGGCCGGCTGGGTGAAGACGATCCACGAGGGCCGCTACGGCGAGTTGCTGGGGATCGTGATCGTCGGCCCCCAGGCCACCGAGTTGATCAACGCGGGAGTGGTGGGGATCACCGCCGAGGCCACTGTCGAGACTCTGGCCGATTCGTTCGCCGCGCACCCGACGCTGGCCGAGGGGCTCAAGGAGGCGGCCCTGGTGGCGCTGGGCCGGCCGATCCACCTGCCGCCGCCGCGTAAGCCCAAGGTCGCGGCGACCGCGGGGTAGCAGTCCAGATGATCACCCGCGCATCGCGGTTCCTGCTGCCCACCCTGAAGGACGACCCGGCCGACGCCGAGGCTGTCAGCCACCGCCTGCTGGTGCGAGCCGGGTATGTGCGCCAGGTGGGATCGGGGCTCTACACCTTCCTGCCGCTCGGCTGGAAGGTGATGCAGCGGATCGCCGCGATCCTGCGCGAGGAGATGGATACGCTGGCGATGGAAGTGTCGATGCCGGTGTTGAATCCGGCCGAGTTGTGGCGCGAGACGGAGCGATACGACGTCGACAACCTCTTCCGGCTGGAGGACTCGTCCGGCAAGCAGTACGTGCTGGCGATGACTCACGAGGAGTGCTTCACCTTCCACGCTGCCCGCGAGATCCGCTCGTATCGGGAGCTGCCACAGGTGTGGTACCAGATCCAGACCAAGGAGCGGGACGAGCCGCGGCCGAAGAGCGGGATCCTGCGTACCCGCGAGTTCATGATGAAGGATTCGTACAGCTTCGACCGCGACGATGACGGGCTGGATGCGTCGTATGACCGGCATATCGAGGTGTACCGACGGATCTTCGAGCGTTGCGGTCTGGCGACCTGGATGGTGGAATCCGACACCGGCATGATGGGCGGCAAGTCGGCTCACGAGTTCATGGCGCCCAGCCCGTCAGGCGAGGATCGACTGGTGCTGTGCTCGAACTGCGACTATGCCGCCAACCTGGAGGTTGCGCGCTCGATCCCGCGGCCGCCCGTGTTCGCCGACGCCCTGGATGCGCCCTCGGCAGGTGGAGACGCCCGACGTGACCACCATCGAAGGGCTGGCCGAGTTCCTGGGCGTGGACGAGGCGGCCACCGCCAAGGCGATGCCGGTGGTGGCCGACGGACAGGTCGTGCTGGGACTGGTGCGCGGCGACGACCGGCTGCACCAGCTGAAGATGCAAAAGGCGCTCAAATCCGACTTCCGACCCGCCACCGCCGATGAGATCCGTTCCACCTTCGGTGCCGAGCCGGGCTCGATCGGTCCGGTGGGTGTTGACGTGCGGGTGATCGCCGACGAGTCGCTGCGCGACGGTCAGTTCGTTTCCGGCGCGAACGTGACCGGACACCATCTGCTGGGTGTCCAGGCCGGACGCGACTTCCAGGCCGAGTTCCACGATCTGCGCGAGGTGTCCGACGCCGAGACGTGTCCCAGCTGCGGTACCGGCACGCTGCGGGTGGAGCGGGCCATCGAGGTGGGCAACATCTTCAAGCTGGGCACCCGGTTCTCAAAGCTGCTGGGCGCCACGTATCTGGACGAGTCCGGTTCCGAGCATCCGATCGTGATGGGCAGCTACGGCATCGGCCTGGCCCGGATCATGGCCTCGGCGGTGGAGCAGAGCCACGACGAGAAGGGCATCATCTGGCCGGCCGCGCTGGCGCCGTTCGATGTGCACATGGTCGTGATCGGTGAGCCCGGTGCGCCCCAGCTGGAAGCTGCCGAGACGATCGCCGCCGGCCTGGATGCCCGCGGCCTGCGGGTGTTGCTGGACGACCGCGATATGGGCCCCGGCGCGCGCTTTGCCGACGCCGAGCTGATCGGCATCCCGGTTCGGGTGACGGTGGGCAAACGCACGGCCAGCGACGGCACCGCCGACGTGCAGGTGCGGCGGGGCCGCGAGCAGACGTCGCTGGCGGTGGCCGACGTGCCCGACGCCGTCGTCCAAGCGGTGGCCGAGAACTAGTTCCCGCCGGTGCCGGCTGTGCGGGCCGGGGGTGTCACGACCACCCGTACCGCACCGGGGGATGCGGTGTTGTCGTTCTTGGCAGCCTGCCACCGGGCCTGGGCGTTGCGCAGCCGGGCCACGTACGCGCTCGTACCTTTGGCGGGGAGTCGCACGTGGAGGGTGGATGTTGTGGCGGCTCCTTTGGTGTCACCGGCCGCAGGTGCCGGAACGGCGGCGCGGAGGAGCAGCTTGCGGGCATCGCTGGCAGAGATGGTGTAGACGCGGGGTGCCATCGAATCGGCTCGCGCGGACGGGGCGCAGGCGGCCTCCGCCGCCGCATGCGTCGCCACACCGGCGACTGTCCGACGAGCCACCCAGGTTTGACGCGCCGATCGCGGCGCCACCCAGGGCACAGGCAACTGCTGCGGCCGCGAGCACCGGGCGCCACAGTCGCCGCTGACGAGTGCGGCGGCGGCGCGGCTCGGCCGCGACCTGCGCCATCACCTCGCTGCGGAGATCCGCCGGGGCCTGAGCCTGGCCTTCGGCCTGCAGTCGGCGGGCGATATCGGTGTTTGGATCGTCGCTCATCTGGCGCGCTCCGGGTCGAGCTGCTGCGCCAAGGTTGCGCGGGCGCGGTGCAGCCGTGATTTGACCGTGCCCGGCGGCAGGTCGAGCAGCTCGGCGGTCTCCTCCATCGACATGCCCACAATGTCGCACGCGGTGATGACGGTGCGAAAGTCGAGATCGAGGCCGGCCAGAGCATCCATCAGGTCGATGGTGGCGGGATTATCGACCGCGGTTGACACCGCCGGCACCTCGTCGACCGGCTGGGGAGTGCGCTTTCGCCGCTCGATCACGTCGTAGGCTTTGCGCACCACGATCCGGTAGATCCACGTCGAGAAGCGGGCATCACCGCGGAAGCGGTCGAGCGCTCGCCAGGCGGAGATCAGGCCTTCCTGCACGCAATCGCGGGCGTCGGCCTCGGAGGAGGTGATGCGCAGCGCGAGTGTGTACAAGCGGTCCTGGTAGCGCACCACCAGCTGCTCGAAGGCCGCGGCGTCGCCGCGGGCGGCCTTTCCGGCCAGCTTCTCGTCAGACTCCTCGCGCACAGCCGGATGGTATGCGCGGGTACGGTCGCGAAGTGGGATTGAGATGGCCGCCGACTGGTTCACTGGCACTTTGACCGTCTGGGACGGCGTGGGGTTCCCGATATACTCGGCGGTCTCGGGGCGTGGCGCAGCCTGGTAGCGCACCCGGCTGGGGGCCGGGCGGTCGCAGGTTCAAATCCTGCCGCCCCGACTGGAGGAGGTTGGCTCAACCACGCGGGTCTTAGCTCGCGAGCCGACGCCAGTGGTACGGCGTGGTGGTGGAAACTTTGAGGAAGCCGGATCGCTCGAGGATGGGGCGGGCGAGAGTCGGAAGCGGGTGAGTATGCGGTGGAGTCGCTGTGGAGGAGTGTCTTTCCCGCCGCCAGCGCCGACCGGGCTCGGGCAGTGGTGAGTGCTCGGAGGTGTCTCTACGAGTCTACGCCTCAGCGTTTCTGGCGAGGGTCGGTGCCCGCGATTCGGGGAGTGCGTCGACCACGACTGTGGTCGAGGCCCGCCGCACCCACATGGAGCGGTGGTACTGTAGATGCCTTGGCCGCCGCCAGGCTTCAACGTGGCTCCGCCCTTTTGGGCGTCTATGCAATCGCGCTTTCTGACAACGGTGAGGTGGCGCTGGTGGTTTGAGACGGTTTGCTTGACATCGCGGGTTGTGCGTGGGTGCTCCACCGCTGTCGTACAGGCGGCGATCTTACGCAGGAGATGGCTGGCTACTGACCAGTTCTGCCGAGCGGGTCCGAGGTGTTCGCGAGGTGCCACGGGTTTGTTCGCGAGGTTCCTCAAAGGGCCGCGTTCGTCTTCAACTTCATCCCGAGCCACGGCGCTCGTGCTTTCGGCCGCTTGTTCTTCGCTTCTCGCTGTTCCAGGCGGACTTTTTATTCGCTTGGTTCGACTCCCTAGTTCGCTTCGCGTCTCGTCGGCTTGCTAGCGAGCTTTGCCGCGCCTGGCGGGGTCCGTTGTTACCGCTCTCACCGTGTGTTATCTCTCGTTTGCTGGTGTTCCTTTCTGTCGACGCGTTTTTTGCGCTTCGTTTCATCGGCTCGCTCCTGTTGACTATCTCGGGCTCTTGACGGCGACGCTGGTGAGATGGGGGCGACCTCGCGTCAATACCGGTGGCAGTTTGTGGTGGCCTGTGATGTTGGTAGCGGCAGCTTCGACATGGCGGTTGGCGACCCGTGTGCTCGATGTTGGCGTGTGGTAGTGATTGTGGTTGATTGCGATCTTGACGTCGCGTAGTCGTTTCATCCCACTTCAACTCGTTTGCCGGATCCACACGCTTCAGCCGATACCTATCACGCGACCATCGCCGCTGCTCAGAAGGCAGGCGTCGACACGAACCCGGGTTTTTTGGAAACACGGTACCGCTTCTTGGAATCTTGGCGATCGCCACAATCTACCCCTTCATCAGCGCGGCATTCAGGCGATTCCGGCGGAAGTCTGTGCCCGCGACGGGTTCGAGGCGTCCCGCGCTTGCACACGGAGTTTGGGCGATCTTTCTGCACACGTTGGTACGTCTTTCGTGATCGCAGCCAACTCCTCAACCGGGCTCGGCGTCGATTGCCGCGTCGCCTACCTACTTCCTGTTGCTCTCCGCATCGGTGGATACACACGGTCGCGGTACTTCGTTCTCACTACGCGGTTTATTGGCCGCTGAACACGTACTGCAACTTCATGCAGCAAACACGAATATTCTTCGCATGGGCGTTTGACGGGTTTGTTCCCAGAAGGATTACCAGATCTCACGATCCCACTCACCGATCGTGTCGCTGATTTTTACGTTGGTTGTCTATCGGCACCCTTTATTGGGCGGTGAACTCGTCGAGTTTCCTCGGAGTAATTGTGTATGCCACGCTTCTGGCGATTATCCATGATGCTCGTTGGACTTTCGGCGCGATCGTTCCGTGGCGTCAACCTGAGTATACCGTGCGGCTGGCTACCCAGCAGATTCCAGGTATCCCGTGTGAATCGCCGCATGGAGCGCTGCGGCAGGCACGATCGTCTGGATCATGTACCTTCACTATCCGAGTTCGGTGTTGCTCACAAGGACAAGATGGTGGAGTTTGTGCTGGGGACGGTGTTAGCAGGCGTGATCTTCTACTACGTTGCTCTGCTCATTCGTCGCCGGCAAGGTGTCGACATCGAGTTGGCGTACGCCGAGATTCGACCCGAGTAACGAACCTGGACATGGAAAGGAGTTGCGAGTGACGCATCCACAGAACGTCGAAACCACTGGGATGGCCGGGCTCAGCTATGGGGTGACTGAGATCTCCCTGGCAGTCAAGGATCTCCAGGCCACGATGGAGCAGTACCACAAGGTGTTCGGATGGTCGGGCTGGAAGGTGTACGACCACAAAGAGCCGCTTCACCACGTTTGTTTTTTTGTGTGTTTTTTGCGTTTTTTTTTGTTTTTTTTTTTGTTTGGTTTGTTGTTTTGTGTTGTTGTTGTTGTTTGTGTTTTTTGTTTGTGGTTGGTGTTTTTGTTTTGTGGTGTTGTGTTTGTTTTTTGTTGTTGTTTGTTTGTTGTTTTTTTTGTTGTTGTTAGTTGTTTTTGTGTTGTTTGGTTTGTTTTTTGTTGTGTGCGTGTTTTTTGGTGTTTTTTGTGTTTTTTTTTGTTTTGGTGTTGTTTTGTTTGTTTGTTTGTTTTGTTTGCTGTTTGTGTTTGTTTTTGTTGTTTATCTAGGTGTATCTAGATCTTTAGCTGTACGCTGTCCAAGCTCTAATAGTGAGTACGGGATCACTTAAGTGTTTGTGGTGGTTTGGTATTTCGATGCGACGATGAAGGCGTATCACGACGCGTTTGGGTGGGGTTCGTGGAAGGTGTTCATTCAGATGGTGACGTGATCATGCACGACTGCCTATCGACGGAAAGCTGTGCGAGTGGTTCATCTGCGGTGGGCTGAGGTGCAGGTGGGGGACTTGAACTTCGAATTGCTCCAGCTACTCGGCGGGGACAGTCCGTGGCAGCGAATGCTCGACACACACGGCGAGGGAATCGGCTCCATCGCAGTCATGTTCAAGACGGAGGAAGAGTCCGAGAGCGTCAAGGTCGATTCGAAGCGGCCGGTTTTGGGATCACCGCTTCGGGCTACATAGGCGAGCACATCGAGTGGTACTACTTGGACACTGAACCCGCGTTCAAATGCGTGATCGAATCGGGCAGCGGCCACGCGCTCGACTTCATGGAGCCCGATGCTGTATACCCGTAGGGGTCGGGCGCCGACAGTTTCCGTTTTCAAACGACTGACAGCGGGATGTGCGGTTGATGGTTTTCGACGCTAGCGTTCAGATTGATCGGGACTCACCAATCCCGCTGTACTACCAATTGGCCAGCGGCTTAGCTCCGCGATCGCTCGCGGGGACTTGACCGCCGGCACGAAACTGCCGTCAGAACCCGCGTTGTGTATAAAATTTGACGTCTCACGTGCGTCTGTGCGCCAGGCTTCAACAGCTAGAGAGCGAGGGGCTGATTCACCGGCTCAAGGGACGAGGCACATTCGTCGCGAGAGGTGGGAGCGGTCGTGGCTTCTGCAATCGTCGGAAGGTTTTTTCCAGGAAGAAGTTGGTCGGTTCGGACTTCCCGTGCGATCGGAGGTCATAAGAGCGAGGTGGCGATCCTTCCACCAGCAGCGGCTGAAGCACTACACCTTCGCGCGGGAAGCTCGGGCGGAGTCCTCGAACGGCTGCGCTACCTAGATGACAAGGTGGCTTGTACGTGCAGGACTTCGTCCTCGCTCGCTGCGCGTCGGCAGCGATGTCTCTCGCGAGTGAAGACGGCTCGCTCTACGACCGCCTGGAGCAGCGAGCCGGGCTAACTGTGCAGGGCGCAGCCGAACGTGCAGGCCACTCGCGCTCCGCGGCGATCGCACGCCGGCTTGAACAAAGCCCACTCGCCAGTGGCGTTCATTGAATCAGTCCGGGACGGAGAGAGAGCGTTCCATTTCTTCCAGACGTGGCTCAGAACGGATCGGATTCGCATCGAGGTGCAAGTCACCCGGGTGCCGCGGCGCAAGAAGCGCCGGGGACGCCGACTCTTCCGAAATCGAGCCATCGAAGACCATGTCCTGCATAGCGGCCATGGCCCGAACGGTCGGGCGGTGCAGGAGCTTCCTGCGTCGTCGCACAGGTCGTGATCGGGACGGTAGCCTCGTCTGTCCCGCGTCCGACATCAGGCTCGGATCAGTGCTGGCGGAAGTTCCTCGGCGCGGGAAAGTTCTACGGAGCACAAGTACTCATCATGGGCGGCGATCTGACGGGCAAGGTCATCTTCCTCAGTTACCCGGCGAAGCGTGACACCAGCGGGCGAGACGGGCGCGTCGACGTCGAGCAGCTGCGCTCGGCACGGGCGGGGGGCACCGAGGAGATCGACAGGTCCGGCGCGACGCGCAGACGCGACAGAAGGAGCCGACGACACGCCGAGGACAGAACTCGCAGACCAACGCTCGGACGACAGGTGCCGGATAGCGGGAAGAGAGGTCCGATCATGATCGCCTCCGGCTCCTGACGCTCGAACCATTCTGGAGCAGCGCCTCGTGGAGCAGAGGACCGAAGTGCTCGAGTCGTACGCGAACCCCACGCCCTGGGACAGCCCTAGAGAACTCGACGAAGACGCGCTTACACCTATCTGAGGAAGCTCGCCGACCAGTTGGAGCGCCCGCGACAGGCGATCTTCAACCTCCAGTTCCGCCCTTCGACAGCGGACTCGACACGGCGCCAAATCGACACGGAAACGATGCGTACGTCACGAGGGCGGCAGCCCGACAGATCCGCGTCGGCAGCACGGTGTCCGCAGACATCGAGGAGACCCAGCCGCACTCGCGCATGGAATACACGAGTCGCGCGGCGAAGACGGGGAGGGAATCGGGAGAAAAGGGGTCCAGGGGCGCGATCGTGACCGCGGGTCTTCCACTCGACGTGGGTGATCTCGGGATCGTCACGGAATAGCGAGGCGGCTCACGCCGCGAGTCACAAGCTGCGCGAGCAGGCTCGGCCTCGGTGCGGGTGGAGTAGGGGGGTCGTCGACAGGCTCGGTCGATGCGGTGAGGATAGGGAACTAGGTGACGAACCTCGAGCGAGGCGGGAATGGAAAGAGGGAAAAAACCTCACCAAGCGCAGCGGGCCGAGGTGGGTCACAGCGACGGCACTCGGCGTTTCTGCGTCGGTGCGCAACTGTCGGTCATAGGCCGCGAGTAAATCTTCAGCGTTCGTGGCGAGACCTTAGCGTGGCTGCTCAGATGCCGGCAAGCCGAGCGTCAGGAGCTTCTGCGGGCTCGATCTCTCGCCTGTCCGTCGGCAGGGAGCACCACTTCTCGCTTGCCGTCGTAGAAGAGCGTGACCACCGTCCGGTAGTGCTCGGCGAGTCGTTCACGTGCCGTCAACTCCCGACCTTCGGCCAGGTCGTTGGCGTCGGCGTAGTCAGCGACGATCGCATCGCTGGCGTCGGCCAAGCCGACTTCTCGCACGCGCCGAACCGGATGCCCCTTCCCAATGAGAAGTTTGGCCACCGGTTCGACCATGTTCTGGTCGGTCAGAAAGGCTAACTGGCGCGGCGCCGGGGGGATCGGGAATCCTCGGCGGTGAGCGCGGCCTGGATGTCCTCGCGTGTGAGGTCGGGATAAAACTCCAGGATTTGTGTTTCGTCCGCGCCGTCGTTTGCGAGGTGTTTGATGGTCGACACCGGGATTCGTGTGCCTGCGATCACTGTTTGTGATCCAAGCGTCCCGCGTCGTTTCTCGGTCTTGCCAGTTGGGCGCACGCGATCAAGTTCAACCACTCGCTCGGTGAGTCGGCCGACGATTTCGGAAACGGGCACCTCGTACACCGCGACGATCTGGTCGGGTCGCCGCGAGGTGCGGACAGTGTCGGACTCTTCAAAGTAGACCTGACCATTGACCGACCAAAATTTGAGTTGAGAGAGTGGGTGGGCATAGTCGAGTTCTCTCAAGTGCTGGGCCACTTTGCGGATAGCCTGCAGAGAAGCGCCCTCAGTCCGCAGGTCAGACGCCACCCTGAGCGACACGAGGTCTCGGAAGTCGTAGAGGCGACGGTGACCCCGACCGGCGTTACCCCGGACGCTCGGAGACAGGAATTGCTTCTCATCCCAGTATTGGAGTCGGCGCTTACTCAGTCCCGTCAGCCGTTGCACCTTTTCGGAGGTAAACACGCGGTCCGCGACTCCCCGGCCGACTGTGTCCCCTTGCCTCCTATGATGAGGCACGACCGAAGCGGCAGGCGAGGAGGGTCTCGATGCACGTGGTGATCGGACGGGTGAGGATCAAGTCAGGGTTCGAGGATCAGACGTTGGCCATGGTCGGTGAACACGGTGTGGGCATGCTCCAAGGCATGGCGGGGTCCGCCGGAGGGTATTGGGCGAGGAGTCTGGATGGGGAGGAGCTGATCCAGCATTCGTTCTGGCTGTTCGACAACGAGGCGAACGCCAGAGCCGCCGAAGCGACGTTCAGCACGCTGCGCGACATGCCCGACGCACCTGCGACCTTCGTCAGCGTTGAGGTGTGCGAGGTGATCGGCCAGGCGTAATGCGAACGCGCTGGAGCCGTAACGATCCCGGAACGTGAATTTGCGACACTGACCGTGTGAATACTCGTTTGAAGGCGGTGGCGTGGGCGCTGTTCGGACTGGTCGTCCTGCTGAATCTGGTGGCGGTGTACTACAGCGTCGCGACGCGGGACTACCACGACTCCAGCAGCTGGGGCAACAGCGGGCTGGTTTCGACGCTGGGGCTCGGAATGACCACCTTCATGTTCCCGCTGGTGGGCGTGGTGATCGCTGTTCGCCGGCCCGAGAACTCGATCGGGTGGTTGATGCTCGCGATCGGGTTCGTGTGGGGCCTGGAGGGAGTGGTGTCCGGATACGCCACCGACGCGATCTCGTTCCACCATGGCTCCCTCGAGATCGCTGGCTATGCCGCGGCGGTCGACGGCATGCTGTGGCTGCCCGGCGTCGGCCTGATCGGGACATTCCTGATTCTGCTGTTTCCCGACGGGCATCTACCCAGCCGCCGCTGGCGGTGGGTCGGATGGGTGGCTGGGTTCACCATTGTGCTGGGGTCGCTGATAATCCTGTTCAGTCCTGGGCCGATGACCGACAGCTCGTATCCGACGGAGGTAAACCCGCTCGGCATCGGTGCCATCGGCACGCTGCTGGACGTCGGACACCTCGTGATCATTCTGCTGCCGGTGGCGATCCTGGGCGCGGCCGCGAGCCTGGTCTCGCGCTACCGCGCTTCGCACGGCGCGGACAGGTTGCAGCTGAAATGGCTGGCCGCCTCCGCGGCGAAAGTGCTGCGCTCGCGGTCGTGGCGGTGCTGTACGGGGTCACCGAGGTGCTGTCGGTCACGATGGGGTCGAACAATCGGGTTCCGGGGTGGCTTTTGGTGATGCAGGATCTGGCGTTGCTCAGCTTCGCCCTGATCCCGATCTCGATCGGATTCGCGGTGTTCCGCTACCGGCTGTACGAGGTCGACGTGATCATCCGCAGGACGCTCGTCTACACGACCCTGATCGGATCGCTCGCGATCGTCTATCTGGGCGGCATCTATGTCGTCGGCGACGTACTGCAGACGCTCACCGGGCAATCCGGTGCGCTGGCGGTGACGGTCTCCACGCTGGCGGTAGCCGCCGCGTTCCAGCCGCTGCGATCACGGATCCAACGCGCGGTCGACCACCGCTTCTACCGGGCCAAGTACGACGCCTCGGTGACGCTGGACGCGTTCAGCGGGCGGCTGCGCCAACAGATCGACCTGGACGCGCTCCACGCTGAGGTGCTGACCGTCGTCAGAGACGCGCTCGAGCCCAGCCAGGCCACGCTCTGGTTCCGGTCGCAGCGGTAGCCGGAACCTTCTCCAGCCGGCGATCGTCTGATCACCATGCGACGACATCGATTCCTGTGGCTCGCGCTCGGGGTGGCGGTGGCACTAGGCGCCGTGGGCCTCGCCGTCCACCTTCACGGCGGGGGTTCGCCCGCGGCTCACGGCGGGAGGCCACTCGCGAGTGGATCGGGTCACCTGGTGCTGTATCAGACCCAGGCAGGCGGGCCCATGTACACCGAAGGGTCGCAGTCGTACCTCACGGTCGCGGCGGCCACCGGGGTCAGCGACACCGTCGAGTACGTGGTGATGAACCCCGAGCACCCGGTGTTCTCCAAGCCGCTTGCGCCGGGCCGCTACACGATCACCAGCTGGCAGAGGCCGTGTGATGGCAACTGCAGCAACCTCGACCCTGCGACCGAGCGTGCCAAGCACCATCTCTGCCGCCAACGGGCCGATGTTTGTGAGCATCGTGCTCACGCCGGGCATGGATGCCGCATCGTCCTACGCGCACACGGATAGCCGCATCCGCCGGTGCGTAAACCGGCGTGGGATACTCGGCGGATGCAACGGCCGCCGGTTGGCTATGCGATGAACGGCGAGGTCTCGCTCGCCTACCAGGTGGTGGGTGAGGGGCCTCCCGACCTGCTGTACGTGCCCGGCTACTTCGCAAATCTGGACGTGCAGTGGGAGAGCCCGTTCATGACGCGGTTCCTCAACGGGTTGGCGGAGCACGCCCGGTTGATCATCACCGACCGTCGTGGGTGGGGGTGCTCAGAGCGGTTCTCACCCACCGGCGTGCCTCCACTGGAGGATCTGGGCGACGATCTGGGAGCCGTGCTGGATGCTGTCGGCAGCGAGCGGGCGGTGGTGATGGCAAGCTGGGAGAGCGGGATGGTCGCCCAGGTGTTTGCGGCTGCGCATCCCGAGCGGGTCAGTTCGCTGATCCTGCTGGACTCGTGGGTGTCGATCGCATCCACGAAGGACACTCCGTGGATGCCCGACCGTCGCTGGTGGGAGTCGATGTTCGAAACCTACGAGCGCCGATGGGGACGAGATTGGGATGTGAACGGCAGCGCTCGACGGGCGGGCGGGGAGGAGGAGGCCGACTGGTTCGTGCGCATGCAGCGGGCGTCCTGCACTCCCATGACGATGATTGCGGAGGAGCGCCGCTACCTGGGAAGTAGCACCGCCCAAGTGCTGCCCACGATCCAAGTGCCCACCCTGGTCATCGCCAACTCGACGGACTCGCCGGGGTGGCCCGAGAACGGCCCCTACATCGCCGCGACGGTGCCAGGGGCGCAGTTGACCACGTACGCCAGCCATGGCGACCTGCAGTGGTACGGCCCGGCTGAGGAGATCGTGGAGGCCGTCGGTGGCTTCCTCGCCGGCTATCAACCGGCCGACCGCAAGGCAGTGTTCGATCGCGTGCTGGCGACGGTGCTGTTCACCGACATCGTTGACTCGACCGCGCAGGCGGCGGCGGTCGGTGATCACGGCTGGAGGGCCACTCGGGAGCGCCACGACCAGCTGGTACGCAGCCACGTCTCGAGCTTCAACGGGCGAGAGGTGAAGACGATGGGCGACGGGTTCCTGGTGACGTTCGACGGACCCGCCCGGGCGGTGCGCTGCGCTCAGGCCATCGTCACCGGCGCCCGCGACCTCGGAATCGAGGTACGGGCCGGGCTGCATACCGGCGAGATTGAGCTGGACGGCGACGACGTGGCCGGTCTCGCGGTCGCCATCGGCGCGCGGGTGGGCGCGCTCGCCGGGCCGTCACAGGTGCTGGCCACCCAGACGATCAAGGATCTCACCGCCGGGTCGGGGATCGTCTTCACCGAGAGTGGTGAGCACGAGCTCAAAGGCGTGCCCGACCTTTGGCGCCTCTACCGGGCGGTCGGGTAGCGTCACCCGGCCGGCGTGAGAGTCTGCCGGAAAGGGTGATCGCGAAAGCGGACGCGCGACCCTATACGTTCGGGTATGGGTCGTTTCTTTGCGCGGGTGGGTCGCCGTTGTGGTGGCCGCATATCGGGGGAGAGTGCCGAACGTGGCCAGGTGCTGCCGCTGATCGCGGTATTCATGTTGGTCGTGATCGCCTTTGCCGGTCTGGTGATCGATGTCGGCAACGTCTACCGGGTGCAGCAGGCGCTGCAGGCGTCCACTGACGCCGCGGCGGCCGCGGGCGCCGGGCAGCTGACTTTGCAGTACCCGCCGAACACGGCCAACGCGATCAATCAGGCCAAGAACTTCTCGTCCTCGACCGGCGGGCGAAACCCGATTGCGGGCGTGCCCGCGGTGGGAGTGAGCGTCACCGTCGCCACCAGCTGCAACTCGTCGAACACCAACCTGCCCTGTAACAACGCCAACACGGTCAGCGTGAAGCAGTCGGCGTCTGTGCCCACCTACTTCCTCAGCGTGCTGGGCTTCAACACGATCGACGTGTCGGCGAGCGCCAAGGCCTGCTCGCCGTGTAACTCGGTACCACTCGATATCCAGCTGGTCGTCGACCGCACCGGATCGATGTCCGCAAACGGCGGCTCCACAAACGGCAAGAACAAGTGGGAGAACCTCCAGGACGGCCTGCTCAACGGCTTCCTGCCGGGTCTCGACTCGGGTCTCGACTACGTCGGACTGACCACACTGCCACCTGACATCCACGGCACCAGCGATGTGTGCCAGGCCGCCAGCAGCAGCAACTACGACAGCACCACACCGACCTACACGGTGGTGCCGCTCTCCAACTCCTACATGGATGCCTCGGGCAACCTCATTCCGGCCTCGCCGCTGGTCAGCGACATCAACTGCATGCAGCCCGGCGGCGGCACCGACTATGCCGACGCGATGACCGCTGCCTACAACGAGCTCAACCTCCACGGGCGGGGTGTGCAGAAGGTGATCGTGCTGCTCTCAGACGGCGCGGCCAACTATGGCCAGAACTGTGTCACCAAGACCGTCAACGGCAAACAGGTCAAAGACACCAAGCCCCACTGTATTCAGCCGTGCCAGTCGGCGGTCAACGACGCCGCCACCTACAAGGCGCAGGGTGTACTGATCTACACCGTGCTCTACGGCGACCAGTCCGGCGGCATTGCCTGTCAGGACTACACCGGCGCCAACGAGGTGCCGTTCCAGCAGCCCTGGACGGCAATGCAGGCGATCGCCAGCCCGGGGAACTACTACCCCGATCCGGATCCCAACAATCTGACTGCGGTGTTCCAGCAGATCGCATCAGATATGGCCTCCGGCACCAGCCGCATCGTCGAATAGTCACTCTGGGGGCGGGTGACCCCGAACGTGACATGTTCCGACGCCACTGGTATTGTGCCCAAGCGGGCCTAGGCTCTGGCCCCACTATTTGATGTCGACGACCGGTGGCAGCCGCCCCGGGGGCCTCGGCGTGCCTTTCACATGAAACGGGGGACTCGTGAAAGCGATCAGACTGCTCATGGTTGTGGTTTTGGCGGTCGCGGTGGCGGTTGCCATCGGTGGTGCCGGGACCGCCGAGGCGGCCGCGTCATGCACGATCACGACCCAGACGGCCCCAACCATGCCCGCAGCGAAGAAGGTCTCGTGGACGTGGGCGGTGAGCTGCACCGGACTCACCGGGAGTTACAACGTCTACACCGACGCGCTCGATGTGACCACGGGCAAGGCGTACGGCACGCTCGGCACGGGTAGCCCCTTAACCGCTGCCACCAGCGGCGCCACCGAGACCAAGACGATCCCGACCTGCGTCCCCGCCGAGCTTTGGAACGTCAAGGTTGCCGTGCGCAACGCCACCGGGACGCTGCTGGCCGGCCCGACGGTAACGGCGCCGTCGAAGTCGTTGTGTCCGAGCACGCCGCCGCCGCCAACTGGCCCGACGACGCCCACCAACCTCCAGGCGAGCGTGGCCGGCGACACCGAGATCGATCTGTCGTGGACGGCCTCGACCGACCAGGCCGGGACGATCCAGGGCTACAACGTGTACCGCGACGGAACCAAGCTCGCCCCCGCGGCCACAGGCACCACCTTCGCGGATACGGGGCTCCAGCCCGGTACCCCGCACACCTACACGGTCGAGGCGTTCGACCTGAGCCGACCAGCGCCAAGTCGGCGCCGGTCACCGCGACCACCACCGGCGGTGGAGGTGCGCTCCAACCGATCAGCCATGTGATGGTGCTGTTCGATGAGAATCGCACCCAGGCGCAGGTGACCACCCCCGGCGGTTCCATGTACATGCCGTATCTGACCGGCCTCGGCACCACCTATGCGCACACCACGCACTACACCGCGCAGCAGCACCCCAGTCTGCCGAACTATTTCGCCGTGCTCAGTGGGTCGACCCAAGGTGCGGCCACCGACTGTGGCACCAACACCAACCTGTGTGCCACCCCCGAGGACAACATCTTCCACCAGCTGGAGGCCAGTGGCGGCAGCTGGCAGGGGTGGGCCGAGTCGATGCCGACCAACTGCGCCAAGGCCGACAAGCAGCCCTACGTCGTGCATCACGCCCCGGCTCCGTATTTCACCGACCTGCTGACCTGTGCCACCAACGACTTCCCGCTGAACATCAACGCCGTTCCGGCCATCACCGGCAACTACACCTTCATCACCCCCAATAACAACAACAATGCCCATGGGTCGCTCGGTGCCGCGGGCGATCCGATCGTGGCCGACAACTGGCTGAAGAGCCTGATGGGCCAGCTGATGAGCCAATCGGCGTATCTGAACGGATCCACGCTGATCGTGCTGACCTGGGATGAGGGCGTGGGATCCAACCAGACGATCTTCACGGTGCTGGTGAATCCGCGGTTCTCCGGGATCACCCTGAACGGCGCCTACAACCACTACTCGACGTTGCGCCTGACCGAGGAACTGCTGGGTCTGCCCCTGCTGGGGAACGCGGCGACCGCGAACGACATGAAGGCCGAGCTGGGTCTGCCGTGAGCGTTGGGTGAATAACGGTGCCAGGCACCGTTATTCACCCGCGGCGCCCCCGGGATTGACGCGGGTGCCGCCGCCGTGTGCGGTCAGACCGTCCCGCCCGAGACCGCCTTGCCGGGCTCCAGGAGCACCTGCAGGGCCAGGATCAGCGTGCCCACGAGTAGACCGGCGAGCACTGCCAGCACCAGTCGCCGCCCGGTGAAGCCCGCCCGCAGTCCGGCCACGCCGCCCCAGAAGCCCAGGGAGGCGACACCGATGACGAGGATCACACGGATGCAGTTGGTCAGCGACATGCCGCCCAGGTTGAGCACCACCGTGATCACCACGGGCGGCGCTGCCAGCCACAGAAACCGCGCTTCTGCGCGGACGATCTCCATCCGTTCGCCGTTGGTCAGCGAACGCTGCAACCGAACCTGCTCAGCGATCGCTGCGGAGAACACATGGGCGAAAAACATCGCCACGATGGGGCCCACGATCACCCCGATCACGTTGCGTAGCTCGAGTTTCTGCCAGCCGTCGTACACGATCAGGATGCACATGATGGTGATCGTGCCGTACACCGCTCGGTCGACGATCACCGGCCGCGTTGCCCCGCTCACCGTCGTACCGAGTGTCGGTGGTTTCATCGGGGGATTCAACCACGTTGCGCGAGTATCGTTCATGGGAGCCACATTTGGAGGTCTCCGTGAGCGCTGCCAGGACCGAGCAGGAAGCACCCGAGAACGTCGAGGCGATCGATGCCTGGAACGGCCCGCTGTTCGACCGGTTCGTCGAGTTTCGTGAGATTCTCTGCGACGGGTTGGGGATTCACGGCGATGCTGCTCTCGATGTGCTCGCGCCGCAGCCTGGCGAGAAAATTCTCGACGTCGGTTGCGGCTTTGGCGACACCACCCTGCAGATCGCGGCGCTGGTGGGTGGGAGTGGGGAGGCGGTGGGCGTCGACGCTGCTCCCCGGTTCATCGAGACGGCCACGGCCGAGGCCGCAGCGGCAGGCGTGACCAACGCTCGGTATCTGGTCTCCGATGTGCAGCTGAATCAGTTCGATGACCGGTTCGACCATGCCTACTCACGCTTCGGCACGATGTTCTTCGCCAGTCCCGTGGCGGCGCTTCGCAACGTACGGCAGGCGCTCAAACCCGGCGGCCGGCTGGTGATGGTGGTATGGCGCCGGCGTGAGGACAATCCCTGGATGTACGAGGCCCAGAAGATCGTGGAGAGCATCGTCGCCCGGCCCGAGACCTACGACGAGCCGACCTGTGGCCCCGGGCCGTTCTCGATGGCCAACGCCGACACGGTCAGCGACATCCTGTTGTACGCCGGATTCACCGACATCGACCTGCGCCGATGCGAGCTGCCGATCACCGTCGGAAACGACCTCGAGCACGCGATCGATCTGACCATGGCGCTGGGGCCGGGCGGGGAGATCCTGCGGTTGCAGGGAGATCGCGCCGCCGACCTCCACCAGCCGGTGCGAGAGGCGCTGCGGGCCGGGCTTTCCCAGTACGTCACCGATGACGGCACCATCTCTGCGATGGCGTCCACCTGGATCGTCTCGGCACGAGCTCCGAGCTGAGCCGCTAGGAGCCGCCCAGCACGTTGACGGCTCGGGATACCACCAGTCCCAACAGGATCAGGGACGCCAGTGACTGCATCAGCATCGGGAACTTGGCGCGGGGGGTGAGGGGCATCACGTCGGTGGGGCTAAACGCGGTGGCGTTGGTGAACCCCAGATACAGGTAGTCCACAAACCGGGGGCGCCAGCCGTCAGGGGCAACCTCGGGGCTGAGCTGCTGCGGAAACGCGAAGTCGGGATGTGGCTTCAGGCGATGTGCCCGCGCAGCCGCCCCACCGCAGTCGATCTCCCAGTAGAGCAGGCCGAAGGCGATGTTGTTTGCCACCCACACTGCCGCTGCGGCCTCGAGCAGTGCCCGCGGCGTCCGAAACGTGCTGTCGTTATTGATGAGGCCGATGGCGAGCACGATCGTCTGCAACAGCGCTCCGGCCACGAGGATCAGCACCAGTGCTACGGACGCCCGCCGCAGTGCCTTGGAACGACGGTCGATGCGACCGGGATCGCCGAAAATCAGCACCATCAGCAGCACCCCCTCCAACACCGGCAGCACCCGGATGTTGCTGCTGATCTCGATGTAGCCGGGCAGCACCAGCGTCAGTGCGATCACCGCCACCACCGCGCCGGCCATCGGCCACCGCGACTCTCCCACCACCGCCTCGAACTCCTGATCTCCCGGCAGCGGCATCGCCTGCGGCTTACGGGATCAGCTGGTACGTGAACTGGGTCGAGCCGTTCTGGCCGAACGTCAGCCACACCTGTCCACGAGCGTTGCGATAGCGCAGCGTGCCCCCGACCACCGCACCCCGGAACCCGGTGACGTTGCGACTCAGGCGCAGCACTCCGACCGAGGTGATCTGGCCCTCGGGAAGCGACACGGTGAACGTGTACTGAATCCGCTCGGATTGCTGGCCGACCATCGTCATCACCCCGTGAGCGTCCAGCACTCCCACCGGTTTGCCTTCACGAGACAGCGGCCCGGTGACGATGATCTCATCGCCCTGGCTGGTCCCGGAGGGATCGTTGTCGATCTGGGTTTGCTGCTGGCTGGTGAGGGTCAGCAGGAGGGTGCCGGGATGGTGGATGCCCTGAGCGGCCCGGACGGATGCGCCGGGCTGCAGGCCCCACGGCCGAAGCGCCGGCGGGCCGGCGCCGCGCGCAGAGGAGACCACCCCGGCGATCACCGCCACGGCCGCAACCGTGGTGAGGATGGCCGCTGTGATCATCAACCGTCGCTGCATCTCGCCCCCTGGAGTCGGGAACCGCTGATTTGGGGTGAGACTACTGAGGCGGCCGGACGTGCCCGAGCGGCGTTAGGCGTCGGCTCGCGGGCTGCAGCAGGTGGCGCCAGCCCAGCAGGATCCCGTGCACCGAGGCGGCGCCCACGATCGGCTCGGCGGGCACCTCGAGCTCGGCCGGATGCAGAATGAACGGCTGCGTCTGTGAGCCGCCGATGCCACCGTGGAACGAGATCAGCTCCTCGAACGCACAACCCTCGTCCATCACCGGATCGTAAAAGCTGCCGACCATGATGTCGGCCACGTGCGGGAAGCCGTCGGTTCGCAGCAGATGCGCCGGAGCGCCCGGCCGAGAAGTGCGCCAGCGGATCGACGCCCTCGACGTGCCCGTCGGAGAGCCGGTGCGAGCCGTCGCCGTCCCAGCACCATTGCGCCGTGTTCCTGTGACCGCACCAGGATCCAGCCGACATGGGGATGGTTTCGCAGCTCGGTGATCAGGCGGGGATGTGCTGCATCCAGCTCTTCCAGCGTCAACCGCCGGTTTTCCTGCATCAGGTACACCAGCCCGAGGTTGCCGGAGCCCATCACGATGGCATCGCCGTCCGAGCCGTTCTTGTCTTTGTCCTTGTCGTCGCCCTTGGGGCGGGTCGCCTCCGACATCGCCAGCCCGACCATCGCCTTCTGCTCGTCGCCTCCGGCCATATCGGAGGCCGACCCTTGCGCCAGCGACCGTTCCACCAGGTCGGCCAGGCCGTACCCGTTTCGCTGCTTGAAGGTGGCTCCCTGAGTCTGGCCGTGATCGGACAGCACCACGATCTTGTACGGGCGGGCGGCGAACCGGCGGGCGCGATCGATCCGTCCGAACTGCTGATCCAGCTTGCGCAGCGCCTCCAGGGTGTCGGCGCGCTCCAGCCCGGAGTGGTGGGCGACCTCGTCGTAGCTCGAGAAGGTGGCGTACACGGCCGGCCGGCCCTTCATCATGTCGGTGAGCACGCCGTACACGATCAGGTCGCGCACGATCACGCACATGGCGGCCCGCAGGAACGGGTAGATGCCGCCGCGATGCCCGCGCGGCTGCACATCGCGGCGCGCCGCCCGATTCGAGGCGAGAATCTCGAGCACCACCTCAAACCCGAACAGCACCACCGACCGGGTGACGTTATAGCCGTTGGCGAAGAACGCGCGATACCCGGGGTTGGCCTGCTTCTCGGCGCTGATCCGGCTGACCGTCAGGATCACCTCGTCGGCCTCGCCGGAGAGCAGGTTGCCACGGCTGGCACCGCCGTTGGTGAGCAGGCCGATGCCGGTGGCCAGGCGCTGCTCGATCTCGGCGCAATCGTCGGGCTTGGAGCAGGTCATCACCCGCCCGGTCTCCTTCTCGACCCATCGAAACGCGGGGATGTCGTGGTTGGAGCCCAGCAGGATTCCGGCCTGGCTGGCACCGGTCTGGGACGACAGGTCGGTTTCCCATTCGACCAGCCGGTGCGAGCCGTCGGCCAGCCAGCGGGCCATGTTGGGCGTGTTTCCATCCCGCATCGCCCGCCGCAGCACCGGCAGCGCCAGGCCGTCGATCTCGAGGTAGATGATTCCCGGCACAGATGTCTGCACCCGCTCCCCGGAACGCTTCGCGATCCGTTGTGTGACGCGCACGGTGTAGGCGTCGTCATCGTTGGTGCCGACCACGACGTCGACCGCCATCGATACCACCGCGGCCAGCAGGGCGGTCACCAGCGCCCACCCGAACGAGTCGATCTGGATTGCTCCAGGTGCGATCGCGGATGCGGCCTGCAGCATCAGCGCGTCCAGCGCGAGTACAAGGATGAAGCCCAGCCCGACGGTGTACGGAAGCCGGATGGCCGCGATTATCGGTGGTGCGATCGCGTTCAGTATCGCCACCAGCGCAGCGACCAGCAGCGCGCCCAGGAAGCCGTTGACGCTGTCGCCGGGAACGATGTAGGCGGCTACCAGCAGCCCGATTGCCGAGCCGATCCACGAGAGCAGCACCGGCACCAGGTGGAAGCGAGGCCGTTGCGGCTTCCAGATCACCGGCTCGGCGTAGTCGCCGGCACCGGGGCTGGGGGAGGAGGAGGGGTTGGGAGGCGGCATTCGAGTTTGAGCGGTAAGTAAATCAGAGCGGCCACGCGTCGTTGATTCCACCACGACTGCGCCGATGATCTGAGTGAATGTCTGGGGTGCCGTCAGGCGGCAAGGATTTGGCCGGCTGGGGGTAATGGATTTCGAGCGGTGAGGGTCGATCACCGTGTCGATGACTCCCCCTGTCGTTGCTGTCTGCGTGCTGCTTGCGATCATGCTCGGCTACGCTCGCCTGCTGACATGGCGCCATCGCCGTGAGGCCCGCCGGCTGGGCCGCCGCAGGCGCGCGCTGGAACGGGTCGAACCGTTCGCCTTGGGGCTGCTGGACGGCGATGCGGTGCTGCCGCGCGCCGACGACGCCGCCGCCCTGAACGAGCTGCTCACCGGGATGGCCCCGACCATCACCGGCGAGTCGCGGCAGTCGATTGCCGACTACTTCCTGTCCACGGGCGAGCTCGACCGCGCCATTGCCGGGTTGGGTGACCGCCGATGGCCGGTGCGAGCGGCGCACGCGGCATCGCTCGGCGACATGTGCCATGCACGGGCCGCGCCGGCACTGATCGAGAGATTGGACGACGGGCACCCCGAAGTGCGGCTGGCGGCCGCCCGCAGTCTTGGCCGGTTGCGATCTCGGGAGGCGGCCGAGCCGCTGGCCGAGGCACTGGTGGCGGGTGCGGTGCCACGGGCGGTGGCGACCGCATCGCTCCTGGCGATCGGAGCAAGCGGCACTTCCGGTGGTGCGCGCGCTGGTCGCCACGGATGATCCCATCCGGGTCGAGATCGGCTGGACGTGCTGGGCCGGCTGGGATCGAGCAAGGATGTGCCGCAGCTGCATGCCGCGCTGGAAAGCCCGGCGGCCGCCGTGCGTGCCCGCGCCTGCCAAGCGGTGGGCCGGCTTGGCGACGAGACAGCATGCTCCGGACCTGGTGGGTATGCTCGGCGATGCTGACGCGGCCGTTCGAGCGGCTGCGGCGACGGCGCTGGCGGTGGTGGGTGATCGCTCGGTGGCGACGGCGCTGATCCGCGTTGCCCAAGACGACGAGCACGATGTTGCGCTCACGGCTGCCGAGGCGGTGTCGGCGAGTAGCGCCCGACCTGGCGGTGCGGGTCGGTCGGCATCCGGCCGCGAGCCCTGCGCTGAAGCACGCGGCAAGCCTGGTCGAGGCGTCCACGAAATGAGACTGGCGCTGACCGTGATCGGGGTGATCTCGACGATCTATGCCCTGGGCCTGAACCTCTCCTACGTGGTGCTGTGGCCGTTCGCCCGGATCGGAATCGGGCAGCGCATGCGCCAGCGACGATGGTCGTGGTACGAGGAGGCGTTCGCCTCACCGCAGACACCCGGGATCTCGATCGTGGTTCCTGCCCACAACGAGCAGTCGGTGGTGCTCGAGTCGATCCAATCGCTGCTTGTCCCAGCGGTATCCGCTGTACGAGCTGGTGCTGGTCGACGACGGCTCCGACGACGCCACCGCCCGCACGGTGATCGCCGCCCACGGGCTCCATCAGGTTGCGGCCGTGGCCCGCAGCATCGTGCCCTACCTGCCGCTGGTCGAGATGTGGCGCAGCACCGGCGATCCGCAGATCACGCTGGTGCGAAAACACAACGGCGGTCGAGCCGATGCGCTCAACTGCGGCGTGGATGTCGCCCGCCACCGCGTACGTCTGCATCACCGACGCCGACTCGATCCTCGACCCCGACGCGCTGGCGGTGATGGTGCGCCCGTTCCTGGAGGATCCCGGTCGGGTGGCGGCGGTCGGCGGTACCGTGCGGGTGGGAAACTCCTCCCGGATCGAGCACGGCCGCATGATCGAGCCGCGAGTGCCTCGCGGCGCGGTGGCCGGCTTCCAGCTGATCGAGTACCTGCGCGCATTTCTGCTCGGCCGCACGGGCTGGGACGGGCTCGGGTCGCTGATGATCGTGTCCGGCGCCTGCGGGCTGTTTCGCCGTGACCTGCTCGAACAGGTGGGTGGGTACTGGACGGAGACGGTGGGGGAGGACCTGGAGATGACCCTGCGGCTGCACCGGCAGCTGAGCGACGCCGGGCGCCCGTACCGGATCACGTACTCCTCGGATCCGGTGTGCTGGACCGAGGTGCCGTCAGACGTGGCCACGCTGGGCCAGCAGCGGCGCCGCTGGCATCGGGGCTTGTGGGAGTCGCTGTGGCGCCACCGCGGGATGTTTCTGCGACCGCGCTACGGCGTGGTCGGGATGGTCGGCCTGCCCTACATGCTGGTGTTCGAGTTCCTTGGGACCGGTGTTCGTGGTGGCGGCCTGGATCGCGTTTCCGATCGGCCTGGCAATGGGATTGGTCGACCCCCGGCTGGTGCTCGCCTGGGTGCTTTGCCAGGCGGTGTTCGGCACGCTGGTGACGGTGGCCGCGTGCTTCTTCGAGGAACGCGCCTATCGCTATTACCAGGGCAGGCGCGAACTCATGCGCATGCTCATGCTGGCCGCGCTCGAGAACATCTGCTTCCGCCAGCTGGTGGATACCTACCGGCTGGTCGGCTTGTGCGATCTGATCCGGCGCAAGCGCGGCTGGGGCAAGATGCGCCGCCGCGGCTTGGCCGGAAGCTGATCAGATCGCCGATTCCCAGCGTCCCACGCGTCGCCAGGCCGCCTCGCGGCGGACCCAGACGTCGGTGATCAGCTGGTGCGGGTGACTGTAGGTGACCAGCGCCGTGTCACTCGAGATCGTGATCACGGGTTCCAGCTCTGCCGGCTCGAGCGTGGAGACTGCCGAAGCCAGATCGTCCGGTGCCGGTGGTGCGAATGTCGCCATGGTGTTGACCCCCCTGATGAGATGCAGACCCTCGAGAGGCCCCCAAGCCCCTCACCCTCTGTATCGGACGCAGCGGCGCTCGAGGGCAGCACAAAACGGGGGATATGCCACTCCCACCTACGGAAGCGTGGTTGCGAACGATGCGACCGGCCGCCGCTCGGGCGGATCCGGCTCCCGCACGGGGTGCCCAGGTGGATCAGGCCCAGCACCATCTCGTCTGGCTCCAGCGAGACCGCCGCGCGTCCGGCCTCGGTGCGCAACACCTCGGGGGTGCGCCAGTAGCCTGCAAGGCCCCTGGCGTGGGCGGCCAGCAGGATGATGTAGACCGCACAGGACGCGGCATGGGCGTCTTCCTGTGCCGTCTCCGGATCATCGCCTTGAACGACGCTCGCCACCACCAGCGTGGGCGCGCGGTCGAGCTTCCCACCGGTCGCCGGCTCGTCTGCGGCGGCCTTCAACAGGCGCCAGCGACTGCGGCCCGACCACCCGAAACCTCCACGGCTGGGTGAGCCGGTGGTTGGGTGCCCACCGGCACAGCTCGAACAGCTGCTCGAGCGTTTCGGCAGGCACCGGCTCAGGGCCGAACAGCTTGTGTGTGCGGCGGGTGTGGATCGCGTCTGCGACTGAGGCTGCTGATGTGGCGGTTTCGGCGGACATCCGGCGGGATAGTAGATGCGTGATTCCGGCTGGGGCTGCGTGTGGGGCGGTCGGTAGACTAAATGCGATGCTCGCGAGTGTTCCTAACGTCCTGACCACGGCCAGGCTGGTGGCGCTGGTGCCGTTCTGCATCCTGCTTGCGGGAGCAGATGACGGCCAGAGCGTGGCCGCCGCCGTGATCTTCGCCGCCGCCGCGGCCACCGATTTCCTGGACGGCTACATCGCCCGTCATGCCCACGCATCGAGCCGGTTCGGGCGGATCGCCGATCCGCTGGCCGATCGGCTGTTGATCAACCTGGCGGTGATCCTGCTGGCCTACGAGAACAGGCTCTCGTGGTGGCTGGCGGCACCGCTGCTGCTGCGCGACGTGTATCTGCTGATCACCTTCGAGCGCCGCCGCGTGGCCACCGAGGTGCGCGTCAACCGCGCGGGCAAGTGGGCCACAGCCACGATCATGCTGGCGGTGCTGATGATGATGCTGACCACCGCCGTGTGGCCGGTGGTGCTGTACACGGCGGGTCTGGTGATCTCGCTGGCGGCCGCCTGCCACTACCTGCTTGCGGATGCGCACCGAGGGGAGTCTCTCATCAAAGCCGTCGTAATGGCCGGCGGCGAGGGGACGCGGCTGCGGCCGCTGACCTCCAACCAACCCAAGCCGATGGTGCCGGTGGCCGGCAAACCCTGTATGGAGCACATCATCGAGCTGCTGCGACAGCACGGCATGGATGAGATCGTGGTCACCGTCGCCTACCTGCCGCAGGTGATCCGCGGGTACTTCGGAGACGGGGAGTCGCTGGGCGTGAATCTGCACTACTCGGTCGAGGAGACGCCGCTGGGAACCGCCGGCAGCGTCAAGAATGCCGAAGAGCTTTTGGACGACACGTTCCTGGTGATCTCCGGCGACGCGCTGTGCGACTTCGACCTGACCGAGCTGGTCGGGCGCCATCGCGAGCGCGGCGCGATCGCCACGATCGCATTGCGCTCGGTCGAGAACCCGCTCGAGTTCGGGGTCGTGATCATCGATGCCGACGGTCGCATCGAACGGTTTCTGGAGAAGCCCTCGTGGGGGCAGGTGTTCTCGGACACCATCAACACCGGCGTGTACGTGCTGGAACCCGAGGTGCTGCAGTCGATTCCCGAGGGCGAGCCGTATGACTTCTCCAAGCAGCTGTTCCCGATGCTGCTGGAGAAGGGCAAGCCGATGTACGGCCACGTCACCGAGGGCTACTGGCAGGACATCGGCAATCTCGACCAGTTCCGCCAAGCCAACTTCGACGCGCTCGAGGGCAAGGTGCAGCTGTCGCTCTCGGGCATCCGGCTGCGGGCCAACGTGCTGCTGGGCGAGGGCGTGCAGCTGCCCGAGCTCGATCAGATCGAGGGGCCGGCCTACATCGGCAACTACTGCAAGATCGAAGCCGGGGCGCGGGTGGGGCCCCACGCGCTTCTGGGCAACAACGTGGTGGTCAAGGAGGGGGCGGTGATCACCCGCAGCGTGCTCGACTCGGGCGACTACGTCGGCCGCAGCGCGCGCATCGAGGGCTCGATCCTGGGACGGCGGGTGGACGTGCGGGCGCACGCGGTGCTGCACGACGGCGTGGCCGTCGGCGACGAGTGCTCGATCGGCGAGGAAGCCGTTCTCAGCCCGGGCGTGAAGGTGTACCCGTTCAAGACGATCGAGGCGGGAGCGGCGATTCGCTCCAACCTGATCTGGGAGTCGCGCGGAATCACCACCGTCTTCGGCCGAGACGGCGTCTCGGGGCTGGTCAACGTCGACATCACACCCGACGTGGCCGCCCGGCTGGGCACCGCATTTGGCACGGTGCTGGCAAAAGGCGCGCGCGTGGTCGCGAGCCGAGACGCGCATCCCGCCTCGCGCATGATCAAGCGGGCGATGCTGTCAGGCCTGGTGGCGTCCGGCAGTGCGGTGTCCGACCTGCGGGTGGCGCTGCCCGCGGTCAACCGCCACGAGATGAAGGTGGACGAGCGGGCGCACGGGATTCACGTGAGCGTGTCGGGTGCCGACGCCGACGTGATCAACGTGCAGTTCTTCGAGCCGCCCGGGATCCTGGTGTCAGACCAGACCTTGAAGGGCGTCGAACGCTGCTATTCACGGCAGGAGTTCCGCCGCGTGGGCGCATCCGAGATCGGCGCCCTGACCTATCCCACCCGCGCCACCGAGGCCTACATCTCGGAGCTTTTGGACTCGCTCGATACCGACGCGATCGCGGCCCGGGGATTTCGGATCGCGCTCGACTACCACTACTCTCCCGCGTCGGTCGTGATGCCGGCGCTGATCGGTGACCTGGGCGTGGAGATGGTCGCGCTCAACGCGTTTGTGGAGTCGACGCCGGAATCCCGGGGCGAGGATCGCCGCGAGTCGCTGGCGGCCCTCGGCCGGGTGGTGACCGCGATGGGCGCCGACATGGGCCTGCTGATGGATAACGGGGCCGAGCGGGTGTGGTTGGTGGACGAGACCGGAACCGCCATCGACGGCCGCACGACGCTTCTGATGCTGCTGCGCGAACTGGCCTCGTCCGGAGCGGTCCGGTGACCTGCTGGTGCCGATCACCGAGACGCACCTGGTGGAGCGGGTGGTGGGGGATCCCAGCCGGGTGCGCCGCACCAAGGCGTCCCTGCAGGCTCTGCTGGCCGAAGCCGCGACCGGCAACGCCCTGTTCGCCGGAGCATCCGGCGGCGGCTATGTGTTCCCCGAGTTTCTGACCACCTACGACGCTGTCATGTCGATCGGAAAAATCCTCGAGTTGATCGCCCACTCAGGCAGCGGAAAGGTGTCCGACCTGGTGGCCGGGCTGCCGCATTCGACGCTGGTGTCACAGGAGGTGCCGTGCCCGTGGTCGCGCAAGGGCGCCGCCATGCGCCAGGTGATCGAGGCGGTCAAGGGGATGGAGGTCGATCACACCGACGGCATCAAGGTGACGGACAACGGCGGCTGGGCGCAGATCATCCCCGACCCCGACGAGCCGGTGATCCATCTGTTCGCCGAAGGGGTCGAGCGAAGAGGAATCCCAGCGTCTAGAGCAAAAGTACAGGTTGATGCTTACCGAGGCCGCGGCGGTACAACCCTCTAGTTGAGCTTGAGCATGGCGCGGTGGGCAAGTACACTTCTTCTGACCCCAAACCGGGATGAGCGAAATGGACGTTCTGCCTGATTTTACGACCCTGAGCGACGGCGATCTGAAGCAGTTGATCGACCGGTATGTGCACGAAGAGGAAGAGGTGTCGTATCGCCGTCGGCTGTTGCACGGAAAGATCGACATCCTGCGAGCGGAGCTGGTTGACCGCGTCAAGCGGCGCCGTGGCGAAGAGTCGCCGATTTCCGACGTGGACATCGAACGGCTGACCGAGATTCTCGCGCACCGCGGGCCTCCGGCCGACTTGGCCGACGGCGCGGGTGTGCTCGACGACGGCTGAGGGCCATGTACTGCTCGGAGTGCGGACATCACAACCGTGAAGGTGCGCGGTTCTGTGGGCGCTGCGGAGCGAGCCTTTTGGAGGCGGACGCCGGCGAGCCCACCGAAGCGCTGCCTGCGATCGATGCCGGCCTGGCTGAGGACGAACCGGCCGCGGTTGACGCCGGCACGCTGGTGATCCGGGTGGGCGGTGGCCGCGCCGGCGAGCAGTTCGCGGTGCGCTCCGACGTCACCACCATCGGCAGGGCGCCGCAGTCCGACGTGTTCCTGGACGACATCACCGTCTCCCGCTCGCACGCGCGGCTGGAGCGCACTCCCAACGGGCCGCAGCTGACCGATCTTGGCAGTCTCAACGGCACATATGTGAATCGTGAGCGGATCGAAACTGCGCGGCTCTCCGACGGGGATGAGCTGCAGATCGGCAAGTACCGGCTCACCTACATCGAGAAGAGCTGACGTGGCGGTCGACCCAGCCAACCGCCCGCCGCCGCAATCACGGCTGACCATCGGCACCGTGTGCAAGATGTTGAACGACGAGTTCGGCGACATCTCGATCTCGAAGATCCGGTTCCTGGAGGATCAGAAGCTGATCACGCCCAGGCGTACGCCGGGTGGATACCGGCTGTACTCGCAGGAGGACGTCGAGCAGCTGCGCACGATCCTGCGGATGCAGCGCGACGAGTTCCTGCCGCTGAGGGTGATCCGTCAGGTGATCACGCAGGGGGGTGGGGGAGCCCGCCGGCCCAGGATCGTGAATCCCGACGAGGGCCTGACGCTCGACCAGCTCCTGATCGAGACCGATGCCGAGCAGCAGTTTGTGCGCGAGCTGCACGATTTCGGGCTGCTGGAGGCCGCCAACCGTGATCGCAGCAAGCCCTACACACGCGCCGACGCCGAGATCGTGATGCTGTGCCAGCGACTTGCGCGCTATGGCGTGGCCGCCCGCAACCTGCGGGCATTCCGCTCAGCGGTGGGACGCGAGGCCGGCCTGCTCGAGCAGATTCTGGCCCCGGCGCTGCGTTCGTCCAACCCCGATCGCCGCGAGGCCGGGCTGCAGGAACTCGAGACGCTGGCCGACCTCACCAGCCAGCTCGCCCACCTGCTGCTGGTGCGCGACCTCCGCCAGCTGGTCCGATGAATAATTGGTGCCAGGCACCGATTATTCATCCAGGACGTCGGTGGTGAATAACGGTGCCAGGCACCGTTATTCACGCCATGCCACCCGGCTGTTTGTCGTTCCTGGGCGTGAGAGTGCCAGGCAACTTTTTATTCACCTGCGGTGCATAACCTGGGGTGTCCAGATGGCTCACTCGGCGTCGTAGGTGATCAGCGAGTGGACGTCGTAGCCGTACAGCTTGTCGCGGCCGTTGAGGAAGCCCAGCTCGATCACGAAGGCCGCTCCGACCACCGTGGCGCCCAGTTGCTCGATCAGCTCCACCTTGGCGCGGGCGGTGCCGCCGGTTGCCAGCAGATCGTCGTGGATCAGCACTCGAGCTCCCTTGGGGATGGCATCGACATGCATCTCCAGCGCGTCGAAGCCGTACTCCAGGGCGTACTTCGCGCCCACCGTCAGATACGGCAGCTTGCCCGGCTTGCGGGCAGCCGCAAAGCCGCAGCCCAGCTTGTAGGCAAGCGCTGCACCGAGGATGAAGCCACGGGCCTCGGCGCCCACGACCACGTCGATCTTGCGCGGTTCGGCCCAGGCGGCGAGGTCGTCGACCGATTGCCGCAATGCTTGGGCGTCCGAGAGCAGGGGCATGATGTCCTTGAAGACGATCCCCCGCTTGGGAAAATCAGGGACGTCACGCACATAGGATCGAAGGTCGACCGGCACAGCCCGCGATTGTAACCACACTGCGTCGGTCGACCACCCTCATACCCGAGCGTGCTCACGCCGATAATTGAGGTTAGACATGTACGATGTGTTACGAGCAACCTATCGGTTCCACTGCCCGAATCGGGATGAGGGCGAGTACACACGGATTCCGCTCTCGGCCTTCCGACGGCTCGATCGCCTGCCCGGCGCAGTGCATCCAGCCGTCTACCGGGTCGAGTACGACTGCACCTGCGGCGGCGTCCATCTCGGGCTCGTGTCCCACAGCGATCTCGACTACGGGCCGCTGGCGCCGGTGGAGGTCGAGTTTCGCAACCTGCTGACCGGCCGCACCGAGCCGGTGGGGGATGAGCTGGCCGAGGTGGCGCGGTCACAGGTGCAGCGCGGCAACTGGCCGTGGCGGCTGTACTGCAGCAACGAGGCGCGGCTGAAGCCGGTGTTCCCGTCGTGCTTGACGGTGGTGCTGCCGCACGGACACGGCGACCTGGTGGGAGTGGCGATGAGCTGCCCGAGCTGCGGCCAGACGACCCTGAATCTCGTCAGCGAGCCGCATCTGGACATTCCGTTCTTCCACGACCGGGTGGTGCACTTCGTCGAGCGGCCGTTCGGCGACGCCCGTGATCTCACCCTCGAGCAGTTCCGCGACCGGCTGCATTCGGCCCGGTTTGACGCCGCCCGCTCAGATCTTCCAGACGCCGCCTAGCTAACGGCGACGGCCGCGGCTTCGAGTTCCGACGCGGTCACGAGGCAGTCACGGCCGCGATGTTTGGCGGCGTAGAGCGCGCGGTCTGCCATCTCGATCAGCTCATCGGCATCGCGGGCATCGACCGGAAAGGTCGCGATGCCGGCGCTGGCGGTGATCACGTCGGCGCTCATGTGGCGACGCAGGCTGGTGGAGGAGAGGTCGCGGATCGCTTCCCGCACCCGATCGGCGACCACCACACCGTCGCTGGTACGCCCCGAGACCAGGATCGCGAACTCTTCGCCGCCGAAACGGGCGGCCACGTCGGCGTCGCGCTTCTGATGGGCGATCATGCGTCCCACCGCGCTGAGGGCGCGATTGCCGGCCGCGTGGCCGTGACGGTCATTGAAGGCCTTGAACCGGTCGAGATCGAGCAGCACCAGCGTGGTGCACCCGCCGTAGCGGCGCACCCTCGCCAGCTCGGACGCCAGCGCCTCGCAGAAGTAGTCGTAGTTGCGAAGCCCCGTCAGCCGGTCGGTGAACGAGCGCACGGCCATCGCGCGGCCGGCCATCAGCGTGCGATGGCGAAGCTCCCCGCCCACCAGCGCGACCACCACCAGCGCCAGCCGAACGGGCAGCGGCAGCGGCGTGAACATCACCGCCGCGGCCGCGATGCCGCCTCCCAGGCGGCCGAAGGTGCCGGAGGCCAGCGTGACCGCCAGTGCTGCCGTTGCCGGTCGCAGCCCAGGGGGGACGGGCCACGACGCGGCGTAGAGCATCACCGCCGCGGCAGCAGCAGATAATCGCAGTCGATCGCGCTCGCGGGCCCCCGGCACGAGGACACGCTAGCCACTCGCTCGGACGTCAGATCAGGTCAGCGTGACCAGAACTGCAGGCGCTTGCGGGTGGGATCGTCGTCATCGTCGTCGTCCTGCGAGTGCGCGCCGTTGGAGTGGCGGCCGCTAGGAGGCGGATCATCCTCCGGGCGAGTCGTGGATCCGCCCTGGGGGACGGTGCCGGTGCGCTGCAGCTTGCGGGCGTAGGTATCGAGATCCGCCTCGCGCCGCTGCAGTGCGGCGGTCTGCTCGGCCAACCTGCGCTGCAGGTTCTCGAGCTCGACTTCCTTCTGCCGCAGCGAGTCGTGCAGCGTCTCGATCGCCTTGGTGCTGCTGCCGCCGCCGCGCAGCAGGCCGCGGTTCTTGCCGGACTGCTCGACGGCGTCGCGCACCTCGGTCTCGCGCTGCTCGCGGGCGACCGCGCGCTTCTCTTCCAGCTCGGACATGCGCCGTTGCAGCACCGCGCGCTCGCGGTTGACCGCATCTTCCGAATCCTGCAGCGCCGCTCGCTGGTTCTCGAGTTCGGCCTCGACCCGGTCGGCACGCACCGTCAAGCGCGCCACCTCGGCCTCGCGCTCCTTGATCTGGCCGTCACGGAGATCGAGCTTGTCGTGGCGGTCGTCCAACTCGCGCTCGCGCTCGTCCAGAGTGTCCTGGCGACGATCCAGCCGGCCTTCGCGGCGCTCCAGATCGGCCTCGGCGAGTGACTGGCGGGCCTCGCGCTCACGCAGGTCGGCGGCCAGCCGCTCGAACTCGTTGGCGGCCCGCGCCTCGGCGTCGGCCATCATCCGCTCGGCCGACTTCATCAACCGGTCGGCTTCGCGCGCCTGAGTCTCGGACTCGGCTCGCTGGCGGGTCGTATCCTGCTCGAGCTCGGTCAGCTGACGCTGACGCACGTCGAACTCGGCCAGCTTCTTGTTGACTTCGACCAGCTCGCGCTCGAGTTCCGCCAGCTCGGCGGTGCGCTGGTCGGCGCGCTCGATGCGACCAACCGCATCCTCGCGCATCGCCTCCAGCTTCTCGCGCTCGGACACCGCCTCCTGCTTGGCGGTCTCGGCCTGGACACGCGTCTGCTCCAGATCGGCCAGTTCGCGCTCGCGGCGCTCGACGTCGGACTCCTTGGCCTCGACTTCCTTGGCACGCGTCTCGAACTCCGCCATCTTGGTCTCCAGCTGCTGCAGCTCGCTCTCGCGGCGGGCGAGCTTGGCCAGCTGGGCCTCGGCGTCGGCAACGTGCCGCTCGGCCTCGGTGCGACGCTCGGTGAGCTTCTTCTCGGAGGCCTCGACCATGGCGGCGCGGGCCTCGACCGACTTGGCTTCCTCGGAGCTGGCAGCCTGCGCCGACGACAGCTCGTCGAATGCCTTGGCCAGCTCGGCCTCACGGCTCTCGGCCGCCTTCAGGCGCTCGTCGATTTCGGCCTTCGACTCGTTCAGCGCCGCCTCGCGGGCCGCAACCGCGGCTTCGCTCTCGGCCAGTCGATTCTCGATCTCGGCGATCCCGGACTCGCGCTGCATGATGTCCGCGCGCGTCCCGTCGATGTTCAATTCCTTCTGGGTGAGCACCTTCTCGACCTTCTTGGCGCGGTGCTCGCGGTCGGTCAGCTCGGCTTCGAGCGCGTTCAGCCGGGCCTCGCGCTCGGCCAGCTGGGCCGAGCCCTCGGCGCCGCTGTCGCGCATCTGAGCCACCAGTTCATCGCGTTCCTTCTCGATCCGGGCAGCCTGCTCGCGCTCGTGCTCCACCTGCGCGGAGAGCGTCTGGACCGACTCGCGCAGCGATGCCAGCTCGCGCTCCATGGCCGGGTCGGCGGTTGCACCGTCCGACGGCCGATTCTGCTCAGCGGCCGCAACGGCGCTCTGCAGCTCGGCGCGCGTGGACTGCAAGCGTCGACTCCATGTCGGCCAGCTCGGCCTCGAGCGAGCTGATCCGCTCCATGTCGCCCGAGTTGCTGCTCGACTGTCCGTCGCCGGAGGCGATACCCTCGTTGACGGCCAGCGCCGCCTCGCGCTTTGCCAGTTCGCGCTCGCGCCGGGCCAGCCGGGCCTCGCGCTCGGCGAACACAACCTTTGCCTGCTCCTGCAGGGCGGACTGTTCTCGCTGCAGACGATCCTCCGCGTCGCGGAGGTTCTGCATGCGATCCTCCATTGCCCGTCGCAGGCCGCTTACCGGCTCCTGGGGTTCGGGCTGCGCGTCGGCATCGCTCATGGCTGCGTGACCTCTTCTGATCGGCTGGGGAACTACGGATAGCTGACGGAAAACCACCCGCCGGCATGCGCTGGGCGGGCGCAATCCGCTCAAGCCTCCTATCGGCCGCGAGCCGCCATGGCTTGAGTGCCGTTGGCCGTATCACCAGCCGCGATCAGCCGGGAAGAAAAAAGCGCCCCTGGCGAGCAGGCGGGGGAGCCAGTCTCGCAGGGGCGCTTTGACCCTCGCACAGGCCGAATCGGCGTTCGATTGGCCGGCTGTGCTGACCTCGTGATCGAAAAGGGCTCATGTACTACCGCTGCCTTGTCGATTCACGGATGTCAGAAGAAATTGTGCCTACCAGACCCGTACGGACATGTCGTCGCTCCCCATGTGGTGTTAGTACCCCGATCGGGGGACACTGTACACCCCTGGATGGGTGATGTCAAGTCCTGACAAATGTCGCTCACTCCCGCCGACACCCAAGCTTTTAGGCTTCGAATCTACATCGGAGCGCAGGCCGCGCTGGCCATTTTGGTGATCGGCGTGGCGTTTGTGCACACCGGCGTGCCCAACTGGCCGGTCACAATTGTGCTGGCTGCTGTCACAGCAATTGCCGAGCGACTGGCACCGCGCGTGTCGGCCACGGTGGAGATGTCGGTGTCGTTCTTGCCGATCGCGCTGGCGGCCGTGCTGTTCGGCCCGGCGGTGGCAGGGATCGTCGCCGGCTGCAGCATGCTGGGCTACGTCCGGGAGTGGCCGATCGACAAGTTCACGCGTGTTCACCTCCGCGCGGGCCTTGGGCGGAGCGGCAGCGGGGTGGGGCGCACAGATGGTGATTCCGGCCGGCTCCACAGCCGTGTCGCTGCCTCGGCTGCTGGTTGCCGCCGCGGCGGCCAGCCTGGCCTGGACAGTGGTCGACTTCGTCACCAACTCGGCGGTGGGCTGGCTGCGCGGCGTGATCGGCCCACGGGCGCTTTGGCGGAACATGCGCGGCACCGTGATGGTGGCGGTGGCGCTGTACATCCCGGTGACGGCGCTGTTCGCCTACGCATACCTGGGAGCGGGGGAGTGGGTGCTGGCGTTCTTCGCCATCCCCACCGCCGCGGCCCACCTGACATTGCGCGCGTTGGCCAACCTGACCAGCTCCCGCGATGCGCTGGCTGAGGCAAACCGCAAGCTGGAACAGTCGAACATGCAGCTTCGCCGCGTCAACCTGAGCTTCACGCGGGCGATGGTGCGGGCGCTGGACGCCCGTGACAACTGGACCGCCAACCATTCGACCGCCGTGGCCGCCTACTCACGCGATATCTGCCGCGAGCTTCAGTGGGATGCCGAGATCTGCGAGCGGGTGCACCTGGTGGGGATGGTGCACGACGTCGGCAAGATCGCCGTGCCGTCCGAGATCCTGCAGAAGACCTCGGCGCTGACCGACGACGAGTGGGCGCTGATGCGTGAGCATTCCGCCGAGGGCGAGAAGATTCTGCGAGAGGTCGAAGGCTACGACGACATCGCCACGGTGGTGCGCAGCCACCACGAGCGCTGGGACGGAGCCGGCTATCCGGACCGGATCGCGGGCGACCAGATCCCAGTGCTGGCGCGCGTGATCGCAGTGGCCGACTCGTACAACGCCATGACAACCGCCCGCCCGTACCGCGGCCCGATGACGCCCGAAGAGGCCATCGAGCAGCTCGTGCGGGGCAAGGGCACGCAGTTCGAGGCGCACGTGGTGGATGCCTTCATCGCCGTACTGGAGCGCTCTGATGACGGCTACCGGCTGGGCACGCAGTTCAAGGACTTCGAGGCTGCCGCCGCCGAGCACGCCGAACTCGTCTCGGCAGAGCCGGAACTCGACCAGCGCGACATCGCCGCTTAAGCCCGGCGGGTCGGCTCCCGATAACGGTCAGGCAATGTCTCCGCTTCAGCTCATGCAGATTCTGGCCCGAGCCGCCGCGTCGCTGTCCGACCCGGGAGCAGCTCCCGGCGCCGTCGAGCGGCTGCTCGAGCAGGTACCCGCTGAGGCGGGCCTCAAATGCGATCTCAGCCTCTCTGACGGTGCCCTGGAGGTCTCGTGGCTGGAGCCGCCCGGGCCCGAGCAGGAGGCGTTTGTGGCGGTGCTGGCAGAGTGCGTGACGCTGGCAGGCGCCGCATCCGCCCGTGCGGCCTATTCGCTGCTCGACGCGCGCAGCTTCGCCGCTGAGCTGGATCGGGTGACCGCCGCCGCTCGCTGGCGCGGTCACGACGCCTCGCTGGCGGTGTTCGACGTCGACGGGGTTGCCCACGGCCCCGGCGTGGACGAGAGCGAGATGGTCGCGCACGTGGGTGCGCTGGCACGCTCGGCAGTGCGCTCCAACGACATCGTGGGACACCTCGGCGCGGGACGGTTCGCGCTGCTGCTGCCGCGTGCAGGGTCGTTCGAGGCGCGATCGGCCTACCGGCGCGTGAAGACAGCCGTGGCCGCCAGCGAGTACGCCGCAGCCGGCGTGGCCTGCGGGCATGCCGGGTTCTCGGAGCTCAACGAGGCCGGCAACGACCTGCTGGGCGTGGCCGTTCAGCGGCTGACCGACGCCCAGCGGCGCACGGCCTACGAAGGCCCGTGGGATCCGTCCCACCCGCTGGCCGGATAGCGTCAAGCAGGCGAGAGGCGCCATTCGCAGGCGTTTTTCTTCAACTTGACATAACCAGCATTATCGTGCGTGGGCGGGGGACGCCTCAGGAGGGGGCTGTTGCGCGGCGATCGGGTGGTTTCGGCACCCGGGCGTTCCACGGCATCCGGCGCAGCATCAGCGACAGCGCCAGTCCGCCGATGATGACGTTCATCAGCGTGATCGAGAACTGCATGCCGACGCTGAACGACAGCACCGCCGATGCCGGCGCTGCGCCCCGGAACATGTAGCCCAGCAGCGCCTGCTGCGGGCCGATGCCGCCCGGCGTCAACGGCAGCAGCGTCGCGGCACTGGCGGCGCTCAGGGCCAGCAGGGCGTCCAGAGCCGACGCCGGGATCCGGAAGGCCTGGAGGAAGAAGTACATGGCCATCGCCCGGCAGCACCAGCCCACCAGCTGCAGCGAGACCACTGTGGTGAGATAGCGCCGGGGTGTGCGCAGGATGGCGACGCCGTCGGCGATCCGCGACCAAAACGAGTTGACGTGGTGCTCGATGTAGGTGAAGAACACGCCGGCGGTGATCAGGATGGCCGCCAGCAGCAGCACGAACACCCGGCCGTGGGCCTCCATGAACGACCACTCGAAGGCCGGCAGCTGGCCGATCGCCGGCAGATGCGGCAGGCGGCCGGTCGAGTACGCGGCCAGCAGCAGCAGCGGCCCGATCAGCAGGTCGATCAGCGTCTCGGCGATCAGGCTGGAGGTCACGGTCGTATAGGCCGAGCCGGGGATCGAGCGGTGCGCCAGGTAGATCTTGGTGACGTCGCCGCCGCGGGCCGGCACGATCGCGTTCACGCCGGCTCCGGCCAGATAGGCGCCGGTGATGCTGCGCCAGCGCACGCGCACACCCGGATGGGCGGCGGCCAGGATGTTGCGCCAGGCGGTCGAGCGCAGCAGCAGATTCGAGAGGATGAACGCCAGCGCAAGCGCAAGCGAGCCGAGCCGGACATCGGTCAGCCGATCGGAGAACACCCCCGTTGCATGCCAGAAACTCTGAAGCGAGTTCACACTCCGTAGTGTGCCAGGGTTGTCTGGCTCAACTCAGTCGTGGCCGCGCAGGAAATCGCGCAGCGAGGGGTTACGTATCTCGAGCTCGCGCAGAGCCCGGGTTTCGATCTGGCGCACCCGCTCGCGGGTGACGCCGATTTCCGATCCAACCTGCTCGAGCGTCGCCGGTTCGCGGTTTCCGAGGCCGAAGCGGGCCTCGAGCACATGTCGGGTACGGTCGTTGAGGCCCGCCAGAGCGTCGCGCAGGAGCTGTTCGCGCTCGGTGCCCGCCACCTGATCGTGCGGTCGGCGGGTGGTGGTGTCCTCGACCACATCGGAGAAGCTCGACTCACCGTCGCCCACAGGCGACTCCAGTGAGACCGGATCCTCGGTCATGCGCTGCAGTTCCATCACCCGCTCGACCGGCAGCTGAAGCTCCGCCGCCAGCTCGCTGGGCAGCGGATCGCGGCCGAGCTGCTGGGTCAGCTTGCGGTTGGCGCGATACAGCTTGCGCACCTGATCGAGCACATGCAGCGGCAGGCGGATGGTGCGGCCCTGGTCGGCGATCGCGCGCGACATCGACTGACGGATCCACCAGGTTGCATACGTGGAAAGCTTGTAGCCGCGGCTGGCGTCGAACTTCTCCACCGCCCGCATCAGGCCCATGTTGCCCTCCTGGATCAGATCCAGCAGCGGAACGCCGCTCGACGAGTAGGCCTTGGCCATCGAGATCACAAGCCGCAGGTTGGCCTCCACCAGGCGATCCTTCGCCCACTGGTGGCCCATGTCCTTGAGCCGCGCCAGCTCGAGCTCCTGGGCGTGCGTGAGCAGCGCTCCGTCGCCGATCTGGCGCACATAGGTGTGCAGCAGGTCGACTGCGGGCGCCGGTGCGTCCGTCAGGTCGAGTTCCAGCTCTTCCAGCTTTTCGGGCTCGTCCAAGCCGCCCGGATCCGGTGAGGCGGCCGGGATGTTGTCGTCGATCGGTGCGGGGCTCACGTGATGGCCGCTGCTTCCTGGGAGGGTTTCAGGCGGCAATCGCACGCCTGTTGCCTTGAGATCGGCGTCCGAGCCCGCGTGTCTTGAGGGGTTCCAGCGTTAACGCCAGTATCGGCCGCCCCCGATCGCGTTCTTGACAGCCTGGCGTCGGTCGTTTGCGAGTCTGCCGATGTGCATTAGCGCCGCTGGGGGATGGATGCCCCGGGCTCGGCGGCCGATCACGACGGTATGAATCATCCCGCTCTCAGCGGCACGGCCGCTTTGCATCCCGAAGATCTGCTGCGCATCAAGCGCAGCTGCTCGCACACCTATGTCCCCGACAGCCCGGCAATGCGCGGGTACCGCTACATCGACGTGGGCGGCGAGGCCGCGCCCTTCTACCTGCTGCGGATCAACGCCGAACGCGTCTCTGCGGCGATCACACTGACCGCGCCGATCGAACTGACCTCAACCCAACCGGCGGAGCGCGGCGCGCCCGCGATCGCGCGGGCCGGCGTCTCGGTCGGCGTCAACACGATTCCGTGGCACAAGCTGCTCGATCAGGACGTGTGCTCAGGCGTGTGGGCGACGCTGATGACCGATGCACTGCAGGAACTGGCACGGCTCGACCTGCTCGAGCCGGAGCTGTGCCCGTTCTGTTCTGACGGCTCAGACGACGCCTGAGCGCAGGTCAGACGACGCGACCCTCGGGCGAGACGGTGATGCCCTGAGAGTCGAGCCGCTTGCGGATCAGGTACTGGAACGTCGACCAAGCCCCGCGGCGGGCATCGAACATTCGATACACCTGCCACTCGGTCAGCATCGATGGATCCGACCGGCGGGCCTGGGCCCAGTCGGCGAACTTGGGCAGCCGGCCGCTGCGCACCGCCAGGGCAGCACCCTGGTCGATCGCCCGATCCAGCCGCTCCTCCCCCACCGGGACGTCGAAACCGGCCTGCTTGAGTGCGTTGTTGAGGGAGCCAAACGTGTGCCAGTACAGCGACTTGGAGGGCATCGAGCCCTTGCGGGCCTCGATGTCCTTCGCGGTCGGCACCCTGCCAAGCTCATCACCGAGATCCTTGAGCAGACGCAGCAGCTCTTCCTGGGTTGCAAACCGCCGCGGGACCAGGCCCGCCAGCCGCTTGGCGCGGTTCCAGGACTTGAAATGCTCGATCACCGTCTGTGGATGGACGGTGGTCTCGGGGTCCGCTTCGAACTCGCGCATGGTCGGTGAGCGCCCCAAGCGTTTCGCACAGGTTCGCAACTCATCGAGGATGTATTCATCCGAGTACCGCTTTCGCATACCCGTCTGAAACGCCTCGAGTTCCCCCCTGTCGATCCCCTCGATGGCGCTGTACACGGTTTTTCGCCTCATATTTCCGTCTCCGTGGACAGTGTGTGGCTGTCACGAGCTTATAACAAACCAGTCGAGCACGTGCAAGCGCACACCCGTGTGATGGTATCGGCGTCAACGCAAGTCGACCGGGACCCGGTGGTCCCCTCGAGCAAGACGCGATAAGATCACAGACGATTATGAAGTTGCGTAGCCCAAGCCGCACCGACGAGCGGTTCTGCAATCTGATGCAGACCGCCGATCGCATGCGATCACGGGCGTGGACGGGGTACCTCGACCACACGCGCGGTTCCGAGGCCTACCACGATGACGAGCCGGAGGCCTGGAATCGTCTGCAGGAGCGGCTGGCCGCGATCGACCAGGAGCTGATGCACGCGCTTTCGAGCGACGGCTGAGGCGTGCTGTTCGGGGCGAAGGTGGCCGCGGCCCGGGCCGCGGCGCGACTCTCCCGTTTCACCCGCACCGGCGGTGGCACCACCCTCCCGGGGCGGCTGCTGCTGGCGCTTGCGCCCGATGCCATCGTTCGGCTGAGCGGCAGGCTGGAGCGGGGATCGGTGGTGGTGTCGGCGACCAACGGCAAGACCACCACCGCGCGCATGCTGGCCGGGATGCTGGCACCACCGTTTCGGCTGAGTCACAACCGGGCAGGTGCGAACCTGGCCTCTGGGGTGGCATCGGCGCTGCTCGAGCGAGACGGTGCCGACGCCGGGCTGTTCGAGGTCGACGAGGCCGCCCTCCCCCACGTCGCCCGCGAGCTTGCACCCACGGTGTTGGTGCTGGGGAACCTGTTTCGCGACCAGCTCGACCGCTACGGCGAGCTGGAGGCGATCGCCGAGCGCTGGAACGATGCTGACCGCGACGCTCTCGGCTCGGATCGGGTGCTGGTGCGCAACGTCGACGATCCGCTGGTGGCGTCGCTCGATCCCGGGTCAGGCGCGCGTGATCGGCTTTGGCATCGACGATCCGGCGGCGGGACTGGCCGGGATGGAACACGCCTCCGACTCCAAGTGGTGTGCCGCGCTGCGGCCAGCGCCTGCGACTATACGGCGGTGTATCTGGGCCACCTGGGCGATTGGAGCTGCCCCAACTGCGACACCCGCCGGCCGCAGGCTCGACGTGGCCGCCACCGCGGTCGAGATCGAGGGTCTCGAGGCCTGCCGGTTCCAGCTGGTAACGCCGCTGGGGACGCGCGCCGGTGCGGCTGCCGGTGCCCGGCCTCTACAACGTGTACAACGCCGTTGCCGCGGCCGCAGCGGCCTGTGCCACGGGTGTCGTCTCGCTGGAGCGGATCGTGACCGGGCTGGAGCGGTTCGATCCCGCCTTCGGACGGTTCGAGCGGCTTCACCTGGACGGTCGCGACGCCGTGCTGGTGCTGGTCAAGAATCCGGCAGGGGCGAACGAGGTCGTGCGCACGCTGATCCGAGACGGCCGAGCCCAAACGGGTGCTGATCGCGCTGAATGACCGGATCGCCGACGGGCGCGACGTGTCGTGGATCTGGGACGTCGATTTCGAGCTGTTCCACGGGCAGCTCGAGCACGCGGTCGCCACCGGCACGCGCGCCGCCGAGATGGCGTTGCGGCTCAAGTATGCGGGCCAGCCCGGTGATCGCGGTGGAGGTCGTGTCCGATCTCGAGAGCGGCCTTTGACGCGGTGGTCGCGGGCGAGGGCGGCACCGCGTATCTGCTCGCCACCTACACCGCCATGCTCGACCTCCGCCATACCCTGGTCGAGCGGGGCGTGGTGCGTCCCTACTGGGAGGCTGCGTGACCGGCCTGGTGATCGGGCACCTGTACCCCGAGCATCTCAACATCTACGCCGATCGGGGCAACATCGAGGTGTTCCTGCGCCGCTGCGAGTGGCGCGGGATCGAGTGCCGGGTGGGCGCCTGCGGCCTGGGCGAGGCGCTGCCCGACGCCGACCTGTACTACCTCGGCGGCGGCCAGGATCGCGATCAGATGCTGGTCGCGCACGACCTCCAGGGCAAGGCCGGTGATCTGCGCGCGGCGGTCGACGACGGCGCGGCGGTGCTGGCGGTGTGCGGCGGCTACCAGCTGCTCGGGCCATCGCTACCGCGGCCACCATGGGGACGAGATGCCGGGCACCGGGCTGGTCGACCTGGAGACCGTGGCCGGCGACGATCGCATGATCGGCAACATCACCCTGGAGTGCGACCTGGGCGGCGGCGGCGTCGCGCACGCTGGTGGGCTTCGAGAACCACGCCGGGCGCACGCATCTGGGCGCCGGCCTGCGAACCGCTGGGCAGGGTCGTTCGAGGGCCGCGGCAACAACGGCGAGGACGGCGGCGAGGGCGTGCGCGACGGGCGGGTGATCGGCACGTACGTGCACGGGCCGCTGCTGCCCAAGAACCCGTGGCTGGCCGACCTGATCATCACCGAGGCGCTGGAGCGCCGAAACGGCGCGGTCGAGCTCGAGCCCCTGGACGACACACTCGAGCTGGAGTCTCAGCGAGTGGCCGCCGCCCGGCCGTGAATAATGGTGCCAGGCACCGTTATTCACCGGGCCCAGAGCTCGCCCAGGTGGACGAAGGGGTCGCCGGGGCGCCACCGCTCCAGGAACCGGTGGATCGGAGGCCGCAGGTCGACGCTGCCCAGCTCGGAGCGCGGAACCAGCTGATGACCGTCGACGGCATCGTCGGCCGACGTCACCTCCTCCAGGCTGCGGTGCGAGAGATCGCCGTAGAAGAGGATGTGGACCACGTGCTTGCGCGGAACCTGGCGGGCCGGGGAGATCGACTCGGCGATCGCGATCGGCCCCTCCAGCGTGACGTTCTCGAGCGCCGGTCTCCTCCATCAGCTCGCGGGCCAGCGCGATGTGCAGCGACTCCCCCACCTCCACCCCGCCGCCGGGCAGCAGCCAGTAGGCGCGGCCGTCCTTGCGCTGGCGGCAGAGCAGCACCGAGTCGCCGTGCGTGAGCAGCGCGGCCACCCGGATCCTCGGGGTGATCACGAGGCCGCGACCACGTCCGACGACCCGAATCCGCGCTCGGCCCGCTCCGAGCCGGGCAGCGCATCGGCCTCCCGCACCTCGAGCTGCGGCAGTGCCAGCACCACCAGCTGGGCGATCCGATCGCCGGGCGCCACCTCGAACGCGTGCTCGCGGTCGGTGTTCAGGAGCACGACCTTGAGCTCGCCGCGATAGCCCGAGTCGATCAGCCCGGGCGTGTTGACGATCGAGATGCCGTGCTTGAATGCGAGCCCCGAGCGCGGCTGCACGAACCCGGCATGCCCGGGCGGGATCGCCACCGCCAGGCCGGTCGAGATCGTGCGCCGCTGCATCGGCTCGATCACCGCCGCCTCGATGCTGGTCAGATCCAGCCCGGCGTCGCCGTCATACGCGCGCTCGGGCACCCGGGCGTCGAGGATGCAGCCGCTGGAACACCAGCTCGGTCACTCGTCCACCCGGTAGTCGTCGTAGCGCGGCCAGCAGCTCACGCGGCAGGCGGGCGCTGACCAGCACCCCTCCTCGCCGTCCTCGCGCGCGGTGATCGGCGCGCCGCTGGCGTACAGCGCCGACAGCTCGGCGCCCTGCTGGTGGGGCATCAGCAGGCGCACGTCCACGAACCGGTCCTGGAAGAACTCGGCGATCCGGTGCTTCAGCTCGTCCAGGTTCTCACCGGTCACGGCCGATACCTGGACGGCGTCCCGAGAAGCGGTTTCGCAGCCTCCGCCGGGCGACCTCGTCGAGCTGGTCGATCTTGTTCAGCACCATGATCTGGGGAAGGTCATCGGCGCCGATGTCCGACAGCACGTTGCGCACCTCGGTGAGCTGATCGACCAGATCGTCCTCGCCTCCCGAGCCGTCGGCCACCAGCAGCACCAGGTCGGCGGCCAGCGTCTCTTCGAGCGTCGCCGCGAACGCCTCCACCAGCCCGTGCGGAAGCTTGCTGATGAACCCGACCGTGTCGGTCACGAGATAGGTGCGGCCGTCTTCGCGGAAGGCGCGGGTGGTCGGGTCGAGCGTCTCGAACAGCCGGTCGTTGACGCTCACCTCGGCGCCGGTGAGGGCGTTCAGAAGCGTCGACTTGCCGACGTTGGTGTACCCGGCGAGTGCGACCGTCGGCACGGCCCGGCGGGTGCGCCGGCTGCGCATCAACTCGCGGTGGCCGGCCACGTCCTTGAGCCGGGCGCGCAGCAGCACCACCCGCTGCCGCGCCAGCCGGCGGTCGGTCTCGAGCTGGGACTCACCGGGGCCGCGGGTGCCGACGCCGCCGCCGAGCCGCTCGAGGTGCTTCCACATGCCCCGCATGCGCTGCAGGTTGTACTGCAGCTGGGCCAACTCGACCTGGAGCTTGCCCTCGGCGGTGTGCGCATGCTGGGCGAAGATGTCGAGGATCACCGCGGTGCGGTCGACCACGCGCATCTCCAGCCGGTCCTCGAGATGGCGCTGCTGTCGCGGGATGAGCTCGTCGTCGCACACGATCACCTCGGCGCTGACGCGGTCGGCGTACTCCTTCAGCTCGTCCAGCTTGCCGCTGCCCAGATAGGTGGCGGCATCGGGGCGGGCTCGCCGCTGCACCATCGTGCCGACCGTCTTCACCCTGGCGGTACGCAGCAGCTCGCGCATCTCGTCGAGATGGGCATCGCTGGGCTCCGCCGAGGCCACGGTCGCGATCACCACCGCACGCTCGGGAGCGTTTTGGCTGCGATGGTCGATCGGATCTGCCACCGAGCAAGTATAGAGTCGGGTCAGCCGACCCGAAGGTGCTGCTCGATCCGCCCCACCGCCTCCCGCAGACGGTCGTCGGGCAAGCGTCAGCGACAATCGCACGTAGCCCTCGCCGTTGGGTCCGTAGGCCGAGCCGGGAGAGACCACCACCGCAGCCTGGTCGAGCACCAGCTCGGCGAACGACACCGAGGTATGCCCCTCAGGCACCGGCACCCAGATGTAGATGGTGCCCTTGGGCGGCGGCACGTCGATGCCGACCGCCGCGAGCGCCGCGATCACCAGGTCGCGCCGCCGGCAGGTACACCTCGCGCATCTCGGCGACGAAGTCCTGCGGGCCCTCGAGCATGGGCACGGCGGCCATCTGGATCGCGTCGAACATGCCGGAGTCGATGTTGGTCTTGAGCGTCCACAGCCCGGCGATCATCTCGGCGTTGCCGACCGCGGCCCCGACCCGCCAGCCGGTCATGTTGTAGGCCTTCGACAGCGAGAACATCTCGATGCCGGCGTCCTTCGCCCCCGGAGCCTCCAGAAAGCTGGGCGCGACGTAGCCGTCGAAGGTCAGCTCCGAGTAGGCGTTGTCGTGCACGATCGGCACCCCGCGATCGAGGCCGAACCGGGCCAGGCGCTCGAAGAAGTCATCCTCGATCACCGCTCCGGTGGGGTTGTTCGGGTAGTTGCAGAAGAGCAGATTGGCGCGATCGGTGATGTCGGGGCCGAACGACTCCAGGTCGGGCTGGAACTGGTTCTCGGCGCGCAGCGGCATCAGCACCGGCTCGGCGCCGGCCAGCGTGGTCGAGCCGGTGTACACCGGGATAGCCGGGGTCGGCGGCCAGGCAGATGTCGCCGGGGTCGAGCATCGACCAGCACACGTGGGCGACGCCCTCCTTGCCGCCCAGCAGCGGCAGGATCTCGGTGTCGGGGTCGAGGGTCGACGCCGAACCGCCGCTGATAGAACGTCGCCACCGCCTCGCGAAACCGCGGCCGGCCGCGGTTGGACGGGTACTGGTGGGTGTCGGGCAGCGCCACCTGGCGCTGGGCCTCTGCCACCACCACGTCGGGAGTGGGCAGGTCGGGGTCGCCGATGCCGAGCGAGATCACGTCGATGCCGGCAGCCTTGCGCTCGGCGATCTTTCGCTCCAGCTCGGCGAACAGGTACGGCGGGAGATCCTGGACGCGCTTGGCGAGCCGCATCTAGAGCGCCTCCAGCTCGGCCACGAACAGTGGATCAAAGGTGCCTGTCGAGCACGGGCTCGACCGGGCCGGTCATGCGGATGTTCAGCTGCGTCGTCGATCTCGATCACCAGCGTCCCTCCATCGGTGTGCACCGTTACCGGGGAAGCCACGTCGCCTGCCGTGACGGCCGCGACCGCGGCGGCGGTCGAGCCGCTGCCGGACGAGAGCGTCTCCCCCGCCCCGCGCTCCCACACCCGCATGCGGATGTCGTTTGGCCCCAGCGGGCGGTAGAACTCGACGTTGGCGCGGTTGGGGAACCAGGGGTGGTGCTCGATCGCCGGCCCCAGCTGCGCCAGGTCGAGGTCGTCGACGTCGTCGGCGCGGATCACACAGTGCGGATTGCCGACGTTCACGAACGTGTAGGCCGGTGCCGGGGGCGGGCCGTCGCCGGGGGCATGGTCGTCGCCGGTCGAGCGCCGCGCGGCCGGCGTCGATGGTGACCGACGTGCCGTCGACCGTGCCGCTGACAACGCCCTTGACCGTCTCGATCGTCACCGCCGTCGAGGTCGTCGCGGCGGCACAGGTAGGAAACCGCGATGCGGCTGCCGTTGCCGGAGAACTCCGCCTGCCCGCCGTCGGGGTTGTAGATCCGCACGCGGGCGTGCGGCCTGCTGCGACGGCAGGATCTCGAGGATGCCGTCGGAGCCCGCCCCGAAGTCCGGGTGGCAGATGCGCCGGACATCGGCCTCGGGGATGCCGCCCTCAGGCCCCTCGCCCTCAATCACCAGGTAGGCGTTGCCGACGGCCTGGAACTTCTCAAATCGCATGACGGCGGAGGATAGCCCGCGTCAGCCCTGAAACAGGGATCCCAACACGATGATCGCCCCCAGAACCGCGCACACGATGGCGCAGCCGATGATGATCGGCCAGGTGGTGGGAACGCCCGCCACCAGCACCACTCCGGCGATCAGCGGCACGATGATCAGCGGCACCCGGTGGACTGGGATGCGGCCGCAGCTGCATCACCTGCGGCCGGCCCGGTCGGCCAGCACCAGGCCGCAGGCAAGCGTGGCCAGCAGCAGCGCGGCCACCACCACCGGGGCGGTCACCCGCTGCTGCCACAGGATCACCTGATCGCCGGCGGTGCCCACCAGCGCCGAGATCACCAGCGCGATCGGCGCACAGGCAGCGACGATCACGAAGGCGTCGCGGGCCTCGCGCACGGCGTCGCTCTCGCGTCGGTGGGTCACAGCAGCCGCTCCACCGCGTCGGCCACGTCGCGCGGGGTCGCGGTCGGCATCGAGGCAGTGGATGTTCGCCACCCGGCGCATCCAGGTGCGCTGGCGTTTGGCGTAGCGGCGGGTGCGCGTGACCAGGCGGCGGACGGCCTCGTCGCGGTCGATCTCGCCGTCCAGCAGCGCGGTCACGTCCTGCAGCCCATGAATGCGCGCGGCGGTGTGGGAGAACACGTGGTCGTGCCCGGGCCGTTGCGCACCTCCTCCTCCACCCCTCGCTGGAACATCGCCTCGGTGCGGGCGGCGATTCGCTGGTCGCCGAGGGACGGCGGCAGATCGAGCCCGACGATCACGGTCGGCACGCGGGTGTGTGCGTCCCACAGGCTGTCGGATTCGGGAGCGAGGCTGGTGCCGGCGGCGTGCAGCTCCAGGCCGCGCACGACCCGGCGGCGGTCGTTGGGGTGGATCGCCCGGGCGGCGGCCGGATCGACCTCGCGCAGCCGGTGGTAGGCGGCCTGCGGATCGGCGTCGTAGAAGGCGGCGAACCGTTCCCGTTCACCCTCCGCCGGCTGCGGCTGGGGTTGGAGGTCTGCGATCGCGGCGCGCAGGTAGAGGCCGCTGCCTCCGGCCATCACCGGCCGCCGCCCGCGGGCGATCACGTCGTCCACGGCGGCGTGGGCCAGCCGGCCGAACTCGGCGACCGACCCGGCGTGCTCCAGCGGCCATACCCCGACCAGGTGGTGCGGCACGGCGGCCAGCTCGTCGGGCGACGGCTGGTTGGTCAGGATCGGCAGTCCGCGATAGGCCTGCATGGCGTCGCAGGAGACGATCTCGCCGTCCAGGCGGGTGGCCAGCTCGAGCGCAAGCGCACTCTTGCCCGATGCCGTTGGGCCGAAGATCGCCACCGCCGGCAGCATTGTCAGGCGGCGGCTGCGGAACGCCGGCGACCGGCCAGCGTCTGGCTGGTGGACGAGTCGATCACGACGTTCACCAACTCACCCGGCAGCTCCCGCCCCGGTGAAGTTGACCGCCTTGTTCCCGCGGGAACGGCCCCGCAGCACGGACGGGTCGGTGCGGCTGGGCCCCTCGATCAGCACTTCCTGGACGCTGCCCTCGAGCTCACGGTTTCGGCGGGCGGCGTGCTGCTGGACCAGATCGACCAGCCGCTGGATCCGCTCCTTCTTGACCGCGTCGGGCACCTGCTGCTCCATCTTGGCGGCCTCCGTGCCGCGCCGCGGCGAGAACACGAACGTGAATGCGTGGTCGTAGCCGACCTCGTCGTACAGCGACAGCGTCTCCTCGAAGTCGGCGTCGGTCTCGCCCGGGAACCCGACGATGATGTCGGTGGTCAGCGCGATCTCGGGGATGGCGGCGCGCACATTTGCCACCACGGACAGGTACCGCTCGCGGGAGTACGTTCGCCGCATCGCCTTGAGCACGCGGGTGGAGCCCGACTGCACCGGCAGGTGGAGCTGCTCGCAGACGGCGTCGCACTCGGCCATGGCGGCGATCACATCGGCCCGCATGTCCTTGGGATGGGGGCTGGTGTAGCGGATCCGGCCGATCCCGTCGACCGCGTCCAGATCGCGCAGCAGGCGGGCGAAGCTGGTGTCCGTTGCCGGTCGCAGATCCCGCCCGTAGGCGTTCACGTTCTGGCCCAGCAGGGTCAGCTCGATGACTCCGTCATCGGCCAGCGCGCGGGCCTCGGCGACCAGCTCTGCGGGCGGCCGGGAGCGCTCCCGGCCGCGCACGCTGGGGACGATGCAGTAGGCGCAGTTGCAGTTACACCCGGTGGAGATCTGAAGCCACGCCTGGTGCCGGCGATCCCGCTTCAGCGGCAGCGATCCGGCGAAGTTGTCGAAGGTCGAGAAGTGCCCGCGGGGGATCGCTCCGCCGGCGGTGATGTACTCCCCCAGCCGATGGATGTTGCCGGGGCCGAAGGCGAAGTCGACGAACGGGAACTCCTCGAACAGCGAGTCCTTCATCGATTCCGACCAGCATCCCCCCACCACGATCAGCTTGTCGGGGTCGCGCTGCTTCGCGCCACGGGCGTTCATCAGGTGCTGCACCAGCCGCTCGTCGGCCTTCTCGCGGATCGTGCAGGTGTTGAACACCAGCACGTCGGCCTCGTCGCTGTCGACCGCCTCCCCCAGTCCCGATGACTCCAAAAGACCCTTGATCCGCTCGGAGTCGTGCACGTTCATCTGGCAGCCGAAGGTCGTTACCGAGTAGGTCCGCATCGCCGCACTCTAACCCGTGAATAACGGTGCCTGGCACCGTTATTCACCTCGGCGCCTCGGGCAACGGGTTCAGGCGCGGTGGGGGCGGGAGCGTCCGCTCAGGGCCTGCAGGGCCAGCAGCAGCACGACGGCGCCGATGATCGAGCCGATCAGGCCGGCCGAGCCGTGCCAGCCCACCAGCCGGCCGAACAGGGTCGCAAGCTCGGCGCCGGCCACGCCGATCACCACCGTTACCAGCACGCCACGGGGGTGGTCGCCGGGGACGATCAGACGAGCGATCGCACCGACAATCAACCCCACCAGAGCTGCCCACACAATCCACATGCACGTGGATTCTAGATCACGGGACCCGCAGAGATGCCGGCGGCATCCGCATCGATCACGATCACCGAGCGAGCGCCCTCTCCGCTGCGCAGGCGGTCGAACGCCTCGTTGATCTGATCCAGCTCGATCAGATGCGACACCACATCGCCCATGTCGAGCCGGCCGTCTGCCGCCAGGCCGATCAGCGCCGGCATCTCGGCCGCGACGTTGGACGACCCGTAGTAGCACCCCAGCAGGTTCTTCTCGCTGAGCAGATCGAGCGCCGGCAGCGACACCTCAGCGCCCTTGGGGGCAAGCCCCACCACGACCGCCGATCCGCCCGGCCGGATCATGTCCCACGCCTGGCGGATGGTGGCCGGAAGCCCCACCACCTCGAACGCGTAGTCGACACCGCCGGGCACCAGCCCCATCACCGCAGAGACCGCGTCCATCACCGATCCGTCGACCGTGTCGGTCGCTCCCCGCCGTACCGCCCGCTCGAGCTTCTCCGCAGAGCGGTCGACGGCGATGATGCGGCCGGCGCCGGCCAGCCTCGCGCCCGCGATCACCTGCAGGCCGACTCCGCCGCAGCCGATCACGCACACGCTCTCGCCCACTCGCACACCGGCGGTGTTGCGCACCGCCCCCACGCCCGTTACCACCCCGCAGCCCAGCAGGGCCGCCTGCCACAGCGGCAGTGGCGCCGACAGCGGGATGGCGGCGGCTGCCGGCACCACGCACCGGTCGGCAAAGCACGAGACGAAGTTGAAATGCTGCACCGCGCGCCCGTCGCCAAAGCTCAGCCGAGAGCGTGCCGTCCAGCAACGTCCCCCGCCAGGCGTGGTCGGCAGCCGTCGGTGCACAGGTGGAACCGCCCGGCCCGACAGGCCGAGCAGGTTCGGCACGGCGGCACGAAGCAGAAGACCACCGGATCGCCCGGCGCCACGTGGGTAACCCCCTCGCCGACCGCCTCCACCACCCCCGCCCCCTCGTGGCCGAGCACGATCGGCCAGCGACCGCTCCCCAGATGGCCGTCGGCCAGGTGGAGATCGGAGTGGCACACCCCGGCCGCCGCCACCCGCACCAGCACCTCGCCGGCTTTGGGCGGGCGCCAGCCAGAGCTGCTCACAGACGAGCGGCGGTACCGGCCTCGTGCAACACGGCCGCGGTGATCGGAATCGAGTCGCTCATGCCACCCGCCACTGCTCGAGCCGCGTCGAAGTCGGGCTCGATGCCAAGGCCGGGACCCGGCGGTGGGGCGATGGTGCCGTCAGCGGCGATCTCGACCGGTGCGGGCAGAAGCCAATCGCGTGCCGCTGCGCTCCACTCGGGCGGGTCGAACGGCACCTCCAGGAAGGCAGCGGTCGAGAATCCCAGGGCGGCGTGCAGGTTGACGACCAGCCCATAGCCGTTCGACCAGGTGTGCGGCGACCACGCTCGCCGGTGCAGATCGGCGAGCGCCGAGACCCGCCGGCAGCCGCCGATCCCGCCCGCCAGCACCACGTCTGTCTGAATCACATCCACCCCGCCCCGCACGATCAGGTCGCGCGCCTCGTGCGCCTGGCGCACCATCTCGCCGGCCGCGAGCCGCAGGTCGGTGCGGCGGCGAAGCGCGGCGTAGCCGTCGACGTCGTCGGTCGCCAGGGGCTCCTCCAGCCAGTAGACGCCCAGCGGCTCGAGCGCGCGGGCGCACTGAGCGGCCTCGGCCACGTCCCAGCGTGGTCGCAGATCTCCCGGCATCCGCCAGCCCTGATTGGCGTCCACCATGATGTGCATCCCCGGCCCCACCGCGTCGCGCACCTGAGCGACGGCGTCGATGTCCGCTCGCCAGTCGCCCAGCCCGAACCGCAGCTTGATCGCGCCCACCCCGGCGTCGCGCAGCGCCACGGCCCGCCGTGCGCGCTCGTCCGCGTCCACCATGTGGGCGGCCGACGCGTAGGCTGCGATCCGGTCTCGGCGGCCTCCGAGCAGCTGCCACAGCGGCCGGTCGAGCGCCCGACCAACGAGATCCCACACCGCCGCCTCGAGCGTCCAGGGCCGGCTTCCGTGGAAATCCACCGTCTCACACAGCTCCCGCACCAGCTCGGTGCGGAACGGGTCGACACCCACCAGCAGCTGCTCCAGCAGTTCGCGGTCGGGCAGGGCGTCGCCGCTGGCGGTGCCGGTCACGCCTTCGTCGGTCACGACGGTGACCAGCGTGGCCTCCTGGAAGCGGCGAGGCTCGGGATCCCAGGCGGCGCTCAGGGGTGGATCGATCGGGTGGCGGTACGTGCGCGTCTCGACTGCGGTGATGCGCACGCGGTCAGCCGGCGTCGTAGAAGGCGTTGGTGGCACTGTCGCGCAGAGCAATCAGCTCGTCGATGCGGTGATCGCGGTCGGCCGCCAGCGCGTCGCTCAGCGCGCGCAGGGTGGCATCGCGGTTGGCCGCTCGCACCGCCACCTTGTCGTCGGCCTTGGGGTCGACCCACACCGCCACCAGCAGCACCAGCTCGTCGATCAGATCCCGCTCGATCAGTCCGTCGGCCACAGCGTCCATCACCCCGGCTCCGATCCCCAGCTGGGCCGCCCCCCAGGTGATCAGCTGGTGGGTCGGCTCGGTGGCCGTGGCCTTGTTCAGGACGATCGTGGGCGGGCGCACCGCATACCCCGCCCCCAGGCAGCACAGCACCGGCGCGTGGCCCGGGCCCGGGGACGGCAAATCCGGCGGTGGCCGCCGCGGCTGTGGCCGAGCCACGCCGAGCGATCACCACGTTGATGTGGCTGCCGTTGGGTACGTCGCCCGACCAGGCTTCGCCGATGCGGCCGTCGATGTCTTCCAGCCGGCTGTTCATTGCTGCAGCGCTAGTCGCCCACCGCAGTCGGCGACGAGGGTGCGGCCTGCACCCGGCGCAGCTCCTCGAGCGGGATGTGACAGCGGATGGCGTGGCCGGGCTCGGCCTCGGCCAACGGCGGCTCGGTGGTCTCGCAGATGTCACCGATCTTGCGCGGGCAGCGGGTATGGAAGACGCATCCCGTCGGCGGGTCGGCGGGGCTGGGCAGCTCCCCTTCCAGACGGATCCGGTCGCCCTCGCTGCCGTCCAGGCTGGGCACGGCCGACAGCAACGCCTCGGTGTAGGGATGGTGCGGTGCCGAGAACACCGCGTGGGCGTCGCCCAGCTCCATCACCCGCCCCAGATAGAGCACGCAGATCCGATCGGACAGGTACCGCACCACGCCGAGGTCGTGGCTGATGAAGAGATAGGCCACGCCCTCCTTGCGCTGCAGCTCGTACAGCAGGTTCAGGATCGCTGCCTGAACCGAGACGTCCAGCGCCGAGGTGGGCTCGTCGCACACCACCAGGTCAGGGTTTCCGGCGAACGCGCGTGCGATCGCAACCCGCTGTTTGAGTCCGCCCGAGAGCTGCACCGGCCGCATACCCAGATACCGGTCGGCCAGCCGCACCGACCGGGTCAGCTCCACCAGCCGGTCATCCCGCGCCTGGCCGCGCAGACCCGGCCAGCTTGGACAGCGACCGGCCCACCAGCCGGCGCACCGTGTGCCGCCGGTTGAGCGCGGAGTCGGGGTTTTGGAAGACGATCTGGACGGCCTTGACCTGGTCGCTGGAGCGCTTCTTGGTGGTACCTGCAAGCGGTGCCCCAGAGAGCTCCAGGGTCGTGCCCGAGTCCGGCTGGAGGATCCCCAAGAGCACCTTGGCCAGCGTGGTCTTGCCGCTCCCCGACTCGCCCACCAGCCCCAGCGTCTCACCGGCGCGGATGCTCATGTCCACCCCGGCCAGGGCGTGGATGTCGATGCCCGACACCCGGAACGTCTTACTCAGATCCTTGGCGCTGAGCAGCGGCTCGAACGTCCGCTCGGCGACAGCGGTGAGGTCGCCGCCTTCGACATGCGGCAGGGTCGGTGCCTGCTCGTGGAAGTGGCAGCGGGATCCTCGCAGCGCGGTGACCGGGTACATCGGCGGCGGCTCGGTGCGGCAGCGATCCTGCACCAGGCCGCAGCGGTCGGCGAAGATGCAGCCGGGGATGTCGGCGCCCGGCGCCGGCAGGAATCCGGGGATGGTGTCCAGCCAGCCGTCGTCCTTCAATCGCCCCCGGCGGGGGATGCAGCGCAGCAGCCCGACCGTGTAGGGATGGCGGGGCTCGTCGAACACCTCGAGCGCCGGGCCCTGCTCGACCATCTCACCGGCATACAGCACGCCCACCCGGTCGCACATCTTGGCGATCACGCCCAGGTTGTGGCTGATGAAGAGCAGCGACGTCGAGAGCTCCTCACGCAGCGCCGAGACGAGGTCGAGCACCTCGGCTTCGACGGTGGCGTCCAGGCCGGTGGTGGGCTCGTCCAGGATCAGCAGTGCCGGCTCGACGGCCAGCGCCATGGCGATCACGACCCGCTGCTGCATCCCGCCGGAGAGCTGATGCGGGTAGCGATCCATGACATTGCCCGGGTCGGAGATGCGCACCCGCTTGAGCGCGTCCTCGGCCCGCTCCATGGCCTCCTTGCGGCCGGTGCCGCTGACCTCGAACACCTCGGCCACCTGGCGGCCGATCCGCATCGACGGGTTGAGCGCCCGGGACGGATCCTGGTACACCATCGACACGCTGTTGGAGCGCATCTGGCGCAGCTCGGAATCGCTCAGGTCATAGGGATTGCGCCCGTCGATCAGGATCGAACCGCCGGTCACCCTGCCGTTTCGCGGCAGGTACCGAACCAGCGCGAGGGCGACCGTTGACTTGCCGCAGCCGGACTCGCCCACCAGGCCGAACGACTCGCCCCGGCCGACCTCGAACGACACGCCCCGGATCGCCGGCCGGTCGTTGCCGCGGACGCGGTAGGCGATCTCGAGCTGGTCGACCGCCAGCGCGGCGTTCTCGACCGGCAGCTCGGCCGCGCTCATTCGTCCACCACCTTCTCGATCGCGTCGGCGACGAGGTTGACCGCGATCACCAGCGACGCGATCGCGGCGGCGGCGAACAGCACCTCCCACCAGTACCCGGCCGTGCACGACCGAGATGTTGTCGGCGATGTCATCGCCCCAGTCAGGCGTCGGCGGCGGGATGCCGAAGCCCAGAAACGACAGCGTGGCCACCGTGAACACCGCGTACCCGAGCCGCACGGTGAACTCCACCAGCACCGGCGACGAGCACGTTGGGCAGCAGCTCGGAGATCATGATGTAGAGCCCGTTCTCGTTGCGCAGGCGGGCCGCCGTGACGTAGTCGAGCTCGCGCTCCTGGATCACGGCGGTGCGCACGGTGCGCGCGATCAGCGGCGCGAAGATGAAGCCGATGCAGATGGTGACGGTGACGTTGGACGGCCCCAGCGCGGCGATCACCACCACGGCGGTGATCACCAGCGGCAGTGCCAGGAGCGCGTCCACGAACCGGCTGATGCGTCTCGTCCACCCAACCGCGCATGTAGCCGGTGATCAACCCGATCAGCGTCCCCAGCACGGTGCCGAGCACGGTTGCCAGGAACGCCACGACCAGCACCACCCGAACACCCGTGATCACCCGCGCGAAGACGTCGCGGCCGATCTGGTCGGTGCCGAACCAGTGGCTGCTCGACGGCGCGGCGTCGGTGTGCAGCAGGTCCTGCTCGAACGGCGTGTAGCGGGACGATCGCGGTAGCCGATCACGGCGCACACGATCCAGAACCCGAGGATCGACGCGCCGATCAGGAAGGTCTTCGACTTGCGCAGCTCGCGCACTGCTCACGGCGCACCTGTTTGGCGTCCGAATCGACCGAGCCGGTGATCGCCAGGCTCGTCGGCGCTGACCGCGCTCACTTGTCACCCCCGGTCCGCAACCGCGGGTTCAGGAGCGTGTAGGCGATGTCGGCGATCAGCGTCGCGATCAGGTACACGACGCCGATCGTGAGCACCGCCGCCTCCAGCAGCGGGAAGTCCTTGGCGTGGGCGGCCTTGTAGGTGAGCGAGCCGATGCCCTGGTAGTGGAACAGGTACTCCACCACCAGCAGGCCGCCGATCAGGTAGCCGACCTGGGTGGCGACCACGGTGATGGTTGGCAAAAGCGCGTTGCGCAGCACGTGCCGGCGCACCACCGTCTTGGTCGGCAGGCCTTTCAGCACCGCCGTGCGGGTGTAGTCGGCAGTTCAGCGCTTCGATCGTGCCCGCCCGGGCCATCCGCATGATGTATCCGAACAGCACGCACGCGATCGCGATCGCGGGCAGGATCAGGTGGAAGACCTGAGTGAACGGCCCGGCGCCGTCTGGCGGCGTGGCTCCCACCGGCAGCACGTTCAGCCAGATGCCGAAGATCATGATCAGAAACACTCCGGAGACGAACTCGGGCAGGCCCAGCAGCGACAGCCCGAACACGCTGATCGTGCGGTCAGCCCAGCCGCCCGACTTGAGCGCCGCGATCACCCCCGAGAGGATCGCCAGCGGCACGCAGATCAGAAACGCCACCAGCGCGAGCTTGAGCGAGTTCACGAGGGCCGTGGTGATGAACGGCCTGATCGGCTCCTGGTAGGAGTAGGACGTGCCCATGTCGCCGTGCGCGAGGTTGGTGACCCAATCGGTGTACTGGGTCACGATCGGCCGGTCGACGCCCAGCTGATGGTTGAGCTGCGGCGACGCCCTGCGGCGAAGCGAGGTTTCCCAGGATCGCCCGGCCGGGATCTCCCGGGCAGCTGCTGGCCGGCCAGAAACACGATCATCGACAGGATCCACAGCGTGATCAGGGCCAGGCCCAAGCGCTTGAGGATGTAGACCGCCATCTCGTCCTCCGAGATCGAGCCGGCGGCGGGCGGGCCGCCACCGGCACGTCGTGGTGCTTCAGGCGGTGACGGGCCGGCGCCGTCGAGGAAGATCTGGCCCATGCCGGTGGTGACGACTCCGCCGATGGTCTTCTTGGAGACGCTGATCGCGTCGAAGCAGTAGGGCAGAATCAGCGGCGTCTCCTCCAGCAGCAGCGTCTGGATCTGCCCGGCGAGTCTTGCTGCTGGGTGGAGAGATCGAGTGCAGCCACGTACTGGTTGGCGAGCTTGTCGTACTGGGGGTTCTTGAAGTGGGCCGCGTTCCAGGCTCCGTCCGACTTCAGCGGCGCGTTCAGGAACGACGTTCGGCACGCCCCGATGCCCGTAGTCGACCAGGCTCATCGCGCCATCCAGCCAGTCGGACTTGCCGAAGGTGGCCTCGCCGTAGTACGTGCTCTGATCTGTCGATGTGCAGGTTGATGGTGATGCCGATCGCCGGCCGCCGCCTGCTTGATGATCTGGGCGTAGGTCGGGGATCTCCTGGTAGATCCTCGGCGTACAGGTCGGTCGTGAACCCGTTGGGGTGGCCGGCGTCGGACAACAGCTGCTTGGCCTTGCCGAGGTCCTGCACGCGCTGCGGCACGGTCGGTGTCGGTCGAGCGGAAGATCGGCGCAAACGGGTTGTCGTTTCCGAGCTGCGCGTAGCCCTTGAACAGCGCCTGGGCGATCTCCGGCCGGTTCAGCGACAGCGCCATCGCCATCGCGCACGTGCTTGTCGTTCCACGGCTTCTTGTCGTTGCGCATCGAGAGCTCGCGGTGCTGCGACGACTTGGTCACCCACAGCTTGTAGTCGGGGTTGTTGAGCACCGCCTCGGCGCCCTGGGGCACGATCAGGTTGACGATGTCGACGTCGCCGCCCGACAGCGCCAGGATCTGCGGCTGCTGCTTGTCGTAGAAGATGTGCTGCAGCTTGGCGGGCAGCACCTTGCCGCCCCACCAGTTGGGGTTGGGGGCGAAGTCGCTCCCTGACCGGTCTGGTAGGAGGTCATCTTGAACGGCCCGGTGCCGAGGAAGGTCTTCTGACCCACTTGGTGTAGTCGGTGCCATTGGGCACGATGATCATGTTGTAGTTGTCGGAGGAGATCAGGTAGGGGAAGTTGCCGATCGGGCGCCTCGAGGTTGAACTCCACCGTCTGATCGTCGATCTTCTTGACGCCGTCCTTGGTCGAGCACGCCGGTGAAGGCCGACGCGGCGTTCACGTACACCTTGGGATCGGTGTTCTGCTGGAACGAGTAGACGACGTCGTCGGCGGTCATCGGCGTGCCGTCGTTGAACGTGACGCCCGGGCGGAGTGTTGTACGTCCACACCGAGGCGTCGGTGTTGGGCTTGAAGCTGGTGGCCAGCATCGGCTTGAGGATGTTGGTCTTGGGATCGTTGAAGCTGAGGTACTCGCCGGTCTGCTGGATCATCGTCAGCCCGCCCTCGTCGGCGATCTGGGCGGGTTGATGGCGCCGGCTGGGACGACGCCGGCGATTCGCAGCGTTGCGCCGGCAGCGGGCTTCGCCGCAGCGGCGGAGCTGGAGGTCGCGGTCGAACCGCTGGAGTTGGCACCGCCGCAGGCGGTCACGATCGCTCCCAGCAAGCGGAATCGAGATGCCGATGATCGACCCTCGCCGGAGGAACTCGCGGCGGTTGATGTGGCCGGCCACGTACTCGTCGATCACGTGGTTTTCGAGCTCGCTTCGGTTCGTGGCGCAGCTCGTCGAGCTTTTGGGGGTTCCGCTCCATGGTCACCTGCTTCTTTTGGGGACGACGCGGGTCAGTGCACGGTCGCGATCGTCTCGTCGACTACAGCCCACATCAGAATCTCTTTCACACTGCCGAACTTGTGTCAAGGGTTGAATCTCGCAGGCTGGCAATGCCGTTGGTGCTAGTCGAGCTCGATCAGCGTGCGAGCGCCGTGGCCGGCCAGCATATCGCCAAACGCCTCGTTGATCCGTCGCAGTGGGTAGCTCGCCCCCTTGAGACGGTCGAGATCGAGGCGGCCATCCATGTACAGGTCGAGCACCATCGGCATGTCCAGGTGGGGCCGGCAGGAGCCGTACAGGCTTCCGGTCACGATCTTCTCGTCACGAACGAGCTCGGCCCCGGGCAGCTCCACGATTGCTCCCAGCGGCGGGATGCCGATGCACACCAGCGTGCCTCCGCGGCAGACAGCGTGCCAGGCGGTTGCGGCCACGCCCCGCGCGCCTGACGCTTCGAAACCGTAGTTGGCGCCTCTGCCTGCGGTCAGGTCACGCACGGCCTCTGCCGCGTCGCACTCGGTGGGGTCGAGCGCGTGTGTGGCGCCCAGATCGAGCGCGAGTTGGCGGCGCTCCTCAGCCGGATCGACGGCGATCACGGTGGAAGCCCCGACCAGGCCGCAGGCCTGAATCGCAGACAGGCCCACGCCGCCGGCCCCGAACACCACCACCGAGCTGCCGGTGCGCACCATTGCACGGTTCAGCACCGCGCCGATGCCGGTCATAACTGCGCATCCCACCAGGGCGGCGATATCGAACGGTGCGTCGGGCCGGATCCGGACGCAGCTTGCCTCGGGCACGACCGTGGACTCGGCGAACGTCGAGAGAAACGAGTAGTGGTGGATCGGTTTGCCGTCCAGCGACAGCCGGGTGGTGCCGTCCAGCAGCGTCCCGGCCAGGAGCGCAGGCGTCGCGCTCTCGCACAGGCTGGGCCGACCGCCCACGCACGGTCCGCAGCGGCCACAGGCAGGCAGCCATGAGAGCACCACGTGGTCGCCCGGGGCGACGGTGGTGACGCCTTCTCCGACGCTCTCCACCACGCCCGCGCCCTCGTGGCCGAGCACGGCCGGCAGCGGGCTGGGGGTATCGCCGGTGACCGTGTTCCAGTCGCTGTGGCAAACGCCGCTTCGATGCAGTCGCACACACACCTCGCCGGGTGCGGGCGGGGCGAGGTCGACCTCGACCACGTCAAAACCTGAGTTCGGCTCTCGCAGCACTGCCGCTAGCATCGGCCGGGAGACTAGCAACTAGCGGCCGGCACCGAGCTCCTCCACATAGGTGGCCGATCGCCGCGCCAGTGCACCGTCCTCGGCCGCCTCGTAGTAGCCCATCCGCCACAGCGGCGGCGAGTACAGGTGCAGCGACGTGGCTGCATCGGCCCCGGCGTGGCGGACGTTGTGGATGCGTGACGCATCAAATCGGAAGCCCGCGCCGGCTGGGTACTCGGTCACGGCCAGTTCGAGCCGGCCGATCACCAGTCGCTCTTCGGCGAGCCTGCCCCGCACCACCCGCACAGCGCCCGAGGAGAGATCGTGGTCGTGCAGGCCGGTGTCCTGGGACGGCATCCAGCAGATCAGCCACGCCTCCAGGTGGGGATCTCGGCCCAAGCGCACGTAGTGGCGCTCTGCGACCGTGTGGGTCTCCAGGTTGCGCCACAGTTCGGGGCGTTCGGCCAGAGCTCCGGCCAGCGACTCCAGTTCGTGCGCCTCGAGATCGCGATTGGTGGTCTCGCGCTCGGCCAGCCACTGATCGAGGCCAGGGCTTGGCTCACTCATCAGGCACCTCCGTTTCGGTTGAGGACACGGGCGGGGTTTTGGTCGAGCACCAGGTCGGCTGCGCCCGAGCCGAGTGCCTCCACCGCTCTGCGGGTCGGCTCCCATGCGATCACCGGGTGATCGCTCCCATACACCACCTGTTCGGCGCCATAGGTCGAGAGCGTGAGCTCGAGCGCCTCGCGGCCCGAGCTGGCGGTGTCCAGGAACAGGTTGGGATCGATCGATCCCGGCTCGCCGCTGAAGACGCGCCAGCGGTGTTCCAGCACGCGGGGCGCCGCCGGCCAGAATCGCCCACACCGTGCGCAGCTGCGGGTGGAGCTCCCGCCCGATCGCCCTCCAGGTGAAGAACGCGCGCTGCGACCAGGCCGGGTACTGCCCCACCGACGTCCACCATCCCGGCAGCGATCCGGGGGCCGGCGCTCGGGGTGTCCAGGGCGCCGGGCCTGGGTGGACGAACAGCGGCCGGTCGCGGCCCTCGACCAGGGCCAGCAACGGCCGCAATCGGCTCGACTGCCTCCGGGGTGGCCAGAGCCTCCGACGGCACGGTCACGCCGGCGAAACCGCGATCGAGCAGATCGGACACCGATCCGAGTGATCGTCTCGACGTCGTCGAGGACGACCGCCGCCATCGCCTGCAGGCGCCCACCGGACTCGCGCGTGACCTGCTCGATGCCGCTGTTGTAGGCCTCCACCAGCGGGGCGGCCTGCTCCGCCGGGAGCGCTTCGCAGCCCAACGGGGTCGAGATCGAGATCACCGCCGAGTCGATCTCCTGGCGGTCCAGTTCGGCGACCCGGCGCGCCGGGTCGTGGTTTCGCAGGTCGATGTGACAACCCGGCTCCCATCCCAGTTCCAAGAACATGCGTGGCCCGGTGCCGCGCAGGCAGGGCGCCGAGGTGCGGTCAGAGAGCGCCGAGATGAACGCTTCTGGCCACAGGTGCTGATGGATATCCACGCGTGGAATGTTTGCGCCTCCGAGAATCTTGTGAAACGATTCACAGATTGTGCCCGAACCGTCCTCCACGCGCAAGCGACCGACCCTCAAGGATCTCGCCCAGCTGACCGGGCTGTCCCCCGCCGGCGCCCACTATGCGCTGCGGGGTGAGCGGGTGTCGGCCGACACCAGCGACGCGGGTGCGAGCCGAGGCCGATCGGATCGGGTTTCGGCTGGATCCCGTAGCCCGGGCGCTGCGCGGCGGCTCCAGCGGGTTGGTGGGTGTCGTGGGCGGAAGCCTGCACGACTACTGGCACCAGCACTTCGCCTCTGAGCTCGGCCGGGAGCTGAGCCGCGACGGTCGCCAGATGGTGCTGGTCGACGCCGGCGGCAGCCATCACACACAGATCGAGATCGCTGCCGATCTGCTCGACCACCGCGTCGACGGCCTGGTCGTGCTGCCGGTCGAAACCCACTCTGGCGACTGGCGTGACGTGGTCGGGCGGGTGCCCACGGTGGCCGTGGGTGCGTCACTGCCCCCACCCTGCCAGCACGGTGCGGTTCGGAGCTGCTGCGGGGATCCGGCTGATGCTCGAGCATCTCCGCGGGCTCGGTCACGCAGCACGTCTTGGTGCTGACGCCCGGCGTGCACACGCTGCCGGCAGTCAGAGTCGGTGACGTTCCTGGAATGCGGCTTCTCGGCGGCCGACGCTGCTCGGGTGGCATCCGAGCCGCTGTCTGGGAGTGCGCGACCCACCGCGGTGTTCGCCCTCACCGACACGATCGCCTGCGGGGTGTACGCCGCCTGCCGGGACCTGGGCTTGCGAGTGCCGGCCGACGTGAGTGTCGCCGGGTTTGACGATCATCCGCTTTCGGCGCTGCTCAACCCTGCGCTCACGACCGTCGGCTGGGATACGCCCAGGGCGGCGGTGACCGCTGCTCGCATCCTCAATCGCACGTTCGAGGGTAGCCGCCCCGCCTCGGTCGAGTTTCCGCCGACCCTGGTGGTACGTGACTCCACCGGGCCGGCCTGATACACCTCGGCCATGCACCTCGAATTCGTGCAGGGCGACATCACCACCGAGCCGGTGGACGCGATCGTGAATGCCGCCAACTCGGCTCTGGCCGGGGGCGGCGGAGTCGACGGGGCGATCCAGCGGGCCGGCGGGCCGGACGATCCTGGCGGAGTGCCGCATCATCGGCGGCTGCCCCACCGGCGAGGCGGTGGCGACCGGGGCGGGCGCGCTGCCGGCTCGGTACGTGATCCATGCGGTCGGCCCGGTGTGGCGCGGCGGTAAGGCCGGCGAGCCGGAGCTGCTGGCCTCGGCACATCGACGAGCGATCGAGATCGCTGCCGGTCTGGGGTGCCGATCGGTGGCCTTCCCGGCGATCTCCACCGGCATCTACGGCTATCCCGTGGCCCGGGCCGCTCCGATCGCTGTGGCGGCGTCTTGGGCGGCGGCTCAGCGGCGCTCCCGGGGTCGACACGAGTCCGGTTCGTGCTCTTCAGCGAGGCCGATCTGGCCGTCTATCGGGCCGCCGCGGACACGCTCGGGGTGGGCTCAGCGCAGTAGCCGTCCGCCGCTTGCGCGGCAGCGACAGCGTGAACGTCGACCCCTCGCCCGGCTCGCTGGTGACCGTCAGCCGGCCTCCCAGGGCGGAGGCCAGCTCGCGCGCGATCGAGAGTCCCAGGCCGGTGCCGCCCTCGCCCCGGCGGCTGTAGAACGGGTGGAACACCGCCTCGTGATCGGCCGGTGCGATGCCAGGGCCGGTGTCGGTGACCGTGATCGCGGCCACGCCGCTGGATGTGAGGCAGGCCAGCTTGACCGTGCCGCCCCGAGGTGTCCAGCGAAACGCGTTGTCGAGCAGGTTGTTGACGATCTGGAGCACCCGGTCGCCGTCGGTGATGACGGTGGGAGCCGCGGCGGTGGTGGTGTCGAACTCGACCTCGTTGGCCCGGGAGATCTCGCGGAAGCCGGCGGCGGCCTGCTCCAGCAGCGCCTCCAGCCCCACCTCTTCCTGCACCACCCGGAACTGGTGGGCTTCCAGCCGGGTGAGGTCGAGCAGGTCGTTGACCAGCCGTTCCAGCCGCCGCACCTCCTCGTTGACCGCGGCCAGCGAGTCGTCCATGTCTTCGGGCTCCACCACGCCCTCAGAGACCGCCTGTACGTGCCCGGAGATGGCGGTCAGCGGGCGTGCGCAGCTCGTGGGTGACGCGCATCAGGAAGTTCCGTTCCAGCTCGTCGATCTCACGCAGCCGGTCGACCATCCCCTGGAACCGGGTGGCGAGCGCCCCCAGCTCGTCGTCGGAGGTGTTCTCGGTGACCACGTTCACGTCCAGGTCGCCGCGGGCCACCCGGTCGGCTGCGGTTCCGATCACGGTCAGCGGGCGGGTGATCCGGCGCGACACGAAGGTGGCCAGCACGAATGCCACCACCAGGCCGATGATCGTCCCGATCGTGACCAGGCCGATCACGTTCTTCCAGGCGTTGTTGACGTCGGTGAGCGGCTTGGCCAGCACGACGGTGCCAAAGTTCTGGCCGTTGACCAGAACCGGGGCCGCCACCCCGATCAACCTGCTCCTTGGAGCCGGTCGGCCTGAACTCCACGACCTTGCGCTGATCTCGCTGCAGCGACGTCACGATCGTCGTGAGGGATCTCGCCCTCGGTCGGATTGGGGTCGAGCGTTTGGTCATCGGGGAACATCGGCGGGCCGCCGTAGTACAGGTGGGCGGCGGTCGCGTGCTCGAAGTCGCTGGGTGAGACCACCTGCAGCTTGCGTGTTGCCGTTCATGGTGTAGTACTGGTCGATGGCGCGGTTGTAGTACAGGGCCACCCCGTTGACCTGCATCCGCAGCGTCGTTACGGTCTGATCGCGGCTGTAGGACTGGTACAGGCTGACGACGACCACGCCCGCCAGCACCGTGGCCAGCAGGAGCGTTCCCACGAACAGGAAGGCCAGTCGGGCTCTAAGTGACCGCAGCATCGTCAGCGACCTTGTATCCGACGCCCCAGACGGTGGCAACCGGACAATCGTCGCCGAGCTTGCGCCGCAACTGGCGCACGTGCACATCCACCGTGCGGGTATCACCGGCAAACGTGTAGCCCCACACCCGCTCCAGCAGCTGGTCGCGGGTCAGCACCAATCCGCGGTGGTCGAGCAGCTCCCACAGCAGGTCGAACTCCTTGGGCGCCAGCTGCACCTGCTCGCCGCGCACGGTCACCTCTCGCCGGCCCGCGTCGATGCGCACGTTGCCGTGCTCCATGGCGGCCTCCTGGGGCCGCCGGGCGGTGGTGGCCGAGCGTCGCAGGATCGTCTTGATGCGGGCCACCAGCTCGCGCGGATTGAACGGCTTGGTGAGGTAGTCGTCGGCCCCCACCTCGAGTCCGACGATCTTGTCGACATCGTCGTCGCGGGCGGTCAGCATCAGGATGGGAACGTCTGAGCTGGAGCGAATCTGGCGGCAGATCTCGAGGCCGTCCATATCGGGCAGCATCAGATCGAGCACCATCAGGTCAGGCTTGGTGCTCTCGAACTTGGCCAAGCGCCTCCGCCCCGTCACGGGCGATGTCGACGGTGTAGCGCTCTTTTTTCAGATACATCGAGACGAACGAGGCAATGTTCCGCTCGTCCTCGACGATCAGAATCTTTTCCGCCAAGGGTTACCACCGGATCGAAAGCGGGTGAGACGACGAAGACCATTTCTTCTTTGGCCCGTTGTTCACAGTGTAGTCGCCTGATCCGTTGAGGGTCACGCTGGCCCGCGCCGTCGAGCTGAAGTTGGTGACGGTGCCGGTGATCTTGACCCAGAAGTCTCCGCTGGCCTTGAGGCACATCGTGTTTCCCTTGTACACGGTGGCCTTGAGGTTCGAGTCCCAGTGGTGGCTGGAGGCGCCGCTGACGGTGGTGTTGCCGCCGCGGACGGCGATCGAGCCGGTCTTGACGCTGGCGACAGCTGGCACCGCTGGCGGAGTCCTCGGTGACGGTGCCGGTGCCCTTCGCCCAGACGTAGCCGCAGTGGCTGCAGGACGGCTGGGCGGTGGCGGCGGATGCGACGGTGGTCGCCGCGCCGAACGCGAGCACACATGCCACCCCCAGAGAACCCTTTTCATACCTCTCATCATGTGGAAGGGCTGCGGAGACGTCTACAGCGCGTCTGTAAGGCTTCTGTAAAGTCGGTTTTCGGCGGTCAGGTGGCGATATCGACGGCGCGCGACTCCCGGATCACGGTGACCTTGATCTGGCCGGGATATTCGAGGTTGTCCTCGATCTCACGCGCGATCTCCTGGCTCATGAGCGCGGCGGTGTCGTCGTCGATCTCCTCGGGCTTGACCATCACCCGGATCTCGCGGCCGGCCTGCATGGCGTAGCAGCGTTCCACGCCCCGCTTCGAGGTGGCGATCTCCTCCAGCGCCTCCAGCCGCTGGATGTAGCCCTCGAGGCTCTCGCCGCGGCCTCCGGGCCGGGACGCAGAGACGGCATCGGCGGCGATCACCAGCACCGCCTCGACGGTCTGGGGCTCCACGTCGTAGTGGTGTGCCTCGATCGCGTGGCAGACGCTGGGGCTCTCGCGGTAGCGCTTGGCCAGCTGGGCCGAGATGACCGCGTGCGGGCCCTCCGACCTCGTGGGTCACCGCCTTGCCGAGGTCGTGCAGCAGCGCGGCCCGCCGGGCGGTCTTCTGACTGGCTCCCAGCTCGGCGGCCATGATCGCGGCCAGATGCGCGCACTCGACCGAGTGCTTGAGCACGTTTTGGCCGTACGAGGTGCGGTAGTGCAGCCGGCCGAGCACCTTGATCAGCTCGGGATGCAGGCCGTGCACGTTGGCCTCGAGCGATGCCTGCTCGCCCGCCTCGATCATCTTCTGCTCGATCTCGGCCTTGGCCTGGAGGTACATCTCCTCGATCCGGGAGGGATGGATGCGGCCGTCGGCGATCAGGCTCTGGATGGTCAGCCGGGCGATCTCACGGCGGACGCCGTCGAAGGCCGACAGCACCACCGCCTGGGGCGTGTCGTCGATGATGATGTCGACGCCGGTGAGGTTCTCGAGCGCGCGGATGTTGCGGCCCTCGCGACCGATGATGCGGCCCTTCGAGGTCGTCGGAGGGAAGCTGCACCACCGACACCGTGGTCTCGGCGGTGTGCCCCGAGGCGGTGCGCTGGATCGCGACCGACAGGATGTTCCGGGCGCGGCGGTCGGCTTCCAGCTTGGCCTCCTCCTCGACCGCCCGCACCAGCTTGGCCATCTGCTTTCGGCTGGTCTCCTCGGTGCGTTCCAGCAGCAGGTCGCGGGCCTGGGCGGCGGTCATGCTCGACACCCGCTCGAGCTCTGCCAGCTCGGCGTCGCGGGCGATCTTGAGCTCCTCCTGGAGCTGCTTGGCGTGCACGTCGCGGTCGGTGATCGACTGCTCGCGCCGGGCCAGCTCCTCGGCCTTGGTCTCGGCGGCGGTCGTCGCGGGCAGCCAGCCGTTCCTCGAGCTTGGCCACCTCGGCTCGTCGGTCGGAGATCTCGCGCTCGCTTTCGGAGCGCTGGGCGAGGAGTTCCTCGCGTGCGGTTACGCGAGCCTCCTTCATTTGGGCCTCGGCTTCGCGGCCGGCGTCTTGCAGGATTCGATCGGCCTCGCGTTGGGCGTCGGCCAGCCGGCCGGCACCCATGCGGGCGTGGGCAAAGTAGCCCACGACGATCCCCGCGGCCAGCGCAAGGAGGATGAGAAGAGCGTCCACCGCGTCTCCTTCGAGTTGTGTGCCCCCATGTCGGCGGGCTGGAAGTCAGAAAAACGCGTGTGAACCCCGGCTGTTGCCCGAATCCACCGGTCACAACTCGCATCGGCTCCGCGCGAACGAAGCTGGGACGCGAACCGCGACGAGCGAAGCCGGGATAGCGTCCGGGCCTCGGCCCGGCAGCCTCCAACTCACCGATGTTCACACTCATGAACCATGGTACCCGCCCACCCGGTCTGGGTGCAATCTCGTGGTGGCCGGCCCCAGGGTCGCGTGCTCAGTCGAGGTCGAGTCGGAGTACGGTCGCCACCGTGTCGGCGTCGTAGCCGCGGCGGCAAAGGAACGCGGACGCTCGGGCCAGATCGCGCCGGTTCGGTCGGAATCGTCCCAAACCGTTTGACCACCACAGCGTGTGCCCGTTCCCGCTCCTGGTCGGGCTGCTCGGCCAGCGCCTCGGCGGACGACCCGGGATCGACCTGCAGGCGCTGCAGGTCGTGCTCGACCCGGAGGTGGCCGTGACCGCGATCCCTGGTGCGCTCCGCGACGCTGGCGGCCAGCGCCTGGTCGTCGACCAAGCCCACACGCCGGAGGCGCTCCACCGTCTCGTGTGCCGCGGCGCTGTCGAGGCCGAGCGTCCGCAGACGTGCGAGCAGCTCGGCTTGCGATCGCGCGCGACGGGCGATCAGGCGCAGCATCCGCTGCTCGGCGGCGTCGACCTGGGCGTACCGGCTCGAGCACCGTGCGGGTGTCGTCCTCGATCTGGGTGCCGACCGCGAGCCCGAGTTCCAGCACCCGGCGCTCGTGCACCCGGCAACGGTCGCCGTCCGAGGTACAGACGTCGACCATCGCCGGGTGCGATCGAGCGCGCCGGAGTGCCGTGACCTCCACGTGCCCTAAACGCTAGTTCGAGTTCTGAGAACTCAGAGCATCCTCGGCCGAACTGAGAGCGTCCTCGGGCAGGTCAGCCGACTCGGCTGTCTCGGCAGGCATGTCCAGCGGTGGGTTGTTGTTGACGCGTGGCTCTCGGATCGGCACCACCGTGTCGGGCATGGCCGCCTGGATGCCCTCCAGTACCTGGATGGTGACGTCGGGATGCTCGACCATGAACGCCTTGACGTTGGTGCGTCCCTGACCCAGCCGCTCGTCGCCGAAGGAGAAGTAGGACCCGGCCTTGGTGATCACCTTCTTCTCGAGGGCGACGTCGAGCACCGAGCCCTCCCAGGAGATGCCCTCGCCGTAGGCGATATCGAACTCCGCCTGCTTGAACGGCGGGGACACCTTGTTCTTGACGACCTTCACCCGGCAGCGGTTTCCGACCGCCTCGGTGCCTTCCTTGAGCGTCTCGATGCGACGGATGTCGAGCCTGACCGACGAGTAGAACTTGAGCGCGCGGCCACCGGTCGTGGTCTCGGGCGAACCGAACATCACGCCGATCTTCTCGCGCAGCTGGTTGGTGAAGATGCAGATCGTGCCGGTGCGGTTGAGGTTACCGGCGATCTTGCGCAGGGCCTGGCTCATCAGCCGGGCCTGCAGGCCGACGTGGGAGTCGCCCATCTCGCCCTCGATCTCCGCTCGCGGCACCAGCGCGGCCACCGAGTCGATCACGAGCACGTCCAGCGCCCCCGAGCGGATCAGCATCTCGGAGATCTCCAGCGCCTGCTCACCGTTGTCGGGCTGGGACAGCAGCAGATCGTCGACGTTGACGCCGATACGCCGGGCATAGCTCGGGTCCATCGCATGCTCGGCATCGATGAACGCGGCCAGGCCGCCCTTGCGCTGTGCCTCTGCGATCACGTGGTAGCAGAGCGTGGTCTTGCCCGATGACTCGGGGCCGAACACCTCGACCACGCGACCGCGGGGAAGGCCGCCGATTCCGAGTGCAAGGTCGAGTGACAGCGCTCCGGTGGAAACGACATCGATGTCGACCGGTGAGGCATCGCCCATCTTCATGATCGCGCCCTTGCCGAACTGCCGCTCGATCTGGCTTACCGCCGCATCCAAAGCTTCTTCTTTTTTCTCCATCGTGATCACCTTCCTGGCCGCACTGTGCGCCGAGACGCAGGGGGACGAAGTGTACGAGCCGCGTCCGACGGATCACCGTGCGGACACGAACACGCGTTCGATGGAGAGAATCCTAGACGCCCCACCGGACGCACTCAAGCGTCGAGGTGTTTCGACCCTGTGCCGAGATGCGCCAGGATCAGGTGCAGCGCCGGCCGTGGTGGCTCGCTCTCGCACGATGTGGCGGTCGCCGGTGAACTCGTGCCGTGCGCCGACCTCGCCCAGCGGAGAGCTGAGGTGCAGGTACACGAGACCCACCGGCTTGTCGGGGGTGCCGCCGCCCGGGCCGGCGATGCCGGTCACCGAGACGGCCACGTCGGCTCCAAGTGAGGCCCGCGCTCCGGCTGCCATGGCAGCAGCGGTCTCGGCGCTGACCGCGCCGTGTGCCTCGAGCACCGCCTCCGGCACGTTCAGCAGTTCGTGCTTGACGTCGTCGGAGTAGCTCACGATCGCGCCCACGAACACCTTCGAGCTGCCGGGGATATCGGTGATCAGGCGGGCGATCGCACCGCCGGTGCACGACTCTGCAGTGGCCAGCGTCCAGCCGCGGTCTGCGATCGCATCGGCGACGATCTCGGCCACCGGGGCCTCATCGGTGGCAAACACGTAGTCACCCAGCTCGCGGCGCATCGCGGCGGCGAACTCGGCGCCCCGCTGCTCGGCGCCCTGGTCGGCGCGGATGTCGATCTCGACCTCGAACCGGCGTGCGCAGATCGACGTCTCCACGCCGGCGGGGTCGCCGCCCAGGTCGCTGAAGATATCGGCCACGTGCGATTCGCCCATCCCGTAGGTGCGAAGCAGCGTGCGCGCCCGCGGCCGGGCTCGGGCGAACAGCCCCGCCAGCCGGGGGTGCTGCGGTGCCAGCTCCCACAGGCGGCGCAGCTCTGACGGAACGCCGGGCAGCACGACCACGGCGGCCGAGCCGACGTCGAGCACCAGACCCGGAGCGGTGCCGGCCAAGCCCAGCACGTCCGACCCGACAGGGATATGCGCCTGCTTGAGGTTGCCGGCGTCGAATCGGCTCGGGATCGAAGCCGTTGCGGGCCGCCACCTCGGCGGTCCACCGGTTGACCCGGTCGAGCACGTCCTGATCGACCACCAGATCGACCCCGGCGAGCCGTGCGATGGCCTCCACGGTGCGATCGTCATGGGTCGGCCCGAGGCCTCCGGAGGTAACAACCAGATCGTGCCCGGCGACCAGCTCCCCCAGCCCCTGCTCGATCGGATCGAGGCCGTCGCCGACCGTCATCGAGCGCTCGACCGAGAACCCGTGGAGCTCGAGGCTGCGGGCCAGGTGCGAAGCGTTGAGGTCGGAGATCACGCCGCGCAGAAGCTCATTGCCGGTGAGCAGGATCGCAGCGGTTGGGCGGGCCGGTGCTCTCGGTCAAGCCGGTGACAGGCCGGTGCGGGAGACGCGGATCGGGGTTCCGGCGGCCGCACCTGAGGGCAGCGGCGTCGACCTTGCCGTTGATCGACACCTGCAGGCTGCCCGGGGCACCGACGCTCATGTACACCGGCGCCTTGGACTTGAAGGTGACCGTCGCGTCGACCGCTGGGTCGATGGGATAGCCGGACAGGTCGGTGCCGTGTGTCGACATCACCGGATTGCCGCCCGAGGGCGCCGTGGTGATCGCCACCCAGCAGCGCTCAGATGCCGTCAGAGTGACCGTGAACTGCTTGTGGGCGGCCTTGTGCGTTGCGTGAGTTTCGGCCTTCTGGGTGGAGCCGGTGTCGGTGGTCAGCCCGTTGCCGGTGCTCGGGGTCGTGTGGGTGCTCGGCGTCGTCAGCAGTGGGGCGCGGTTGGACGGCTGCTTCAGCGCCACCAGGAAGATCACCGACGTCACCGCCACGATCGCCGCCAGCACGATCATCACCAGATGCGACTCTCGGCGACGGCGGTGCTGGTGCGGGCGCGACCGTGGGCGGGACGCGATCGGCTGGTCGAACTCTCGCCGCGGGATCGTGGTGGCGAGAGTTGAACTCGTCCACGAACAGCTCGCCGTCCAGCCCCAGATACTCGGCGTAGGCTCGCAGGAACCCCTTGGTGTACGTCGGGCCCGGGAGGATGTCGAACTCCTCCTCCTCGAGCGCGCGCACGTACCGCGAACGGATCGCGGTATCGGCCTCGACCTGGCTGTAGGCCAAGCCGCGGCGCTCGCGTGCCTCTCGTAGTGAAGGACCAATCTCAAACATTGCCCGTGCTCGCCCCAGCCGGTCGTAGACCGCCTGAGTCTATCGTGCCGGGCCGGCCGGGGTGTCGAACGGCCGGTAGCGGTCGCGCAGCGCGCCGACCAGGCCGGCGGCGCTGGCCACCAGCAACAGTACGAACACGTATCCGGCGATCGTCTCGCCGCAGTCGGGCCCGCATCCGCTGGTGCTTCCCAGCCCAATCGGCGCCAACAGCCACACCCCGATCGCCACCAGCGGAGTCAGCGCCGCCACCAAACCCAGCCGGGCGCCGAACAGAAATCCCAGGAGGCATGCCTGCAGCAAGCAGCATCAGCCCGGTGTACTGCTGCGAGCCGCGGGCGGCGCCGGCCAGCACGATCAGCAGGTCGGCGGCGGCGCCGATGGTGATCGGCAGGACGTAGGCGGCCCACGGGATGCGCGGGCCCTTGATGCCCATCACCTGCCGCACCAGCGAGGGGTTGGCGGTGGACAGCGATTCCAGCGCGGCGCGGGTCAGATCGAACTGCTCCATGGCGGCGTCGAGCCAGTCCTGGCCGTTGGCGACCCGGCCTCGCAGACGGTTTCGGGCGAGCTCGCCGGACTCTGTCAGCACATGATCGATTCCCAGCGTGGCTCGCCCCAGCCGCTGGTGGACGTGCTCGGCCTGAGCGGCGACCTCGACCGCCATCCCGTTCAGCGAGAACTCCGCGAACACGGCGTCCTCGTAGTCCAGCGAGCCTCCGTGAAGCACGAACCCGTCCCGGTCGCCGTGACTGCGCTCGAGCGTGCGGGCAAACGCCGGCAGGTCGACCGCCCGGCACACGATCTCGACCGGATCGTCGGGACCGGCGATCGCGAGCGGGTAGCTGCCGACGACCACCGGCGAATACGGCGCGAGCGCGTCCATCAACCCGTCGTCCTGCAGCCGCTGATACCAGTCCTCGATCACCACCGGACTGTAACCCGGCGGCGGGGATCAGAAGGTTGCTTGGGTGTCCTCGCCCGGTTCCGGGGCGGGGCTTGATTCACCCAGGATGCGCGGCAGGTCGGCCTCGGTGATCAGCACCTTGCGGGCCTTGGAGCCCTCGTACCCGGACACGATTCCGCGCCGCTCCAGCATGTCGATCAGACGGCCGGCACGGGTGTAGCCCACCCGCAGCCGCCGCTGCATCAGCGACACCGATGCGGTCTGATGCTGTGCCACCAGCCGGATGGCGTCCTCGAGCACGGGATCCTCGTCGGCTTCCATCCGCTCGGGCTCGACGTCTGAGGGCAGCTCCAGCAGCTCCTCCTCGAACTCCGGCTGGGCCTGGCCGCGGCACGCCTCCACGATCAGGCGCGTCTCCTCCTCGGAGATGTATGCGCCCTGCACACGGTTGAGCTTGGACGTGCCCAGCGGCTTGTACAGCATGTCGCCCTGACCCAGCAGCGCCTCGGCGCCGTTGACGTCCAGGATCACGCGGGAATCGGTCTGAGACGACACGGCAAACGCGATCCGGGACGGCACGTTGGCCTTGATCATGCCGGTGATCACATCCACCCGCGGGCTCTGGGTGGCCAGCACCAGGTGGATGCCGACGGCTCGGGACTTCTGGGCGAGCCGGATGATGGCGTCCTCGACCTCCGCCGGGGCGACCATCATCAGGTCGGCCAGCTCGTCGATCACCACCAGGATGTAGGGCAGCGTGTCCTCGCCCCGCTTCAGCCGGCCGCGATTCATCTCGACCAGGTTGCGGGCCTTGGCCGCGCCCATCAGCTCATACCGGCTCTCCATCTCGCGCACCACGTTTTGCAGCACCAGCGACGCGTTCTTCATGTTGGTGACCACCGGCGTGAGCAGGTGCGGGATCGACTCGTAGTGGTTGAGCTCGACCCGCTTGGGATCGACCAGGATCATGCGCACCTCGTCGGGCGTCGCCCGCAGCAGGATCGAGGAGAGGATCGCGTTGATGCATCCCGACTTGCCCGCGCCGGTGGTGCCGGCGATCAGCAGGTGCGGCATGCGGGCGAGATCGCAGGCCACCCCGGCGCCGGTGATGTCCTTGCCCAGCCACGCCGTGAGCGGGCTCGAACCCTCCGGAGGTGTGGCGTAGATATCGCCCAGGGTGACCATGTTGGAGGACGTGTTGGGCACCTCCACTCCCACCGCCTGCTTCCCCGGGATCGGCGCCAGGATCCGGATCTCGGTGGTGGCCAGTGCGTATGCCAGATCGTCGCGCAGGGCCGACACCCGGCTGACCTTGGTGCCCGGGGCCAGCTGCAGCTCAAACCGGGTCACGCGCGGGCCGTTGACCATTCCGACCAGGCGGGCGTCCACGCCGAAGCTGGAGAGCGCCTCGACCAGCTGCTCGCGCCACCGGGGCGTGGTCGACCTTGGCGCCGGTGGTCTTGCTCTTCTGCAGGATCGACGGGGAGGGCAGCCGGTAGGGACGGCGGTCGGCGGCGGCCAGTGTGACTCCCAGTGCGGCGGTGATGTCATCCTCGGCGGGTGTGGGCTCGACGGCGTCGATCGGCAGCGACTGCTGCTCCGGCTCGATCTCGGGCTCGGGGGTGAACTCGTCCAGTGACGGCTCGGGCATGGCCGGGTCCTCAACCGGCTGCTCCTCGATGGGGGCGAAGATGTCGGAGAAGGCGGCCTCTCCGTCCAGCGGCTTGGCGCTGCTTCGGCGTCTTGGCAGTCGGCACCGCGCGGAGCGACGGCCGGGACGCCGGCCGGTCACGGTACATGCGAACGACCTCCTCCGACAGGCGCGCGCCGGCCCCGGCTGCCCGTGCCACCCCGCGTCCCGAGGAGCGCATGGCCAGGCCGATCGAGCCGCCGGTGATCAGGATCACCGCTGCCACCAGGCACAGCACCACCAGGATCGTGACGCCGACCGGGCCGATCAGGCCCTGCAGGATCGAGCGCGCGTAGGCGCCGGTGAGACCGCCGTGGCGCTCGGCCGTGGTGGTGTCGGTGGTCGAGAAGGCCAGGATCGCGCCGAACAGCAGCAGCGCCACCCCGGTGCGCAGCGGGCGCACGTGCAGCAGGCGCGAGCGCAGGAACACCGACGCTCCGGCGATCACGAGCAGCACCGGCGCCACCGCAGCCACACGGCCCGCTGTCAGGTGCAGCGCGCCGTCGACCTTTGCCCCGATCACTCCGCCGTCCCAACCCATGTACTCCACAAAGCCCAGGAAGACTCCAAGCGCGAGTAATGAAGCGCCGATCAGATCCGGGCGATGCTGGAAAGAGTTTCGGCTCGGCGTCCGTTTCCGCTGGGGGGTCGTTGAGCGGAGGGGGGTCTTGCGCGGACGCCGAGCCGTCTTTGTACCAGCGGCGCGATGGGGTCTTCGCGTCGTTGTTCTGGCCATCGACGGTGCAATTCGCCTTCGCGTTACCGATTCCTTCAACGCCTGAGGCAGGTTCGCGCGGTCAGATCACGGAGTCCACCGCCATGGCGGCGAACAGCAGCGCGAGGTACAGCAGCGAGTAGTGAAACAGCACCTTGGCGGCGTGTTTGGAGACGGTCCGGCGAAGGGCCAGCGCCATCCACAGGAACACGCCTCCCAGCAGCACCGCGGCCACGGCGTATTCCCAGCCCAGCGAGCCGGTGGCAACCGGCAGCAGCGTCACCGCGATCATGAGCACGGTGTAGCGCACGATCTGGCGGGTCGTCTCGGTGTCGCCGCGTACGACCGGCAGCATCGGGATCCCGCGGCCGCGTAGTCGCCCTTGATCAGCATCGCCAGCGCCCAGAAGTGTGGCGGCGTCCACACGAACACGATCAGGAACAGCAGCGCCGCGGTGACGGTCACGTGCCCGCTCACGGCCGCGTACCCCACCACCGGCGGCACCGCGCCGGCGGCTCCGCCGATCACGATGTTCTGGGCCGTGCGCCGCTTCAGGTAGCCGGTGTAGACGACCACGTAGAACAGATCGCCCACGATCGCCAGGCATGCGGTCAGGAGATTGGTGGTGCACGCCAGCAGCACGAACGACAGCGCCGAGAGCGTCAGCCCGAACTCGAGCGCCCGCTCGGGGCTGACTCGGCCGGTGGCCACCGGCCGGGCGTCGGTGCGGCTCATGTGCACGTCGATGTCGCGATCCATGTAGTGGTTGAGGGCGCTGGCGCCACCGCAGGCCAGCGCCAGTCCCGCCATGGTGGCGATCATCAATCCCACCGGTGGCACGCCCTGAGCGGCGACGAACATGCCACACAGCGCGGTCAGAAGCAGCAGCGACATGATCCGCGGCTTGGTCAGGGTGATGTAGTCGCGGGGGCTGCTGGGCTGGGGCGTGTGATCCCAGCGCACCCGCACCGCCACCGTCAGGGTGGCGGCGAAGGCGACCGCCGCCAAGGCGATGTGGGCCACGTGCAGTGCCGCGTTCGACCCGGTCAGGGCGATCACGCCGCCGAGTGCGATCTGGGCCAGCATCGCGGCCATCGCCACAGCCACGGGAGTCTTCAGGTACGGATAGGAGATCACTGCGGCGATCGCCACCGCCGTCAGGAACGCCAGCGCGATCAGGCTGAGCAGATCGTGTGAGCCACCCATGCCCAGCGCGGCGGTCGCGATCACCAGTGCGGTCGCGGTGGCCGCGCCGATTGCCGACAGCCGTAGCCATGGCCCCGGGAGGGGGCGCGGTGAGTTGTTCTCAGTCGGCGCGCGGCCCATGGATGCGGTGCGCATGGCGATGCCGCCAATCATACCGGTGGTGACCGCGCGCATGGCAGGCCAATTGGCAATCGCTGCTACAGCCAATCGGCATTCGCCGCCACGGTCTCGGCGCGCCGGTGCCCGGGTTTGGCTGCGATCAATAACGGGTATCCTTGGCCGCGAATGCTCCGACCGTTCGTGATGACCATGGCCGCGCTGGGCGCGATCGTAGGACTCAGTGCCTCTCAGGCGCTTGCCCAGAACCCACCCCATCAATCGTGGCAGACCAACGGCACGGTGCGAGCGGTGGTGATCGCACATGGAGTCGTCTACCTCGGCGGGCAGTTCACGACCATGCGCCCCGCCAACACTCCTCTGGGTTCGACCCAGGCGGTGGTTCGCCGAAACGCGGCAGCGATCAATGCCACCACCGGCCGACTGCTGCCGTGGAACCCCAACGTCGCCGGTCGCGTCGACGCGCTGAGGGTGATCGGAAACCGCGTGTACCTGGGTGGACTGTTCACGGCTGTGGGCGGAAAAGCCCGTGCCAACGTGGCCGCGGTGGGGCCGGCCGCGGGCAAGCCCACAGCGTGGCACGCCAACACCAATGGATCGGTGCGCGCGCTCGAGGCCACACCGGGGGGCAGCGTCTTGCTGGGAGGCGACTTCACCCGCGTGGCCGGCCGCGCCCGCACCCGCCTGGCCGAGGTCACCCCCGCCTCCAAGGTGACCGCTTGGGCACCGAGGATCGGACAGATCAGCGGCTTTGCCTGTCCCCCGCGCTGCCACCCGAGTGTCTTTGCGATTCGGATGTCGACCACCGGCAAGACCGTCTACTTCGGCGGGCACTTCGGGCTCGTCAACGATGTCTCGCGCAACGAGGCCGCCGCTGTGCCGCTGGCAAACGGCGGCACCACGCTGGCGTTCAACCCGAACATCTACGCCGACGCCAACTGCCCCCTCTGCACCACCCCCGAGACCAGCCGCGTGTACAACATCATCCCCACCGCCAGCCGGATCTACACCTGCGGCGGCTACTGGAAAGTCAACGGCTCGCTGCGGTCGTTCAACGTGTCGGCGTTCAACCCGACCAGCGGCGCGCTGATCACCGGCTTCCGGGGACAGGATGACGGCGACACGCCCGGCTGCGCTTTGCGCGCCGGGGTCCTCTACATCGGGGGGCATTTCAACGTGGCCGGATTCGACTGCCAGCCGAACCAGTTGCAGTTCTGCACCACCCGCCATCACGTGGCGGCGCTGGATGCGGCCACGGGGTCGGTGATCAGCTCGTGGAACCCGGGCGCCAACTCTGTCCACGGGCTGCTGGCGATCGCAAATGCTCCCGGCGCGGTTGCCTTCGGCGGCTACTTCACCCGCATCGGTGCCACCAACCGCCAGGGAATCGCCCTCTATCGCTCGCTGCCGCCGGCTCCCTAGTGATGTGACCGGCAACGTTTGCCGGGTCGGCGGCTGCAAGGCGGCGCGCTGCGGTGTCCTCGGTCGCGCCAATACTCATGGTATTGACGCTCCCTGCGTCCTGGCATCGCTTGCCTTTCGCTCGCCGTCGACACCACCAACGTTACCGGTCACATCACGATCGCCCGCAAGAAGTCCAGGCCGTTCCAATTGAAGCGCTGCATGCGGTCTTCGACTTCGAGGTCGAAGTTGAAGTACTCCGGGATCGGGCCGAGCGCGTCTCGCCCACGGAACCGGTGCTGCCCGATCTCGTCAAGCCGCTCGATCCCGATATCGAGCAGCCGGGGAGCGAGTGCGCCGTCCACCCGCACGATCTTCGCAGCCGGCGACCAGGGGTTGTGCGATCGGTAGAGCCCGCAGTAGCGGTCGGCGGCATCGTCGCCGGCCGGTGGCGGAGTGGTCGGCTTGATCGGCGGCGGGCTCGGGCAGCGCCCGGCCGTCGTGGCGGGCCCGCAGCAGCGCCATCGCGTACTCGCAGATCGGGATCGCTCCCTCCGGCCCGTTGATCAGCACGAACGCGCCCAGTCCGCGGCCGACGTCGGCAATCATCATCGCGTGCTGTCCCACCATCCCGCCTGAGTGCGACAGCTCGCGCGTGCCTTCGGCGACCTCGACGCCGAGGCCGTAGCCGTACGGCTGCCCCTCCTCGTCCAGCTCGGTGCGCTCGACCATCAGCGCAAACGCGTCGCTCGAGACCACGCCGTCGGCCTCTCCGGCCAGCAGCAGTCGGATGAACCGGGTCATGTCCTCGGCGGTCGCCACCACCGAGCCGTCGGCGGATTCACTCACGATGAACGGTGCCACAGCAAGCGGATCGCCCGATGCCCACAGCCGGTTGGCGTCGAGCTGCAGGTGGCCGTCCGGCAGCGACGGGCGCAGCGCGTGGGAGATCACCGCCGATGCGGAGGTCATGCCCAGCGGCCGCAGCACCCGCTGCTCGACCGCCTCAGCCACCGTCTGGCCGGTGACCGCCTCGATCACGAGCCCCAGCGTGCAGTAGCCGTTGTTGGAGTACCACATCCGCTCACCCGGCTTCCAGCACGGCTCCATGCCGGCGAGCAGCGCAATCGGGGCGCGCGACGGCGGGCCAGGTTCGGTGCCGATGGGAAGACCGCCGGTGTGGGTCAGCAGGTGATGCAGCGTGATCGCCCCTGGCCGGCCGAACCGAAACCAGGGCAGATAGCGCTCCACCGGCGCGTCCAACTCCAGCAGCCCCTGCTCCACCAAGCCCACCAGGCAGACCGCGGTGATCGACTTGTGGATCGACCCGATCTGGCCGCGGATGTCGGGAGTCCACGGCTGCCCCGCGCGGGCCTCGCCGTAGGCTCGCACCAAAATCGGCCCCTCACGATCGGTCAGCGCGAGTGACACGCCGGGGGTGTCGCCGGCGGCGATTCGCTCGCAGTACGTAGGCCTCGAGGGCGTGCTCGAGCGGGTCGCTCACACTTCCACGACGATGGGCAGCACCATCGGCCGCTTGCCCGTCAGCCGCGAGACCATCTCGGCCAGGGAGTCGTGCAGCTGCTGCTGGACGAGGTGCACCTCGGTGGTGCGATGCTCCTGGCATTCCTGCAACACCCGGTCGACCGCCAGCCGCGCCTGTTCCACCAGCAGCTCGTCGTCCTCGTCGGGAGCGGCCAGACCGCGCAGGATCACCTCCGGTGGAGCCAGGATCTCGGCGTCCTCGGCCGAGATGGTGGCGACCACGATCACGACGCCGTCGCTGGCCAGATGGCGGCGGTCGCGAAGCACCACATCCTGCGGGTCGCCCATGTTGAACCCGTCCACCAGCACGATGCCGGTCTCGACCTGACCCTCGACCGACAACCCATCGGCGTCCAGTTCCAGCACTGAGCCGTTGTCGGCGATCCGCACGGCGTGGGCCGGCACCCCCGCCTCCTCTGCGATGCGGGCGTGCGCCTGCAACATGCGGTACTCGCCGTGCACCGGCATGAAGCTGCGCGGCTTGACCGTCTCGATCATGGTGCGCAGGTCATCGGCGGAGGCGTGACCGGACACGTTCACATAGTCGGAACTGTCGGTCAGCACCCGAGCGCCCTGGCGGCACAACCGGTTTATCGTCTCGTTGACCTTGCCCTCATTTCCGGGGATGGCGCGGGCAGAGATCACAACCGTGTCGGTGGAGTGCACCTGCACCGACTGGTGGGTGCCTCCGGCGATCCGGGTCAAGGCCGACATCGGCTCGCCCTGGCTGCCGGTGCAGATGATCACGATCTGGTGGTGCATGAACTCGTCCAGGCGCCGGGGCTTGATGATCACATCCTCGGCGACCTCGGTGTAGCCGAGGTTGCGGGCGATGTTGAAGTTTCGGTTCATCGAGCGCCCGACGATCGCGACCACCCTGCCGTTGGCAGTGGCGGCGTCGACGACCTGCTGCAGACGATGGATGTGCGACGAGAAGGTGGTGATGATCACCCGCCCGGGCGCATTGCGGATGATCTCGCGCAGCGACGCGCCCACGGTACGTTCAGAGGCGGTCGACCCCGGCACCTCGGCGTTGGTGGAGTCGGCCATCAGCAGCGCAACTCCCGCGTCACCCAGGGCGCCCAGCCGCCCCAGCTCAGTCGGCCGGTCGTCGATCGGGGTCGGGTCGAGCTTGAAATCGCCTGTGTGCACGATCGCGCCGAACTCGGTGTGGAACGCCACCGCCACTGCATCGGGAACCGAGTGTGTGACCCGCATGAACTCCATCGTGAACGGGCCCACCTGAACGGTTCCGCCTTCGGGCTTGATCTCGACCAGGTCGACGTGTGGCGACAGGCCGTGCTCGTCCAGCTTCGATTTCACCAGGCCCAGGGTCAGGCGTGTGCCCCACACCTCGGCTGCGGTGCCGATCTCGCGCAGCAGGTACGGCAGCGCGCCGATGTGATCCTCGTGGCCGTGAGTGAGCACGATCGCGTCCAGCTTGTCCACCCGCTCGGCCACGTAGCTGAAATCGGGCAGCACGATGTCGATCCCGAGCATGTCATCGCGGGGAAAGGTGAGGCCGGTGTCCAGCAGCACCATCCGGTCGCGGTACTCGAACACCGTCATGTTCTTGCCAACCTCGCCCAACCCGCCCAGCGGGATGATCCGCACCGGATCTGGCGCCATCAGGTGGTCGCCGCCGGTAGCAAGCCCATGCTCCCAAGCGCGCGGCTAACTTCGGCGGCCTCGCCCTCGGACACCTCGATCAGCGGCAGCCTGAGCCCGCCGACGTCGTGGCCGAGCAGATTCAGGGCGTACTTGAGGGGGATCGGATTGGTGGTCACGGCGAGCGCATCGTAGAGCGGCCGCAGCGATCGGTCGATCACACGTGCGCCGTCGACGTCTCCGGCGTGGGCCAACTCGATCATCCGCCGGATCTGGGGACCGGCGAGATGGGAGGCCACGCAGATGCCACCGACCCCACCGATCTCGGTGAACGGCACGACCAGATCGTCGTTCCCGGCATACAGGGCCAGGTCGGTCTCGGCCAGGATCCGCTGGGCCTGATCGAGGTCGGGGGTGGCCTGCTTGACCGCAGCCACATTCGGGATCTCGGCGATTTCGACCAGCAGGTCAGGCTCGAGATTTACCACCACTCGCTGGGGGATGTTGTAGATGATCACCGGCCGCCCGTCGGCGGCCTCGGCGATCTGCCGTGAAATGGGCCAGGATGCCCGCCGGCGGTGGCTTGGAGTAGTACGGCGTGACCGCCATCACCGCATCCACACCGGTGGCCAGCGCAGATCGTGTCAGTGCCACCGAGTGATGCGTGTCGTAGCTGCCGGTGTTGGCAACCACCGTCGCCGCCCCGCCGACCTCGCTCACGATTGTCTCCAGCAGGTCGAGCTTCTCTCGGTCAGAGACGGTGGGGCCTTCGCCGGTGGTGCCGCACACGACCACGCCGTCGGAGCCGTTGTCCACCAGGAAACGCGCCAGTCGACGGGCGCTTCCGTGATCGACAGCGCCATCGCTGCCAAACGGCGTGACCATCGCGGTCAGCAGTGCTCCCAGGCCCGTACTCACTCGGTCATTCTAGAGGGTTTATTCCGGGGTGGTGTGCCGGCCGGGCGAGCGAGAACCGAGCTGGGGCAGGACGCAGGGAGCACTCGTGCTGGTAGCACGGGTGCGACTGAGGACGAACCCCAGCGACGGTTCGCAGCCGCAGCGGTCGTCTGCCGGTGCAGGCTCACGACTGGTACCGGCAGAGAGCGACCGGATTCGCACCACTACGGACTAAACCCTGGTTTGTCGATCGGCAGATGCTCGTCCCACAGTGCCATTACAGCACTGCTTCCAGGCCGATGGTGAGTCCCGGTTCGAGCCTGGCGATGCCGCGCACCGCGAGCAGCACCCCGGGCACGAACGCCTCTCGTGAGCTGGTGTCGTGGCGGATCGTGAGCGTCTCCCCCAGGCCGCCGAAGATCACCTCTTGGTGGGCGATCAAGCCCGGCAGCCGGACGCTGGAGATGGGAACGTCACCGCCCATGCGGGCGGCGGTGGCAAGCGCGGTGCCGGACGGCGCGTCGCGTTTGCTGCTGCCGTGAAGCTCGACGATATGGGCGTCGGGCAGCAGCTCGTGCGCCTGCTCGGCCATCCGCATCATCAGCACCGCTCCGACCGCGAAGTTGGGGGCATACAGGATCCGCACGCCGGCCGCGCGCGCGGCGGCGTCGAGCATCGGCCTGCGCGGAGGGCGCAAGCCCGGTGGTGCCGAGCACCAGCGACACCCCTGCGGACGGTGGCCAGCGCGCAGGCTTCGGCGGCGGCCTCCGGCACCGTGAAGTCGATCACGACGTCACAGTCGGCGGCGGCCAGTGCGTCGGCCAGGCGTGACGCCCAGGGTTGGGGAGCTTGTTGGCCACCAGCTCCAGATCCGGTGCTGCCTCGATGGCCGGCTCGCAGCGCCGTTCCCACCTGGCCGGTCGCACCCGAGAGGAGTACCCGGATCACGGTGCACCCCCGTGCTGCGAGATCGAAAGTACGTTGCCCGAAGGATCATGAAACCAGGCCACCCGGGCGCCGCTGGGGGCGTCCCACACACCCGACTCGTCCTGGGCCATGCCGAGATAGCGGAGCGGTTCCACTCCCGCTTGCGAAAGCTGGGACACGGCGCCGGCGGCGTCGGCGACGTTCCATCCAAGCACTGTGTGGGGCGCCGGATCGAGCTGCTCGACCAGCGTCACCCGCAGCTGCGTGCCGTTGGCGTCGAACACTCGCGCAATCGGCGACTGGTCGACCACGGGCAGCCCTAGCGTACCTCCGTAGAAGTCTTCGGCCAGTTCGAGGTCGGTTGTCGCGACGAACGCGACCAGCGGTGTGTGTGCCAGCATCGCCGGAGAGCCTATCGGCTCGCGGCTCAGGTGACGAACTCGAGGTCGAGCGCAGCCACCGCTTCGTCGAAGCGCTCGCGGCTGGGTCCGATACCTGCGATCGACAGCCGAGATGGGTCGAACAGCTGACGAGCCAGCGCGGCGATCGCATCCGGTTCGACCGCGTCGATCTCGGCACACACCCGATCCAGCGACAGCAGCTCGGTGTCGGTGAGCACAGACTTTCCCAGCCTGCCGGCACGGTTCGAGGTCGATTCCATGCCCAGCATGATCCGGCCTTTGAGGTTCTCCTTGGCGCGGGTCAGCTCGACCGGGCCGATGTCGCCGCCGCCCACGCGGCGCAGCTGGTCGTCGATCACCCGCAGGCACTCGGCCAGGTTGTCCTCGCGGGTGCCCACATAGATCCCCACCATGCCGGTGTCGGCGTACTGAGAGGTGAAGGAGTACACCGAGTAGGCCATGCCGCGCTGCTCGCGAATCTGCTGGAACAGCCGCGACGACGCCGAGCCACCCAGGATCGAGTCGAGCAACGACTCGACAAACCGGCGGCGATCGGATCGGGGCAGGCCGACACCACCCAGGCAGACGTGGAACTGCTCCTGCTCGCGCTGTTGAAATACCAGTCGCGGCTTGGTCTCGGCGATCCACGGCGAGCGCACGCCCACGGCCGGATCGGGCATCCGCGAGAGCGGCGCAAACCGTGACTGGATGGCGTGCACGAGCGGTTCGTGCTCGAGGTTGCCGGCGGCGGCCACGACGATATTCGGGCCGACGTAGCGAGACTCGTGGTAGGCGCGTACCGCGGCCGGTGGGACGCTCGAGACGATCTCGGCGGAGCCGATCACCGGCAGCCCCAGAGGATGGTCGGCGAACACGGCCCGCGCGATCAGGTCGTGCACCATGTCCTGCGCGGCGTCCTCATACATCGCGATCTCCTCCAGCACCACTTCGCGCTCGGAGGCCATGTCGGCCGGGTCGAACGTGGGCGCCAGCAGCATGTCGCACATCACGTCCAGCGCCCGCTCCAGATGCGCGTCCAGAATCCGGGCGTGCAGCACCGTGAACTCCTTGCCGGTGGCGGCGTTCAGCTCCGCCCCGAGGCCGTCGAAGATCTCCGCGATCTCGACCGCCGAGTACTGAGACGAGCCCTTGAACAGCATGTGCTCGATGAAGTGCGAGATTCCGGCCTGGTTGGCGGTCTCATCTCGCGACCCGGCGCCGATCCAGATGCCGATCGAGATCGATCGGACGCTGGCCACACGCTCGGAAACGATGCGCTCGCCGCCGTCGAGCGTTGTGACTGTATAGCGCTGCATGCCCGGCGCATGCTACCAACGAAGGGTGGGGATCTCGTCCCCCAGAAGGGGTAGAGGCGGCCGGGGTGGCTAGCGGTGCTTGCTCAGCGCGAGCGAGCGCTCGAACCGCTGGGTGGCACCCTCGTCCAGGTGCATCACCACCGGGCCGTGCATGATCAGGCTGTCCGGTGCCCGCTCCTTCAAGAGGTCGGGCATGAACTGCTCGGCCAGCCATTCGCGGCCATAGGCGACCGAGGCACGCACCCGCATTCGTACCAGGCCGTCGGCGAGCTGCTCGGTCTCCTCCACCCACGGTGCGATCACGAACTGGGTGGCGCCCTTGGGCACGATCGAGGCCACGTCTTCGATCAGCGCCCGGCCCTTGGCAGCGTCGGAGACGTACATCTCCAGTGCCAGCTCGCGGGCCCCGGTGGGCCGTACCCGGGTGGCATAGATGGCCGAGTTGTTGACGCGGATCACCTCGCCGGTGACCGTGCGCAGGCGGGTCGAGCGCAGACCCACCTCCTCGACGATCCCCTCCAGCGCCCACGGCTCGATGGTGATGTTGTCCCCAACCGCAAACCAGCCCTCGAAGAACATGAAGCATCCCGCCAGGATGTCGGTCAAAAACCGCTGGCCGGAGAAGGCGATCAGAAGCACGATCAGCGATGCACCGGCAACCGTGGTCACTCGCCCGGCACCGGGTATCTGCGCCAGCGCGTAGAACAGCGCGATCCCGAACACCGTGTAGCGAAGCGTGGTTCGCAGCAGCGAGATTGCGGTCTCGCGGCGCTGCAGGCCGCGGAAGACGCCGGTGTCGGCCTCGTCGCGGTTGAGGTGCTTGCGTTCGTTTCGGCGCACGATCCAGGTCGCGAGCCGATTCGACCAGCGCGCGACCAGCCACGCCAGCAGGAACGCGAGCACCACCAAGAGCACCGTTTTCCACGGATCTGAGATCAAGTTGTGGGGAAGGTCGTTCCCTTTGTCAGCCCAGATCAAGACAGCATCGCCTCGCGGTGAATAAAAGGTGCCTGGCACCTTTTATTCACTGGGGGCGGCAGGGCCGCCCCCAGTGAATGAGGTTCTGTTAGCGCCGACCGCCGCGGTCGCGACCGCGGTCACGGCCGCCACCGCCGCCACGGGGCCGCTCTTCACGCGGTTCCGGGGCGGGCGTGGCAGCTGCCACCTCGATCAGCTGCTCCGGCGTGATCTCACTCTCGCCGTCCAGCTTGGCGACCAGCGTCAGGCCGATGCGGCCGCGGTCCTTGTCGACCTCGACCACCTGGACGCGCACCACGTCTCCGCGATCCATCACCTGGGCGGCCGACTGCAGCCGGTTTCCCTTTGGCAGGATGCGGCTGACGTGCAGCAGTCCGTCGACACCCTTGCGCAACTCGATGAAGGCGCCGAAGTCGGCGATCTTCACCACCTTGCCGGTGTACTCGTCCCCCACCTCGACGTCCTTGCACATCGCGTCGATGGTGTTGCGAGCCTCCTCGGCCAGCTCACCGTTGGCACCGTAGATGCGAATCGTGCCGTCTTCCTCGATGTCGATCTGCACCTCGTAGTCGGCCTCGAGCCCGCGAATCGTCTCGCCGCCCTTGCCGATCACCATGCCGATGTAGTCCGGCGGTACCTTGGTCGAGATGATCCGCGGCGCATGTGCGGCAACCTGCTCGCGAGGAGCCGACAGTGCCTCGCTCATCTTGCCGAGGATCACCAGCCGGGCCTCTCGGGCCTGGGTCAGCGCGTTTCGCAGGATCTCGGTGGTGACACCGGTGATCTTGATGTCCATCTGCAGCGCGGTGACTCCCTGCTCGGTGCCCGCGACCTTGAAGTCCATGTCACCGAGATGATCCTCGGCGCCCTGGATGTCGGTCAGGATGACGTAGTCGTCACCCTCCTTGATCAGGCCCATCGCGATACCCGCCACCGGAGCCTTGATCGGGACGCCGGCGTCCATCAGCGACAGTGTCGAACCGCACACTGAGGCCATCGACGACGATCCGTTCGACTCGAGAATCTCCGACACCAGTCGCAGCGTGTAGGGGAAGTCCTCTTGGCTGGGGATGACCGGTACCAGGGCGCGCTCGGCGAGTGCTCCATGGCCGATGTCGCGGCGCTTGGGGCCGCGCATGAACCCGGTCTCCCCCACCGAATACGGCGGGAAGTTGTAGTGGTGGATGTAGCGCTTGGTGTCGTCCAGCGACAGATCGTCGATGCGCTGCTCCTCCTTGCCCGTGCCCAGCGTGCAGAGCGTCAGCGCCTGCGTCTGGCCGCGGGTGAAGAGCCCTGAGCCGTGCGTTCGGGGCATCACTCCGACCGAGGCATGGATCGCTCGCAGCTCCGTCTCGGAGCGGCCGTCGGGGCGCCGCTTGTCGACGGCGATCTTGGTGCGGACGGTCTCCTTGTAGAGCTTGTCCACAGCTCCTGCAACCGCCGCCCGGGCGGCCGGGTCGAGCGTGGTGGCGCCGGAGGCGTCAGGCTCGGTGCGCGCCGGGAACGGCAGGTCGATGCCGGCGACGATGTCATCCAGCAGCGCCGCCCGCTTGGCCGACTTGAGCTCCTTGGAGTCCTGCTCGGCGTCGGTGAGCGCCTTCACGGCCTCGCCGTACTGCGACTTCACAGCCGGATACACCGCCTGCTCCCGGGCCTCGACGACCAGCTCGGCAAATGCGAACTGGGCGCGCTGCCGCTGCAGCAAATCGGTCTCGGTCGAGCTGCCGCTGACCGCCGGCGTCTCGTCCTTCAGGATCGCGTCGGCAGTCGGCTGAAGCGCAGCCAAGCCCCCGCCGGTGATGGCGGCCTGAAGCGCTTGACCATGCGTCTGGCGAAGCGACTCGGTGACGGCGCCGTCGGCCCACTTGGGCTGGCCGGCCTTGGACGCGAGGTCGATCTGTATCTGGCACAGCTTCTTGATCTCGACGTGGGCGATCTCAAGCGCGGTGATCAGATCCTCCTCGCCGATCTCCTGCGCTCCGGCTTCGACCATCGTGATCGCCTCGGGCGTACCGCACACGATCAGGTCGAGGCTCGACTGCTTCAGCTCAGGCAGGGTCGGGTTGACCACCAACTCGCCGTCCAGGCGGCCGATCCGCACTGCTCCGACGGGGCCCAGGAAGGGCATCGGCGAGAGCATCAGCGCGGCCGAGGCGCCGTTGATGGCGAGCAGGTCGTGGCCGTTCACCATGTCGGTCGAGAACGTGGTGATGATCAGCTGCACCTCGTTCTTGTAGCCCTTCGGCCACAGCGGCCGGATCGGCCGGTCGACCATGCGCGCATTCAGGATCGCCTTCTCGCCGGCGCGTCCTTCGCGCTTGAAAAACCCGCCGGGAATCTTGCCGGCGGCATACATCTTCTCTTCGACGTCGACCGTCAGCGGGAAGAAATCGGCTCCCTCACGTCCCTCGGTGCGTCCCACCGCGGTGGCGAGTACCACCGTATCTCCCTGCTGCACGAGCACCGCGCCATGCGCCTGCTTGGCGACGGCCCCGGTCTCGAAGCTGATCTCCTTGTTGCCGATAGTGGCGGCAACACGGGTCGCTCCCGGTTCGACTGCAATACTCATTCTCTGTCTCCTCCGGCCCCTCCATTTCGGGGGCCATCCTCCGTGAATCGGCCGCGCCCTATCGGCGCAGACCGAGTTCCTTGATGAGGGCGCGATAGCCCTCCAGGTCGTGCCTCTGCATATACGTCAGAAGCCTGCGGCGGCGGCCGACCATCTTGAGCAGGCCGCGTCGCGAGTGATGATCGTGTGGGTGGGTCTTCATGTGCTCGGTCAGCTCGGTAATCCGCTGAGTGAGCAATGCCACCTGCACTTGGGTTGAGCCGGTGTCTTGCTGATTTGCCCCAAACTTGGCAATCAGTTCGCTCTTCTGCTCCTGGGTAAGCGGCATTCGCCTACCACCTCCTTGCCGTTTGTGATCAAGTCGCCGACATCCCAGAACCGCGCCGGCAAGAGGCGCAAATCCGCGATGTGGCCGTCCAGCAGGGTAGCAGGGGCTTGCGTCCACCGGCGCAACGGATACCCTTTCGAGGTTCCCTATGCGAGGGTGTGAACGTGAGCATTGCAGTGGTGACCGGCGGCGCCGGCTTTCTCGGGTCGCATTTCTGTGAATATCTGCTGGAGCGCGATTGGCGGGTGCTCTGCCTGGACAATCTCGACACCGGGACACTCGAGAACATCGAGGATCTGCGCGGTGACAACTTCGAGTTTCGCTACCACAACTGCGTCGACCACATCTCGGTGGACGGCCCGGTGGATGCGGTCTTCCACCTCGCCAGCCCCGCCAGCCCGGTCGACTACCTGCGGCTTCCCCTGGCAACGCTCAAGGTCGGCTCATACGGCACCCACAACGCTCTGGGGCTGGCCAAGTTCAAGCGCGCCCGGTTCCTGCTGACCTCCACCTCAGAGGTTTACGGCGATCCCGAGATCCATCCTCAGCGCGAGGAGTACTGGGGCAACGTCAACCCGGTGGGGCCGCGCGGCGTGTACGACGAGGCCAAGCGCTATGCCGAGGCGCTGACGATGGCCTACCACCGGCAGCAGGGCGTGGATACACACATCGCCAGGATCTTCAACACCTACGGGCCTCGCATGCGCGAGAACGACGGACGGGCGATCCCCACCTTCCTGCGCCAGGCGATGGAGGGCACGCCCCTGACCGTGTTCGGGGACGGCAGCCAGACGCGCTCATTCTGCTATGTGGACGATCTGATCGAGGGGCTGTTCCGGCTGACGATGAGCAGCGAGCACATGCCGGTCAACATCGGAAACCCCAACGAGATGACGCTGCTGGAGCTGGCCGAGCGGGTGATCGCGCTGACCGGCGCCGACTCCAAAGTGGTCTTCGAGGGCCTCCCGGTCGACGATCCCAAGGTGCGCCAACCCGACATCACCAAGGCCAGGCGGCTGCTGGACTGGGAGCCGCGGGTGACGCTGGATGACGGGCTGCGGCGGACGATCGAGAGCCTGGGCCACACCCCCGCCCCGGTATCGGGCTAGGTGAGCTACGCCGGGCCGAACCTCACCACCGCTGCGGTGGCCGCGCCGGTGAGCGTTACCGCGGCGCCGGGTGGGCAGATGACCGCGTCGTGCGGCGCCAGTTTGGTCGCCTGACCGTCGCCCAGAGCCGACGGCGTTCCCTCGAGCACAATCACCGCCGCCGTCCCGGCCGCGGTCACCTGCAGATGTTCGCCGTCGGTCGGCGAGGCCACTGTCACCTCGGCTGTGGCCCGGCCCCGCCGGGTCATGACGTTGAGATCGCTGGTCGCACCGCCCGGCAGCCGAGCGGAGGTGGCGGCTTCGCCGGCGAATGTGCACGGTACGAACCGTGGCAGTTTGTGCTCGACCCCGTCGATTGCGAGCGTGAGCGGCTCGGCGCCGATTCGCACCAGCACCCGGTCAATCCCCGGAAACGCCGAGAAGGGGCCGCCGGCGGCCACCTCGGCGATGCTGATCCGCCAGTCGAAGTCGTCGTCTTTGGGCCCGTCCGGAGAGCGGGCGATTTCCCACGTGACCCCGCCGCCGTTTCGCCACGGCATGCGACGGTGGGCGGCGGCCCGCAGGACAACTGCGTCAGCCAAGCAGCGACCGCGTTAGCTCGACGTCACGTCCGAGCTGCTCGATCAGCGCTTCCACTCCCTCGAACCGCTCCTCGTCACGCAGCCGGTGGACGAACTCCAGGTTGATCGGCGCGCCGTACACCTCGCTGTCGAAGTCGAGCAGATATGCCTCCACCCGCACCGCATCGCGGGCGTCGGTGAACGTCGGGTTGTAGCCAACACTGATGGCGGCGACGTGCGATCCCTCCAGCAGATGCGCCCGCCCGGCGTAGATCCCCCGGCCGGGAATCACCGAGTGCGCTGCCGACAGCACGTTGGCCGTCGGGAACCCGATCTCGCGCCCGCGCTTGTCGCCGTGCACGACTTCCCCGTCCAGCCACGGCGGGCGGCCCAGCAGCCGCTCGGCACCGTGCACATCGCCGGCCTCGACCAGCCGGCGGATGCGTGAGGACGACACCGGCTCACCGTCGATTTCGAGCAGCGGCATCACCGTCACGGTCGAATCCCAGCTCTGCGCCCGAGGCGGCCAGCCGATCGGTGGTGCCGGCAGCCCGGTGGCCGTAGTGGAAATTCTCGCCCACCGTCACCGCCTGGGCGCCCAATCGCCGGTGCAAAACCTCGCGGGCGAACGCGTCGGCTGAGACCTGCGACAGCTCGGCTGTGAACGGCACCACGATCACCTCGTCAGGCTGGATCTCGCCGGCAAGCTCGATCCTGCGAGCCAGCGTGGCCAGTTCGGGCGGCGCCAGCTCGGGCCGGACCACAGCGATTGGGTGCGGGATGAAAGGTCACCACCGCCGATCGCAGGTCGCTTGACTGGGCTTGGCAGATGGCGGCTTCGATCACCGCGCGATGGCCGAGGTGCACTCCGTCGAACGTTCCGATCGCCAGTGAACGACGGGCCGGTGGAGCCAGGTCGTGGCTCATGTAGACGTCGGTCATGCCAACACCACGACCGGGTGGAGCTGCCCGGCCCGCGGCTCGGCCACTGCCACCAGTCGGCCGTCGTGAGAGAGCCGGGTGAGTTCCGACGCCGCTCCCGCAGGCTGATCGATGGTGCGGCCGTGGATGACCAGATCCCGCTCGTCTGCCGACATCTGGTGATCAGGCAGGTGCGCCAGCGTTTCCAGCGGTGTTCGAAACCATCGCCCAGTCGGGTCGGCGGCGATCTCCGCGGGGGTACCGGCGTCGGCCACCTGCCATGGGCCGATCGCCACCCGGCGGAGAGTGAGGCAGTACCCGCCGGCTCCGGCGGCCTCGCCGATGTCGGCGGCGATCTGGCGCACGTAGGTGCCCTTGGAGCAGGTCACGTCGATCTCCGCGCGCTGCAGATCTGGGTCAAAGCCGGTCACATCCAGGCGGGAGATGCGTGACGCTTCGGGGCGGTGCCACCACGGTCTCGCCGCGGCGCATGCGGGCATACGAGCGTTGGCCGTCGATCTTGACCGCAGATGCCGCGGGAACCTGCTGGAGGATGTCGCCCACCAGCGCCGCCGCCGCTGCCCTCACCGGGTCCGCCGTCGGTGGTTGCGCCGGTCTGCTCGATGGATCCCTCCGGGTCGAGCGTGGTCGAGCGGGCGCCGAACTGGATTACCGCCTGGTAGCGCTTGTCCATGTCGGTCAGAAACCGAGCCAGACGGGTGGCGCGGCCGGTCACGACCATCAAAAGGCCGGTCGCGAACGGGTCGAGCGTGCCGGTGTGGCCGGTCTTTGAGCCCAGCGCGGGACGGAGCTGGCGCAAGACTGCGAACGACGAGGGCCCTGCGGGCTTGTCCACGAGGAACATGCCGCTGGGGCCGCTCATACTCAGGCCGCTGGTGCGGCCAGCTGGTCCGAGACCTCGGCCACGATGAATGCCCGGATCTCGTCGACGGTGCCGTCGTGGGAGAAGCCGGCGGCCTGCTTGTGGCCACCGCCCCGGGATTTGCGCGCGATCACCGACACGTCGATTCCGCCACGGGATCGAAGCGACACCCGGTTGGCGGTCACGGATCCGTCGGCCAGCGGCACCTGCTCACGGATCACCGCCGCCACCTCAACGCCTTCGATCGCTCGCAGCGTGTCGATCAGACCCTCGGTGGTGGCCTCGTCTCCGGCCACCGAAGCCGAGTTCATCTCGGGTGACGTGCGAGATCACCAGCTGCCCGTTCTGATACATCTCGGCGTTGGCGATCACGCGCCCGAGCAGCATCAGCTTGCCGAACGGCACCCGCTCGAACACCAGCTCGAACACCTTGTGCACGTCGGCGCCGGCCTCCACCAGTCGCGCGGCCAGCCGCAACGCGGTGGGGCTGGTGGTGCGGTACTGGAACCGCCCGGTGTCGGTCACCAGGCCGACGTACAGCGCTTCGGCGATCTTCGCGGTGAGCTCGACGCCCATGCCGTCGAACACCCGGGCCAGCAGCTCGGCCGTGGACGATGCGCTGCCGTCAACCAGGTTGACGTCTCCAAAGCGGCTGTTGTCGTGGTGATGGTCGACGTCGATGACCATCTCGGCCGCCTCCAAGATCTCGGCGTAGTCGGGGCCGATGCGGCGTTCGTTGCCACAGTCGACGGCCAGCACCGTCCAACCCTCGACCGAGGCCGGGTCGATCTCGCGCTCGAGCCCCTTGGTCTCGAGGAAGCTGACCTCGTGCGGGATGGTCGAGTCGGCGTGGATGTAGGTGCGCACCTGGGTGCCGCGGTTGCGCAGCGCCGATGGCGGCGGCCGACATCGACCCGATGGCGTCGCCGTCGGGGTTCTCGTGGGTGGCGATCAGCACGCGGTCAGCCGCCGCGAGTGCGGCGACCACTTGATCGAGGTCGTTCTGGAGACTGGGATCCGTCATTGAGGGTCTTCGGCCGCGGGACGCTCCTGCTCCAGGAGGTCATTCAGTCGCAACGCGCGGTCGAGGGTCTCATCATAGTGGAAGGTCAGCAAAGGAGTGCGCCTGAACCGGAGCTCGCGCGCGATGCGCGATTGCAGCACACCGTGGGCGCGCTCCAGCGACCGCAGCGAACGCTCACGCTTGCGGTCGTTGCCCAGCACGCTGACGTAGACGGCGGCCTCTGCGAAGTCGGAGGTGGCCCGCACCCCGGTCACGGTGACGAATCCGATTCCCGGGTCGCCGAGCGCTTCGATGCCGTCGGCCGAGCACCTCTCGCAGAGCCTCGTTGACTCGTCGCATCCGTTCAGTTGGCGGTCGGCTCACAAATCCTCCTCGACCGACAGCAGGCTGCGAGTGCAACCGATCAGGTCGTAGTCCTGACCCGAAAGGTACCGCTCGGCCTCGTCCAGGGCGCGCACCGCCTCGCCCGACTCGCGCCGAACCACCACCAGCGTCAGCCGAGCGCGCTGCCACAGATCGTGAAAGTCGACCTCGGCGATCGACGCTCCCAGCTGCCGTTCCAGCTGGGCCTTGGTGTGCCGCAGATGGCTGCGCTTGGCCTTCAGCGAGTGGGATTCGGGGAAGTGCAGATCGAACGTCAACACGCCGAGATACCCGCTGGCCATACGATAAAGCCTACCGGCGACCACGGGACGCCACGACGAAAGGCAGCGGAGTGAGTGAGGTGTCCGACTTCGGCGAGTTGGTGCTGGTCGTGTCGGTGGCGTTGCTGCTCGCGCTGCTCTGCAGCCGCCTCTCCACGCGGGCTGCGGGTGCCTGCGGCGGCGCTGCTATCTGATCGGTGCAGCGGTCGCTTCGGACATCGCTCCCCGGCTGGGAACGATCGTGTCGATCCACGACGTGACCCGGATCGGGGTGGTCGCCCTGATCGTGATCCTGTTCGACGGCGGCATGGATCTCGGCTGGCGCTCGGTGCGCCGCTCGATCGGCCCGGTGCTCGGTCTTGGGATCGTGGGCACCTTCGCCACGGCGGGGATCATGGCCGCCGCCGCTCACTACCTGCTGGGGCTCGACTGGGTGCCGGCGGCGGTGATCGGCACCGCGCTCTCGCCCACCGACCCGGCGGTGATGTTCTCGGTACTGGGAGACCACGCCCCCAAGGGTCGCGTGACCACCATCCTGGCGGCGGAGTCGGGCGCCAACGACCCGGTCGGGATCGCGCTCATGATCGGCGTGCTGAGCGCCGTCTCGCATCCCGGGCACTCCCACTGGAACGTGGCCGCGGACGTCGGCTGGCAGATGCTGATCGGGGTGGTCGTGGGCGGCCTGGGCGCTGTGCTCACGACCAGGGTGCTGACGCGCCTCGTCCGGCCCGCGGGGGCGCTCGATCCGATCACCGCCCTGGCCGCTGCCGGGGTGATCTACGGCGTGGCGGCGGTGCTGGACGGCTCGGGGTTTCTGGCGGTGTTCGTGGCCGGGCTGTTGCTCGGCGACACCACCGTGGACGAGGACGGCTCGGTGCGTGCGTTCCATTCGCAGCTGGCATCGGTGGCCGAGTTGGTGGTGTTCGTCGGGCTGGGGCTGACCGTCTCGCTGGGCACGCTCGACCTCGGAACGGTGCTCACCGACGGCCTGGTGCTGGCGGCGATCCTGATCCTGGTTGCGCGTCCGGCGGCGGTGGCGGCGCTGCTTGTGGCCCGCCAAGCTCAGGCGGGGTGAGAAGGTCTTCATCGGCTGGTTAGGGCTCCGCGGTGCAGTGCCGATCCTGCTGGCGGCGTTCGCCGTGGACGAGCACGTGCAGCAGGCGCACACCGTCTACGGCATCGTGTTCATCGTCGTGACCGTGTCGGTGCTGATCCAGGGATCGCTGATCCGCGCGGTCGCCCAGCGGGTCGGAGTGGACCTCGGCCCAACCGCCGATCACGCCTGACGCGCAACCTCTTTGATCGAGTAGGCCTCGAGCACGTCGCCCTCTTTGATGTCGTCGAAGTTCTCGAGTGTGAGTCCGCATTCGAATCCCTGAGCGACCTCCCGGGCATCGTCGGAGAAGCGCTTGAGCGTCTCGATGCGACCGTCGTGGACGATCGCGCCGTCGCGCACGATCCGTACCTGCGCGCCTCGCTGGATCACGCCCTGGGTGACCATGCAGCCGGCGATGGTGCCGACCTTGGAGGCCTTGAACGTCTGCCGTACCTCGGCCTCGCCCATCACCTCTTCGACCTTCTCGGGCGAGAGCATCCCGATCAGCGCCTGCTGGATGTCCTCGGTCAGCTTGTAGATCACACGGTAGGTGCGGATGTCGACACCTTCGCGCTCGGCCAGTGCCTTGGCGTCGGCGTTGGGGCGGACGTTGAATCCGATCACGATCGCGTTCGAGGCCGCTGCCAGGTTCACGTCCGATGCCACGATGCCGCCCACGCCGGAGTGGATCACGTTGACCGTGACCTCGTCGTGCTGGATCTTGCCCAGCTCGTCGATGGCGGCCTCCACCGAGCCCTGCACGTCGGCCTTGATCACCAGGTTGAGCTCCTGCACAGCGCCCTCCTGCACAGCGCTGAAGAGATCCTCGAGGCTGACCGACTTGGAGCGCCGGGCCAGCATCTCGGTGCGCAGCCGCTGGGCCCGCTGTTGCGCCATCTGGCGTGCAACCCGCTCGTTGTCGACCACATGGCAGAACTCGCCCGCCGGCGGCGGACGATCGAAGCCGAGGATCTCGACCGGGGTGCCCGGGCCGGCGTCGCGGACGCGCTTGCCGCTGTGATCGTTGAGCGCCTTGACCTTGCCCCAGGCGTCGCCGGCGACCACCGCATCCCCCACTCGCAATGTGCCGCGTGACACCAGCAGCGTGGCCACCGGGCCGCGGCCGACGTCGAGGCGCGACTCGATGATCACACCGGACGCTTCGGCCTTGGCGTTTGCGTGCAGGTCGAGCACGTCGGCCTGCAGCAGGATCGAGTCCAGCAGCTTGTCGAGGTTGGTGCCGTTCTTGGCCGAGACGTCCTCAAAGATTGTGTCGCCGCCCCACTCAGACGGCTGCAGACCGTGGGTCGTCAGCTCCTGGCGGGCTCGGTCGGGGTTGGCTCCGGCCTTATCGATCTTGTTGACCGCAACCACGATCGGCACATCCGCGGCGCGGGCGTGGTCGATCGCCTCCACCGTCTGGGGCATGACGCCGTCGTCGGCTGCCACCACCAGCACGGCCACGTCGGTGACCTTGGCACCGCGGGCCCGCATTGCGGTGAACGCTTCGTGACCGGGGGTGTCGAGGAACGTGACCTTGCGTCCGTCGGGGACGTCCACCTGGTAGGCGCCGATGTGCTGGGTGATGCCGCCGGCCTCGGTCGAGACCACCGAGGCCTCGCGAATCGAGTCCAGCAGCGTGGTCTTGCCGTGATCGACGTGGCCCATGATCGTGACCACCGGGGGGCGCGGGACGAGATCGGCGGGATCGTCGTCGTAGGTGATCTCCTCGTCGTCCTCGTCGGCGGCGTGCTGGATCGTGATCTCGCGTTCCAGCTCGCCCGCCAGCAGCTCGACGGCGTCGTCGGACAGCGACACGGTCAGCGTCACCATCTCCCCCAGCCCCATCATCACCGTGATGATGCGGGCGGGCGAGATTCCGAGGGCCTCGGCCAGGTCTTTGACGGTGATCCCGGACGGGACCTTGACCGGCCCGGTCGGCACCTCGACTTCTTTCTTTGGCTCGGGGCGAGCACTTCGCTCTCGTCGCTGCGGCGGCTTGCGACCGGCTTGAGCGTCGATCACGACTCGGCGTTTGCCCTTCGGCGACGCGCCTCGCTGCGGGCGGGGATGGCGGGCCGGCTGACCCGGCTGCTGGGCCGGTGCGGCGCCGGCGGTGGCGTCCTCGGCCGGCGGGGTGGCAGGAGCTTCCGTCGCCGCCGCCTCAGGCGCCGCGGCTGCAGGCGCCTTCTTGGCGGGCGCCTTCTCCTTTGTCGGTGGTCGCTTGGCCATTACCTCAATCCTTCCATTCCAGGGGCTGCGCGCTCAACCTCGAGCAGGCGTTCCAGCCCCCCGTAATCCTTGATCGTCTGCCGCAATCGCCGCCCCAGAGAGCCTTTTCCACGGGCGCGCTCGGCACATTCCTGTCCGGGGCAGAGATAGGTGCCCCTCCCTTCCAAACGTCGATCCACATCGATCACCACCGAGCCTGCAGCGGCTGTTACGCGCCACAACTCGGCCTGGGGCCGGCGGGCACCGCAGCCTGCGCATTGCCGGGTGGGGATGTGTGCGGTCACGACGCCGCCGGCTCTCCCTCCTCCATTGCTGCGAGCTCCCGGTGGGCCGGGATGCCGCAGTAACGGCTTCCTTCGATCGCCTGGTTGGGACAGCGCTTGCCTGACGATGTCACCGCGATGCAGCGGCCGGGGAACTCGTCGTCCTCGCCGTCGGCGCCGGTGTACGGCGTGTCGCTCTCGTCGGAGTAGTAGTCGGTCTCCGACACGATGTCGATCCGCCAGCCGGTGAGCCGGTGGGCCAGCCGCGCATTCAGCCCTTCCTTGCCGATCGCGAGCGACAGCTGATCGTCGGGCACAACCACGGTCGCCTGACGTCCGTCGTCATCGACGTAGACCTCGCGCACCTTGGCCGGTGACAACGCCTTGGCCACGAACCGGGCGGGCTCGTCATTCCACGGGATGATGTCGATCTTCTCTCCGCGAAGCTCCGACACCACCATGCGCACCCGCGATCCTCGCGGCCCCACGCAGGCACCGACGGGATCGACGCCCTGTACCTTGGACTCGACCGCGATCTTGGCGCGATAGCCCGGTTCGCGGGCGACCGCGCGAATCGTCACGAGGTTGTCGGCGATCTCGGGGACTTCGAGTTCGAACAGCTGGCGGATGAGATCGTCGGAGCGGCGTGAGAGCACCACCTGGGGCCCTTGCCTTCGCTTCGCACCTCGATGATCACGGCCTTGATCCGGCTGCCCTGCTCGTACCGCTCTCCCGGCACCTTCTCCGAGCCGGGCAGGATCGCCTCCATCCGGCCGAGATCGACGAATGCGTAGCGGGAGTCGTCCTGCTGGACGATGCCGGTCACGATCTCGCCCACGCGGTCGTGGTACTCGTCATACATCATTGAGCGCTCGGCCTCGTTGATGCGCTGCTTCAACACCTGCTTGGCGGTCTGGCCCGCGATCCGGCTGAAGTTCGCCGGAGTGACGTCAACCATCACGTCGGGGCTGAAGAACGTCCACTCGATCTCGGGCTCCGGTTCGGCGTGCTCGTCTCCCTGGTGACCGTCGGTGGTGACCACGTCGGCGGGCGCCAGCGCGAACTCGCGGTGATGCGGATGGGCTTCGAGGTAGGCCTCCCAGGCGTCGGGCTGCACCGACCACACGGTGTAGTCGCCGGAATCGCGATCGATGTCGACGCGCACGGGATGGCGGGCGTCGGGCATCTTGCGATATGCCGCCTGCAGGGCGTCCTCGATCGCGGGCAGCAGCGTGCCCGGCTCGATGCCCTTTTCCTTTTCCACCAGCTTGACGCCCTCAAGAATCTCTTTGTTCACGGTCGACCTCCCACTGGGTCGTACACCAGGTGGCTGCGATCGATTTCGGAGTACGCGATGCGTACCGCCGAGCCGTCCTGGTCAAGCTCAACATGCGTGTCGTCAGCAGCCAAAAGGCGGCCTTTGAACCGGCGCCTGCCCTCCGTCGCCTCCACCAGTTCGATTGCAACTGTCTGTCCCTGTACCCTCTGGAAGTGCGCCGGCCTGGTCAGCGGCCGGTCGAGTCCCGGTGACGAGACTTCGAGTGCAAACTTCTCACGCACCGTGGCCAGCTCACGACTCACACGCTGGCACAGCTCGATGTCGACGCCACCCTGCTCGCGGTCGATGTAGACGCGCACCACACCCGAGGATGGGCCCTCTGTGCGCACGACTTCGACCTCCGGCATCTGAGCCGAGAGGGTTCGTTCGATCTCGCGCTGAAGCTGTTCTGCGCTGGTTGCTGCCACTACCCACCACCATCGAGTCGTGGGCGAAAAAAGAGGCGGGTTCACACCCACCTCGTTCACCGCCTCGAAATCTTCTTACGAAACCCGTACTCTAGCAGGCGATGTATGGACACGACACCGGCCGGACCGCGTGCGCGCACTGATTCAGCGGGTCACAAACGCCGCCGTGGATGCGGGTGGAGAACGGCTCGGGGCGATCGATTGCGGGCTGCTGGTGTTGGTCGCCGCCGGCCCCGACGACGGGCCCAAGGACGCCGCCTGGATGGCGGGCAAGGTCGCCCGCCTGCGCATCTTCTCCGACGCCGCCGGCAAGATGAACCTGGCGCTGGCCGACGTCGGCGGGTCGGTCTTGTGCGTGTCTCAGTTCACGCTCTACGGCGATACCTCCCGGGGCAATCGGCCGAGCTTCATCGGCGCCGCCCCTCCGCAGCTGGGAGAGCAGCTGGTGGAGGCATTCGTGCAGCGAGCTGCGGGCGCTGGGAGTCGAGGTGGAGATGCGGCCGGTTCGGCGCCGACATGCAGGTCACGCTGACCAACGACGGCCCGGTCACAATCTGGATCGACTCCGCCGCCCGGGGTGAATAATGGTGCCTGGCACCAATTATTCACTCAGGTTGTCGACGGCTTGTTGGTAGTAGTCGACGGAGGGTCGCAGCAACACCGCCAGCTTGTAGTGGCCCAGCGCCGTCGAGGTGTCCCCCAGCCGCTCGAGACAGCGCCCCAGGCAGTAGTGCGCATAGTCGTTGGCCGGAGCCGACTCGAGGATGTACTCGAACTCGGCGGCGGCCTCGCGATAGCGGTGGATGCGGATGTAGGCCACGCCCAGGGCCTCGCGGATCGAGGCCTTGTCGGGCTCCCGTCGCCGGGCCTTCTCCAGCGGCACGGTGGCCTGCGCGGGGTGGCCCTCGGCGAGGAGCCGACGACCTTGCTGAAACAGCTCGTAGGTGTCTCCAACGGCTAGTCCAGGCTTGTGATCTGCGCAAGTGCGGAGCGCAGGCGCAACGCACCGGTAAACCGGTCGCGCAGTGACAGCTGCTTGCGGATCCGGCGCTTGATGCCCGCAGCTCCCCACGCAGCTCCCGGCCGGCCGGCTCGGCCTGCCGCACAGGCGCGTACCGGGCCCGGCTGGCGTTGGCGGCAAACGCCGAGGCATCCACCCCGAACACGCTCTTGATCTCGCCCGAGAGATCCTCGAACGTGCGCTCGGGTGAGTCCTTGATGCCCTGGTCGCCGACGAAGGTCGCCAGTTCGCGGTAGGCGGCCGCGGCCTGTGCCCGCGGGCCGCGACGCAGGTACCGCCATCGCACCGCGCCGAACTTGACCAGCGCCATCAGCACGATCAGCGCCAATGCGAGCGCTGCCGCCGCGGTGATGAAGCCAAAGCTGTGCCCGCGAGGACGTCGTCAGCGTCCCGTTGATCGCCGATGCGCCGGTGTCGTGATGACCGGCGGCTCCGGGCCGTGCCTTGCCGGTCGTTGCCACGCCTTGCTTCAGGATCCCGGCCTTCGGCAGAGACGTGAGTCGCTGCCCACCGGGGCCGGCCGTCCCCGCCTTCTGCAGAGCGAGCCAGAAACTTCGCGTTGGAGCTGGACGCTCCGCCGGGCAGGTGCCGGCTGGGGGTGGGCTCGAACGGCTGCCATCCGTAGCCCGGGGAAGTAGGCCTCGACCCAGGAATGGGCGTCGCGATCGGTGACCACGTAGGGGTCGGTGACGCCGGGGCCCTTGACGCCGGTGGTGAAGCCGACCGGGACGCGCGCGGGGATGCCGTGCAGGCGCAGCACCAGCGCCATCGCTCCGGAGAACATCTGGCAGTAGCCGTGATACCCGGTCAGCATGAACTGGGCCAGCACCGGCGACTTGTCCGAGAACTTGGGGTCGAGGTCATACACGAACGGCTTGTCCCGGAAATACGCCTCGACGTCGAACGCGGCCGACCACTCGTTGGTCTCGGTGGCGGCCTGCGAGCGTCTCCACACCTGATTGGCGGCCTTGACCAGCGCCGGGTCGATCCCCGCCGTGTCATCGGGGCCTGCGGGTCTGGGGCCACGAGGGGATCACGTGCCCGCCGATCGAGAGATCGCGCTGCACCAGCCGCGGGGAAGGCGTGCCCGGCGTCCTGCAAGTCCTTGCGCGACGGGTTGGGGACGTACACAAGCGACGAGTACGTCGTGTTTCGCGCCAGGTCGTGATCGGCCTCGGCGGTGGTATCGGTGTTCAGCGTGAACGGCGTGTTCGGCGGCCCCGACCATTGCAGCGGCTGGGCGGCGCTGACCAGGTGGCTGTCGGCCAGCGCGAGCACCTTCACGCGCACGATCATGGTGTGTTGACCGGGATGACGCGCCTCGGGCGGAAGCGCAGCGGCGGCACGGTGACCGATCCGTCGTGCACAGGAGAAAGCCCTGTGTGATCGGATAGGAACTCTCCATCCAGGCGCCGTGGCTGAACGTCTCCAGCGTGGCGACCTTCCAGTAGGTCGCATGCGGGGCCCAGACGTTCAGGACAGCCGTGGGCTTACCCCTCCAGTGCAGAGGCTTGTAGGACTGATCCCACACGTAGCTGAGATCGCGCGGCGGCGCACTCGAGGCCAGCGGGTTCCACGTGTGCCAGCTCATGAATGCGGCTTTGTTGACGCCGGGCAGCGCCGAGACGATCAGACCGAGCACGACCACCGCGGTGCCCACCGCCCAGGCTTGGCTCGACCCACCGCCGCTCAGCGGTCGCCGCGGCACCAGCCGCAGCGTGATCAGCGCCGCGGCCAGGAACCAGGCCGCCCGCACCAGCGAGTGGTCGAGGTTGAGCACCGTGGAGGGAAACGCGAACAGCACCAGGGCAAGGGCGATCGAGATCAGCGTCAGGCGGCGCAGCACCACCGTCCAGGCGAGCGTGGCCACCAGCGCCATGAACAGCAGCCGAGCGTCACTGTCGACGGCGCGGAACCGCCCGTAGTCAAACGGGGTGGTGGCGTTGAACCAGTCGTGGACGCCGTGGTTGATCCAGATCACTACCGCGGCCGGGTAGCGGTGAGGGCCGGAATCCCCGGCCAGAGGCTGGTGGTCATGCCGATGGCGCAACCAGACAGACCGCCAGCGTGGCCAGCCCCACCAGCCGGCCGAACAGCTGCGCCGCCACCGTCGGGGTGACGGCGATCGCAATCATCAGCCAGCATCTCGAGCAGCGGAATCTGCGGCGACTCGATCCGCGCCCAGTGCCACGCCCCCACCGATACCAGCGCGGCCAGTGCCAGCCACGGGCCGTATGCCGGAGCGCGGTCACGCATGGGCGACCGCCCGCTGGTGCGGCGCCGACAGTGCCTGGCCAAGATCGTCGCCCGCACGGACGCGGATCACCGCCACCCCGGACGAGCTCAGCCGCAGTGCCGCCGACTCGGCCGATGTGACCATGCCGCCGGCGCCGAATGTGGCCGCGTCGACCCACACCACCGCCACGTCGCGCCGCGCCCCGGCGAGCTGCAGCAGCCGCTCCGCCAAAGCCGGTGACATCACCGAGGTGACCACGTACACGCGGGCCGCGTCGACCGCGTCGCCGCCGCTGATGGCGTCTCCCAGAGTGACGTGCATCGGCCGGGTGGCGCTCGCGTGACGACCGCCAGCGCCGCCATGGCGGTGCCGAGGTCGTCAGATCCCGTGCCCAGCCGGACTCTCAACCGATCGCTGCCCTGGATCACCAGGGAGCAGCGCTGACCGCCCTCGGCGAGCCGGTTCAGCACCGATGCGGCGGCCCGCACCTGGACGTCGAAGCTGGTGTTGCCGAGCGGGCCGACCTGGCCGGACGCGTCGGCGTCGAGCAGCACCGCCGCCTCGTCGCGGGGAGAATCCTCGAGCTCCTTGACCATCAGCCGGCGGCGACGCGCGGTCGACCGCCAATGCACTCGTCTCAGGCTCTCGCCATGCTGATAGTCACGGATCGAATGCAGGTCATACCCAGAAGTTCGGTGCAGCAGCATCCGGGCGGCATCTCCCCCGCCCGCGCCGGCGTCGGTGAACAGGCTGTCGAGCTGGTACACGCGGGGATACACCAGCACCGCGTCGGTGCGATCGACGGGAATCGCCGCGCGGGCCAGACCGAACGGATCCGACAGCACCAGCTGCGCTCTGTGCAGCCGGTAGCGGCCGCGGGGCGCGGCCTCCAGCCGGTGGTTGCCGCGCAGCCGATGGCCGACCCGCACCAGCTCCGCGGTCAGCTCGAGGTCATCGCCGAGATGGTCGATCAGCGTTGCCCGGGCCGGTAGCGGGCCGGCTTCGGGGCGGACCTCGAGGCCGATCACCACGGTCGTGCCCTCCACCAGCTCATGCTGGGCGAGGGTGCGCCGCATCCGCACCGGGCGGGTGAACGTGCGCACCCACACCAGCGCCACCAGCGGCGCCACCATCAGCCCGACCGCGATCGGGAACATCACGTCCGTGCCGAAACCCCAGGCAGCGAGATACAGCCCGATGGCTGCCACCAGGGTGCGCTTGCCGGTGCGGGTCAGCACGCCGCGAGGCTCATACCGGTACCGGTGTGCGGTCGACCGCTTCCAGCACGATGTCGGCCGAGACCACCCCGGCGGTGCGCGACTCGGCCGCCAGGATCACACGGTGGGAGAGCACGTCGACGGCCACGTCCTTGACGTCGGAGGGGATCACGTAGTCGCGTCCCCGCAGCGCGGCGTAGGCCTTCGCCACCCGCAGCAGCGAGATGCCGGCGCGGGGGCTGGCGCCCAGCGCGAGCCGGGCGTCGCCGCGGGTGTGGCGCAGGATGGCGACCACGTAGCGATGCAGGCTGTCCTCGACAAAGACATCCTTGACGGCGGCGATGGCGGCCTCGATCTCGGGGGCGGTGGTGACCGCCTCCAGCGCCTCCAACGGCTCACCGGCAGCGTGCTCGGAGAGCATCGTGGCCTCCTCCGCGGGGCCGGGATACCCCAGCGTCAGGAGCATGGTGAAGCGGTCGAGCTGGGCTTCCGGCAACGGGAAGGTGCCCTCGTACTCGATCGGGTTCTGGGTCGCGATCACCATGAACGGGCGCGCCAGCGGGTGGGTGTGGCCGTCCACCGTCACCTGCGCCTCCTGCATGCACTCCAGAAGCGCCGACTGGGTCTTGGGCGAGGCGCGGTTGATCTCGTCGACCAGCACCAGGTTTGCGAACACCGGGCCGGGCTTGAACTCGAACTCATCGCCCTGGAGGTTGAAGACGCTCACGCCGGTGATGTCCGACGGCAGCAGATCCGGCGTGGCCTGGACGCGGGCGAATTCGCAGTCGAGCGAGCGTGCGATCGACTTGGCCAGCATCGTCTTGCCGACCCCCGGGAAGTCCTCGATGATGATGTGCCCCTCGCACAGCAGCGCCAGCACGCACCGCTCCAGCAACGCTGCGGGAGCGTGGATGACCTGCGAGACGTTCTCGATCACGCGCCGCGCTGTCTCACCGGCGGCTGTGATCGCCGCCGCCGAGCCCTCGCGATTGACTTCCGGTGCATCCACGATTCGTCCTTCCTGGAAGGTGTCGTCGGTTATACGGCCGCACCCGTGCTTCTGGATCGCACCAGCGCATCCCAGATTGCACAGCACATGCCTGCTTCGAGCGCCGGCTGACATGCTGCTCGCCGTCGGCGGTGACCAAGGTGACCTCGTTGGTGTCCACGTCAAAGCCGATGTCGCTGCGGCTGACGTCGTTCATGACGATCATGTCGGCGCCCTTGCGGTCGAGCTTGGCGCGCGCTCGATCCACCCCTCCGGGGCCGTGCTCGGCCGCAAACCCGACCACCAACTGGCCCGGCCGGCGAGCCTCGCCCAGTCGCGCCAGGATATCGGTCGTGGGTTCCAGCTCACCGTCCAGCGCTCCCCGCTCTTCGTGCGTTTCCCGTCCGCCGGAGCCACCGGCCGGTAGTCGGCCACGGCTGCGGCCATCACCACGATGTCGGCCGAGGCCGCTTCGGCGAGTGTCGCTGCTCCAGTTCCGCCGCTGACTCGGCGTGGAGCACGCGCATCGGTGCTGCGGGTGCCACCGCGCCCCCGCTGCGGATCAGCGTGACGTCCGCTCCCCGGCGGGCGGCCTCATCGGCCACCGCCGCGCCCATGCGGCCGCTGGAGCGGTTGCCCAGGTAGCGCACCGCGTCGAGCGCCTCCCGCGTGCCGCCGGCTGTGACCAGCACCCGCACGCCGGCAAGACTCGAACCTGCCTCCAGCCGGTTCTGCACCGCCATCGCGATCTGGTCGGGCTCAGCCATGCGGCCGACGCCGATCTCGCCCTCGGCGGTATCACCATGCTCTGGCCCGACGAACTCGACCCCGCGCTGCATCAACGTCGTCAGATTCTGCTGGGTGGCGTCCGCCGTCCACATGCGCGGGTTCATCGCCGGCGCTGCCACCACCGCGCCCGGAAGGCGAGCGCGGTCGCGGTGAGGACGTTGGAGGCCTCGCCGTGGGCGAGCCGTGCCATTGTGGTGGCCGTCAGCGGGGCGATGCAGAGCAGCTCGGCCACGCCGGACGCGTCCAGATGCGGGAACACCGCGTCGGCGTCATCGGTCAGCACCGGCCGGCGAGACAGGGCCGCGAACGTCGTCGGTCCGACGAACCGCCGCGATTCGGGCGTCTGAATCACCTGCACCTCGTGGCCGGCCCCCACCAGTAGCCGCACCAGCTCACAGGTCTTATAGGCCGCGATGCCGCCGCACACCCCCACGATGATCATGCACGTAGTGTGCATCAACCCGCCGCCGGGCGCGAGTCGTCCACAGGGCGCCCGCTGCGGTACCGTGCGCCGATGCTGATCGCCCAGCTCACCGACCTGCACATCGCCGACGGCCCTCAGGGCGAGCTGGCGGCCTGGGGAGCGGCCCGCGCGGTCGAACGGGTAAACGCGCTGCGGCCGGCGCCGGCGGCGGTGGTGATCACCGGGGACGTCACCGATGACGGCTCGCCGGAGTCCTACCGGCTGGCGGCGGCCATCCTGGCCGACCTGACCGCGCCGGTCTACGTCATCCCCGGAAATCACGATGACCGAGCGGGTCTGCGCGCCGCCTTCGGCGCAACGGCGGCGGCAGGTACTGCCAGCAGGTGGTCGACCTGGGGGCGGTGGCCGTGGTGATGTGTGACTCGGTGCTTCTGGGCACCGACGCCGGAGCACTTGACGACGGCCGGCTGGAGTGGATCGACGAGCGGCTGACAGAGCTCGGCCAGACCCCCACCGTGGTTGCGATCCACCACCCCCCGATCGTGACCGGAATCGCGCTGATGGACGAGATCGGCCTGGCGGACATCCCCAGCTTCGCCGAGATGGTGGCGCGACATGCGCACGTGCGCGGCGTGATCGCCGGCCATGTCCACAGGAGCATCACCGGACGGGTGGCCCACGTGCCGGTGGTGGTGTGCCCCAGCACGCTGGCCCAGCTACGGCTGGATCTCAACGGCCGCGACACGCTGGCGTTCGTGGACGAGCCGCAGGCGATCGCGATCCATCGGATCGACGCCGACGGCGGGCTGGTATCCCACACCCAGCCGACCGCGCCCTACACGGTCGATCTAGATCTGGGACTTGCCGACGATCAGCTTGCCCTCGGCGATCTCCTCGAGTGCCATCGTCAGGAAGTTCTTGGAGCGCGACTCGACCAGCGGCGGCGGGAAGTTCTCGAAGCTGCCTTCGCCCAGCTGGTGGTGGTAGTCATTGATCTGGCGGGTGCGCTTGGCCGCGGCGATCACGAGCGCATACTTCGAGTCGGCGTGCTCGAGCAGGGTGTCAATCTTGGGGTAGATCATGTGTGGGGCTCCTCGGTTGCAATCTCTGTCCGCATGATGGAGGCAAGCTCCTGTGCGGCGGTGTCAGCGTCGCTGTTCACGATCACGTGGTCGAACATCGGTTGTGATTCAAGTTCGTGCCGCGCGATCTCAAGCCTTGATCGGATCGTCTCCGGCGAGTCGGTGTTGCGACCGGCCAGACGGCGTTCGAGCTCCTCCATGCTCGGCGGTGCAACAAAGACGGTGACCGCGTCCGGCATCTGGCGTTTGATCTCCCGCGCGCCCACGACCTCGATCTCGAGCACAACGCTCTGACCGTTCGCGAGACGCCGTTCGACCTCGCTGCGCAGCGTGCCATAACGGTTCCCCACGTAGGTTACATGCTCGAGGAACTCACCCGCGTCGACGCGGGCCTGAAACTCGGAGTCGGACAGGAAGTGGTACTCCACCCCGTCGCGTTCCGACGCCCGCCGCGGCGCGTGGTGGCGGAGGTGGCCACGGCCAGCTCGGGCAGTTGCTGGAGCGCCTGTGAGATCAGCGTGCCCTTGCCGACGCCGGACGGGCCGGCGATCACGAACAGCCGAGAACTCACCGACCCACCGCGATGTCGGTCAGTTCTGCCGGAACATGTCCAGCAACTCGGTGCGCTGACGCTCCGAGAGACCGCCCACGGTCTTGGACTGGCTGATGCGGCATTGCGTCAGCAGACGACCGACCTTGACCCGGCCCAGTCGCGGCACCGCGACCAGCATGTCGTACACCTTGGCGGTCAGCACGTAGTCGGGTGGATCTGCGATCACCTGCTCGATGCGGATCCGGCGTTCCTTGAGATCGCGCTTCAATTGTGCGCGGGCAACGCGGATCTCGTTGGCCCGGGTGAGTGCCTCCATCCGTTGATCGAGTGAGCGGGAGGGGGCCTGGGTCAGAGTTTCGAGCATCATGGTGAAGAGCGATTATACAGCCCTCGCGCCCCGTGCAACCGGGTGGAAACGGCTTGAATACGCCAAATCTCGGTTACTAACGCTCAAGCTCTAGTAGAGCTTTAGATTCCGGATTATGGGCTCTTCCAACAAGCTCTGACACGGTTGTCAGTTTGCGTCGTGCCAGCTCGAGGGGCATCTGCCCCAGGATCTCGAGTGGCAGGAAGGGGTTTCCAAACAGTGCCGTGCCGACGCCCACAATGGCCGCGCCAGCAGCGAGATATTCGACCACGTCGGTGGCTGACGCCACGCCTCCCATGCCCGCCACCGGGAGTCCGGTGCACTCGAAAACGCGGTGAACCGCATGCAGGCCGACCGGCTTGATCGCCGGGTCCGGACAGCCCTCCCCCGCCGCCGCCGAGCAGTGGTTGCAATGTCTCGCGGTCGAGGGCGATTCCCCGCAAGGTGTTCACGACCACCAAACCCGCCGCTCCGCCGTCGGCAGCGGCTTCGGCAATGGCCCCGATGTCGGCCACGTTCGGGGAGAGCTTGACGAGCACCGGCAGGTCGGTCTCGCCGCGGCAGCGCTCGACCAGCGCACGGGTCTCTGAGGCGTCCGTCCCGATCGAGATGCATCCACTCTCCACGTTCGGGCAGGAGACGTTCAGCTCGATCGCGCGCACGCTCGCGTGCGCCGCGATGCGGGCGACGGCCACCGCATACTCGTCGCGGCGACCATCCGCCCACGCTCACGATCAAGGGCACTCCCAGCTCCGCCAGACGCGGCAGGGTGTGGTCACAGAACTGTCCACTCCGGGATTCGCCAGGCCGATCGAGTTGATCATCCCGCTGGGGGTCTCGGCGATCCGCGGCGGCGGGTTACCCTCGCGCGGGTTGAGCGTGACCGTCTTGCTGACGAACGCGCCCAGGCCGAGCGTGCCGGCGACCAACGCGTCCAGGGTGCCCGAGCCGTTGATCAGGGGATTGTCCAGCTCGATACCGCAGAACTCGGTCGCGAGCGTGACCGCCGAGGTGTCAGGCAAGGACACGGCCGGCCTCCAGCACGGGACCCTCGACGCACAGCCGCTTCAGCTCGCCATCGATGCGAACGGCACACCCATAGCAGGCCCCGAACCCACACGCCATGGGCGCCTCCATCGCCAGCCGGCAGTCGACCCCGCGCTCGGCGCACATGTGCGCCACCGCGTGGAGCATCGGGTCGGGGCCGCAGGCGTACACGGTGGCCGTGGGATCGAGCACGGCGGCCAGCGGCTCGGTCACCGGCGTGGGATCCAGCACCACCGTGGCTGCGGGGTCGACCAGGGCGGCGCACACCGCGTGCGCGTCCGAGCGGAATCCCAGCACGGTGGTCACCGAGCGATCAACCCCCAGCCGGAGGCGGAGGAATGGCAGCACCGCCGCTCCGATGCCGCCGCCGACCAGGATCGCCGGCCCGGGGGCGGGATCGAACCCCCGTCCCAGCGGCCCCAGCAGCGAGACCTCGCCGGCGGCCGCCAGCGCGCGGGTGCCCGCGCCACGGATGTCGAGCAGGAAGGCGAGCTCGTGTGCGTCCGCCCACGCCGGTGACAGCGCTCTGGGCAGATACACCGTCGCCGGTTTTGGCTCTGCCGTGAGCATGAAGAACTGCCCCGGGCTCGCCGAGGTCGCCGCCGTCGGGGACGAGCCGCAGCAGCGTGTAGGCGCCGACCGCCTCGACGCTCGAGACCGCGAGCCTACGCGGTCGCAACATCCGTGACCCTGGCGTGGATGTCCTGCAAGGCCAGCGGCGTGACGTCGGCGCGGGCCTGCGAGATCGCCTGCACCGCCGCCGAGGCGCCGGCCATCGTGGTGATGCACGGGATTCCGTGCGCGATCGCCGCCGCCCGGATCTCATAGCCGTCCACCCGGGCTCCGCGGCCGGCCGGAGTGTTGATCACCAGGCTGATCTCGCGGGCGAGGATCAGATCGACCACGTTGGGAGAGCCCTCGGTGACCTTCTGCACCGTCCGCACCGGGATGCCGATGCGCTGGAGCGAGCGGGCGGTGCCCGAGGTGGCGACCAGCTCAAAGCCGAGTGACTGGAGCAGCGCGCCCAGCATGGTCGATGCCGGCTTGTCGCGGTCGCACACCGACAGGAACACCACGCCCGATTCCGGCAGCGGTCTACCCGCGGCCCGCTCGGCCTTCGAGAACGCCGTGGGGAAGTCGGGTCCGATGCCCATCACCTCGCCGGTCGAGCGCATCTCCGGGCCCAGCGTGGGATCGGCGCCTGAGAACCGCTGGAACGGCAACACCGCCGCCTTCACGCTGACGTGGTTTCCGCTCACCGGCTGCAACGTCACCTCGAGCCCCAGCGCAGCCCGGCAGGCGGCGTCCACCACGCTCTGGCCGGTGGCCTTGGAGACGAACGGCACCGTCCGTGACGCACGGGGATTGGCTTCCAGCACGTACACATCCGGCCCCTGCACCGCGAACTGGACATTGATCAGACCGCGCACGCCCAGCGCCTGGGCGATGGCGGCGGTCTGGCGCTCGATCTCCTGCTCGACCTGCTCGCCCAGAGAAAGCGTGGGGATCACGCAGGTGGAGTCGCCGGAGTGCACACCCGCCTCCTCGACGTGCTGCATCACGGCCGCCACGATCGTGCGGGTGCCATCGCACACGGCGTCGACGTCGACCTCGATTGCGTCCTCCACGAACCGGTCGATCAGCGAGCCGGGCTGCACCGGTCGCGAGAGCAGCGAGTCGCGGTCGTAGCAGATGCGCATCTCGCGTCCCCCGAGCACGTAGGACGGGCGGACGAGCACCGGATAGCCGATGCCGTCGGCGAGATCGGCGGCGTGGTCTGCGTCGCGGGCGATTCCCCAGGCCGGCGCCCGCAGGCCGAGCTCGGCCAGCACCCCGCCGAACCGTTCTCGGTCCTCGGCGATGTCGATCGCAGAGAACGGCGTTCCCAGGATGGGGACGCCGGCCTGCTCCAGGCGACTCGCCAGCCGCAGCGGCGTCTGCCCGCCGAACATCACCACCACTCCCACCGGCTGCTCGCGGTCGACCACTTCGAGCACGTCCTCGACGGTCAGCGGCTCGAAGAACAGCCGATCTGAGGTCTCGGCATCGGTGGACACCGTCTCCGGGTTGCAGTTGATCATGAGCGCGTCGTAGCCCAGGTCGCGGAAGGTCGCGACCGCCTGCACGCAGCAGTAGTCGAACTCGATTCCCTGTCCGATCCGGTTGGGGCCGGCGCCCAGGATGATCACGCTCTGCCGCTCGGGCACCGGCAGCTCGTCCTCGACCTCGTAGGTCGAGTAGAAGTACGGGGCCTGTGCCTCGACCTCGGCGGCGCACGAGTCGACGGCCTTGTACACCGGCCGCACACCCGCGGCGATGCGGGCGTCGCGCACGTCCGGCTCGCGGCATCCGACCAGCTCGGCGATCCGGGCATCTGCCAGCCCGAGACGTTTCAGCGTCAGCCAGCGGGCGGGTGAGATGTCACTCAGCGCGGTGCCGGTGAGCTCGCGCTCGGCGTCGGCGATCGCGGACCACTCGTCCACGAACCAGCGATGCACCGATGACTCGGCCGCCAGCGCCTCGGCCGACTCGCCGGCCAGCAGCCGACCCTGGATGCGGTCGAACCGATCCCACTCGCCGGCGTCAACCGGACCCTCGCGGTCCGGTTTCTGATCCAGCTCGCGCGAGCGCATGGCCTTGCCCCAGGCCTCGGCGAAGGTGCGTCCGATGCCCATCGCCTCCCCCACCGACTTCATCTGGGTGGTGAGGTGCTGGTCGGCTCCGGGGAACTTCTCGAAGGCGAAGCGCGGCAGCTTCACCACCACGTAGTCGAGGGTGGGCTCGAACGCCGCCGGCGTGGTGCGGGTGATGTCGTTGGGGATCTCATCCAGCGTGTAGCCGACCGCCAGCTTGGTGGCGACTTTCGCGATCGGGTAGCCGGTGGCTTTCGATGCCAGCGCCGAGGAGCGCGACACCCGCGGATTCATCTCGATCACGACCAGCTCGCCGGTTTCGCGGTTGAGCGCGAACTGCACGTTCGATCCGCCGGTCTCGACGCCCACGGCGCGAATCACGGTGGCCGACGCGTCGCGCAGCGTCTGGTATTCGCGGTCGGTGAGGGTCTGGGCGGGCGCGACGGTGGCCGAGTCGCCGGTGTGGACGCCCATGGGATCGACATTCTCGATCGAGCAGATGATCACCACGTTGTCGTTGCGGTCGCGGATCACCTCCAGCTCGAACTCGCCCCAGCCTGCCACTGAACGTTCCAGCAGCACCTGGGAGATCGGGCTCTCGCGGACACCACGGGTGACCGCGTCTTCGAGCTCCTGCGGGCGTGGCGGCAAAGCCGCCGCCGTGGCCGCCGAGGGTGAATGCCGGGCGAATCACGACCGGCAGCTGCAGCGCTCCTGAGGCGAGCGCGGCCCGTGCTTCTTCCACCGACGTCGCGATCACGCTGGCGGGCACGTTGAGGCCCACCGAGGCCATCGTCTCGGCGAAGATCTCACGATCCTCGGCACACTGAATGGCCTTGTAGGAGGCGCCGATCAGCTCGATCCCCAGCTCCTCGAGAATCCCTGCTTCGTCCAGCTGGGACGCCAGGTTGAGAGCGGTCTGACCTCCCAGAGTGGGAAGCAGCGCGTCGGGGCGCTCTCGTTCCAGCACCGCCCGCACGCCGTCCAGGTCGAGCGGCTCCAGGTAGGTGCGGTCGGCCCAGCCCGGGTCGGTCATGATCGTGGCCGGGTTGGAGTTGATCAAGATCGTGCGGTAGCCCTCGTCGCGCAGCACCCGCAGTGCCTGGGTGCCGGAGTAGTCGAACTCACAGGCCTGACCGATCACGATCGGCCCGGAGCCGATCAGGGCGATCGTCTCGATGTCGTCGCGCCTAGGCAACTGCGTGCTCCGAGACCGCGACCCGGGTCGACAAACTGGGTGAGCGCGTGGCGAGCATCGTGCGGGCCGGGGCTGGCCTCGGGATGGAACTGCATCGAGCTGACATCGACGTCGTGCAGTTCGAGCCCTTCGACGGTGCCGTCATACAGGGACACATGGGTGATCTCGCCTGCCCCGAAGTCGCAGCTGAAGGCGGTGCCCTGGTCGGGGCCGCGGACGGCGAACCCGTGGTTTTGGGCGGTCACCAGCACCTTCCCGGTCTGCAGCGCCAGCACCGGATGGTTGGCGCCGCGATGGCCGAAGCGAAGCTTGAACGTCTCCAGCCCCAGCGCCTGGCCCAAGAGCTGGTGGCCCAGACAGATGCCGAACACCGGCACCGAGCCGATCAGCCCGCGCACCTCGCGAGACGCATCCACTCAGCGCCGCGGGGTCGCCGGGGCCGTTGCCGAGCAGGACGCCGTCGGCCTGCAGTGCGAGCACCTGGTCGGTGGTGGCGTCCCACGGCAGGACGGTGACGCGCGCTCCTGCACTGCGCAGGAGGTTCACGATCGATGATTTGACCCCGTAGTCGAGCACGGCCACGTGCGCGCGTTCGGTCGTGGTCGCTTCCAGCGTGATCGCGTCCGGCCGGGAAACCGACCCGGCCAGCGCCTGGCCGGCCATCTCGGGCGCCGCCCGGATCATCTCCAGCACCTGCGCCGGGTCGTGATCGCCGTTTGCGACCGCGGCCCGCACCGCCCCGCCGTCGCGCAGCCGCCGGGTGATCGCGCGGGTATCGATTCCCTGCACCCCCACCACTCCATGCTCGTCAGCCAGTCCGAGAATCCGCGGCGGTCGTTCGGGAGTGGAGTTTCGGCCCTCGCGGATGACCACCGCCCGGGCATGTGGTCGGGTCGACTCGGAGACGTCCTCCTCCACCCGTAGTTTCCGATCATGGGCTGGGTGAACGTCACCAGCTGGCCGGCGAAGGAGGGGTCGGTGACGACCTCCTGGTAGCCGGTCATGGAGGTGGTGAACACCAGCTCGCCGACCGCAACACCCTCGGCGGCGTAGGCCGCCCCGTGGTGGATGGTGCCGTCCTCCAGCATCAGGAACGAGGTCATGAGGCCACCGCCGCGTCGATCGTGCGGTGCGCGATGCTCCCGCCCGCGATGGTGAGCGAGCACACGCCTCTGAGGCGTTGCCCTGCGAAGGCGCAGTTGAGCGAGCGTGACCGGTACGGCGGTTCGACCACGAACTCGCTGCCGAAGTCCCATACCGCGAGGTTCGCGGGCGATCCGACCGGATCGTCGGGGTTTCCAGCCCGAACGCCGCCGCTGGGCCGGAGGTCATCCGCTCGATCGCGGTCGAGAGGCCGATCAGGCCGGGCTCGACGAGATGGGTGTACACCGCCGGCAGCGCGGTCTCCAGGCCGATCACACCGTTGGGAGCCTGCTCCCACGGCACGTCCTTCTCGAGCGTCAGGTGTGGCGCATGATCGGTGGCGATGCAATCCAAAGTGCCGTCCTGCAGCGCCTCGATCAGGGCCGCCCGGTCGGCGGCGGATCGTAGCGGCGGATTCATCTTTGCCGATGCCGGGTCGAGCCGCCGAACCGCCTCGTCGGTGAGGCACAGATGGTGCGGCGAGACCTCCGCGGTGATCTCGATGCCGTCGGCCTTGGCGCGGCGGATCTCGGCCACCGATTCGGCCGCGGAGACGTGGCAGATGTGGAGGCCGGTGCTCTCGTAGGCGGCGATCTGGATGTCGCGGCCGATCATGATGCTCTCGGCGATGGACGGGTGGCCCTGGAGACCGAGCTCGGCCGATACCTCGCCCTCGTGCATCTGACCGCCGTCGGCCAGCGACATGTCCTCCTCGTGCAGCGTCAGCCGCAGATCAGTGATGCGGCTGTACTGGAGCGCGCGACGCAGCAGTGCAGCCCGTTCCACCGGCCGGCCGTCGTCAGAGAACGCCGCTGCCCCTGCATCGGCGAGCGCGCCCATGTCGGTCAGCTCGCGGCCTTCGAGGCCGCGGCTGATGGCCACGATGAAGCCGTGGCGACCACAGCCTGCGACCGTGCGCGGGCGATCAGGCCCTCGAGAATCGGCACCGAGTCGACCACCGGATCGGTGTTAGGCATGGCCAGGATGGCAACGAACCCACCGGCGGCTGCGGCCTGCGTTCCCGACGCGATGTCCTCCTTGGCTTCGTGACCCGGGGTGCGCAGGTGCACGTGCGGGTCGATCAGGCCGGGAAGAACGGTCAGGTTGCGGGCATCGATCATCTCTGGGCCGTCCAGGCTCTGGCCGATCTCTGCGATCACACCGTTTTGGATCCGCAGGTCGACGGCGTCGCCGTCCAGCCCGGTGCCCGGATCGACCACCCGCGCCCCTGAGATGACCAGGTCGGCCGGCTCTGACGTGTGCGTGAAACAGGCGCTCGACGGTCATGCCACCTCCTGCTTTTCGGGGGTGAGTGCTGCATCCTCGACGATCCGAAGGGCCGACTCGGCCGGACTAGGGTGGGGCCGTTGAGCAGGTCGTACAGCACCGCCATGCGCACCACCAGGCCGGAGCGGACCTGGTCGATGATCGCTGATCCGGGGCCGTCGGCGACCGCCGAGTCGATCTCCACGCCGCGGTTCATGGGGCCGGGGTGCATCACCAGCTGGCCGGGGCGCACGCGTCCCGCGGTCACACCCCAGCGCGCGGTGTACTCGGTCAGCGAGGAACGTAGTTGGCGCCCTCCTGCATCCGCTCGCGCTGCATGCGAAGCACGTACACCACGTCGGCTGTGGCGATGTCGGCGATGTCGTGAGAGATCTCGACCCCCATGGCCGTGATCCCGCGCGGGATCAGCGGCGGCGGGCCGATCACGGTTACCCGCGCTCCCAGCATCAGCAGCCCCTGGATGTTGGAACGGGCGACGCGCGAGTGCAGCACGTCTCCCACGATGGCGACGTGCAGCCCTTCGATCTTCCCCAATGACCGCTTGATCGTGTACAGGTCGAGCAGGCACTGGGTGGGATGCTGGTGCTTGCCGTCACCGGCGTTGACGACGTGGGCCTCGGTGTAGGCGGTGATGATGCGAGGCGCGCCGATGCGCGGATGCCGGATCACGATCACGTCGGGGTCGTAGGCCGAGAGCGTGGTCACGGTGTCCTTGAGCGACTCGCCCTTGTCCACGCTCGACCCGGAGGCTTTAAGCGACATGGTGTCGGCGGAGAGCCGCTTGGCGGCCAGCTCGAACGACGAGCTGGTGCGCGTCGAGGACTCGAAGAAGATGTTCATCACGGTGCGGCCGCGCAGCGTCGGCACCTTCTTGACGTCACGCTGCATCACGCTCTCGAACCCGTGGGCGGTCTCCAGGATCCGCTCGATCGCGGTGCGATCCAGATCGGTGACCGAGAGCAGGTGCCGGCGGCCGTCCGAGCTCTGAGGCGGGTACAGGTCGAAGGGCATCCGCTACTCCCCGGTTTGAAGGATGATTTGGTCGACCTCGTCGACCTCCAGCAGCTGCACCTTGACGCGCTCGGTGCGGGCGGTCGGCATGTTCTTGCCGACGTAGTCCGGCCGGATCGGCAGCTCGCGGTGGCCACGGTCGACCATCACCGCGAGCTGGACTCGCTGGGGTCGGCCGTAGTCGAACACCGCGTCGATCGCCGCGCGGATGGTGCGACCGGTGTAGAGCACATCGTCGACCAGCACGACCGACATGCCTTCCAGCGGGAAATCGAGCCGGGTGGCCTTGACCACCGGCTGTGGGTGGAGCGGCTGGTCACCCGCGCGCATGGTCATGTCGTCGCGGTAGAAGGTGATGTCCAGCGCGCCGGTGGGCACCGCCACCCCGGTGAACTCCTCGATCAGGGTGCGGAGCCGCTGTGCCAGCGGCACCCCACGGGTGTAGATGCCGACCAGGGCCAGCTTGGTGGGATCATCGTGCTTCTCGGCGATCTCATGCGCGATCCGCCTAAGGGTTCGCTGCATGTGATCCTCGTCGAGCAGCACTCGCTCGGCGGGCGCGGACACGCTCATCCATGCTCCTTTCCGGCCTCACTGGGCACGGTTACAGGTGCAGAAGTGGTTGGCTGCCTTCCAACTGCAGCCATGAACATGCTACCAGCGTCGGCGGATGTCCTGCCGATCGGTCAAGCTTTCGGCATGGAAGCTCTTCTGGCCGATCTCGTCAAAGCCCGTATCGGCACGACATTCAATCAGTACCGCGATCGCGGCACCGACGACGTGGCGGGGGCCGGGGCGATCCGGGTGGAGAATCTCCGTGCCTACCTGGCGGCGCGTGCGGCGCCGAGGTGGTCGCGCTCGGTGAGGCCGCCGGCTACCAGGGGATGCGCTGGTCGGGCATCGCCTTCACCAGTGAGCGCGACCTGGCCCGCTGGGGCCCGCCGTTCGGCCCACCTCGACCGGCCGTCGCAACGGCTGGAGCGAGCCGTCCGGCACGATCGTCCACCGGGTGCTGGGCGAGCTCTCGCCGAGCATCGCGTGATCGTCTGGAACACGGTGCCGACTCATCCGCACAAGCCTGGGCAGCCGCTCTCGAACAGGCGCCCGACCGTGGGTGAGATCGAGGCCGGAGCGGTCTACGCCGAGCGCTTGTTGGAGCTGGTCAAGCCGCGCGTGATCGTCGCCGTCGGCCGGGTCGCCGAGCAGATCCTGGGATCCCGCGCGACCTACGTCCGCCACCCCGCCAACGGTGGCGCCACAGCATTTGCCGAAGGCATGCGCTCCATCCTCGGTGAATAATTGGTGCCTGGCACCGTTATTCACGGGCGTGTTGGTGAATAATTGGTGCCTGGCACGAGTTACTTAGCGTCGTGGGGCTACTTGAAGGTGAACGCGCGCGGGCTCGGGCCGTCTTTCGGATCGTCTCCAGGCGCTCGATTCCGTGCTCGACGGTCGGGACGGTGCTGGCGGGGATCTACCACAGCGCAGGTAGGCGGCGCTGCGACCTCGAACCATCGCGCCGCCGGCGCATCACGGGAGGTGTCGCCCGCGTAGACAAACCGCCACAGCGCGCCATCGAGCTCCACACCGACATGTTGACGATAATGAGGTCGTCGTCGCTCGCGCGAATCGCGGTGGCGTCGCCGGCGTCGCTTTGGAGCCGCTAGACAAACCTGGGAGCGGCGTCGGCAAGCGCGTTCACCGGCTCGAGCGCCGCGACGAACTCCGCCAAGCTCGGCGAGTCGGGCGGTTCGGCGCCCGGGCGACGTTGATCTGGGCGAGGTGGTTATCCACGGGTGGCGGTGATCAGGGCCCACTCGAGCTGGTGCTCGAACGTGTCGCGCCCAGCGGCGACGTCTTGTTCGAGGCGGGCCAGGCCGTGCGCGGTACTCGTCGTCGGGGACGATGGGCGAGCGTGGAGATGTAGCGCCCGCGCACTCGCTCGACGATGTCGGGTCCACGCGAGCTGACCGGCACCGAGATCCGCTCGACCGCCTGCGCCGGCGAAGCCGCCCGCGTTGAGCTCGGCGGCCACTGCCTGCGGGGTCGGGGAAGCGGGCGAGGTCGATCGCGGGGATCGATGGAAAGTACTGGTTGAGATAGGACGTCTCGAAGTGGTCGAGGTGGAAGCTGACGATCGCCAGCCGCGCACCGGCAGCGGTGACGCGAGCGAGCTGCGCGATCGCCGCCGGCCGGTCGGCGAGCAGGTGCAGCACCAGGTGCATGTGGGCCGCGTCGAACCACCCATCCTTGAACGGGCAGCGTCTCGATCGACGCCTGGCGCCAGCCGACTCGCTCACCGGCCGGTTCTGCGCGCGCGCCTGGTCGAGCATCTGAGCCGACGGATCGACCGCCCACACCCGCGCACCGAGCTGCTCGGCGGCGTAGACGGCGAACCGTCCGGTGCCGCAGCCGACGTCGAGCAGCCGCCGGGGCGAGCCCAGCGCGGCCAGGGTCTGGTCGGCGAGCTCCCGCCACTGCCCTCCGCCGGTTCGCAGCCGGTCATAGTCGCGGGCGAGCGCGTCGAAGTGCGGGTCAGCCATCGGCGCGGATCAGCTGCGGCTCGCCTCGCTCCGGCAGCGGCAGGTCGATCGTGTCGAAGTCGCGCGGCACCACGGTGTTGGGGAACTCGGTGCGGGCTTCGTCGCGGATGTCACGCGGCAGATAGCGGGTGGAGAGATGGGTCAGCGCGAGCATCGTGACCTGGGCATCGCGGCCGATGCGCGCGGCTTGCAGCGCGGTGGTGTGTCCGGTCTGGCGGGCGCGTTCGACCTCGGCTTCGAGGAAGGTGGCCTCGTGGATCAGGAGGTCAGCGGCGGCGGCGGCCTCGATCATGCCCGGGCATGGCCGCGTGTCGCCGGAGAACACCATCCGCCGGCCGCGGCGGGCGGCGCCGAGCACCTGATCCGCGGTGACCTCCACCCCGCTCGCGGCGACTGCACCGTCTCGCCGCGCTGCAGCGCTCCGAACGCGGGGCCTTCGGGAACGCCCAGCTCACGGGCCTTGCTCGAGGTCGAATCGCCCGGGCCGCTCGTCCTCGACCAGCGCATACCCGAGGCTGGGAGATCGTGGGAGGTCGAGGAAAGCCTCGATCCGGAAACCGTCGTGCCCGATCCAGTCGGCAGGATCAGCTCGACCAGCTCGAGCTCATAGGGACGCGGCCGAGCACCGGATGCAGAGTTTGCATCAACGCGGTCAGGCCGACCGGGCCGTACAGCCGCAGCGGCGCCTCGCGGCCACGCAGGGCGAACGTCTTGAGCATGCCCGGCAGACCGAGAAAGTGGTCGGCGTGCCAGTGCGTGATCAGGATCTCGTCGACATCGACGAGACCCGGCGCCCGAACGGAGCAGCTGGCGCTGGGTACCTTCACCGCAGTCGATCAGCAGCGACACGCCGCCGCGCCGGACCAGAAACGCCGGCAGCCCGCGCTGAGCGGTGGGCGCGGCGCCCGCCGTCCCGAGGAAAAGCACATTGAGATCCACGCGCGCCACTCTAGATGGAATCCAGAGCGGCGCCGGGCACCGAGAACGCGGCTCAGGCAGATGCCGGAGGCGTGCAGCGGGATCAGCGGTGCCGCCGGCGCGGCGGGATCCTGAGGCGGCGCGGCCATCACGATCATGGCGCGGCGCAGGAACACCTCGAGGCCGAACGGCTCCGACGGTGTGTCGGGGCCGGTGATGAGCCTGAGATCGGGCCGCGCGGCGGCTCGTATCTCGAACGGCTCGTAGGAGTAGTCGAGCGGTTGTGCCGGTAGTCGTCCAGCACGATGACGTTGTCGGGATACGCGCTCATGGGAGAAGAATCACCTGGCCTGGAAGGATGGTTGCGTCGTTGATGTGGTTGGCCTGTTCGATCTGGAACACGGCCTGGCGGGGGTCGTCGGTGTGGTAGTGGGACGATGCGATCGACCACAGCGTCTCCCCCGACTTCACCAGGTGGCGAGCCGGGCGCGAGGCGCCGGATGAGGCCGGTGCGATAGCCAGCATCAGCAGGGCGATCACAACAAAGAGTGCGAGGACGGACGTGATGTGACGATATGTGGGTGAGGCGAACATGTGTTCGGGGAGTGTAGGCGAACACGTGTTCGGTGTCAAGCGCGAGTAGGATTTCCCGCTTGTGACCATCGAATTCGCCCATCGCATCCCTCCCCCTCGGAGGGCCTCCGACGGTGATGGGGATCGTCAACGTGACCCCGGACTCGTTCTATGACCAGGGCGCCACCGCCGCCGCCGCCGACGCGGTCGCCCACGGGCTGGCGCTGCTCGAGCGCGGCGCAGGGGCACTCGACGTCGGCGGGATGACCGCTCAGCCCGGTGACGAGCTCGACCCGTCGATCGAAATCGCGCGGGTGGTGCCGGTGATCGCAGCAGCTGCGCGCGCACACCGACGCCGTGATCGCGGTCGATACCTACCGCGCGCCGGTGGCCGCGGCGGCGCTCGCAGGCCGGCGCCGACCTGGTCAACGATCACACCGGGCTGAGCGATCCCGAGCATGGCGGCGACGGTCGCCGCGGCCGGCGCCGGACTGGTGGTCACCCACCTCGGACTCGCGGCCCAAGCAGGCCCGCAGCCGGCACATACTCGATCTCAGTCGAGGAGATCGCCGAGTTCCTGACCGCCCGTGCCGAGACGGCGGTGGCGGCGGGCGTATCCAGCCGCGCGGAATCCTGATCGACCCCGGCCTCGGGTTCGGGAAGGACATCGACACCGACCTGGACACGCTGCGGCATCTGCCGAGCTGGTCGGCCTCGGATATCCCGTGCTGCTGGCGTGCTCCCACAAGGAGGTGACCGCCGCGCCGCTGGGGCTGCCGGAGTCGTGCGCTCGAAGGTACGGCCGCGGTCACGGCGGTGGCCGCCTATCTGGGCGTGGCGGTGCTGCGCCTGCACGACCTGCCGTCATGGCGCACGCCGCGCGCATGGGCTGGCTGATGCGCCCGTCAGCCGGCCTAGAGCCCGTAGTCGGCGGCGCCAGCGACGGCTCGAAGAACGACGTCAGGAACTCGCCGTCGCGGTAGATCAGCTCGCCGTCGGCGTAGATCTCGCCGCCCGCTCGCAGATCCCGCACCATGTCCCAGTGAAGCGCCGAATGTTCAGGCTGCCGGTGTCGGGATAGCCGACGCCCAGCGCCATGTGGCAGGTGCCGCCGATCTTCTCGTCAAACAGGATCTGCTTGGTGAACTGGGTGATCGCCGTAGTTGGTGCCGATCGCGAGCTCGCCGAGCACCGACGCGCCGTCGTCCATCGAGAGCATCTGGTGCAGGTAGCTCTGGCCGCTGGTGGCCTCGCTGTGCACGACCCGGCCGTTCTCGAACATGAGCCGCACCCCGTTGACCTCGCGGCCGCCGATGATCGCGGGGAACGAGAACCGCACCTCGCCGTTGGTCTCGTCCTCGACCGGCCCGGTGAACACCTCGCCGTCGGGGAAGTTGCGCAGTCCCTGGGAGGCGATCCAGGTGCGCCCGTTCACACCGAGCGTGAGATCGGTGTCCTCGGCCACCAGCCGGATCGTCGACACCTGCTCGAGCTTTGCGGTCAGCAGTTCGAGCTTTGTGCCGAACTCACGCCAGGCCGCGACTGGGTCTTCGAGCTGCAGCCAGCCGGCGCCGTACACGAAATCCTCGTAGGCGCCGAGCGACATGTCGGAGTCCTGGGCGAACGCCGGACACGGGAAAGGCGGTCACACACCAGCGCAGGTCGCCGTCTGCCGATCGTCGCATGAACCGGTCGGTCACGGGCCGCACCGCCGCGGCTCGGCGGGCCATCAGCGAGGGGTCGATGCCCGACAGCTCGCGCGTGTTCCAGCTCGCGTGGATACTGATGCGAGCGTCGATCGTGTTCATCTCCTCGAGCGCGAACGGCGGCAGCCAGTCGAGCTGGTGATCCTGGGCTTCCGTCAGGAAGGCGTGGTCGACGCCCTCGAGCGTGACGCGCACGTACGGGAGCCCGCCGCGATCGATCACCGCCTTGGTCAGCTCGGCCAAGCAGCGGCTCGGCCAGCGACGGGCCGTTGATCATCACCAGATCGCCCTCGCGGACGTCGACCGAGTACTCGGCGATCAGCTTGGCCAGCCGCGCGACACGGGGATCGTTCACAGAAACCGGCCGTTCTCGAAGATCAGCTCGCCGTCGCCAAACACCTGGGATTGCCGGCGCAGGTCGCACACCATGTCCCAGTGGATGCCCGAGGGGTTGGTGCCGCCGGCCTCGGGGAACGCCATGCCCAGGGCGACGTGGCAGGTGCCGCCGATCTTCTCGTCAAACAGCGTCTCGCCGGTCGTCATCTGGATCTCGTCGTTGAGGCCGAAGGCGACCTCGCCCAGGAACCTCGCGCCCTCGTCGGTGTCCAGGATGCTCTCGAGGTGCTCCTGCCCTGGTCGGCGTGGGCCTTGACCACCCGCCCGCGCTCGAACCACAGCCGCACGCCCTCGACCCGCTTGCCGGCGTAGGTGCTGGGAAACGAGAAGGCGATGGTGCCTTCGGTGGCGGCGTGGATGCGGGCTGGTGTACACCTCGCCGTCGGGGAAGTTCTCGCGGCCGTCGGCGTTCAGCCACGGCCGGCCGGCGACGTTGACCGTCAGGTCGGTGTCGGGCGCGACGATCCGCAGCTGCTCGAGCCGGGCCAGACGATCGGCGACCACCTGCTGGTCGGCCGACTGCTTGCGCCAGTGCGCGATCGGATCGGCGTCGTCCAGGTGGCCGGCCGCGAACACGAAGTCCTGCCACTCGGTGAGCGACATGCCCGCCTCCTGGGCGGAGGCCTGCGAGGGATAGAGCGTGCCGCACCAGCGGTTCTCGCCGTCGGCCTGGCGCTTGGCCGAGCCGGCGGTCGAGCGGCTCGGTGGCGGCCGCGCGCTGGGCCAGGTTGCGGGACGGCACCTGCGCCTTGTATGCGAGGTTCTCGTTGGCCCAGATCGACAGGATCTTGTCGGGGAGCTCGACGTCGAGGTGATCGAGCGGTGTCAGCGCCGTCAACTGGGCCTCTGAGGCCCGCTCCAGCCGGGCAGCCTCGACCGACTCCAGGGACGCCCGCAGGATCACGTGTCCCCCCAGCCGGGTCACCGACCTGACCACCTCGACCACCAGCGGCTGGGCGATCGCAGGGGTGTAGACCATCACCAGCTCCTGCGGTTGCACGTCGAGGGAGTACCGGCACAGCAGGTCGGCAAGGGTTTGAAGGCGGGCGTCGGACAACTGCCGCGGCATATTAGCCGTCACACCGGGCGGGTGAAGAACACCCGGGCAAAGCCGCGTTCGCGGCGGCGTTCGATCTCGTGGAATCCGAGGCCGCGGTAGAACGCGATGTTCTCGGTCATCAGCTCGTGTGTGTAGAGCCGGATCTCCGCCAGCCCGCGCTCGCCGGGCGAGCCGCGTCGGCGAACTCCAGGAGCTGCGTGCCGAGACCCTGTCCCTGGCATGCGGGCTCGACGGCGACGTTCTCGATCATCAGGTGATCGTCGCCGGTGACGAGCACGATCACGCCGGCCACGGCGTCGTCGCGATCGATCACGAACGACTCGCCGCGAGCGATCTCGGCGGCATGATCGGCATCCATCGGCGCGGGCCGCAGTCCGATCCGGGGGACGTACACGGCGTAGGCCCGCTCGACCAGCGCGGTGATCGCGGCCGCGTCGCCGGGCACGGCCGGCGCGGATCATCCGCCGGTTGCGCTGACCACCGCGTCCAGCAGCCGTCCGGCGCCGAACCGCACCGGGTCGTCGGTGACCAGGCCGGTGCGCTCGGAGTACTCGGCGATCGCGTCGCGGGCGGCGGACGTCGGACAGCCGGTTGGTCTTGAGCGCCAGCGCGACCACCGGCGCGGGACGCACGGTACCCCGCCACTCGCTCGTTGTCGGCGATCAGCTGTTCGATCGGCGGGATCGGCATGCGCGGATCGCCTTCGATCAGCGTCCGCCCGGGCTCGTGCACGAACAGCAGCGCATGCGGGCGCGCTGCCGTGGATCAGGCCGGTGGTGACGCCCGAGTAGAAGGGGTGGTTGATCGAGCCCTGGCCCTCGATCCACAGGAGCGCGTCGTCGCCGGCCCGCCGGTGGCCCTCCAGCACCAGCCGCTCGGCCGCCCCGGCGATGTAGTCGGAGACCACCTCGTCCACGGCGATGCCCCAGCCGGCGATCGCGATCCCGGTCTGCCCGGTCGGCACGAACTGCGACGCGAGGCCCCGTCGGCGAGCTTCTCGGTCGAGCTCCAGGCACACCGTCATCTTGCCCAGCGCGCAGTCGGAGCCGACCGTCAGCACCGTTCGCGCAGCGATGTCCAGGTTGGCCAGCGTGGGTACGTCCAGGTCGGCCGGCGGCCTTCGCAGGTCGCGGATCTCCGCACCTCCCGCGGCGGCCGCCGCCGCGAGCTCGGGGTCACCCGCGAGAAAGTCGTGCAGGCCGTTCTCGACGTCCAGGCCGCGCTCCAGCGCCTCCTTCACCACCGAGCGAAACACCGGCGGGAGCTTGCCGCCGGCCGGTGCCACGCCGATCAGCAGCGTGTCGGGGCGATCGGCCAGCGTCTCGGCCAGCGTGGCCACGATCGGGATGCCTGCGGCCAGCCCGGGCACCTCGGCGTCGGCGGTCGAGCCGGCGCGGGTCGAATCGATCACCGCGACCGTGACCGCGTCGGCGTAGCGCAGCACGCCGGTCGCGGTCTTTGCGTCCTCATCGAACGCGCCCTCGCACAGCATCACGTAGCGCTTCACGGCCACGGCTCCAGCGGGGTCACTCCCAGGCCCGGCCCGGGCCCGGGGATGACGCGGCCGTCGATCGAATCCGAGGCCTTCGAAGAAGTCATTGGCATTCAGCAGGTGGCCGTCCAGATCGACCACGTCGACCAGCGGCGAGATCGCCGCCGCCTGGGCGATACCCAGCGACGACTCGTTCATGCACCCGAGCATGATCACCAGGTCGAGCGCGCGGGCGGCGTGGATCATGCGGATGCGCCTCGCGGATGCCGCCGGTCTTGGTGAGCTTGATGTTGACCCCGTCGGCGTGCCCCGCGGCCGGCGCGATGTCGGCCAAGGTGTGACAGCTCTCGTCCAGGACGATCGGGATCGGCAGCCTGGCGGCGTGCAGCTCGGCGTATCCGGCGCGGTCGGAGGCGTGCAGCGGCTGCTCGATCAGCTCGACGCCGAGCGCGACCAGGTCGTCCATCAGCGCCCGGGTCGAGTCGACACGTCCAGGCCTCGTTGGCGTCAACCCGGATCAGGGCGTCGGGCGCCTCTCGGCGCACCACCCTGACGCGATCGAGATCGTCCGGGCCGCCCACCTTGATCTTGAGCGCGTGATAGCCCGCCGCCCGGCGCGCTCGATCGGCGGTGCCCTCCACCGTGTCGATCGAGATCGTGTACGACGTCGGCGGAGGCACCGGGTCGAGCCCCAGGATGCGATAGAGCGGCTGCCCGCAGATCTTGCCCAAAAGATCGTGCAGCGCGCCGTCGAGCGCGCACTTGGCGCCCATCTCTCCCGGCAGCTCCCCCACCCGGCCGAGAATCGCCTCGATCGCCAGCGGGTCGTCGCCCGAGCAGCGGCTCCAACCGATCGAGGAACTCGAGCGCCGACTCCACACTCTCGTCGTAGCGCTCGTCCGGAGCGCCCTCCCCGTACCCGGTCAGGCCGTCGTGGGTGACCGCCGCCTGCACCACCACCGACTCGGTGCTGGCGCTGCGAGAGATCACGAACGGCTCGTGGTGGACGAGGGTCGCAGTGCGGGCGTGGATCTCCATCGGGACGCGAGCCTAGCGCGATGACGGGATCCTCGCCGAGGGCAAGTAGACTCCGTGAGTCCCAGTGACCCCCGCGCCTGTAGCTCAGGGGATAGAGCGTGCGCCTCCGGAGCGCAAGGTCGTAGGTTCGATTCCTACCAGGCGCATTGCCGGCACGACGCACAGAGGAGGTCGTCCGATGAAGGAGCTTCGTCACGAAGTGGAGATCGCCGCCCCACCCGAGCGGGTGTGGAGCGTGCTTGTGGACTTCGACTCCTACCCGGACTGGAACCCGTTCATCCGATCGATTCAGGGCACGTGCGAGCCCGGCGCCCGGCTCACAGTCAGGATCGAGCCGCCCGGCGCCCGCGGAATGACGTTCAAGCCGACGGTGCTTCGCGTCGAGCATGCCCGTGAGCTCGCCTGGCTGGGCCGCGTGCTGATACCGGGCGTGTTCGACGGGGAGCACAAGTTCACCATCGAGCAGCTCGATGGTGCGCGATCGCGGCTGGTCCAAAGCGAGCGCTTTCGCGGCGTCCTCGTCCCGGTGTTCGCCAAGACGCTGACGGCGACCGGAGACGGCTTCGAGGCGATGAATCACGCTTTGAAGGAGCGGGCTGAGGCCGCCCAGCCGAGTCCTCCTCAGCCGGTGTAAGCAGGTGCTGTCCGAGTCTGCGCTTGTCAGTTCGTGCTCGGATCGGCACACCCACGGTCGCTCACCCCACCCCCCGGCACCTCACCATTCCGGCGGATCGCCGGACGGGCGAAAAGTCCTGCGCCGTCGCCGGCCTACCCGAGCTCGAGTTCCAGCAGCACCTCGTAGTCGAACACGATGTCGCCGGTCTGGCGAAAGCCGTAGCGCTCGTAGAAGCCGATCGGGCTCCCCTCCCCCTCTCCGGCACTGGTGGACAGCACGTCGACCTTGACTCCCGGGCCGCGTACGGAAGTAGTCGACGATCAGGTCGAGCGTGGCCCTGCCGTAGCCCTTACCCTGGTGCCGCTCGTCGATCAGAAGCCTCCACAGGTAGTGCGGGATGTATCCGGGGCCGTCCACTTCGTCGCTGATCATCACGAACCCGACCGGTGTCTCGTCGGCGTAGACCGCCCAGTAGATCGCCCGTCCGCCGACGTCCTCCACCGCTTCGAGCAGCGAGTCGGTGACGCTGCGACGAACTGCTGCTGCAGCTCGGAGACGCTCAGTGCCTCCACTTGCGCGCGATTGGCATCGGTGATCGGACGCAGGCTCACCATGCCGCCCGTTCTATCACAAACGCTCTCGCCTCAGGCGTTTGCGAGCGCGTCGCGACGGCGTTGCAGGAACACCCGCTCGGTCTCGTTGTCGCTCAGCTCGATCGCCGCGGCGTAGGCGTCGGCGGCCTCGGCTGGGCGGCCGGCTCGCCGCAGCAGGTCGGCGCGGACGGCGTGGTAGAGGTAGTAGTCGCTCAGGTCGAGCTCATCGACCACCGCCAGCGCCACTCCCGGCCCGTCCACCTCGGCCAGCGCCACCGCCCGGTTGAGCGCCACCACCGGCGTGGGTGCGAACCCAAGCAGCTGGTCGTACAGCCGCAGAATCTGCCACCAGTCGGTCTGCTCCGCGCTCGAGGCCTCGCTGTGGACGGCGTTGATGGCCGCCTGGATCTGGTATGAGCCGGGCCGATCGAGCTCCAGGCAGCGCTTGACGATGGTCTGCCCCTCGGCGATCAGATCGGCGATTCCAGAGGCTGCGATCCTGGTCGGCAAGCAGCACCAGATCGCCGTTTGGGGCGGTGCGGGCGACGCGGCGCGACTCGACCAAGAGCATCAATGCGAGCAGCCCCATCACCTCCGGCTGGTCGGGCATCAGCTCGTCCAGCAGCCGGCCCAGCCGAATCGCCTCGGCGCACAGCTCCTCGCGCACCAGCCGATCGCCCGAGCTGGCCGTGTGACCCTCCGTGAAGACCAGGTAGACCACGCTCAGCACCGCATCGACTCGTTGCGGCAGGTCGGCCTGGCCGGGAACCCGAAACGGGATGCCGGCATCGCGAATCTTGCCCTTCGCCCGCACCAGCCGCTGGGCCATCGTCGGCTCGGGCACCAGGAAGGCGCGAGCGATCTCGGGGGTCGTCAGTCCACCGATCAGCCGCAGCGTCAGCGCCACCTGAGCGCCCTGGGAGAGCGCCGGGTGGCAGCAGGTGAAGATCAGCCGCAGCTGATCGTCGTCCACCACGCCCTGCTCCATCGGCTCGGGCGGTTCGCCGTCGATCTGCATCAGGGTCGCCTGCGCGTGGCGGTCGTCGCGGGAGGCCTCACGCCGCAGCCGGTCGATCGCGCGGTTGCGGGCGGTGGTGATGATCCACCCCGCCGGGCTGGGAGGCCGGCCCTCGGACGGCCAGCGCTCCAGCGCGACGGTGAATGCGTCCTGGACGGCCTCCTCGGCGATGTCGATATCGCCGAACGAGCGCACCAGGACGGCCACGGCGCGACCGTACTGCTCGCGAAACACCCGCTCGATCGACGCTGCATCAGCGATCTGCATCGCCGTGGGGCTCCCCCTGGAACGGACGCACCTCGATCGGCAACGTGGTTGCCCGAGCGAGCTTTCGGCCCCACTCCAGGGCGGCATCGAGATCGGGGGCAGCGATGATCGACAACCCGCCCAGATGCTCCTTGCCCTCGACGTAGGGGCCGTCGGTGGTGAGCACATCGCCGTGCTCGAGCCGCACCACCGTGGCGGTGCTGGGCTGGTGCAGGCCATCGGAGAAGACCCAGGCGCCGGCCGCCTTCATCTCCTGGTTGACCGCGTTCACGTCGCGCATGATCTGGTCCAGATCGACGCTTGCGGGCGGGTCGCCGTCGGGCTGATAGACGCTGAGTAGGTACCGCTTCATCGTGTCCTCCTTGACGTTACCCCGGCTGCATGCCGGGTCTCACCCTCTACACGAACGGGCGACGCCAAATCGACACCATCTAGGCGGCGGGCACGACATGCCGCGCGGCCAGCGGGTGATGCATCAGCCACAGCGAGGCCAGGCCGCGCCATTCGCCGTACGGCTCCAACAGCCGTTCAGTGTCGGCGGTGTCCGCCTTTCGGCCGAGCAGCCGGGTGGCCAGGCGCACCAACGCGAGATCTCCGGCGAGGCCTCGATCCAGCCGCCCGTACCCGTGCATCAGGACATGGCCCGAAGTCCACGCACCCAACCCTCGCAGCGCCCGCAGGCGCGCCTCGACCCGATCGCTCGACTGGGCAGCGAGGTCGTCCCACGGCTGCAGCGAAGCGCGACTGAGCAGCGCCGCCCGCTGTGGCGAGAGGCCGGCCCGCTCGAATCGGGCCGGGTGTTCGTGGGCGATCGCAGCGGCGGTCGGCGGCAGCCGTAGACCGCGATACCGCGGGCTCAGCAGGGCCACGATCCGGCGCTCGATCGCGAGCGCCTCGCTGGAACGGATCAGCTGGCCGCAGACGCCCCGCATGAGCGCGTGCGCCACCGAGCCCAGCAGCAGCGGCCGCATCCCGGTGAGACGTGAGCGCAGCGGGGCCAGCATTCGGTCGCGCTCCGCCATCCGCAGGAACGGTCGGTGATCGACGTCGACTCTCAGCAGTTGCCGCAGCCGATCGTGAGCGGGCTCCAGATCGGTCGCGTCGATGCGCGCCCGCAGCCGTCCGTCGGAGGTCTGCCAAGCACGCGCGTAGACGGGCTCACCTGCGACTTCGAACGCCAGCTCGAGCCCGCCCGGGAATCGCCGCCGGGTCAGATCCGGCGCCCCCAGGCAGGATCGCAGCAGGTACGGGGCGACCGGCGAGAACTCGACCTCGGCGGTCACTTGGAGACGTGCTGATGGGCCGGGTGACCGCAGGTGCCGGTGTTGCACGCCACCACCATCGCCACCGCCTCTTCGGGGCTGTCGGCGACCATCGTCAGGTCGAGATCCTCCTCCGAGACGTTGCCCTCTTCCAGCATCGTCGATCGGATCCAGTCCAATAGCCCACCCCAGTACTCGCGGCCATACAGCACTGCCGGGAACCGGTGCACCTTGCCGGTCTGGATCAGCGTCAGCGCCTCGAACAGCTCGTCCATGGTGCCGAAGCCGCCGGGGAAGACGACGAACCCCTCCGAGTACTTGACGAACATCGTCTTGCGCACGAAGAAGTAGCGAAAGTCGAGCGAGATGTCCAGGTAGGGGTTGGCATGCTGCTCGTGAGGGAGCTCGATGTTGGCGCCGATCGAGACTCCGCCGGCGTCGCGTGCGCCCCGGTTGGCTGCCTCCATGATCCCGGGGCCGCCGCCGGTCAGGATCGCGTATCCCGCCTCCACCAGCTGCTGAGACGTCTCCCGGGCGGCCTTGTACATGCGGTCACGAGGGTCGGTGCGGGCCGATCCGAATACCGCCACCGTCTGGCCGATCTCGGCGAGTGCGTCGAATCCCTCGACGAACTCCGACTGAATCCGCAGGATCCTCCACGGATCCGTATGGAGAAAGGCCGTATCCCGGCGGTTCAGCAGGTTTTCGTCCGCCGTTGGTCGTCGCGTGCTCACTGGGACTACGGTATCCGATGCCAGGGGTCGATACTGTCGTGTCGAATCAGTACACTTCAAGGATGCCCACGCTGTTGACCCCTGCGAGCAACGATGCCGAACCTGCCACGGATCCCGAGGACAGTACGCAGGCGCGATCGTGCGCCGCAAGGAACGGTCGAACGCGTCGAGCCCCATGTCGCTGAGCTCGAAGCTCTCGGCACGCGCTGGCTGAACCTCGAAGCGCCGACCGCCACTGAAACCGCCTACCTCGCGGAACAGTTCGACTTCCACCCACTGGACCTCGAGGATGTGCTGTCGACGCGCCAGCGGCCCAAGATCGATGAGTACGACGAGTACATGTTCATCGTGCTGCACGTGCCGTACTTCAACAAGATCAAGCGCCGCCTGGACGCCGCCGAGCTGAACGTGTTCGTGCAGGAGGGCCTGATCGTGACCCTCCCCAACGTGCCCCTGAAGCCGCTCGGACGGCTGTTCGGACAGCTCGAGAGCAACACCGAGCGGCGCGAGGAGTACTTCTCGAAGGGCTCCGGGTACCTGCTGTACGAGGTGCTGTCGGAGATGTTCGACTACTGCTTCCCGATTCTGGACAAGATCGGCTTCAAGCTCGACCGGCTGGGCGAGGCGATCTTCACCGAGCGCCGCTCGGAGGAGGTCGTGCGCGACATCTCCGACGTGAAGCAGGAGATCGTGGCCTACCGCAAGGTGATCAAGCCCGAGCGCAGCACCCTGCGCCTGCTGGAGCGCGCCCGCACTCGGTATCTGCCGGAGGATCTCGAGGTCTACTTCGACGACATCGTGGACAAGGCCGAGCGCATCTGGGACCAGCTCGACAACTACAAAGAGGTGGTCGAGGCGCTGGAGCAGACCAACGAGTCGGTGATCGCCCACAAGCAGAACGACATCCTGCGGGTGCTGACGCTGTTCAGCGTGGTGCTGCTGCCGTTGACGCTGATCTCGGGCATCTACGGCATGAACGTGGGCCTCCCCCGAGAGCACACTGCCGATTCGTTCTGGGTGATCGTCGGGGGCATGCTTCTGATCTCGACCGGCATGCTGCTGTACTTCCGCCACAAGGACTGGCTGTGACCGAACGGCTGTGGGCGCCTTGGCGCCTGCAGTACGTGCAGGACGGATCCGACCAGCGGCGAGTGCATCTTCTGCTCGAAGCAGGCGGGCGACGACGACGCCAACCTGGTGGTGCACCGCGGCACCCACGCCTACGTGCTGCTGAACCTCTACCCCTACTCCAACGGCCACCTGATGGTCGCGCCCTACCGGCATCTGGCGATGCCGGGCGAGCTCACCGCCGAGGAGCGGGCCGAGGTGTGGGAGCTGCTCGACCAGGGCATCACGGCGCTGACCGCGGTGATGGCGCCGGAGGGATTCAACTCAGGGCTCAACCTCGGTCGGGTCGCGGGGGCCGGCGTCGTGGGTCACCTGCATCTGCACCTGGTGCCACGCTGGGGCGGCGATACCAACTTCATGCCGGTGCTCGCCGACGTGCGGGTGATGCCCGAGCACCTCAGCCGCACGCTGGAGCAGGTGCGGGCGGCCTGGCCCGATGTAACGCCGAGTTCCTCAGTCCTCGGCGGTGCGGGCGAACAGGATGTGGTCGCGCCACTCGCCGGCGATTCTGAGGTACCGCGGGCTGAGGCCGATGCGGGCGAAGCGGTTTCGCTCGAGCACCCGCTGCGAGGCGAGGTTGTCGACCAGGGTGCCCGCCTCCAGCCGGTGCAGCCCGCGCTCGTCGAACGCCCACCGCACCGCCAGCTGCACCGCCTGGGTCGCGATCCCGCGCCGGTTGTGATCCTGGGCCACCCAGTAGCCGAGGTTGGCGCTGCGAAAGGCGCCCTCGACGATGTTCGAGACGCCCAGCACGCCGACGGGCTTCGGACTCGGCCTCGATCACGAATCGCTGCGACGCGCCGGCCAGCCCCGCCTCGACCGACACCGCGACCTCTCGTGCCTGGCCCTGCTCGGTCAGGAAATCGGTCGGCCCGGGGAGGGTCAAACGGCGCCAGGAACTCGCGGTTGGCGCTGTACAACTCGAGCAGTACCGCGCTGTCTGCCAGCTGCAACGGCCGCAGTCTCACCCTCACTAGACTCTCGCTGATGCTCTCACCTTCGGTGTTCAAGGCCTATGACGTACGGGGGATCGTGCCAGATGAGCTCGATGCCGCGGGAGCCGAGCGGCTGGCGGCAGCCTACGTCGGTGCGTTCGAGCCGGAGGTGATGGCCATCGGCCACGACATGCGGCTGTCCTCGCCCGACATCGCCGCGGCGGCGATCCGCGGTGCCACGGCGGCCGGAGCGGACGTCGTCGACCTCGGTCAGATCGGCACCGAGATGCTCTACTTCGCGGTCGGCGAATACGGCTATCACGGCGGCATCATGGTGACCGCATCGCACAACCCGGCCGCCTACAACGGCATGAAGATCGTCCGCCGCGGCGCCCAGCCGGTGGGTGGCGATACCGGCCTGGACAAGATCAAGGCTCTGCGCCTTGGCAGACCTGCCTGCGGCGGGAGCGGCCGGCAGCGTCACCCAGCGCGACGTGTACGCCGGCTTCGTCGACCGGGTCATGCAGTTCATCGACCCCTCGGCGATCAGCCCGCTGAACGTGGTGCTGGACGGCGCCAACGGCATGGCCGGGCCGATGATCTCCCCGGTGCTGGAACGACTGCCGCTGGTCACCCACAGCTACTCGCTCGATCCCGACGGGTCGTTTCCCAACCACGAGCCGAACCCGCTGCTCGAGGAAAATCGCCAGTTCATCATCGCCAAGGTGCTCGAGCACGGCGCCGATCTCGGCATTGCCTGGGACGGCGACGCCGACCGCTGCTTCTTCATCGACGACACCGGCGAGTTCGTTCCCGGCGACCTGATCACCGCGCTGATCGCGCGATCGATGCTGACACAGCATCCCGGCGCCACCATCGTGTACGACCTGCGGGCGTCGTGGGCGGTGCGCGACACCGTGGCAGCGGCCGGTGGCACGGCCCTGGAAAACCGGGTCGGCCACGCCTTCATCAAGGCCCGCATCCGCAAGGAGGACGCCGTCTTCGCCGGCGAGGTCTCGGGGCACTACTACTTCAAGGACTTCTACTACTGCGACACCGGGATCGTGCCCGCGCTGGTGCTGCTCGAGCTGGTATCTCGAGTCGGGCAAGAAGCTGTCGCGAGCTGCTGGCGCCGTTTCGGGAGCGGTACTTCATCTCGGGCGAGATCAACTCCACGGTGGACGACGTGCCCGTGCGCCTGCAGACGCTCAAGGACACGTTCGGGCCCAAGGCAAACCGGGTGTCGCACCTGGACGGCGTCTCGTTCGAGTTCGACGACTGGCACTTCAACGTGCGGCCGTCGAACACCGAGCCGCTGCTTCGGCTCAACCTGGAAGCGCTGTCCGAGGCCAAGATGGAGTCGTGCCGGGATGAGGTGCTCGGGCTGATCCGATCGTGACGGTCACCGATCGCCGCCCGCCATTTCGATTCTCGTTCGTGACCCGCGTGGGCTTTGACGAGACCGATGCCCAGGGAGTCGTCTACTACGGCCGCTACATGCCGTACTTCGACCGCGCCCGGGTCGAGTATCTGCGACACCTCGAACTGCTGGCAGACGGTGAGGGATTGACCGAGTTCGTGATGCGAGCCCAGCACGTCGAGTACCACGCCCCCGCCAGGTTCGACGATCAGCTCGAGGTGTTCGTGCGGGTGGCCAAGATCGGGAAGACCAGCGTGCGGTGGCAGTTCGAAGCCGTCGATGTGACCACCGGCGCTCACCTGGTGACCGCCGACCAGACGGTCGTCCAGATCGATCATGTCGCGCGTCGGTCGGTGCCGGTGAGCGAGCATCTGCGAACGATCGTGAGCGGATTCGACACCGACGTGGAACTGTGAACAGCACCCAGCTGGGCGCGCTGGAGGCAATCGAGCGCATCATCGACCGGGAGCCGGATGCTGCAGCGGTCGTGCGCGACACCGTCGCGGTGCTGCACGACCGGCTCGACCACTACTCCTGGATCGGCATCTACTTCGTCGAGGGCAGCGACCTGGTGCTGGGCCCCTGGCTGGGGCCCGAGCCGACCGAGCACACCCGCATCCCGATCGGCGCCGGGATCTGCGGTGCGGCCGCCGCATCGGGCCAAACCGAGATCGTCGACGACGTCAACGCCGACGATCGCTACATCGCCTGCTTTGTCTCGACTCGGGCCGAGATCGTGGTGCCTGTGATCGCCGCGGGACGGGTGGTCGCCGAGATCGACGTCGACTCCGACACGCCGGCCGCGTTCACCGACGATGACCGAACGTTCCTGGAGCGGGTGGCGGTGCTGATCTCCCCGTTCTGCGAAACGGCCTAAGCCGCACTCCCTTCACCCCTTCGAGGGACTGCGATCACCCGGTTTCAGGTAGACACTGAGAGGGTGATCCTTGCCCGAAACATCATTTCGGTGGGCGCGGTCGTGGCCGCGTTCTTCATCTGGGGAGTGCCTGCCCTGCTGGTTGCCGCGGCTGTGTGCGTGGTGTTTGAGTTCTCGATGCGCGCGTTCGAATCGCACGATCGCAAACGCACCACCAGCTGACCCCAACGCCCCCGTGAATAACGGTGCCTGGCACCGTTATTCAGCCCAGGCCGCCTCGCGGATGTCGGCGGGTGCCTTCAGCCAGTAGCTCTCGCGGATCCACTCCAAGCGTGGCGTCCAGGGCGTGCTCGTCCTCGATCGCAGCGGTGATCCAGCCGTATCTGCCGACGTACCGGGCTTCGCTGACGTAGGGCATCTCGAGCGCGACCTGGCGCTCCTCCTTGGTCAGCTTGACGGTCACCTTCACCGGCGGGCCGTCGGACAGGATCACGAACATGCTCTTGCCGCCCACTTTGAAGACGTGGGTGTTGGGACCAAACGGATGATCCTCGAACGCCTTCGGAAACGCGAGGGCGAACTCACGGATGGCGTTGCTCTCGCTCACGCGAGCAGTCTAGATCGCTACGCGGGCTGTGCGGTGCGGGGACGCGCCAGCGCCACCACCAGCAACCCGATGGACGCAGCCGGCATCGCCATAAGCAGCCAGTTCGTCCACTCGGGAGGCACCCCGCCGCCGGTGAGAATCACCGTCAGCTCAAGCGCCGACAGCAGCACGCACAGCGTTCCCACAGCCATGGCCGCCTGGAACCAGCGGTTATGTCGATCGATCTGCATGGTCTGAGCCTACGCTCGTACAGACTTGCAGTCAATCGTGGTGTACTCAGGTGGGAGCGATCTGCTCCGGGGCGCCGGGTGAGTGGTACTGATCGACCAGGTGCACCAGCTGGGAGGGATCGTCGATGCCCCGGAATGTGAAATCAGCGTCGTTCTCAGTTGTCCCGGCGGTATCCCAGTCGACGTCGCCGATCCCCATCAGCCGCTGGATCACGCCCTGCCGCATCGAGACGTTCTGGACGCGGTTGAGGTGCGTGGTGCGCTCGTTGCGCGACACGATCCCCGTGCGGATGCCGATGCGGCGATCGGAGACGACGTAGCGGATCGTCTGCCTGCGGATCCAGCCTCCGACCAGGGTGACCACCATCCCGATCACGGTCACGAGCGAGAACCACCACGCCCCGGTATGGCCGCCGCCGGCATGAATCCCCACCCAGATCGCGATCGGGATCAGCGAGATCAGGATCCACTTGACGTAGAAGACGATCATCGCCTTCCAGCTGGGGTGGCCTTGCCACACGATCGTCTCGCCGTCGAGCGTCTTCATTGCGGCGTGAGTCTACTCACCGGTTCGGTCAGCCTCCGGGCGTCACGCGGTACGCGTCGAACACCGCGTCCACGTTGCGAAGCGCCGTCAAGAGCGCGCGCAGCTCCTTGACGTCACCGACCTCGACCGTGTACCAGTTGCGCGCCATCTGGTCGGAGACATGGCCGCCGTACTCGACAATGTTGGCGCCGTGCTCGGCAAACGTGCGGGCGACATCCTCGAGCAGGCGCGGCCGGTCCCAGGACTGCAGCGCGATCGTGACCCGAAACGAGCTGGTGGCGGTCTCGCCCTCATCCCAGTGCACCGGCGTGAACCGCTCCGGGTTGCGCTTGAGCGCGCGCACGTTGGGGCAGTCGTCACGATGGATCGTGACTCCACGTCCCAGCGAGATGTACCCGCAGATGTCATCCCCCGGCACCGGGGTGCAGCACTTGGCCATCCGCACCAGAACGCCCGACCCGGCTGCTCCCTCCACCACGATCCCGTAGTCGGCAGACGCGGTCGGCCGCTTGGCCGGCCGGCGTGGCAGCTGCTCATGCTCGGGCGAGACCACCTCGGCGGTCTTCAGCCGGCCCAGCAGCTTGGTCACGACCTGGCCGACCTGCACCTTGCCGGCTCCGATGGCGACATAGAAGTCGTCGGCCTTCTTGAAGCCCATGTCGCGGATGATCCCCGCCAGAAGCGGCGATGCCGTCACCTTCTGATGCGGCAGGCCGTGCGACTTGAGCGCCTGCTGCAGCGAGTCGCGGCCCTTCTGCTCGAGATCCTCGCGGCGCTGCTGTGAGAACCACTGCCGGATCTTGTTGCGGGCGCGCGACGTCTTGACGACGTTCAGCCAGTCGCGGGATGGGCCGCGCTCCTGCTTGGAGGTCAGCACCTCGACGAAATCACCCGACTTGAGCGTGTAGTGCAGCGGCACGATCCGGCCGTTGACCTTGGCGCCGACACAGCGATGGCCGACGTCGGTGTGCACGCTGTAGGCGAAGTCGAGCGGAGTCGAACCGGCCGCCAGGCTCTTGACGTCGCCCTTGGGCGTGAACACGTACACCTCGTCGGAGAACAGGTCGACCCGCAACGTCTCCATGAACTCACTCGGGTCGGCGGCGTCCTTCTGCCAATCGGCCAGCTGCGACAGCCACGCCTGGCCGGCTTCGACCGGACGCGCCGGCGCCTTCTCCTTGTACAGCCAGTGCGCGGCGATGCCGTACTCGGCGGTCTGGTGCATCTCCTGGGTACGCACCTGGATCTCCAAGGGCTTGCCCTGCGGCCCGATCACCGTCGTGTGCAGGGACTGGTACATGTTCACCTTGGGCATGGCGATGTAGTCCTTGAACCGGCCCGGCATCGGCTTCCACAGCGAATGGATGATGCCGATGGTGCCGTAACAGTCCTTCAGCTCATCGACCAGCACGCGCATCGCGGTCAGGTCGTAGATCTCGTTGAACTCCTTGCCGCCCAGCGCCATCTTGGTGTAGATCGAATACAGATGCTTCGCGCGGCCGGCGATGTCGGCCTCGATATGGGCATCGTCGAGCTCGCGCGAGAGGATCGTGCCGGCCTGCTCGGCAAACCGCTCACGCTCGTCGCGACTCTGATTGACCATCGCCTCGATCTCGGCAAACCGGCGGGGATGCAGCGTCTGGAAGGCGCGATCCTCGAGCTCCCACTTGAGCGTGTGGATACCGAGCCGATGGGCCAGCGGGGCGTAGATCTCAAGCGTCTCCTTGGCCGTCTGCACCTGCTTCTGCTTGCCCAATGCGGAGATCGTGCGCATGTTGTGCGTGCGATCGGCGAGCTTGATCAGCACCACCCGCAGATCCTGGGCCATGGCCACGATCATCTTGCGGTAGTTCTCGACCTGGGCCTGCTCGCGGCTGGCGAAGCTGATCCGGGTGAGCTTGGTGACACCGTCCACCAGCAGCGCCACATCGGGGCCGAACAGCTCGCGCACGTGATCCAGCTCGGCCTGGGTGTCCTCCACCACGTCATGCAGGAGCGCGGCGGAGATGGTGGCGGTATCGAGCTTCAGCTCGCTGCAGATGACCGCCACCGACCAGGGGTGGTTGATGAAGTCCTCGCCGCTCTTGCGCAGCTGACCGGAATGGTGGTCACAGGCGTAGTCGAAGGCGCGGCGAATCAGCCCGGCGTCGGCATCCGGGTTGTATTCGGTGACGTGGCCAAGCAGCTCGGCCAAGAGGTGGTCGTGCCGTTCGGCCTCGGGGTTGCGAGGCACGGTCGCCATGGTCACATTGTAGTTGTTCTCATACGGCCACCTGATCTGACGCCAAGAAGCGCTTGACCGCCTCGATCCGGGCGACTGCCTCGCGGTAGGTGGGCGACTCCTCGAGGTCGACCTTGGTCGCCACACTCGCGCCCGACACCAGCCCCACCTCACCCAGCACCGCGCGGCAGCGCTCCACCGTCTCCGGAGCGAGCGGTGAGCTCGGTGGCACCGTCGCGCTCGGCCATCCACACCTGCTTGAGCGTCTCGCGCAGTGGCTCGCGGCTCTCGGCCACCGACCGCGCAAACGCGATCTCGGCCGCTCCCCACACCAGATGCAAGGTGGTGGTCGAGCCCAGCTCCGCCAGCAGCCCGCCCGCCTCCGAACTCGCCGGTGGGTCGAGCGCCACCACTCGTGCATAGCGGGCGGCCAGATCCTCGATGGCGGCTGCCTGGGGGTAGTCGGCCAGGGTGATGGTGCCCGTCGCCGAACCGTGACGGAGCGAGTGGGCCTGCGAGCATCGCCGTTCGGCGGGCGACGTCGGCGACCAGCACCAGCACCGGCTCGTCTCCGGCTGCCAGGCGGGCGATGGTCGTGATCTGGACGCCGTGCCCGCGCTCGTCGATCACCCGGGCTCGGCCCAGGCCGCGCCCCGTCGACCGACAGCGGGTCGTACGCTGCCCGGGTCGAGTCCCATCGGAGTGGCAACCACGCCACGCAGCACCATCTGGGGGGTGACCGAGCCGTTCCATTCGTTTCGCTGGATCCGATACGCCACATCAAATCGGCCGGGCTGAGACAAGCTCGTCGGCCATCTCCCCCATGCCGAATCCCACCGCACGGCAGCGGTACCCGCCCAGCTCGACGGTGCAGCGCAGGTGCTTGCCTTCGCCCATGCGCTCGACGGAATGCAACGTCGCAGCCGGAGCCAGCAACGTCACCCCGGGATTGCCCAGACCGAACGGCTCGAGTGCCGACAGCTCTTCGATCAACTCGAGCGACACCTCAGAGGGCGCTAAGCACCGCATCGACGTGCCGCTGGAGCGATCGCGGGCGGGAGCCGAGCACGCCGTCGGCGTGAGCCGCCAGAGCCTCGGCAAAGGACGAGATCTCGGACGGGTCGATGGTCAGCCCGGCGGCGGCTTTGTGCCCGCCGTAGCGCAGCAGATGCCCGGCTGCCGACGGTCAGCCCCGCGTGCAGGTCGTACCCGGGCACGCTGCGCCCAGAGCCCTTGGCCTCATCGTCGCCGACTGCGATCAGCACCACCGGCCTTCGGTATCGCTCGACCAGCCGTGACGCCACGATCCCGATCACGCCCTCGTGCCAGTCCTGCGATGCGATCACGTATGCGTGGCGCTCGCGCCACTCCGGGGATGCCACGTCCACCAACGCCACAGCCTCCTGCAGGATGGTGTCTTCCACCGCCTGGCGGTCGCGATTGAGCTGCTCCAGCCGGGCAGCCAGCTCGCGTGCCCGCCGCTCGTCGGTTGTCAGCATCAGCTCGAGCGCCTCACCGGGGTGGCACAGGCGGCCGGCGGCGTTGATCCGCGGAGCCAGCCGAAAGCCGATGTCTGATGCCGACACGTTGACGCGGTCGACCCGTGCCGACACCATCAACGCGCGCAACCCGATCTTGCTGGTGCGCGCGAGCCGTCGCAGACCCTGCCGCACCAGTGCACGGTTTTCGTCCACCAGCGGCACCACATCGGCGACGGTGGCGATCGCCACCAGGTCGAGGTGCTGATCGAGTTCTGCCGGATCCCTGCCGGCGGCCGCGAACACCGCTCGCGAAAGCTTGTAGGCAACGCCGGTGCCGCACAGATCGGGGAAGGCGTACTGGGACGGCCGCGTGCACACTCGCGGGCAGTCCGGCAGCACCTCACCGGGCTGGTGGTGATCGGTGATGATCACGTCCATTCCCAGCTCGCCTGGCTCGCGCCACCTGATCGGCGGCGGTGATGCCGCAGTCGACCGTGACCAGCAGCCCGATTCCCGAGGCCGCCAACCGCTCGACGGTGTCCGCACCGAGGCCGTAGCCTTCCTCGAAGCGGCTGGGCAGATGCCACTCCACATTGGCGCCGAGCTCTCTCAGCGCCAGCACCATCACGGCGGTCGCGCAGATGCCGTCGGCGTCGTAGTCGCCGTGGATGCAGATTCTCGTGTCGGCGGCGATCGCCGCCAGAATCCGCTCGCAGGCCACGGCCATGTCACCTAGCGAGAGCGGGTCGTGTCCGGGGTCGGCGCCGTCCAGAAACGACCGTGCAGTATCGGCGCGGTCGTAGCCCACGCCGGATCAGCGCCTCAGCGGTGATGCGGTGGACATCCAGCTCGGCCGCCAGATCGTCTGCCGCCGCCGGTGGGCAGGCGGAAAAGATCCACCCCGGTTCGATTGCATCCATGGGCTCATGCTAGGGAGCGGCCCGGACGGCCCTGCCGCGTCTACAGCCGGCCGCTGCGCGCGATCGAGATGATCTCCCACACGCCCAGCACGAACGCGATCACGAACCCGGTCAGGGCGAGGATGTGGACGCCGAAGACGTGGATTCCGCCGCGCGCGGAGATACCGATCAGCGAGGAGCCCACCAGTGCTCCCGAGATCACGATCGCGACCACCAGCCGATTGAACATGACATCGCTCGCCGCCAGCAGCCGGTCGAGGCCTTTGTAGTGCACCTGAATGTCGATCTCGCCGTCTCGGAACGCCTCCAGGATGTCGTGCACCTGGTAGGGCATGTCCAGCATCACTCCGCCGTACTGGGCGAGCTCGGTGCGGCCGCGGCGGGCCAGCGCCTCGGGTGAGTAGCGGCGCGCCACCAGCTCGGTCGCGTACGGCTCGGCCACCTCGAACACGTTGAAGTCGGGGTAGAGCTCGGTCCCGACCGAGCCCAGCGTGGCCAGCGTCTTGTCGAGCAGTGCGAAGCGCGACGGCAGCTGCACCTGCATGCGGTAGATCAGCGTGAACGACTCACGGATCACCTGCAGCGGATCGATCTCACCGAGAGCAGCGCCCTGGTAGCGATAGAACACCTCGCGCAGCTCGATCCGAAACTCCTCCTCCTGCTCCTTGTCGAAGCGCACGCCCAGCTCGTACAGGCGGCGTGGCAGTGCATCCACGTTCTCGTTGACGCAGTCGAGCAGGAGCCGGGTGAGCCGGTTCATATCGCCGGCCGAGAGACTTCCGATCTGCCCGAAATCGACCAGCCCGAGGCGGCCGTCGGGCAGCACGAACAGGTTGGACGGGTGCGGGTCGCCGTGGAACACCCCGTGGCGGAAGATCATCTCCAGCCACGCGTCGGCGATCAAAAGCGCCAGCCGCCGGCGCTCCTCCATCGGCGGTGGTGACGAGATCGACCTCGCGCAGCTTGCGCCCCTCCAGCCACTCCAGCGTCAGCACCCGCTCGCTGGAGTATGTCCAGTACACCCGCGGGATCTCGATCCGCTTGTCCTCGGCGAAGTTGCGCCGGAACAGCTCGGCATTGCGACCCTCGATGCGGTAGTCCAGCTCGCGCCTGATCGAGCGCGCGAACTCGTCCACCACTCCCACCGTGTCCATGAACTGGAGCCGCTTGACCCGCTTTCGCACACGTCGCGCGATCTGGTAGAGCAGCGCCAGGTCGGATTCGACCTGCGCGGCCGCCGCCGGCCGCTGCACTTTGACCGCGACCTGGCGGCCACTCTGGAGCTCGGCCCGATGCACCTGACCGATCGATGCCGCCGCGATCGGGACCGGGTCGAACGATGCGAACAGCGTGTCCAGCGGAGCGTCCAGCTCGGCTTCGATCACCTCCCGAGCCTGCTCGAACGAGAACGGCGACACCGAGTCCTGCAGCAGCGACGAGTTCGGCCGCGACATCCTCGGGCACCAGGTCGGGGCGAGTCGAGAGCAGCTGGCCGAACTTGACGAAGGTCGGCCCGAGCTCGTCCAGGAACTCGCGCAGGTGCCGGCCCAGGGTGGCATCCGATTGTCCCGGCGGCGGCTGGCGGCGCATCGGCCGTCGCTCGAACGCGTACCCGAACCCATGCCGAGCAGCCACCCGCGTGATCTCGCGAGCCCGGGCTATCGTCTGGCGGCGATCGACGACCGGCGTTGCCATGCGGGGATCGTACCGGTGTCGTGAATAACGGTGCCTGGCACCGTTATTCACCACCCGCTCAGAGCGGGCGGCCGCGCATGTCGGCCGGCACCGGCAGGCCGTAGGCGGTGAGCACTGTCGGTGCGATGTCGTACAGCTTGGCGTCGGCCGGCAGCGTCGCGGGCATGCCCGGGCCGGTCAGGATCACCATCCCGTTCTTGGCGTGGTTGGCGTCGTCGGGGCCGGTGTCGTTCTCACGTACATGGATGCGGCCGTCACCGACCGAGCCGATCGAGCGCCAGGTGAGGTTGCCGAAGTACACGATCAGGTCGGGCGGCACGTTGTTGGCCACCTTGTACAGGTCGCCCGGGCGAAACACCCGGGTGCCGATCGGCATGCCCTGCTCGTCTCCCAGGGCCTCGAGCTTTGCGATCAGCTCGTCCAGCAGCGGATCGACCTGGTCGGGCTGCACGATCCCGCGCGGCTCGCGGCCGGCGATGTTGAGAAACACCCGCGAGTAGTAGCCGCCGTCGGCCCACACCCGGGTCTTGTCCCAATCGATCTGGCAGCGGCTGATCGGGGTCGACTCGGTGGGCGGGTCGATCAGGGTCAGATAGCCGTTCTGCATCAGCCACTCGTTGATCTGAATGCCGCCGAACATCGTCTGAGCCCCGTGGTCGGAGACGACGATCACCGCGGTGTCGTCACCCAGGCCCTCGATCAGCTCCCCGATCTCTGCGTCCACCATCTTGTAGTAGTCGCGAAACGCCTGCTCATAGGGGTTGCCGGGCACGTAGTCGGGATGGTTCTTGTCGTAGAAGCGCCAGAAACAGTGGTGCAGCCGGTCGGTGCCCATCTCGACCAGCATCAGAAACTCCCACGGGCGGGTGTCGCGAAAGTGGCGGGCAAGCTTGAACCGGCGGCGGGTCATCTCGATGATGTCGGCCATCACCCGATCGCGGTCGTCGGTGCGGAAGTTGGGGACGTCGAACATGTACTCCCCCACCACCTCGCTGATCTCGGTGTGCAGCTCGGGCGGCGAGGTGTACCGCGACTTGGTCGACGGCGCCAGGAAACACGAGATCAGCTCGCCGTTGACGTTCGGCGGCGGATAGGTCATCGGCACGCTCATGACCGTGCAGTGCTTTCCCGCGCGGCTGAGGATGTCCCACAGGCGGTCGTCCTTGACCCGGTCGGAGGTCGCGAACACCATCCCGTCGTAGGAGTGGTCGGCGCGGTTTCGAAACCCGTAGAAGCCCAGCGCGCCGGGATCCTTGGAGGACATCATGCACGACCACGCGGGCACGGTGATCGGAGGATCGCTCGACTCCAGGTTGCCCCAGGCGCCGCGGTCCATCAACCCCGAGATCACCGGCAGCTCGGCGCGCATGTCGTCGAACACGATCTCGGGCGGCGCACAGTCCAGGCCGATGATCATCACTCTTCGGGCGGTGCTCATGGCCATGATCGTAGAGAGTTACCGGTCTGGCGAGCTGCCGGTAGAGCTCGATGCAGCGATCGGTCTCGACGGTGGCGTCCGCCTCGCGCACGACCACCTCGCGGTTTCGATCTCCGTAGCGGCGCCGCAGCTGTTCGTCTGACAGCAGCCGCACGATCGCGGCGGCGGTGGCCTCGACGTCGCGCAGCGGCACGATCTCGGCACCGTCACCCTGCTCGATCAGCTCGTGGATCGCGGGCAGGTCGCCCAGCACAACCGGCAGCCGCGCGGCCATCGCCTCGAGCAGCGAGGTCGGCCGGCCGGTGTCGGAGGCCGGCACCGAGACGGTCAGCTCGCTGCCGGCAAACACCAGCGGCACCTCATCCTCGGTGAACCGGCGGAAATGCACCGAGTCGGTCACGCCCAGCTGCTCGGCCTGGCGGCGCAATGCGTCGGTCTCGACCCCGTATGCCATGAACAGAAACGCAGCGTCGGGCACCTCGCGTTGCACCAGCGGGATCGCCGCCATGATCACGTCCAGGTTGTAGAGCTGCTTGTGCAGGCGCGGCGAGGCCACCACCGGCCGGCCCGGGAAGATGGTGTCGATCAGCGAGCGGTCGCGCTCCCCCGTGTAGCGCACGCGGGTATCGACCCCCCAGCCGATCCGGTGCACCAGCTCGGCGGGCACGCCCAGGTCGGTCACGCCCTGCTTGAGGCCGTCGGAGTTGACGGTGATCGCGTCGGCTTCGCGCAACAGCGTCTGGGCCAGCGCTCGCTTCTGCGGGTCGGTCTTGGGCACGACCAGCACGTCGGATCCCCACACGCCCTGCACCACCGGCCGCTGCCCGGCGCGATAGGCCCACTCGCCCGACGGCCACAGGTTCTGGGTCTGGACGATGTCGGGGTCGAGCGCGTGCAGGGTGCGACGCAGGTGCCGGCGGCGCCACAGCATCCGCACGCCGGTGCCCTTGGGCAGCCTGCGCCCGAGCACGTCGTGCACATGCACGCCCTCGACCGGCTCGGGGAACACCGTGTAGATGTGCACCTCGTGGCCGCGCTCGGCCAGCCGCCTCGCCCACCGCTTGGTATGCAGGCTGCGACCGCTCCCCAGGATGGCAACGCGAAGCTGGTCGGGCATCGGCGCACGATACCGCGCCGCCCCGCTGCGCCGCGTCGAGACGCGCGACGATAGCATCGACCCATGTCAACTGACACAGCTCCGGTGCTGGTCTTCGGAATGGACGGCGCCGACTATGACGTCGTCGCCGAGATGATCGCCGACGATCGGCTGCCGACGCTCAAGCGCCTGCGCGATCACGGCGCGTTCGGCCCGCTGCGCTCGACCGAGCCGCCGGTGACTCCGGTGGCGTGGTCGACGTTTCTGACCGGCGTGCAGCCCGGTCGCCACGGGATCTACAACTTTTCCACCAACCCGCTGCGGGGCGGCTTCCGGGTGGAGAGCGCCGCCGCCCGCGGCGGCACGCCGCTGTGGCGCACGCTGGACGCCGCCGGCCGCCGCTCCTCGTTCGTGCTGGTGCCGTTCACCTATCCGCTGGAGTCGCTCAACGGCACGATGGTGTCCGGCTACGGCGGTCCGGAGCAGCCTGCGGTGACGCCGCCGGAGGCGGCCGAGCGAATCGCCCGCACGTTCCCCAGCCTGGTGTCGGTGCGCCACCCCATGCGCGAGCGCTACTGGGAGGACTTCGACGGCTTCCGGCGGCGGCTGATCGCCGACGTGGACGAGGTCGAGCGGCTCAGCATCGACGTGATCGAGGCCGATCGGCCCGACCTGTTCGCCGTCGATTTCATGTCGTCAGACACGATCGGCCACCTCGCCTACCACCTGCGCGACCCCGACCATCCCGCCCACGACCCGGCCATGGCCGCCGACCACATCGGCGAGGTGTACGCCGCGGTCGATGCCGCCATCGGCAGGGTGATCGAGGCCGCCGAGCGGATCTTCGATCGCAAGGTGACCGCGATCGTGCTTTCCGACCACGGCATGAAGCCGATCCACTACACGTTTCAGATCAATCAGTGGCTCGAGGATCACGGATACCTGCGCTACCGCAAGCGCTCGGCGCAGCGGATCAGCGGCCTGGCCCGGATCGACTCCAAGCTGGCGCTGCGAGCGAGCTGGTACCCGCGCCTGTACGACGCCGTGGTGCCGTTCGGGAAGGCCCCCGCCGACGTCAACCGCACCATGCGCGACCTCGACCGCTGGCGCACCGACGCCTACGCCTATGGCACCTACGGGCCGGTGTTCTTCGGCGAGAAGACCGGCCGGCGCACCGACACGGCCTTCCAGGAGCGGCTGATCGCCGATCTGCGGGCCGAACTCAGCCCGCTGGACGGTGAGCCTGCATTTGAGGTGCGGCGCGGCAGCGAGGTCTACACGGGGCCGTTCGCAGACAAGGCACCCGACCTGGTGGTGACCAGCCGCGACCCCAGGATCCTGGTGTCGGCCTCCCGCCGGCAGTTCAGCTCGCCGTGGATGATCCACGACCGGCTCGACCCCGAGCTGAGCGAGAACTACGGGTTCTCCGGCCATCACGGCCCAATCGGAGTGCTGGCCGCCGGTGGGCCGGCCGTCGGTCACGGGCGGCTGGAGAGCGCGTCCATCGCCGATCTCGCCCCCACCGTGCTGGCGCTCTTGGGCGTGGACGCCGGTGAGCAGCTGGACGGCTCGGTGCTGCCGCTGTTCACCCCGGCCGGGGAGCTGGTGGCCGCGACGGCCGGAGAGCGCTGAGGTCTCGGAGCAGAGCGTCTACTCCGAAAACGAAGAGGCCGAGATCCAGGAACGCCTGCGAGCGCTCGGGTACGAGTAGGTGCCGCGCCCGCTACACGCAACCCCAGGCCGCCGTGGTGGTCGAGGTCGGCTGGGTCAACGGCCTGGCGGCGCTGCGGTCGCTGGGACGGGGCGGGGTGCGCACGTTCGCGGTCGATCATCGGCCGTGGGCACTCGGCTTCAAGTCCCGCTACGCGCATCGCGTGATCGCACCCGAGCCGGTCGCCGACGAGGACGGGTTCATCGCCGCCATGGCCGCGCTGGGGGAGCGATTCGACGGGCCCACGCCGGTGCTCGCCACCCACGACGAGCACCTCAACGCGATGGTCAAGCGCTCGGCCGAGCTCTCGCCCCACTTCCGCTACCCGGCTCCGGCGTGGCCGGTGCTGGAGGCACTGCAGCGCAAGCGCCACCAGCTGGACACCGCCCGCGGCTGCGGGGTCGGCATCCCCGAGACCCGCCACCCGGCGTCGGCGCAGGAAGCGGTGGCGGACGCCGAGGAGCTGGGCTACCCGGTGTTTCTGAAGCCCTCCGATCCGGTCGAGTTCAAGCGCCGGTTCAAGCGTCAGGCGTTCGAGTGTCACACCGCCGCCGAGGTCGACACCCATTTCGACCGAGATGGCCGAGTTCGAGCCGATGCTGCAGGAGTTCGTGCCCGGAAGCGATGACGAGCTGTACACGCTGGGAAGCTATCTCAACGCCGACGGCGAGGCCCTGGGCGTGTTCTGCGGGCGCAAGCTGCGCCAGACGCGCGAGAACCAGGGCAGCGCCCGGGTGGGCGAGGCGGTGTGGGTCGACGCGGTGGTCGAGGACGGGCTGCAGGCTGCTGCGGGCACTCGAGTTCACCGGGGTGTCTCAGGTCGAGTTCAAGCGCGACAGCCGCACCGGCGAGTTCAAGCTGATGGAGGTCAACCCGCGCCTGTGGCAGTGGCACGGCCTGGCGTCGGTGTGCGGCGTCGACCTGCCGATGATCGCCTACCTCGACCTGATCGGACAGCCACCGGCGCCGGCGAACGATGGTGGGCGAGGGCCGGCGCTGGGCGATCACCGTGATCGCCGGCACGCGCAACGGCTGGCAGCGTCCTCCCTACACCGACGCGGTGTGGGCTGCCGACGATCCCGCGCCTGCTCTCGCGCAGGCGGCGCGGACGGTGTCCAAGGCGGCCCGCCGGCATCCCCGCACCTGGTTTCACAAGTCTCGCTACGTCCAGCGCTCATGACCGGCTGTGTCGCAGCCCAAGGCCCGGTGGGCGATCGACACGCTGCTCTCGACCTGCGCAGACCCACCAGAGACGGTCGACTACCCGTCCGCCCGCGCTGCCGGCCTCCGAGCTCGCCTGGAAGTTCTTCGACGCCGGCGATCCCGGGCCCCCGGCGCTGGTTCGCGACGGTCTGCTCGACTTCGGTGACGGCGTCGCCGACATCGTTGCCAGTGCCTTCTGGCATCTGTCGCGATGGGAGGAGCGGCCGGGCTCACTGACCGATCGGCATGGGCGGTTCCCGGCCGCGGCCGCGCTGGCCGATCCCGCCGTGCCTGCGGTCGACGCGCTGGCGGCACAGTTTCGCTCCGCCCTCGGGCTGCAGCAGCATCGACGCCAGTTCACCGTGGCGCTCACCCACGACGTCGACTCGCCCTGGCGCTGGTATGGCCGGCGAGCATTCCTGGGCGCCGGAGCGCGGGCCAAGCGGGCGGCGATCGACCGCCGCGTCGGCGACCTCGGCACCGAGCTGGCCGGCCTGCTGCAGGCACCGGTGCACCGGCTGCGTTCCACCGACCCCAACTGGGCGTTCGAGCGGATCGCAGAGATCGAACGCGCCCACGGCGGCCGATCCACCTACTTCGTCATGACCGGCCACACTCAGCCGGCCGACGGCCCGGCCCCGGCGGCCTACGCCCAGCGGCGCCCCGCGATCGTGACCCAGATCGCCGCCCAGGGCGATGAGATCGGCCTGCACCCGAGCTATGCCACCAGCGACCAGCCGGCGCTTCTGGCCGAGGAGAAGTCACGGCTGGAGGCGCTCACCGGTGAGCCCACGGCGGGAGTGCGGTTCCACTACCTGCGACACCGTACCCACGAGACGCTGCCGCTGCGTGGATCAGCTGGGTTTTCGCTACGACACCAGCCAGGGCTTCGCCGAGACACCCGGGACTGCGGGCCGGCTTCTCGCTGCCCTACCGGCCGTACGACATGGCCGCCGACCGGCCGCTGGAGCTGACCGAGCTGCCCCTGGCGATCATGGACGCCACCCTGGCCGAGCAGCGCTACCTGGGCTTGGACGCCGATGCCGGCCTGCAACGGTCGGTGCGGCGTGCTCGAGCAGGTGGCGGCGGCCCGGGGCACCGTGGCCGTGCTGTGGCACGTCGACCGCTTCGATCGTGTCTACGGTCGCGGCTGGGACCGCGCCTACGAGCGGCTGCTGCAGTGGGTGGTCGATCGCGGCGGGCGGCTGGTGACCGCCGCCGAGGCTACGCGGCTTCGGTGAAGCGCACGCGCCGGCGCAGACCGGTCTTGACGACCTGCTCGATCGCATCCACCGCGGCCGGCATGAACTGGGTGCCGGAGCAGCGGCGCAGCTCCTGCAACGCGAGCTCTGGGGACATGCCCTTGCGGTAGACCCGATCCTCGGTCATGGCGTGGTAGGCGTCGCAGACCGCGATCACATACGAGCCGCGGGGTACCTGCAGTCCGGCCAAGCCGTCCGGGTAGCCGCGACCATCCCACCGCTCGTGCGAGGAGCGCACCAGGGCGACCACCTCGTCCATGCCGGGGATGCTGGCGATGATGTCGGCTCCGATCACCGTGTGGCGCTTCATCACGTCGAACTCGTCGTCGGTCAGCGGCCCCGGCTTGTTCAGGATCGCCTCGGGAATCCCGATCTTGCCGACGTCGTGCAGCAGCGCGCCCATCTGGATCGGCTTCAGCTCGGCCGCTGAAAGTCCCAGGTCTTCACCGACCGCGACCGCGAACTCTGCGATCGCATGGGCGTGCCCGCCGGTGTAGGCGTCCTTGGCCTCCAGCGCGGCCGCCAGGGCGGCCACCGTGGCGACGTGCTGGCGATCGAGCGCGCTGGCAAGCTGGGAGGCACCCAAGACGATTCCGGCCTGGTCGGCCAAGAGCCGGCAGTGCGCGCGATCCTCATCGGTGAACATCCGCCGGCGGGTATCCAGGAGCTCGATCAGGCCGGCTGCGCGGCCGTCCATCACCAGCGGCACCAGCATGCTCGACTGGAAGCCGGACTGCTCCAGGAACGCGTGCTCGGCCGGATCGCCGCCGTCGCCGACCACCGTTGAGACCTCGATCAGCTCGGCCAGCACCCGCCTGGTGGTGGGATAGTCGTTCAGCGCGTAGTCCTCGGCCTCGATGTTGAGCTGTGCCGGCGGGATCACGAACGCCGCCCAATCGGTGACCGCGTCGGTGGACGCCTCGTAGGTCGAGATCAGGCACCCGGAGGCTTCGAAGAGCAGCGCCAACTCGCGCGCGAACAGCGCCATCGCCTCCGCCAGGTCTCTGGCAGAGGAAAACTGACGTGTCGCTTCAATCACCGCAATCAGATTCGAGAAGCGGCGATCGGTGGAATCGGGGCCCGGTCGCATGCCGTGTTTGTATCGGCGCAGCCGCCGGCCGGCTTGAGGTTTTCCCGCTTGGCAGGCCGCTTTGTTACCGGTTGCGGCCGTGAGCGCGGCGGCGCCGACGAGTGGTCGACGACGCCGACGGCGGCGTGACTGTGGGAGTGGCGGCGGCGGGCGCGGGATTGGGGCCGGCCGGGACGGCCGCCGCCACCGGTGTGGCCGGCACCGCAGGCGCCGACTTTGCGATCTCCTGGCGGCGGCGCACGAAGGCCGGCTGCCGCTCCATCAACATCGCCAGCACCGGCGCGGCCACGAAGATCGACGAGTAGGCGCCCGCGGCGATACCCACGATCAGGGCAAAGGCGAAGTCCTTGAGCGCGCCCGCTCCGAAGATGAACAGCAGCACCACCGGGATCAGGGTGACAAAGCTGGTGTTGAGCGAGCGGGTGACCGTCTCGGCGAGCGACTGGTTCACGATCTGGGAGGCGGACATGCGCCGCAGAATCGGGATGTTCTCGCGCACCCGGTCGAACACGATCACGGTGTCGTACATCGAGTAGCCGAGCACCGTCAGCACCGCGGCGATGGTGTCGGCCGTCACCGATCTGCCCGACAGCGAGTAGATCCCGATCGTGATCAGGATGTCGTGCGCCAGCGCCACCATCACCGGCACGGCGTACACCCACTCGAACCGGAACCACACGTAGATGAAGATGATGATCAGCGAGAACAGCACCGCCAGGTAGGCGGTGTCCAGCACCGACTGGCCGAACGAGGAGGACACGTTTCGCAGGTTGATGCTGTAGGCCTCGGCCTGCGGGCCCTGCAGGGTGTGGGACAGCCGGCTCTGCTCTGATGCATTCAGGAAGTGCGACTGCACCTGGAAGTGGGTGTACTTGCTGGGATCCTTCTGATTGGTCCCCACCACGCCGCGAACGACGGTGTCGGAGCCGGTGATCGGGGTCACCAGGTTCTCCATGCTGCCCTGGCTGAGCGCCACCTTGGTGCGGAAGTCGAACTGGCTGCCGCCGGTGAAGTCGATGCCCTTGTTGAGGCCGTTCACGCCCAGGCTGATGGCCGCGGCGATCAGCACCACCGCGGAGATCGAGAACCACCACGCCTTTCGGCCGACGAAGTCGAACTTGGTCCAGCGGGTACCCGACCCGACCGCGCCCAGCACCCGCGGGTTGGCCATGAACTTGAAGCGGCCGAGCACTCCCAGCATCGCCCGGGTGGCGACCACCGCCGTGAAGATCGAGGTGATCACCCCGATCAGCAGCATCAGGGCAAAGCCCTTGACGCTCGACGTGGCGGTGGCATACAGCACGCCGGCGGTGATCAGCGTGACCACGTTGGCGTCGATGATGGTGTGGAAGCCGCGTCGGTAGCCGGTGGAGATGGCGGCGCGGATGCTCTTGCCGGCGCGCACCTCTTCCTTGATGCGTTCGAAGATGACGATGTTGGCGTCGGCCGCCACACCGATGGTGAGGATCGTGCCGGCGATCCCCGGCAGGGTCATGGTCACCGGTAGGAGCGCCACGATCCCGGCCAGCAGCAGGCCGTAGATGATCAGGGCGATGTCGGCGATCAGCCCCAGGAAGCCGTACACGACCAGCAGGAAGATCATCACGAGGATCAGCCCGGCGATGCCGGCGATCAGACCGCTGTGGAGCGCGTCCTTGCCGAGCGTCGCCGACACCACGTTCTCGGACAGCACCGCGAAGCTGACCGGCAGCGTGCCCGACTGAATCTGGAGCGCGAGCCGGTCGGCCTCGGGCTTGGACAGGTTGGTGATACTGCTGCCGTTGTTGATGCCGTCGGGCTGGATCCCGTCGGGGTTGGCGACGGGGTCGACCACCGGCGTGGAGATCAGCTGGTCGTCCACCACGATCGCATTGGGGAGACCGCCGCTGATGCCGTTGAGGTTGGCTTCGTTGACGGTGCTGCGGGTGATCGTGCCGAAGTTCTTGGCGCCGTCGCCCTTGTAGGTGAAGTTGACGACCGGCCCGCGGTCGTCGATGTCTGACTTGGCCGAGGCGATCTGCTCGCCGGTGACGACCTGGTCGGCCGGCGGCTGGTCGAACATGTACCAGACCTCGTTCGGCGAGGTGGTCGTGCTGCCGATGCAGCCGCCGCTGGTGGTGTTGTCGCACGACACCGCCATCTGGCCCTCGGGGACGTACAGCCACTCGGTGCCCGGCGGCTGGGTCTTGGTTCCGACCAGGTCGAGCACCTGCTGCCTGGGTGTGCTGCAGCCCGGTGTCCTTGTAGAACTCGTGGGTCTTGGAGTCGAACAGGCCCCACTGATGAGCGTTCTCGCGGCTGCCCTTGTCGGCGGCGTCTGCCTTCTTCAGCAGGGCGTAGGCCGAGGGGGCGACGGTCGGCGAGGAGAACTTCCCGCCCGAGCCGTAGCTGATCGGGTTGAGGAACTTGTAGAAGTCGAAGTTGAGGAAGCCGCCGGCGGTGACCAGGTCGCCCAGCTCGTTGGGATCGTTGACGCCGGGGAGCGAGATCTCGATGGTGTTGTCGCCGGGGCTGGTGCGGATCTCGGGCTGCAGCGTGCCGCGCGGATCGACGCGCTTGCGCATGACGCGTCGCGGCCGAGTTGAGCTGGTCGGCGGTGATCTCGGTGTTGTTGGTGGGCTCGGCCTTGACCACCAACTGGAGGCCGCCGCGCAGGTCGAGGCCCTGCACGAAGCCCTTGGTCACCACTGCCGCAGCCGCGCCGGCCGTCAGCGCCAGCACCAGCACGAGGATCAGAAGATTCTTGCGATTCTCGGTCACAATTGGTCGATTCTAGCCGGGTTGCGCTGCTGCTCAAGCCACGCTCCAAACCGCGCTTCAACAATCGCCGTGCGGGCTTCGCGCACCGTGGTGATGACACGGTGCAGGTTGTGGATCGTGAGTAAGCGCAGGCCCGTGATCTCGTTCTGGGTGACCAGATGCCGGATGTAGGCGCGGCTGAAGCCGGCACAGGCGGGGCAGGTGCAACCCGGTTCGAGTGGCTGCGGGTCGGTTGCAAATTTCGCGTTTCGCAGGTTCAGGCGGCCGAATCTGGTGAGCGCCGATCCGGTGCGGCCCAGCCGCGTGGGCAGCACGCAGTCGAACATGTCCACGCCGCGCGCGATCGTCTCGGCCAGGCCGTCGGTGTCGCCCAGGCCCATGAAGTAGCGAGGCTGGTCGATGCGGGCAGCATGGCGACGGTCGCCGAGACCGTCTCCAGCATGTCTGTCCGCTCCTCACCCACCGACAATCCTCCTATCGCGTATCCATCGAATCCGAGCGCCGTCAACTCTTCGGCCGACTGCGCTCGCAGGTCGGTATCGGTACCTCCCTGCAAAATCCCAAATACCAATTGTCCGTCGGCCCGATCGCAGGCCCGGCAGCGCTCCGCCCAGAGAGTCGTCCGCCGCACCGCATCCTGAAGCATGGCCCGGTCGACACCCGCCGGAGGGCAGTGATCGAACACCATCGCGATGTCGGAGCCAAGGTCGCGCTGGACGGCCATCGCCAGCTCGGGAGTGAAGCGGTGTCGCGAGCCGTCGTACACCGACTGGAAGTCGACGCCGTCGTCGTCCATCCGACTGGCCGTGTGCCGCAGCGAGAACACCTGGAACCCGCCCGAGTCGGTCAGGATCGGCCGATCCCAGTTCATGAACCGGTGCAGCCCGCCCAGCTCCGCGATGGTGCGCGGCGCCCGGCCGGAAATACAGGTGATAGGTGTTTCCCAGCACAACCTGGGCCCCCAGCTGCTCGAGCTCGGCGGGCAGCATGCTCTTCACGCTGGCCTTGGTGCCCACCGGCATGAACACCGGCGTCTCGATCTGGCCGTGGGCGGTCGTGAGCAGCGCCGGCGCGGGCGTCGCCGTCGGTCGCGACGATCTCGAACTCCCCGATCACAGGATCAGGGTGGCATCGCCGAAGGAATAGAAGCGGTACTCGCGTTCGATCGCCGCACGGTACAGCGCCCGGGTCTGCTCCACCCCGGCGAACGCCATCACCAGCGCCAGCAGCGTCGATCGGGGCAGATGGAAGTTGGTGATCATCGCGCCCACGGCATGGAAGGTGTAGCCCGGGCGTGATGAACACGCTGGTGCGCCCCTCCAGCGGCGCGATCGGCTCCGGCTGGGGCGACCCGAACACCGTCTCGAGCACCCGCACCGAGGTCGTTCCCACCGCCACCACCCGCCGGCCCTCTCTGCGGGCGGCGGTGATCCGGCCGGCGGCGTGGTCTGAGATCGCGTACTGCTCGGTGTGGATCTGGTGGGCCTCGAGCTCGTCCTCGGCGACCGGGCGAAACGTGTCCAGCCCGACTCCCAGGGTCACGGTGACCACCTCGAGGCGTTCCCGCAGCGCGGCCCAGAGCTCGTCGCTGAAGTGCAGGCCGGCGGTGGGAGCGGCCGCCGAGCCGGGGTGGGCGGCGTACACGGTCTGGTAGCGCGATTGGTCGAGCAGGCGTTCGCGGATGTACGGGGGCAGCGGCATCTCCCCCGCCCGCTCCAGCGCCTGCTCGATCGGGATTCCGGCCGGCGGCGAGACGCGCACGCGGCCTTCGCCGAGGCGCTCGACCACTCGAAACTCGAGATCGGCCGCCGCGATCACGCTCTCACCGACCTTGAGCCGGGCATAGGGCCGCGCCAGAGCGGTCCAGTCGCCGTCGGGGAGCGGTTCCAGCAGCAGCAGCTCGACGGCGCCGCCGGTGGCCCGGCGCGCGCGCACCCGCACCGGCAGAACGCGGGTGTCGTTGGCAACCAGCAGATCGCTGGGATCGAGCACGTCGGCCAGCTGATCGAAGCGCAGGTGGCGGGTTTCACCGGTGGCCCGCTCGTACACCAGCAGCCGAGAGTGCGAGCGGGGCTCGACCGGCTGCTGGGCGATCAGGTTTGGTGGAAGTGCGTAATCGAGATCGGCGGTGCGCATACTGCTCGATCAGCGGCCGATCCCAGCGTTCGCCGCGGGTTGAAGGGATACCAGAGGCCGTCGATGTTGATGCTTCCGTGCGTGATCCGCCAGTCGTTGATGGGGACGCCGTCGGTGCCCCGCACCGCCCGGACGTGGGCGTGCCCGGTGCGCCACGACCCGATCACGTCGAACTGGATGCTGGCCCAGCCGGTGCCGTCGGTGTTCTCGACGACCGGGCCGGTGATGGCCGGCCCGAAGCCGGTCACGACACCCAGCCGCTGGCGTACGCCGCCCGGCCCTCCGTTCAGCCGGTAGCAGGTCGCCGCCAACCGGAATGCCGGCCCTTTGGATGCGGTCTCGATGGCCGCCACCCCGAGGGTCGAGCCGGCGATCAGCAGCAGCAGGGACACTCCGCCCAGGATGTACCACTGCCGGTGGATGCGAGGTCTGGGTAGTCGCACGAACTCAGACTATGCCAGGGTGATGGCGAGATCGGTGTCAGAACAGACCCGGGATCGCGAGCCGGCGGCGGCAGCCCCAGATGGGCGTACCCGGCGGGGGTCACGATCCGGCCCCGTGGTGTCCGCTGGAGCAGCCCCAGCTGCAGCAGGAACGGCTCGTACACGTCCTCGAGCGTGTCGGTCTCCTCACCGATCGCGACGGCCAGCGTCGACAGGCCCGACCGGCCCACCCGAGAACCGCTCGGCGATCGCGGTCAGGATCGCGCGGTCGATGCGTTCCAGGCCCAGCGAGTCGACCTCGAACAGCTCCAGCGCCTCGATTGCGATCTCGTGCGTGATCGATCCCTGGTGGCGCACCTGGGCGAAGTCACGCACCCGCCGCAGGATCCGGTTGGCGACCCTCGGGGTGCCGCGCGCGCGCAGCGCGATCTCGCCCGAGCCGGCCGAGTCGATCGCGACCCCCAGCACCCCGGCCGAGCGCTCCACGATCGTCTGGATGTCGCCGTGGTCGTAGTAGTCGAGCCGGTGGGTGATGCCGAAGCGGTCGCGCAGCGGCGTGGTCAGAAGGCCGGTGCGGGTGGTCGCGCCCACCAGCGTGAACGGCTTCAGGTCGAGCCGGATCGACTGGGCGCCGGGCCCCTGCCCGATCACCAGATCGATGCACCCGTCCTCCATCGCGGGGTACAGCAGCTCCTCGATCGAGCGGTTGAGCCGGTGGATCTCGTCGATGAAGAGCACGTCGTGGGACTCGAGCGCGGTCAGAATCGCCGCCATGTCGGCCTTGCGGTCGATGGCAGGCCCCGACGCGACCCGCAGTGTGGAGCCCATCTCGACGGCGATGATGCCTGCCAGCGACGTCTTGCCGAGGCCCGGCGGTCCGGCGAAGAGCACGTGCTCGCACGGCTCGCCGCGCGCCTTGGCGGCCTCCAGGAAGATCGAGAGCTGCTCCTTCAGCTGCGTCTGGCCGACGAACTCGTCCAGGCTGTGCGGGCGCAGCGTGCGGTCGAACTCCTCCTCGCCGGGAGCGACCAGCGCGTCGGGCAGGCGATGGGTGGAGTCGACGCTCACACCCGGCCCGCCAGCGCTGCGCGCACGCGTTCTGAGGTGGGCAGCTCGGCATCGACGTTGCGCAGCGAGTCCTCGGCCTCGGCCACCGACATGCCCAGCCCCACCAGGGCGTCTCGGGCGGCGGTGTGGTCGTCCACGCCGGCGGCGGGCAGCGTCGTCCAGGGCGACCGATCCGACCTTGTCCTTGAGGTCGATCACCAGGCGCTCGGCGGTCTTTCGGCCGATCCCGGGGATGCTGGTGAAGAGCGCGTGGTCTCCGACCGCGACCGCCCGCCGGATCTGGTCGGGCGCGTACCCCGACACGATCGCAAGCGCCGCCTTGGGCCCGATCCCCGAGACGCCCAGCAGCAGCTCGAACAGCTCTCGCTCGGCGGCGCCCGGCGAACCCGAACAGCTGCAGCGCGTCCTCGCGCACGTGCAGATGCGTCACCAGCGTGACCTCGGCACCGTCGGCATCCACCGCCAGCCGGCGCGCACTCGAGGTGGCGCTCAGCAGGTAGCCGACGCCTCCCACGTCCAGCACCACCGAGCCGGCGTCGACCCGGGACACGCGTCCGCGCAGCTCGGCGATCATCGCCGCGCCCCGGCCAAGGTCGCACGGGATCGCGCCACCCGGGCGTGGCACACGGCCGCCGCCAGCGCATCTGCGGCATGGTCTGACGCGGGCGCCTGTTCGAGTGAGAGCATCGCCGTAACCATTCGCATCACCTGATTCTTGTCGGCGCGGCCGTATCCGCACACACTGGTCTTGATCTCCGCCGGAGCGTAGCCGCAGGCCTCGACGCCGGCCCGGCCGCAGGCGGCCAGGATCGCGCCCCGGGCCTGTCCCACCGAGAGGATCGTGCGCGGGTTCTTGCCGACGTAGAGATCCTCCAGCGCGACCGCGTCGGGGCCGATGCGATCGATCAGGCCGGCAACGTGGTCGGAGATCGCCGCCAGCCGTTCGGCGATCGGATCAGCCGCCTTGGTCGTGATCACGCCGTGCTCGAGCGCGCGCAAGCGGCTACCCGTGACCGCGACCGCGCCGAAGCCGGTCTGTGCCGTTCCGGGGTCGATTCCAAGCACGATCACCCTGCGAGTGTAGTCTGCGATCTCGGACGTCGGTCGAACACGCGTTCGTGATTGCAATCCGCCGAATCACCGCCACACTGGGAAGGATGGACAACCGTCCCAGGCTCCGCGTTCTGGTGGCTCTCGTCTTCTTCGCACAGTTCCTCGGCGGCGGCGGCGGGCTGGTGGCTGGGCTGCTGCTGATCCGCTTCACCGGCCAGGCCCAGGCGTTCTTCGACCTGCTGGTGGCCGGCCGGGCCAGCCTCGGCGGAAGCCTGAGCGTGGTGCTGCTCGCGGTGGCCGTGACCGGAGGCCAGGCGCTGCTTCTGACCGTGTGGATGCGCAAGGCCACCGAATGGCGGCTGCGGCCGGTGGCCGCGTTGGCCGCCGCCGGTATGGGAGCGTTCGTCTCGCTGGTGATCTCGGCCGAGCTGATCGTGCACGCATCGGCGCTGGTACTCGACACCGTCGGCCGGGTGCTGGGCTTCCCGCTGTCGGTCACCACTGTGGTGGTCACCACCGCCCTGGTCAGCCGCTGGATCCGGCCGGGTACCGCTGCCGCGGAGGGATATCCCGAACCGGTGGTGCGACCGCTAGCCGGCGACAGCCTCTAGCACGGCATCGGGGATGTCGAAGTTGGCGTAGACGTCCTGGACGTCGTCCTGATCCTCGAGCGCGTCGATCAGGCGCAAGCAGCTTGCGGGCCGCGTCCTCCTCCAGCGCCACGGTGTTGGCGGGAACCAGCGTCAGCTCGGCGGACGTCATCTCCACCCCGGCGGCCTCGAGCGCGTCGCGCACGGCGGCCAGCTCGGTGGCACCGGTGGTGACCTCCCAGGTGTCGCCTTCGGGACTCACGTCCTCCGCCCCGGCCTCGGCTGCAGCCAGCACCATGTCGTCCTCGCTGACTCCCTCGGCCGGCACCAGGATCACGCCTTTGCGCTCGAACTGCCAGGCGACCGAGCCGGGAGTGCCCAGCGCGGAGTTGTGCTTGGCGAAGATCGAGCGGACATCGGCGGCGGTGCGGTTGCGGTTGTCGGTCAGCGCCTCGACGATGATCGCCACGCCCTCGGCGCCGTATCCCTCGTAGGTGATCGCCTCGTAGGCCTCTGACCCCTCCCCGCCCCCGGTGGCGCGGGCAATCGCGCGTTCGATGTTGTCCTTGGGCATCGAGTAGGAGCGGGCCTTGGCGATGGCCGTGGCCAGGGTCGCATTGGCGGCTGGGTCGGGCCCGCCCTCCTTTGCGGCGACGATGATCGCCCGCGACAGCTTGGTGAAGAGCTTGCCCCGCTTCTTGTCCTCGGCGCCCTTCTTGTGCTTGATCGTCGACCATTTGGAATGACCGCTCATGCCGCCACCTCCTGAGACGCCTCGGCAACCATGCCCGCGAACATCCTGTGCAGCCGGCGATCGTCGGTCAGCTCCGGATGAAATGCCGTGACCAGCACCCGATTTTGGCGGGCCGCGATCGGGTGGCCGTCGTAGTCGGCGAGCACCTCGACGTCGGCTCCGGCGCGCTCGATCCAGGGCGCGCGGATGAAGACGCCGGGGAACGGCCGCGGATCGCCCGCCAACTCGATCGGCGCCTCGAAGCTCGCCACCTGGCGGCCGAACGCGTTTCGGCGCACATCGATATCGATCAGCCCCAGGTACCGCTGGTCGGGACGTCCGTCGACGGCGTCGGCGGCGACGGTGATCATGCCTGCGCAGGTGCCGAAAACCGGCGCGCCGGCTGCGTGCAGCGCGACGATCGGCTCGGCCAGATCGTAGGCCTCGATCAGCTTCGACATGGTGGTCGACTCCCCACCGGGAATCACCAGCCCGGCGACTCCCTCGAGGTCCCGCGGCAAGCGTGCTTCCACCGGCTCCAGCCCGATTTCTGCGAGCGCTCGGCAGTGCTCGCGAAAGGCGCCCTGAAGCGCGAGGACTGCGACCCTACCAGCCACGCGTCTGCAGCAGGCCGTTCTCGCCCAGCTCCGAGATCTCCTTGCCGGGCATCGCGTCACCCAGTCCGAACGACACGTCCGCAACGATCGCCGGGTCGGCGAAGTGGGTGGTTGCCTTCACGATCGCGTTTGCCATCAGCGCAGGGTTCGAGCTCTTGAAGATGCCCGAGCCCACGAACACGCCGTCGGCTCCCAGCTGCATCATCAGGGCCGCGTCCGCCGGGGTGGCGATCCCGCCGGCCGTGAACGTGACCACCGGCAGATGACCGTTCTCGGCACAGAAGCGCACCAGGTCGTAGGGAGCGGCATGGTTCTTGGCCGCGCTGTAGAGCTCGTCCTCGTTCATGGTGGTGAGCCGCTTGACCTCGCCCAGGATCGAGCGCATGTGGCGCACCGCCTCCACCACGTTGCCGGTGCCGGCCTCGCCCTTGGAGCGGATCATGGCGGCGCCCTCGTTGATCCGGCGCAGCGCCTCGCCCAGGTTGGTCGCGCCGCACACGAACGGCACCGTGAACTTCCACTTGTCGATGTGGTTGGCCTCGTCGGCGGGCGTCAGCACCTCGGACTCGTCGATGTAGTCGACCTCGAGTGACTGCAGCACCTGTGCCTCGGCGAAGTGGCCGATGCGGGCCTTGGCCATCACCGGAATCGTCACCGCCTCCTGGATCTCACGGATCTTGGAGGGATCCGACATGCGCGCGACTCCACCATCGCGGCGGATATCCGCCGGCACGCGCTCGAGTGCCATCACTGCGCAGGCTCCGGCGTCCTCGGCGATGCGGGCCTGATCGGCGTCGGTGACGTCCATGATCACCCCGCCCTTGAGCATCTCGGCCAGGCCGCTCTTGACTCGCAAGGTTCCGGTTTCGCTCACGGCTTGCACCCCTTCTGAAAATGACGGAGGTTCTCGCCGCTAATCGTATCCGCTCAGACGCGTTGTCTGAGTCGCTCCAGGCCCGCCACGTCCAGCACCCACACCATTCGGTCGCGGACGTCGATCAGCCCAGCGTCGCGCAACTCGTTGATCACCTTGGTGAGCGTCTCTCGGCTGGTGCCGATCATCTCTGCCAGTTGCATGTGCGTAAACCGCTCGTCGATCCGGATCCCGTTGGGGGTAACCCGCCCGTAGCGATCCATCAGCTCCAGCAGTTTGGCGGCCAGTCGCTTGGAGACCCCGTCGAAGGCCAGCGCCTCGAGCTGATCCTCGGCCTCGTGCAGACGTCCCGCCAGCGCCCGCAGCAGGTTGACCGCCACCTGGGGGTGATGTGCCACCACCCGCTCCAGATCGGCCACGCGGATCACCCGCACCACCGTCTCGGTCATGGCCTCGGCATAGGCGTCGTAGGTGGGCGCGTGCAGCAGCGCCACGTGCCCGAAGGCAGACCCCGCGTCCACCATCGCCAGCGTGAACTGGCGGCCGTCGGCGCCACTGCGATACAGGCACACCCGACCGTCGGTGACCAGGTACACAGCGTCGCCGGAATCGAACGGTGAATATACGAGTTCACCCTTGGCAAAGCGTGGCCGTCCCCAGGCGGTCGCCGAGAATCGCGACATCGGCCTCGGTCAGGCCCTCGAAGATGTCGTGGTCGGCGATGTGGCTTTGGAGCCGGCTCATGTAAGGTATTTACGTTGAAACCACCTGTCCGGTTTGTGGCCTCCAACAGAATCTCAATCCGGGGATGGCTGCGCGGGCCGGTACCATGGCCGCATCGCCGGGGGTGTAGCTCAGCGGTTAGAGCAGCCCGCTCATAACGGGTTGGTCGCTGGTTCGATTCCAGCCGCCCCCATCGATCGCGGTCGTGACAGCCACAACTGCAACCACCGCCACCGCCACCGCGATCCCCCAGGGGTGTCGCACCGACTGCTGCGCCGGTGTGAGCCACAGCGCCAGGGGCACCAGCCACGGCCATCGCAGCGTGCGGTAGCAGACTCCCAGCGGCACCAGCAGCAGCGCCAGGTAGTGCAGCCACACGATCGGGGACAGCACCAGCGCCGCGCACACCGCCAGCGCGAACGCCCCGCGGTCGTCGCCGGCCGTCCACCCGCGCCGCACCACGCCGGCCGCCAGCGCGATGCCCAGAACCACCGCAGCCGCGCGGCCAACGCTCTGCGCCGGCGCCGAGTGCGATCGCCGCCGATACCACGCTGTATCCCTGCGACTGCTCGATCCAGCTGAGCGTCGAGAGCATGTGCGGATAGGTGGTCAGATCGCCGAATCCCACCACGGCGAAGCCTGCCAGCGTCACGGCCGCAGTCGCCGCCAGCGACAGCCCCGCCGCTCGCCACCGGCGGGTGGCGGCGAGCCAGATCACCATCGGCCACAGAAACAGCTTGAGGCAGATCAGGCCGCACACGATCAGGGCGACCGTGACGGCTCGATCACGCCACCTCCAGGCCGCCGCCAGGCCGAGCATCAGAATCGGGCTGAGCGTCCCGATCTCGATCCCCAGCAGCACCGGGGCACAGGCATACGCAATCGCGTAGCAGCGGAGATCACGCACACCGACCAGGCGCAGCGCCAGCGCCGGCAGCGGCACCAGCAGCGCCACAAACACGGCGTTTGCCACCGTTGCGGGCAGCAGCCCCAACGGCGCCAGCACCAACATCACCGCCGGCGGGTACACCGGCAGCTCCACGATCGTCGGCGCCGCGCCACCGGCGCGGATGTGCGCTGCGATGGCATCGAGGCGGGCCGGGCGATACGGCGAGCGGCCGTTGAGCAGATCCTGGGCGGCGTTCCAGATGCCGCCGTGGAAGTCGAGCCCCAGCCCGTGCCGGCCGCCGATGGTGAAGATCAGCGCCGCCAAGAGCAGCGGCACGCCGGCGTACGCCAGCGGCACCACGGTTGTGCGAAATGCACGGCCGAGGCCCGGTTCGGTCAGAGAGGTGGGTGCCTGCGACATCACCACCGCTATCGGCACCTGCGCTGCAATGCTGTACGCACCACGCCAAGCGGTGCGGTCACCCGCAGGCCGGTGGCTACATGCCGTTTGAGAACATGTTGCTCAAGCCGGACAGGTCGAGCGGCTTCGAGGAACTCGGCGCGGTCACGTTGACGTCCTGGTTCCAGTCGTCGAAGGTCGCGTCGATCTTGAAGTCGAAGCCGGTCAGGCCGTCCGCCTTGCTGGCCAGCGCCTTGGGCACGGTCACCGTCACCTCAGCGCTGACGGCGCTGGGCAGGTGCGTGGACTGGTCGTAGGAGACCGAGCCGTGGGCGACGTCGAGTGCACCGGTGAGCTCGTCCAGCTGCTTCTGATCGGCAGCGCTGATCGCGCCCTTGGAGAGCGAAACGATGTCGGCGGCTAGCTTGGTCGGATCGAGGTCGGCTGACACCGTGTCGTTGCCGTCACCCGAGGAGACGGTCACGTTCTTGAGCCAGTTCTGAGGGTTCAGGCCCTTCAGCTGCTTGTCGATCTTGCCGGTCGGATCGATCATGTCGGTGCCCGAGCCGGTGCTGCTGGAATGCTGATTGATCGGGAACGACTCCCAGTCCTGGCCGAGCAGCACCGGGATCTTGACGTAGCCGGTCTTGCCGTCGGGGGACATGACTTCGCCGTTGATCGAGGCAGCGGAGGTGTCGACCGTGAAGGTGGCATCAAACGCCGCGGGAGAGCCGTTCTGGGCCTTGGCGGCGTGGCCCTTGAGCTCGACGGTCACCGGACCGTTGAGGATCGTGGCGGCCTGCGGCGCGTTCAGCTGGCCGTTCAGATCGAGCGAAAGCTTGACGTCGAAGCCAACCGAGGTGGCGTTCTTGACGGCCGCGTTTCCGGCCTTGGATCAGCTCAGTCGGATCGGCGCTCGAGGCTGTGCTCGAGCCGCCGCAGCCGGCGGCGGAGATCGCCACGACAGCCAGTGGTGCCAGCAGCAGTGTGCGGCGATTCATCAGTGATCGGACTTTTTGAAGCGGGGCCATGCATCTCCCATCGGCATCAGAACGTTGCTGCGTTGAGCCTGTTCTGGACGATAGCAGCGCGGATTGCGCGCTCCAGCAAGCTGGCTCACGTATTCCAACGCGGCTCCAAGGCGCCGCCGGCGCAGGCCTCAGCTGCGCACTGAGATCGCCAAGCCGTCTCCGGTCGGAATCACCATGCCGGTGAGTCCGTCGCCCGACACCAGCCGGGCGTTGATCGATCGCATCCGGTCGACCGCCTCCTGGCTCCAGTGCCCGATCGGTTGGCCGGACGCAACGCCGCCCGAGAGCAATGCGTTATCCACGGCGATCAGGCCTCCCGGACGCACCAGCCCGACGGCGAGATCGAGGTGCCGGGGGTAGTCCTCTTTGACACCGTCCAGAAAGACCAGGTCAACGCCGGGCTCGATCTGCTCCAGCCCCACGCCGGCATCCATCAGCCGCAGATCGACCCGGTCGGCGACGCCGGCGCGAGTCAGGTAGTCCCGAGCGGCATTGTGGCGTTGCTCGTCGATCTCGAATGACGTGACTCTGCCCTGCGGGCCCACCGCGCGCGCAAGATGCAGCGTCGAGACGCCGATCGCGGTGCCCACCTCGACCACGCTGCGGGCCCCGGCGGCCAGCGCGATCACCATCAAGAGCCGGGCCGAATCGGCGTTCAGGATCGGGATGTTGTCGCGGTCGCCGTGCGCCCGCATTGCTTCCAGCACAGGATCAGGCGGGGACGCCAGCTCGGCCAGATATTCATGGACAGATGGGGTAAGGATCTCGCTGTCGGGCATACCGCTGGTTCATAGCACACAAGAAATGACCCCCAACCGAGGGATCTTTCCGAAGGTGGGTTGAGTTTTGACTCAGTTCGGCCGATCTAGACCGGAGCAGTCTTTTTCTGATTCGGGGGGCGGATCCTCGAATCCCCCCGGTAAGGAGTTGTAAATGATCGACCTCGTGCGCATGCTGGCGGCGAATAGCCGCCGTGCTGAGGGACAAACAATGGCGGAGTACGCGGTCGTGCTCGCGGTAATCACCATCGCGGTGGTTGCAACGCTTGGCCTGCTCTCGACGGCCATCAAGGGCAAGCTCACCTCAGTCATCGGCGTTCTCTAGCCGTTCGTCATCATCTTGCGCGCCTCATGGCGTGGAGCTTCTCCACGACTCGTGAGGCGCGCTTTGGCGTTCCCGGCGCCGTCCGCCGCTCTCGGTAGGTTCAGGGGCGGAATGGGAAGGCACCTCGCGATCGGACTCACACTGGCTGCGGCACTGGGCGCGGGCGCCGTTGCGGTGTCTGTCGCCGGCGGTGCGAGCACCGCCCCGGCGATGCCGATGCTTCGGCTTCCGCCGGGTGTGCAGCCCGCGCCCGCCCGATTCGGTGGTCTTCACGACCGCCAGACGCTGGTGCTGGTGCTGACGTCCGCCCAGGGCTCGAACGTCGATCACGATCCTTCGGGGCCGAGTGCGGGCGATTCCACCACGGCGTCGGGACCGCTGACCTCGGAGGGAGATCCGGCCGGTGTCTTGGATGTCGCCGGGGTGCTCACCAAGGTCGGCGCTCAATCGATGCGCGTTCAGTACACGCTGACGCTGACCCTCGCGCACGGGCAGATCACCGCGATCGCATCGTTCCCGGAGACCAATCACACCACCGGTTTCCGCGCTGCGGTCGTCGGCGGCACGTTGCGCTACCGGAATGCGCGCGGTCAGGTGTACGTGCGCCTGTTGCAGCAGGGCGCACAGTTCACCGTGCGGCTGCAGCCGTAGCGACTTAGCTGGTCGGCGGCGCGGTGGTGGTGGTCGTCTCAGTGACCGTGGTGGTCTGCGTCTCGGTCACGGGCGGAACTGTCTCGGTGATCGTCAGCGTGCTCGGCGGCCCCGCGACCGTCACCGGTGGCAACGTGGTGGGTATCTGCACCTTCTCTGTGACCGTGCCGGTCACGGTCTTTCCGGGAAGGCTGTCGGTGAGGGTGCGGGTCTGAGTCAGGTTGATCGTACTGGCGGGTTTGTACACCACCTGCCCCTTCGATACCACGGTGTGCGCCGCCACCAGCACCCGCACCGGCTGTCCTTTGACCCGCACCACTTTGCCCTTGACGGTCCTCGTGGTCACGAACGCCCCACCGGCATCGTCGGCCTGGGAGAAACTGGCAGCGAACCATCCGCCCATGAACAGCAGCACCACCGCTGTCACGCTGGGCATCCAGTACTGGGCAGCCACCTCGTATCGCTGGCCGCCAGGGAGTCGAAACCGGGCCATGCAGGAAGTGTAAACCACCGATGGTACGGAGTCCCAAGGGCCCGCTGTGTTCGGGAGCATACGGGCGCTGAGCTGGGCTGCGCGCGTGGCTGCTTCCTCACGACTCCTGTAGACAGGTCTGTCTACACTGCAATCTGGGGTGTGGGTGGTCGGCCCTCCCAGGAACCCCCCGCGGCCACCCACCCCTGGGGTTCGGCCAGACACCGGCTACACCGGCTGCAGCAGTGGGGCCGGGTTGGAGCAGACCCCCACGTCCCCGGCCCCTGTGCTGCCAAAGCACGCGCCTAGTATGCCCGAAAATCGAGTCCCTGGAGGCCTACGCCTCGACGAGCATCACCATCGTCTCGGGAAGCACTCCGTCGTGCTCCATGGCCTCGGCGGCTCCAGCCGTTTGCATCGCCGCCATCACCGCATCCAAGTCCGGGATGTCCATCATCACGGCAACTCTGGTCGGGTTGGACGGGTCGACAAACGTGCGGATATTGGTGACGCCGAGGGGGCCGAAGAACTCCTCGCGCCGCGGTGATGCGAGCCAGTGGTCCTTGTCGGTGACGTCGTGGTGGGCAATCACAGTCGGCATGGTCGCTCCTTGTCGTTGGAGGACGCCAGATGGCGTCGTGGAGCAGATGGTACGCCGAACTCCGCGGGTAGGACTCGAACCTACAACCCTCCGGTTAACAGCCGGATGCTCTGCCATTGAGCTACCGCGGATCGGGAGGGCAAGTTTATCAGTCGATCAGGTGGCGCAACTCGCTGGTCTCGCCCTTGTCGGCGAGCCGGCGGAGGGTACGCGTCTCGATCTGGCGAACCCGCTCGCGGGTGACGCCGAAGCGGCGGCCGACCTCTTCGAGCGTGTGCGAGCTGTTGCCGTTGAGTCCGTAGCGAAGCTCGAGGATCGTGCGCTCGCGGTACGGCAGCCCGGCGACCAGATCGTTCACGGTGGTGTACCGCTGACGGGTCGCCATCTCGCCGTCGGGGGCGCGCAGACGTTCGTCTTCGATCAGCTCACCCAGCTCGGTGCTGTCCTCGCCCACAGGCACCGCCAACGAGACCGGCTCCTGCGAGACACGTCGCAGCTCTCCGACCTTCTCGACCTTGACTCCGAGTTCGGCAGCGAGCTCCTCGTCGGTGGGTGCGCGACCGAGCTTCTGAGTCAGCTGTCGGTCATACCGCGCCATGCGGTTGATGGTGTCGACGACCTGGGCGGGCACCCGGATGGTGCGGGCATGGTCAGCCAGGCCGCGGGTGACGCTCTGTCGGATCCACCACGTGGCATACGTCGAGAACCGATGTCCGAGCCGCCAGTCGTAGCGCTCCACCGCCTTCATCAGGCCGACGTTGCCCTCCTGGATCAGGTCGAGGAACGGCAGGCCGCGGCCGGAGTAGCGGCGCGCGATCGATACCACCAGTCGCAAATTTGATTCGATCAGCCGCCGGCGTGCAGCCTGGTCACCGCGTTCATACGCCTTGGCCAGGTACACCTCCTCGGCTGCAGTCAGCAGCGGCACCCGCGAGATCTCTCGCAGGTACATGCCGACGGTATCCTCGGTGAGGGCGGTCGTCGTTGGGGATTCCAGCTCGACTTCGACCTCGAGTTCGGTCGGCGAATCGAACTGTGCCGCCTCCCCACTGGGTTCCGGAGCGTTCTCTGACACGAAAGTTGGGCCTACTACTGGTCGGGCGCTTGCGCGCGGACGGACTCGAGCCTCTCGCGATACGAGAGGCGCAGCCGTTGCAGCTCTTGGAGCTGCGCCTGCTGACTCAAGGCCATGTCGGCGTTTTCTGCCAGCTCCTTTAGCTCCGCCTCCAATGCGTACAGGCGCAACTTCCACGACAACTCCTCCAATACTCTCGGCGACGCCTGCTCCCGCGCCGCCAGAGCGCCCAATTCCGCCATCAGCGGTGCCCACCTGTGTGCCTCCTCAGGCGTTGACTGACCCGCCACGTCCCGACGGATATACGTCGCGACCTCCCCCAGCGACGTGTCGCCCAAGTGTGCCACATCGACGTCGTCCAGAGCCGCAGCAGCGCTCTCGGGCAAGCGCCAGGCACAAGCCCAGGAAAAGCCGGGCATCGTTCTCCCAGGGAGTCCGCCGAATTCGGGTCGAGGATGCCCGGCCCGACGGCCCCGCAGCGGGAGTGGCGGTGAGTGCACGCGCCAGATCGGGTTGCAGGCCCAGCCGATCGGTCACTCTCCTGCACCGCGTCGTCTCGCTCGACCGTCGCAGGCGCCGCCGCCAGAATCTTCTGGACATCGGTGTAGATCTGATCGCGGCTGGCATCCTGGGCCAGCGTCCGTTCGATTCGAAACGTGAGGTATCCGACCGCTTCTGAGGCAGCTCGCCGGAAGGCTTCGGGGTCTTCGAGCGCCACGTCTGCAGGATCCCGGCCGGAGGGAAGCGCCACCACTCGCACCACGATTCCCTGGGCCAGCGCCAGCTCGATCCCGCGCACGGACGCCTCCTGGCCGGCGGCATCAGCGTCAAAGGCCAGCAGCAGCGTTGAGCAGACACGTTTGAGCTCGGTCACCTGTTGTGCGGTGAGCGCCGTTCCCATGGATGCGACCACGTTCTCGATGCCGGCCTGATGCAGCGCCAGCACGTCGGTGTAGCCCTCCACCACGATCGCCTCGCCGGCCCGGGCGATGGATGCGCGAGCGTGGTCGAGGCCGTACACGATGTCACTCTTGCGAAACATGGGACCGTCGGGTGAGTTCTTGTACTTGGGTGGCTCGCCGCCGGGCATCTGACGGCCCCCGAAGCCGCGCACTCGCGCCTGGGGGTCGGACAGGGGGAACATGATCCGCGCTCTCAGCCGATCCACCGGGCCCTGCCGGCCACGCACCGACAGGCCGGCCCGGTCGAGCTCGACCGCGGTGAACCCTTTGCCGACGGCGGCCACACACAGCCGGTCCCACGCGCCGGGGGCATAGCCGACGCGGAAGGTCTTGGCCGTCTCCTCGGTCAGGCCGCGCTCGCGCAGATACGCACGCGCCGGTTCGGCTTCCTTCGTCTCCCACAGGTAGCGGGTGTAGAACACCGCCGAGTCGTCCAACAGGCGCAGCAGACGATCCCGCTGCTCGCGCGACTTGCGTGCCTCGGGGGTGCTGTCCTCGTACTCGAGCTTGACCCCGTAGCGGTCGGCCAGCCACTCCACGGCGGTGACGAAGTCGAGGCCCTCGGTCTCGATCACAAATCCGATGTGATCGCCGCCCTTCTGACAGCCGAAGCAGTGGTAGACCTTCTTGACCGGATCGACCGAGAAGGAGGCGGTGCGCTCGTCGTGAAACGGGCAGCGGCCCACGAACCTGGCTGCCCGAGCGGCGCAAGCGTGGTCTTGCCGGACACCAGGTCGACCATGTCGACCGCCGCCCGCACATCCTCCACGCTGGCATCCTTGATCCGGGTCACGCAAGCTCCGTGAATGCTCGCAGCGCGTAGCGATCGGTCATCCCCGAGACCCAGTCGGTGACCGCAACCGGGTCGGGATTCACCGCCATGTGATGGTTGAAGAGCGCGTCCACCATGGCCGCGGCATCGAGGTTTTCGGATCGAGCGGCGGGACCGAGGTAGATGTGTTCGAACATGAACGCCCGCAGCTCCAAAAGCGCATCGGCGAACGGTTGTGACTGCACGATGTCGCCCGCCGCATCCGACCTCTCCACCAGGTCGTGCACGAGCGCATCGATGCGATCCGACGAGGTGTCGCCCATCAGCGCGATCGGGCCCGTCAGGGAGCGTTGAGGGGTCGAGGATGCCGGCCCGCACGGCATCGTCGATATCGTGGTTGAGATAGGCGAACCGGTCGGCCAGCCGCACGATCCGGCTCTCGAGCGTCGACGGGATGTCGGGCCCGGTGTGATTGAGAATGCCGTCTCGCACCTCGGCGGTGAGGTTCAGGCCGGCCCCATCGCGCTCCAGCACGTCCACCACGCGCAGCGACTGGCGGTTGTGCCGAAACTCGAGGTGGTACGGGTGCAGAGCGTGATCGAGCGCCTCCTCGCCGGTGTGGCCGAAGGGGGCATGGCCCAGGTCATGTCCCAGCGCCACCGCCTCCACCAGATCCTCGTTCAGTCGCAGCGCTCGGGCGATTCCGCGTGAGATGCCCGAGACCTCGAGCGTGTGGCTGAGCCGGGTGCGGAAATGATCGCCCTGCGGGGCGATGAACACCTGCGTCTTGTGCTTGAGCCGGCGAAACGCCTTGCAGTGCACGATCCGGTCGCGGTCGCGCTGGAACGGGGTGCGCAGCGAACAGTCGTCCTCGGGGTGCACCGCGCCCGGCGGTGGCGTAGGAATGCACCGCCAGCGAGCTCAGCGAGCGCTGCTCGTTCTCCGCGATGCGGGCGGCAAATCGATCGGCGACTGGGCCGTGGGGATGGCTCATGGCAACGCCCGAGTCTAGATGATGATCGCGATCGTCCCGCCGTCCGCACTCCACGCGGCGCCGGTGACGTAGGCGGACTTCGGCGAGCACAGAAACGCGATCACCGAGGCGATCTCGGCCGGCTCCGCCATCCTGCCGATCGGACGGGCAGCACCGGTCGCCTTCAGCACCTCGTCGCGGCTGCGATCGGAGTCAGCGGCCGTCTGATCGGCCAGACCGCCGATGTCGAGCCACGCGGGAGTCAGCGTCGGCCCCGGGCACACCGCGTTGCAGCGGATGCCGTCGCCGGAGTAGGTGTCGGCCACCAGGCGGGACAGCGACAGCACCGCAGCCTTGGTCACCGAATACGCCGGCATACCCGTGCTGGGGCGCTTGCCCGAGGTGGACGCGACGTTCACGATCGTCGGTCGAGACGACTGGCGCAGGTCGGGCACAGCCGCACGGATACAGCGGATGTAGCTCATCACGTTGGTATCCCAGGTCGACTGCCATTCCTCGTCGGAAACGGCTTCGAACTGCGAGATGCGCGGCGGTGCCGACGTTGTTGACGAGAATGTCGAGCCCACCCAGTGCCGACACCGCGCCGGACACCGCCTCCAGCGCACCGTCGGCGGTGGACAGATCGGCCGGAACTCCCACAACCCCGTCGATGTCGACGTCGGGGTGGCGTGATGCCACGGCCACGGATGCTCCTTCCGCCGCCAGCAGCTTGGCCGTCTCGAGGCCGATGCCGGCGCTGCCGCCGGTGACGAGTGCTCGCATTCCTGCCAGTTCCAGGTCCATGCCGGGGGATGCTACTCGTATGATCCCGGTCCATGATTCGACTGCTGCTGGGCCGCCACGGCGAGACCGACTGGAATCGCCAGGGTCGCTGGCAGGGACACGCCGACGACGGCCTGAACGACGCGGGTCGGGCTCAGGCGGCTGCTCTGGCCCAGCGGATCGCTGACCTCGGCCCCACCGCGCTCTACTCGAGCGATCTCGGCCGCGCGTGGGACACGGCGATGACAGTTGCGGCAGCGACGGGGCTCACGCCCGAGGCGGTGCCAGGAGTGCGCGAGGTCGACGTCGGCGAGTGGACCGGCTTCACCCGCGCCGAGGTGGAGGAGCGCTACCCCGAGCGGTATCAGAACTATCAGCGAGACACCGGAACCGGGTATCCCGGAGGCGAGACCTTCGCCGAGCTGAAGCGGCGGTCACTGGCCGCCGTCGATCGGCTGTGCGCGGGCCGCGGCGAGGGCGACGTGATCGTGATCGTCTGCCACGGCGGCACCATCCGGGCGCTCGTGTCCGAGGCGCTGGGCCTGCCGCGCGCCGGGCGCGTGCTCGCGCCGGCTCCCGCCAACGGCTCGCTGTCGCAGCTGTGGTGGGCAAAAGACGGTTTGAGAGTGATCTCGTTCAATGACACCGGCCACCTCGACCCCACCGACCTGATCTAGAGCCCCTCCCGCTCGTCTAAGCTTCGGCGAGTGGAGGACTACACGTCGAAATACAAGGGCGAGCAGGTTGAACTCGCCCTGTTTGGAGGCGAGTACCAGGACGGAGTGCTGACGGCGTATTGCTACGTCGAGGACGTCGCCCATATCGAGCTCGACGGGCACATCCTGGTGCCGCTTCAGAACATCGCCTCGCTTCACTGCACCAGCCGCTGCGACGCGCAGGATGACTGGCCTCCGCGAGGCATCTTCCTGGACGACGATCCGCCGCCACCGGATCCCGACGACAACTGAGCTCCAACAGAAAAGGGCCGCCCGCTGCCGGACGGCCCTTTGACGTTAATCCCGGCGACGACCTACTCTCCCAGGCGCTTGAGCACCAAGTACCATCGGCGCTAAGGGGCTTAACTTCTCTGTTCGGAATGGGAAGAGGTGTTTCCCCCTCGCTATGGTCACCGGAAACTTTGAAAGCTGCACGCGGACGCGTACACCCTCAAAACTCCAGAGCGGCTTGCAGTGGTCTCTACATGAAAATCAAGACCTCGGACGATTAGTACGGGTCTGCTGACGCATTGCTGCGCTTACACATCCCGCCTATCAACCTGGTGGTCTGCCAGGATCCTTACTCCCTCAAGGGGATGGGAGAGCTCATCTCACGGTGGGCTTCCCGCTTAGATGCTTTCAGCGGTTATCCCGTCCAGACGTAGCTAGCCAGCGATGCCCTTGGCAGGACAACTGATACACCAGAGGTCTGTTCAACCCGGTCCTCTCGTACTAGGGTCGACTCCGTTCAACTCTCCAACGCGCACAGCAGATAGGGACCGAACTGTCTCACGACGTTCTGAACCCAGCTCGCGTGCCGCTTTAATGGGCGAACAGCCCAACCCTTGGGACCAACTACAGCCCCAGGATGCGACGAGCCGACATCGAGGTGCCAAACCGCTTCGTCGATGTGGACTCTTGGAAGCGATCAGCCTGTTATCCCCGGAGTACCTTTTATCCGTTGAGCGACGGCAATTCCACTCTCTACCGCCGGATCACTAAGACCTACTTTCGTACCTGCTCGACTTGTTGGTCTCGCAGTCAAGCTCCCTTGTGCCTTTACACTCTACGCACGATTTCCGACCGTGCTGAGGGAACCATTGCGCGCCTCCGTTACATTTTAGGAGGCGACCGCCCCAGTCAAACTGCCCACCTGACACTGTTCCCCGTCCGGATCACGGACCGGGGTTAGAAGCCCAGAACACCAAGGGTGGTATCCCAAGGTTGGCTCCACAAAGACTGGCGTCCCTGCTTCAAAGCCTCCCACCTATCCTGGACGAAATGCACCAGACTTCAATATCAAGCTGCAGTAAAGGTTCACGGGGTCTTTCCGTCTTGCTGCGCGTAATCGGCATCTTCACCGATACTACAATTTCACCGAGTCCCTCGTTGAGACAGTGCCCAAGTCGTTACGCCATTCGTGCAGGTCGGAACTTACCCGACAAGGAATTTCGCTACCTTAGGACGGTTATAGTTACCGCCGCCGTTTACTGGGGCTTGGATTCAAAGCTTCGCCCGAAGGCTAACCTCTCCTCGTGACCTTCCAGCACCGGGCAGGCGTCAGCCCCTATACGTCGTCTTGCGACTTTGCAGAGACCTGTGTTTTTGGTAAACAGTCGCTCGGGCCTTTTCACTGCGGCCTCCTCAGGCTTCGGACGCGAAGTCCTACACCTTAACGAGGCGTCCCTTCTCCCGAAGTTACGGGACCATTTTGCCGAGTTCCTTAACGAGGGTTTTCTCGATCACCTTGGTATTCTCTACCCGCCCACCTGTGTCGGTTTTGGTACGGGCACGTGGGAACTTCCTAGGGGCTTTTCTCGGGGGCATGGTTACAGAGACTTCCGACGTTACGTCACGGCATCCTGTCTCAGCCTTAATGGCCAGTTTTCGCCTGGCCGGCCTACGCAGTTGCCCCAGCACAACCAACGGCTGGGATCCCTTGTCCTACCCCGTCCTCCCATCGGTCAAACGCTCCCGACGTGGTACGGGAATATCAACCCGTTGTCCATCGCCTACGCCTTTCGGCCTCGGCTTAGGTCCCGACTAACCCTGAGAAGATTAGCTTTACTCAGGAACCCTTGGGCTTTCGGCGGAGGGGTTTCATCACCCCTCTTTCGTTACTCATGCCAGCATTCTCACTCCTCATGCCTCCACGGCTGGGTTACCCCGCCGCTTCAGTCGGCATGAGGACGCTCCCCTACCACTCCGGCTAGGCCGGAATCCGCAGCTTCGGTACATGACTTGAGCCCCGCTACATTATCCGCGCACGAACACTTGACCAGTGAGCTATTACGCACTCTTTCAAGGGTGGCTGCTTCTAAGCCAACCTCCTGGTTGTCTGTGCATCCGCACATCGTTTACCACTTAGTCATGATTTAGGGACCTTAGCTGGCGGTCAGGGCTGTTTCCCTCTCGACTACGAAGCTTATCCCCCGCAGTCTGACTCCCGAGCTCTGGAATATTGGTATTCGGAGTTTGCATGATTTCGGTAACCTGGTAGGGCCCCTAGACCAAGCAGTGCTCTACAGCCAATATTGAACGCTCGAGGCTATACCTAAATATATTTCGGGGAGAACCAGATATTTCTGAGTTTGATTAGCCTTTCACTCCGATCCACAGCTCATCCCCGCCGTTTTCAACCGACGTGGGTTCGGTCCTCCACGGGGTCTTACCCCCGCTTCAACCTGGCCATGGATAGATCACTCAGTTTCGGGTCTACCGCCTGCGACTAAATCGCCCTATTCGGACTCGCTTTCGCTACGGCTCCGTTTCCTTAACCTCGCCACAGACGAGTAACTCGCTGGCCCGTTATGCAAAAAGTACGCCGTCACGGCACAAGGCCGCTCCGACCGCTTGTAGGCACTCGGTTTCAGGTACTATTTCACTCCCCTTCCGGGGTGCTTTTCACCTTTCCCTCACGGTACTAGTTCACTATCGGTCATCTGGAAGTATTTAGCCTTACGGGGTGGTCCCCGCAGATTCCGGCCAGGTTTCCCGTGCCTGGTCGTACTCAGGAACCTATCCAGAGAGGCAACGCGCTTTCGTCTACGGGGCCTTTACCCTCTATGGCGACGGTTTCCACCGTCTTCGACTAGCACGCTACTTTGTAACTCTCCGACCGCACTGAGGCACGATCAAGATAGGTCCTACAACACCGAGTTGGAAACGCCCTCAGGCTGTCACGCCAACTTGGTTTAGGCTGATCCCGTTTCGCTCGCCACTACTCAGGGAATCGATTTTTCTTTCTCTTCCTCCGGCTACTAAGATGTTTCAGTTCGCCGGCTTACCTCCAACCGCCCTATGTGTTCAGGCGGTGGTACCCGCGCATTACCACGGGTGGGTTTCCCCATTCGGAAATCCTCGGATCAACGCTTGATCAGCAACTCCCCGAGGCTTATCGCAGCCGTCCACGTCCTTCATCGGCTCCAGATGCCAAGGCATCCACCGTGTGCCCTTGTTCACTTGATTTCTTCAAGTAGAGAACACCACAAACCGCTCTGGAGTTTTCAAGGTGCACGCGGACAACGCCCGCACGAGAGGAACTATCGAAGCACGGCGCGAGCCGTGCAAGCGATGGTCTCTCAAAACTCAACAGTTTGGACTCACGCTCGAGGCGTGAGAACGTCAGTGTCGACGTTATTCCAGGCGAGCCGGTCATCTGGACGGCGGAATGCCATCACAGTGAGCGGCGCCCACAGCTCGACGCAAGCGCCGGCTGTATTCCCTAGAAAGGAGGTGATCCAGCCGCAGCTTCCGCTACGGCTACCTTGTTACGACTTCACCCCAATCACCGACTCCACCTTCGGCCGCTGCCTCCCTTGCGGGTTGGCGCACGGACTTCGGGCGTTTCCGGCTTTCGTGGTGTGACGGGCGGTGTGTACAAGACCCGGGAACGTATTCACCGCGGCGTTGCTGATCCGCGATTACTAGCAACTCCGACTTCATGAAGGCGAGTTTCAGCCTTCAATCCGAACTGGGACCGGCTTTTTGGGATTCGCTCCACCTCACGGTTTTGCAGCCCTTTGTACCGGCCATTGTAGCACGCTTGTAGCCCTGGACATAAGGGGCATGATGACTTGACCTCATCCCCACCTTCCTCCGGTTTGTCACCGGCAGTCTTCTGTGAGTTCCCGGCCGAACCGCTGGCAACACAGATCAGGGGTTGCGCTCGTTGCGGGACTTAACCCAACATCTCACGACACGAGCTGACGACAGCCATGCACCACCTGTGTATCCGCTCTTGCGAGGGGCCTGGTTTCCCAGGATTACGAATACATGTCAAGCCCAGGTAAGGTTCTTCGCGTTTCATCGAATTAAACAGCATGCTCCGCTGCTTGTGCGGGTCCCCGTCAATTCCTTTGAGTTTTAGCCTTGCGGCCGTACTCCCCAGGCGGGATGCTTAATGCGTTAGCTTCGGCACGGACGGAGTCGACACCGCCCACACCTAGCATCCATCGTTTACAGCGTGGACTACCAGGGTATCTAATCCTGTTTGCTCCCCACGCTTTCGCGTCTCAGCGTCAGTTGCGTTCCAGAGAGCCGCCTTCGCCACGGGTGTTCTTCCTGATATCTGCGCATTCCACCGCTACACCAGGAATTCCACTCTCCTCTCCCGCACTCTAGCCACCCAGTTTCCCACGACCGCTCGGGGTTGAGCCCCGAGATTTCACGCAGGACTTAAGTGGCCGCCTACACGCTCTTTACGCCCAATGATTCCGGACAACGCTCGGCCCCTACGTATTACCGCGGCTGCTGGCACGTAGTTAGCCGGGCCTTCTTCTGCAGGTACCGTCAGCTGACAGGCTATTAACCTGCTCGCCCTCTTCCCTGCTGAAAGCGGTTTACAACCCGAAGGCCTTCTTCCCGCACGCGGCGTTGCTGCGTCAGGCTTTCGCCCATTGCGCAAGATTCCCCACTGCTGCCTCCCGTAGGAGTCTGGGCCGTGTCTCAGTCCCAGTGTGGCTGATCGTCCTCTCAGACCAGCTACCCATCGTCGCCTTGGTGGGCCGTTACCCCGCCAACAAGCTAATGGGCCGCGGGCTCATCCATGACCGGAGGCCGAAGCTACCTTTGGTACAGATCTCCGAAGAGGCTGCACGTCATCAGGCATTAGCCAGCGTTTCCACTGGTTATTCCTGTGTCATGGGCAGATTACCCACGTGTTACTCACCCGTTCGCCGCTCGAGTACCCCCGAAGGGGCCTTTCCGCTCGACTTGCATGTGTTAGGCACGCCGCCAGCGTTCGTCCTGAGCCAGGATCAAACTCTCCGAGAACAGCTTGCGAAACGGCCTCCCCCAGTCGCTCCCGAAGGGACGCCCGAGTTCATCGGCCGGTTTCTGACTGTATGAAGAGAGCTTGTGCTCTCAAAGCGCCGACGCCCACCGTGGTAAACCACGTAGTGCGCCGGCAAGGTGCCGCCCAAAAAAGGACGGCTATCGCCGATCTCCGAAGAGACGACGACCGAACCCGACGTTTGACTCTCCTCCGGCACGGTTGCGCCGAAAGGAGTCTCCAAACTGTTGAGTTTTCAAAGACCACCGCCCCTGAGGGCGACCTCTAACACTAGCAAGCTCCATGGCATCCGGCAACTTGCTGTCCCAGAGAAACGCCGCTGCGCGTGGCAGCGGCGGCGAACAGAAGTATGCCCCGCCCTAGGGCATCCGTCAAACGACAACCGCGCTGTAGCTCAGCGGTGTTGGCTTAATCGCTGGAAACGAGCACAAACCGGCGTCCAATGCGGAGTTCCGCGCCGGCCAGCCGGGAGCGTTCCACATCGAGCTCCTCGGCTCTCAGCGGCTCCCCGTCGATGCGAACGCCGCCCTGAGCGATCAATCTGCGGGCCTCGCCGCGCGAGGCCGCCAGGCCGTTGTCGGCCAGATACGCGGGCATGTGCACCGGATCCGAGTCGGGAAAGGGGCACACCGGAGCGTCCTCGGCGGCCCTGCCCTGCTTGAACTGGCGGTCGAATCCTTGCTCCGCCGTCTCAGCCGCCTCGGGGCCGTGCCAGCGCTCCACCAGCCGCCGGGCAAACTCACGCTTGGCCAGGTACGGGTCGGCCGGCGGAGGGTCGTCGCTCTCCAGGCACAGCTCGTAGTACTGGGGCATCAGCTCGTCCACGGCGCTCATCGCCTTGCCGTACATCTCGGACGGGCGGCTCGGCGATGCCGATGTAGTTGTTGAGTGAGGCCGACATCTTCTGGGTGCCGTTGGGCCCGTTGATCAGCGGCGTGGTCAGCACCACCTGGGGCTCGACCCCATAGGCGATCTGGATGTCGCGCGCGGCCAGCAGGTTGTACTCCTGGTCGGTGCCGCCGAGCTCGACGTCGGCCCGGATCGCAACCGAGTCATAGCCCTGCATCAGCGGATACAGAAACTCGGAGATCGAGATCGGCTGATGGGCCTTGAACCGTTGCTCGAAGTCGTTTCGCTCCAGCATCCGCGACACCGTCATCGTGCGCGTCAGGCGCAGCAGCTCGGCGAAATCCAGCTTTGCGAGCCACTCCGAGTTGAAGCGCAGCTCGGTGCGGCTGGGGTCGAGAATCCGCGAGGCCTGCTCGAAGAACGCCTTGGCGTTGCTGTCGATCTGCTCGTCGCTCAGCATCGGACGCTCGCTGGAGCGCCCCGACGGGTCGCCCACCCGAGCGGTGTAGTCACCGATGATCATCACGCCCACGTGGCCCTGCTCCTGGAATGCCCGCATCCGCTGGAGCGGAATCGCGTTTCCGATGTGGATATCGCGAGCGGTTGGATCGATCCCCAGCTTGACCCGCAGCGGGCGGCCCAGCGCGAGCTTCTGCTCGAGCCCACCCGCGGGCAGTACCTTGACGGCTCCCCGCACCAGCTGGTCGATTGCGGCCATGACCGGCGATGATACCGGGGCACTGCGCTGCCCCATCCAGCTACCGCAGCGGGCGGCTGAGCGACCGTGAGCTGCGATCGCCAAACCGCCACCGCCGCTCGGTCGCGACCGAGAGGCCGATGCGGGTACCGGTGGCAACCCGGCGCCGGCGCGCGGGCGGGCGCAGGTCGGCCACAGCGCCGTTCAGCTGCGGCCCTGCGCCCAGCGCCCGGCCGACGTTCCCCGGGCCTCGACACAGCCGGTCGAGATCCTCGATGCCACGTCGCTGGATCATCTGCGGGATCCCGCTGGTCGGCTCCAGCGCTCGCAGCAGCACCGCCGAGCCAAACCCTTCGGGCCCACACACGATGTTGATGCACCAGTGGATGCCATACGAGCGGTAGACGTACAGGCGGCCGGCGGGACCGAACATCGCGGCGTTGCGGGCGGTCTCTCCGCGGAATGCGTGGGATGCGGGGTCGTCGGGGCGGTATGCCTCGACCTCCACGATCACCCCGCCGACCCCGTCGACCAAGAACTCCCAGCCGACCAGGGCGCGGGCGGCCGCCACCGAATCGCCTTCCAGCGCGAGCATCAGTCGAGCAGTGAGAGCTGTGAACGGCGGCGGCGTCCGACACCCGCGGCCAGCGCGGTGGCGCTGCTCATCTCGGTCAGGATCGTGCGCTCGGTGCGAGAGGCGATCAGCGGCTCGGGAATGCCCTCCACCCACACGCGCGTGCGCCGGCCGTCACCCCGCTCGTCGGCTGCGATCGGCTCCAGGGCGTAGATCCGGTCGGCCCGGACGTACTTGCCGTAGCCGAGAAAGATCATTGCCGGAGGATCGCTCACGCCTCCGCCAGCACCTCGCGCAGGCTGTCGGCGACATACACCAGATCGTCGTCGGCGATGTCGACGAAGAAGGGCAGCGCCAGCGTGGAGGTGCTCACCCGCTCGGTCACCGGCAGCAGCCCCGGCCCGTAGCCGTACCGCTCCCGATACGGCGGCTGGAGGTGGATCGCCGGCAGGTACGGCCGAGTGGCGATGCCGCGGGCGGCCATCCGCTCGATCACCGCTGTGCGGTCGATGCCCCCCGCCAGCCGGATGTAGTACACGAACCAGCTGCGCGTGTGAGGCCCCTCCCACGGCAGCTCAACCCCTTCCACCTCTGCCAGCAACTGGCGGTAGCGATCCGCGATCGCAGCGCGTGTCGCCTGCATCTGGTCGAGCTTCTCCAACTGAGCGACCCCCACCGCCCCGGACATGTCGTCCATCCGGTAGTTGAACCCGATGCGGGTGTGCGTGAGCCAGTCGCCGTGCTCTGAGCGACCCTGATTGACCAGGCTGCGCAACTCGATTGCCGCGTCGTCGTCATCAGTGATGATCAGCCCGCCCTCGCCGGTGGTGAGCTGCTTGTTGGGGTAGAACCCAAACACTGCCGGATTGCCGTGTGTCCCCACCGGCCGCCCATCGATCAGCGAGCCGACCGCCTCGCAGGCGTCCTCGACCACCGCCAGTCCATGCTTGGCTGCGATCTCGTTGATCGCCTCGATCTCGCAGGGGTAGCCGAAGATATGCACCGGCAGGATCGCCTTGGTGCGAGGTGTGATGGCGGCTTCGATCGCGGCCGGATCGATGTTGAGCGATCGCTCGTCGATATCGGCGAACACCGGGGTCGCACGCTCGATGGCGATCACGTTGGCCGAGGCGATGAACGAGAAGCTGGACGTGATCACCTCGTCGCCCGGTCCCACGCCGGTGCGATGAAGCGCCGCGTGCAGGCCGGTTGTGCCGCTGGAGCAGGCGATCGCGTGGGCGACCCCCACCCGTTCTGCGAAGCCTCGCTCGAATGCCGGCACCATCGGACCCTGAGCGAGGCTGCCCGAGCGCAGCACATCCATCACCAGCTCGGCCTCACGCTCATCGACGTGCGGCAGTGCCAGCGGGACAGTTCGAGTGGTCACCACGAGCAGCGACTCATCCGGCGACCGGCGCGGTGGCGGGATACTCGAGCATGTCCCCGAATCGGGCGTCCGTGCCCGCCACGGTGGCGAAGAACACGTCCTGCAGTTCCTTGGTCGACAGGGCCACGGCCGCCGGTGGGATGATCGTCCACCGACGCCACCGGAGTGACCTCGGCCGCCGTCCCACACAGGAACACCTCGTCGGCGAAGTACAGGTCGGTGCGCACCAGCGGCACCTCGCGCACCTCGTAGCCAAGCGCGGTCGCGATCCGGATCAGACTCGACCGGGTGATGCCCGGCAGGCACGAATCGGTGGTCGGAGGAGTGTGCAGCACCCCGTCGCGCACCACGAACACGTTCTCACCCGAGCCGTCGGCGATTGAGCCGTGCTCGTTCAGGAGGATGGCCTCGTCGTATCCGCAGCGACTGGCTTCCAGCTTCGCCAAGACCGAGTTGATGTACTGGCCGGACGCCTTCGCCGCGGGCGGCAGCGTGTTCGGCCCGATCCGGCGGATGCTCGAGACCTTGCAGCGCACCCCGTGCTCGAGTGCCTCCTCGCCGAGGTAGGCGCCCCACGGCCACACCGCCACCACGATGTCAACGGGGTTCTTGCGGGGGTCGAGACCCATCTCGCCGTACCCGCGAAACGCGATCGGCCGCACGTAGCAGGAGGGAACCTCGTTGATTGCGACGGTCTCGTGGATGACGGCAGCCAGCTCGCTGACCGTGTACCCCAGGTCCATCTCATACAGCGCGGCCGAGCGCCGCAGCCGCTCGAGGTGATCGGTCAGCCGGAACACCGCGGCGCCCTTGGGCGTCTCGTACGCGCGGATGCCCTCGAACACCCCGGTGCCGTAATGCAGCGCATGCGTGAGGACGTGAACCTGGGCGTCATCCCACGGTACAAAGCTTCCGTTGCGCCAGATCTTGTCCGTTTTCTGCATGCCTCTTCCCTTCCTTGCCTGGGCTGGTGGAAAAATCCTACCGGAGAGCGCGGAAACATCCGGTAGTTTGCCTCGCGTGGATGACGTACTCAAGCGACGGGCGACCTCCTTCGGCCAGGTTGCCGACGAGTACGCGCGCGGCCGTCCGGGCTATCCCATGGAGGCAATCGACTGGGTGCTGGAGTCCGCTCCCGGCGGGCGCGTGGTCGATCTGGCGCGCGGGCACCGGCAAGCTCACGCGCGCGCTGGTCGCACCGGGGCGCACGGTGACTGCGATCGAGCCGCTGGACGAGATGCGTGAGCGGCTGGCGCATGATCTGCCTGAGGTCACGACGCTGGCGGGCAGCGCCGAGTCGATGCCGGTGGCAGACGCCTCGGCCGATGCGGTGTTCGTCGCCCAGGCGTTTCATTGGTTCGACCCCGTGCCGGCGCTGAACGAGATTGCGCGGGTGCTCGCAGCCGGCGGGATGCTGGGTCTGATCTGGAACACGAGGGATGACTCCGAGCCGTGGGTGGCGGAGTTCTCGCGGATCCTGAGTTTGCCGGTGGAGGTCGCCTCGGCGTGGGATTGGTCGGATGGACGTCCGCTGTCGCAGCATCCCGAGTTCAATGACTATCGGGAGCGGCGCTTTCCCAATCTCGAGCCGTACACGCCCGAGCGATTGATGGAATGGGCGCGGTCGACCTCGAGCATCGCGATCCTGGAGCCGGCCGATCGTGAGCAGCGGCTGGCCGAGCTGGCCGAGATGTGCCGCACCCACCCCGACCTGCGCGGCCGCGACACGTTCCCGCTGCCGATGGTCACCATGACCGTCCGCGCAACTCGTGAATAACGGTGCCTGGCACCGTTATTCACCACCGGCGCTCTGGGTGAATAATTGGTGCCTGGCACCAATTCATACTTCCACCGAGCGGACGGAGTGGATGCCGTCGAGTTCGCGGAGGTGGTCGAGGGCTTGGGCCGGCGGGGGTGAGTCGAGTGCGATCACCATCACCGCCCGCTCTCCGGCGACCGTGCGCGAGACGTTCATGTTGGCGATGTTGATGCCCTCGGAGCCCACCATCATGCCGACCTTGCCGATCATTCCGGGACGGTCGTCGTTGACCATCACCAGCATGTGCGGCGCCAGCTCGATCTCGACCTGCTGGCCGTACACGCGCACCAGCCATGGTCGATTCTCGCGGCCGATGGTGGTGCCCGCCACGGTCAGGTCGTCGCGGCAGCGCACCGTTACCAGGTTGGTGTAGTCGCCGGCCTCGCCGCTGCGTGATTCGTGCACGGCGATTCCCCGGCTGGCCGCCAGGGCTCCGGCGTTGACGAGATTCACCGGTTCGTCGGAACGGGCCGACAATGCACCCTCCACCACCCCTGCCGTGAGCAGCCGGGTGTCGTACTCCGAGAGCCCGCCCGAATACACCACCTCCAGCCCGGTGGTGCCGAGGTCGCACAGCCCCACCGCGATCCGGCCCAGGTGACGGGCCAGCGGCAGGTACGGCCCCAGTACCTCCATGTCCTCGGCCCCGACCTGCGGGATGTTGACCGCGTTGGAGACGAACTGCCCGGTGAGCGCCGCCACCACCTGCTCGGCCACCACCACGCCGGCGCGATCCTGAGCCTCCCGCGTGGAGGCCCCAAGGTGCGGAGTGACCACCACGTTTGGCAGCTTCAGCACCGCACCGTCGGTATACGGCTCGGTCGGAAAGACGTCCAGGCCCGCGCCGGCGACCTTGCCCGACTCGAGGCCGCGCACCAGCGCGTCGATGTCGACCAGCTCGCCGCGAGCGGCGTTGACCACGCGCACTCCGGGCCGCATCAAGGCAATCGATCCGTCGTTGATCACGTGGCGGGTCTCGGGCGTGAGCGGGGCGTGCAGCGTGATGAAGTCCGCCTGCTGCCACAGCTCTTCGAGGCTCACAGGCAGTACCTGCAGCTCCCTGCACCGTTCCGCGGTCACGAACGGGTCGTGCACGATCACCTTCATCCCCAGACCGCGGGCACGAGACGAGACCAGCTGGCCGATTCGCCCAAAGCCGACGATGCCGAGCGTCTTGTCGGCCAGCTCGACTCCGCCGAACCGCGAGCGCTCCCACCGTCCCGCGGTCAGCGCGGCGTGGGCCTGGGGGATGTTTCGGGCCACCGCCAGCAGCAGACCGAGCGCGTGCTCGGCCGCCGACACCATGTTCGCGCCGGGCGCGTTGGCAACGATGATGCCGCGACGAGTGGCGGCATCGACGTCCACGTTGTCCACCCCGGTGCCGGCCCTGCCAATCACCTTCAGCCGGCGTCCCTGCTCGATCAGCTCCGCAGTCACCTGGGTGGCGCTGCGCACGATCACCGCGTCGTAGTCGCCGATCCGCTGGAACAGCTCATCGGCGCCCCACTCGATCCCCATGTCCACGTCGAAGTGCTGCCTCAAGAGCTCCACTCCAGCCTCGGCGATCGGCTCCTTCACCAGCACCCGGTACGGCGACTCAGCCACCGGCGAAGACCTCCAAGGCGGCCGTTGTGCCCGCGCCGGGCGCGGGCGGCGAGAATCCCAGCTCGCGCAGCGTCAGCTCGAGCCCGGCCAGCGCCGTGATGATGTCGAACTCGTTCATGTAGCCCATGTGGCCGATCCGCATGATCTTGCCGCGCAGCCGGCCCTGACCGCCGGCCAGAACGATCCCGTGCCGGTCGCGCAGGGTGGAGTAGACGACCTGGCCGTCCAGGCCGGGAGGCATCAAGAATGCCGTGACCATGGCGCTGGTGGCGTCGTCGGGTGAGAACAGCGGCAGGCCCAGCGCCTTCACCCCGGCGCGGGTGGCCTGCGCCAGACGCCGGTTGTGGGCGAAGGTCGGTTCCAGCCCTCGCTGCTCGATCATCTCAAGCGCCGCCCGCAAGCCGAACAACAATGACACCGGCGGGGTGAAGGCGGTCGTGCCCTTGGCCTGGGCGTCGGCAGCCGTCTGCCAGTCGAGATAGAAGCTCTTGGTGGGAGCGCGCCGGGCCAGCTGCCACGCCCGCTCGGACACCGACACGAATGCCAGGCCCGGGGGCGTCATCAACGCCTTCTGCGACCCCGACACGACCACGTCGATCCCCCACTCATCGGTGCGCAGATCGACACCGCCCAAGCTCGAAACCGCGTCCACCACCAGGGCGGCACCCGTGGGGCGCACCGCTTCGGCGATCGCCCGCACGTCGTGGATCACCCCAGTGGAGGTCTCGGACTGGGTCACGTAGACCGCCGATGCCCCGGCCGCCGCCACGCCGATCGCCGCCGGATCCAGCCGCTCGCCCCACTCCAGGGCGATGTGCTCGCACATCACATCGTGGCGCTCGCAGATCTTGGCCCAGCGCTCGCCGAAGTTCCCGGCAGACGCGACCACCACGCGATCGCCGGGAGCGGACAGGTTGAGCACCGCCGACTCCATACCCGCGGTGCCGGATCCCGCCAGCACCAGCACATCGCCGTCGGTCTGGTACACCCGTCTGAGCCCCGCCAGCGTGCACTCGAACAGCTCCCGGAAGTCGGGGCTGCGATGGTGCATCATGGGGGCCGACATCGCCGCCGTGACCTCGGGCGGGATGGGTGTGGGGCCGGGGGTGATCAGGTACTGCCGCGACGGCATGGGCGCATCGTATGTGCGCTTGGCCGGCCTCCCCGCCGGTAGATCAGTGCACGTGCTCGAGCGCCCACCAGGCGCCGGCATTGGTGGTCGGGAAGTCGTACAGGCTGGCGCCGATCACGCCCTCCTGCAGAGCGGTCTTGACGAAGGCAAACGTCATCCATTTGCCCGAGGCAGGCCCCAAGCCACCGATGGCGTGGATGGGCAGATCGGGGTCGGGCAGGCGGTTCTTCAGGATCCGCAGCGACGTGCGCTCGTAGGTGACCACCCCCGGCACGGTGCTGACGTGGTAGGTGGCGTAGTCCATCGGCAGCACCACGTCGAAGCTCTCCCCCAAGGACGCGTAGGGGAATCCCGGCCAGTACTTGGGGTGAAGCTGCATGCCCCGCGGAGAGGCGATGATCGCCCCCAGCGGATACGACGGTCCGACTGCGGCCCGCAGGAACCGCCCCAGGGTGAGCAGATGCTCGGTACGCACCACCGGGTCGGCGACCACGGTGGCCTCGATATCGACCGCGACCGAGTCGAGCGCGCCACCCTTGGGTGAGCGGAAGTCGACCGCAGCCCTGATCCGGCGCATATCGGATCCCGCGTGCAGGAGCGACGGCAGGTACCACCCCACCACCTTGATGCCCCGCGCGTGGGCGAGATCGATCAACCGGCCAAGCATCATCGGGTAGCGGATTGCCGGCCGGGTGCGGTAGTTGCTGGTCTCCACGTACAGCGTCTTGACGCCATGCGCCACGGCGGAGGCCACCGTGCGGTTGGGATCGGTCCACGGCCACTTTGGCGGATACATGTCGATCCACGTCCCCAGACCGGAATAGGCGGTGACCGACGGCGCCGCCTGGGCGGTGCCGGGAGCGGTCACGGTGGCCGCGCATGCCCCTGCGGCAATCACCGCGACGGTTGCGATCAGACGTCTCACAGGCGCTCGCGCAGGAGCTCCTGCACCTGCTTGGCGTCGGCGCGACCCTGGGTGCGCTTCATCACCTGGCCAACCAAGGCGTTGATGACGCCCTCCTTGCCCGACCGGAACTGCTCCACGAACTCCGGGTGAGCGGCCATCACCTCGTCCACCAGCGACGCCAGCTCGTCGCCACCGCCGATCGACGCCAGCCCGTGCGATTCAACCAGCGCGGCCGGATCGGCGGCGGGATCGGCCTGCATCAGCGCCAGCACCTGCTTGGCGATGGTGGCGGTAATCGTCTTCTGGGCGACCAACTCGAGCAGGGCGGCGATCCGCTCGGGCGCCAGGTCAGTGACGACCGCCGGCTGGTTTCGGACGAAGTCGGACGCGGCCTTGGGGTCGGCGCCGGCGGCGACCACGGCCTCGAAGTAGTCAGCGATCTGAGGCGAGGCGTTGAGGTCAACCGCGTCTTGGTGTGACAGGCCGAACTGCTCCTGGAACCGAGCCTGGCGAGCCGCCGGCAGTTCGGGCATCTGCTCGCGCACAGCCTCGATCTGGACCGTGCCCAGTTCCAGTGGCACCAGGTCGGGCTCGGGGAAGTAGCGGTAGTCGTCGGCCTCCTCCTTGGAGCGACGGGCGTGCAGCGAACGATCGGAAGGGTCGTAGTGAAGTGTCTGCTGGCGCACCTCCCCTCCGGCGGTGAGCAGCTCGATCTGACGGTCGATCTCGGCCGCCATCCCCTCACCCAGGAACTTGAAGGAGTTCATATTCTTGAGTTCGGTCTTGGTGCCGAATTCCTGCTCGCCGACGCGCCTCACCGACACGTTGGCGTCGCAGCGCAGCGACCCCTTCTCCATGTCACAATCGCTGACGCCGATCGTCTGCAGCGTGTTCTTCAAAAGCGCCAGGAATGCGACCGCCTGCTCGGGCGAGCGAATATCCGGCTCTGTCACGATCTCCACCAGCGGAGTGCCGCAGCGGTTGAAGTCGACCAGGGAGAAGTCGGCTCCCGCGATCCGCCCTCCCGATCCGCCGGCGTGCACCAGTTTGGCAGCGTCCTCCTCGAGGTGGGCGCGGGTGATCCCGATCCGCCCGCCGTCCACCACCAGCTCTCCGCGGCCGCAGATCGGCTGGTCGTACTGGGTGATCTGATAGGCCTTGGGGCTGTCGGGATAGAAGTAGTTCTTGCGGTGAAACTGTGAGCTGGGGGCGATCTCGCAGTCCAGCGCCAGGCCGATCTGGATGGCCTTGTCGACCGCCGCCTGGTTGATCACCGGCAGCACGCCGGGGTGGCCCAGGCAGAGCGGGCAGGTGAGCGTGTTGGGCTCGGCGCCGAAACGGTTCTCACAGGCGCAGAACATCTTGGTTTCGGTGTTCAGCTGGACGTGGATCTCCAGGCCGATCACCGGCTCCCACTCGGCGCTGCTCATGCGCTCGCCGCCCGCAGCGCCGGCGGCACCGGATCAAAGTCGATGGCCTGCTCCAGCGCGTGCGCGGCCGACAGGATGCGGTTCTCGGAGAAGGCGTTCCCGACCAGCTGCAGGCCCACCGGGAGTCCCTCGCTCAACCCCGACGGGATCGAGATTCCCGGTAGCCCCGCCAGGTTGACCGGCACGGTCAGGATGTCGCAGGCATACATCGCCCACGGATCATCGATCCGCTCACCGATCCCAAACGCCACCGTCGGCGACGCCGGGGTGGCGATCAGATCGACCTGGGCAAATGCCTCCTGGTAATCGCGCCGCACCAGCGTGCGCACCCGCTGTGCGGTGCCGTAGTAGGCGTCGTAGTACCCGGCCGAGAGCACATAGGTGCCCAGCATGATCCGGCGCTTGACCTCCGACCCGAACCCGTGGGAGCGGGTGCGGCCGTACATGTCGATGATCGAGTCGCCGGGCTCCTCCAGCCGCAGCCCAAAGCGCACACCGTCGAACCGCGCGAGATTGGCCGAGGCCTCTGCCGGGGCGATCAGGTAGTAGGCCGGCAGCGCGTGCACCGCGTGCGGCAGGGCGATCTCACGGACAGTGGCGCCGAGACCTTCGGCCTTGGCGATGGCAGCATCGAACGAGGCGCGCACCCCCGGTTCCACCCCCCGCTCGAGCTGATCGGTGGGGACGCCGATCACCACGCCTCGGAGATCCTCCGCGTCGGGCACCACGATCGGCTCGGGCAGCGGCACCGAGGTCGAATCGCAGGGGTCGTGGCCGGCGATCACACCCAAAAGCAAGGCCGCGTCACGCACCGTCAGCGCAAACGGACCGATCTGATCGAGCGAGGAGCCGAACGCAATCAGGCCGTGCCGAGACACCGCCCCGTAGGTCGGCTTGAGGCCAACCACGCCGCACAGCGCGGCCGGCTGGCGGATCGAGCCGCCGGTGTCGGTACCCAATGCGATTGGCGCCAGCCCCGCAGCGACCGCTGCCGCCGATCCGCCGCTGGATCCTCCCGGCACGGTGGTCACGTCCCACGGGTTGTGGGTGGGCCCGAAGGCGGAATGCTCGGTCGACGAGCCCATCGCGAACTCGTCCATGTTGGTCTTGCCCAGGGAGATCAGCCCGGCGTCGTTGCCCCGCTGCACCGCCCCGGCGTCGTACAGCGGGCGGTGCCCGGCCAGGATCCGCGATCCCGCGGTCGTCTCCTCCCCCCGCGTGCAGAGGATGTCCTTGTAGGCGATCGGGACTCCCTGCAACCCCGAGCGGCCGTCGCGATCGAATCTGGATGCCGCCTCGATCGCCGCATCGGCGCGCGTGCGCACGTAGGCATTCAGCTCGCCGTTTCGCTGCTCGATCGCATCGAGGTAGGCGGACACCAGCTCGTGGCATGAGATCTCGCCCGAATCGAGCAGCGCGACACTGCGCTCGACGGTCAGACCCAGGGTGTCGATTGCCGCGGTCATGCCGGAGGCACCCGAAATGCGCCCTGCTCTGCTTCGGGCGCGTTGCTCAGCACCTCGTCCAGCGGCCATGACGGCCGCACCCGGTCGGGTCGGGTGACGTTTGTCGAGATCGAGCGCGTGCGCGGTCGGCTCGACTCCCTCGAGCTCCAGACCCGACAGCGCCGCGACGTGCTCGAGGATGCTCGAAAGCTGCTCGGTGGCGCGATCGACCTCGTCCTCGGTCAGCGACAGGCGCGCCAAGCGCGGCGACGTGCAGAACGTCTTCACGGGAGATTGACACGGCGCCAGAATAGTCGAGCGGCCGCGGAGCGGGATCAGGAGCGGATCAGTTGGAGCAGGAGCGAGTCTTCTTGGTCAGGGCACCACGGTGTACGCCGTTGGCCTGTTTTCCCTTGTCGCCTTCGGTGACCTCGAACTCGACCCGCTGGCCTTCCGCCAGGGTCTTGTACCCCTCGCCCGCGATCTCCGAAAAGTGCACGAACACGTCATCACCCCCGTCCTGCTGGATGAAGCCGTAGCCCTTCTCATTGCTAAACCACTTGACGGTGCCTTCTGCCAACGTCGTTCCCTCCCTCAAGCCTCCCGGCAGGCGCCGGATTGCGCAACATTAGAGCACCGTCAAGACGTACGCAATCCGTCGCGCCTGAGCACTGCTCTAACGCGGTCGGCGTGCCTCTGCGGCGGTCAGGGTGTTGGCCATCAACATCGCGATCGTCATCGGCCCGACACCGCCGGGAACCGGCGTGATCGCGCCCGCAACCTCGCTTGCAGAGGCAAATTCGACGTCGCCGACGAGTCCGGCGTCGGTGCGGTTGATGCCCACGTCGATGACCGTCGCCCCCGGCTTGATCATGTCGCCGGTGATCATCTCGGGTCGGCCCACGGCCGCAACCACGATGTCGGCCCGGCGGATCACCGCAGGCAGGTCGCGCGTGCGCGAGTGGCAGATGGTGACAGTCGCGCTCTCGTGCAGGAGCAGCAGCGCGACCGGCTTTCCGACGATGTCCGAGCGTCCCACCACCACCGCATCGGCGCCCTCGAGGGGCACTCCGGTGCGTTTCGAGCAGCTCCAGCACACCGGCCGGGGTGCAGGCGCGCAGCCCGGGCTGTCCCGAGACCAGCAGACCCACGTTGACCGGATGAAACCCGTCCACGTCCTTGGCCGGGATCGAGCCGATCGAGCACCTGCTTGAAGTCGAGCCCGGCGGGGAGCGGTGCCTGCACCAGGATGCCGTCGACACGGTCATCGGCGTTCATTCGGTCGACCATTGCAAGCACATCGGCCTGACTCGAGGTGGCCGGCATCGGTTCGTGGAACGAGACCATTCCGGCCTCTTCGCAGGCGCGAATCTTGTTTCGCACGTACACCTGCGAAGCCGGGTCCTCGCCGACCAGAACGGTTACCAGACCGGGTTTGTGGCCTGTGCGTTCGGTGAAAGCGCGGACCCGTTCGGCCACGTCGGCCCGCACTTCTGCCGCCACAGCGGCGCCGTCAATAATCGTTGCCATGGGGCCGCACATTACCGAACTCACCCTTGCGGGGGATTTCGATCGGGGCTCACTCAAGTTTTACTGAGGTCTGGCGATACAGCACTGGACGGTTTGCAAAACGTCACCGTTGTATCGGCAAACTTACGCCGCCCCCCATGTGTCAAAGCGAACCCGGATGCCGGGAACGCCAGAGTTCCCGAGGAGGTGAATCCCCCAATGCTCGAGTACTTCTCCCGGCTCTTCGCCGAGCTCAAGGACGAGGCCGGCCAGACCATGGCCGAGTATGCCGTCGTTCTGGCCGTGATTACGATCGCGGTTGTGGTGACCCTGGGTCTGCTCAGCACCGCCATTAGTGGCAAGCTGACCAGCGTCATCGGCGTCCTCTAGTTCTTGCGCCTTGTTGTAGTCATCTGCGGGCCCCGCGCCTTTGGGCTCGGGGCCCGCAGTGACATATCGCCCGCAAGGGTGATCCTCCGGAATCGAAGTAAATCCGGCGCCTGTCGGGTCGAATCACCTTTTAGTGCAGTGCAGGTGTTTCCAATGCAGGTTTTCCGGTTTTTTCGGAGGAGGTGAAGAATGATCGAGTACGCATCAAAGCTTCTCGGTGAGCTGAAGAACGAGGCCGGCCAGACGATGGCTGAGTACGCCGTAGTCCTGGCCGTGATCACGATCGCCGTGGTCGTCACCTTGGGTCTGCTGAGCACAGCAATTAAGGGCCAGCTGACCAGTGTAATCGGCGTTCTCTAGCCGCAAGGCGGAGAGCGGAACGTGGTTCGGCGGGCCCCAGACCTTCGGGTTCCCGGGGTCCGCAAGACCATCAACCAATCGCCCGAAGTTCCAGGCGGCTAGTTACATACGGAGGAAGGTGGACACGTTGTTGGAGCGGTTTCAGCGTCTGTTCGCCCGTGGTTGCAGCGAGTCAGGCCAGACGATGGCCGAGTACGCAGTCACGTTGACGGTTATCACACTCGCGATCGTTCTGACCGTTGGACTCTTGAGCACAGCGATCGCGAACGATCTCACCCGAGTTATCTCGGCGCTTTAGATATCCACGTACTTGTATCGGCCGGCTCAATCATCACATCCCGGCCAGGTTCGTCAGACAAAACCCCCCGTATGTCCCCTATGAACCACACACTGAGGAAGAGCATGATCCGCAAGATTGCACGAGATGAGCGAGGACAGGCGGTGACGGAGTTTGCCGTCATTCTGCCGGTGTTGCTTTTGGTGCTGTTTGCAATCTTCCAGTTCGGCATCATCTTCAACAACTACATTCAGGTCACCGCGGCCGCGCGCGAAGGTGCTCGTAAGGGCGCCGTCAACCGCACCACGGGGAACTGCGCAGCTGTTGTCGCTCTGGCCACCAGCTCGGCCAAGTCGGCCGCGCCCGGTCTCAACTGGACGAGCGCCGGTGCCGGCGTGAGCGCCACCGATACCTGCACGAGCAATGCGCTCGCGCAGGGTAGTGACTTCACAATCACGGCCAGCTATCCGTGGACTGTGTCCCTGCTGGGCCAGGTGGTGGCGTCCGGAAATCTGAGTTCGTCCACCACTATGCGAGTCGAGTGAGCCCGTCCCTTTGGCGGGCTCACCGACTCGCTCAGTTCTCCCCGTTGTATTCGCCTACCAGTCCCCCTGAACCAGCGATCTGGGCTTGTAACTCCAGCCCTCGGATCGCCTTCTAAAGTCCCCGCCCGCCACTGCCGATAGTGGATGGGTTACGTCCCCGAGTCTTCCCCTAAGTGAGGCAGCCGCATGACCTATAGCGTCCGCAATATCGTGATCGCCGTCGTTTTGGCGGTACTCGCGGCGGTGCTGGTGATCATGTACACCAGCAACGCCCAGAAGCAGGCCACCAGTGGCCAGGAGAATGTCACTGTCCTTGTTGCCAAGACCGACATCGCTCCGGGCACCAGTGTGTCCGACGCGATCACAGCGGGCGCGTTTGAGACGCGGTCCGTCGTGTCCAAGGACGTTGTCCCGGGCGCACTGAACTCGGTCAACTCGCTCAACAAGGATCTTGCTTCCACCGGCACCATCGCCGCCGGAGCACAGGTAACCGCGACGATGTTCTCCCAGTCGCAGCAGAACCCGATCGTGACTCAGATCAGCGGTGTCGATCGAGCTCTCCAGTTCTCGTTGAATGCCAACCGGGTGCTCGGCGGCACGCTCAAAGCCGGCGACCATGTTGACATCCTCTGGTCGGGCACGATTCATCCGACCGGCAACGACAGCAAGTTCGGTGACACCCTTGTCAGCCGGGCACTGTTCCTGAACGTGCCGATCCTCTCGACCTACGACTCCGGTGCCGCCTCTGCGGCCCTGACCGCTGACGGCCAGGCCGCCAACGGTGGTGGCTCGAGTGACGGTACCGCGGGGTCGGTGTGATCATCAAGCTGCCGCAGACCCAGGTTGCCCCGTTCCTCCTGGCGCTGCAGCAACGGCGGTGTGTGGTTCGCTCTGCGGCCCGCCACCGGTGCCCAGGATTCACCGATCGTTCTGACCACCGCGTGCACTCTGATCTCTGCTGGCCTCACCGCCAAGCAGGTTCACCATGACGTTCCGGCCTGCGTTGGTGGGAAGTAATGAGCACCGTCTCCCCAATCAAGGTGTTCATCACCGGCGCTGCCAACGGGCTCGCCGAGGTTCGAGAGGGCCTCGCCGACCACCCCGACGTGGAGCTGGTGGGAACCGCAGCAGATCCGTCCAAGGCCGGCGCCAAGCTGGCCGAGTCAGCCGCTCAGGTGATCCTGCACGGCACCAGCGCAACCGATCACGTGCCGACGGCCGAGATCGAGTCGATCAGGTCGGTCACCGCCGCCCCGATCGTGCTGGTCACGTCCGCCAGCGCCAACAGCATTCTTGGTGAAGCGCTGTCGGCCGGCATCTTCGACGTGGTGCTGCTCCCGCAGCTCACCGACGGGATCGTGTTCACCATCAAGAAGGCGTTCTCGTTGGCCGCCGGTCGTGCCGGGGGAGGCCCCGGTAAGTCCTCGGCCAGCGTGGAAGGCAAGGTCATCAGCCTGTTCTCGCCCAAGGGCGGATCCGGCAAGACCGTGCTTGCCTGCAACCTGGCAGCGATGTTCGCCCGTCGGCACGATCGACGGACGCTGCTGCTCGACCTCGACCTGCAGTTCGGTGATGCCGCCATCATGATGGGCATCGAGCCGGACAAGACCATCTACGACCTGGTCATGGCTCGCCGCGAACTCGACACCGACGCACTCGCCGGGTATGTCACCGCCCACCAGTCTGGTGTGCACGTGCTGCCGGCCCCGCTTCGGCCCGAGGACGCTGAGCTGGTCACCGAGGAGCGACTTGGACATCTGTTCGCAGTGGCCAAGGAAAGCTACGACGTCGTGGTCGTGGACACTCCCCCGTTCTTCCACGGGCCGGTGCTGTCCACGCTGGATCGCACCGACCACCTGATTCTGGTCGGCACGATGGACGTTCCCACGATCAAGAACATCAAGCTCACTCTGCAAACCCTCGACCTTCTCCACTACCCCAAGGACCGTCGCTACCTGCTGCTCAACCGCACGGGATCGAAGGTCGGCCTGAACGCGCGGGAGATCGAGCGAGCGCTCGACATGCCCATCTCGTTCGAGGTCGAATCCGAGCGGGAAGTGCCGGTATCGGTCAATCGCGGCGTGCCGCTGGCGCTTGCCAATCCGCGCTCTGCGATCGCCAAGTCTCTTGGCGAAGTGGCCGACAAGCTCGTCCCCCCCGTGCGTTCCCAGAACGGGAACTCGAAGGGCGGCGGCGAGGAGAAGAAGTCCCGACGCAGGTTGGGGAGGTAGTCGATGTCGCTTCAATCGCGCATCCAGGTTGCCGTCACCGACGGCACCGAAGAGACTGCTTCGGAGTCGAAGCAGCAGTTCGCGCCCGAGCGCTCATCGGCTGCGGCTGACCCCTTCGCCGAACTGAAGACGCGGGTCCACCGGGAGATCATCCCCCGGCTCGGACCCCGCGTATTCAACGGCGAGACCAGCGACGAGGATCTGGAGTCCAAGGTCACGGAGGTCGTGACCGAGCTGCTGGCTGTCGAGAAGACGCCGCTCACGCGTCAAGAGCGGCAGGACATCATCAGCCAGATCACGGACGACATCCTGGGCTACGGCCCGCTGGAGCCGTTCCTGCGCGATGACTCGATTACGGAAGTCATGGTCAACGACCACAAGACGATCTACATCGAGCGCCACGGCAAGATCACCCGCACCAACGCACAGTTCGTCGACGAGGCGCATCTGCTGCGCATCATCGACAAGATCATCAGCCGCATCGGCCGGCGCATCGACGAGTCGTCGCCGTATGTGGACGCGCGCCTGCAGGACGGCTCGCGTGTGAATGCCATCATCCCGCCTCTGGCGGTGCGCGGTTCCACTCTCACCATCCGAAAGTTCCGTCGCGACCCGTTCGTGATGGCCGACCTGATCAAGTTCGGCACGCTCACCCACAAGTCCGGGCAGTTCCTGGAGGCGTGTGTGCGAGGCAAGCTGAACATCCTGATCTCGGGTGGTACCGGTTCCGGTAAAACCACGACCCTGAACGTGCTCTCGGCCGCGATTCCGTCGGACGAGCGCATCATCACGGTCGAGGACGCGGCCGAGCTCCAGCTCAAGCAGGAGCATGTGATCACGCTCGAGTCCCGCCCTGCCAACATCGAGGGCAAGGGACAGGTCACCATCCGCGACCTGGTTCGTAACACTCTGCGTATGCGCCCCGACCGCATCATCGTCGGGGAGTGCCGTGGTGCCGAGGCCGTGGACATGCTCCAGGCCATGAACACCGGCCACGACGGCTCGCTCACGACCGTCCATGCAAACAACCCGCGCGACGCCCTCGCCCGTACCGAGACTCTGGTACTGACCGCCGGCGTGGATCTGCCCCTCCGGGCTATCCGCGAGCAGATCTCAAGCGCATTCGACCTGATCGTTCAGGTATCACGCCTGGTCGACGGCACCCGCCGCATCACCCACATCACCGAGGTGCTGCGGATGGAGTCCGACATCGTCACGCTCCAGGACATCTTCCTGGCCAAGCCGATCGAAGACGGCGCCGCCAACCGCGACTCCGGGCATCGCCTGCTGGGGCCGCTGAGCTGCACCGGCGTCAAGCCGAGCTTCCTGGACAAGATGGCATCAAACGGCGTCAACCTCCCGCCGAACTTCTTCCAGGATGAGGCGGGAGACCACAGTGCCGCCGCAGCCGGGATCTTCGGGCGGGCGGTAGGGCAGTGATGCGCACCCGCTTGGCAATCTGCGTCGCGCTGGTGGCCGCTCTCGCGGTCACCGGCACGGCCGCGGCCGCAGGCCCGGCACCGACGATCCAGTCGATCAACACCAGCAAGTTCCCCGAGGTGTCGGTCAACGTCAAGTCGGCTACTGCCACGGCCGGAACTCCGACTGTGGTGGTGACCGAGAACGGACAGCCTGCGACCGGCGTCAACCTGAATACGACCGACAACGTGCCGGCCATCGCGCTGCTCACGGATACCTCACGGAGCATGAGTGGAAAGCCGCTGGCTGACGCCAAGGCTGCAGCCAACAGCTTCATCTTCAGCCAGTCTCCCGACGCGGTGTTGGCGGTGTACGGATTCGGCGACACGGCGTATGTGAGCGCTCCGTTCCCGTCCGACCGCACCGACGCGTCACTTGCCATCAATCAGCTCGCGATCGCGGCCAAGCCCGGTACCGCGCTGTATGCCTCCGTCGTCCAGGCCGCGAACGATCTGGCCAAGCAGAACGAGGGCAAGCACGTGATCCTGCTCATGACCGATGGCCACTCGGCCAACGATCACGCCACCCTGGCCGCAGGCCAAGGCGGCTGCGCAGGCGGCCCACGCGACCATCTATGCGGTCACGACCTCGACCGACCAGGCCGCGCTGGCACCGTTGAAGGCCCTTGCCTCCAGCACGGGTGGACAGATGATCCCGGTAACCGATTCGATCCGCTCTGAAGGCTGCCTACAAGACGATCGCGGCCTCGCTGAATGCGAGCTTCGCATTCTCCTATCACAGCCTGGTGCCTCCGGGTAAGCCGATCAACCTCGAGCGTTTCAGCGTGAACGGCTCGGCGCCTGCCACCGACACGGTCAAGGCTCCCGGTACGTACGCTGCTCCACCACCTCGGGCGGAAGCTCGGTTCCGGCCAACGCGGCCGGTCGTGCCGCCGATCGCCGGCGTCGTCGCCCTGTTCGTGCTGGCGGGCGCGCTGATCGTGCTCTCCTCCAAGCCTGCGGTCATGGTCGGCAAGCGGATCGCTCCGCACACCGAGCAGAAGAAGCAGGTCGTGGTGGTCGCTCCCGGCCAGGAGATCCCCAAGATCAGCATCCTTCACCAGCTGTACGTGGCGACGGAGAAGATCGCGGGCTCGTTCAACTACTGGAAGCGGATCTCGTTCCGCCTCGAGCAGGCGAACCTGCCGCTGCGAACCGCCGAGGTCGTCTACATCCAGATGGGCAGCGCAATCCTGCTGGCCGCGATCGCGAGCCTGCTGTTCGGGCTCGGCGGCATCGGCGGGCTGATCGCCCTGGTGATCGGCGCCCTGATTCCCTGGATGTACGTCAAGATCATGGCGAAACGACGGCTGAATCTGTTCGAGACTCAGCTGCCGGAGACCCTGATCACGCTGGCTGCCTCGCTCAAGGCCGGTCACGCCTTCAACTCGGCGCTGAACAGCGTCGTCAAGGAAGGCGTCGAGCCGACCTCGACCGAGCTGTCCCGCGTGTCCTCGGAAATCCAGCTGGGGATGCCTTCCGAGGCTGCCCTGGAGGCGATGGCGACAGCGCATGGACTCGACCAACTTCGGGTTCGTCGTGATGGCCGTCAACATCCAGCGCACCGTCGGCGGCAGTCTCGCCGAGATCCTGGACATGGTGGCCGACACGGTCCGCCAGCGACAGCAGTTCACCCGCAAGGTGAAGGCGCTGACGGCTCAGGGCCGGATGTCGGCCTACGTGCTGCTGGGAATGCCGTTCATGATGGGCCTTGCGATCTTTGCCCTCAACCAGGCGTACATCACGATCCTGTTCACAGAGACCGCCGGCCAGATGATGATCGCCGGAGCACTGTTCATGATGCTGATCGGCGGGCTCATCATCAAAAAGATCGTCTCCTTCAAGGAGTAGTCCCAGATGATCATCCTCATACTCGCAATCGTTGCCTTCTTCGCCGCTACCTACTTCCTGCTGACCGGGCTGACCGTCCAGCAGAAGGAAATCGCGGTGTCGATGCGCAAAGCACGTCGGTACGGCATGCGCGATCAGCGTGAGATCGAGACACGCAAGAGCGTCAACGACCGCGTGGTCGGGCCGGCAACCGAGAAGATCGCCGGCGTCACCATGAAGGTGCTGCCCAAGACTGATCCGCAGCAGATCCACAACCGCCTGATGGCGGCGGGTCTGGGACAGTCGATGACCGCCCAGATGTACCTGGCGCTCAAGGGCGGCCTGGTGGCGGTGTTCGCCGGCGGTGGTTTCCTGCTGGGCCTGACCGGTGCCATCCCGTTCATCGCCGGTGTGATGATCGGAGTCGGTGGCGCCGCGATCGGCTTCATCGCTCCCGACTTCTACATCAACTCCCGGGTGCGCGGCCGCAAGTCGATCATGCAGGCGGAGCTGCCCAACGTGCTCGACCTGCTGTGCGTCTCGGTCGAGGCCGGTCTCGGTTTCGACTCGGCGCTGGTGAAGCTGAGCGAGCGCATGCGCGGCCCGCTGGTGGACGAGTTCAACCTGGTGTTGCACGAGATGCGCATCGGCGAGAGCCGCATGTCGGCCCTCAAGAACCTGTCTGAGCGCTGCGAGGTCCCGGAGGTCGCCCAGTTCTGCCGGGCAATCATCCAGGCCGACCAGCTCGGTATCGCACTCTCGCGAATCCTGCGGGTGCAGTCGCACGACATGCGCATCAAGCGCCAGCTGGCGGCTGAGGAGAAGGCCATGAAGGCCCCGGTCAAGATGCTGTTCCCGACCGTGATCTTCATCTTCCCCTCGATGTTCGTGGTCGCCCTCGGGCCGGCCGCGCTGCAGCTGATGAAGACGTTCTCGCAGACGTAATACGATTGCGGTGTGCACCGCCTGACCGTGCCCACCGAGCGCCGAGAGCAGTTTGTGGATATCACCGGGGCGGTTGCCGATGCGGCAGCCGCCCTCGGTGTTTCTGACGGCGCTGTGCTGGTGTTCTCGCCCCACACCACCGCCGGGATCTCGATCAACGAGGGCTACGACCCCGACGTCGCCGGTGACGTGCTGGCCTGGATGGCGAGCAACGTTCCCCACCGCGGGCCCTACAGCGCACGCCGAGGGCAACAGCGACTCCCACATCAAGGCGATCATGACCGGGAACTCCCAGCTGGTGCCGGTATCGCAGGGTCGGCTGCAGCTGGGCCGCTGGCAGGCGGTGTTCCTGTGCGAGTTCGACGGGCCGCGCACGCGCGAGGTGTGGGTCTCGTCGCTGTCGGCACCGGCCTGATCGCCACACGCGGCCCTGATAGCCTACGGCCGCCGCGGGCGACGTGGCCGAGTGGTTAGGCAGCGGCCTGCAAAGCCGTCTACACCGGTTCGACTCCGGTCGTCGCCTTGCTACGGGTGGGCTCTAGCCCGTCTGGGCGAGCCGGGCGATCAGCTCGGCGTTGCGAAGCGCCAGAGCACCCTGCCCCGCAACTGCGGCGAGGGCGGCCATCGTGACCGGCGTGAACCGCTCTCCCACCGCGACCAGCACCGCCCCGTGCAGCGGTGCGATGGCGGCCACCTCCATCCCGGGCGACCTGCGGCTTGGTGAGGCTGATGACCGAGATGTCACCGGTGACGGCAGCAGCCGGGCGAGGCGCGGCCAGGACAGCCTTGCGCGCCGCCGGCGGCGCCCGAGAACGCGAGGATCGACGGGTTGGGGCCGGTGGTGATGACCGCGGCGGCGGTGGCCTGAGCCAGCGTGCGGGCGGCGTCGACCACGCGGGCGGCGATCGCCTCGGCGAGCCGGCTCGGCGACGGTCAGCCGGGCGATGCCGAGCAGCGCGTCGGACATCGCGGTCGCCCGCCGCTGGCGCTCGTGCAGGCGCGCATTCTCGAAGGCCACGGCGGCCTGAGCGGCCAGCAGCTCCAACAGCCGCACCGAAAGCGGCGAGAACTGATCGAGCCCGAGGCGGGCCAGCACCACCGCTCCCACCGTGCGTCCGTCGTAGCGCATCGGCACCGCGACGATCGACTCGTCGATGTCGTCGGTGCCGGGGATGTCGAGGGCGAACTCGCAATGATTGGCGTCCGGCACGTTGAGTGAGCGGCCGAGCGCAACCGCGGTTCCGGTGATGCCCTCCCCCACGCCCACCCGCAGCGACTCCAGCGACTCGCCCTCGTAGGCGCTGTGCAGTTCGCGGGCGGCGATCGCCTCGAGCGTGGTGCCGTCCTCGTCGAGCACGTACACGCGCACGGTGTGGTAGTCGACCAGCCCTCGCAGCTCGGCGCAGATCGTCTCGCCGATGCGGCTTTCGTCGGTGAGCTCGTTGAGGCGCTCGGCCAGCGTGCTGAGCGCCCGCAGCTGCTTCATCGACTCGATCTCGGCCGCACGTGCGCGGCCGCGCCGGCGAGCGTCCTGGGCGTCGATGAACCCCGCCGAGCGGTCCTTGCCGCGATCCTTGGCCAGGTACAGCGCGGCGTCCGCGGCGGCGTGCAGATCGGCCACCGTGGTGGCATCGCCGGGGAAGCTGGCGACGCCGCACGACACGGTGATGCGGCGGTGCCCGGGAAGGGCGCGGACGCGTGCGCACAGGCGATCGGCCGCGGCCCGCGCCGCCCGCTTGCCGGTCTCGGGCAGCAGCAGCGCGAACTCCTCGCCGCCGATCCGGCAGGCAACGTCACTGGCGCGGAGATCCTCGCCGGCGGCGGCCGCCACGCGGCGCAGCACCAGGTCGCCCTCCTGGTGGCCGTGAGCGTCGTTGAGCAGCTTGAAATCGTCCAGGTCGAACACGATCAGCGACAGCGGGCGGTTGTGCCGGTGGGCACGCTCCAGCTCGACCCGCAGCCGCTCGTGGTAGTAGCGATGGTTGTGGAGGCCGGTGAGCCAGTCGGTGTGCGCCTCCTCGACCAGCCGCTCGCGGTTCTGGGCGTTGTCGATCGCGAGTGCGGCAAGGTCGGCGAACCGGCAGATCAACTCGAACTCGTGATCGGAGAACGCGACGTCGTCGCCGAGGCGATAGACGTTGAGCGTGCCGATGGTGGCGTCGCGGACGATCAGCGGCACGCACGCCAGCGCCTCGTGCTCGTCCTCCGGGGTGCCCGGCACCACGGCGATCCGCGGATCGTTGTGCGCCTCGGCCAGATTCACCGCCTCGCCGCGCTAGCGCCACCCAGCCGGTGACGCCCTCCCCGAGGGCGCTGGGCGACTCCATGATCTCGCTCCGCCCAGCGGTCGACCGTGTGCACCGGCGTCAGCAGCTCTGCCAGCTCGTCGACCCGGTAGATGGTGACTGCGTCGAACGGCACCAGCCGCTTCAGCTCGGTGGTGATGCGCTCGAACAGCTCACTCAGAGTGGCCGATGCCAGGAGCATCCGGGAGACCTCGAGCAGCGTCCGGTACGACGCCAAACGTGCGTCGGTGCTGGGAGACTCGGGCAGGAGTTGATCGGCCAATGTGGCTCCGCTGAGAGCAGGGTCGTACCGGGGGGTCGGCACGTACCGTTAACGTCGGGAAATTCGGCCGTTAAACGCACACCCGAAGGGGTGATCCACCCGCGAAATTGCCAGTTTCTGCCACATTTTTGGCAGGAAGCTCGCGAGATTCAGCGACGCAGTTGGTGATCACCGTCTGCGTGTTCGGATCGACTGCTTTGTGCTCTCGGGCTGCTTGAGTCCCGCGCCCGCGCCGGTCAGCGATCAAAGGCCGCGCGATTGCGCGTGAAATGCTCCCAGGCGTCCAGGGTCGCGGTGGCGGGGGTAAGCCCGATCCCGGTGGGGCCGGGCTCCGGCACCCGCCGGTCGCAGGTGCTCAACGTGCGGGCGGTGTATCGGCCAAACTCGTCGGGTCCAACCGTCCACACCACGAACTCCTCAGCGTTGAACCACTCGACCACGTGCCGCTACTCAACTTCAACCATCTGGTTAGTCATCGTCCCCACCTCCGGCTAGCGAGCCTGCCCCACGATCCAGCGATCCCGGGCACGGTACACCCAGGATCGTGGATCCGCCAGGCAATTCACCAACACGACACGGTTTGAGGCCCGGTCACGCAGCCGCGACGTGTCGCTTCAGCTCGTGGCCTGCCTGGGGCGTGGGGTCGCCGAGGCCATAGCCGAGCATCCGTCCGACGGGCGCGGCCAGCGCCAGACCGGCTCGCTGAACGAACTCGGGCGGGAACGGCACCCGGATGGTGTCCGCGTAGGCGTGGGCAATCACGGCCAGCTGCAACGGATTCGGCATCCCGTGGGCATTTGTCTTCCCGTCGGCGGCCAGTGCGAACATCGTTGCGAGCAGCGCCTCGAACTGCAGCGCGGGCCGCACTTCGGCCACGAAGATGGCGTCGACGCTGCCGGCGTTCCAGAACTTGTGGGGTGTTCCCGCAGGCACGACCAGACAGTCCCCCGGCTGGGCCGTGACCGTCTCGCGCCCGACGTCAAACCCGACGTTGCCTTCGAGCACTTCAAATCGCTCTTCCTGGTGGGGATGGATGTGCTTGGTCGCGACCGCGCCGCCGGGCTGGACCACCGTCTCGACGATCACGAGCTCGCCGTCGGTTTCCGCGGCGGTCTGAATGAAGGTGATCCGCTCGCCGGTGATCGGGTTTTCGATGACATCTCCTGCGTGAAACATGCCGTCCTCCTCGGTGGGGTCTGGGTGACACCACAGATGGTCGGGCACAGCCACATGTCTGCACAGGGGATTGGCCGCCAGATCAGTGTCGGAAAACCGCCAGCTTCAGCCCAGCGGGACGACGGCAGTAACCGTGGTCCCCTGGCCGGGAGGGCTCTCGACGGTGAGCGTGCCGCCGACGGCGTCCAGGCGGTCCGTCAGCCCCGCAAGCCCGCCTCCATCCTCGAGCATCGCACCGCCGATTCCGTCGTCGACGATCCTCAAAGCAACCTCGCGATCCGAGATTGTGAGCACAAGCTCGACGCGGCCGGCATGCGCGAACTTGGCGACGTTGACGAGTGCCTCGGCCGCGATGTAGTAGAGCGCGACCTCGAGTGGTTCCGGCAGGCGCTCTTCGGACACGGCGACCGAGACCTCCGCAGGTGAACGCAGCGCGAGCCCGCGCAGCGCTCCGGCAAGCCCGGTCTCGGTGAGCGACGCCGGATGGATACCGCGGGCCAGCTCGCGCAGCTCCGCGATGGCCAGGCCGGTCTCCTCCTGGGCGGCGTCGACCAGTTCGGTGAGGCGATCCGGCAGCTCCTGCTCCATCGCCATCTGCCTGAGGAAGAGGCCGATCGTGACCAGCCGCTGTTGCGCTCCGTCATGCAGGTTTCGCTCGATTCGGCGACGCTCCCGGTCTGCCGACTCGACCACGCGAGCGCGCGAGTCTCTCAGCTCCTGCTCTGCCCGCTTTCGATCGGTGATATCCCGCAGGTATGCCGTGAACAGCGGAGGACCGTCGAGCGGCACGCGGGTCACGGTCAATTCCACTGGGAACTCCGTGCCTTCGGCACGCATGCCCGTCAACTCGACGCGTCTGTTCAGGATCGCCTCCTCGCCCGTTTCGAGATGCCGCGCGAAGGCCGCGTAGTGCCGCTCGCGCAGGCCGGGTGGAATGATGAACTCGGCGACGTTGCGGCCCAGAACCGCCGGTGCGGAGTAGCCGAACATCTCTTCCGCCGCCCGGTTGAAGTTGAGCACCGACCCCGTGCCGTCGATGGTGATGACGGCGTCCAGCGACGATGCGAGCATCGCCTCGAGCAGCGCTGCGAGACCTCGGCTATCAGCGCGGTCCGTCAATGCGGTAAAACATACCGTGTGCCCGGGGATGATTCGACGCTGAAGGCGGTGGTCGCCGAGGATCAACCGCTCCTCCGGGACGGAATCGCATCACTGCTCGAGGTTGGCGGATTCGACGTGGTCGGCCGCTGCGAGAACGCCGACGACCTGCTCCTGAAAGTGCGCTCCTACGCGCCGGACGTGGCCATCGTCGATATCCGAATGCCGCCGACGTTCACCGACGAGGGCCTGCAGGCGGCGGCCGCGATCCGCGCCAACCATCCCGAAACCGGTGTGCTGGTGCTGTCCCAGCATGTCGAACCGGAGCAGGCCGCACGCCTGATGGCGAGCGCCACGGAGGGGATCGGGTACCTCCTCAAGGAACGTGTCCGCGACGGGCAGTCGTTCATCGACGCGGTTACCCGCGTCGCCACAGGCGGCACGGCGTTCGACTCGCAGGTGATCGCCGCCCTGGTTGCGGGCAAGGGACACACCGCCGGCGAGCGACTCAGCGAGCGTGAACTGCGGGTGCTATCGCTGATGGCGGAGGGGCTGTCGAACGCGGCGATCGGCGAAACGCTCTTCCTTAGCTCCCGCGCTGTGGAGCGAGATATCTCCTCGATCTTCACCAAGCTCGATTTGCCGCCAGCCGAGGAACACAACCGCCGTGTGCTCGCGGTGCTTGCCTTTCTGGGCATGCGATAAACGGCGACGTCGGCATCTCACGAATCTCTCACAGTGCGCAGGGGAAGATCCAGGTCTGCGGGCGGCCCGGGGGCCAGCCCGCGGCACGCTCGGGCCGGGTGGCTTTCTTCTTCCATGCGGACACCATCCGGCCCGTGCGGCTACCGCCCTGTCGCTACCATCGGGCGCATGACGATCGAACGCATGGAGCATGTGGGGATCGTGGTCGACGACCTCGCGGCTGCCACGGCGTTCTTCGCCGAACTCGGACTCGAGTTGCAGGGCGGCGGGCTGGTCGAAGGCGATTGGGTGGACCGCGTGGTGGGACTCGAGGGCATCCGAGCGGAGATCGCCATGATGGAGACCCCCGACGGTCACGGACGCGTGGAACTCGTGAAGTTTCACTCCCCATCGGCCCGCGACGGTGACCGGCACGCGCCCTCGAACACCCTGGGCATCCGCCATCTCGCATTCAGAGTCGACGACCTCGACGCCGCGGTCGAGAGCTTGCGAGCCCACGGCGGCGAACTGGTTGGCGAGGTGGAGCGCTACAAAGACATCTATCGGCTCTGCTACGTCTCCGGCCCGGAGGGGATCATCGTCGAACTGGCGGAGAAGATCGGCTGAGCGGAAAAGGGTGGACGAACTCGTCGGCTACGGCTCAGCCCTGGTTGTGGTTGACGACCTCGACGTTGTGCCCGTCCGGGTCGAGCACGAACGCGCCGTAGTAGCCCGGGTGGTAGACCGCGCGCTCGCCCGGCGCGCCATGGTCATCGTAGCCCGCTGCGAGCGCGGCGGCGTGAAACGCGCGCACCGTGGCGTTCTCACGCGCGGGGAACGCGAGGTGGACGTGCTCGGTGAGCGGCCGCTCGTCCCGGACGAGCGAGAAGCTGTAGTCCGGGCCGGAGAGCTGCACCCAGCCGGACTCGTCGTGCGCCAGGCGCAGCCCGGCGTACGGGGCGATCGTCGTGTAGAACCGCCGGGAGGCCTGCAGGTCGCGGACGCGGATCGACAGGTGGTCAACGTGGCCGTCAGGCACCGCGTCCTCGCGGTCATAGTGAACCGCCTCGACGCTGTGTCCGTCGGGGTCGAGCAGGAACCCGCCGTAGTACGACGGGCCGTACTGCGTGCGCGGCCCCGGCGCGCCGTCGTCGCGGTATCCCGCGTCGACGCCTGCCTGCCAGAACGCGTCGACCTGTGCGCGGTCGCGGGCTCGGAAGCCGACGTGGAGCCCGCGGGCCACCGGGTGCTCGCGGTCCGTCGGCCCGATCACCCATTCGTCCCACTCGACCAGCTCGGCATCCGCATGGCTGGGCTCGACGCCCAGGACGCTCAGGACGGTGCGGTAGAAGCGCTCGGAGGCCGCCAGGTCTGAGACAGCGATGACGACGTGGTCGAACATCCGGCCAAGGGTACCGTGCGCGGCGGCGAGGCAGGATCAGGCCAGTCCCGAGAGGGTTCGAAAGGGGCCATGCGGTCATGGTTCAGCAAAATCGACGAAACGTCTGTCACACTTGGAGCTTGTGCGGCGTGTAGGTGGTATGGAGGTATTCCTGTGAGCGTCCCCGGTGTGGCTGGGGCGACTGATCGAGTTGAGAGTTTGTTTCGCTCGAATGAGCGGCGGCTGGGCCAGTTTCTGGTGCAGATGGTGCGAGATCGGGCGCTGGCTGAGGATCTGCTGCAGGAGACGTTCGAGGCGGTGCTGCGAGCGCGCGACCAGATCGATCAGGTGGACGACGTGGATGCGTGGCTGTTTGGGATCGCGCGGCATCGGGCGCTGCGGTCGATGCGCGGCGGGTGGCGCTTGCGGCGCGCGGTTGATCGGTTGTGGGCGCGGGGTGAGCGTGTCGAGAGCGAGCGCGACGGCATCCATGAGGTGATGGATGTGCTGGATCGCACGCTCACCCCGGATGACCGATCGCTGGTGGTGCTGCGCTATGTGCATGGCTTTGACGCCCCGGCGCTGGCCGAGTTGACCGGACGGAGTCCGGCAGCAATCAGGAAACGCCTTGAGCGCGCCTGCGAGGCGCTTCGGAAGGAGATCGAACGGTGACCGACGTACACGAACAGACGATCCGGCAGTTTCTCGAGCCACTGCGCTCGATCGAGCCGGTGACCCGGCCCACGCCTCATACCGCCCGCCGGCCACAGCGCGGCAGGCACGTGGTCGAGTACGCGGCGATCGCGTTGGGCGTGGTCGCGCTGGTAGGCGCTGATCGCGTTTCTGAGTCACCGCTCCGGTAGCGCGCAACCAGCGGGCAGCCGTACGTCGACACGGCCACGCGCTCGTTCGCCACAGCCCGGGGCTGGATCACCGTGGGCGGCGACACGGTGTGGGCGTTCGACCCAACTGACCCCGCTCGGCGAGTAGTGCTGTGGCACCACCCGGGCGACCCCATGGCCTGGTCGAAGGACGGCACCAAGCTGCTGATCGACGGCTTCAACGCGGGATTCGTCGTGGTTCGAGGCCGACGGCTCGGTCACGCGCATCGCCCCGAGCGAGAACTCGGCCGGCGGTACCTTCACCCGCGACGGCTCGGAGGTGATCTACTCACGGCTCGGGAAACATCTATCGCGTCAGCACCCACGGCGGCCATGCGCACGTGATCGCCCGGGCATGATGCCGTTCTCCACGGGTGGCCTGCTCTCCCCCGACGGGACGACGCTGGCGCTTCAGACCAACGGGGCCACCACCCTGGACATCACCAACGGCCACCGGCACACCGTGCTGACCGCGGCCCAGGTGAAGGCCCTCAACCACGACAAGCTCGCCAACCAGGTAAGCCCTCTGGCCTGGTATCCCGACGGCACCCGGCTGCTCATGATCGCGCTCAATCAGAGTGCGCACCCACTGCTACACATTTTCCATCGGCCTCGACGGCCGCGGGTACCAGCGCGTCGGCCCCAAGGGCTTCTGCCCAATCCGCGCCACCTACTCAGGGCGACGGCAGTCACTTCGCGTTCCTTCTGAGTGAGCACCCCGGACGCTTCGGACAATTCGGCATCCTGCCGACGGCCGAGGGCACTCACCACCTCCGCGGATTCCAAATCCCACACACCATGCTCAGCATCAACCTCGCCTGGAACCCGCTCACAGCCCGAGGGTAACCGGGGGCGAGGAGCAAGCCATCTTCGCGGCAGCATCGGGCCGCCTACACCCCCGACACCGGGCTCGTGCCACGGTTACCGGGTAGCAGCGAACTCAGCGGGGAAAACCTGGCCTCTAGGGCGCTTGGCTAAGCCGATCTCACACTTCCCTTGGCATCCCGCCTCGGCCGGTGGCCCCAGATCCCCTGTCGACAGGGGATCTGGGCCATCAAGAACCGTTAGGCCGGCTCGGGAGTCGCCCCGTACCGGTTCGACTCGCGGTTGCCTTCCAGTGCGTAGAACACGATCAGCACGATCCATCCGACAATCGGAATGAGGCCGATGAGAATCCACCAGCCCGAACGGTTGGTGTCGTGCAGCCGCCGGATGGCCACACCGAGGCTTGGGAGCAGCACCGCCAGGCCGTAGATGCTGCCAATCAACTGTCCCGAAGACCCGAAGATCGCCTCGCAGACCACGTCGATGACAATCGAGATGATGATGTTGATGAGGGTGAACCACCAGAACTCCGGGCGTCCAGCTCTCCCGCTGAACACCGTGTACTTCCGGATGACCTCGGTATACCAGTGCATATACGCCTCCCGTGGGGTCAGCACGAAACGGGCCGGACCTCCGGCCTCGCCACCTGCCCAAGCATCGAAGCCTGACGTGAGTCAGAACCAGTGTCAAGTGTCGGCAGCACGCGACGGGTGCATGAGAAAAGCCTCGAGCCCAGTACCGCCCATGGCCGCCGCCGACCGTCGCGGCGATGATGGGACACTCGCGCCCTCCACCACGGGCCGCGGAGTTTGACTGTGGGAGCGGGCTTCTGGAAAAGCGGCTGAAGGGACTCGAACCCTCGACCTTCTGCATGGCAAGCAGACGCTCTAGCCAACTGAGCTACAGCCGCACGGCGACCACGAGTATAGCCGTGCCGCGCCGCTCAAACCCCACCAACGTCGGGGGTGAATAACGGTGCCTGGCACCGTTATTCACTCGCTCGCGCTGCTTGACGTCGAGGCGGCGGAGGACGTCCCACAGGCGGCTGACGTGCTCCTTCTTGTCGTCCACGATTCGCTGCACGACTTCCTTGGCGGCCTCGTCGGAGAGGGTGAAGGCCTGGGCCTCGTACCGGTTGATCGCCTCGAGCTCGGAGGCGAGGTTCTGGCGGATCGTCTGCAGGTCGGCGGTCAGCTCTGTCAGTCTCATGAGGTTCTCACTGGTTGTCGATCTGGGCTCGTTGCAGCTGTCCGGAGTAGTCGACGTACACCGACTTCCACTCCGTGTAGGTGTCCAGCGCCGCGGTGCCGGCTTCGCGATGACCGTTGCCGGTGTACTTGGTGCCCCCGAACGGCAGCTGGATCTCGGCGCCGATCGTACCCGCATTGATGTAGGTGATGCCGGTGTCGAGGTCGCGGATCGCCCGAAACGCGGCGTTCACGTCGGCGGTGTAGATCGCGCTCGAGAGCCCGTACTCGACCCGATTGGAGATGTCGATGGCATCGCCCAGATCCTTGCATCGGATCAGCGCCGTCGCCGGGCCGAAGATCTCCTCGGTGGCGACCCGCATGTCGCGCTCGACGTCGCCGTAGATGGTCGGGTGGTAGTAGTAGCCGCTGGAGCCGTCCGTCCAATGCTCTCCGCCGGTGAGGATGCTGGCCCCGTCGTCGCGGGCGATGCCCGGTGTAGCGGTGCACCTTGTCCAGCGCCGCCTGGTTGATCAGCGGGCCGACGTCGGTCTCGGGATCCAGCCCGTTTCCGATTCGCAGCGCCTCGGCTCGCTCGCACCAGCCGCTGCGCCAGCCCGTCGTACACGCGCTCGTGCACGATCACGCGGCTGGCGGCGGTGCAGCGCTGGCCGCTGGTGCCAAACGCGCTCCAGAGGATGCCGTCGGCGGCGTTGTCCAGATCGGCGTCGTCCATCACGATGATGGCGTTCTTGCCGCCCAGCTCGAGGTGGATTCGCTTGAGCGTGGCCGCGCCCTGAGTGGCGACGTGAATGCCCGTCTCCTTCGAGCCCGTGAAGGTCACAACCTTCACGTCGGGGTGGGTGATCAACCGCTCACCCACCACCGCGCCACTGCCGTGGACGATGTTGATGACACCCGGCGGCAGGCCCGCCTCCTCGAAGATCTGAACCAGCAGCTCACCCAAGAGCGGCGTGTCGGCGGCCGGCTTGAACACCGCGGTGTTGCCCGTCACCAGCGCCGGCATCAGCTTCCAGGTCGGGATCGCCATCGGGAAGTTGAACGGCGTGATCACCGCCACCACCCCCATCGGCTGGCGCACGCTCATGGCAAACTTGTCGGGCATCTCGGCGGGCACCGTCTGACCGAACATGCGCCGGCCCTCGCCGGCCATGTAGTAGGTCATGTCGATGCCCTCCTGGACATCGCCGCCGGCCTCGGCCAGCACCTTGCCCATCTCTCGGGTCATCATCTCGGTCAGCTCGGGCTTGCGGTCGCGCAGCGCCTCGGCCACCCGAAACAGGATCTCGGCCCGCTTGGGCGCGGGATACAGGCGCCAGCTCTGGTAGGCCTCGTGGGCGGCGGCCACCGCTCTGTCGGTATCCCCCACGGTCGATTTGGGGAACGACCCCAGCAGCGAGCCGTCCGCCGGGCTGTGGTTCTCAAACCGCTCCCCGGACTCGGACTCAACCCACGATCCACCCACATAGTTTCGGTACTCGCCGGCGGCAACCGCCATCTACTGCCTCCTCATCGCAATCGCGGGCACACTCTACTCACCGCGCACCGCGAGCACGCGCAGCAGCTCATCCACCCGTGCATCCACAACCTCGAGCTCGCCGGGGGCCACACTGGCACTGTCCTGCATGCCGTGCCCGGTCACGATCGAGACGATCAGGGTGCGGGCGGGAACGTCGCCTCGCTGGGCGAGCTTGATCGTGGCGGCGATCGGCGCGGCCGCCGACAGATCGGCCCACACGCCCTCGAACTCGCCGAGCATCATCCGGGCCTGCTCCAGCTCGGCTTCGGACACGCGCACCACCAACCCCTCCGACTCGACCACCGCCTGCAGCGTCTGCACCGTCCCGGTGACGCCGGCGAGCGCCTTGGCGCCGGTCATCGCCTGCGAGGACGGCGACACCCAGTCCTTGCCGCCGGCCAGCGCGCTGGCCACCGCCCCGGACACCTCGACCGCGACCATCCGCGGGATGCGGTCGATCACGCCCCAGGCGACCAGCTCGCGAAAGCCTCGCCACACTCCCTGGATGCCGTCTCCCAAGCCCGGCCGGAACGATCGCCAGATCGGGCGCGCTGAAGCGCAGCTGCTCGACGATCTCGTAGGCGATCGTGCGATAGCCCTCGATCGAGAGCGGGTCGCCGCCGATCGGAGGCGAGGTGCGATTGGAGAACGAGCGCCAGCCCAGTGACCGCTCGGCACTGGCCAGAAGCGGCCAGCGTTCGGCCGCCGATCGCACCGCCACCACCCTCCCGCCGACGGCTTCCATGGCGTCGCGGGTGCGCGGGTCGAGGTCGGGATCGACCAGGCCGACCGACCGCAGGCCCGCCCGGGCGGCGTAGGCGGCCATCGAGATCGCCAGCGCATCGTCTCCGGCGGTCCCCAGCGTGGATTCACGATCCTCGATCTGTGACACCGCCAGCGCCGCAAACCGATCGCGCCAGCTGCCGGTGGGGTTGGCCCGCTCGTCCTTCAGAAACAGCCGCCGCAGCCCCAGCTCGGCCCCCAGACCGTGGGAGGCAATCAGCGGGCGTATCACCCTCCCCCAGGGTCACCAGCCGGTCGCGAGGCACCGGCAACTGGGTGGCATACCGCGCCAGCCCGCGACCGGTGAGCTTGCCCGGCTTGAGCGCAACCATGCGGGCATACACCGGGGCCACATTCGCCGGCGCACCTTCCGACGAGCACGACGGACAGCCGCCCGGCATCGATACCACTGGATAGCGGCGCCTGCACCTGAGGCACTCCAATGCGCTCGGAACAGCCATCACCGCGAGCATACCCCTTGCAAGGGCGGGTATCCTCTAGGAGTGATCTATTGCGTGGTGCCCAGAGAACTCGAGCACGAGCTGCTCGACCAGATGCGTGAGTACTACCGCGACAACCCGGGTGTCGAGGTGATCGTCGACCGCCGCTACGGCGGTCCCAATGATCGCCGCCGCGGCGAGACCGGGGTCACGGACGAGCGCCGCGTGACCCGCGACCGCCGGCGCGCACGCGCCATCGGCACGTTCCCGCGGATCGAAGCGTTCGACACCGCTGACAGCTGATCGCCGGTTACATCACTAGTTGAGCACCACGGAGCCGTCCGGCTCTGTGGCGGCGTTCCACTCTTGGAAGCGGTCGTCGATCTCCTCCAGCTCAGCGCCGCGGTGCTGCAGCGTGACCGGCTGGGCTCCCAGCATGTCGACGCGGAACTGGTACCACGACAGCTCCCACGCGATCGTGACCACGACCTCGCGATGACTGCGCTGGATCACGCTCACCCGGGGATCGCCGAGGGTGCGGATGATCCCCGACACGGTGCGGCGGTGGCCCGACTCGTTGAACAGTTCGATGCCGGCTTCCACCACATCGTGGGGATCGTCGGGCAGCGCGGCCGGCTCGAACGGCGTGGGGCCGGCGTTGGCGTTGCGCTTGCGGCTCTGAAAGAGGCCCTTGAAGCCACGCGGCCGGGCCGTCCACATCTGCAACGGCACCGCCGGTGCGCCTTCCCGAATCCAGCCCGCGGGCGTCGGCGGCATCAAGGCAGAGCGGGCACACGTAGGCGTCGTCGTCAGCGTGACGGTGGTACGTCACGAGATGCTCTCCCAAGAGCAGCGACCGCCCGCAGACGGCGCATTCCGTCTCGATGTCATTGCGCTTGATTTCGATCACACAGATGTCCCGATTTTGACTCCCGCCCGCGGCCGTGAGTATACCGAAGTCACCGAAAGCCGCCGCAAACCGGGCGGTTCCCAGAATGGGCCAGGCTACCCGGTTTGACCTACCCAAACGTTTGCCGGTACCGTCCACCCTCACATGTGGGGACCGGGGAGAGGAACGGCTGCGGCAGGGCTGGTAGCGGCTGCCGCAACGCTGATGGGAGCGGGCATGATCGGCGCCGCCTCGCCCGGTCACGCTGCCCCCGCCGCCCAGGCCTCCGCCGTGATGCACCAGCTCGATGCCCTCACCGGCCGGCGCGCCCGCCTCACGGCGGCGGTGACCAAGCGCCAGGCACAGGTGGACGCGCTCACGGCCGCGGTGATCGCCGGCGAGCTGCGGATCAAGCGCGATCGCGCGGCTCAGACCCGCGTGCGCACCCGCCTGGCGGCGCTGCTGGTTGCCCAGTACAAAGGCCCCAGCGCCGATCCCGCGGCATTTCTGCTGGGAGCAGGGTCGCTTGACGAGCTGACGTCGCGGGCTGACACGCTCGACCGGATCTCGGCCTCCCAGGCTGCGGTGATCGCGCAGCTCACCGCCGACGCCCGCAAGGCAGACGCCGACAGGGCCCGCACAACTGCGTTGCGCCGCACCGTGTCAGCCCGGCTGGCTGGGCTCACTGCCACCCGCGCCCAGATCGACCAGTCGATCGCCGCCCGCGAGCAGCTGCTCGCCCAGCTGACCGCCGCCACCCGCGCGGCGGTGCAGCACGAGCAGCACCGCCGGGCAACCCTGGCGACCGACACCGGCGGCGGGCAACGACAGCGGTGGCGGAGGGGCTCCGCCCCAGGGCCAGAGCTTCACCGGCGAGGTCACCTGGTACGGCCCGGGATTCGCCGGACAGCCGACCGCGTCGGGCGAGATCTTCGATCCCAGCAAGCTCACCGCCGCCAGCCCATGGCTGGCGTTCGGCACCGTGATTCAGGTCACCAGCACCGTCACCCATCGAAGCGTGACGGTGCGGGTCAACGACCGCGGCCCGTTCGGTCGCGGCGTGCTCGATCTCTCCCAGCACGCCGCCGCGGTGATCGGGCTCTCCGGCTGGCAGGTGTGCCGGATCCAGGTGGTCGGTTAGGCCTTGGCCAGCTCCCCGTCCTTGGCGGCGCTGATCAGCCCGCCGGCGACGTGTGCGGGCACTTCCTCGTAGCGCAGGAAGCTCATCGCATAGTCGGCCCGGCCACCGGTCATCGACGTCAGATCGGGAGCGTAGGTGAGCACCTCGGCCATCGGCACGTCGGCGTGGATGGTCGAGTAGCCCGCGCCTGGATCCATCCCCAGCACGCGACCGCGACGACTGGTCATATCGCCGATCACATCGCCCACGTTCTCGTCGGGCACGGTGATGTCGAGCCGCATGATCGGCTCCAGCAGAGCCGGGTCGGCCTCGGCGACGGCTTTCTTGAACGCCATCGAGCCGGCGATCTTGAACGCCATCTCGGATGAGTCGACGGTGTGGTAGGAGCCGTCTACCAGGGTGACCTTGATGCCGACCACCTTGGAACCGGTCAGATCGCCCTTCTGCATCGCTTCCTGGATGCCCTTGTCCACCGCCGGCCGGAACCCCTGCGGAATCACGCCGCCCACGATCTTGTCGACGAACTCATAGCCCTCGTGGCTTCCCAGCGGCTCGATCTGGATATGACAGTCGCCGAACTGGCCCCGCCCGCCGGTCTGCTTCTTGTAGCGGCCCTGGGCCCGCGCCGGCTTGCGAATCGTCTCGAGGTACGGCACCCGCGGTGGGTGCAGGTCGACCTCGACCCCGAACCGCCGCGCGACCCGGTCGACAGTCACCTCGACATGCATCTGCGAGAGTCCGGCCACGATCATCTCGCCGGTCTGCGGATCGCGGTGGATGTCCAGCGCCGGATCCTCCTCGGCCAGCCGCCGCAGCGCCTGGTACACCTTGTCCTCCTCGCCCTTGTGGCGAGGCTCGATCGCGAACGACACGACCGGCGCCGGGAAGGCCAGCGGCTCGATCTCGGCAGGATTGTCAGCGTCCGACAGCACGTCGCCCGTGCCGGTCTCCTTGAGCTTGGCCACCGCCCCGATCGATCCCGGGCCGAGCGCGTCGATGGGCGTGTGATCCTTGCCCTGAATCTGCAGCAGCTGGCCGATCCGCTCCTTGGCGTGGGAGTGGTTGTTGGTCAGGTTCGAGTCGGATGTGACCGTGCCGGCAAACACGCGCATCAGGTTGATCTTGCCGCTGAACGGGTCGGCCACCGTCTTGAACACGTAGGCGAGTGTGTTGGCGCCCCCCACCTCGGGCACGTTGCGCGCCCGCGCCGGCGAAGGCAGACCTTCCACGATCAGGTCGAGCAGCCCGTGGGAGCCGATGTTTCGGGTGGCAGCACCACAGCCGACCGGAAACAGCTCGCCCTCGGTGACCAGCTTCTTGAGCGCCGCGGCCATCTCCTCGCGGGTGATCTCGTCGCCCTCCAGGTACCGCTCCATCAGCTCGTCCGACGTCTCCGAGACCACGTCCATCAGCTTGTCGTGGTACTCGTCGGCGATAGCCCGCACATCCTCGGGGATCTCCACCGCCTCGTCGTGCCCGGAGCCGTCCCCGCTGTGGTCGTAGGCGACCATGTGCACCAGGTCGACAACGCCGTGGAACTCGGTCTCCGAACCGATCGGGATCTCGACCGCCACACACCGATCGGAGAGCTGGCTGCGCAGGCCTTCGAGCGCGGTGAAGAAGTCGGCCCGTTCACGGTCGAGCATGTTGATCAGCACCAGCCGCGACAGTCCCAGCTCGTCGCATCGCCTCCACACGCGACCGGTTCCGACCTCGACGCCCATGACGCCCGACACAGTCACGATCGCCCCCTCCACCACCCGCAGGGTCGAGAGCACATCTGCCTGGAAGCTGGGCTCGCCGGGAGTGTCGATCAGGTTGATCGTGCGTCCCTCCCACTCCAGGTGGGTGATAGCCGCCGAGATCGACATGCCCCGGCGCTTCTCCTCCTCGTCGGTGTCGCACACGGTCGACTGCTCGGCCACGGAGCCCAGACGGTTGATCGTCCCCGACTCGTACAGCAGCGCTTCGACCAGGGACGTCTTGCCGGTGCCGCGGTGACCGATCACCGCGACGTTGCGAATCTTGCCGGGCTCCTTCACAGGCATGTATGGCCTCCAAGGCTTGGAAGTACGTCGCTAGACGCCTTCCAGACTACCGCACTGGTGGAGGCAGGCTGCCGTGCAACTTCGCCTTCAAGCGAAGGATGGCCTTGGTGTGGAGCTGCGACACACGGGACTCCGTGACACCCAGCACGTCGCCGATCTCGCGCAGCGTCAGCTCCTCGTAGTAGTAGAGCGTGATCACCGTCTTCTCACGTTCGGGCAGCTTCGAGATCGCGTTGGCCAGCGACTCGCGCACTTCGGTGCGGGTCATCTCTGCCGACGGGTCATCGGCGTTGGGATCTTGCAGCGTGTCGATCAGCGAGACCGTGTCGCCACCCGACGACGAGATCGTCCAGAGCTCGTCCAGGGCGGCCACCGACGAGCGCGAGATCTGGGTCAGGCTGTCTTGGAACTCCTCGCCGGTGATGTCCAGGTGCTTGGCGATCTCCTCGTCGGTGGGAGGCCGATGCAGCTTGTGCTCGAGCTCGACGATCGCCCGCTCGATCTCGCGGGCGCGGCTGCGCACCGACCGCGGCACCCAGTCGAGCGACCGCAGCTCATCGATGATCGAGCCCTTGATCCGGCTGATGGCGTAGGTCTCGAACTTGGTGTCACGCCCCGGGTCGAAGCGCTCGATCGCGTTCATCAACCCCAGCAGGCCGTAGGACACCAGGTCGCCCTCTTCGACGTGGGCCGGCAGGCCGGTGCCCAGCCGGCCGGCGACGTACTTGACCAGCGGCGCATAGGTCAGGATCAGGCGGTCGCGCAGCCGGGGATCGGCTGTGCGTTTGTATTCCTCCCAGATCGCTACGGAGTCGTCGGCCATCACGCTCGCGGGTGTGAAGAAGCATGCGCCGCCCGCAGGTGGCGCACACTTACATGGGTATACACCTGGGTCGTCGAGACGGAAGCGTGACCCAGAAGCTCCTGAATACTACGAAGATCGGCACCACCTTCGAGCAGGTGGGTGGCATAGGTGTGGCGCAGGGCATGCGGCGATCGATGGGCGATGCCGGTGCGCGCCAGCCGCCGCGACAGCGCGCGGCGAATATCTGAGGGGCTCAGCGCGCGGCCGCGGACACTCACAAACAGCTCCCCAACCTGGGTGTTCGCAGCAAGCTTTGGCCGGCCGAGCTCGAGATATGCCCGGATCGCGGATACCGCATCGGTTCCCATTGGCAACACACGCTGCTTTCGACCCTTCCCCTCGACCTTGATGGTGCGCTCGCCGAGATCGACGTCGGCGACCCGCACGGTACATGCCTCACCGGCTCGCACCCCACACGAGTACAGCAAGTTCGAGCAGGGCATGATCGCGCAGAGCGCGGGGATCGTCGCCGACGACGGGCTCCAGCAAGCCGCTCGGTTTCGGCGCGGGAGAGCGTCGCCGGAAGGGTGCGCACCCGCTTCGGACCGGGAACGACCGCGGCCGGGTCAAGCTCGGTGACTCCGCGGGAATGAAGCCAGGCATGAGCGCTGCGCACGGCCGAGAGCTTCCGCGCCGCGGTGGCCGGCGCGTATCGCATGCGTGCCGAGATAGGCGGCGTAGCGGCGAAGCAGCTTCACGTCGACCTGGGTCGAGGTCGGTGCCCGACGCCGACAGCCAGCGGGTGTACTGCCCCAGGTCGGTGGTGTAGGCGCGGATGGTGTTGGGAGATGCGCCGCTCGCGCGCAGCCCATCGAGGAAGCGCGCAAGCCGATCGTCGGTGTCAGGGCCGGCGGGCATCGTGGCCCCAACGCTATTCGAGTCGTGGAGGGGGTGTCCTGCCGTCACCGGCTGCCCCGCACGCCGAAGTCCCGCAGTGCCAGATCGGCCATCCAGACGCCGATCGCGGCTGCGGCCACGGCGATCACCCACACGCCTCCGCGCACCGCTGCGTAGCCGATTCCGATCAGCGCCGCAGCCAGCACCGCGAACAGGATGCCGCGGGCTCTGGGTCGAGGAGACGAGGTGGACACCGGCAAACCGTAGCCGCCGGTGCCCACCTCTCGCATCCCCGTTTAGCCGCGCAGACCCCTCAGAATGGCGAACCGCTGCTGGGGCTTGCCGTGCACGCCGGTGAAGTCGCCACCGACGTAGACGCTGCCCTTGCCGTTCTTGAGTGCCCATACGCCGAGCACACCGGCGGTCGAGCTGAGATCGGGATTCCAGGCCATCAGCGCGCCCTTGGGCGAAAGCATGAACACCTTGCCGCGCTTGATCCGCTTGGAGTTGCCGTACTCACTCATGGCGACGTTCGGCTTGGGAGCGACGTTGTCGCCGTGCATGCCGAACACGGGATAGCCGGCGATGGTGGTGACCGCCTGGCAGTTACCGTCGGTCTTGAAGTACCAGCGCTGCTTACCGCTGTTGGCGTTGTAGGCCAGCGCGGTACCGCCCGGCCCACCCTCGGCGGCATACAGCCGATGCCCGGTCAGCGTGATGTCCAGGATGATGGCCGAGGGATGGTCGGCCCATCGGCTGATGCGGCCCTTCTTGCGGGAGACAGCAGCCAGGTTCGGCTGCGGAGTTGCCGTTGACCGAGCTGAACTCGCCGGCGAAGATGACGCGGCCGTTGTGGCGATCGACCACGATGTCGCGCACCGAGCCGTTCACCGAAGGCGCCCAGCCGGCCAGCTTCATGTGGCCGTGGTTCAGCACCAGCTTGGCAACCTTGGAGCGCTTCTTGCCGCCCACGGAGCTGAACGACCCGGAGAAGTAGATGCCGCTGGGCGTCGCCGCAATCCCGCGCACCTGCCCGTTGATCTTGAGATCGCCGATGCGGGGCACGAGCTTTCCGGTCTTGATCCGGAACGCGGCCAGATTGTGATGCGGCTTGCCGTTGATGCTCGAGAACTGGCCGCCGACGTACAGGTACTTGCCGTTGGGTGAGGGCGTGACCGCATACACGCGACCGTTCACATTGGGATGGAACGGCAGCAGGCTTCCGGTGGGAGAGACGGCAGCGAGGTGATTACGCGTCACCTGGCGGCCCGAGTGGTTGGCCATCTTGGTGAAATCCCCGCCCAGGAACACGTGCTTGCCAACCCGCGCCAGGTCATCGACCCGGCCCTCTTCCTTGTTGGCATGCGACCAGTTCGGTACGACCACCTGCCATGAGGTCACGGCTGTGGTAGCCACATGGGGACGAACGGTAGCTGCACCGGCGGTGCCGGCAAGGGCGGTGAGTGCGACCGTGGCGGCGACAGCCGGCACGGCGAGCCTCATGGATACACGCATGAATCAAACCTCTCTCGGGAGCGGAATCGGTGGAGCGCGGCGCTGACCTGGGCCAGACCGGCGTGACGTTACTGACCCCATCGGTCTGTGAACGCCAGTTCTTGCGCGTTTCTCCAAAGTGTTTACAGGCGCTTTACCAAAGCCTGGTGAATAGTCCGCAAACAGCGGGATTCCAACGAAACCGGCCGGAGCATCCACTACAGTCGCCAGTCACCTGGATGCGACGCGCCGCCTACGCCATCGGATTCGTTCTCGCCGCAGGCGCTCTCACCCGTCTTGGGGGCGCCGTATTGCCGGCCCAAGCGGCGATGGTGCTGGCCGGGATCACCGCGCTGGGGGTGCCGGGCTGGGCGCTGCTGCACGTCAGCGGCCTGCGAGCGCGGCTGGATACCGTTGCCTGCCTCGGCCTCGCAGTCGTCTCAGGATTGGCCGTGTGGGCCGTGGCGCTGGCCGTGGGAGTGATCGTGGGGCTGCCGTTCTCGGCACTGCTGGTGGCGGTCGGGATCGCCTCGATGGCGGGGTTGGCACGCGAGACGCGAGACGCGGCCGGCCCCTCGACTCGACATCGGCCTGGCGGTCGCCGGCACCACCGCCGTGATCGTGCTGGCCACCCGCTGGCAGTGGTCGCTGTACGGCGACGAGGTGTTCCACACCGGTCGTATCCGCAAGCTGCTGGCGCTCGACCGGCTCTCGCTGGAAGGACTCTCCTCCTACTTCCACGGGCCGCTGCACGCGGGCTACGCGTTTCCGCTGCTGCATGCCGGCCAGGCCGCGATGACCTCCCTGTCGGGCCTGGACGCGGGCGTGGCCTACCCGAACATGTCGCCGTTCTTCGCCGGCGTGTTCATCCTCGTGTCGTACGCCGCCGGTCGATCCCTGGGCGGAACCTGGGTTGGTGTCGCCGCAGCGTTGCTGGCGTTCGCCAACTCGATTCCCGTGCACGAGCCGTTCCTGGGGATGATGCAGTGGCCCGGGCCGTTTGCCTTCTACGTGCTCACCACGGCCGCGATCGTCGTGTTGGTCGAGCTGATGCGCGCTCCCGACCGGCGCTTGGGGATCGCCCTGGCGGCGGTGGTGGCCGAGGTCGCGATCATCCATCCCACCTACGCGATCGGGCCGCTCACGATCATCCTGGGCGTCGTGCATCCTGTGCCGATCGGCGTGGCGATCCGCTGCCGGAGCGGTGATCGCAGCGGCAGTGGTGCTCGGATGGATCTGGTGGGTGGCGCTGCGCGGCGTCCATCGGGCCCCGCCGGCATCAGGCTCGTGGAAGGTGCCGCAGACACAGCGACTACGTCTTCTTCGGCGATCACGCCATCTCGCTGACCACCCGCAACATCGTCCACGGACAGCTGATGGTCGAGCTCGCGCTGGTGGCGATGCTGGCGTTGCTGCTGGCATGGAAACGCCGGTACGGACTGGCCGGGGCGATCATGGCCGGACCGCTGGTGCTGGTTGCGCTGCCCGGCCCGATGGCGGTCTTGAACTCGGCTCGCCGGAGCCAACCAGATGCACCGCATGTGGGCGATCGTGCCGTGGCCGTTCACGCTCGCCTTTGCGCTCGCGGTGGCGGTTGCGTCGCGTCGCCGCTGGGTGATCCTGGGCGTCTCGGCCGTGCTGCTTTTGGCTGCCGCCGCCGAGCACGCCAACATCGTCAAGCTGGAGCGCCAACAGTCATGGTTTCCGATGGCCGTGATCGCAGTCGGCATTGATCGTGATCGCGGTCTGGTTCTGGCTTCGGGGCGAGCGGGCAGGCACCGAGCTGCCGCCTGCGAGCGCGCGCTGGTGGCCGGCGGTGATCGCCGCGGTGCTGGTCTGCGGAGTGCTCGGCGGCTCTGCAGGGACGTATGCCCACGTGCTCAAACACCGCTACAAGGCGCCCACACCTCGGCCGATTCCGCGCGGCCGTGGTCGACGCGATTCGGCCGATCCCCGGGCAAGGCCACCTGCCGGTGGTGCTGGGCACCCCCGATCTCTCCTACCGGCTGGTGGGTGCGGCGCCCGTGTACGTCGCCGCGGTGCCCGAGGTGCGAAGCCGAGCCGAGCCGCGCGCCCACCCCGCGCAGCGCCGCGCCCTGATCCGCGAGTTCCTCGACGAGAGCACCACGCCCGCACGGCGACTCGAGATCGCCCACCACTTCGACACCGACTACGTGGTGCTGAACAGCCAAGACGGCGTAACCCCGCTGATGCGGATGCTGAACAGCGATCCCAACTACCAGCTGGTCAAGCAGTACGAGGCAGACGGGGTCACCTACGCCGTGTACAAGCTACGTTGATGCGATGAACCGGTCGCTGATCCGCCCCGCGGTCGCGGGAGCCACCGCAGCCGCTGTGTGGGCGGCAGCCGAGGTGCCGCTGGCTCGCGCGCTCGGACACCGGATTCACCGACGTCGGCCTGCTGGGACGCTGCAGCGGGCTCCCGGGGCGGCTGGGCACTGCCGCCGGCGTCGGCATCCACCTCGCCAACGGGGCCGCCTTTGGAGTGGCGTTTGCCGCACTCGGAGGGCGAGGCGCCCGAGCCGGTTTCGCCGCCGCCGAGATCGAGGGTACGGTGCTGTGGCCGATGATGCGCATCCTCGACCCGCGAGCACTTCACCAAGCGAGTATTCGCGCAGGAAGTCATCACCCACGGCCTGTTCGGCGTGGTGCTCGGCCTCACCATCCCTCGCAGCGCAGCCCGCACGACGTTGTAGCATCGCTCCTCGATGACAGACACTCCTCCGGCAGCCCCGACTCCCAGCCCCGCAGAGCTTCTGCGCAGCCGCAGCTACGTGGTGCTGGTTGTGGTGGGCGGCATCATCGGCGTGCCGATCGCGGCCTTCGCCTACTTCTATCTGAACCAGATCGGCGACGCCCAGACGTGGGTGTTCACGACCCTGCCCAACGATCTGGGGTTCGACGGTGAGCCGAGCTGGTGGCCGCTGCTGCCGCTGACGATCAGCGGCGTGCTGGTGGCATTGACGCTGCAGTACCTGCCCGGCACCGGCGGCCACAAACCGGCCGAGGGCTTCAAGGCATCCGGCGGCCCGGTGCAGCCGATCGAGCTTCCCGGCATCATCGTGGCCTCGTTTGCCACCCTCAGCCTGGGTGTGGTGCTCGGACCCGAGGCGCCGCTGATCGCAATCGGCAGCGGCGCCGGCGTGCTGGCGATCCATCTGCTCAAGCGCGATGCTCCCCAGATGGCGGTGGTCGTGATCGGTGCGGCCGGAAGCTTTGCCGCCATCAGCACCTTGCTGGGGTCGCCGCTGGTGGGTGCCTTTCTGCTGATGGAGGCCGCGGGTATCGGCGGCGGCATGATGAGCGTGGTGATGCTTCCCGGGCTGCTCGCATCGGGTGTCGGGAGCCCTGGTGTTCGTGGGTCTCAACAACTGGACCGGCGAGGGCACGTTCGGGCTCTCGATCCCCAACATCCCGCCCTTCACCACTCCGACCGTGGCCGAGTTCTTGTGGGCGTTTGGGATCGGCCTGGCCGCCGCGTTGGTCGGCACCGCGATCCGCCGCTCAGCGCTGTTCCTGCAGCCGATCGTCGAGCGCAGGATGTTGTTGCTGTTGCCGGTCGTCGGCTTCGTGATCGGGTCGATGGCGGTGATCTTCGGGGCGTTCACGGATCATCCGTCGTCAGAGGTGCTGTTCTCCGGTCAGGACGCGCTGCCCGGCCTGATCGACGGCGCCGCCGCCTGGTCGGTGGGCGCGCTGATACTGCTGGTGATCTGCAAGGGCACTGCCTACAGCTTCGCGCTCAGCGGCTTCCGCGGCGGCCCGGTGTTCCCCGGCATGTTCATCGGCGCAGCGGGCGGCATCGCCCTCTCGCATCTTCCCGGCCTGCCCATGATCGCCGGCGCCGCCATGGGAATCGGCGCGATGACCGCGGTCATGCTCAGGCTGCCGCTCACCGCGGTGCTCCTGGCGACGCTCTTTCTGAGCGCCGACGGGCTTGCACTGACCCCGCTCGTGGTGGTCGCGGTGGTGGTGGGGTATTTGGCGGCGGCACAGCTCGAGCCGGCCCCGCCCAAGCCCGAGGCAACTCCCGCCCCACCGGCGGCCAGTCCGGCGTAACCCCTCCAGTGAGGGGATAGCTACCGGCGGATCTCCACCATCAGCACCCAGGCGTTGGTGATCGCCACCGCGAACGCCAACACCACCGCGGGGCCGAGCCAGTACAACCCCCCGCCGGTGCCCACCAGCAGACTGAGTCCACAGATCAAGAACGGGACGGTGGCAACCTGGCTGAGGACGGTGCGCAGGCGATAGTGGGACACCCACTCGTCGGGCGCCCGCGGTTGCCGGCTCGCTCGCACCGCCGCGAACCAGACAACGCCGCTCACGACCAGGATCTCGGCACCCAGGAGCGCGGCCCGCTGATCGGGGATCAGCCCCAGCGTCGCCACCAGCAGCACGTTCACGAGAAACGCGAGCGTCTCCATCGCCCGGCCTGGCAACGGCGGGTACTTGAGGATGTACTCGAGGTTGATCGACACCGCCACGAACAGCAAGCCGGTAAGCGCAGCCGACGGCGCCCGCCTCCGCGACGAAGAAGTCAGTCCAGGCCGAGGCCGCGTATCCGCTCACGCGCGCATCATCACAGTTCACCCCTGGGGCGACAAGTGCCGTAACGTTTTCGGGACGGCACTTCGTGGAGAATGGTGGTGATGCAGACGTCAGGCCGAATGATCGTGCGACTCGCGGTGATCGCGTGGGTGGTCACGCTGCTGTTCGAGGTCGGGCTGTTTGGGTTCGGGTATGCCAATGCCGTCGGCGATCCGCTCCAGCACGACTCGACGGCGAACCTGCTGTCGTCAGCCGTTGCCGCGATCCTGGTATTCCAAAGCATGGCCACGATCGGCGTGCTGATCGTCCGCCGCGATCCGCAAAACCGTGTTGGCTGGCTGTTCTGTGCTGCGCCACTGCTGATGATGGCCGGAAACTTCTTCTCCACGTACGGGGAGTACGCACTCAATACGAACCCGGGGGCGCTGCCGGGCGGCGATTATGCCGCGCAGCTGAACTGGCTGTGGATCTACGGGATGACGCTGTTTGCCTCCTACGTGGTGCTGCTGTTTCCCGACGGCCGCCTGCTGACCCGGCGCTGGCGTCCGGTCGCGTGGCTCGGCGCCGCGTCACTCGGCTGCCTGTGGGTCGGCGTGATGTTCGCGCCCGGCCACCTCGACCCTCCACTCTCGCGATTCCGAAATCCGCTCGGCATCGACGGTGCTCGAGTATCTGTTGGCAGCGGGCCTGCTGGTGCCGGTGGTGATGGTGCTGGGGATCGTCTCGGGGGTGCTGCGATACCGGCGAGGTGGGCCCGTGGAGCGCCTGCAGATCCGCTGGTTTCTGACCGCTGTGATCGTGTTTGCAGTGTGCGTCGTCGCAAGTGCCGTGCTGAGTGCCGCCACCGGTATCGAGACTCCCGACGCGGTCTTTTTGACGCTGCTTTTGATGGTGCCGGTGTCGGTCGGCGTGGCGATCCTGCGCTATCGCCTGTACGAGATCGACGTGCTGATCCGAAAGACGCTGGTGTACGCCGGGCTGGTGGCATCACTGGCGGTGGTGTATCTGGCCGGGATCTCGGTTCTCGGCTGGGCGTTTCGGTCACTCACGGGCCAGTCTGGGGCGCTTGCGGTGACGCTCTCGACACTCGCCGTGGCCGCGGCGTTCCAACCGCTGCGCGGGCGGATCCAGCGCGCGGTCGACCACCGGTTCTACCGGCGGACGTACGACGCGGCTCAGATCCTCGATGCATTCACGGGCAAGTTGCGAGAAGAGATCGAGCTGGACAATCTTCACGGTGAGGTGCTGCGAGCAGTGCATTCGACTGTCCAGCCGCGCCACGCGAGCCTCTGGCTGCGCCCGAAGGACACCTGAGAGAAACTGTCAAGAGGGGGTCTCCCTCAAGGATGTGACGGTCGATACAGATCCCAGGCTCCGCCACGCGGGGCGGATGTCCAATGAGGGGGGAACTGTTGAGATCAAGAATGCGGATCTGCGCTGGGCTGTCGGTGGTCCTGGTAGCGGGACTGATCGGCCCGGCCGCGGCGGGAGCGAGTGTGGCCAGAGGATTGACCTTCACACCGCCCGCACCTGACGCGTTTGACTTCGGATCGGTTGCGGCCGGCCAGACGTCGTCGCAGGTATTCACGTTGACCTCGGGGCGATGGGATCGCTTTACCGGCAGGCTCAAGATCAGCCTGTCCGGGTCGGCAGCGTTCTCCGTCACCTCCGACGGATGTACCGGCAAGTTCCTGACGCCGTGGCATCCAGCCTGCCAGGTGACGGTGCAGTACGCACCGACGGCGGGTGGACAGAGCGACGTCGCAACGCTCTCGGCGGCCGGCATGCACTGGTCGTGGTGGCATCGATGGCACCGGCACGGGCTTAACACCGGCGTGACCCTCACGGGTACGAGCACCGGTGCGAGCACCGGCGGCACCGGTGGCACCGGCGGCGGACGGGTGGCGACCGGCGGGACCGGTGGCGTCGGCTCCACAGGGCCGGCCAACCTGCAGGTCACTCCAGGCACGCTCACCAGCACGTCGGCAGGCACCAACTCCTACAGCTTCGACTTCGGGCAGATCAAGACGCTGGCCACGACGTTCACCGTCAAGAACGCCGGCGGAACGGCTTCGCTGCCCCTCGTCCTCAACGGCTGGGCAGATGGTGGATACGCGCTCTCGAATGACACCTGCAGCGGACAGGCGCTCGCGCCCAACGCCAGCTGCACGTTCACCGAGACGTGGACAGCAAACAGCGACCCGATGTGCGATGCAGTCGGGACGCCGGTGGGACTCGACCCCGCGATCGGCTCGGCGGACGAATCCACCACGTACGTACAGATGGCGCTCGCCGCCAAGTGCGGCCGCTAGCACCACCACGTGGCGTCGCCCCTCCGGGGGCGGCGCCGCGTTCGTTGTTGTTCGGCATGATGGCGAGCGCCGAACAGACCCCACCGTGCCTCCCGGTGCGTCCCCTCGTCGCCCCGGGAAGCACGGCTACCCCTTCGCTCACAGTAGGAGCACGGCGCGGACTCGACTGCCTCGACGTTGACGCTGCGAACGTCACCGCCGACACACACGCGGAGGTGACCGGAGAGCGGATTTCCTCGTGTAGGCTCACGGCGTGTTTGACAAGCGGTCACTGCGGGTGCTGGCACAGTTCTTCGAGCGGTTCGAAGAGCTGCGGGGAAGCGGCCGGGTGGATGTCGTTTTGCGCTCCACCGGCGTGGACGAGGGCGTCACCCAGACGACCGTGATCGACGACACGATGGTGCTGATCGAGTTCGGCGACGGCCACGCCCGGTTCGTCCCCATGGAAGAGATCACGCAGTTGGTTGTGTGGGAGGACGAGAAGACCGAGTTCGGCTTCAGCATCGGCAGCCAGGTGCCGCCGGAGGGCTAGACTTCGCGTCGGCTTCACGTCGGCGCGACTGCACCACCTGGTCGATCGTGACCGCGCCGCTGACCGCGTTGACAGCTCCCATCCACGCGAACATCGCACCGACCGCCGCGTTGAGGGCGTCAGGCGGGGAGTAATGCATCGCGGCAACGGCGAGCACCAGGCCACCGACCGCCAGGATCACCGCCCACGACCACGCGGCGATCCGAGCCGCCCGGGTCGGGTGCTGCGCCCGGCGGAGAATCACCGCCGCGATCAGCGCGCCGAACGCTGCTCCGAGAGCACCGGTGAATCCGGCCAGTCCGATGAGGGCACCAATCATGTCCATAGGCAAGTCTGCAGCGGGGCCACCCAGCCCGCGTCGGGGGTATCCCCACCGTTTGACCACCGGCCGAGTTCTGCTCAGAGTTGTAGACTATGCAATTCTAGGTATTATGGATGAACATGTCGCAGAGAATCGCCGTCATCGTCGTGCTGCTCGTGGGTCTCGCCACCGCGTTTGTGCTGCTGCGATCGGGAGCCTCGAAGATGGTGGTCGATGCTCCCATGCCGCCTCGCGCGCTGTATCTGCTATGGGCAGCGTTTGCGACCGTGTGGATCACGATCGCTGCGGCATGGTTCGTCTCAACACTCTGCGCTCGCCCGCGCCGAGCGAACGCGGTGCGCTCCTCAGCTGTGTTGGTCGTTTGCACGCTGGCATTGCTCTGCGTCGGGGAAGTGGCCGCCTACGTGGGCAAGCACCCCAATAGCCCCTCCTCGCACTGGTACGCCATCGGGGTGTTCTTCATCGGCGTGGCGGTGATTGCGGTGCTCGGGAAATGGGCCGAGCGGTTACTGGTTCGACCGGCGACTGCGTAGTCGCATCGCCTCCAGAAAGCCGAGTGCGGCGCCCGCAAGCGCGGCCAGCAACACGCTCACCGGGTTGAAATTCCCGCTGCGGATCAGATCGACCACTGTGAATCCGATGGCCAGCAGGATCGCAAGCCCGATTCCGGACTTGATGCCGTATGCCAATGGTGAGTCGGTCTCGCGATTGGGGAGCAGCAACATGGATCGACTCTACCCGGACCGGCAGCGAAGCACGCCACGGTATACGATCGCGAGATCAACCAGGAGGGTGGCATGGGACTCGCACGCGTAGTCGGATTTGACGGCGTCACCAAGAGCCGGATCGAGGAGTTGCGCAAGGAGATCGGCGAGGGCGGGCGGCCGGACGAAGTGCCGGCAACCGAGATCCTCATCCTTCACGACGAGGAGGGCGAGAAGTCACTCGCGATCGTGTTCTTCGACAACGAAGCGGACTACCAGCGCGGCGACGCGGCACTCAGCGCGATGCCCGCCGGCGACACTCCGGGGAGCCGCACGTCGGTCACGAAGTACACCGTCGCAATCCGCATGCAAGCCTGAGCGAGAGCGAACTCGGCGCGTTCCGAGACGCAGACTACGCGTCGAGTTCGTGCACGCCTGCGAACACGCGCACGTGCATCCCGTCGACATCGATGCGTCCCTCGGCGATGCAGACGATCTCGTTCAACCAGCGATAGCGCTCATCTTCGGCTTCGAACCAGCCCACCAGGCTCTGCCGACCGGTTGGATCGTCCCCGAACACCGTGCGCCCCTGGAGTTCGAAGAGGATCGACGCGCCATCGTCGGTGGTGATCAGGCCACGCACGTTGGGAAGCAGGCAGCCGTCGCTGCGCCGGCGAGGGTAGTTCGACCACACGGCGTTTCCGGTGATCCGCCCGCCGACCGTTCCGCGGCCCTCGCCGTAGCCGGTGCCCTCCTCGCTGCTATACGGGCTGATCAGGTCGTAGCCGGGCGCCTTCACACGGACGTCCTCGTCATAGCTCCAAACGAACTCGCAGACTGGCTCTAGGCGCACGCGGCCACGCTCAAATCGCTCCGCGGTGAGGGCGCGTCTCGTGACGTCTCCGGTATCGATCGATCACTCCGATCACCACAACCGCGTAGACGACGATCGGGAACAACACGATCGGCCACGCGGGATGCAGTACGACCGGGATGGTCAGCAGGCACAGTAGTACGGCGCCCGGAATCGACAACTCGATCCGCTGGATGATCGCCCACATGCACCAATTCTACGCCTCTGGCACACGCGCAACGAACTATCCCGCCAGATGTGCGTGACGTCGCCGCGGTCAGGCGGGCGGGAGCTTCTGCGGGTAGAAGGTCTCGCCGCGGGCGAGCATTGCCGTAAACTGCTCGACCCGCCGCGCCCGCGTGTCAGCCCGTTTGGCGGTCGTTACCCGGTAGAGGATGGCGTAGCGGTTCTGGCTGCTGAGCTGCCCGAACATCCGCTTGGCGTCTGGGTTGGCGGCGAGCGCGGCCACCAGGTCGGCGGGCACCTCGATCGTGGCCGGGCCGGCGTAGGCCGCCTCCCAGCGCCCGTCGGCCTGCGCCCGATCGATCTCGGCCTGCCCTGCCGGCTGCATGCGGCCATCCTCGAGCAGGCGGGCGACGATGCCGACATTGCGCTTCGACCAGGGGCTGCGCGTACGCCGCCGCGTGAAGCGCTGGTAATAGGTGCCCTCGTCACGGCGCTTGACCTGGCCGTCGATCCATCCGAAGCAGAGCGCCTCGTCCAGGGCCTGGTCATAGCTGAGACTGGTCGGCTGCGTGGTGCCCTTCTTGGCCAGCACGAGCCGCACACCCCGCGAATCGGCGTGGTGCGCCTCCAGCCACGCCCGCCAGGCGGCGGAATCGGACACGATCAGTTCGGCGAGCTCGTCAGCCATGCAGGAAGTCTGCCAGCCCACAGCTCAGGTTTGATTCCTGCTTCAAGGGAAGCGCAAAGGATGTGCGGGCATCACAGGGGTGGAAGGACTCGAACCCTCGACCTACGGTTTTGGAGACCGCCGCTCTACCAACTGAGCTACACCCCTCGGCGCGGCGGAGTTTACCAACGCCCGCTCAAGCGCCGAGCGGCGTGATCACCGTCTGCGGGTGCTTGTCCTGAAAGCGCTGCTGATCACGGGCCACTTCTCGCCGGATCCAGGCCGCCAGCTCGGGCACCGGTGTGTTGACCGTCTGCGAGAGGGCGTGGCGGATGCGTGACTCCGAGACGAGCACGGGCGGAAGCCCCGCCTGGCGCAGCCGTACGAGCAGATCAGTGTCCTGGTACCAGACGCTGAACCGAGCATCGAAGAACTGCCCGCGAGCCACCCCAAAGCGGTCAATTGTGGCCTGCGAGAGGGCGAAGCACCAGGCGGCGAAGTCTGTCCGCATGGCGGTGTCGATGGTCGTGGGAAAGGTCACCGATGCCCCCGCATCAAGCCCCGCCCGCAGCGGTGGCCACCAGCCCGGGAGCGGCTCGACATCGTCGTTCATCACCACCACGTAGCGACCGGCGGCGGCACGGATGCCGGCGTTCACGGGCGCCGTGTACCCCTGCGGCGAGGAGCCGTTGTCCACCACGATCACCTCGTGGGTCTCGGGAGTCGTGCACGCGATCGCGCGCAGACACGAGCCAACCCGCTCGCCTGCGGCGTCGAGCGTCGGGATCACGATGCTGAGCTCCGGCCCACGTGCCGCGATCGTGACGCGGCGGTCCCGGCCTCCTGCTCGCCGGAAGGACGACGCACTCCCGCACCGCAACCACCCGACCGTGGCGCGCCGCCTCGGTGCACAGCGCCGGCAGGACGTACGTGTCCCCCACCTGCGGGCAGCCGCCGACCGCCGTGAAGATCGCGCGCTCGACCGCCACAACCGGGCTCTCCACGGGGTGTGCACCTGGCTGCCCGGCCGCAACGCCGCTCGCGAGCACGACATCGTCCGCAATCGCGTCGACGAGCGGGCCCAGCCACCGCGCCTCCACCTCCGGCGTCTCTCGCAGAATCACCAGGACATCGCCGGACGCAGCTGCGGCGCCGCAGTTCACGGCCGCCGCAAACCCGACACCTCTGCCGGTCTCGATCACCTGGACACTGCCTCCCAACCGCTCCATCAGCGACTCCAGGCCGACCGCGCCGTCATCGACGATCACGATCTCGTGACTCGGCAACTCCGCCGCCCGTGCCAGCGAGAGAAAGCATCTCCAGGCCTGGTCGAGGTCACCCCGGATCGGCACGATCACCGATGCCCTCACAATCAGCCTGCCTTCGACGGCAGCTGTCGCGCCGGATTTCCCGCCCACACCTCACCGGCCGGAACGTCCCTGATGACCACCGCTCCGGCTCCCAGTCGAGCGCCGTCTCCGATCGTGATGTACGGCCGGATCATCACACCCACACCGATCCTGACCCGGTCACCGATCGTGCAGTGCCCGGCAATGGCGGTCATCGGAGCGATCTCGCAGTCGTCGCCGATCTCACAGTCGTGACCGACGTGCACCTTCTTCATCAGCCAGGTGCGATTGCCGACTCTGGTGGCTCGCTCCACACCCGCGTCGACGGTGACGAACGCCTCGATGCGAGCGTCGGGCGCGATCTCCGGAGCGATGCCGTCGCCCTCGAAACCGCGCATCTCCGGTCGCTCGCCGATCAATGCCAGCGGTGAGATCACGCCGTACCTCCCTGGATGGACTGGATCCGAGTGGCCACTTCGCCGTCCCACGGGTTGTGCGCGAGCGCTGCGACCAGGTCGCAGGCCGCCAGCGCCACCTCTCCCCTGCGCTCCCGGGCATCAGCCGCCTCGACCCGCAGCCGACATGCCTCGCGGCGGGCAGCGTCTACCGGCAGCAGCGACTCCAGCGTCACGCCGAGATGGTGAGAGACGTTCGAGGCAAGGTGCACCATGGCGCTGTAGCCGGCCAACAGCTCACCCGGCGTGACGGCGCCAGGCGGCAGGGAGGTGAGCATGTAGCGGCGGAACGGAAGCTCTGCGCCGACGATCTGCTGGAGTTTCGAACCCGACGCGCCCAGATTCATGTTGTCGGTGTGGCGGCGGTAGCGATAGAGCGGCTCTCGGATCAGCCCGATCTCCGCGACCTGTGCCACGTGAAACGCGATCCACCAGTCCTCCCAGGCCGCCAGCTCCGGGACGATCGGCGCGAACCGGTCGACCAGCGATGCCCGCACCATCAGCGGGCCGCCCGAGACGACGTTTCGCTGGAGCAGCATCGGCAAGATCGAACCCTCGACCGACGGCACGCTTGAACGCCTCGAGAAACGATGGATGCAGGCACGCCCCCTGGTCGTCCATCACCAGCATGTCGCTGTGGACGAGTCCCACCTGGGGGTGGCCGGCGAGATATGCGACTTGCCGCTCGGTCTTGCTCGGCACCCACGTGTCATCGGCCGATAGAAACGAGATCAGATCGCCAGTTGCCGCGTCCAGGCCGCAGTTGATGGACGAGAGCAGACCCCCGTTGGGCTTTTGGATGTAGGTGAGGCGGTCGCGGTAGCGCGCGGCCACGCCGGCCGTATCGTCGGTCGAACCGTCGTCGACGACGATGATCTGGATCAGCTCGGGCGGGTATGACTGGGCGAGCACGCTCTCGATGGCGGCACCCAGATACCGGCCGTAGTTATAGGCCGAGATGATGCAGGAGACGGTGGGCTGACCGCTCATGCCGCGTGGGCTGTGGCGGGGCGGGAGTCATCGAGGGCGTCGTGCGGGCCCCACACCTGCTCCAGCGGGCCGGATACCTGCTGGACCTGCTCACATGCCGCGTGGCGAGGTTCGGTTACCCGATCGCCCCGCCGCGGCGGCTGCTCCTCAACGGCTCGGCCGGGATACAGGCCGGCGGCGACCTGCGGGATGAACCGCGGCTGCCCCGGATTGATGGTGTAGCGACCATGGGGCGCCACCGCCGCCCAGAACATCAGCGCGGTGGCCTCTGCCAGGGTGATGAAGTAGCGGTTGCAGGCGGTCACCGGGAGCGGTGCCGTCGGCGGCACGCGGCCCCAGATCTCGAACACGTTGCCCGCGGTCTCGACCACGTTGTAGAACCGGGCGACGTTTCCGCCGGCTGCGAGGGTGAGCCGCTCGGCGAGCAGCTTGCTGGCGCCGTAGGCCGTCTCTGGATCGCAGGCCTTGCAGGTGCTGGCGGTCACCACCCGTGCTCCCACCACCGTCGCGGCAGCGATCACGTTCTCGGTGCCGACGGCATTCACCTCCAGCACCGACTGGGGATCGAGTTCGCCTTCGGGTGCGTGCTTGGCGCCGGCGAGATGGAATACCAGCGTCGGGCGATAGAGGCCGAAGACGCGCTGCACCGAGCTCCTCAGGCGAACATCCAGCTGATCGATGTCGGTTGCTCGAGGCGCTCTCCCGCATCTGTCAGCACCCGCACCACCTCGGTGCCGATGCTGCCCGCAGCACCGGTCACCAGCACCCGTTCGACCACTCAGCAGCGACAGCGGGCGGGTGAGATCCATCGGTCGTGGCGCGCGGCCCAAGGCCGATTCGCAGTTCGGCTGCGGTCCACGGATTCGGGGCACTCGTCACGACCCGCAGATAGTCGGCGACGAGACTCGGTTATTGAGGTCACGCGGAGGCGGTCACGCGACGCAGCGGCACGATCCGGCCGTGGCGGTCGCGTACCACCCAACCGTCGAGCTCGAGCCGGGTGACCGCCGCTGCCACGTCGGCGGCCGTCATTCCCAGGCGCTCACACAGGCCGTCCACGCCGATTGGCTCCCGCGCCACCTCTGCCATCACCGGGGCCAGCTGCTCGGGCAGCACCGCGGCACCGACCCGGCCGGGATCGATCCCCAGCCAGCTTGCCAGGTCGTCACAGCCTTCGATCAGGCCGGCGCCCGCCTTGATCAACCCGTTGGTGCCCGCCGACCCGGCGACGGCCGGCGAGCCCGGGACCGCCAGCACATCGCGGCCCAGGTCGAGGGCCTGGTCGGCGGTGATCAACGCGCCGCTGCGACTGCGCGCCTCGACCACCAAAAGCGTGTCCGAAAGCGCGGCGATGATGCGGTTTCGGGCCGGAAATCGCCACGGGGCGGGTGTGACTCCCGGGGGGTACTCCGAGACCACCAGGCCGCACTCCACCACCCGTTGAAACAGCCGCGTGTTGGTGCGCGGATAGATGACATCAACCCCGCATCCGAGCACCGCATAGGTCGGCCCGCCGCCGACAAGTGCACCGGCGTGCGCGGCGGCATCGATGCCGAGGGCGATTCCGCTCACCACCGGGACGCCGTTGGACGCAGCGAACTCTGCCAGCTCCCGAGTCAGCCGAAGACCGTGGTCGCTGGGATGGCGCGATCCGACGATCGAGATCCTGGGCGGGCCCGAGTCGAGCGCCGGCCCCGAGCCGCGCACGAAGAGCGCCACCGGCGGGTCGGCGAGATGAGAGAGCACGGCGGGATATCCCGGCTCGCCGAATCCGTGAACGCTGATCCCCCGTTCGGCCAGCTCGGCACGGTAGGCGGCCACGTCCATCGCCCGCAACTTGGCGAGCTGGAGGATGAACTCCTCGGGGACCCCCATGCGGCGAAGCCGCGCTGCGGAGGCGCCCGCCAGCGCATCACAGCCGCCCGCTCGGCGAGCCAGTCGGGACGGCTCGACGGCAACCGCCGCGGCGGCGATCGCAATCCGCACACCCGCGTCGCTGCTCACACCGACCCCCGATAGCTGAGCGCCTCGGCCATGTGGTCGGCGTCGATCAGCTCGTGCCCGGCCAGTGCGGCGATGCTGCCTGCCACGGCTTTGGCTCGGTCAGAGGCGCGCCCGGACAGCTTCCCCACCCGCACGGCACGGTCGAGCAGCCCGCCGGCTGCGTCGGAGAGCTGCGGCGGTGTGTCGGCGATCACCGCTCGGGCCACGGCCACGCGAGCGGCGACGGTCTCGGTGTCCTCCCCGGGAGCACCGTGGGCATCGACGCGAGGAGCGTCGACGCGCAGATCAAAGCGGTCGAGCAGCGGCCCGCTGAGCCGCGCCCGGTACGCCGACAGCCGCTGCGGCGGGCAGCTGCAGTCATGCCCGGGGTCTCCCAGGTGGCCACACGGGCACGGATTCATGGCCGCGACCACGATGCAACGCGACGGCATCACCGCGCGCCCCCACGCCCGCGCGATCTCAACCCGGCCGTCCTCCAACGGGACTCGCAGCGCCTCGAGCGCCGGCCGGGCAAACTCGGGCAGCTCGTCCAGAAACAGTACTCCTCGATGCGCCAGCGCCACCTCGCCGGGGCGAAGGCTTGCCCCGCCCACCAGCGCGGCAGACGACGCACTGTGGTGCGGAGCGCGAAACGGGCGGCTGACCGCGCGGTCACCGGGTGCCAGCAGCCCCGCGGCCGAATGTACGCGCGAGATTTCGAGCACCTCTGCCGCGGTGGGGGGCGGCAGGATCCCTCCCAGCCGACGCGCCAGCATCGTCTTGCCCGACCCCGGCGGCCCGCACATCAACAGGTTGTGGCCGCCGGCAGCGGCGATCTCCAGCGCCCGCCGGGCACGTGGCTGTCCACGCACCTCGCCCAGATCGGGCCATTGCGCTGCGTCGACCGAGCGCAACATCGGAACGGGAGCGGGTTCGGCCCGGCCACAGAGAATGTCGACGGCCTCGTTCAGCGATCGCGCAGCAACTGCGGTCACACCGGACACCAGGGCCGCCTCAGCGGCGTTCTCAGGCGCCATCACCACCCGCTCGACCCCGGCGGCAGCGGCGCCCTCAGCGATCGCGAGCGCGCCTCTCACCGGCCGCAGGCCGCCGTCGAGGCCCAGCTCGGCCACCGCGGTCACCGAATCGACCTGCTCGGGTGGCGCTTGGCCGGAGGCTGCCAGCACCGCCAGTGCGATCGCGAGATCGAGGCCGCTGCCCTCCTTGCGCTCCTGCGCGGGGGCGAGATTCACCACCAGCCGCGACTTGGGGAACCGAAATCGGGCCGAGGTCACGCCGCTGCGCACCCGCTCGCGCGCCTCCTGAAGCGACCGATCGCCCAGCCCCACCACGCGAAACGCGGGGGCGCCGCGGTAGGCGTGAGCCTCGACCTCGACCCGGCGGGCGTCGAGGCCGGCGAGCCAGAATGTGTGTGCGCGGGCGACCATGGAGGGAGTCTTTCCGCCGCACCTCGCACCTGTCAGAGACGACCCGTGCCGGAACTGTCAGCCAAACGCGTCAGGGATATGCCGAAGTCGCAGCCCGTCCACGGTGATCACGTCAAATCGCAGCTCTCGAACGTCAGGATGCCGTGTCAGCAGCAGCTCGCCGGCCTCGAGCAGGCGGCGCTGCTTGGCCTCGTTGACCGCCTCCAGCGGCGTACCACGACCGTGATGCCGGCGGGCCTTGACCTCGCACACCACCAGCACGTCGCCACGCCGGGCGAGCACGTCCACCTCCCGACCGCCGACGCGCAGATTGCGACCGAGCACCCGATACCCCCGCGCCCGCAGCCACCACGCCGCCGCCAGTTCGGCCCAATGGCCCCGCTTAGCCGGCGAAATCGAAATCCAGCTGCTCATACGCCATCGCTGCGAAGGAGCGCCGGTGAAGCGGGGTCGTGCCGTGGGTGCGAACCGCGAGCGTGTGCTCACGGGTGATGTAGCCGACGTGTGACTCGAATCCATACTCGGGGAAGCTCTTGGCCATCCTGTGCATGAACGTGTCGCGGGTGACCTTGGCCACGATCGAGGCGGCTGCGATGGCCGCGCTGGTGGCGTCGCCGCGCACCACCGCGGTGTGGGCGAAATCATCGACCGGAAGCCGGAAGCCGTCGGTCAGACAGATATCGGGCGCCGGATCGAGGCCTCGCAGCGCCCGCTCCAACGCATACAGGTTGGAGCGATGCAGACCGCGGCGATCGATCTCGCCCGCCGGAACCACCACCACGCATACCTGCGCGGCGCACGAAAGCACCGCCGCGTACAGCTTCTCGCGGCGAGCAGCAGAGTGCTGCTTGGAGTCGTTCAGATCCGCCAGCGGTCGGGCCCGAGCCCCCGTCAGCTGATGCGTGTCGAGGCACACCGCGGCTGCCACCAGCGGCCCCGCCAGACATCCCCGGCCGGCCTCGTCGGCGCCCGCCACGAATCGCGCACCCAACGATCGGTCGTGCTTGAGCAGGCGCGTCCCCGGGTGGCGGCGGCGGCGACGAGAGGCGGTTGCTGGCATGCCGTCAACCGTACCCCGCGAAACGGACGCCCGCGGTGACGAGCTGTGCCGAGTGTCTACAGAAAGCCAAGCCGATCCAGCGGCCAATACACCACGAACGCCTTGCCGATGATGTTTCGTCGCGGCAGGAACCCCCACACGCGGCTGTCCTCGGAGTCGGCGCGGTTGTCGCCCATCATGAAGTACTCACCCTGGGGCACGTGATAATCGCCCTTGGACGATGTGTCGCGCGGGTGATGGTTGACGTACGGCTCGTTCAGCCGCTGGCAACCGACGTCCTTGCCGGTACAGATCGACACCACGCCTTTGCGGATCTGCACCCAGTCACCCGGCAGGCCGATGATGCGCTTGATGTAGTTGACGCTCGCCTCGGTCTTGGCACCGAGAGACGGAATGTCTCCGTGCCCGGGCGGGTGAAAGACGATCACGTCTCCCCGGCGCGGCGGGTGCAGGTGGTAGATGAAGCGGTTGGCCAGCACCATGTCGCCGACCTTCAGTGTCGGCACCATCGACACCGTCGGGATCCGATAGGGCTTGATCACCCAGCCCTGGACGACATACGCCAGACCGAACGCCACCGCCAGAATCACCAGCAGCTCCAGCACCGGATGCATGCCACGCTTCTTGGTGGGCTCCACCAACGCGTCGTCGGGGAGAGCTTCGGGAGCCGCCGGCTGGGCCGGGAACTCTGGATCCACGGGTGCCCCCACGTCGGGGCCGGCCACTATCGAGACTTCTCGCGTACCCGAGCCGCTTTGCCGACCTTGCCGCGCAGGTAGTACAGCTTGGCTCGGCTCACGTCACCGACAGCGGCGACGTCGATCTTCGCGATCTTCGGTGAGTGGAAAGGGAACGTGCGCTCCACGCCCACCCCGAACGACTGCTTGCGTACCGTGAACGTCTCGCGCACGCCCGCGCCCTGGCGGGCGATGCAGACGCCTTCGAAGACCTGAACGCGCTGGCGCTGGCCCTCGATCACCTTGAAGTGCACGCGCACGGTGTCGCCGGCTTTGAACTCGGGCAACTCGCGCAGCTGTCGGTCTTCGATATCGGAGATCACCGTCATGACCGACGCATGCTACCCGCTGCCCTGGGGGCTCACAAATCAGAACCATCTCTCATGCGGGACTGCGTCTCGCGCCACTCGGCTACGCGACCGTGGTCGCCCGACAGCAGCACCTGCGGCACACCCCAACCCCGATACAGCTCGGGACGGGTGTAGTGCGGGTGCTCGGGTCGGCCGCCCATCGCCTCCGAGTAGGAGTCGTTGCGATGACTCTCCTCCTTGCCCAGCGCTCCGGGCAGCCGCCGCACCACCGCATCGATCACCACCATCGCCGCTAACTCGCCTCCCGACAGCACATACGGCCCGAGCGACAACTCCTCGGTGGCAACGTGCTCGTGGACACGCTGATCGAACCCCTCATACCGCCCGCACAGCAGCGTGAAGTCACCGCCCTCGGCGTAGGACACCGCAGCCTGTTCGGAGAACGTCTCACCCACCGGCGTCAACACCACCACCCGGCGCTGCTCTCGGATCTGCTCGATCGGCTCGGCATAGGCGGCCTCCAGGGCGGCGCACACCACGTCCACCCGGATCACCATGCCCGCTCCACCGCCATAGGGCGCGTCGTCGACCTGGCGGTAGTCACCCAGCCCCTGCTCACGCAGGTCGAAGATGCGAAGTTCCAGCGCGCCCGACTCCAACACGTTTCGCACCGGGCGCACCTCCCGCAGCCAGTCGAACTGGTTGGGGAAGAGCGTGAACACATCGATGCCGAGGCTCACAGGAAGTCCTCACGCACGTCGATCCGGCGAGCGTACAGATCCACCTGCTCCACCACGTCAGCGGCGAACGGCACCAGCACCGCGTCGCCCTGGCCGGCCAGTTCGAGCACGTCGTTGGCGGGATAGGCGTGCACCGTCATGACCGTCCCCAGCAAGCGCGCGCCGGAAAACACCTGACAGCCAATCAGGTCGATGTGGAAGTACTCGTCCTCGTCCGGCTCGGGCAGCGTGTCGGTGGGCACGCTCACCTCCGATCCGCGAAGCGCCTCGGCCGCCTCCCGGGTGGACGCGATGCCGAGCCGCAGAATCGGCCGTTCGTCGGTGCCCCGTCGCTCGGCGATGACCACGTTGCGACCTGCCACGGTGATCGGCGTGCCGGCTCGCAGCGGCACCGCGCCGCCGTGTCCCTCCAGCTTGAAGGCGCCGTCCAGCCCGTGCGGTCGCCCCACCCGGCCGACCACGATCTCGGCCGGCCGCCATGGACGCGGGCTGCTATTCGGCGATGTCGACATGCACGCGACGGCCGCTGCGCACCGCGGCTGCCTTGACGATCGTGCGCAGAGCCCGAGCGATGCGGCCCTGCTTCCCGATCACCTTGCCCAGATCCTCCTGGGCGACGTGCAGCTCCAGCAGCAGGTCACCGGACTCCGACTCGGACTGGTCGACGCGCACCTGATCGGGATGTGCGACCAGCTGCCGTGCGAGGTGAGCGAGCAGCTCGTCCATCGCCGGTGCTACACGCCGGCGAGCTTGAGCAGCTTCGCCACCGTCTCGGTCGGCTGAGCTCCCTTGCTGAGCCAGTCGCGAGCGCGCTCCGTATCGATGTCGATCAGCGACGGATCGGGCTGCGGGTTGTACCGGCCGATCGTCTCGAGCGTGCGCCCGTCGCGAGGGTTTCGCGAGTCCGCGACAACCACCCGATAGACCGGATTCTTCTTGGAACCATGCCGCGCTAGGCGGATCTTGACAGCCACATTACCTCCGTTGCATTCCCGGAAACTGAGGCATCTTACCGCGGCCGACCTGTTTCATCATCCGCTGCACCTGTTTGAACTGCCCCAGCAGCTGGTTGACAGTCTGAACATTGGTGCCACTGCCGGCTGCAATCCGGCGGCGGCGAGAGCCGTCGATGATCCGGTGATTTCGGCGCTCGGCCGGTGTCATGGCCAAAATGATCGCCTCCACCCGGTCGAACTGGCGCTCGTCCACCTTCATGTTCTTGACCTGGCGGCCAACGCCGGGAAGCATCCCCAAAAGCCCGGCCATCCCCTGCCCCGAGGTCATCTTCTTGACCTGCCGCAGCTGCTGCAGGAAATCCTCGAGCGTGAAGTCGGCCGACCGCAGCTTGGCCTCCATCTCGGCGGCTTCCTTCTCGTCGAACTGCTCCTGGGCGCGCTCGATCAGACTCATCACGTCGCCCATGCCGAGGATCCGCGACGCCATCCGGTCGGGATGGAACGGCTCCAGCTGGTCGAGCTTCTCGCCGACGGACACGAACTTGATCGGCTTGCCGGTGACCGCCCGCACCGCCAGGGCGGCGCCGCCGCGTGCGTCGCCGTCCAGCTTGGTCAGGATCACACCGTCGTAGTCGACCGCCTCGGCGAACTGCTGGGCGACGTTGACCGCGTCCTGGCCGGTCATCGAGTCGAGCACCAGCAGCACGTTGTGCGGCTTGGTGGCGGCCTTGATCCGCACCAGCTCGTCCATCAGGTTCTCGTCGATGTGCAGCCGGCCGGCGGTATCGACGATCACCGTGTCGCGCCCCTGGGCCTTGGCCTGCTCGATGCCCCACACCGCGGTCTCGACCGGGTCGGCGTCGGTGCCGCGATCGAACACCGGCACCTGCAGCGACTTACCCAGCGTCTGCAGCTGCTGGATCGCAGCCGGCCGGTAGACGTCGCAGGCCACCATCGCCGGGGTCTTCTTCTGCTTCGCCAAAAGCCGTGCCAGCTTGCCGCTGGCGGTGGTCTTGCCCGAGCCCTGCAGGCCGGCCATCAGGATCACGGTGGGCGGACGGTTCGAGAACGAGAGCCCGCTGCCGGCGCTTCCCATCAGCTCGGTCAGCTGCTCGTGGACGATCTTCACGACCTGCTGGCCGGGAGTCAGGCTGTCCAGCACCTCAGAGCCCATCGCCCGCTCCTTGACGCCGGCCACGAACTGCTTGACCACCGTGAAGTTGACGTCGGCCTCCAGCAGCGCCAGCCGGATCTCGCGCATGGCGGCGTCGATGTCCTGCTCGCTGAGGCGGCCCTTGCCCTTGAGGCCGTCGAGAGTCGCCCCGAGGCGATCTGAAAGTGAGTCAAACATGGCTACAGCGTAGACCGTCGGGCGCCAGGTGAATAACGGTGCCTGGCACCGTTATTCACGACAGACGTCCGAGGTGAATAATTGGTGCCTGGCACCAATTATTCACCGAAGAGGGCGCGGGCGAAGTCGGTGGGGTCGAAGGGGCGCAGGTCTTCGACACCTTCGCCGACGCCGATCAGCTTCACCGGGGTGCCCAGCTCGTGGGCGATCGCCAACGCGATGCCGCCCTTGGCGGTGCCGTCCAGCTTGGTCAGCACCAGTCCGGTGACATCCACCGCCTCGGTGAACAGCCGCGCCTGCTGAAGCCCGTTCTGGCCGGTGGTGGCGTCGATCGTCAGCAGCACCTCGTGCGGCGCATCCTCGATCCGGCGACCGATCACGCGGTGGATCTTGCCGAGCTCCTGCATCAGATGATCCTGGGTGTGCAGCCGTCCAGCCGTGTCGATGATGACCACGTCACGCCCTCTGGCCTCGGCAGCTGCGACCGCGTCGAAGGCGACCGCAGCCGGGTCGGCTCCCGACTCGGACGAGACGAAATCAGCGCCGGCCCGCTCCGCCCACGTCTCCAGCTGCTCACCGGCCGCCGCCCGGAAGGTGTCCCCGGCGCCGATCACGCAGGTCTTGCCGGCCTCGCGCAGATGCCAGGCGATCTTGCCGATCGAGGTGGTCTTGCCGGTGCCGTTGACGCCGGTCATCAGAATCACCGACGGCGTGTGGGTGACGTCGATCCGGGCATCGCCTTCGGGAGTCATCAGCTCGGCCACGATCTCGGTCAGCCGGCCGGTCAGATCGGCCGACGTGGTCAGCCGCCCGGCGGCGGATTCGGCCTCCAGCCGCTCGATCACGGTCACCGTGGCGGGCACGCCGCAGTCGGCTGCGATCAGCGCCAGCTCCAGCTGCTCCCACACATCCGGGTCGGCCGGATTCAGCACCACTCCGGCAAGCTGCTGGCTCATCGCCCGGCGGCTGCGGCCGATCGACTCGCGCAGCCGGGAGAACATCCCGCCCGACCGAGCCTCGGGCTCGGGTTCGGGCGGCGCCTCCTCGCCGGTGTTGAACATTGCCTGCCATGTGCGCGTCACAGGCGCAGATCGTAGTGTGTGCGTGTGACGACGGTTCCGCTCACCGACCTGCGCACCGCCATGACCGAGCGGGCGCTGGCTCTCGGCTTTTCGCCCGCCGACGCCGACCTGCTGGTCGACCACTTCGTGGACGCCGAGATGCGCGGCGCCACCGGCCACGGGGTGGAGCGGCTGCGGTGGCTGGCAGGGCGGCCGGGGCTCGACCCGACTCCCCGGCTCACCCTCGTATCGCGGGATGAGGGCCTGGCCCGCTATGACGCCGCGCGGATCGGTGGGATACACGGCGCTGGCCGCCGCCATCGACGCCGAGCTGGACCACCCTCCGGCGGGGGCGCGAGTGGTCGTGGTCGGCGACTGCTTCCCCACCGGCCGGCTCGGGTACTTCGCAGCCCGCGCGGCCCGCCGGGAGCTTGTGTGCCTGCTGACCGCGACCTCCACCGCGCGCATCTCCCACCCCTCCGGCGGTGGGCCGCTTGTGGGCACCAACCCGCTCTGCCTCGCACTCCCCGGCGATCCCGAACCCGACGTGATCGACGTCTCCATGGGCCGCGTCACCTACGGCGCGGTGCTGAAGGCGATCGCCACCGGAGTGCCGCTGCCGGAAGGCTCGGCGGTGACGCGCGACGGCCACCCCACCACCGACCCCGGCCAGATCGAGGCCGACGCCGCCGGGGTGATGCCGTTCGGTGACGATCAGGCCTACAAGGGATTTGCGCTGGCGCTGATGGTGGAGACGCTCTGCCGCAGCCTGGCCGGCGAGCACGGCCACGCCGCCGTGGCGCTGCTGGCAGCCCCGGTGGCCGCCCCGATGGGAACGATTCGGGCAGCAGCCGGTGACAACCGCCTGCCCGGAGACCACTCTGCCGATCATCACCGCGCCAGCCTGGCACGGGGAGAGCTCGAGCTACCCGACGACCTCTGGCGCTGGCTCCAGGCTGTCTGACATGCGCCGCGACAGCACCCGCGACTCCCCGTCGCCCGCCATGCTGACGCCGTAGAGCACGTCTGCCACCTCCATCGTGCGCCGCTGATGGGTGATGACGATGAACTGGGCGCGCGACTGGTAGGCCCGAAGCAGCGACAGGAACCGCTCGATGTTGGCATCGTCCAGCGCCGCCTCGACCTCGTCCAGGACGTAGAACGGCGACGGCTTGGTCAGCATCAGCGAGAACTGGAATGCGATCGCCGTCAGCGACTTCTCGCCGCCCGAGAGCAGCGACAGCGACTCGATGCGCTTGCCGGCAGGCCGCACCTCGAGCTCAATCCCCGGCTCGGGCCGCTCCGACGGGAGCTGATCCTCGGAGTCCTCGGCCGGCTCCTCGCCGTCCTCGGCCGAGCGTACCGGCGCCTCGACCACGTCGTCGGTCAGCCGCAGCCGGCCGCTGCCGCCGGGAAAGAGCGTGCCCACGGTCTCGGAGAAGTGGTGCGCCACCTGCGTGAACGTCTCGTCGAAGCGGGCATCGATCGTCTGGGTCAGATCCCGCACCAGGCTGCGCAGCTCCTTGAGCGAGCGATCCAGATCATCACACTGGGTCGAAAGCTCGTCCACGCGCACCTTCTCGGCCTCATACTCCTCGGCAGCCAGCGGATTGACCGCTCCCAGGCTCTCCCGGCGCCGCTCGAGCCGCTCCAGGCGGGCTGCCAATGCCGCGGATTCGTCCGGCTGCATCGGCTGCTCGGGCTCGGACAGCTCCAGCTCATGGGCGGCGGCGATCTCTGACCGGCGGCGGCCGAGCTCCGACACCCGCTCGGCCGATCGGCCCAGCGCAACCTCGATCTCGGTGGCGGCAGCGGTCGCCGCTCGCGATGCGGCCTGCTCGGCGGCCTCCAGCTCGGCACAGGCCTGCAGCTCGGTGGAGAGCTCGGACGCCCGCCGCTCGATCGACTCCACTCCGGCCCGGGCCGGGGTTCGAAGCTGGTTGGCTGCCTCGGCTGCCAGCGCCAGCTTGGCGGAAATCGCCTCGCACTCCGGCGCCAGGTCAGCCGCGATCTCGCCCAACTCGACCGCCCGCAGCGCAGTCGCGGTGGCCTCGGCGGCCGCCGCCTGCAAGCCGTTCGAACTCCGCCCGTCCACGGGCCACGCGCTCGCTCAGGCCGGCCACCTGGGCGGCGATCACGGCACTCTGCTCGGCCATCTCACGCCGCGCCGCTCGAGTCCCGAATGCTGCTCCTCGGCCGAGGTCGAGGCGGCTCGACGCTCGGCCTCCAGCGCTTCGTGGGCTTCCAGGTCGGACGTCAGCGCCGCGGCCCGGGCGCGCTCAGTCTCGAGGTCTCGCTCGGCCAGGTCGCGAGCGGCGTCGCACCGGGCAAGCTCATCGGTCAGCTGCTCACGCCGCAGGCCCAGTGCGCGGGCGGCTTCGCGGGCGGCAGTATCGGCGCTAACGGCGTCGGCCTGGGCTGCACGGGCAGCACCGGCAGAGGCTGCAGCGGCCGACGCAGCGGCTGCGGCCTGCTCGGCCTGGGTGGCGGCGGCCTTCATGGCGACCGCGATCTCGTCCATGTCCACCTTGGTGCGGTCGCGCTCGGCCCGCGCGCTCAACCACGCCGCTTCGCCGGCATCGGCTGCGCGCCAAAACTCTCCGCGGTCGGCATCCACGCCCTCGCCCGACGGTGTGACCGCCACTCCTGAGCGCACCTGGGAGAGGTCGTCCACCAGCCAGACGCCCGCGATCAGCCGCCCGACGGCCGGATCGGTCACGGTGGCGACCTCCAGCAGCGGCCGCGCACCCGGGGCCGGGGCCTTGCCCGCAGCCGGCAGCTCAGCGCCGGCCAGGATCACAGCCAGCTCGCCTTCAGCGCCCCTCAGCAGCTCGATGGCCTCCGCCACCTTGTCGGCCACCACGGCGCCGGCACGCCACCCCAGCGCCGCCGCCACGGCCCGCTCGTAGCCCTGCTCGGCTTCGATCCCGGCAACCACCAGCTTGGCGCCCGCTGCCTGCAGAGAGCGGGCCGCCGGTGGCAGTCCCTCACCCCGCTCGAGCGCGCGGTCGAGACCGGCCAGCCGCGTCGCCGCCAGCTCACTGCGGTGGGTGAGCTCGTCCAGGGCCGCGCGAGCCGCCCGGTCGCTCTCGGCGGCAGTCGCCTCGGCCTCGGTGGCTGCGGTGGCCGCGGCCGTCGCAGCCGCGAGCTCCGCGGCCGCCGCCTCGCCTGCCGTGGCTGCCGCCTCGGCCAGGGCACCGGCGCCCTCGAGATCACGAGCGGTGGTCTCGGCACGGACGGTGAAGATCTCCATCTGCTTGGTGTGCGCCGCCAGCCGCCCGGCCGACTGCTCCGCCTCACGGCGGGTGGTGGCCACCTGGCCCTGCGCGTCGGCCAAGGCGCGGCGGGCATCGAGTGCGGCTGTCAGCGCCGCCTCGGCCTGTGCCGTCAGCGCATGCTCGGCCTCCACGTCACCGACACCCAGCCGCTCGACCTCCAACGCAGCCTGGTCGGCGGCCGCAGATGCCTCGAGCGATTCCGCGGTGAACCGAGCGGCGTCGGAGGCCAGCCGCTCGGCGGCGGCCGTTCGCCGCCCCCTGGCCCGATCCAGCGCCGCCGCCCCCTGGGTGATCCGGCCTGCCTGGAGACCGAGACGCTCGCGGGCGGTCTCGAACGCGTAGAACGAATGCGCAGCGCGTTCCTGAGCGGCCGCCAGACCGGTCAGCTCGGTCTCGGCCAACGCGCGCCGGGCAGCCAGCGCCTCCAGCTTCTTCTCAACCGCCGCATGCGTCTGGGCGGCCGCCGCACGACGGCCGTCCAGGCCCGCACTGGAGCGCTGTTCGGTGAGCATCTCCGAGGAGAGCAGGGTGACCCGGCCGACGGCGATCTCGCCGGCCAGCTTGGCCGCCCGGTCGGCCGCGGTGGCCTGGATCGACAACGGCCGCAGCCGGGCTTTGACCTCACGCTCCAGATCGCGGGCGCGCTCCAGCTCGGCGGCCACCCGCACCATCTTGGTCTCGGCCCGCGCCCGGCGTCGCTGGTACTTGCCCAGCCCGGCCGCCTCCTCCACGAACCGCCTGCCGCTCGTGCGGCTTGGACAGGAGGATCTCCTCGACCTTGCCCTGGCCGATCACCGAGTGCATCTCGCGGCCGAGGCCGGTGTCGGCCAAGAGCTCCAGCAGGTCGAGCCGTCGCACCCGTGCACGGTTGATGAAGTACTCGCCCTCGCGCTCGCGATGCAGGCGGCGCATCACCGAAACCTCGTCGAACTCGAGCGGCAGGGTGCCGCAGGAGTTGTCGAGCACCAGCTCGACCTCGCACACCCCGGCGGGCGGGCGGGCATCCGACCCGGAGAACAGCACGTCCTGGCCCAGCGGCGCGCGCAGCTGGGCCGGCGCCTGGGTCGCCATCGCCCACTGGAGGGCGTCGGCGATGTTCGACTTGCCGCTGCCGTTGGGCCCGACGATCACCGCGATCCCCTCGTGGAACTGCAGCTCGACGCTGCCGGGGAACGATTTGAAACCTCGAATTCTGATGCTCTTCAGATACAAATTTCAGTCGGCAATCTGGTCGATATTCGCCAGAGCCTCGCGGGCTGCGGCCTGCTCGGAGGCCTTCTTGCTCGACCCCGAGCCCCGACCGAGTTCGAGTTCTCCCACCAGCGCCACTGTCGTGAACAACCGCTGGTGAGGCGGACCCGAAGTGTCGGTCACGGCATACGTTACAGATGCCCCCCGACGTGCCAGCTGCTCCTGCAGCACGGTCTTGTGGTCGACGTGCCTCTGCAGCACGTAGTCGACCCGGTCGGCGAAGGCCGCGACCACGGCTTCGGCGGTGCGATCGAAGCCGCTATCGATGAAGACCGCGCCGATCACCGCCTCGACTGTGGCGGCCACCACGCTCTGTGACCGGATCAGCGCATCGATCTCCTCGGCGCCGACCCGCTCGCCCTCCGCGGCGAGATCGCGATCGAGGCCGAGCTTGCGCGCCACCACGGCGCAGCTGGTGCGCGACACCACCTGGGCGCGCACCTTGGCGAGATCTCCCTCCGGGCGATCGGGGAAGCGCTCGTACAGATGCTGGGCGATGGCCAGCCCCAACACGCTATCGCCCAGGAACTCGAGCCGCTCGTACGACGTCTGGCGCCGCTCCACCCACGACGAGTGGGTGAAGGCCACGCGTCGTGCCTCCTCCGGGAGCGCCGCAATCAGTGCTCTGAGCGCCGCCCCCGAATCGTCAGCTGTTGCTCGTGACGTAGTCGACGGCCTGCCCGACGGTGGCGATCTTCTGTGCGTCCTCGTCGGAGATCTTCAGTCCGAACTGATCCTCCAGCTCCATGATCAGCTCAACCAGATCCAACGAGTCGGCATCCAGGTCGCCCTGGAATGACGCGTCTTCGGTCACCTGTTCTTCGTCGACGTCGAGCTGCTCAACCAGGATGGCCCTGACGCGCTCGAGCGCCTCCTCACGATTCATTGTCACTCTTCTCCAATCTCTGTGGCCGCGACCCGCGGGACTGTATGTGTCCCGGCGGTCGACTGCAACTCACTGGTGCTCGCAGGCGCGCTCGCAGTGGCTGCAACGCGAGCGCTGAGCCGCTCCACAACGCCGGCCGAGACGCCCTTGGCGGTGTAGGTAATGGCGTTTCGAATAGCGGTCGAATTTGAGTTCCCATGCGCGATCGAGACCACTCCGCGAACACCCAGCAGGTAGGCGCCGCCGTAGTTCTCCGGGTCGGTCTTGGTGCGGATCGCGCGTACGGCGGGACGCAGCAGCAGCCCGCCGATCTTCGCCCGCAGGCTGCTGTCGGCCGCCGCCCGCAGCTGGGTGAACAGCGCCACACCGGCTCCCTCGAGGCCCTTCAACAGCACATTTCCGGCAAACCCGTCGGCCACCACCACCTGGAACTCGCCCGTCAGCACGTCGCGGCCTTCACAGTTTCCGCCGAAGTTGAGCTCCGAAGCCGCCAGCAGCGCGTGGGCCTCGAGCGTCACCGCGGTGCCCTTGGACGCCTCCTCACCGATCGACAGCAACCCCACTCTGGGCCGATCGACACCCAGCACGTCGGAGGCGAACTCGGCACCCATGATGCCGTACTTGGCGAGGTGCTCCGGCTTGGCTTCGGGATTGGCGCCGCAATCGATCAGCAGGCAGGGATGCCCCGCGGCCGGCAGCGGCACGGCGATTCCCGGTCGGGCGATGCCCTTGATCCGACCGAGCTGGATCAGCGCCGCCGCCATCATCGCCCCGGTCGGCCCCGCCGAGACGACCCCCTGGGCGCGGCCCTCACGCACCTCACGACAGGCCACCACCAGCGACGAGCGTTCCTTGGCCCGCACCGCCGCGGCCGGCTCGTCGTGGGCGTCGATCACATCAGGAGCCTCCACGATCTCGATCCCCGGCACCTCGCCGCCCAGCTCGGCGCGCAGCACCTCGGTCGGTCCGCACAGGCGCACCCTGACACCCATCGCCGCCGCCAGGACCGCACCGGCAACCGTCGCGGTGGGGGCGCTGTCGCCGCCCATCGCGTCCAACGCGATGGTGACGTCAGTCATGAGCTTAGGGCGCGACCTCGCGCAGTGGCTCGACCTCGCGCCCGCGGTAGTGGCCGCAGTTGGGGCAGGCGTGGTGCGGGCGCACAGTGTGGTGGCACTGGGGGCAGTCCGACATGGTCGGCACCGAGATCGCCGTGTTCGCGCGGCGCTTGTCGCGGCGAGCCTTGGAGGTCTTTTTCTTGGGTACGGCCATGTCAGCGGGGAAGCATACAGCGCTACAGGTCGAGTTCGCGGAGCTTCGACCAGCGCGGATCGGAGTCGTCCACTCCGCAGTCGTGATCGAGCATCGTCGTCCAGCCGCGCCCCGCAGGCGGGGCACAGCCCGGCGCAATCCTCGCGGCACAGGATCTTGGGGGGCAGCGCCAGCACCATCGCGTCGCGCGCCCACCCGGCCAGATCCAGCTCGTTGTCGTGCAGGTACTCGCTCACCAGCTCGTCGTCCTCGGCCGGCACACCGTCACGTTCGTGCTGGTGGTACTCGTTGGCGTCGACCGTGACCGTCACAGCTGCCGGCTCCAGGCAGCGCTGGCACGGCCCGGTCAGGTCGCAGCTGAACCGCAGCCGCATGTACAGACCGTCGGAGCTGGGCTGCAGCCGCAGGCGCGCGTCGACCACCGGTTGGGCGGCGGCGTACTCGAGGCCACCCAGCACCACCGGGTCGCACTCGACCGGCACGGTGACCTCCCGGGACTCGCCCGGCTCCAGGCGATAGCGCCGCAGGTCGAGCAGGGTCACCGTCGCCACGCTACTGGGTATGGCTGAGATCAAACCCAGCGGTGGCCGGATCGGTGTTCTCGTCGCCCCGCCCTGAAAGCTGCTCGCGACCGCGCTGCACCGCGGACAGGAACTTGGTCAGGTTCGTCTCCATGTTCTCCAGGATCGAATCGGCGTAGTCGTCGGCACCCAGGCGCATCTCCCGGGCCTTGCGACGGGCGTCGGCCAGCACGTCCTCTGCCTGCCGCTCCGCCAGCTTCACGACCTCCTGCTGGGATGCCTCGCGGGCGGCGTGATCGCGCGCCTCGCCGATCATCCGCTCGGCCTCGCGCTTGGCCTCTGCGAGCATCTCCTGGCGCTCCTTGACGATCCACCGAGCCTGCTTGATCTCCTCGGGGATGGTGGCCCGCATGTGGGAGATGATGTCCTCGATCTCGTCACGGTCGAGGCGCACCTGGTTGCTCATGGGGACGCCCCGTGCGTTCAGCACGAGCTCGTCCAACTTGTCAATCAATACCAGAACGTCCACTGTCGATCTCCCTTGGCTCTACTTCTGAATGCCGTCCGCTGCGTACAGCCGCTCGAGCGTCCGCGCCACCGACTCGGGCACATACTCATCCACCGATCCGCCGAACGACGCGATCTCCCGAACACCACGCGACGACAGGAAACTGTACTTCGGCGAAGCCATCAGATACAGCGTCTCTATCTCGCCCGCCAGTCCCCGATTGAGATTGTTCATCTGGAACTCCCACTCGAAGTCTGACACCGCCCGCAAACCTTTCACGATCGCACGTGCACCGTGCGCCCGGGCAAAGTCGACCACCAGCGTCGCAAAGCCTTCCACCTCAACGTTGCCGATGCCCGCCACTGACTCCTGGATGAAGCCTATCCGTTCGTCCACCGTGAACATTGTGGTTTCCTTGTGACGGGGCTGGCGCACGACCCCCACCACCACCTTGTCGAACATCTCGCAGGCCCGTCTGATGATGTCGATGTGACCCACCGTGACCGGGTCGTAGGTGCCGGGACAGACGGCGATCCGCTCAGACATGATTGAGAATCGTGAGGCGGGTGCCGCCGTGGACGCGCGTGCGGTCGACCACGAGCCCCGCCACCGCGGGCAGGTCGGCGGCAGCACTCTCGATCACAAGGCGGCCACCGGGAGCGAGGATTTCCGGCAAATGCAGGGACATGTGGCGTTGCAAGTCATTCAGCATCGTATAAGGCGGGTCGATGAGCATCAAGTCATAGGTGCGACCGGCGGCCAGATCGGACTCGACCCGGCGGCGGGCATCGATGCGTGACACCGCCGTTCGATCGCCGTAGCCGAGACGCTCGACGTTCTCCCTGACGGCCGCCACCGCCGCCGGCGACCGGTCGCAGAACTCAGCCATGGCGGGCGCCCCGCGAGAGCGCCTCGAGACCCAGCGCGCCGCTGCCCGCGAACAGATCCAGCACGGTCTCGCCGGAGACATCGTGCAGCATCGAGAAGAGCGCCTCGCGCACCTTGTCAGTGGTGGGACGGCTGCCGCCTCCACGCGGCGCCGCCAGCCGCATGCCCTTCCGCTCGCCTGCAACGATTCTCATCAGGAGGGATCATGCCTCAGCCGCCCACGACACCTCCGACCCAAAGATCCGCTCGGCCTCGGCGTCGAGCAGCCGCTCGGTGGCGGAATCGATGCCGTTTTCGAGCATCGCGATGGCGTCGCGCCGGGCTCCGGCCGCAAGCTTTCGGTTGCGCCGCAGCCGGGCATGGCGCAGGTCGGGCAGACCGCTCTGGCGGGCCGCCAGCACGTTTCCCTCGCCGCGCAGCTGGAGGTCGACCTCGGCCAGCTCGAAGCCGTCGGTGGTGCGCACCATCGCCTCCAGCCGCGCCCGGGCGTCGTCGGTGGTGGGATCTGCCACCAGGATGCAGAAGCTCTCGATCGATCCCCTCCCCACCCGGCCGCGCAGCTGATGGAGCTGGGCGAGGCCGAACAGGTCGGCGCGCTCCACCACCATCACCGTGGCGTTGGGCACGTCGACGCCCACCTCGATCACCGTGGTCGCCACCAGCACGTCGATCTCTCCCTGGCGAAACTGCTGCATCAGCGCCCGCCGCTCGGCGATCGGGAGCTGGCCGTGGATGCACCCGACCCGGTAGTCGGACAGCTCGCCGGCGCTGAGCTCGAGCGCTTCGCTCTCGGCGGCAGCGGCCTCGAGCTTGTCCGACTCCGACACCAGCGGGCAGACGACGTAGGCCTGGCGGCCTTCATCCAGCAGCCGGCGCATGCGGGCGAACACCTCCTGGCGGCGGAGCCCCGGCACCAGCCGTGTGACCACCGGCGTGCGCCCCGGCGGCAGCTCGTCCAGCACCGTCACGTCCAGATCACCGAACACGGTCATCGCCAGCGTCCTGGGGATCGGGGTGGCGGTCATGTGCAGGACGTGCGGGGCGATCCCGGCGTCGGCCTTGCGTTCCAGCGCCGCCCGCTGCTCGACGCCGAAGCGGTGCTGCTCGTCGACCACCGCCACCGCCAAGCCCGCCGAACACCACCGCGTCCTGGATCAGCGCGTGGGTGCCGACCACCACCAGCGGCTCGCCCGACTCGATCACCTGCAGCGCCGCACGCCGCTCCGCCGCCGGCATGCCGTTGGTCAGGCCCACCACCCGCACGCCCAGGTCGGCGCAGATCTCCGAGACGTTCACCAGGTGCTGGGTGGCGAGCGTCTCGGTGGGGGCCATCAGCGCCCCCTGGCGGCCGGCATCCACCGCGCGCAGCAGGGCATACACCGCCACCGCCGTCTTGCCCGAGCCGACGTCTCCCTGCAGCAGCCGGCGCATCGGCGTGGTGCGGCCGAGATCCGCGTCGATGGCGGCGTTCGCCCGCTGCTGGGCGCCGGTGAGCGCGAACGGCAGGCCGTCGAGGTAGCGGGCGATCAGATCGCCCCCGGACACCAGCGCAGGTGCCTGCACGTGGCTCTCGACCGCCCGGCGGTGGCGCACCAGGCCGCGCTGCAGCAGGAACAGCTCGTCGTAGGCAAGCCGCCTGCGGCCCGAGCGCGTGCTCGACCAGCGTGCGCGGCTGGTGGCAGGCGACCAGTGCATCTCGGCGCAGCGGCAGCCTGCGCGCCGAGCGGATCTCGGCGGGCAGCGCATCGGGGCGGTCACCGGCATGGTGCAGCTGCTCGGAGACCAGCGTGCGCAGCCGCCGCGACGACACCGTCTCACTGGCCGGGTACACCGGCACCAGACCGCTGGTGTGCAGCGTCTCGGCTCCGTCGTCGACCAGCTCGTGGCTCTTGGCCACGATCTCAGCGTCGATCGTGGATCGCCGCTCCCCGCGAATCGAGAGCCGCATCTCGGGTTTGAGGTTCTTGGCCAGGTAGCGCTGGTTGAACCAGACAACCACGCCCGACCCCGAGCTGTCGTGCACCACAGCCTCGACGATCACCAGGTTTCGCCGTCGCGTCGGTCGTGCCCGCACCCGATCGATGGTCACCACGACGGTTGCCTCCTCGCCCGGTCGCATGTCCGCCAAGCGGCCGGCGCGAGCGAAAGTCGTCGTGGCGAAACGGGACATGCTCCAGCAGGTCACCGACCGTGCTGCACCGGGGGACGCAGCTCCGCCAGGCCGCCGGCGAGCGCCCGGCCGGTGGCGGCCGGGGCATCGAGATGCGACGGCGAGGGGGCCGAGCTGGGGCGGGGAAACGCCGGGCTCGTCGCGGCCGTCGAATGACCTCATGCGTCGGGGAAGATGAGGAGGCCGAACGCTCCCGGTCCGCCGTGGGCGCCCACCACGGCGCCGATCGAGCACACCCGGTCGATGCTGGCCAGCGGTCGTGTGCGCGCGATCAGCTCGGTCAGCCGCTCGACGGTGTCCGGCGCCTGAGCGTGCGCCAGCCCGACGCGAACAGGCGTGTCCGGCGGGACGTTTTGGTCGATGAACCGCTCGAACTCACGCCACACGCCCGTCATTCCCCGCACCTTCTTGTACTCCACCACCTCACCGTCGCGCATCGTCAGGATCGGCTTCAGCCCAAGCGCGTCGCCCAGCAGCCGGCGGGTGTGGTTGATGCGCCCGCCGCGCTCGAGGTACTCCAGGGTGCTGACACCGATCAGGATCTTGATCCGGTCGCGGGCGGCGGCCATCCACGCCTCGATCTCCTCGGTGGTGGCGTCGCGGTCGAGCAGGCGTTGCACCCCCTCGGCCAGCAGCACCGTGCCGGCGGAGACCGTGAGGCCGTCCAGCACGGTCACCCGCGGATCGCTCTGGGCGGCCACCAGCGCCGACTGGTGGGAGCCCGACACCTTCGAGGAGATCGGCAGCACGAAGATCCGGGCACAGCCGCCCAGATCTGCAAATGCCTGGGAGTACGCCGCCGGTGCCGGCGCCGACGTCTGCGGGTGGTGCGGAGAGTCGCGCAGGAGCCGGTAGAACCCGTCGGAATCGATGTCGACGCCGTCGGCATAGTCGCGGTCGCCGAAGCTGACCGTCAGCGGCACCGATCGCCAGTTGGGGTGAAGCGCCTGCGGATCGGGCAGGTCGGCGGTGGAGTCGAGCACCACCGCCGGCGGTTGCCGGCGCCGCCTCCGTCGGTGCTCGTGCCGCCGCCCTCGATCACGGTCAAGCGCCGCTCGCGGGCCCGCGCCTGCTCGTGCATGTTCGCAATCTCGATGCCGTCCACCGATCCGGCGCCGACCCCCAGCGAAAGCACCTGCCCGGGGTCGTCGGTGTGCACGTGCACCTTCACCAGCGGCGCCTCGCCCACCACCAGCACACAGTCGCCAAAGCCCGCCAACTGCTGCTCCAAGGCGGCCACGTCGACCGCCGTCGCCCTCGATCAGAAACGACGTGCAGTAGCGGTAGCGCGACTCCTCCAGGTGCACCGATTCGAGCGACACCGGGCTCGCCACGGTGTCCTCGCTGCAGGTCGGGCGCCTCGCCCCGGTACCCGGCCACCGCCCCGCGGGCATACTCGAGCAGCCCCGCGGCGCCGGCGTCGACAACGTGAGCGTCGCGCAGCACATCCAGCATCGACTGGGTGCGAACGACCGTGTCCGCGGCGGCTTCGAGCACCGCGTCGATGGCATCGTCCAGCGAGCAGCCCGCGATGGGGCTCGGCGGTCTCTGCCATCTCGCGGATCACGGTCAGCATGGTGCCTTCGATCGGCTGGCGTACCGGGCGGTAGGCGGCATCACTGGCCGCCCTCAGCGCGCGCGCCAGCACATCGGCGTCGACCCGGCCGCTCTCTCCCAGCACATCGGCGAACCCGGCCACGATCTGGGACAGGATGATCCCGCTGTTGCCGCTCGCTCCGGCCAGCGCCGAGCGCTTGGCAACCGCCGCCACGTCCTGCCGCGACGGCGCCGGATCCTGCTCCAGCCCGTCTGCGACCCTCACCGCGGTGCGCACACAGGTTGGAGCCGGTGTCACCGTCGGGAACCGGGTAGACGTTGAGGTCGTTCAGGCGCGACCGGCTGGCTTCGAGCGCGGCCGCGCCGCCGCGCGCCGCGGCCAGGGCGATCTGGCGCGGGGTGTTCACGGCCCTTCCGTCACCGAGTGCGCTTTACCCCTTGGATGTAGATCTGGATCGAGTCGACTGGCATCTGCGTCAGCTTCTCCACCTGATACTGCACCCGCGAGCGGACGTTGCCGGCGACCTCGGCCAGATTCAGCCCGTACTCGACCACGATGTAGAGCTCGATCACCAGCCCCGCCGGCTCGTGGCGGACGGTGACGCCCTGGTCGACCCGCTCGCGAGAGAGCAGCCGGTACACACCCTGGGTGAGGCTCGAGGCCGCCATCCCCACCACCCCGTAGCACTCCAACACGGTCAGCCCGACGATCTGGGCGATCACCTCGTTGGCGATCGTGAACGTCCCGCCGACAGCTTCAGGCTCCCCCACACTGGCCAGATGATGCTGCATGTCCTGTACGACGTGCCGAGAGCGGCGCCGGTTGCGATCGGTGTGATCTATACTCCGCCGCCATGTCACGCGTCTGCGTCATCTGCTCCAAGAAGCCCGGGTTTGGAAACAACCGCAGCCACTCGATGGTGGCGACCCGGCGGCGCTTCAACCCGAACCTCCAGCGGATTCGGATTCTGGTGGACGGCGCCCCATCGCGTGAGTACGTGTGCACCCGCTGCCTGAAGAGCGGCCGGGTCACCAAAGCGGTCTAGGTCGGTTTCGGTGTGTGCGCTGCACCGGCATGAGCTGGATCCCGACCCTGCGCGTCAGTTCCAGCGCGTGGTACGACCAGGCCGCGGCAGCCGGCGGCGGTGGGGACGTCAACGCTATGGCGCTGGCCACAGCCACCGCAGACGGCGCGCCCTCGGTGCGAATGGTGCTGCTCCGCGGTGTCGATGAAGGCGACCTGTGCTTCTACACCGGCTATGAGAGCCGCAAGGCCTCAGAACTCGACCAAAACCCCAATGCCGCCCTGCTCTTTCACTGGCAGACACTCGGACGCCAGGTGCGGATCGAGGGCGCGGTGGAGCGGCTGCCGGCCGATCGCTCCGACGCCTACTTCGAGAGCCGCCCGCGCGACAGCCGGCTGGGAGCCTGGGCCTCCCACCAGGGTTCGGTGCTGGACTCCCGCGCTGAGCTCGAGCGAGCTCTCCAAGCCGCCGAGGAGCGATTCGCCGGCGGAGATGTCCCCCGCCCGGAGCGCTGGGGCGGCTATCGGCTGACGCCGGAGCGGTACGAGTTCTGGCAGCACGGCGATGCCCGCCTGCACGACCGCTTCCGGTATCGCGTGGAGGACGGGGCGTGGGTCATCGAGCGGCTCGCTCCCTGAGCACCTCGCGCACGCCGCGAGGCGGCGTGGGCAGAAGCGTCTGGGAGAGCGAGGTGTCGAGCCGGCAGTCGAGCGGTCGGGGATCGGCGCGATCGGCGCTGCGGGCCGACGGCAGCTGTTCGCTGCCTGTCACCAGGCTCGCGAACTCCCAGCGGGAAACCGCGTCGGCACCGGCGATGTGCACGATCCCGGTGAAGGTCGAGTCGACCAGCGAGAGCAGCGCGGCAGCCAGGTCGTCCACCGCCACGGGGCAGCGCAACTCGTCGGTGTAGAACGCCAGCGAGGCACGGCCCGGCGGCCACGTCCAGGGCCGTCTGCTCGTGCCGCGACGGCTGCGGTCCGCCGTAGATCAGCGAGGTGCGCACGATCACCGCGTGTGGGTGCGCCGCGCCGACCGCCTGCTTCGGCCTCGGCCTTGTGGCGGCCGTAGGTGGTGATCGGCGAGACCGGATCAGACTCCCGGTAGGGCGCACCGCCGCGGCCATCGAAGACCACGTCGGTGGACAGGTGAATCAAGCGCGCCCCATGAGCGTTCGCGGCCCGGGCCACGTTGGCGGAACCCTCGACGGTGGTCGCATACGCCGCGGGGCCGTGCTCGCTGTAGGCGGTATGGATCACGCAGGCAGGCCGAAGCTGCGCGACCCGGGAGTCGACTGCGGCGCGATCACGAATGTCCACGCGGTCGGCACCAGGGTTGGAGAAACCCCATCCCACGGCATCGGCGGCCTGGCGCACAAGCTCGCTGCCCAGGTACCCGGTGGCGCCGGTCACCAGCAGCGGTGTGCTCACCCCGAACGGCGGCGGGGCAGAGCGCGCATCAGCCCCGCCATATCAAGCGCAGCGTCGGCGGCCTCGGCACCCTTGTTGCCGTGACTTCCCCCGGCCCGGTCGAGGGCCTGCTGCTCGTTCTCGGTGGTGAGCAGGCCAAAGGCGACCGGCACACCGGTGTCGAGCGCGGCCTGAATCACCCCGCGCGAAGCCTCGGCGCAGACGTAGTCGAAGTGCGGCGTGTCGCCGCGGATCACACACCCAAGCGCGATCACCGCCTGGTGCCCACCGGCTTCGGCCAGTCGCCGGCAGGCCAGCGGCAGCTCCCAGGCGCCGGGTACCAGCGCGATCGTCAATCGGTCGCGGGCAATGCCGCGCTCGGCCAGCCGAGTGACCGCGCCCTCCAGCAGCCGCTCCACCACGCCCGCGTTGTAGCGCGATGCCACGATGGCGACGTCGGTGTTCGCATCCGCCCGGGCGACAACCACCGAGCAGCCCTCGGGGAATCGCGATCTCGCCGGGGCCGTCCTCGCTCACTCGGTGTCCGCTCGCAGGCTCTGATGGGAGATGGTGTGGCCCATCCGCTCTGCCTTGGTGCGCAGATAGCGCTCGTTCACCGGGTTGGGCTCGGCCACGATCGGAACCTGCTCGGTGACCTCCAGCCCGTATCCCTCGAGGCCGATCAGCTTCTTGGGGTTGTTGGTCATCACCCGCAGCGTGGTCAGGCCGAGATCCGCCAGGATCTGATACCCCAGCCCGTAGTCGCGGGAATCGACGGGCAGCCCCAGCGCCAGGTTTGCATCCACGGTGTCGAGCCCCTGCTCCTGCAGCTCGTAGGCGCGCAGCTTGTTCAGCAGGCCGATCCCGCGGCCCTCCTGAGACAGGTACAGCAGCACACCGGAGCCCTCCGAGGCAATCTGGGCGAGCGCCCGGTCGAGCTGCTCCCCACAGTCACACCGCAGCGAATGGAACACATCGCCGGTGAGGCACTCGGAGTGAACCCGCACCAGCACGTCCTTGGCGCCGTCGACGTCGCCCATCACCATGGCCACATGCTGCTGGCCGTCGATCATCGATCGGTAGCCGTAGGCCACGAACTCGCCGAAGGCGGTCGGCAGCGAGGCCACCGCGATCCGCTCCACCAGCGGCTCGGAGCGATGCCGGTGGGCGACGATATCGGCGACGGTGATCATCTTCAGCCCGTGCTCGGTGCAGTACCCGATCAGGTCGGGGACACGTGCCATCGTCCCGTCCTGGTTCATCACCTCGCAGATCACGCCGGCGGGCTGGAGACCCGCAAGCCGCGCCAGGTCGACCGACGCCTCGGTCTGGCCGGTGCGCTCGAGCACCCCGAACGGGCGCGCCCGCAGCGGAAACACGTGTCCCGGTTGAACCAGGTCTCCCGGATTGGAGTCGGGGTTGATGGCCACCTGGATGGTGTGCGCCCGGTCGGCCGCCGAGATCCCGGTCGAGACGCCCTCACGGGCCTCGATCGACACGGTGAACGCGGTTTCGAACGGTGTCATGTTGTGGTGGGTCATCATGTCCAGGCCAAGCTCTTCGATCCGCTCGGGGGTGAGCGAGAGGCAGATCAATCCGCGGGCGTGCGTGGCCATGAAGTTGATCGCCTCGGGGGTGACGTACTGGGCCGCCATCACCAGGTCGCCCTCGTTCTCACGATCGGGAGAATCGACCACCACCACCATCTTGCCGGCGCGGATGTCCTCGATCGCCTCGGCGACCGTCGCAAACGGCGACTCATCGAGGTCCGGATACATCTCCTTGAAGCCCGTATCAGCGTTCATCCTGCTCCGATGGTAGCCCACCGACGGTCAACCGCTCCACATACTTGCCGAACAGATCCGCCTCCAGATTGACCCGATCCCCCGGCTGCAACCGGCCGAAGTTGGTGACCTCGAGCGTGTGCGGAATCAGCGACACGCCGAACCCGTCACGGTCGAATCCGGTGACGGTCAGACTGACGCCGTTGACGGTGATCGATCCCTTCTCGATCACGTAGCGAAGCACGGCCTCGGGCGCCTCCACCCAGATGTCCACCGCGTTGCTGTGGGGAGTCAGTGAGGCGACCCGGCCGACTCCGTCGACGTGGCCCTGCACCCAGTGACCGCCCATGCGATCGCCGACTCGCAGGGCCGGCTCCAGATTGATCAGGTCACCCACCCCCCGGTCGCCCAGCGTGGTGCGCGCCAGCGTCTCCGGCACGGCGTCGAAATGCAGCCGGTCGCCCTCGATCATCGTCACCGTCAGACAGCAGCCGTCCACGGCCACCGAGTCGCCGACAGCGACATCGCCGCTAACCACCGACGAGGCCAGCACCAGACCCGGCGCCGGCGCCTCCACCACCGCCTGCTCCACCACAATCCCCGTGAACACCCTATGGCTCCCTGAGCTCGATTTCCGTGAGGATATCTGGCCCCACCGCCCGTGACTGCAGCGGCGGCGGCAGCTGCACCGGGTGGGTGAACATGCCCGGGCCGGCCGGGCCGAGCTCGACCGGCGCCTGGTAGACAAGCACGCGGTCGATCAGCCCGGCGTCCAGAAACGCCGTGGCGATGGTCGCGCCGCCTTCCAGCAGCAGCCAGGCGATGCCCCGGTCGGCGAGGTCGGCCAGCGCTGACTGCGAGCGAGTCAGCCCGCAGCAGCTCCACCTGCGAGACCACCGCCACCGCGGTATCGGCGGCTGACCACGTCCACCACCGGCGCCTCGGGGCCCGCGGTGCGCACCAGACGGGAGCCCTCCGGCAGTCGTCCGTGGCGATCGAACACGACCCGTACCGGCTGGCGCTCGACGGGCGGCGTCGGTGTCCCGCGCGGTCAGATCGGGGTCGTCGGCGAGCACGGTGCCGATCCCCACCGCCACAGCGCCCGATCGGGCCCGTAGCTCATGCACCTCCGCCCGGCTCTGGGGCGACGAGATCCAGGTGCGCTCGCCCGACGCCGGGTGCGGTGCGACCGTCGCGGCTGACGGCGACCTTGTAGGTGACGTGCGGGCGCCCCAGCCTGACCAGCGTGCGGAATCCCGCATTCTGGCGCCGCGCCCGCAGCTCGATCTCTCCGGCGGCCTCGTCCACGACGATCCCCGCCGCCCGCAACGCGCGCAGCCCCTCGACCGCTGACACGGGGGTCGGGGTCGCCGGCGGCGACCACCACCCGGCGCACACCGGCGGCGATCAGCGCGTCGGTGCAGGGCGGCGTGCGGCCGTGGTGCGAACAAGGCTCGAGGCTGACGTACACGGTCGCGCCGGCCGCCTCACCGCCGGCCGCGGCCAGCGCGTGCACCTCGGCGTGCGGCTCGCCCGGGCGGCGGTGCCACCCCTCACCCACCACCTGCCCGTCGCGCACCACCACACAGCCCACCATCGGGTTGGGCGCCGCGGTGCGCGCTCCCAGCTCGGCCAGCTCCAGACACCGCTCCAGCCAGCAGCCGGTCGTCGTCGGTCAGGCGATCGCCCATGCCGGAGCCTCAGCAGCCGCGACGATCCCGGTCAGCTCGGCAAATGCGTCCCCCGGGGACGGGGTGGAGAAGATCCCCGAGCCCGACACCAGGATGTTGGCTCCGGCCCGGTAGCAGTCGGCGATGGTGGCCTCGTGCACACCGCCGTCGACCTCGACCACCACCCCTTCCCTGGCCGATGCCAGGCGCCGCATCTGCGGCAGCCGATCGAGCGTGGCGGGGATGAAGCTCTGTCCGCCCCACCCGGGATTCACGCTCATGCACAGCAGCACGTCGGCATACCGCGCTGCCTCGGTGATCGCGTCGACCGGCGTGGCCGGGCCCAGCGTGACACCGGCGCGGCACCCCAGATCGGAGATCTGCTGGAGCGTGTGGTGCAGGTGCGGACAGGTCTCGACGTGGACGGTGATGCTGTCGGCGCCCGCCTGGGCGAACTGGCTCAGGTGCCGCTCAGGCTGCTCGACCATCAGGTGAACGTCGGCGAAGGCACCGTGCTCGTGGATCACGTCCGAGATGTCGGCCAGCATCTTGGGGCCGAACGTGATCACCGGCACGAAGTGGCCGTCCATCACGTCGACGTGGATCACCCGGGCGCCGGCCTCCAGCACCTCGGTGACCTGCTCGCGCACGCGGCCGAAGTCCGACGACAGGATCGACGGGGCGACAACCACATCTGTTGGCCACGCGGACATTGCGGGGGACACTTTAGATCGTTCGCTGGATGCTCCCCATCTCAACCGTTCCCGGTCGTGGGCGATCACCGGAGTTACGCCCCTTCCATGACCATGAACGCCTTGCCAGTCATCGTTGTGCTCCTGCTCGCCGCGGTGCTGGCGACATGGGCGATCATGCGCAGATCCCGGCGCGCGATCAGGCGCCGCACCGCCGGCCGAATCGCTCCCGATCCGTTTGCGCAGGTGCTGACCGACGTCGCCCTGCTGGTTGCCATCGTCGATAGTCGACGGACGCATCGCATTTGCCAACGAGCGGCTGGCGCAACTCACCGGCTGGCCCCGCGAGCAGCTGGTGGGACGCGATTGGGACGCCACCTTCGGCTCTGGACTGGTCGTTCACCGCCGCCGTCTGGCGACGCTCACCGCCGGCACCGCCTCAAGTGAGGTGGAGAACGTGCTGATCACTCGCTCGGGAGAGCATCGCGTGGTCGCGTGGAATGACACCGTCACCGTCGACGCTCAGGGTCAGGTCACCGGCATCGGCCGAATCGGCGCCGACATCACCACCCGCCGTCACGCCGAGGACCGGATCGCCTTCCTGGCCCACTACGACGAGCTCACCGGGCTGCCCAACCGCGCGCTCTTTCAGGACTGGGTCGACCTGGCGCTGCGGGAGTCGGCCCGCTACTCGCGGACGGCCGCGGTGCTCTTGATCGACATCGACAACTTCAAGCTGGTCAACGAGAGCTTCGGCCACGCCAACGCCGACGGCCTGCTGAAGGCGTTCTCGCACCGGCTGCGGGACGCTGCTCTGGGCGCCGAGCTGGTGGCCCGGCACACCGGCGACGAGTTTCTGGTGCTGCTGGCCGACACCGACTCACCGGACGGCTCGCAGGGCACGCACGATCACCCCGCCGACGTCGCCCAGATGGCCGAGGCGGTCGCGGGTCGGCTCCGGCACCTGCTGCGGATCCCGTTTCGGTGCATGGACGAGGAGGTCTACCTGACCGTGTCGGTCGGCACGGCGCTCTACCCGCGCGACGCCGCCACACCCGACGCTGTGCTGGCCGAGGCCAGGCTCGCGATCGGTCGCCGGCGACTGCGTGACGGGGCCGCCCGCGCGCTGGACATCGGGCGACTGCCCCCACGCGAGGAGATCTCGATGGTGTCGCGGCTGCATCACGCGATCGAGGCGCGCGAGTTCGTCCTGCGATTCCAGCCGGTGGTCGACCTCATGTCCGGTCGGATTCACGGTGCCGAGGCACTGATCCGGTGGCAGCCCCCCGGCGGCTGCCGAGATCCCTCCCGCGGACTTCATTCCCCTGGCCGAGCGGTGCGGGCTGATCGGGCCGATCACCGACTGGGTGGTCGACCAGGTGTGTCGCCAGCACGTCGCCTGGCGGTCGCGCGGGATCGACATCGGGCTGGCGTTCAATCTGCCGGTGACGCTGTGGGAGCCCGCCGCGATTCGCAACATGCTGCAGGCTGATCCGAAGCCACGGGGTCGACCCCACCGAACTCCTGATCGAGATCACCGAGTCGACCGCGATGCGCCAGACACCGGACAACGAGGCGGTGCTGCGCATGATCAGCTCGGCCGGGCTGCGACTGGCACTGGACGATTTCGGCACCGGGCACTCCTCGCTGGCCCGCCTGAAGCAGATGCCCGCCACCACTCTCAAGATCGACCGCTCGTTCGTCCGCGACCTGCCCGACGACGACGAGTCCGCGGCGCTGGTGGTGGCGATCATCCAGCTCTCTCGCAACCTGGGCATGGAGCCGCTGGCCGAGGGCATCGAGACCGAGGCTCAGTGGCGGTTCCTGCGGGACGTCGGATGCACCCTGGGCCAGGGCTTCGTCGTCTCTCGCCCGGTACCGGCCCACGAAGTCGAAGAGCTCTTCCTGCGCGAACGCCTCGACCACGCAGCGTGAGAGCGTCGGTGGTGAATAACGGTGCCTGGCACCGTTATTCACCCGCGCGTTTGGGTGAGTCGCGGAGGCCGCGGAGGTAGTCGGCGGTGGGCATGCGGCGCTTGCCGGCCGGCTGGAGATCGAGCACCTCGTAGCTGCCGTCGCCGCAGGCCAGTGTGAGCGGGGGGCCGACCACCTGACCTGGATCTCCCCCGCCGCCGTGCGGGTTTGCTCTCCCCCGCCAGATCACCACCGGTCGGCCGTCCAGCTGTGAGCGCGCGCCCAGGTCAGGGGCCAGCGCGCGCACCAGCCGATCGACCTCCACCGCCGAGCGCGACCAGTCGATGCCACGATCGTCGGCGGTGATCTTGTGGGCGTAGGTGACCCCCGCTGACGCCTGCTCAACACCGGTCGTCTGGCCGCGGAGGGCGGCTGCAAGCAGTGGCACTCCCAGCTCGAGCGCTCGTGCACGAATCGCGCCGCTGTCATCCGACGAGGCCGATCGGGAACCGCTCCACCCCGTGCACCGGGCCGGCGTCGAGCTGCTCCACCAGCTCGATCACGCACACGCCGGTGGTGTCGTCCCCGGCCATGATCGCCCGCTCCACCGGCGCCGCGCCGCGCCACCGCGGGAGCAGCGACGGATGCAGGTTGAAGAGTGGATATGCGTGCAGCAGCGGGTCGCGCAGCAGCTGGCCGAAGGCCACCACCGCGGCCGCGTCGGCCGGCGGCGGTGCGGCGCTGGCGTTGTCGGTCTGGATCAGCTCCAAGCCCAACTCGCGTGCCCGAGTCGCCACCGGCGGCGGTCGCGGCGTACGGCCGCGTCCGGCAGGACGGTCGAGCTGGGTCACCACCCACGCGATCTCGACGCCGGCAGTGGTGTGCAGCAACTCCAAGGCGTCGGCACCGAACTGCGAGGTGCCGAAGAAGCCGAACGTCACGCCGCTATCGGAGACGCAGCTCGCGCATCGCGGCGCGGCGATCATCCTTGGCGGCGCGGTCGATGATCAGTACGCCGTCAAGATGGTCGACCTCGTGCTGGAGGATGCGCGCCTCCATGCCCTCAGCCTCGATCCGCAGCTCCACGCCGTCGCGGTCGCGACCGGTCGCCACCAGCCGCACAGACCGCTCCACCGGCACCAGCAGGTCACCGCCCAGCAGCGACAGGCAGCCCTCGGTATCGGTCTCGGTCTCCTCGGACAGCTCGGACAGCTCGGGGATTGATCAACACCACCGGCTCGTCCTCGTCCCGGCGGCGATACACCAGCACTCGCCGCAGCACCCCGATCTGAGGCGCCGCCAGACCCACGCCGTGCGAGTCGTTCATGATGGCGCACATGCGCTCGGCCAGCCGCAGCACGTCGTCGTCGAACTCGCCCACCTCGTTGGCCGGAATTCGCAGCGCCGCATCAGGGTACTGGCGCACCAGCCGGCGAGCCGCCTCGTGATGGGCGCGCCGCTCCGCGGCGCTGGCGGCGGACTCGACTTCCTCTTCCTCTTCGTGCTCCTGTACCTGTTCTTCAGCCACGCGCGCAGTTTACCGTCGGACCAGCTCGTCGGCCGCTGCCACATGGGCGTAGCCGTCCCCCAGCGCAGCCAGGAAGGCGGCGTGCACGTCCGCGGCGGGAATCGACCGCCCGTCGAACTCGAGCGCCATGGTCGCGCAGGCGTCGTGGGCGACCGCGGTGGTGAAGCCCAGGTCGACCGCGGCCCGCACGGTGGCATCCACGCACATGCTGGTCATCATGCCGCACACCACCAGCTCGTCGATCTCCCGCTCGCGCAGGTGTGACTCCAGCGGGGTCTCCAGAAACGAGTTGGGATGGGCCTTGGCGAACACCTGCTCACCGTCGGCGGGCGCAACCCGCTCATTGATCTCGACGCCCGGCGGAACCGGGCACCATGAAGGTGGCATCGCCGGCGTCCCACACGTGCTGGATGTGCACCACCTCGAGGCCGCGCAAGCGAAAGGACTGGAGCAGCAGCCGGGCCTGGTCGGCGGCCGCCTCGGGGCCTTCCAGCGGATTTGCACCGCCGGGGAAGTAGTCATTTTGGATGTCGACGATCACGAGTGCTTGGGTCATGGCGGGCACCATACCCGGTGGCCCTACAGCAGTGTCTGGGGATCGACGTCAAGCGTGGCGGTGGCATCCGCCCGCCGCAGATCGGCGGACAGCTGTCCCATCATGTCGCGGAAGACCGCGGCGCAGCGGCGGGCGTTCTCGGTCTTGATCAGCACGTGGGAGCGCTCACGGTCGCGCAGCCGCGGCAGCGGCGCCGGCCCCAGGATCTGATCGCCGGTCAGCTGTGGCCGGGCGGCAGACACCAGCGCCTCCAGCGCTCCTGTCGCCACACCCGCGTCCGGGGCGGTGACAAGCAGCCGCACGAGCCGCTTGAACGGCGGGTAGCCGAGCTCTTGGCGGCGCTCCAGCTCCCCGGTGAGGAACTCCTCCACCGCATGCCGCGCCGCCAGCGCGATCGGTCGCAGCTCCGGGTTCCAGGTCTGCACGATCACCGTGCCGGTGGGGTCGCCGGGTCGCCCCGGACGTCCGGCCAGCTGCGTCAGCAGCGCAAACGTGCGTTCCTCGGACCGGAAATCCGGCATCGACAGGCCGACGTCGGCATCCAGCACCGCCGCCAGCCGCACCCCCGCCACGTCATGCCCCTTGGCCACCAGCTGGGTACCCACCAAGCACGCCGCGCTCGGCGTCGGCAAACCGCGCCAGGGTCGCTTCCGGCTCTCCCGCTCGAGACGCGACATCAGCGTCCAGTCGAGACACCTCCAGCCCTGGGAAGCGCGGTCGCCAGCTCGCGCTCGACCGCCACCGTGCCCGCGCCGATCTGGGCGAGGTCGACCGAACCGCAGTTCGGGCAGGCCCGCGGCCGGGGCTCACTGTGGCCGCAGTGATGGCAGCGGAGACTGCGGCCGTGCAGCGTCAGCGACACGTCGCAGCGGGGACAGCGCCATCCGGTGGCACACGAGCGGCAGTGCAGCGCCGAGGCCGAACCCCGCCGGTTCTGCAGCACGATCGCCCGGCCCCCGGAGTCTTCGATCTCGGCCAGCGCATCCACCAGCGGCCGGGTCAGCGGGTAGCCGCCGTCGCGGCGAAGGTCGACGGTGACCACCCGCGGCAGCCCGGCGCCGCCGATCCGAGCCGGCAACGACACCCTGCGCGCGACCCCGAACCACGACTCCGGCCGCGGCGTGGCGCTGCCGAAGATCGCAACTGCGCCCTCCAGCCGGGCGCGTTTGACCGCCACCCGGCGAGCGTCGTAGCGCGGATCGGCCTCATGCTTGTAGGAGGCGTCGTGCTCCTCGTCCACCACGATCACTCCCAGCCCCGGGGCGGCGGCGAACACGGCCGAGCGGGCGCCGACCACGACCCGGGCCTCTCCGGCGGCGATCCGGCGGTGCTCGTCGCCCCGCCGCGCCGGTGTCAGCCCCGAGTGCAGCACCGCCACCGTCGGTCCGAACCGTGCCCGGAACCGGCGCGCGGTCTGGGGGGTGAGCGCGATCTCGGGCACCAGCACGATGGCGCTTCGTCCCAGCGCCAGCGCACGTTCGATCACCCGCAGGTAGAGCTCGGTCTTGCCCGATCCGGTGACGCCGTGCACCAGCACCTCCCCACCCCCGGCGTCCAGCACCTGCAGGCAGGCGTTCACCGCCGCCTCCTGCTCGCTGGTGAGTGTCACCGGCGTCTGCCGCGGCACCGCCGCCACCGGCTTCAGCGCCCGTTTGGCGGGCTTGGGCGGCTGTACCAGGGCCAGCGCGCGGGCGGTGGTCGATCCGCACTCGGCCGCGAGCCACTCGGCCAGATCCACCAGCGTCTCGGGGATCGCTCCGATGACCGCGTCGACGGCTTGAGATCGTCGCTGGGGGCGTCGGCGGCGACCTCCGCCACCACTGCGGTCACCGGCCGCGCACCGAACTCCACCTGTACCAGCGAACCACGCCGAACCTGGGCTGCCAGCTCGGCGGAGACGGCGTAGTCGAAGCTGCGGTCGACCGCTCGCGCTGTCACCAGCGGCCAGCAGCGTGCGATCAATGCGCGGCGCTGGCGGGCTCGCCCAGCCCGCAGGCGGCGCGGAGCGCCGCTGCCCGATCGGTGCGCTCCCAGGTGAACCCGTCGCCGTCGCGACCGAAGTGACCGTAGGCGGCCGTGGGCCGGTACACCGGTCGCAGCAGATCGAGATCGCGAATGATCGCCGCCGGGCGCAGGTCGAACACCTCGCTCACGGCCTGCTCGATCAGCTCGCGATCGACCTGCTCGGTGCCGAACGTCTCCACCGACACCGACACCGGGTGGGCCACTCCGATCGCATAGGCGACCTGCAGCTCGACCCGAGCGGCCAGACCGGCGGCCACCACGTTCTTGGCCACCCAGCGCATCGCATAGGCCGCGGAACGGTCGACCTTGGAGGGATCCTTCCCGGAGAAGGCACCGCCGCCGTGGCGGGCAGCGCCCCCATAGGTGTCGACGATGATCTTGCGCCCGGTCAGGCCGGTGTCACCCATCGGCCCGCCGGTGACGAACCGGCCGGTTGGGTTCACCAGCACGAAATCTGGTTCCTGGAAGCGCTCCGCGGGGCACAGCTCCTGCGGCATCTCGGGGCGCAACACGTGCTCGATCACGTCGGCTTTGATCTGGTCGACGGCGATGTCGGGATCGTGCTGGGTGGAGACCAGCAGCCGTTCCACCTGCACCGGCACGAAGCTGCCGCCCTGGGAGCGGTAGCGCACCGTCACCTGGGCCTTGCCGTCGGGGCGAAGATAGAACAGCGGCCCCTGCTTGCGCACCTGGGCCAGCCGCCGGGTGATGCGGTGGGCCAGCATCAGCGGCAGCGGCATCAGCTCAGGCGTCTCGTCGGTCGCGTAGCCGAACATCATGCCCTGGTCGCCGGCTCCCTGAACGTCCAGCTCGGCCGCGTCGCGCTCGTGCTGCTGCTCGTAGGAGGAGTGCACGCCCCGGAGGATGTCCGACGACTGCTCGTCCAGCGCAACCACGACCCCGCAGGTGGCGTAGTCGAACCCATACGAGGCGTCGGTGTAGCCGATGTCGCGAACGGTCTCGCGCACCACTCGGGGAATGTCGACGTAGGCCTCGGTCGAGATCTCGCCGGCCACCACCACCAGTCCGGTGGTGATCAGCACCTCGCAGGCCACATGGCCCTCGGGGTCGAGTCGCAGCACCTCGTCCAAGACACCGTCGGAGATCTGGTCGGCAACCTTGTCGGGATGACCCTCGGTGACGGACTCCGAGGTGAACAGAAACTCGCCGGCTTTGAGATCGGGACTCACTGCCCAGATCGTAACCCACGAAGCTCGCTCACTCCTCCACTGGCTCGCGCCCCATCAACTCGGCCAGCGCCTCGCAGCGGCTCCTTGCCCTCGAACGCGACCTCACAAACAGCATTGGTGATGGGTAGCTCCAAGTCCCGCGAGCGAGCGATCTCCCGCAGCACCGGCGCGGTCGTGAGGCCTTCGGCGACCTGCCCGATCTCGGATTCGATCCAGCCCGCCGGAACGCCCTGGGCAAGCAGCTCCCCGGCCCGCCGGTTGCGGGAATGGCGAGACGTGCAGGTGGCCACCAGATCGCCCATTCCGGCCATCCCGGAGTAGGTCTTGGCCTCCGCCCCGAAGGCCGCGCCGAGGCGGTACATCTCAGCCATGCCGCGAGTGATGATGGCCGCCTTGGCGTTGTCGCCGAAGCCAAGGCCGTCCGACACGCCCGCCGTCAGACCGATCACGTTCTTGGCCGCTCCGCACAGCTCCACGCCGACCACGTCTCGGGATGCGTACACCCGCAGCAGCCGGCTCGAGATCGCCGCCTGGAGCGTGCGCGCCAGCTCGATGTCGGCCGCCGCGACCACCGAGGCGGTGGGAAAGTCACGGGCCACCTCCTCGGCATGGTTGGGTCCCGACAGCACCGCCACGCGCTCCTCCCCCAGCTGGGCGGCTGCGATCTCCGACAGCCGCAGGCCGGTTTCGGGGTCGAGGCCCTTGGTCATCGAGAGCAGCACCGCTGCCGGGCGCCATCCGCTGCCCGATACCGTCCACCACCTCGGCAAACGCCCGACTGGGTACCGCGATCACCACCACGTCTGCTGCGCTGAGATCGGCGCTGCCGAAATCCCCTGCGACCAGGTTCACGGGCAGGGCGATGTCGAACAGATACCGCGGATTGCGGTGGTAGGTGTTGATCGCGGCCGCCTGTTCGGCGTCGCGGCACACCAACAGCACCTCGTGCCCTTCGTTGGCCATCAGCCTGGCAAAGGCGGTTCCCCAGCTGCCACAACCGATGACCGCGATGTTCATGAGCGGTCTCTGCTGACGAAGTCGATGATCACCGGCACCCCGTCCAGCCCGAGCCGTGCACGCAGTTGGTTCTCGACGTAGTAGGCGTAGTCGCGGGTGACCAGCGTGCGATCGTTCACGAACAGGCGAAACCGAGGCGGCCGCACCTGAAACTGGGTGCCGTACATCAGGTTGAGGCGCTTGCGACCGCGGCGGGGCGGTTCCCGGCCGGCATTGATCTCGGCGATCACACGGTTCAGCTGACCGGTACCGATGCGTGAGCCGTAGCGGCGAAACAGGTCGGTGACGGTATCCAGCATGCGGTCGATATTACGTCCCGTCAGCGACGAGGTGGTGACGATCGCCGGACGCTGGCGCAACTTGCCGCTGAGACGGTCGGCGACGTCGTCCACGGTGACCGTCGAGATATCCCACTTGGACACCACCACCAGCGTTGCGCAGCCGGCCTTGCGGGCCACGTCTGCGACGGCCAGATCCCCCTCGGTGACGCCCTCCGAGGCATCGATCAAGACCAGCGCCACGTCAGCCCGGTCGGCGGCCTCCATGGTGCGCACTTCGCTGTAGAACTCGATCCCTTGGCGATGGCGGCGCTTGCGGCGAAGCCCAGCCGTATCGACCAGCTGGAAATGATCGTCACCGCGCACGAAGCTGGTATCGATCGGGTCGCGGGTGGTCCCCGGTACCGGTGAGACGATCACCCGCGGCCGGCCCAGAATCGCATTCAGAAGCGACGACTTGCCGACGTTCGGTCGACCCAGGATGGCAACCCGGATGTGATCGAACGGCTCCAGCACCCGCTCCTGGCCGTGCTCGCGGAGCTTGGCCACCACCAGATCGAGCAGATCGCCACTGCCGCGGCCGTGCAGCGCCGAGATCGGCACCGGATCCCCCAGGCCAAGGCTATGGAGATCCAGCGCACCCTGCTCGTGGCGGCCGTCGTCGAGCTTGTTGGCAACCACCACCACCGGTCGACCGGATCGCCGCAGGATGCTCGCGATCTCCTCATCGCCGGCGGCCAGGCCGGCCCGGGCGTCGATCACCAAGCAGCACCACGTCGGCCTCCGCCACCGCCTGGCGAGCCTGGTCGGCGACGGCGGCCTGCATCGGCGTCTCATCGCCGGCGTCGACACCGCCGGTATCGACCAGCAGGAACGCCTCGCCGGCCCACTCGCACACCACCTCGTTGCGGTCGCGGGTCACCCCCGGCGCCTCGTCGACGACCGTTCGGCGGCTGCCGGTGAGCCGGTTGATCAGCGTCGACTTGCCCGCGTTGGGGAATCCCACAACCGCCACCGACCCCAGGATCGTGCGCGGCTCGGGAGCCGGTATCTCTGTGTCGTCTTCGGTGCTCATCGCGCCCTCTCGTACAGCTCTTTGATGTCCTCCATGAGCGCGTCGGCCACCTCGCGATAGGCCTCCGCCCGCCGCCGGCCGTCCAGCGCATACCGGCGCGGCTCGCCGAATGCCACGTGCGCGCGCCGCCACGGGCGCCAACCGCGGGTGCCGCGAATCGCGACCGGCACGACCTCCACGTCCTCCACCACCGCCACCCGGCCGGCACCGGCCTTGGCCTCGGCGATCTCGGACTGGCGATGGCCCTCGATGAAGATCGCAATCACACCGCCCTGCTCAACAGTATCGTGCACGATCCGAAGCGCCTCCCGGTCGGGCTCGCCTCGGCGCACCGGAAACGCTCCACCGCGGGCAATCAGCCATGCGAACGGCGCGAAGCCAAACAGCTCGGACTTGGCCATGAACCTGATCGTGCGAGGCTGGGCATAGCCGAGCACCGGAATGTCGAAGAACGACTGGTGGTTGGACACCAGCAGCACCGGCCCACTGGCCGGCACCAGCACACGATCGTGGACGACGGGGCGCAGCAGCACCCACACCAACCCGCTGAACGTCAGGCGCAGGTACTTCCAGGTCTGATCGTGCACGCGAGGGTCGTCGGGGATGTTCATGCGACCGCCTCCCGCACCAGCGCCAGCACCCGCGCCGTCACCTGATCGGCGTCCTGCTGACCGGTATCCACCACGTGGGCGTCCTTGGCCGGGGGCATCTGGGCGGCGTCGCGCTGATCGCGCTGGGCGATCGTTTTTTCGACCTCGTCAACCGGCAGTCCGAGGTCGCGTGCGCGGCGGGCGGCGCGCACCGCCACCGGTGCCGTCAGATAAATCTTCACGGCGGCGTCGGGACGCACATGCGTGCCGGTATCACGACCCTCCAGTACCGCTGCGTCGCCCGCCAGCCTGCGCTGCAGCTCACGCATCCGTTCACGCACCAGCGGATGCCGGGAGACTGCACTGACGGCCGCAGAGATACGTTCGGCGCGCAGGTCGGTGCCGTCCCGGGGTGCCACGCCCACCAGCGCGGCCAGGGAAGCCTGGTCGTCCAGATCGGTACTGCGCTCCAGCGCGACAGCGGTCAGCTCGCGGTACATCGACCCGGTATCCACATACCGCACGCCCAAGGCCTCGGCGATGCGGCGGGCAACGGTGCTCTTGCCGACCCCCGCCGGGCCGTCGATGGTGACGATCATTCCGAGACGGCCGCCAGCCGCTCGGCGAAATCGGGAAAGCTGACTCCCAGCGCCTCGGCGCCCTCGATGGTGACGCCGGTCTGGGAACAGGCACCGGCCACGGCTCCCAGCATCGCGATGCGGTGATCGCCGGCGGCGTCGATGTCACCACCGCGCAGACGGCGGGGCACACCGCGAATCTCGAATCCGTCGTCCAGCGCGGTCACGTGCGCCCCCACGGCGTTGAGCGCATCCACCACCGAGGTGATCCGGTCGGATTCCTTGACCCGCAGCTCGGCCGCGCCGCGGATCGTGGACACCCCGTGCGCGAAGCTCGCCAGAAGCACCAGCAACGGCAGCTCGTCGATCAGCGACGGCACCTGCTCGGCGGTCACGTCGGCCGCCACCAGCTCGGCCGGACGCACCTCGATATCGGCCACCGGCTCGCCGCCCACGAAGCGACGGCGGAACAATCCGACCCGCCCGCCCATCCGCTCCATCACCGCGAGCAGGCCGGTGCGGGTGGGATTGATGCCGATGCCGCGCAGCGTCAGATTCGACCCTTGGATCACCGACGCGCCCACGATGAACGGCGCGGCCGACGAGAAGTCGCCGGGCACCTCCACCGCGGGCAGCACCAGCTCGCGCACCGGAGAGATCGCGACCCGCCCGGGACGGCGGTCAACCGGGACGCCGGCGCGCTGCAGCATCCGCTCGGTGTGGTCGCGGGTCGGCAGCGGCTCCTCCACGGCGGTCACGCCATGGTCGCAGTACAACCCCGCCAGCAGCACCGCCGACTTGACCTGAGCCGATGCGACCGGCAGCCGGTAGGTGATCGGATCGACGTGCCCGGATGCGGACACCGTCACCGGAGGGCATCCCTCGGTGGTGTCGATCTGAACTCCCATCTGCCGCAGCGGAGTGGCCACCCGTTCCATCGGCCGGCTGCGGATGCTGTCGTCGCCGGTGAGCACGAACTCGCCGGTCTGACCGGCCAGAATCCCCGGCAGCAGACGCATCAACGTGCCGGCATTGCGCACGTCGATGGCACCCTCGGGCGGCTTCAGCCCGCGCAGGCCGACGCCATGGATCACAAGCGTGGTCTCGTCGACGCGCTCGATCTCGACCCCCATCGAGCGGAATGCGTCAACGGTGGAGAGCGTATCGGCGGAAGGCCCAAAGCCGGTCACGGTGACCCGCTCCTCTGCCAGCGAGCCGAGCATCACCGCGCGATGGCTGACCGACTTGTCGCCGGGCACGTCCAGCTCGCCGGTGAGCCCGCCGGAAGGACCGACATGCAGCTGCTCGCTGCTCACTCGTCGACCGCCGAGGTGAGGATCGCCTGGTATCCCTGTGAATCGAGCAGCTCGACCGCCCGGGCGGCGTGGTCGGCGCCGGCGATCACGACCACCACCGTGCCACCCACATCCGTCGACAGGTGATGCAGCTCGAAGTCTTCGATGTTGATCCCCTCGGCGCCGAGCGCCTGGGTGATGCCCGAGATCGCACCCGGCCGATCGGGCACCCGGATGCGCACCCGATGCAGCTCCTCCGGAGTCAGCCGGTAGGCGTCGGCCAGCATCCGCCGCCGGTGCCCGGAGGCCTCTGCGATCCAGCGGGCGACGTACCCGGCATCCTCCCGCTCGAGTGCCCGCACCAGCGTGTCGATGGCGCGGCCGTGCTCGCGCAGGCCGTCCAGCAGCGCCGCTCGGTTATCCAGGAAGATGTCGACCCAGATGCGCGGGTTGGCTCCGGCCACGCGGGTCATGTCGCGAAACGAACCACCCACCGCCGTGAGTGGATCGTGGCCGTCGATGCGACCCGCGCCGGCCTGGTTTGCCAGCAGATTTGCCAGCGCATGCGGCAGGTGGCTGGTGAGCGCGACCAGGCGATCGTGGGCATCGGCGTCGATCGCCACCGGGCGGGCACCCAATGCCGAGACGTACCCGTGCACGGCGCGATGACGCACCGGGTCGGTGGCCGGCCCGGGAGTGAGAAACCAGGTGGCGCCGTCGAACAGGTCGGCGCGGGCGTTGGCCACGCCGCGGGCCTCAGAACCACACACGGGATGGCCGCCCACGAACCCAGGAGCGTCGCCCACGGCCGCCACCAGCCGGCCCTTGGTGGAGCCCACGTCGGTCACGGCCGACCCGGCGGGCACCCGCTCCAGCGCTTCGATGACCAGGCCGGGGAGGCCTCCCACCGGGCCGCACACAAACGTCAGGTCAGCGGTCGAGACCGCCTCGCCAAGCGAGTTTGCCACCCAGGTCGCGGCCCCCGCCTCGAGGCCTGCGCGCCCGGCATCGGGATCGTTGTCGAAGGCGACAACCTGATCGCCCCGCGCACAGGCCGCCAGACCGATCGAGCCCCCGATCAGGCCCAGACCAACGATGGCGATGTTCATTGAGGGTCGCCCGCGCGCACGGCCCGCTGCATCAGCTCGGCCAGCCGAAAAGCCAGGTCGAGTGACTGGCGAGCGTTCAGGCGCGGGTCACACAGAGTCGAGTAGTTGTGATCGAGCTGCTGCTCCAGCACAGCCTCGGATCCACCCAGGCACTCGGTGACGTGGTCGCCTGTGAACTCCAGGTGGACACCGCCGGGCCACACGTCCAGGCTGTTGCAGACGTCAAAGAAGGCCTGCAGCTCGCCCATCACGTCCTCAAACCGGCGAGTCTTGATGCCGTGCTCGGTGACGATCCCGTTGGCGTGCATCGGATCGCATACCCACACCACCGGGTGGCCGCCGTCGCGGGCCGCCTGCAACAGCCCCGGCAGCACCTCGGTGACGCGGGCTGCACCCATCCGCGTGATCAGCGTGAGCCGGCCCGGTATCCGGTCGGGGTTCAACTGCTGACACAGGTCGGCCACATCTCCCGGTAGGGTCGCCGGGCCCAACTTGCACCCGATCGGGTTGTGAACACCTGAGAAGAACTCGATGTGGGCGCCGTCCAGCCCGCGGGTGCGCTCTCCGATCCACAGCATGTGCGCCGAGCAGTCGTACCAGTCACCGGTGAGCGAGTCCCGCCTGGTCATGCTCTGCTCGTAGTCGAGCAGCAGGCCCTCGTGGCTCGTCCACACGTCCACCTCGTGCAGCTGGCGCTCCGACTCGAGGTCGATACCGCAGGCCGACATGAACCGCAGCGCCCGCGCGATCTCCGAGGCGATCACCTCATAGCGGCGACCCTCCGGGGATGACGCGACGAACTCCTGGTTCCACAGATGCACCTTGGTCAGGTCGGCGAATCCACCTTTGGTGAATGCCCGCAGCAGGTTCAGGGTGGCCGCCGACTGGTGGTAGCCACGCTGCATCCGGTCGGGATCGAACCGGCGGGCTTCGGCGGTTGCGATCTCACTGTTCATCATGTGGCCACGGAAGGTCGGGATCTCGATTCCGTCCACCACCTCAGTCGCGGCCGAGCGGGGCTTGGCGAACTGGCCCGCGATCCGTCCCACCTTGACCACCGGCAGCATCGATCCGTAGGTCAGCACCGCCGCCATCTGCAGCATGATCTTGAGCTTCTCGCGGATCGAGACGGCGGAAAAGTCGTCGAACGACTCGGCGCAGTCACCGGCCTGCAGCAGAAACCCGCGACCGGCCGCGACCTCCGCCAGCGACTCGCGCAGCTGGCGGGCCTCGCCGGCGAACACCAGCGGCGGGAATGAGCCGAGTCGATCGGTGACCGCCTGCGCGGCGGACGGATCCGGCCAAAGCGGTTGATGCAGCGCCTCGCGAGAGCGCCAAGAGGACGGTGACCAGGTTGGGGAAGTCGCAGCCATGGGAGGTTTCAGTCTATCGAGTGGGGTGGCGGCTCCCCTCCGCACACGGTCGCGGCCGATCGATACGATCCCGCACCATGACACGCGTGTTTTCGGGGATTCAGCCAACCGGTCGCAAGCACCTGGGGAACTACATCGGCGCGATTCGCCACTACGTCGCCGACCAGGACCTGGGCGAGGCGTTCTACTGCGTGGTCGACCTGCACTCGATCTCACAGCCCTACGACCACACCACCCTGCGCGAGAACACGCTCGACACCGCCGCCACCCTGCTGGCCGCCGGACTCGAGCCGGACCGGTGCACGCTGTTCGTGCAAAGCCATGTGCACGAGCACGCCGAGGGTGCGTGGCTGCTGGGGGCGCTGGCCACCTACGGGGAGCTGCGGCGGATGACGCAGTTCAAGGACAAGAGCGACGGCCAGGACTCGGTCGCTGCCGACCTCTTCACTTACCCGGTGCTCCAGGCTGCCGACATCCTGCTGTACCAGGCCGACCGCGTGCCGGTGGGCGACGACCAGCGCCAGCACATCGAACTCACCCGAAACATCGCCCAGCGGTTCAATGCGCGCTACGGCGAGACCTTCACGGTGCCCGAAGCGGCGATCCCGTCCACCGGCGGGCGGGTGATGGATCTCCAGCAGCCGGGCAAGAAGATGTCGACGACCGGCGGCAACCCCCAGGGCACGGTACTGCTGACCGACCCCGCCGACGTGGTCGCCAAGAAGATCCGCTCAGCTATCACCGACTCCGGCCGGGAGGTGCGCCGAGGAGAGGGCAAGGAGGGCATCGCCAACCTGATCGAGATCCTCTCGATCGCGTCGGGCAGGACCGCCGAGCAGATCGAGAGCGACTACGACGGTGCCGGCTACGGCCAGTTCAAGGGCGACGTGGCCGATGCGGTGGTGGCCATGCTCGACCCGATCCGGGAGCGGTACGCCGAACTGCGCGCGGACGAGTCGCTGCTGCGATCGACACTCCGAGCCGGCGCCGAGCAGGCTCAGGCAGTGGCCGCACCCACCCTCGCGACCATCAAGCAGCGGATGGGCTTCGACGTGTCAGACGCGTGACCGGGCTCGCGGGCTTACACTTTACGACCTGACGGACGCAACGCCCTCACCCGTGTTCATCGTCGGTGCCGCGCGCAGCGGCACCACCCTGGTGCGATCGATGCTGGGCGCCCATCCCGAGCTCGCGATTCCGCCGGAATCCCACTTCTTGGGCTATCTCGGCCACCGCTACTCCCGCCGCAACTGGACTCCGGGGATTGTCTCCTCGGTCGCAGCCGACGTGGCCCGAGACACGCACTTTCGCAGCTGGGGCCTCGATCCCGGAGGTGCCGCCGCCCGGGTGGTGGCCTCCCAACCGGGCTCGCTGGCCGAGACCCTGGGGGGATTCTTCTCGGTGTACGCCGATTCGGAGGGCAAACGGCTGTGGGGCGACAAGACCCCGCACTACGTATTCATCCTCGACCAGCTGCGTGACCTGTGGCCCGATCTGCGAGTGATCCACGTGATCCGCGACGGCCGCGACGTGGCCTGCTCGCACCTCGCCCTGGCCGCCGACGGACGCCGGTGGGTGGCGCCGACAGCCGCGGCGGCAGCGGCGTGGTGGCAGTCCGCCGTCTCGCGGGGGCGGGCGGCCGGCAGCGAGCTGGGCGAGCGCTATGCCGAGGTGCGCTACGAGGAGTTGGTGCGGCGCCCGCAGCAGACAATCGCCGGCTTGTGTGACTTCCTCGGGATCGAGCGCGACACCTCGGTGGTCGAATACCACGATCGGGTGCGGATGGCCGACAGCGATGAGTTCAGCCGGGTGCGGGAACCGCTCGACCCCAACGCCCGCGATTGGCGCCGAGAGCTGACCGACAAGGACATCGCCGCCTTCGAGTCGGTCGCCGGGCAGCAGCTGGCCGACTGCGGCTATCTGCTTGCAAACGTCCCCACTCGACGCCTCAGAATGCTGACGTCGAACCTGCAGGCGCGAGCGTATCTGGGAGCCCGTGGGATGCGGCGCGGCGCCCGGCGGGCAGGCCATCGGCATGCGCCCGCGGTCACGCGCGGATGGGCGCGTCGCCGTACGGATTCATAGATGGCGCTGTTCGTCACTCACTCGCCCGTGGCCGGTGGGGCCGAGACCGTGCTGGCGACGTACCTGCGGCTGCGACCAGGGCAACATCGGGTGCTGGTGCTGAGCGACGGCGAGTGCCCCCGGCTGTTCGCCGAGGCTGGAGCCGAGGTGACCACGCTGCCGGTCTTCAGGCGCGACGACCCGGGTCGCACGCTGACAGTCGCGGAGGCGCTCGCCACCGGTGGGCGCACAAGCGCGCACCTGCCGGCCATCCTCGCACACGTGCGCCGAAGCGGCGAACGGGCGGTGATCACCAACAGCATGAAAGCCCACGCGCTGGCGCCGGCCATCGCCGCCACCGGATGCCGGGTCGGGATGCGCCTGCACGACACCATCGGTTCGGGATCGCTCAGCCCCGCCGCGGCCACCGTGATGCGGCTGGCGGGCAGCACCGCCGCCTCCACCGCAGCAGTCTCCCGCGCGGCCGCCCACGCGGCCCGAACCGCCGACCTGCCCCGGGTGCGGTGGTTTCACAACGGGGTTGAACTGGGTGAGCCGCGCACCGCCGACCACACCGGCCCGCTGCGCCTGCTGACCATCTCTCAGCTGACCCCGTGGAAAGGCGTCGCGGACGCGCTCGCGGCGATCGCCGCCGCCCGTGCCGAAGGAACTGCGGTGACCCTGGACGTGGTCGGAGCCGAGATCTTTCACGACACCGGCTATGCCGCGCAGCTCCACGCGATCAGCCATCGCCTCGGACTGGACGATGTGGTCAGGTGGCACGGCCGGGTTGCCGACCCCACCGCCCACCTGCGCAGCGCAGACGGACTGCTGCATCTGCCCACCGCGCCGGATCCCCTGCCCACCGTCGTGCTGGAGGCACAGGCATGGTCGCTGCCGGTGATCGGGCGAGATCAGGGTGGCATGGCCGAGATCGTCGAACACGGCCGCACCGGCCTTTTGACGCGCTCGCCAGACCCCGCAGCGGCAGCCGACCTGATCACCCAGCTGTCGCACCCGGGAACGCTCGCGGCCATGCAGTGGGAGGCCCGCAGCCGGGCGCAGGCGCGGTTTTCGGCAGCGGCCTATGCCGACCGGTTTGACGACTGGCTGGCGGCGGTCGAGGCGGCATGACCGAACTCACCGTGAAGGCACGCGACGCCTGGTGGACGGTGTGGGTGGTCGATCCGATCGCGGCGCCGTTGCTGCGGGCCTGTGCTTCGGTGCGGGCAGTCACGCCCAACCGCATCACCGTTGCCTCGGTGCTGGTCGCGTCACTTTCGGCAGTCGAGTGGGTGCGCTCGGAGGCGGTCGCCGCGGCGCTCCTGTTTCAGCTCTCGTTTCTGTTCGACTGCATGGACGGCAAGCTCGCCCACCTGCGGCGCTCCAGCTCGCCGTACGGGGCCTGGCTGGACGCGGCCTCGGACGCGATCCGCATGACCGTCTGCTACGCCGGGTTCGCCTGGTGGGTGGCGGGCCGATCCGACCTGACCCGATCGACGGTGCTGGCACTGGCCGCCTACCCGGTGCTGCATGCGGGCGTGATCCTGACCGGCCGGGCATGGCCCAGCGAGCGGCCGCCGGCACCGCCGATGGTGGTGGCCGCCTCGGCCATGGCGATGCTGCGGGCCGCGCCGCGCCGGCTGGGGTCACCCGGCTCGACCGTGGACGCCGAGGCAGCGGTATTCACGCTCGGCCCGATCCTGGCGATGCCGGTGATCGGCCTGTGGGTGGCCACGGCGTTCAACCTGGCTCACCTCGCCCTGATGCTGGTGGCCCGAGGCTCGCGCGTGGCCGCCCAGAGCGGAGAGCGATGACCGGCCCCCAGCCACTGATCGTGCACGACTATCTGCTCCAGCACGGCGGTGCCGAGCGGGTGGTGGACGTGCTGATGTCGGCCTACCCGCGCTCACCGCTGGTGACGTCTCTGGCCGGCCCCGAGTACCAACGCCGCTACGGCGCCCGCCTGCACACCAGCTCTCTGCAGCGCCTGCCGGTCGACCAGCGCAGCTTCCGGGCGTTGATGCCGCTGTACGCGCGCGCCTTCGCCGAGGTGCCGCTGCCCCCGGCCGAGATCGTCGTGTGCAGCTCCAGCGGCTGGTCGCATGGAGTGATTCCCCGGCTGAACGTGCCGTCGATCGTGTACTGCCACACTCCGGCGCGATGGCTATGGCGCGGCGCCGAGTACTTCCAGGGGAGCCGGCTGCGCCACGCCCGCGGCGCCCTCGAGCCGTTGCTGGCGCGGTTACGCGCCCGCGACGTGGAATGCGCCCGAGCCGCCACCCACTACATCGCCAATTCGGCTGCGATCGCGGCCCGCATCCGTCGCTGCTACCAGATCGAGGCGTCGGTCGTCCACCCGCCGGTGGCGGTCGAGCGGTTCCGCTGTGACCGTCCCCGCGAGGAGTTCTATCTGGTCGTTTCGCGGCTTTTGGACTACAAGCGGATCGACCTGGCCGTGGAGGCGTGCACGCATCTGCGCCGCCGGCTGCTGGTGGTCGGCGCCGGCCCCGCGCTCCCCCGCCTGCGGGCGCTGGCAGGCCCCACGGTGAGCTTTTTGGGGAGCCGTTCCGATGCCCAGGTGGAGGGATTGATGGAGCGCTGTCGCGCACTGATCGTGGGCGCCGAGGAAGACTTTGGGATCGCTGCGGTGGAGGCCATGGCGGCCGGCGCCGGCGGTGGTGGCGCTCGGCCGCGGAGGCGTCACCGAAACCGTCATCGACGGGCACACCGGGATCCTCTTCGGCCGGCCGTCGGTGGCCGCCGCGGTGGCGGCGATTCGGCGGCTGGAGTCCCACGACTTTCCGGCCGCGCGGCAGGCGGCCGCAGCCGCCCCGTTCGCCGCTGCCCGCTTCGTCTCCGAGATGGCGGCCGAGATCGAGGCTGTGATGGGCGGCGCCGCGCCCCGCGTGGTCACGCCGCTGCGAGCATGACCGGCCCCCCGAATCTGTTGCTGGTGGTGATGGACGCGGTGCGGGCGTCGAGCCTGGAGGTGTACGGCTGCGACCGCCCCACCTCGCCGTTTCTCCGCGAGTTCGCCGAGACCGCCTGTACCTACGAGCGGGCGCATGCAACCTCGTGCTGGACGCTTCCCTCGCACGCCTCGATGTTCACCGGCCTTGACCCCGACGCCCACCGCGTCGGCACCGACCGCTGGTCGCTCGAACAGGTCGCCAGCCCGACGCTGGCCGAACACCTGCGCGAACGCGGCTACGCCACCGTGGCCGCCTCCGCCAACCCGTGGATAGGTCAGGCATTCGGGTTCGGCCGCGGGTTCGACACCTTCCTCGAGGGCTGGCGGGTGGGATCTCTGCCCGACCTCACCAGCGACGCGCTGCGAACCGGACGTGCGAGTGCAGCCGACCGCACCCGCCGGATCGCCGCCGCCGGCCCCGCGGCCATCGCCTCGGCCATCCCTGCCGCGGCGATGGCCGCGCGTCGCCGTTGGGGTCATAGCGGCAGCGGCCGGCTGACCCGCCGGCTGGTGCAGGCATTCGCATCCGCGGGCGATCGCCCGGTGTTCGGCTTCATCAACCTGCTCGACGCCCACCTGCCGCGGCGGCCACCCGCCCGGCATCGCGCGGCCGTCGATGCCGCGCCGGCCCGCTCTCCCCACCCGTGGGAGTACGCCGGAGGGCTCGCTGAGCCACCCGACCGGGAAGCGCTGCTGGCCCTCTACCACGCCTCGGTGCGGCAGTCAGACGAACAGGTGGGCCGGCTGGTGAGAGCTATCGACCGCGTCACCCGGCGAGCGACGATGATCGTGATCACCGCTGATCACGGCGAGAACGTGTGCGACCACGGCCTGATGGACCACCAGTTCTCGCTGCACCAAACCGTGCTGCACGTGCCACTGATGGTGCGAGCACCGGATCGGGCCGGCGCCGGCTCGCGCAGCTCCGGGCTGGTGTCGCTGAAAGACGTGTTCGAACTCATGACAGACAGCCGTCAGCCACCGCAGCTGACCAGTGTGTCGGCCGCCTATCTCCAAGCCCAGCCGCCGATCGAGCGGCTGCGCGCGCGCTACCCGCGGGGCTCATTCGATCGGCTCGACCGGAGGCTGCGGGCCGTGGTACACGACGACGGACACAAACTGATCTGGGCATCGGACGGTGCCCACGAGGCCTATGACCTCACCGCTGATCCCACCGAGACCCGAAACCTGTGGCCGAATCCCGACCTCTCCGATCAGCTGGATCGGCTGGCCGACAAGCGATCTCGCAGCCGCCGCGGGCACACCTGCGGTGACGGGTGAAGACCAGCAACACCGAAGCCGCCCTGCGCGCCCTCGGGTATCTCTGACGCCATCACCGGAGTAGGCTATTGGAGGGGATGCAAGCGCTCCGACGTCATCTGGGGGTGATTGCTGCAATCACGCTGCTGGCCGCCGGTGCCACAGCGGTATTCGCAGCGCTGCGTCCGGCATCGTTTCGCTCCCACGCCGACCTGCTGGTGGCCACCGGATTTCTCTCCGGGGCGTACGGGCCCCAGGTGAAACCGCCGTTCCAGACTCAGGCCCAGGTGCTTGTCACCCAGGCCAAGCTGGCCTCTGAGCCCGCCGTCGCAGATGTGGCATCGCGGCTCCTGCACGGGCGCTTCAGCGCCGCCGATATCCGCGCTGCGGTGACCGTATCGGCGTCGCCCAGCCTGGACATCATGACCGTCACCGCGACCGCCCCGGACGCCACCGATGCCCGCCAGATCGCAAACGCCTATGCAGCAGCGGTGGTGCAGCGGGCCCGCGCCCAGGCTCGCAACGAGATCCTGGTGGCGGCCGCAACCGTCGCCGCCCAGCTGGCCGCCAACCCCTCCCCTGCCCGCACCCAGCAGCTGCTGGCGCAACAGCGCAAGCTGGAGCTGCTGGCCGCCGGCACCGACGGCGGGGTGCAGATCACCCAGCCGGCCACGGACGCTTCGAACGCCAACCTCCCGGGCTACCAACTGGTGATTCTGGCGGCTGTGGCCGGGCTGGTGCTGGGTGGGCTGGCGGCGTTGGCCATCGACCGTCTCGAGCATCGCATCGACGAGTCCGAGCTGGGCGAACGGCTCGGCTGCAGAACGCTCGGCCGGATCCCGGCGAAGGCCGCACCGGCATCATCGCGGGCGCTCGCACTTGCGCTCGACGACGTGTCGGCCTCGGCGCTGGCACGGGTGATCGTGGTCACCGGAGCGGGACCCGGCCGGCCGGCGGTCGCGGCGGCGGCCCGGCTGGCGGTCGGCCTCGGCGAGATCGGCCGGCGAGTGATCCTGATCGACGCGGACATGCGCCACCCAGAGCTGCACGAGGCGTTCGGGACAAACGCGTCGCCCGGGTTTGCCGACGCCCTCGCAGGGGAGCTCTACGATCTCGGAACGGCGCTGCATCCGATCCCGCTGGCCGCGGGCGCAAACGGCAGCATGCAGCTGTTCCCCGCCGGGATGGCGGGGGCGTCTGACCCAGCCCTGCTGCTGACGGGGAAGTCGTTCGCCGAGACGCTGGACGTGCTCGAGCCGCTGGCCGACTACACCGTGCTGGTTGCCCCCGACTCGCCCGACGACACCGATGCCAGGCTAATCGCCCGCCGCGCACACGGTATCGTCATCGCCGTGACCGATCCAGGCACGTCACCTGCCGCGCTCGAGCACCTGCGCCCCAGCATCGAGACCGGCCGCGCGGCCATCCTCGGCGCTGTGATCGTGGATGCCGGTGCAGTCCCCTTCTCGCCGCCGTGATCGGACGCCGGCCCTCACTGCCACAGGTGGCTCCGGTCGCGCTGGCGGCCGGCGCCGCCGTGGCGGTGGCCGGAGCGCTGGCGCTGCGCCCGCCCTCGAGCCTGGCGCTGGCATCCACCGCCCTGTTCGCGACCTGCATTGCGCTGACGGTGGTGGAGCGGGTTCGCAGCGACGACTGGCTCAACGGTGCCACCTTCCTGCTGGTGCCGGTGGCACTCGGATTCGGACTGCGTGGCCTCTCGCTGATCTGGGGTGACAGCCACCTGACCTACCCGGCATGGGCGCCCGTGCCGCTCCGCGACCAGCTTGCCACCACCGCGCTTTGGACGGCCACCGCGGGTGTGCTGGCCACGTACTGCGGGTACACGGCCGGCGGGCGGCTGGCGCGGCATCGGGCGCTGGTGCGGCCACGACAGTTCGATTCCGTCAGGGTCAGATGGGCGGTGCGGACGCTGGTGGCAATCGGCGTGATCGGGTTCGCAGCGTTGATTCAGCGCCTGGGCGGGGTGTCGTACTTCAGCGACCTGGCCCACGCCCGGCTCGACACCTCGGGGCTGGGGATCTTCAAGCTGGCGTCGCTGGGGGTGCGGTTTGCACTCTTGCTGTGGCTGGCCACGACCCCCAATCCCTCCCGGCGGCGGCTGATCCTGGGATGTGCGGTGGTGCTGCTTCTGACCACCGGACAGCGCAGCGCGGTGTTCGCGACGCTGATCCCGGTGATGATCGTCTACCACAATCGCGTCCGCCGGCTGCCGCCGCGCACGGTGGCGCTGGTCGCCTTCGGAGCCGTGGTGCTGGCCGTGTCACTGATCGTCTACCGCCAGCACACCCGGGTCACGGTCACACCCCGCAACCCCGCCGTGGCCAGCACCAGAGCACAGCTCACCAGCGGCTCGGACATCTTCCGATCGGCGCTGGTGTCACTGGACGGACTGGTACTGGTGCAACAGGCGGTGCCCACCGACCAGCAGCCCAACCTGGGACGCAGCCTCGCGCTGGTGGCCGAGGGCTACGTCCCCCGCTCCGTGTGGGCCGGGAAGCCGCCGTGGCGATCAAACGTGCTGGCGAGTCGCTACCTCAACTCCGCACACGGAGGCGTGTTCCTGTCGGGGTTCGGCACGCTGTGGGCGATTGGTCTGCTGCCGGGGGTGATCGTGGGCTCACTGGTGATGGGTGCGGTGGTCGGCTGGGCCTACGCACGCATGCGCCGCTTTCGGTCACCGGCCTGGGTGCTGGCCTACGCCGTAATCGCGTTGGGGGCGGCGCGATTCATGCTGGCCGGGGACGAGATCTCACTGTTCTTTGCGACTCAGGCGGTGGGTGCGATCGTGATCGTGGTGCTGGCGGTGTCGCGACCCCGGCCGCGTACACTTCGACCGGCATGACCGACCCGCCGTTCACCACCGCTCAGATCGACGAGATTCCCGCGGTCGTCGCCGGTGGTGCCTCCTGGAAGCCGGTACGGCGCCACCTCGGGGTGACCGCCTTCGGCGTGAATGCCTTCACCGCCGCGGAGGTGGGCGATGAGCTGATCGAGGATCATGACGAGCTGGGCGCGCAGGCCGGACATCACCAGGAGCTCTACTACGTCGCCGCCGGCGCCGCCATGTTCACCGTCGACGGCACCGACATCGAGGCCCCCAGCGGCACGTTTGTGTTCGTGTCAAAACCGGCCGCCCGGCGCGCGGCCCGCGCCGCCGCACCCAACTCGACGGTGATCGTGATGGGCGCCCCCGAGGGCGCCGCCTTCACACCGTCGGAATGGGAGTTCAGCCAGACCGCCGAGCCGGCTGCCCGCGACGGCGACTTCGAGCGGGCGCTGGAAGTGATGCACGAGGGGCTCGAGCTTCACCCCAACGGCGCCACCTTGCTGTACAACCTGGCCTGCTACGAAACGCTCGCGGGACACCAGGATGAGGCTGTTTCGCATCTCGCCGCTGCGATCGATCTGGATCCCGCGATCGCCGAGTGGGCGACCAAGGACGCCGACCTCGACGCCCTGCGGCAGCGGGCAGACTTCCCCAAGCTCGGCTAGCCGGTGATGTGATCGGCGACCCGCTCGGCGGACGCGACGTCGGCCGAAGTGTCGATCTCGGCCCAATCAGCCGCCGCGACCGCCACCGCCATCGCCGGTTGCACAAGGCAGATGGCGCTGTACACGTCTTCGTAGTAGAGGTCGCGGCGACCCGCGGCCCGCTCGGCATCGACCCGCTCCAGGTACTGAGCGCGGGCGCCCTCAGACAGCGCTGAGACACCCACGAACTCGCCTGCGCTGGAGAGTGGGTCGAGCCTCTTCGCCAACCGCACCACCCGGTCTCCGCGGATCTCGACCCGCAGCGCCTCCTCGTCGGTCTCACCGAAACAGACGCCGAGGGCGAGCGGTGCGGGCTCAGCCAGCACCGACTGCAACACACCGTCGGCCACGATCACATCGCCGTTGAGCACCAGTACCCGACCCGGGGGCGCTGCCCGCAGCCCCACGGCCAGGCTGACAAAGTTCTCGTACTCCTGCGACAGCGGATTGTGCACCGAACGCGCCCGCCCGGCCAGCTGACGGTCGACCTCGGCGGCATGCGCGCCGGTGACCACCAGTGTGTGGCTGACACCCGCAGCTGACAGGCGATCCAGCGCCCACTCCACCAGCGGCCGGCCGCAAACCTGCTGGAGCAGCTTGGCACGCCCCCCCAACCGGCGACCGGCACCGGCGGCCAGGATCACCGCGGCCACCGGGTCAGGCGGCATCGAGCACCTCCCGAGCGGCCCGTTCGCCCGCCATCACCGCACCTTCCATGAAGCTGGGAAGCACCGAGGTCTCCGCACCGGCGTAGTGAACCCGACCCTCGGGGAGTGCCAGCCCGGGCCACCAACCGGTCAGCTGGCCGGGTGCCAGGATCAGATAGCTGCGTGGATAGACGACGCGGGTGATGCCGGCCACGCCGACCCCGAACATGGCTCGCACCGGCTCGCGCAGTTCACGCAACGCGGCCGAATCTGCAAGCCCCGCTAGGCGCCGCGCCGGAGTCGACCCGACGAAGGCGCCCAGCGTGCGCTGGTCGCGCCGGTACGCGTAGCCAAGCATGGTGTCGGTGACCGCTGAGGTGGGCGCGGCGGAGGGCAGGTCGCGATCCAGCTCGATCAGAGATTTGACCGCGACTCCGTAGGTGGCGTCGGCCGGCACCGGCCGCAGCCCGCGAACCTGCGAGTGCGCGTGCAGCGGTATCGCCACGACCGCGCGTGTCGCCTCGATCACCTCGCCGTGCTCGATCGTGATCGCGATCCCGGTGGGAGCCTGCCGCAGCTCCAGCACCCGAGTCTGCAGGCGCACCCGATGTCCCAGTCCCGCCGCGATGCTCTCGGCAAAGCCTCCCGCCCCCTCGCCGAAGCGAAACTCCGAGTCGGATCGGGCGCCGCCCCGGGCAGCGTCCTTGGCGGCCAGAGCATGCAGCGACATGTGCTCCAGCGGGACGGTTGCGGCCACCACCGAGATCATCGTCTCGGCCACGACCCGATCGAACGGCGACGCCTCTCGGGAGCGCAGCCAGGCGCCCACGCTGACGGCGTCGGTGGAAGGATCGGGGTGTTGCCCCAGCCGCTCGATCTCATCCAACAGCGCCACGTAGCCGGGTGGCGACTCGAACTCACGTCGCCCCGCCACCCAGGCAGCCGACGGAGTGGGGCCGTGATCGCCCCAGCCCACGGCGGAGCGCACGATCGCTGTGCCCACCTCGTCGGCCAGCCCCCGCAGGGAGGAGTTGGTGGCGTCGATCGCCTCGCCTCCGGCCTCCCACGGCCGCCCTCCAGACTGACGCGTCCAGACCCTGCCGCCGACGCGGTCGGAGGCCTCCAGCACGACCACCTCGGCACCGGCCCGCGTCAGCCGGTGCGCGGTTGTGAGACCCGACAGCCCGGCACCGATCACCACCACGTCAGGCATGGCGCAGGGCCTCCAGCTCGTCGGCAACGACCGCGCGCCACGCCCCCGGTGCCAGTCCCTCCACCGTCAGCGGGCCGTACCGGTTTCGATGCAGCCTGCGCACCGGGTGGCCGATTGCTGCGCACATGCGTCGCACCTGCCGATTTCGGCCCTCGTGGATGGTGATCTCCAACTGCCCCGGGCGGACGCTTCGTACAGCGGCCGGGTGAGTCATGCCGTCCTCCAGCTCCACACCCTGGCGCAGCCGCTCGAGTGCCTCCTCGGTGGGCACACCCTCGACGTCGGCCAGGTAGCTCTTCTCGACACCGTGTTTGGGATGCATCAACCGGTGGGCCAGGTCGCCGTCGTTGGTAAGCACAAGCGCTCCGGTGGTGGCACGATCCAGTCGCCCGACCGGAAACACCCGCACGTCGGTCTTGACCGCGTCGGTCACCGTCGGCCGTCCGCGGGAATCACCGACGCTGGTGATCATCCCTGCGGGCTTGTTCAGGAGCACCACCACGACCTTCTGGGCCGTCACCGGGTCGCCGTCGAGGCGAACATCGTCGCCATCCGCGACACGGGTGCCCAGGTCGGCCACCTGACCGTTGACGGTTACCCTGCCGTCGCGGATGTACACCTCGGCCGCGCGGCGAGAAGCCAGCCCGGTTGAGGCCAGAAACCGGTTAAGCCGCTCCGGCACGCTGATCAGCCACCAGGTGAAGCCGAGCCCGCAGCGCCTCGTGATCGGCGTCTGTCAGGTCGAACTCCGACAGGGCGGGCAGGCTCGCAGTCCCCTCCTCCAACCCGAACATGCGGGCAAAGGCCGTGGTGACCCGGTACAGCACAGGCTGGCCGATGGTGTCAGCCCGTCCCGCTTCTTCGACAAGTCCCCGCTCCAGTAGGCCGGCGACACCGGCATCGGCCGACACCCCGCGAATGCGGGCGATGTCGGGCCGCGAGACCGGGCCGAGATAGGCCACGATCGCGAGCGTCTCCAGACCGGCCTGGCTGATGCCACGCGTCTGCGGCCGGTTCAGCAGCCGGGCGCAGGCCGGGGCGGTCTCGCGTGACGCGCGAAATCCCCAGCCACCGGCGGCCTTCTCCAACACCACACCTGAGCGGCCCTCGCCGTAACGATCGCCCAGCGCGTCCAGGGCGCGCTCGATCCGCTCGGGAGCGGCCTCGGTCAGTGCCGCCAGCTCACGCACCGATAGGGGCTCTGAGGCCACGAACAGCAGCGCCTCCACGGTGTGGGTCAGCTCGCTCATGCGATCGCCCGCTCAGACACGGCCGGGTCGGCCTCGGGCGTCTGCGGCTGCTCGCGCCGCACCGTTCCGCGGGCAACCCTGATCGGCCCGAACAGCTCGGCCTGCACCGGATCGGCCTCGCCGGTCTTGTACAGCTCCAGCACCGCCAAGAACGCGGCCGCCTGGGACAGTCGGTCGAGACCGGCCACCGCCTGCTCGAAGGCGAAGCCGCGACGCTCACCCAGCAGCGCCCGGAACCGATCCAAAAATTCGCTGACCGGCACCAGTTTGCGGCGCACTACGCTGATGTCGATCTCCGGCGGCGAGGTGAGCAGCGTGGCCATGGCCGCATGCAGCTGCCACGGATCCTCGCTGAACTCCTCGATCACCGGTTCGGGGCGAGGCTGCAACGGCGCCGGGCCGGCGCGGAACATCCGCGGTGTGGCCTCGGCCCGGTCGTGCAGCCACCGCGCAGCAGCGGCGTAGCGGCGGTACTCGATCAACCGCTCGATCAGCTCCTGCTCTGCCTCTTCGACCGTGATGTCGTCTTCGTCGGAGTCCTCGATGCCGAACAGCAGCCGCACCTTGATCTCGAGCAGTGCCGCGATCAGCACGACGAACTCGGTGGCCGACTCCAGGTCGATCTCGCCACGCTCTTCCATCCGCTCGACGTAGGCGACCACGATCTCGGCGATCGGCAGTTCGGCCAGCTCGATCTCCTCCCGCAGGACGAGCGCGAGCAGCAGATCGAACGGGCCCTGGAACACGTCCAGGTCGAGGTCGAACTCCGCCACAGTCATGGTCGAGACATTCTAGGGCGGCGGGCGGATGGGACTGTCAGCTGGTCACAGTTCCAACAGCATGCGGGTATTGCCCAGCGTATTGGGCTTCACCCGCGGGAGGTCGAGGAACTCCGCCACACCCTCGTCGTAGGACCGCCGCAGCTCGGCGTACACCTCCGGCGCCACCGGGGTTCCCTCGATCTGGCGAAAGCCGTGGCGAGCGAAGAACCGGTGCTCGAAGGTCAGCACGAACACGCGCCGCACCCCCAGCTCCCGGGCGGTGTTGACCAGATCCGCCACCACCGCATGGCCCACCCCCCGACCCACGAACGCCGGGTCGACAGCGACGGTGCGCACCTCGGCAAGGTCCTCCCACATCACGTGCACCGCCCCGCACCCCACCACCGATCCTTCCAGCTCTGCGACCCGGAAGTCCTGGACGTCCTCGTACAGGGTCACCAGCTGCTTGCCCAGGAGCACGCCCTGGTCGACGTATCCACTCACGATCCGGTGGATATCGCGGATATCGCCCGTGCGGGCGCGGCGGATGATCGGTTCGGTCACGGGTGCACGATAGGCGCGGTCAGGCGATGACGGCGTCGCCCAGCAGGGCGCGTGCCTCGGCCATGAAGTCGCCGTCCGCCCGCACCCGGTAGTCGGAGCCGAAGCGGAGCACCTTGGCACCCTCGGTGGTGTCGATGCGAAGCTCCACCGGCGCCTCTCCCGGATACTCCCCGATCAGGTTCTTGAGCTCATCCAGGATTGTCGCCGGCGCCTCGCGGGCATCCACCCGCAGCTTGACCACGCCGGCGTCAGCGACGGCCTCGAACGGCGTTGCCTCGATTGCCATCAGCTTCACCTCGGTCTCGGACTTGCGCTCGACCCGGCCCTTGATCAGAACGATGCTGTCGGGCTTGAGCACGTCGCGGGCGGTCTCCCAGCTCTTGGCGAAGACGATCACCTCGATGGCGTCGGTGGCGTCGTCGAGTTGGACGAACGCCATCGTGTCGCCCTTTTTGGTGACCAGCTGCCGCACCCCGGCGACGATCCCGCCGACGGTCACGACCTGCCCGTCACGAAGATTCGGGAACTCCCGCAGCGGCGCGTCCACCTGGCGCGCGAGCTGCGACCGCAGCGGCGTCAGCGGATGGCTGGAGACGTACAGCCCCAGCACCTCCTTCTCCCGTCGCAGCAGATCATCACGATCCCACTCCAGTGTGGACACCTGCGGATGGACGCGGGTGACCGTGGCGGATCCGCCGGCGGCGTCGTCGCCCATCATGTCGAAGATCGATCCCTGGCCGCGGCGAGCGTCCTCCTGGATCTTCTGGCCGGCCGTGAGCGCCTGCTCCAGTGCCTCGGCGTTGCCCCGTCGAGTTGCCTCGGTGCAGTCGAACGCTCCCGCCGCAATCAGGCTCTCCAACATGCGCTTGTTCAGCACGGTCGCGTCGACCCGTTCGCAGAAGTCCCAGATCGATTCGAAGGGGCGCTCGGAGCGGGCCTCCACGATCATCCGCACCGCCCCCTCGCCGACGTTCTTGACAGCCGTCAGCCCGAACCGGATCTTGCCGTCCACCACTGCGAAGTCGGACTGGCTCTCGTTCACATCAGGCGGCAGCACCTCGATACCCATGTCGGCGCACTCACCGACGTAGAACGGCACCCGGTCCTTGGTCGACATCACCGAGGAGATCAGAGCCGCCATGTACTCGGCCGGATGGTTGGCCCGCAGATACGCGGTCTGATAGGAGATCAGCGCATAGCAGGCCGCATGCGACTTGTTGAACGAGTAGTCGGCGCTGCGCTCGTTGTCCTCCCACAGCTGTTGGGCCAGCGCTGCGCCGACGCCGTTGGCGGCACAGCCCTTGAGGAACTTGTCCTTGAGCGAGGCCATCAGCGATGCGATCTTCTTGCCGACCGCCTTGCGCAGATCGTCGGCCTCGGCGGGTGTGAACCCGGCCAGTTCCCGGGCGATCAGCATCAGCTGCTCCTGATAGATCGTGATCCCCGCCGATTCCGACAGGATCGGCTCCAGCCGTGGATCGGGGTAGGAGAACTGCTCTCGGCCGTTGAGGCGCGCCGCGTAGCGCGGGATGTTCTGCATCGGACCCGGCCGATACAGCGCCACCAGGGCGATCAGATCCTCGAAGCGGGTGGGTCTCACCTGGCGCAGCGCGTCTCGCATGCCACTGGACTCGAACTGGAACACGCCGGTGGCGTCGCCGCGGGCCATCATCTCGTACGTCTTGGTGTCATCCAGCGGCAGCCCGTGAACGTCCACGGTCACCCCGCTGGACTCCTCGATCAGCTCCACGGCGCGGTCGATCACGTCCAAGTTGCGCAGGCCCAGGAAGTCCATCTTGAGCAGCCCCAGCGCTTCCACGTCGTTCATCGAGAACTGGGTGACCACCTCGGAGTCGGTGCCCTTCTGCTGCAGCGGCAGGTACTCGGTCAGAGGCCGGTCGCCGATCACCACCGCGGCGGCGTGGATCGAGTCGTTGCGCACGACCCCTTCCAGAGGCATGGCCATGTCCACCACCTTGCGGGTGGTCTCGTCGATGTCGTAGCTCTTGCGCAGCTCGGCCCCGTTCTTCATGCACATGTCAAACGAGATCTTGGGGCCGTCGGGGACGAACTTGGCGATCCGGTCGACCACGCCGTACGGCAATCCCATCACCCGGCCGGCGTCCTTGATGGCCGCCTTGGGCTGCATCTTGCCGAAGGTGATGATCTGAGCGACGTTGCGGCGACCGTACTTCTCGGCCACGTAGTTGATCACGCGCTCGCGCCCCGCCACCGCGAAGTCGACGTCGACGTCGGGCATCGACTTGCGGCCGGGATTCAGGAACCGCTCGAACAGCAGCGAGTAGCGCATCGGATCGAGGTCGGTGATGCGCAGGCAATAGGCCACCAGCGATCCCGCAGCCGATCCACGACCGGGTCCGACGGAGATACCCTCGGCGCGGGCGAACCGGATGAAGTCCCACACGATCAGGAAGTAGTCGGGGAAGCCCATCTCCTCAATCGTCTTGAGCTCGAACTCCAGCCGCTGGCGCAGCTCGGGAGTCTCGCTGCCGTACCGCTCGCGCAGCCCGTCTTCGGCCAGCTTGCGCAGGTACGCGATTGCCGTCTCACCGCCGGGCAGATCGAAATGCGGCAGATGGGTTGCCTCGAAGTCCAAGGTGGCGGTGCAGCGGTCGGCGATCTCGACCGTGGCACGCAGCATCTCCTCGCCAAACCGCGGGGCGAACAGGTCGTACATCTCCTGCGGCGATCGCAGGTAGAAGCCGTGGTTGGAGAACTTGAAGCGGTTGGGGTTGTCGAGCGTGTCGCCGGTTTGGATGCACAGCATGGCTTCGTGCGGAATCGCGTCGGCGGCCGTCAGGTAGTGGACGTCGCCGGTACCCACCAGCGGCAGGCCCGCATCCCCGGCCATCGCCACCAGCTGCGGAGTGATCTGGGTCTGAATATCGATGCCGCCGTCCTGGATCTCGACGTAGACATCATCGCGGCCGAAGATCTGCACCAGCGTGTCGAGCTCCTGCCGGGCGCGGGCCTCGTCGCCGTCCACCAGCGCCTTGGAGACCCGGCCCGAGAGGCAGCCTGACAGCGCGATGATGCCGTCGGCGTGCGCAGCCAGCTGCTCGAGGTCGACCCGCGGCTTGTACCAGTACCCATCCAGGAATCCGGACGACACCAGCCGCACCAGGTTGTGATACCCCTCGCGCGTCTCGGCCAGCAGCGTCAGGTGGCCGCGGCGCTCGCGCTGGGGCCGTGCAGTGTGGTCGTCGACCACATAGATCTCGCAGCCCAGAATCGGCTTGATGCCAGCCTTGGCACCGGCCTTGCAGAACTCCACCGAGCCCGCCATCGAGCCGTGGTCGGTGAGACCGATGGCCGGCATCCCGAACTCTGCAGCGCGGTTGACGAGCGGGCCGATCCGACACGCCCCATCGAGGATCGAGTACTCGCTGTGGACGTGGAGGTGGGCATAGCGCGGTTGGTTCGGCACGGGTTTTTGAGTCTACCGAGCGGGGGCGACGGAGCCGCCCCCGCTCGACAAGTTACTGACCCGCCATACGATGGCGGAGAACCAGCCCGGCCGAGGTGATGACGGCGGCCGTCGTGAACGCCGCTGCCCCTCCAATCACGGCCGTGCGCCGACGCTTGCGGCGGCGCTCCTGAGAGCTTCGCAGCGTGCGATCGACGATCCCCTGGGCCTTGCGACTGATGCCCACGTTCCGCAGTGTGCGCACCGTCGCGACCGAGGTCGCATACCCGATTGCTGCTTTCCGTGAATTGAACATGCGGCCTACTGTAGCCGAGGCTGCGGGCGACGGCAGGTTACCGCTTTCCGAGTCCGCCAATACCTCATGTCGGTGATCGGAAGAAGGCCCCCGGAAGGCGACATCCCTCCCATGGACGCGAACCCCGACACCACATCAGAGATCGAAATCGACGACCGCTTCATCGGTGACTGGATCGAGTACGGGATGGCTGAGATCAACTCGTACCTGGCCAAGCATCTGCGATTCGCACGCTGGTGCGAAGAGCACCCATCCGCGGAGTAGTTGCGGTTAGGTGCTGACGACCGGGAGCGTCAGCTTCCGGGTCTTTCGCTGCGGCCGCACCATGCCGCCGGCGATCCAGGCGTCGACCTCGCCGAACAGCTCTTCCACCAGCACCGCCTGGGGCACCTTCCGCAGCACCTCGCCGTGGGCGTAGATGAAGCCGGCATCCCGCCCGCCCGCGATCCCGAAGTCGGCGTCACCGGCCTCGCCCGGGCCGTTCACGGCGCAGCCCATGACGGCCACCTCGAACACCTCGTCGTAGCCTTCCAGGCGGCGCTCGACCCGCTCTGCCAGGTCGAGCACATCCACGTTTGTGCGCCCGCACGACGGGCAGGCGATCATCACCGGCCCCTTGTGCCGCAGACCGAGTACCCGCAGCATCTCCCAGGCCACCTTGACCTCCTCCACCGGGTCGGCGGTGAGGGATACCCGGATGGTGTCGCCGATGCCCATGGCCAGCAGGCTGCCGATCCCGATCGAGCTCTTGACGGTGCCGGTGAATACCGGGCCGGCCTCGGTCACACCCAGGTGCAGCGGGTACGGCACCTTGTCGGCCAGCCGCTTGTAGGCGTCGATCATGACCGGCACCGACGAACTCTTGACCGAGATCTTGAAGTCGTGGTAGCCGAGCCGCTCCAGTAGCCGCACCTCTTCCAGCGCCGCCTCGACCAGCGCCCCCGCGGGGTCGTTGGTCGCGAACTGGCGGAGATGGTCGGGAAGCGAGCCGGAGTTCGCGCCGATCCGCATGGGGATGCCTGCCGCGCGGGCGGCGACCACCACCTGCTCGACCTTGTCGTCACCGCCGATGTTGCCGGGGTTGATGCGCACGGCGGCCACCCCTGCCGCAATCGCGCGCAGCGCCAGTGAGGCGTTGAAGTGGATATCTGCGATCACCGGCAGCGGCGACCCCGCCACGATCGCCGGCAGCGCGTCGGCGTCCGTGCGGCCGGGTACCGCCACCCGAGCAATGTCGCAGCCGGCCTCCGCCAGGCGCGTGATCTGGGCGACGGTCGCGGCGACGTCGCTGGTGTCGGTCAGCGTCATCGACTGCACCGCCACCGGCGCGCCTGCGCCGATCAGCACTCCACCAACGGAGATTTGGCGTTCGGAAGCCATCTCGCGGAGGATACCGTTTGCGGCATCACATCCCCGGGGTCAACCGTCTAGGTGGTTGAGCGATATCTCCGTGATGTCCTGGGCGTGCGAGAACCGAGACTCGCAAGGACGCAGGGAGCGCCAATACTCTGAGTATTGGCGCGACTGAGGACACAGCGAGACGACGGTTCGCAGCCGCAGCCACGACCAGCCCCGACCTCCACTCACCGATCGCAGCGTCCAGGCTCGCGAGAGATATCGCTCAACCACCTAGCGCGGTTGGGTATTGATGAGCCCGCCGAGATCGTTCTGAAGCCCGATCGCAAACGCCACCAGCATCAACGCGATCCCCACCGCTGAGATCCTCCCGAAGGTGGCCTGCGAGACCGCCCGCCCGCGCACCTTCTCGAGCGCGATCATGAGCACGTGGCCGCCGTCCAGCGGCAGGAACGGCAGCAGGTTGAAGATCGCCAGTGACAGCGAGATGAACGCCAGGATGCTGAGATAGCTGGAGATGCCGTAGTCGACCGCATCGGCCGAGTAGCGCGTGATTCCCACCACACTATGCAGCTGCGCCCGCCCCTGGGGGGTGACGACGTTACCCAGCGCGCCGATCGTGCCTGTGGTCAGCGCCCACATCTGCGAGGTCGCCATCTGCGGCGCCGACAGCACCGAGTGCGACACCGGCGCCACGCCGAACGAGAATCCGAGCCGGTAGACGCCGTCGATCTTCTTGGTGTGGGTGGGCGGAAGCGCGATCACGTGGCCGTTTCGGTCAACCGTGATCCGCACGACGCCCCCGTTACTGGCGACAATCACGTTGTGGGCCTGGTCGGGCGTGAGGTGCCGCCCGTTGACCGTCACGATCTTGTCGCCGGGCTTCAGTCCGGCGGACGCCGCGGGGCTCGGTGAGACCACCGTCGCCACCGTCTTGGTGGCCTCCGGCACGCCGGTGATGAACAGCCCCACCAAAATCACGAAGCACGCCAGCACGTTCATGGCCGGCCCGGCCAGGATCACGATCAGCCGGTTGGTGCGACTCGAGCGCCAGTACGAGCGCGGATCGAGGGCCTCCTCCACCCGCGCGATGTTCTTGAGTCACCTTGCGCCGGTCGGTCGCAGTCAGGGAGTGGTCGCAGACGGCCACCGCGGCCCGCACACGCTCCAGCGCCACAGCGGCGGCGTCGTGCTGGTTTCGGTTGATGCACAGGCGAAACTCGTCGACGGCGTTGGACAGCTCCAACCCCTCGGCCGGGTCGAGCTGATCGGGACGCTCCAGCAGGTCGTCGATCGCATACAGATCGTCGGCCTCGGGCCTCAGCATTCCCGGGATCTTGACGTAGCCGCCGAGCGGGATCGCTCCGATCCGGTACTCGGTGTCGCCGTACTGCTTGCCGGCGATGATCGGCGGGAAGCCGATGGTGAAGTTGAGCGCGCGCATGCCGACCGCCTTGGCTGCGGCGAAATGGCCCAGCTCGTGGATGAAGATCAGCACCAGCAGGCCGAGAATTGCGATCGCGTAGCTCATGCGGCCACCGCCACCAGTTCAGTCGCGATCACGCGGGCGCGGGCATCGGCCTCGAGCACCTGCTCGAGTGAGACCAGCGGCGCCACGTCAGTGCGCTCCAAAGTCTGTTCCACCACACCGGCTATATCGGCAAAGCCGACCCCGCCCGCGAGGAACGCCGCCACGGCCACCTCGTTGGCCGCGTTCAGCGTGCACGGTGCGGTGCCGCCGGCCTGGCCTGCGTCTCGTGCCAGCTGCAGGCATCGGAACACGTGCACGGCAGGCGGCTCGAACTCAAGCGTGAAGGCCGATTCCAGGTCGAGCCGCGGCGCCGGGGTGGCGGCCCGCTGCGGGTAGGTCAGCGCCCACGAGATCGGTACCCGCATGTCCGGCAAACCCAGATGCGCGATCAGGGCGCCGTCGCGGAAGCGAACCATCCCGTGCACGATCGATTGGGGGTGGACGACCACTTCGATGGCGTCGTAGTCGATCCCGAACAGGTGGTGGGCCTCAATCAGCTCCAGCCCCTTGTTCATGAGGGTGGCCGAGTCGACGGTGATCTTGGCGCCCATGTTCCAGGTCGGGTGGTTGAGCGCCTGCTCCCGGGTGACAGCTCGCCAGCTGCTCCCGCGAATAGCCGCGGAAGGGGCCCCCCGAGGCGGTGATCACCACTCCCGAGACCGAGCCGTCGGCTGCCCCCTCGAGACATTGGGCAAGTGCGGAATGCTCGCTGTCGACCGGCAGCAGGCGACGCTGGGCGCGGTCACGCGCCTCCAGCACCAGCGCTCCGCCGGCGACCAGGCTCTCCTTGTTGGCCAGGGCGACGTCGGCGCCGGTTTCGAACGCCGCCAGCGTGGCCGCCAGTCCCGCCGACCCCACGACGCCGTTCAGGACGATGTCGGCGCCGCATTCGCGCACCAGCTGCGCGGCGGCACCGGGGCCCTCCAGGACGCTGCCCCCAAACCGTGCTCTGGCCGCAGCTGCGGCGGCCGGGTCGGTCAGGGCGATCGTCGGCACTCCGTGGGCCTCGGCGGCGGCAACCAGCTGATCAGCACTGGTGGCAGCGGCCAGCCCGCAGACCGTCAGGTCGGGGTTTTCGGCCACGATCTCGAGCGCCTGCAGGCCGATCGATCCGGTGGCTCCGAGAATGGCGACAGATCTCATTCTGCGATCAGTGTAACCAGCGCAGGTTGGGATCCGATCAGCGGGCGATGGCTGCCAGCGACCGCGGCAGCTCGGCTTCGCCGGCGATCTCGCCCGCCCACAGGATGTGTCCCGAGACGGCGTCGACCACGAATCCACGGTGGTCACAGCCGACCGCTGCGTAGCGCGGCGGCCGGTGATCGTCGAACTCCCATCCGAACCACTCAGACCGTTTCACCCCTGCCAGTTCGGGGTGTCGCTCGCACACCGACGCCACCGCTCGGCCGAGCAGGTCACGATCGGAGCTGAACGCCTCCAGCCGGCCGCGCAGCCCCAGCCTGTTGCGCCGCCGGATCACGCCCGTCCGATCGCCAGAGCAACGAAATACGCCGCCGCACCGGCAAACAGCAGCGCGTCGATGCGATCCAGCACGCCGCCGTGGCCGCCCAGAATCCGGCCGGTGTCCTTGACGCCCATGTCGCGCTTCAGGTACGACTCGAACAGGTCGCCGATCGGCCCTGCCAGCGTGATCGCAAGCGCCAACTCGGTGGCGTGGATCGGCGACAGCGGCTGTGAGGAGGGCTGGTGATACACCGTGAAGAAGACTGCCAGAAAGCCGCACACCAAGCCGGCAACGAGTCCTTCGACGGTCTTGTTGGGTGAGATCTGGCCGGCCAGCCGGCGATGTCCGAACATCCGCCCGAACAGGTATGCAGCAGTATCCGACAGCCACACCCCCAGAAACACCGCCAGCAGCAGCACGCGGCCCCACTCCCCAGGCCCGGGGATGTCTCGGATGGCCACCAGCAGCCCCAGGCCGAGGCCCACCCAGATCACGCCCAAAAGCGTCACCGCCAGCTGCACCACCGCGTGCTGGCGAACGTCGCCAACGGCCGAGAGCCAAAACGCCAGCAAAAGCGCCCCGAAGATGCGGGGCGGTCGCCCACGCCAAGCCACCCTGGTGGATCGCGATCGGTATCAGGATCACTCCCAGCATGCCCGCCGGAATCAGCGGCCGGAACTCCCGCGTCATCACATACAGCTCGTGCACGGCCACGACCGCGGTCACGACCGCAGCGGCGGTCATCACCCAGCCGCCGACGTACACCGCGTACACCGCGAAGATCAGCAGCGGGATCGCAATCACCACGCGCGAGATCAGTGCGTTCACCGACGCCCGAATCTGCGCCTGCGCCCGGCGTAGGCCTCGAGTGCCTCGCGCAGATCCCCGTCGTCGAAATCCGGCCACAGGGTGGGAGTGAAGTGAAACTCGGCATACGCGGCCTGCCACAGCAGGAAGTTCGACACGCGCAGCTCTCCTGAGGTGCGGATCACCAGGTCGGGATCGGGCATATCGGGAGCGTACAGACGGGCTGCGACGGCCCCCTCGTCAATCGCCTCGGGATCGACTCCGTCGGCGACCAATTGTCGTGCGGCCGCCACGATCTCGTCGCGTGCGCCGTAGTCGAACGCGACCCACAGGTCCAGGCGAGTGTTCTCGGCGGTGCGCTGCTCCATGTCGTGCATCAGGTCGCGCAGGCTGTCGGGGCAGCGGTCGCGCCGCCCGATGAAATGCATGCGCACACCCTGGCGATGCAGATCGGGGAACTGTTCGCGGATGGTCTCCTCGAACAGTGCCATCAGGTCGGCCACCTCGTCGTCTGGGCGGCCCCAGTTCTCCGTCGAAAACGCATACACCGCCAGGCTGCGAACACCCAGGTCGGGAGCCGCCTCGACGGTGCGACGCAGCGCTTTGGTGCCCGCTCGGTGCCCGGCCAGGAGCGGCAGGCCGCGTGACTTCGCCCAGCGTCCGTTGCCGTCCATGATCACGGCCACGTTCTCGGCGTGGTCGGCGATCGGCCGCTCGGGCGTCTCTGACCGCGTCAGCCTCAGCGCGCGCAGCAGCCGCCGCTGCTTCCGCAGAAGCGCCGCGGTCACACTTCCATGATCTCGGCCTCTTTACCCTTGAGGGCCGAGTCGATGGCCGCCGTGTGAGCGTCCGTGAGCTTCTGCAGTCGATCCTCCGCGCGGTGCACGTCATCGGAGCCGACGTCGCCGCCTTTCTCGAGCTCCTTGAGGTGGTGGATCGCGTCCCGTCGGATGTTGCGGGCCGCCACCCGCCCCTCTTCGGCCATGTGCCGCACCTGCTTCACCAGCTCCTTGCGGCGCTCCTCGGTGAGCTGGGGGATCGGCAGCCGGATCAGCTGGCCGTCGTTGGCAGGCGTGAGGCCGAGGTCGGACTCCAGGATCGCCCGCTCGATGTCCTTCATGGTGCCCTTGTCGAACGGCGTGATGGTCAGCATGCGAGGCTCCGGCACGCTGATGGTGGCGAGTTGGTTGACGGGCATCTGGCTGCCGTAGGCATTCACCTGGATGCGATCCAGCAGCGCCGCCGAGGCGCGTCCGGTGCGGATCGTGGTGAACTCGTGCTTGGCCGCCTCGACGCTCTTGTCCATCCGCCGTGAGGCGTCGGTAAGGACATCCTCGATCATGATGAAACCTCCACGGGAACCTTGTGAGCCGAGATCACGGTGCCGATCCGTTCACCGGCAACGACCCTGCCGATATTACGCTCGTCATCGAGGTTGAACACGTACAGCGGCACGCGATTGTCCATGCACAGCGAAAGCGCGGTCGAGTCCATCACCTTGAGACCGCGCTCGATCGCTTCGATATGTGTCAGGTCGGGCAGCAGCCGAGCATCGGGATTGGTGCGAGGATCGTCGTCCATCACACCCTCGACGCCGTTCTTGCCCATCAGAATCGCCTGAGCACCGATCTCCAGCGCGCGCAGTGCAGCGGCGGTGTCGGTGGTAAAGAACGGGTTGCCGGTGCCGGCGGCGAAGATCACGATCCGGCCCTTCTCGAGGTGCCTGATCGCCCGGCGGCGGATGTACGGCTCGGCCACCTCGGCCACGTCGATCGCCGACATCACCCGGGTATGGGTGCCCAGCTTTTCCAGTGCATCCTGGACGGTCAGTGCGTTCAGCACGGTGGCCAGCATGCCGGCGTAGTCCGCGGTGGCTCGATCCATTCCCTTGGCGGCCTCCTGCGTGCCTCGCAGGATGTTCCCGCCGCCGACCACGATGGCAAGCTCGACGCCCCCGGCGGCGACGTCGTGGACGGCCCGGGCAATGGCGCCGATTCGGTCTGGATCCTGCCCGTAGTCGCGATCTCCCATCAGCGCCTCACCCGAGAGCTTCAAAAGGATCCTGCGAAACTCGCTCACCCGGCGCCCACCTCGAATCGCGCGAAGCGCTTGATCTCGATGTTCTCGCCGAGCGTCCCGGAGAGTTCGGCCCGCAGCGTCTCGATCGTCTTTCCGTCGTCCTCCGGCCGGATCGACGGCTGGTTGGCCAGCACGTAATCGGTCAGAGACTTCGTCCACATGCCGGCGGCGATCTTCTCCAGCATCGCCTCGGGCTTGCCCTCCGCGGCGGCCTTGGCCTGAAAGATCTCGAGCTCAGCCGCCTTGAAGTCCTCCGGGATGTCGCTCTCCGACACGAACCGCAGGTCACGGGCAGCGGCGATCTGCAAGGCCACCTTGCGGCAAAACCCGCGGAAATCGTCTGTGCGCGCGACAAAGTCGGTCTCGCATCCGACTTCGACCATCGACCCGATCCGGCCGCCCGCGTGCACATACGTCTCGATCAGGCCCTCGCCGGTGCCTCGCCCCGAGCGCTTGCTGGCCGAGGCGATGCCCTTCTCGCGCAGCAGCTTGACCGCTGCATCCATGTCGCCGCCGACTTCGGCCAGCGCCCGCTTGCAGTCCATCATGCCCGCCTGGGTGGTCTCACGCAGGGCCTTGACCTCGGCGGCTGAGGGCGTATAGGTAGCGTCGCTCACTCGGCCTCCCCACTCTCGCTTCGACGGTTCAGCCGGAGCCTCCGCAGCGGGTTCCGCCTCTGGCTCCGCGGCCGCAGCGGCCTCAGGTTCAGCCACCGCAGCGGCAGGCTCGGCCTCCGGAGCCGCCTCGGCGTCGGCTTCCGCCGGGGCCGGTGCGTCGGCATCGGGCAGCGGCCTCACCGGCAGCCTCGGCTTCGGCGGCGGCCTCGGCGGCGGCGGCTTCGGCAGCCGCCTGGGCGGCGGCGAAGTCAGCGGCCTTGATGCCGAGGTTGCGGCCGTCGGCGACGGCGTCTGCAAGTACCCGCACGATCAGGTCGGACGAGCGGATGGCGTCGTCGTTTCCGGGGATCACGAAATCGGCGTCGTCGGGATCGCAGTTGGTGTCGACCAATCCGACCACGGGGATGTGGAGCCGCCGGGCCTCGCGTACCGCCAGCGCCTCCTTCTTCATGTCGATCACGACCACCGCGTCGGGAAGCTTGCGCGTGTCGGCAACTCCTCCGAGGTTGGTCTCGAGCTTCTCCAGATTGGACAGCGCCACCTGCCGCTCCTTGGCCGGCAGCAGCTCCAGCTGGCCGTCGCTCTTCTGGCGGCGCAGCTCGTGCAGGGCGGCGATGCGATCCTGGATGGTGCGGTAGTTGGTCAGCAGCCCACCCAGCCAGCGATGGTTGACGTACGGCATGCCGACGCGGCCGGCGTGCGTCTCGACGGCGTCCTGGCACTGCTTCTTGGTGCCCACGAACAGCACGCTGCCGTTGCGCTCACCAATGTTTCGCAGATACTGGGCGGCATCGTCGAGCAGATCGGAGGTCTGCTGCAGATCGATGATGTAGATGCCGTTTCGCTCGCCGAAGATGAATCGGCGCATCTTGGGATTCCATCGCCGCGTCTGATGACCGAAATGCACTCCGGCCTCGAGCAGCTCGCGCATGGTCGCTGAGGGCAAGTCACTTCTCCTGATCGGTTGGATGAACTCAGCCGGTGGCGACTGCCGGAATCTCGCCACAGGTTCAGCGAGACACCGCCGGCGCCGTGTTCCACCGGGTCGGGGACGTACAGGTCGAGCCAAAGTTTAGACGACATGGTGAATAACGGTGCCTGGCACCGTTATTCACGACCTGGCCTCTTTCAGGGCGGCGGCCAGGTCGGGCGGAAGCGGGGAGTGCGCTGCCACCGGCTCGCCTGTCCACGGATGCGTGGAACGAGAGCTCGGCGGCGTGCAGGAACTGCCGCTCCAGGCCCAGCTCAGGGCCGTGGCCGTAGGCGGGATCGCCCACCACCGGATGGCCGATGGCCTGCAGGTGCACCCGGATCTGGTGAGTCCGCCCGGTCTCCAGCTCGACCCGCAGGAGCGACCGGTCGGCAGCGCCTCGATCAGCTCAAACCGGGTCACGGCCTCGCGCGGAACGTCGGTATCGGTCGAGACCCGCGCCGGCTGTCGCCGGTCGCGCCCGATGGGCGCCTCGATCCGCCCGGTGCGCGACGGCGGGCGGCCACGCACCAGCGCCGTGTAGACGCGGCTGATCTGGCGTCGGCGCAGCTGCGACTGCAGCTTTCCCAGCGTGATCTCGTCCCGGGCGACGACCAACAGCCCGGAGGTGTCGCGATCGAGCCGGTGCACGATCCCCGCTCGATCCTCAGGGCCGCCCTCCGCTGCGGCCCTGGAGCACTTCCACCAGGGTCGGCCCGGTCGCTCCCGGCGCGGCGTGCGTGAGCATCCCCGCCGGCTTGTCCACCACCATCAGTCGATCATCCTCGATACACGATCGGGACATCCGGCAGCGGCCCCGATCGCGGCTCGGGCGCAGCCGTCTCAGCGATCCCGACCAGCTCCCCGGCCGTGAGCCGGTACGACTTCGACCTGACCCGGCCGTCAACCGTGACCGCCCCCGCGGCCACCAGCCGCTCCGCCGCGGCGCGGGTACCGACACCGGCCTGGGCAGCCACGAACCGATCGAGCCGGACACCGTCATGCTCGGCCGTGACGCTGTGGTCGGTCACATGGTCTCGGGAGCGGCGGGAGCCTCACGATCCAGCCGCCAGAGGCCGAACACGAGCAGCGCCACGCCGATCACGATGAAGGTATCGGCCAGGTTGAACGTCGGCCAGTGACTGACGTCGATGAAGTCGGTCACGTGGCCGTGGGCGACGCGGTCGATCAGATTCGAGAGGCTGCCGCCCACCAGCAGCCCCAGCGCGACCGGAAACAGCACATGACGCGAGCCGCTGCGGGCAAAGTGCACCAGCATCCAGGCCACCGCGATCACCGTCAGGATCGACACGATCCCGATCCGGCCGGGCAGGATCCCAAACGCGATGCCGTCGTTGCGAACGCGGGTGATGGCCAGACCCGGAAACACCTGGTGCGATTGCTCGAGCACCATCTGCTGCTCGATCGCGCGCTTGGTCACCTGGTCGGCCACGATCGCCACGACCGCGACTGCGAGCATCCCCGCCCATTGCAACGAGCCCGCGCGAGGCGCGGGCTGCGGCGCTGCGTCTGCCCGGATCAGCCCCTCTCCTCCAGACGCTTGCACTGGATGCACTGGGTCGCGTACGGCAGAGCCTCCAACCGCTCGGGATCGATCGCGTTTCCACATCGCTGACATACACCGTAGGTGCCGTCGTCGATCCGTGCCAGGGCGGCGTCGATTGCGGTCAGCAGATGATCTGCGTTGTCCTCGATCGACAGGTCGATCTCACGATCGAGCGTGTGACTTGCACTGTCACCCATGTGCGAGGCAGCGCCGCCGTCATCAAAGACGTCCTCGATCGAGCGCGACGTATCGTCCAGAAGGCGCCGGCGCTCCGCGGCCACCCGCACCCGCTCGTCGGTCAGACGCCTGCGCGTGGCCTCGATATCGACACCCTCCAACACGAGACTGAGTATACCCAGACGGGTATATCAGGCAGATTCGGGAGCGTCGTCAGCGTGCTGTTCGGTCTCGCTCTCAATCGCGGGCGCCACCGGCACCGGAGCGTGCACGAGATCCTCTTCGTGATCGCGCACGATCTGGAGCGTGGTTCCCAAAAGCGATCGCAGCCGCAGCCGGAATTCGGCTTCCTCGCCGCGCAGCTGGGCGGTCTCCTGACGGATCCGCTCGCGCTCGGCATAGGCTCCGTGAAGGATCTCCCGCGCCCGCACCTCGGCCTCGCGTACCACCAGCTCGGCGTCGCGTGATGCCTGGGCACGGCGTTCGTCGGCCACCTTCTCGGCGGTGATGAGCGCGTTTCGGAGGGCTTCTTCGGTCTCGGCCACGCTCGAGAGCTTCTGCTCGAGGTAGTGCACGCGGTCGTCCAGGTCGGCGCGTTCGCGCCACACCGTCTCGTATGCATCGGTGGCGTCGCCGATCAACTGGTCGACGTCGGCGCGGCTGTATCCGATCAGGCGGACAGCGGGTCGTTCATGTCTGAGTTCCACAGGTGAGATAGCCATGCCGCTCGGTTCGTGACCGCCGAACGGAGTCCTTCCCGGGACTCACGCAAAGGAGTTGATGATCACCTGGAGGATCTGGGCGCCGATCAGCACCGCAAAGGAGGCCACCATGGGACTGAGATCGAGCCCGCCCATCGGCGGGAGCACTCGCCGGAAAATCTGCAGGAACGGCTCGACGGTGTCGTAGGTCAGGCCTCGCAGCCGGCCCAGCCAGGGGCTGTAGCTGGTCTGGAGCATGCCCAGGATCACGTGCAGAAAGATGAACCCGATGTAGATCAGGCTGAGGGATTGGATGAACTGATCGATCCAATCGATCGTGGTCACGCGCTACCCCAGCTCTCCGGCGCGGCGCATCGCGGCGGTGACGCCGTCGATCACCGCGCCGCGCACACCGTGGCGCTCCATCTCGGCCAACCCGGCCGCCGCCGTCCCGCCCGGTGAGGTCACCATTCGCCGAAGCGCACTGCAGGAGAGCTCCTCGGCTCGCAGCAACTCAGCCGTCCCGGCGACGGTCGAGAGCAGCAGCCGGCGAGCGTCCTCGTAGGTCAGGCCGCTGACGATGCCGGCATCCTCGAACGCCTCCAGGATCAGACCCAGAAAGGCCGGTCCCGATCCCGACAGCGCGGTGGCCGCGTCGAACAGCCGCTCGTCCAGCGGCACCACTTCGCCCAGCAGCGAGAACAGCTCGAGCACCGCCTCCTCCGCCGCGGTGTCGGTGAACCGGCCGGACGAGAAGGCCAGCGTCCCCGCCCCCACTCGCACCCCGACGTTCGGCATGAACCGAAACACCGGCGCGTCCACGTCCAGGATCGTCTCCAAGCGTGGCGATGCGCACTCCGGCGGCCACCGAGGCAATCGCCTTGGTGGGTGTGATCAGGTCGGAGATCTCGCGCAGCACCCGCTCGACGTCCACCGGCTTGACCGCCAGCACGACCATCGTGGACGCCTCGACCAGCTCATGGTTGCCGACCACGTGACGAACGCCGTACTTCGATGCCAGCGCGTCGGCCCGGCCGGAGCCCCGATCGGTGACCAGGATCCGGCCGGCCATCTCGGGATCTGCTTTGACCCACCCGCTGACCATGGCGGAGGCCATGTTGCCGGAGCCGATCAGACCGATGGTGGAGGCGACGTTGGTCATGTCAGGCCGGAGCGTACCGCCACCACCGGCAGCTCCGCGTGGCAAGGCTCCCAGCTCCCAGCTCAGTACTGGTTGAAGAAGCCGCGCTCCATCAGCAGCGCCTTGTCCTCTGCCGAGACCTTGACCGCATGCGGCGTCAACAGGAACACGCGATCGGCCACCCGCTGCATCGAACCGTCCAGTGCATAGGTGAGGCCGCTGGCAAAGTCGATCAGCCGTCGCGTCAGGTCGGCGTCGGCGGTCTGGAGGTTGATGATCACCGGCACCTCGGCCTTGAGCTTGTCCGCCACAGTCTGGGCGTCGTTGAAGGTTTTGGGGACGACCAGCGACACCTGCGGAGCCTCGCGATGCCCGTTCTGCTGGGGAGCCGGAGCGGCGCCCCGCGTCGACCGGCTGGGAGCGCGTACGGGCGGCTCGTCACTGAAGATCTCGTCGAACTCCGACCCTGACCGGCGCCTGGGCGAAAGCCGGCGCACATTGGGTCGCTCGGAGTACCCGCGCTCGAGGTCTTCGTTGGCGGCGGTGCCGTCCTCGTAGTACTCGTCGCCCCACTCCTCTTCGCGCACGCCGAAGTAGACCAGGGTCGAATTCCACATGTCCTTGATGGCCATCTCTAAAGACTCTACCGCTTGAGTAGGACACTTCCTAGCCGCACGATGGTAGCGCCTTCCTGCGCTGCCACTGCGTAATCCTGGCTCGTACCCATCGAGAGCTGCGTCAGTTCGTGCCGACCGGCCCAGTTCGGTGCCAGCGCATCGCGCAATTCGCGCAGTGCCGCGAACCACGGAGCGGCCTCGCCGGGCTGCTCCGCCAGCGGCGGCATCGTCATCAATCCGCAGAATCGCACGCTGCCGAACTCGGCTGCCTGCTGCAGGAATCGGTCGGCCTGATCGGGGGCAACGCCGGCCTTGGACTCCTCCCCGGCCACGTTCACCTGCAGCAGGCAGTCGACCGGCTGTGATGCCCGCGAGTCGATCTGGGCGCACACAGACAGCGAGTCGACCGCGTGGATCAGGCGCACCCGCCCGACCACGTCGCGCACCTTGCGGCTCTGCAGGTGGCCGATGAAGTCCCAGGTGAAGCTGTCGGCGAACAGCGCCTGCTTGGCGGCCAGGGCGTCGCTTCGGTTCTCACCCACCAGCGTCACACCGGCCTCCAGCAACGCCTGCATGCCGTCGGTGTCGACGTACTTGGTGGCGGCCAGGATCTCGACCTCGGGCCCGATCTCAGATCGGATCCGGGCCAGGTTGGCGGCGATCACGGCGGGATCAGGAACCAAGGACACCGACCACCCCCTGACGGCCGGTGCGGCCACGATCGCGCCGGTGCGAGAAGTACTCCTGCGGGCGACAGATCGTGCAGCGGCCCGCCACCTCGACGTGCTCCACCCCGGCTCGCTCCAACGCGGTGCGGGCGGAGTACCACAGGTCAGCACAGCCCGTCCCGGACGGCGGTTCGCCCGAACGCCGCCTGCAGCGGCTTGCCCACGTCATCCTTGACCTCGTAGCAGCACGGGCCCGCTCCCGGGCCGACCATCGCCACCGAGCCGGCACCGACCTGGGCGACTCCCTGCTCGCAGATGCCGGCCAGCAGTCCTTGCCAGCCCGCGTGCAGCACGGCCAGCCGCGATCCGTCGGTGCGGGCGATCGCAATCGGCAGGCAATCGGCCGCCAGCAGCACCAGCGGCTTGGAGGGCAGCGAGGTCACCAGCCCATCCGACTTGGGGAACGGCTCCAGCCCCGGTTGCATGAACCGACCCGAGCTGGGCGTCGCCGTCACCTCCCGCACCTCCGCCCCTGCCACCTGCCACGCCATGGTGGCATCGTTGGGATCAGCGCCGGCCGCCTCGACGGCGCGGCGGCGATTCTCGCGCACCGCCTCGGCATCGTCGTCGGTCAGCGCACCCAGGTTGAGGCTGGCAAACGGCCCCTCGCTGACGCCGCCGGTGCGGCCGGTGAACACCACCGTCACGCCGGCCGGTGCAGCGTCCCAGCGGATGGTTGTCACGCGTCCTCCGCCAGGATCACCCGAGCGGCCTCGAGTTCCTGCTCGCGACCATCGATCTGCCCGTTTCGCTTGCGCCGCAGGAGCTCGGCCAACACCGCCCCCACCTTGGGCGACGGGGCGAGCCCGAACTCTTGTTGCAGCGACGTCCCGTCCAGCTCGAGCGTGACCACTGCGCCGCCCTCGAGATACGCGCGCGCAGCGGCCGAGCCGAGCGCCGCGGTCACGATCGCGACCTCGACCGGTTGCGGTGCCAGCAGCTCGGCGACGTCGGCCGGAGTCGCGGCCTGCTCCAACGGCCCCAGCAGCCGCGATGGCAGCGCCGCGGCCAAGGCCACCGCCCGGGCATCCCGCCTTCGGATCCGCAGCCACTCCAGCCACGGCTCCAGCTGGTCTGCCTCGACACCACGTGCGATCGGCGGCGAACCTGGCCCGCCAGGGAGCGAGTTCCGGCACGTGGGTGAGGCGCAGGCGGTCGATCCGCTCGATCAGCTGGATTGTCTCCGAGGAGCAGTCGAGTGCGGGGTGCAGGGCACCGGCCAGGCCGAGCTGGTCCATCCGCGTCAGCGCCGCCGGCGCGCGGGGATCCCCCAGGATGGCCAGCAGCTCGTCTCGCAGGCGGGCGCCGGAGACCTCGCCCACAAGCCCCATCGCCACGGTGTTTCGGGCCAGCTCGAGCGTGTGCGGCTCCATCGCAAAGCCGTAGCGGGTCTCGTATCGCACCGCCCGAAACATGCGCGTGGGATCCTCGATGAACGACAGGTTGTGGAGCACCCGCAACGCTCCGGCCTCCAGATCGGCGCGACCGCCGAAGGGGTCGAGCAGCAGCCCGAAGGTGGCCGCGTCCACCGCGATCGCCATCGAGTTGATGGTGAAGTCGCGGCGGTGGAGGTCGCGCCGGATCGAGCTGTGCTCGACCACCGGCAGCGCGGCCGGATACTCGTAGTGCTCGGTGCGCGCGGTGGCCACGTCGATGCGCAGCTCACCCGCGATCACGACCGCGGTGTGAAAACGCTCGTGCGGGTGCATGCGACCGCCCAGCTCGGCAGCGAGCGCCTCGGCGAAGGCGATCCCATCTCCCTCCACAGCCAGATCGATGTCGAAGCTGGGGGCTCCCAGGAGCAGATCCCGCACCGCTCCACCCACCAGGTAGACGCCGTCGACGACCGCCGACGCGACCCGCACCGCCGCCCACAGGGGGGCGAGCTGCTCGCGGCCGCGCAAGGCCTCGCCCACCTCGGTGTCGGGGCTCTCAGTCGGCTCCGGCGGGCGGGGGCTGAGCGCGCCCAAAAGATCGGTGCGAGTGACCACCCCCAAGACGTCGGCCGCAGCCGGGTGGCCGCCGTCGACATCCGTGACCACGGCCACACGACCGGCCCGTGCCTTCACCATCGCGTGCTGCACCTCGGTCAGGGTCGCGTCGGGAGCGATGGTGGCGACCTCCAAGGACATCACCGCCCGCACCGGGGCGTGGCCCAGCCGGTGACCCAAGGCGCGGTCGAGATCTTCGCGGGCAACCGCTCCCACCAGCACGCCGTCGGCTTCCACCTGCACCCCGGACGTCTGTCGCCGGCGGCATTCGGCCATGGCCTGCTCCACGGTCACCTGGTGGTCGATGAACCAGGCCGGCGCCGACATGATGTCGCGGGCGCGGGCGCCGGAGGTGACGCCGGCCGGCAGCTCGGCCAGCACCGCCGCCCGCACGTCGTCGAGATCACGGTCGCGGACGATCGCCGATGCGGCTGGAGCGTGACCGCCGCCGCCGAGTGCTTCCAGCACCGCGCACACGTCCATCACCGGGGTGCGGCTGCGGCCGACCACGAACACCCGCCCGTCCATCTCGACCAGCATCACCAGCACCCGCACATCGGTCAGCTCGACGATCTTCGAGGCCAGGGTCGAGACCGCTGCGATGTGGTGAGGCCAGCGGGCGGCGGCGATCAGCACCGGGATGCCGGCGACCTGATGCGTCTCGGCAGACTCCATCAATGCGGTCAGCAACTCGCGCTGATCGCCCGAGAGCGGCGTTCGCAGGAACTCTGCGATCAGTTCTTGGGCGGCGCCGTGGCGGACGCACCACGCCAGCGCCTCGATGTCGCGCACGGTGGTGGTCAGATGGGTCAGCGAGCCGGTGTCCTCGTGGATGCCCAGTGCCAGCGCGGTTGCCTCGGTGGGGGTGGGATCGAGCCCGCGCTCGGCCAGGATCCCGACCATGGTGGCGCACAGCGCGCCGTCTTCCGAGATCACCCGCGAGCCCGGCGTGACCCATTCCGGTTCGGCCTCACGGTCGTGGTGGTCAAACAGCACCACCTCGACGCCGTCGCGCTCGATCACCTCGGCCAGGTCACCCAGCCGGCTGAGCCTGCCCGCCTCGATCACGATCACCCGCTCCAAAGCGTCCAGTTCGATCCGCGCCGGGTCGGGGATGGCGAGCTCGTCGGCGTGCAGCGAAATGAAGGCCCGCACATTGCGGTTGACCCCGCCGGGAAGCCGGATCACGGCTCCGGGATACAGCCTGCGTGCGGCCAGCGCCGATCCGAACGCGTCGAAGTCGGCGTTGGCGTGGGTGACGATCAGTTCGCTGGGCCGCATCCCCGAATCCTACGGCGCGGGCGGGGCTCCCTCGCCGGCCTGTGTCAGTCGGCCGCGACCACCTCGATCTCCACGGCCGCCCCGGCAGGTAGCGCAGCCACTTGCACGGTCGAGCGGGCCGGTGGATCGTGGGTGAAGTACTCGGCATAGATGGCGTTGACGGCGGCAAAGTCGGCCAGGTCGGCGACGAAGACGGTGGTCTTGACGACATGCGCAGGGGTCAGCCCGGCGCCGGCGAGCACCGCCACCACGTTTTCCAGCACCCGCCGCGTCTGGGCCTCGATCCCGCCCTCGACCAACGCGCCCGTCTCCGGATCGAGACCGATCTGGCCCGCGCAGAACACGAAGTTGCCGGCGCGGATGGCCTGGTTGTAGGGAGCACCTGCGAACGGCTTGGGGGCGCCGTCGGCTGCAATCACCTCACGGTTGAGCTGCATCAGCTGGGAAGTCCTTTCGAGGATTCGGTGATTCGTTCGGCTCGGATCGACGCCGAGCGGGCGTGGTTGGGAAGTCCCTCGGCGAGGGCCAGTGCGACCAGCGGCGGTTCCAGCAGGGCCACCGCCGACTCGGGAATCTCGACGATCTCCTGCGCGCGCAGGTAGACCACAGGGCCCAGCCCCGACGAGAAGCGGGCGTTGCCGGCTGTCGGCAGGATGTGGTTGGAACCGGCCACGTAGTCGCCGAAGGCAGCCCCCGAGTGCGGCCCGAGGAAGATCGCTCCGGCGTGCACGATCTGATCGAGCGCCGCGGCCGGGTCGGCGACCGCCAGCTGCAGGTGCTCAGGGGCGTACTCGTTCACAAACGCGATCGAGGTCTCCCAGGAGTCGGTCTCGATCAGCGTCATGTCCCCCTCGGCAAGGTGCTCGGCCACCGCGGCGATCACGTCCGGGTCCGAGCTGACCAGCACCGACTGAGCTCCCGCCCCGTGCTCTGCCTGCGCCATCAGGTCCCACGCCAGGTGTTCGGCCGGCGCGGTGGCGTCGGCCAGGATGATCAGCTCGCTGGGGCCGGCCAGCGACTCGATTCCGACTTCGCCGAAGAGCCGCCGTTTGGCCTCCTCGACATACGCGTTGCCGGGACCGACGACCACGTCGACTGCGGGGATCGCCTCGGTGCCAAGCGCCATCGCCGCCACCGCCTGGGCACCCCCTGCGGCATATACCTCGGTCACTCCCAGAAGCGCGCACACGGCCAGGATGGCGGAGTGGACGCGACCGTCGGCGGCCGGCGGAGAGCAGACACAGATCTCGGGGACGCCCGCGACCTGGGCGGGGACGATCGCCATCACCGCGCTGGACGGATATGCGGCACCGCCGCCGGGGACGTACAGGCCGGCCCGCTGCACCGGGACGTGACGGGTCGAGACGATCTGGCCCTGAGGCAGCTCCACCCGCGTGGGCGGCGGGAGCAGCTCCGTTGCCACCGTTCGCAGGTTCGATGCCAAAAGCTCAATCGCCGTCTTGACCGCCGGATCGATCTCGTCCAGGGCGCGTTCGAGGTCGCCCGGCTTGACCCGGCTCTGCGGCAGATCGGCACCATCGAGCCGCGAGGTCAGGCGGCGCAGAGCGTCATCGCCGCCGCCCCGGATCATGTCGATGATGTCGGCCACGATGCGGCGCACATCCTCGCGCGCCTCGAGTGTCGGTCGCAGCCCCACCGCTGCGGCGCCCACCCGGTCCCGGGTGATGCTCAGACGCTTCATCGGCAGATCGTAACCGTCTCGACGTCTCCCGCGCCGAAAGTCCAGCGAGGAGCGGCGCTAGGCCTGGGTTCGCTCGATGCGCGCACCAAGGGCGCGCAGTCGCTCGTCGATGCGCTCGTAGCCTCGATCGATCTCGCCCACATTCCCGATCCGGCTGGTGCCTTCGGCGCACAGCGCCGCGATCAGCATGGCCATGCCGGCGCGGATGTCGGGACTGGCCATGCGCTCGCCGTACAGCTGGGCCGGGCCGGTGATGACCGCCCGATGGGGGTCGCACAACACGATCCGCGCACCCATCGACACCAGCTTGTCGGTGAAGAACAGCCTGTTCTCGAACATCTTCTCGAAGATCAGGACGGTGCCGGTGGCCTGGGTCGCGACCGCCACTGCGATCGACGTCAGATCGGCCGGGAACATCGGCCACGGCCCGTCCTCGAGCTTCGGGATCTGGGCGTGCACATCGTCGACGATGGTCAGCGACTGGCCCGGCGAGATGTGCACGTCGGCTCCGCGCGTCTCGATCTCCACTCCCAGCCGCGAGAATGCGTGACGGATCGAGCGAAGATGCTCAACCGCCGCATCCTCGATCACGAGATCGCCTCCGGTAACCGCCGCCAGACCGATGAACGACGCCACCTCGATGTGATCGGGACCGACCCGGTGGCGACACCCGCGCAGCGTCTGGACACCGTGGATCGTCAGCATGTTCGAGCCGATGCCCTCGATGCCGGCGCCCATCGCGTTCAACAGATGACACAGGTCCTGCACGTGCGGCTCGCAGGCGGCGTTGTAGATGGTGGTGGTGCCGCGCGCCAGCACCGCAGCCATGATCGCGTTCTCGGTGCCGGTCACCGACGCCTCATCCAGATAGAGGTCGTCGCCGACCAGTCCGCGGGGCGCGCGCAGGTGATACTCACGGTCGACGTCCACGTCGGCTCCCAGCGCGGCGAAGGCCATCAGGTGGGTGTCGACTCGGCGGCGACCGATCACATCGCCACCCGGCGGCGGCACATCGGCAGACCCAAAGCGGGCCAGCAACGGCCCGGCCAGCAGGATCGATGCGCGGATGCGCGTGCACAGCTCCGGGTCGAGCGTGGTCGAGGTGATGTCTGCTGCCCACACCCGCAAGCTGTTGTCCTCGCCCCACTCGACATCGGCACCGATGTCGACCAAAAGCTCGATCATCGCCTCGACGTCGCGGATCCGGGGAACGTTCTCGAGCGTGACCGGATCGGCGGTCAGCAGGCATGCGGCCAGGATCGGCAGTGCCGCGTTCTTGTTTCCGGCCGGGCGCACTCGACCGGAGAGCGGGACACCACCCTCGATTACGAATGTCTCCACGGTACCTTCTCGGGTTGCAATCGCCATCAGCGGACGCGCCTCCAACGTCGTCAAGGGTGAGGGTAGCCGCATTCGCGCTCACCCCCGTTGGTTCCTGCCGCTTCGTTGGTACACTCGCTCGCCATGACCGTCAACCTCGCAGCCGATCGGGACGCAGCATGGACGCTTCTGACCGAATGGACAACCACCGAGGCGCTGCTGCGCCACGCCCTCGCGGTCGAGGCCGCCACCCGGGCCTACGCGGTCAAATTCGGCGAGAACGAGGACGAGTGGGGCAACGTCGCCCTCCTTCACGACTTCGACTACGAGCGGCACCCCACCCTCGACCAGCATCCGCAGGACGGGGCGCCGGTGCTGCGCGAGCACGGCTACCCCGAGTGGTTCGTGCGGGCGGTGCTCTCGCATGGCAACCACACCGGCGTTGCCCGCGAGTCGCTGCTGGAACGCACGCTGTTTGCCTGTGACGAGATCTCGGGGTTCGTGCACGCCTGTGGCCTGGTACGACCCGAGGGGATCTCCACGCTGACTGTGAAGTCGGTCAAGAAGAAGCTGAAGACACCGGGATTTGCGCGTGGCGTCAACCGCGAGGACGTGATCGAGGGCGCCGCCGAGCTGGGCGTCGACCTGGATGAGCACATCGCCTTCGTGATCACCGCGCTCCAGCCGATCGCCGTCGAGCTGGGGCTGCCCGGCTGATTTGCTGTCAGTCGCCGCGTAGGCCGGCGATCAGTGCATCGATGTCTTCGGGTGCGGTCCAGGCGCCGACCGAGACGCGGATGTAGTTGGTGTCGGGGATCGATCGCACCAGCACGGAGCGATCGGCCAGGTCGGCCGCCAGTTGCTCGGGTTCGCCCACCAGCGATCCGGTGAGCGCGAGCAGTCCGCTGTCGCTGGGGGCGACTTCGAGTCCGTCGACGCGTTCGAGGCGGTCGCGGGCGGCGGCCACCTTGGCTGCCGCGGTGGCCGTCCAGGTGGCTCGCCCGCCGGGGAGCGACTCGACCCATTCCACGGCTGCAGCGAACCCGGCCAACGTGGTCGGGTCGATCATGCCGGCATCCAGGCGCAGCGCTCCCGGCCGGTATGTGCCCGATCCGTCGTGCTCGATCGACAGGTAGTTCGGCATCGGCGGGTGCATGTCGCCGGCGACATCGGCCCGCACCCACAGGCCGCCGGAACCCATCGGCCCGAGCAGCCATTTCTGTCCCGAGAAGGCGTAGTAGTCGGCACCCGACGCGGTCACGTCCACGGTGATGTTTCCGGCCGACTGGGCGCCGTCCACCAGCAACCGCGCGCCGACCCCGTGCGCAGCCTGTGCGATCGCCGGCAGGTCGAGCTCAACGCCCGTCGTCCAGAGCACGTGGGAGAGCGCAACCAGCCTGACCCCCTCCACCACCGCGGAGATCACGTCCCCGGGTGGCGCTTCGATCACCTCGACTCCGTATCTCGCGGCGATTGTGGCCAGCGGGGCGGTGATTCCGGGATGCTCGTCGGTGGTGGTCACCACCCGATCGCCTGCCCGCCAGTCGATCGCGGCCACGACCGTGGCAACCCCCTGCGAGGTCGAGTTGGTGAGCGCCACGTCGTCGGTGCGAGCCCCCACCGAGCGGGCCGCTGCCGCGCGCGCCCGCTCCCGTCCCTCGAACACCCGCTCGAACACCTTCCGATTGATACGCGGGTTTCCTACCTGAAACTCGGCTTCTGCTTGCATGGCCTCGAGCGCGGCCTGGGGCATCGGCCCGCAGGTCCCCGCGTTGAGGAATGAGACTCCCGCCAGGGAGGGCAGCTGATCAAGCATTGAACACCACCGTCGCATCGACCGGACTGTGATCGGAAAGCCGCAGCGGCCGGTCTCCGTTGAGCTGCAGATCCCGCCGCTTGGGAGGCCAGCGGGTGGGCGGTGCGGCCAGAGTCAGGCCGCGCACGAACAGGTGGTCGACACCCACCCCGGCCGGCCCGTCCCGCCACCCGCGAGCACTCAGCCGCCGCAGCGCGAGGGATCCCGCGTGCACGTTCAGGTCGCCCCCGAACACCATCGGAGCGCCCCGCGCAAACTGCTCCAGGGCCCAGCTGCCGGCCTCGATCTGAGGGTCGGCATCGTGTGCGTCGGCGTGCAGGTTGCCGACCACGAACTCAGCGCCGTCGCGACGATGCCGCAGGCGCACCAGCTGTGCCACGCGTGGCTCACCACGCAGGTGGCGGCGCGAGTTGACCTGCACCCGCCGGGCAGACACCAGCACCAACTCCGGGCCGTAGAGGACGGCCTGAGCCTGCCCCTCGAACTGCGTCTTGACCATGTCGGGCAACGCGTTTCCCAGCCACTCGCCCAGTGCCAGAGGCAGCGGGATGTGCACGAACGGTATGTGCGCGCCGTAGGTGTGGGCCAGAGTCACGCCCATGTCGGTGCGTTCACGCAGCAGCGAGGCCGCCCACACCGGCACCTCCTGCAGCATGACCACGTCGGGCCGATCGGCGGTGATCAGATCGGCCATCTCCCCCAACAGCTTGCGATGGGCATGCCCATATTCAGGGCTGGGGGGCACGTCACGTCCGTGGGCGATGTTCCAGGTGCGCACCAGCAGTGGGTCGGTCATAGGCGCCGCAAGCCTAGCGAACCGGCTCGGCTGCACCGGTAGGATTTGGTTCGTGTGGTTTCTCCGGCCAAAGCCCCAGTTTGCTGAGCTGATCCAGGTTCAGCTCGAGCTGTTCGAGCGTGAGCATCGTGATCTGCTCGAGCGAGTGGCTGCCGCCGAGCGCCACTACCGCCATGCCCGACGCCCTGAATCCGAGGAGCTGTACGGCGACTACATGGACCTGGTGGAGGAAGCCGAAGACGATCTGTTGGCGCTGCGCGATCGGTACGCCGAGACGATGGCGGCCCGCGAACGCCGCCGCTATGAACGGGAGTTCACCCGCACGGCCGAACGGACGCTGCCCACCCTGGTGGCCCGCCGCCACTACCTGCGGGCGATCGACCCCGACAACGATCTGTGAACACCGTACTCGAGTGGTTCGGCCGCTACGGGTACTACGCGGTCTTCTTCCCGGTGCTGCTGGAACCGGTGGGGATCCCATTTCCGGCAGAGACGATCCTGCTGGCGGGAGGGGCGACCGCCAAGCTGGGACATCTGGATCTGGCGCTGGTGATGGGAGTCGCTTTTGCGGCGGCGGTGATCGGCGGCATGCTGGGATTTGAGATCGGTCACCGTGGAGGAAAACCCCTGATTGACTGGGGTGTGCGGCGTCATCTGGTGAAGCAGGTGCACGTCGATCGGGTGGTGACGTTCTTCGACCGCCACGGGGGCAAGACGCTGGTGTTCATCCGGTTCGTGCCCGGTGTGCGCATCCCCACCTTCTGGATGGCCGGCGCCAGCGGTATGCCACTGCGGGTGTTCATGTTTTGGAATGTGCTCGGCGCGGCGGTGTGGACGACCGCCATCATCCTGATCGGGTACGTGTTTGCGAGTTCGGTGGATGCGATCTCGCAGCTCCTGGGCCGGGACGTGGCCGTGGCCGGGATCGTAATTCTGGCCGTCGGCGTGGGCGTCTACGAGGTGCGGCGCCGGCTCCGTCCCAAATAGCAGGACTGCTTGCGTATCGAACATATGTTCGATAGTGTGGGGAGCCCTCGATGCCTCGGAATCACCGCACAATTGTCTGCACAATCGTCCCCCGCTTCGCCTTGCGGGTGGCCGCCGGCAACGAGGGTCGCTTACCCGATCAGCCGCTTGCGCTGGGCCCCGAGCCTGGCGGCCCTCCCCACATCGGCGAGGCCAGCGCAGCCGCTGCTGCCCACGGAGTCCGCGCCGGCATGCGTGTGGGCGAAGCGATCGCCCGCTGCCCCCAGCTACAACTGGTAACGCCCGACCCGGGAGCGGTGGCCGTCGCCGAGGAGCAGCTGCTCAGCCGGCTGGAACATCTCGGCGCGGCGGTGGAACCACTCGCACCCGGCGCCTCATTGTTTGCCGCCGACGGTCTCACGCGGTTGCATCATGGCACCATGCGGCTCCTGCACACTGTCGCCGGCGCCCTGCCCGCGGGAGGGCGTGTCGGGGCCGGGCCGGGCCGCTTCATGGCCCGGGCGGCGGCGGCCAAGGCCCGTCATCGGCAACCGTTCACCGTCGAGCCCGGTGCCGCCACAAGCTTTCTTGCCCCCTTGGCTCTCGCCCAACTCGACCTCGAGCCGGCGCTCTGCGCCCAACTGACCACGCTCGGACTCACCACCATCGGCGATTTGGCTGCGCTGCCTCTGCCGGCGGTGGCCGACCGCTTCGGCCGAGGTGGAATCGAGGCCTGGCGTCTGGCACGGGGCGAGGACGAGGCTCACGTGATCCCGCGGATGCCGCCCGAGCCGCTGCGCGAGATGATCGAGTTTCCCGACCCCGTCGGTGATGAGCTGACGCTGCGCGGTGCCATCGTCGTCCTGGTTGACCGTCTGCTGGCCAACCCCGCCCGCCGGGGCCGACCGGCTCGCTCGGTCACGATCTCTGCCAGGTTGGCGGCGGGGGGATCTTGGCGACGACCGATCGCGCTTCGTGACGCCACTGCCGAACCACGCCGGTTGCGGGATGCCGTCAGCCCACGGCTGACAGAACTGCCCGCCGCGGTCATCCAACTCGAGCTGGAGCTGACCGCGCTGGCCCAAAGCGGCGCCCAGCAGCTGTCGCTCCTTCACCCGCCCGAAGAACTCTTGCGCGAGCGGGCGGCCGAGGCGGCCAGACAGGTGCGCGCCGGTGTGGGTGAAGGCAGCCTGTGGCGAGTGGTCGAGGTCGCACCGTGGTCACGGGTCCCGGAGGGGCGCGACCTGCTGATCCCGTTTGACGGCTGACGGCTCCCACACGAAGCTCGCGACCGCCACCACCACCATCAGCAGCGTGGCCGCCAGCGCAACGTGCACCGCCACCAGCTGCCACGGCAGGCCGTTGCGGTACTGCACCTCCCCCACCGTCGCCTGACAGCCGATCAGCACGACCGCAGCCAGCACCAGCCATGCCGGGACAGTGCGTGCCGCCCGCCGCCACAGCCACACTGCCAGCACCACCAGCAGCACCGTGAAGATGGTCGCAATCCGGACATGCAGCCAGGTCGATCGGTAGAAGTTCCACAGCCGCTCGATGGGGGTGTCGGTGCTGCCCGGGTGAGGCCCGGAGGCAGTCACGAATGCGCCGGTGGTGACCAGCGCCAGACAGGCGACCGCGGTCGCCCAGGCCAGCACGCCCATGCGCCGGTCGCCGAGCAGAGCCGGGCCACCCCGGTCGAGGCGGACAGCGCGCACCGTCACCCACGTCCACAGCGCCACCACCACCATCGCCAGCAGGAAATGTGACATCACCAGGAACGGATTCAGATCGAGCGCCACCGTGAGCGCTCCCAGAGGCACCTGCGCGACTGTTCCCAGAGCTGCCGCAGCAGCGGCCAGGCTGACACCGCGGCCGAGCCCCGCGGTGCGGCGAGCCATCACCGCCGCGATCACCGTCACCACCATCGCGATCCCCGAGATCACACGATTGGAGAACTCGATCAGGGCGTGGCCGGAGGCCTGAGGTACGAGGCTGTTGGCCTCGCAGGTGGGCCAGTGCGGGCAGCCGAGGCCAGAGGCGGTCAACCGCACCAGCGCACCTGTGGTGACCACCAGCCACAGCAGCCCCAGCGAGATGGCGGCGATCGCCAAAAACGTGTGGGCCGACACCCCGCGACGTGCGGTGTCAACCCGATCGCGGGGCGAGGGATATCGGCGTCGTCGACTGACTGGGACATGCCTGACCGGAGCGTATCGCCGATCGCTCAGCCGGTCGCCCATGCCCTTTGCAGGGCAAATTTACAGTTTATTGACCATGTTGCTTGAGTAACCTAATCTTCCCTGATAGTCCTTTTCAGGGAGGGGGAGGTCGAGTGAAGTTCCGGGCTCTACGGGGGGTAATGCCCCTGCTTGTAATTGTGGCCGCGCTGATGATTGCCGCGGTCGCTGACGCCGCGACGGTGGCGAATAAGCCGCTGGGATCGGTGCAGGCCAACGGCAAGGTGAACGCGATCGTGATCAGCGGTAACACGGCCTATCTGGGCGGCGCATTCACCGCGATGCGACCGGCCGGGTCAACCACCGGCGGCACCACGCGCAATCACGCGGCTGCGGTGGATCTCACCACGGGTGCGCTGCTTCCGTGGAATCCGAACGTGAACAATGCCGTGAACTCATTGGCCGTCTCGGGGAGCACGGTCTACATCGGCGGTGTGTTCTCGACGGTCGGTACCGCGAGCCGCAAGAACATCGCCGCGGTCAACGCGACCACCGGCGCTGTCATCACCGGGTTCAAGACCGCCAACGTCAATCACGGCGTGTACGCGATCGCACCGTCGGGCTCGCACCTGTACATCGGTGGAGCGTTCACAACCATCGGCGGAGCCGCGCGGGCATACGCGGCCGACGTCAGCCCCACCTCGGGAGCGCTCAACTCGGGCTTCGCCCCGGTGCTCGATAACCAGGTGCGTGCGATCACACTGACATCCGATGGGATCGTGCTGGGCGGCAACTTCACCACCCTCAACGGGGCGTCAAGCGTCTCCATCGGCAAGGTCAACTCGTCCGGTGGATCGATGACGTGGAACTGGCACGGTCCGCCGGGCGGCGGCACCCATCCGTTCCAGGTGGACGCGATCACACAGGACTCCACCGGCATCTACGCTGCGGGCACGGGCAACGGTGGATCGTTCATGAAGTTCAACTCACAGGGCGATCTGCAGTTCATCGGCGGCACCAACGGCAACGTCACCGCGCTGGGACTGGACGGCGGCTACCTGTACGTCGGCGGTCACTTCCAGGGCTACTGCGGCCTGATCATGGGCAGCAACTCCTGCACCGTGGCTGCGACCCGCCACAAGCTGATGGCGGTCAGCACCAGCGACGGCAGCCTGCAGAGCTGGAACCCGACGGCCAACATGACACTCGGCGTGTTCGCCATGGATGCGGGTGGCGGTCATGTCGCAGTCGGTGGTGACTTCACCAAGATCGGCGGCGTCAGCCAGCAAGGCTTCGCCAGGTTCGGCTGAGGTCGTGATTTCGGGGGTGGCGGGCAGCCCCGCCACCCCCTTCGTCCGACGCAATCGGTGTCATACTTCGAGGTGCGGTCTTGCCACGCCGCGGAAGGATGGCTCTGGCTCCAATGTCGGAAATCGAATTGATCCTGTGTACCACGTGCCGGAAGGAAACTCCGCACGTCGTTGGCATGGTCATGGGCGGGGAACCGCTCAAGCTCGTGCTCACGTGCGAGGTATGCGGGAAGCGGCTCGAGAGCATCCCACCGCCGCCGCCGACACCCAAGCAGGGTTAGACCCGCCGGCGCCGACTTGGGTATCCTGCGGAAATGGCCAAGCGAACGTCTGTTCGACAGATCGGTCTCCCCCGCAAACTCGGGGTGATCTGCGATCACGATGGCATCCCCACCTCCGTCGCCCATCGATCGGTGGAACATGTGCGTGACGAGTGGCGGGTCGATGAGGGCTGGTGGACGGGGAACCGGACGCATCGACGCTATTTCGACCTGGTGCTGGAAGACGGCCGAAACGTGGTGGTGTTCTGGGATCACCGCGGCCGCCAGTGGTTCGGCCAGCGCGTGTGAATAACGGTGCCAGGCACCGAATTATTCATGCCGCCTCCGGCAGTCGTGTGCGACAGGCGCCCTGAGGCGCAGGACGCGGTGGTTGTGGCAAGGATCGAGTGGCGGGCGGAGCGGAGGCGTGGCAAAGCCACGTTGAGCACCGCACCGCCGCGTGGGACGCCGCCAGAACCGCCGCGGACCAGCCTCAGAGTAGGTGTGGCCGGCGCCTCTGAGAGACGCCGGCCACAGGGAGGGCCTGACGAAGACGACCGGGGTTATCACTCCTGCTGGGGAGGCGTGATCGTCATCGCCAGACAAGGTGAATACTACGGGGTAATTGCCAAGATTTCATGGGTAGAAGTGTTACAGATCAGTCACAAAACACTACCCTAGCCCTATTGCAAACGCTTAATTGTGGTCGTACGCCGGACGTTCACGGCTTGTTTCCAAATCCTGGCTTGACCGATTACAGCCACGTCTGGCATACTCGATCGTCCGACGCGTGTGCTTGGCTATCGCGTTGGAGGGGGGAGTTATGAGCGAGCCGGCAGCGTCCGTGGAGCACACAATCATCGCGTCCGAAGACGTCGTCGAGGACGTCGTGGCTGCGCCGCGCGCCTACATGTATCAGGTGCACGTCCGCCGCCGAAAGGGATTCTGGAAGCGCTGGCAAGGACGGGTCGTGACCCGCGACCTTCAAGGTACGCGCAGGTTCTGGCCGTGGCGCATGAGCCACGATCGCGATCGCCTGGTGCAGCAGCTGTGGGAAGAGACGATGCGCGACATCCAGTGGCGAAACAGCGACACACCGGTGGAGATCGTCGAGGTTTCGTAGACCATCTCGACGCGCTAAGCTGATCTGATCGAACACATGTTCGGTCAGTCATGCAGTATCCGGAACTCCACGCCCACTCCTGCTACTCGTTTCTCGACGGCGCCTCGCAGCCCGAAGAGATGGCGATGCGTGCTGCCAAGCTGGGCTATTCGACGCTTGCGCTGACCGACCACGACAGCCTGTCGGGGTCCCTGGAATTCGCCAACGCCGCCCACGACGCCGGGCTGCGCCCCATCACCGGCTGCGAGCTGACCATGGTCGACGGCTCCCACCTGACATTGCTGGTCGAGAACGAGCATGGCTATCGGAATCTGTGCCGGCTGATCACCGTCGCTCACCGCGACGATCGCCGAGCACCCCACACCACTCTCGACCAGGTCGCCCACCACGCCGAGGGGCTGCACTGCCTCTCTGGTTGTGCCCGCTTGGGCGCGGTCGCTGGGCCGATGGGCCGGGGGCAGGTGCGTGAGGCGGAGCGAATTGCCCTGAAGCTGCGAGGGATCTTTGGCCGTGACCACTTCGCCATCGAGATCAACCGGCCCTACTGGCGCGGTGACGCCCGCCGCAACCGGCTTCTGACCGAGCTGGCGGCCGCTCTGCGAGTGCGCCTGGTCGGCACCGGCGACGTGCACGCTCACTCATCCCGCCGAGCCTTTCTCCAAGACGCGCTGGTCGCGATCCGGTGCAACTCCACGCTGGATGCGAGCGAGGCAGAGCGGCGGGGTAACCACGAATCGGTGCTGCGCGCCCCCGCCGACGCTGCCCGGCTGTTTTCATCCGAGGCCACCCGCGGCGCGGTCGAGGTGGCCGATCGCTGTCGATTCGACCTGACCCGGGATCTGGGATATCGCTATCCCGACTTCTCCGACACCGGCGAACCGGCACAGGCCGTGTTGGAGCAGCTGTGCCGGGCCGAACTCGACCGCCGCTACGCCGGCACCGGCATGGTCGCCGAAGCACGTCAGCGACTCGAGCAAGAGCTGGGCTTGATTGCCCATCACCAGCTGGCGGGGTTCTTCCTGCTGCACCGCGACATCCTCGAGATGGCTCGCGCAGTGGCGGTGCGCGTACGCGGTCGCAGCGCCGGACGCAGGCTGCTTCCCCCCGGTCGTGGTCGCGGTTCCAGCGTGGGATCGATTGTGTGCTATCTGATCGGGCTGTCCCATGTCGATCCGGTGGAGACGCGCCTGTTCCTGGGCCGGTTCCTCTCCAAGGATCTGGCCAGCGTCCCCGACATCGACCTCGACTTCCCCCGAGATGTGCGCGAGGGGTTGATGCTGGACGTGATCGAGCGATACGGATCCGACCACGCCGCGCTGGTGGCGGCCTTCCCCACCTACAAGACCCGGGGCGCGATCCGCGATCTCGGCAAGGCACTGGCACTCCCGCAGGGCGAGATCGAGCGGATGGCCCGGCTGGCCGACTCATGGGGTCGGATCGAGCCCGAGCAGGTGGAGGAGCTGCGCGGCCGTCTTGACGCACCCCGCTGGAAGGCGTTCGCATTTCTGATGGAGGAGATCAGCGGCCTGCCCCGCCACCTCTCCCAGCACTCGGGCGGAATGGTGATCTCGACCACCCCGCTGGTGGAGCTGGTGCCGGTGATTCCGGCGGCCATGCAGGGGCGCCAGATCTGCCAGTGGGACAAGGACTCGTGCGCGGACGCCGGATTTCTCAAGATCGACCTGCTCGGTCTGGGCATGCTCTCTGCAGTGGAGGAGTGTGTCGATCTGATCGCGCAGTCTCGCGGTGCGCCGATCGATCTCAGCCGAGTCGGATTTGATGATGCCGACGTGTTCGCCGAGATCCGCGCGGCCGACACGGTGGGTGTGTTCCAGATCGAGAGCCGCGCCCAGATGCAGTCGCTGGTGCAGACCAAACCGGAGAATCTCGCCGACCTGACGGTGCAGGTGGCGCTGGTGCGACCCGGCCCGATCGTGGGCGATGCGGTCAACCCGTACATCAAGCACCGGCGCGCCCGGCGCGATGACCCATTCTTCGAGCCCCCCTATGACCACCGGCTGCTGGAGCCGGTGCTGAACGACACGCTGGGTGTGGTGGTGTTTCAGGATCAGGTGCTCGAGGTCGCGATCGCACTGGCCGGATTCACCACCGGCGAGGCCGAGAGTCTGCGTCGGGCGATGAGCCGCAAGCGCAGCCGTGAGGCACTCGAGAGCCACTGGATCAGATTCCGCGATGGATCCGCCGAGAACGGGGTGTCCGAAGAGACCGCCCGCACGGTGTTCGACAAAGTGGTCGCCTTCTCGGAGTTCGGATTCCCCAAGAGCCACGCCGCCGCCTTCGCCATCCTCGCCTACCAGTCGGCATGGCTTCACCGCGCCTACCCCGCGGAGTTTCTGTGCTCACTCCTGAACGCCCAGCCGATGGGCTTCTACCCTCCGGCAACGCTGCTGCGCGATGGTGAGCGGCGCCAGGTCGAGACCCGCCCGCCGGACGTCAACCTCAGCATGGCCGCCTGTTCGGTGGAGGATCGCGGCGCAGCGATCCGGATCGGGCTGGGCTACGTCAAAGGTGTCGGTACCCGCTCTGAGCTGCTGGTCTCCGAGCGCGACCGTAACGGGCACTTCACCGATCTGGGCGATCTGGTGCGCCGCTCACCACTTGCAACCGACCTGCTGGAGTCGCTGGTCAAAGCCGGCGCTTGCGACCGCTTCGGCGACCGCCGGCAGCTGCTGTGGGAACTGCGGCTGCACCGAGCCCCCGCGGGCCCCGAGCACGCTCGCCAGCTGGCATTGGCACTCGACTCCGCCCCCACTCCGAAGCTTCGGCCGATGAGTGATTGGGAGCGGATGGTGGCAGACCACGAGACCATGAGCCTCACCACCGGCCCTCATCCGATGGCACTTCTGCGACCCAACATCGCCGAGGAGATCCGCTCTGCTGCGTCACTTCGCGAAGGTGTCGGCGGCCACGTGACGGTGGCCGGGGTGATGGTGGCCCGCCAGCGACCCTCGACGGCCAAAGGCATCGTGTTCCTGCTGGTGGAAGACGAGTCCGGCATGGTCAACGTGGTGGTGCCGGCAAAGATTTATGAGCGCGACCGGATCGCGATCCGGTCAGAGCCGCTGGTGCAGATATGGGGTCGGCTGGAGCGTCGCAACGACACCCTCAATGTGATCGCCGAACGGGTGGCAGCGCTCTCGCATGTGGCGAGGCCGGAGATCCGCGCCCAGGCGGAACGGGCTGCCGCCCGAGCCGCGGGTACCGGCGCCGGGCAGGGCGGCCGGGTGGCCGACATGCGGGCGCTGAAGGCCGCGGTGCCACGCGGCAACAGCTGGGGCCAGGGACGTCGTTAGAACGGCACGGTGGCACGCAGCGCGGGCAGCTTGCTGCAGCGCGTGCCGCCGTCGTTCGGCCTGATGGCCGTCCACCGCACCAGCCGGATGAAGACACACTCCGTCGCCCCAGCGGTGGCTCTCGCGCACGCCCAATGGGTGGAGCTACCCGGCACCTTGGCGCAGGTGAAGCGCATGTCGCCTCCCACGATCCGGGTCACATCGCCCGCCACCGCCTCGGCATCGACCGCGGTGGGCAGCATCCCCTCCAGGGCCGGCAACTGGCAGCGGGTGGGGTTGGGATTGCCGGCGGCGACGTGGCCGCTGACCGACACGCCCACGACCACGCACACCGACTCGGCCGGGTACACCACTGCACACGCCCACAGCGACCCGTTGGACTTGAGCTCGCTGCATCCGATCGTGGATCCCGGATTGCGCAATGCGATGTGATCCTGGACCGTGGCAGCATCAGCCCGTTGCCGGAGCTTGGCATACCACAGTCCGCCGGCGAGGAGCACGATCACCAGCGAAATGGCTACGGGCCATCTCATAGGGCGAGCATACCGCGCTCAAGGCAGGGGATTGGCGGTCGCGCTAGACGAACAGATCTACAACGAGGGTAATCAGGAAGACGACTGCGAACCAGGCGAATGCGGCCGAAACGATCGCGAGCACCACATGTGCTTGCGCCCATTCCAGCAATCCACCGCGGTTCTCGTACTCCCACGAATCCTCGCTGGAGACACCGACGCGTTCAAGCAGAGATTCCTTCATTCCCTGAGCATACGGGCGGCGACCCGGATCGGGAAGCCCATGTTCGGGGGGCTCGATCACATCACCAAATCGATGATCAGGGTGAGCGTGTAGAGGATCGCAAACCACGTCAGCGCAGCAGCGACCGTTGCGACCACGACGTGTCTCACCGTCCAGTGGTGCAACCCAGCGTCGTCTGTGTATTCCCACGCCTCTTCGGCGTCGACTTGGTGGCGCATCGAGACCCCCTCCACGCGTTTCACTCAACTCTCATCGGCACCGAGGGGTGCAAAGTCGGACACCCGGGAGGGTGATCCCCGGCTCCAGGCCAAACGAAATGCTTACAGGACGTTCACCGGGTGGTGCAGGTACGGGTGCCAGGGTGTGCGTATTCGCGCTCCGCTCCGAACAGTTGCTCTCGCATTCCTCGTATTCGCCGCGCTCGGCGCCACCGCCGCACCGGCCCTGGCCAGTCAGATGGTCGCCTTCGGCGTGCACAAGACCGGGCTGATCGTCAATCGCCACGGCGTGGCCCGAGTCTCGTACACCACAGCCGCCGGTGTGCGCAAGCATGTGCTTGCCTGGGGCGCGATCAACGCGCTCACGCCCCGTCAGGGCGCCAGCCAGGTGCACTTCAAGTTTGACTACTCGGGCGGGCATGGGTCGTTCGGGAACGGCTACTGGAAGCGGATGCACAACTACTGCCGCCGCTATACCGGCCCTCGACTGACCCATCTTGTGGTCGCCTGCGACGCCCCCGACGGTTCCCACTGGGCGCTGCAATCGTGGCGCCGCGAACTCAAGAACGGCGGCTGGGTGGGCACCGCCCGACAACAGGCGCCCGAGCTGCACCTGTCGCATTGGACCGGCAAGATGGCTCAGCTCTTCATGGACACCTCATGGCTTCAGAGCGGCCGGTTCGATCGGGTGTTCGGCTACCTGCACTACGACTCCAAGGGCGTGTACGGGTTCTCGGCCACGTCGGTGGGTGCACCGACCGACAGCTTTGGCCGCAACATGTACATCGATACCCACAACCCCGTCTGGGGCAAGGGCTGGTTCCGCTTCAACTCCGGGCTGACCCATCGCACCGCCGGGAACTTCTGCCTGGGGATCTACAAGCTCTACGGCCGTGCCAATCCCGCTCGCGGCGATGCCTATCGCCTGACCGTGATGGGCCCCGGGGTCACCCCGATCGTCTCGCGAACACACAAGGCCCCGGGCAAGTACTCCGCGGCGGTCGCCAAGGCGAAACAGGCCGAGCTCAACTCGTTCACCCCCGCCAGCGACTCCTGCCGCAACGGCTAGTAGAGGCTCACGCCCTACAGGATCAGCGCGATGCCGGCGTCGACGTGATCGACCCGGGGCACGATCTCGAGCACGCTCTCGGCCGCACACACCCGCACATCGTCGTACAGATCCGCCGCCTGAAGGTTGCGGGCGCTCTGTGACGCCGCCAGTCCCTCGAGCGAACTTGGAAACCCGGCGGCGATCACCTCGGCGGCTCGGGCAGCGTCGGTCTGCTCCCAGCCGGGCAAAAGCGCCGTCAGCTCGGACACGAACCGGCCGGCCGCGTAGGCGTCGTCCATCGTCAGCGCGCCCTTGACTCCGGCACACTGAACCAGCACCGGCCCCTTCTGCTCCAGGGCGATCCGAGCCGCCGCACCCGCACACGCCCGCAGGTTCATCAAGCAGCCGATCAAGATCGTGTCGGCGTGCGCATCGGCGGCCACGATCGCCCGCGTGCCGTTGGTGGTGGTCAGCACCAGGCTCGAGCCCTTCGGCGACTCGCCGTCGAACTCTCGCGGCGAGTTACCCAGATCGAATCCCTCCGGCCGCACACACTTGCGTTCCCCGGCGAGCACCGTGCCCGGCCCGAGCCTGCCGGCCAGCTCACGAGCCTGATCCAACTCGCCACAGGCCAGCACCCGCTCGTACCCCTGGCTCAGCGCGCAGGTGATCGTGGTGGTGGCCCGCAGCACGTCGATCACGATGGCCACCGTGGTGTCGGCGGCCTCGGCCGGCACGAACGCCACATCGATCCTCACGTGGCCGCCGCCAGTGAGGCCTGCGCAGCGGCCAACCGTGCGGTCGGAACACGGTTGGGCGAACAGGACACGTAGTCGAGGCCGGCCCGCTCGAAGAACTCGATCGAGGCGGGGTCGCCGCCGTGCTCTCCGCACACACCCAGCTTGATCCCCGGGTTGGAGCCGCGGGCGGCGGCAGTCGCGAGCTCGATCAGGCGCCCCACTCCCGACCGGTCGAGCGTCTCGAACGGGCTCTGCGGCAGCAGCCGGGTGTCCAGGTAGAACGGCAGAAACCCGTTCTCGGCATCGTCTCGCGAGAACGCCAGCGTCATCTGGGTGAGATCGTTGGTGCCGAACGAACAGAAGTCGGCCACATCGGCGATCTCGTCAGCGGTCAGCGCCGCCCGCGGCACCTCGATCATGGTGCCGATGATGATGCCAAGACGCTCGCCGCCCTCCTCGGCGATGATCGCCTCGGTTATCGCCCGCAGCCGGCGAAGCTCCTCGGCGAATCCCACCAGCGGATGCATGATCTCCACCCCGGTCGCATCCGTGGCGAGCGCGGCGCGGACGATCGCCCGCACCTGCATCTCGTAGATCTCGGGATGCACCAGCCCCACGCGACAGCCGCGCGTGCCCAGCATCGGGTTGACCTCGTGCAGTTCAACCGCGTCGGGGACGAACTCGTGCAGAGGCGGATCGAGCAGTCGAATGGTCACCGGCAGCCCTCGCATGGCCTCGAAGATGCCTTCGAAGTCGGCCTGATGCGGCGGCAGCAGCCGCTCGAGGGCGTCGACCCGCGTCGCCAGATCACGGGCCAGGATCACCTCGCGCATGACCGGCAGCCAACGCTCTGAGAAGAACATGTGCTCGGTGCGGCAAAGGCCGATGCCCTCGGCCCCCAGCTCGCGGGCCGCGGTCGCATCGGCGGGAGTGTCTGCGTTTGCGCGCACCCGCATCCGGCGGATCTCGTCCGCCCAGCCGGTGACTGTGCGCAGACCGTCGAGCGTGGTAGGCGCCGGCGGCACCAACTCCGCCTCTCCCAGGATCACCCGACCCTCCACGTCGTCCACCGACACGGTGATCACATCGCCCTCGAACACCTGGTGACCGTCCACCCGAAATGATCGGGTCGCCTCGTCGATCTCAATCATCTCCGCGCCCACCACGCAGGGCGTCCCCCAGCCTCTGACGACCACGGCGGCATGCGACGTCATGCCCCCGCGGCTGGTGACCACCCCGACGGCGCGGGCCATACCGGGAACGTCGTCGGCTGACGTCTCACCGCGCACCAGCACCACCGCTTCGCCGGCATCCGCCCGCTCCACAGCGGTGGCTGCGTCAAACACGACCGCGCCCACCGCCGCTCCCGCGCAGGCCGGCAGGCCGGTCGCGATCACCGGGTGGTCATCGCGAGGGCTGACCGTGGGGCGCAGCACGTGCTCGAGCAGGTGTGCGTCGACCCGGCCAACCGCCACGTTTCGATCAATCACACCCTCGGCGACCATATCCACAGCGATCCTCAGAGCTGCGCGCGGATCACGCTTGCCGCTGCGCGTCTGCAGCATGTAGAGCCGCCCCTGATCGACAGTGAACTCCAGGTCCTGCATGTCGCCGTAGTGGTTCTCGAGCAGCGTCATGACCTCCAACAGCGAGCGGTACGCGTCCGGCTCCAGCCGGCCCAACTCCTCAAGTGGCAGGCCGGTGCGGACGCCGGAGACAACATCCTCGCCCTGAGCGTTTTGGAGGAACTCACCGTATGGATGGGCCTCACCGGTGGAGGGGTTGCGGGTGAACGCGACCCCCGTGCCGGAGCGCTCGCCGGTGTTGCCGAACACCATCTGCTGGACGTTGACCGCGGTTCCCATGTCGTCGGCGATGTTTTCGCGGCGCCGGTAGGCGACCGCCCGTGGCGTGTTCCACGACTTGAACACCGCTTCGACCGCCAGGTCGAGCTGTTCCCGCGGTTCCTGCGGGAAGCGATCCCCGGTCTCTGCGCGGTAGAGCTCCTGGTACTCCGCCACCAGCTCGGCCAGGGCGTCGCCGTCCAGTTCCACATCGGCGGTGACTCCACGCTTCAGCTTCATTCGCCCGAGCAGGTCCTCGAACCGGTCAGACGGCACACCCATCACCACGTTTCCGAACATCTGGATCAGCCGCCGGTAGGAGTCGCGGGCAAACCGGTGGTCGCCGGTGGCCTCGATCAGCGCATTCACCGACTGGTCGTTCAGCCCCAGATTGAGGATCGTGTCCATCATCCCCGGCATCGACACCGGCGCGCCCGAGCGCACCGAAACCAGCAGCGGCTTGGAGGCGCCGCCCAGCTTCGCTCCCACACGCCCCTCCAGCGCCTCGACCGCGGCCCCGACCTGCTCGGAGAGGCCGTCGGGCGACCGTTCACCAGACTCGAGGAACGCCAGACAGGCCTCGGTGGTGATCGTGAACCCGTCGGGAACCGGCAGGCCGATCGCGGTCATCTCGGCGAGATTCGCGCCCTTGCCACCGAGCAGATCGCGCATGGAACGATCGCCTTCGGCAAACGCGTACACATAGTCCGTCACAGCTACATCAGGCCCGAGTACCCTCGCGGGCCGCGCGCCGGCGCTCACTGACCAGCTCGGCAACGCGGGCGGCGGCCTCTTCGATCGCCAGGCCGGAGACGTCGATCACCGGGCAGCCGAGCCGCCGGTGAAGGGTCGAGGCGAGCTCCAGCTCGTCGTAGATCTCCGACAGGTCGGCATATCGAGCGTTTGCCCCGGCTGCCAGCGCCCGCACTCGGCGGGCGCGGATCTCGGCCAACCGCTCGGCGTCGATGGTGAGGCCCACAACCTTCCAGGGGTCGACCGAGAACAGCCCGGGAGGCGGATCGATACCGCGCACAATCGGAACGTTGGCGGCCATGTAGCCGAGGTACCCAAGATGCATCGAGGTCGGCGTTTTCGACGTCCGAGACACGCCCACCAGCACGATTTCGGCGTGGTTGAGGTCGTCCGAGCCGCGCCCGTCGTCATGCTTGACCGCGAATTCGATGGCCGCGATGCGGCGGAAGTACTGGGCGTCCAGAGGCGCCGTGCGGCCGGGCAGCATGGTGGCCTGGGTACCCGACGCGGTCGTGATCGCGTGCAGTGCCGGGCTGAGCACGTCCAGCGTGACCAACCGGTTGCGACGGGCCAAGTCGACGATCGCCTCGCGCAGCGCGGAGTCGACCAGGGTGTAGAACACCACCGCCGGCCGGCCTGCGGCATCGTCCAGCGCCCGGGCGAGCTGCTCCTCGGTCTGCACGCGGGCGTGCCTGACCATATCGATCTCCACGTCCTCGTACTGATGGGTGGCCGCCCGCGCTACCCGAGCGGCGGTGTCCCCGGTCGAGTCGGAGACGATGTGGATCTCGAGCTTCTCGGGCATCCTGACCAGTCTATCCGGGGAGTTGCTCGAAGTCGCCCAACCTGCGCAGGCAGGTCGCGACCGCGGCTGCCAGCCCCAGGCGGTTTTTGCGCACGCCGTCGTCGGGGTCCATCACCAGCACCTGATCGAAAAAGGCAGTGACCGGCGCCACCAGTGCAGTGGCGGCAGCGAGCGCCTTGGGCGCGTCATCGCCGGCTGCGTCGATCTGCGCCCGCGCCTCGCCCACGGCCGCGTAGAGCGCCAGCTCGGCCGGCGCGGACAGCCGCTCGGGGTCGACTTCGCCGGCTGCATCACCCGCGATCCGGCGGGAGCGCGAGTACACATCGCGCAGGGCGTCTCGATCCGGTCCGGCGGCGGAGTGCAGCGCCCGAGCCAGAGCGGCCACCGCCGCCGGCTCGGTCTCGCCCGACCCGCGGGCGGCACGCACCTCCTCCACGGTCACTCCGTCTGCGGTCAGCGCCGTCTCGATCCGGTCGAGCACGAACGGCACCGCCCGTTCCCCCACCATCTCTTCCAGACCGATCCTCCACCCCCGGTCGAGCGCGACCGCCACCAGTCCGGCGGCAGTCCGGCGCAGGCCGTACGGATCGCGACTGCCGGTGGGCTCCAGATCCAGCCCGAACGCAACCGCGAGCGTATCGGCCTTGTCGGCGATCGACACCACCGCACCCGCATCGCTGGCCGGTCGCGGCCCGGCGAATCCGTACGGCAGGTGATGCTCCTCAATGGCGGTCGCGGCCTGCTCGTCGACACCTGCTCGGCGTGCGTACACCGCCCCGGCGTACCCCTCGAGGTCGGAGAACTCTCCGACCAAGCTGGACACCAGGTCGGCCTTGGCCAGCTCGGCCGCACGCACCGCTGCCGCAGTGGTGTCGGAATCCAGATGCAGCCGGCCACACAGATCATGGGTGAGCCCTCGCACGCGGGCGGTCTTGTCGGCGATCGAGCCGGATCCCTCCAGGAAGCTCACCCGATCGAGTTCGGCCGCCATCGCTTCGATACCCCGGCCGAGGTCGGCGGTGAACGCGAACTCGGCGTCGGTCAGACGCCCCACCAGCACCTCTTCGTTCCCTCGGATCACGGTCGCGGGATCGCCACCGTTTGCAACAAACAGGAACCGCGGCTCCAGCCGATCGCCCGATCGCACCGGGAAGTACCGCTGGTGGGACTGCATGGCGGTGATCACAACGCGCTCGGGCAGCTCCAAAAAACGCTCGTCGATGCCACCGCTCAGCACCGACGGCCACTCGGCCAGATACACCACCTCGTCCAGCTTTCGCAGCGGGTCGATCCACTCCCCCGCCTCGCTCAGCTGCCGCTCGATCAGCTCGCGCCGCTCCACCGCCGCCACCATCACGTGGGCAGAGCGCATATCGCTGCGATAGCCGGTGGGGGTTGTCACCTCCACCGGGCCGGCCAGGAACCGGTGGCCGCGCGACACGCCGGTCGCGACCAGGCCGAACAGCTCCACCGGCACCACCTGATCGTCGAGCTTGACCACCAGCCACCGCACAGGACGGGAGAAGCGGCCGTGATCCCACCGCATCGACTTGGAGAAGTTGAGCGCACCCGTAAGCTGCGCCGCCAGCTCGGGAACAAGTTCCGCCACCGGGGTCGCCGCCCCGTCACTGATTGCCCACATCAGCCCGTCGCGCTCGACCAGGTCACCCACCTCGAGGCCATGCTTGCGCGCAAACCCTGCGCGGGCCTGCTCAGGGGCGTCGGCCTTGGGCCCCCGCACCTCGGCCCGCTTTGCGGCCCGCTCGGCGGGCAGGCCGGTCGCGATCGCAGCGATCCGGCGCGGGCTCACATGCACACCCACCGTGTTGGCGTCCAGCCCCAGCCGGTCGAGTCCGTCGGCCAGGAGGCCGGGCACCTGGCGCTCGGCTTCACGGCAGGCGACCGCGGGCAGATCCTCGCAGCCGATCTCGATCAGCAGATCAGGCACCGGCCTCCTCGACCTCCAGATACATCGCCGCCACCGCCTGCGAGAGGCGCCTCATCCGCAGCACGTAGGCGGCCCGGTCGGTGACTGCGATCGCCCGCCGCGAATCGAGCAGGTTGAAGGCGTGTGAGCACTTCAGCACGAAGTCGTAGGCCGGCAGCGGCAGCCTGGCCTCGACACAGCGGCGAGCCTCGGCCTCGAACTCGTCGAAGTGCCTCGCATGCAGTTCGGTGTCGGCCAGCTCGTAGTTGTAGGTGGACATCTGGCGCTCGTTCTGGAAATACACGTCGGCCCAGGAGACGCCCTCCGACCAGCGCACGTCCTGCACCCGCTCCACCCCCTGGAGGTACATGGCAAGCCGCTCCAAGCCGTAGGCCAGCTCACACGAGATCGGATCGAGCTCGATCCCGCCGGCCTGCTGGAAGTAGGTGAACTGCGTGATCTCCATGCCGTCCAGCCACACCTCCCAACCGAGCCCGGCGGCGCCCAGGCTGGGATTCTCCCAATTGTCTTCGACAAACCGGATGTCGTGCCGGGCGACGTCGATCCCGATCCGCGCCAGCGATGCCAGATAGATGTCCTGCATGTCGTCGGGGGCGGGCTTGAGGATCACCTGATACTGGTAGAACTGCTGGAACCGGAAGGGGTTCTCGCCATACCGGCCGTCGTCGGGCCGGATCGAGGGCTCCACATAGCCTGTGCGCCACGGCTTTGGGCCCAGCACCCTGAGGAAGGTCGCGGGATTCGAGGTGCCGGCGCCGACCTCGGTGTGGTACGGCTGCATGATCGTGCAGCCCTGCTCCTCCCAGTAGCCTTGGAGGGCGCTGATCATCCCCTGGAAGGTGAGCGCGGCCATCGGAGCGAGAAGCTATCAGGAGCGGGCCTGCGACCGCCCCGTCATGCGCGCAGCGTGCGCAGCTGAAAGCCGCCGTGGTACTCGTACGTGCGCTCCAGCACACGCAGCGCGTCCCGGGTGGCGCGCAGTCCGGGACGCGGCTCTCCCAGCGGCTGGGCGAGCATCTGCTCGATCGCCGTCAGGCTCTCGAATTCGACCGCAAACGTGCCCGGCTGGCCGAGACAGTCATCGCACACGGCGCCACCGGCCGCCGGTGAGTAGCCGGCCAGTGGCCCGGGAGAGCCACACGACGCGCAGGCGGTGAGATGTGGCAGGTAGCCGCTCAGCATCAAGAGCTTCAGCTGGAACCCAAGGCCGAGCGGATCCAGTGCCGGATCGGCGTCGGCGCTCGCCGTCCAGGTCTCGAGCAGCGTCAGAAACCGGTTCAGGCCGGCGAACATCTGAGGCTGGGGCTCCGGCTCGGTGTTCAGCTTCAGCACCGCCTCGGCTCCGATCTGGCCGACGGCGAGGTTGTAGGTGCGCTCACGCACCGCCGCGTGCGAGCGGATGATGTCGGCGCCCGAGACCGTGTGCAGGTCGCCGCGGCCCTCGTGCAGCATCAGCGCCACGTGGGTGAGCGGCTCGAGCCGTCCGCCGAACCTCGATCCGGTCTTGCGGACGCCCTTTGCAATCGCGTTCACCCGGCCCCGCTCGGACGTGAACAGGTGCAGCACCCGATCGGCCTCCGAGAACCTGATCGACCGCAGCACCACCGCCTCGGTCTTGTATGACCTCCCCATGGTGGGAGCCTACCGGCGGGGTTGACGGGTGCAGTGCGGGCAGTAGTAGGTGCCGCGCTGTGCCACCCGGATCTTTCGAATCGGTCGGCCGCAGCGCGGACACGGCTCGCCCTCGCGGCCGTAGGCGTTGAATCGCTCCTGCATCGTGCCGGCCTGGCCGTCGACCCCCCGGTAGTCACGGATGCTCGCCCCCTGGGCGGCAATGCCGCGCTCGAGCACCGCAATCACGGCGGTATGCAGGCGCTTGATCTCGGCGGTTCGCAGCGACCCGGCGAGCCGTTCAGGGTGGATCCGGGCCTCCCACAGCGCCTCGTCAGCGTAGATATTGCCCACCCCGGCGACGATCTGCTGATTCAGCAGCACGGCCTTGATCGCAGCCGTGCGGCCGGCGATGGCATCGCGCAGGTTCTGCCACGTCCACTCCTGCGAGAGCGGCTCGGGGCCGGCGCGGCGGCTGAGGTAGCGGTCGAGCCCACCCGGTTCGATGATGCGCATGGTGCCGAACCGGCGCTGGTCGGAGTAGAGCAGAAGCGCACCGTCGTCCAGCTCCACCCGGGCGCGGAGGTGGCGCACGTCGGTCGCGGGCGCTCCCGCGGCCTGATGGTGAAACCAGCCGGTCATGCGCAGGTGCACCACCAGGGTGCGCCCGCTCTCGAGCATGATCAGAAGGTATTTGCCCCGCCGCCCGATCGAGACGACCCGATCGCCGTCGAGTTCCATCCCGATCATGATCGGGTCGTCGGGAGCCGTCAGCCGCCCGTCCAGGATCTCGGCGCGTTCGATCACCCGTCCGGCCAGCCGCGGCTCCAGCCCGCGGCGCACCGTCTCGACCTCGGGCAACTCGGGCATCAGACGATCTCCAGCACTGTTTCGGTGGGCTGCGGCTCGTGATCGCCGATCGCAAAGCAGGCCGCCGCTGCGGCGATATCCGGCTCTGTGCGCGCGTGGATGGTGGCCAGCGGCTGTCCAGGCTCCACCTGCGCACCGGCCTTGGCGTGCACCACCACTCCCACCGCGTGATCGATGTCTGCGCCGACCTCGGTTCGACCGGCCCCGAGTCGCATCGCGATATCCGCGATCCCACGGGCGCTGCAGCGCGTCACCCAGCCCCGCTGTGGTGAGGGCACGTCGACGACGATCGGCGCGGTCGGCAAGGGTGCGTCTGGGTCTCCGCCCTGGGCTCGTACCCACCGTCGAAACGTGGCCAGGCCGGCCCCCGAGTCGAGCGCCCGGCTGACAGCGTCGCGATCACCGGTGAGCAGGCCGGCCGCCGTGATGCAGACATCAACCAGGTCGGCCGGGCCGGCACCCGACAGCGTGGCCACCGCCTCGGCCACCTCCAGTGCGTTTCCCACAGCTGCTCCCAGCGGCTCATCCATCGCCGTCAGCATGCAGGTGGTGTCCACCCCGGCCGCCTCTCCCAGCCGCCGCATTGTGGCGGCAAGCTCGTGGGCATCGGCACGCTCCTGCATGAAGGCGCCCTCGCCGACCTTCACGTCCAGCACCAGGCGGCGGGCGCCGGCGGCGAGCTTCTTGGACATGATGCTGGTGGCGATCAGGGGGATCGACGGCACCGTTGCAGTGGCATCTCTGAGCGCGTACAGCCGCCGGTCGGCAGGCACCAGATGGAGGCTTTGGCCGGCCACCGCGATACCGATGTCGCGTACCTGGGACACCAACTCAGCGGCGCTCAGCTGAGTGCGAAAGCCCGGGATCGACTCGAGCTTGTCCAGCGTCCCGCCGGTGTGCCCGAGGCCGCGGCCGGAAAGCTTTGCGATCGGAACGCCGCAGGCGGCGACCAGCGGCGCCACCACCAGCGTGGCCTTGTCGCCCACGCCTCCGGTGGAGTGCTTGTCCACGACCGCACGTCCCACCGGGGACAGGTCGAGCCGCTCGCCGGAGTCGACCATCGCCTCCAGCAGCGCCGCCGTCTCGGCGTCGCTGAGGCCGTGCCACAGCACCGCCATCAGAAACGCCGCCACCTGGTAGTCCGGGGTCTCGGGTGCGATCAGGGTGCGGATCTCGGCCGCGGTCAGCTCACGGCCGTCGCGCTTTCGCTCCAGCGCGTGCACCGCGATCGGATCGGGCTCAGACAACCGATCGCCCGGGCAGCCGATCGTCCCCGCGCCCGGTCAGCACCCGGGCCACCGTCGCTCCCACGTCGGCGAAGGTGTCACCGTCGTGGCGGCGGCCCAGCATCGGCGCGCCGGGGACGTGCGCCAGCAGCAGGCCGTGCTCGCGCGAGTGGTCGGTCGACGGGCGTGGTCGGATCACAGCCGTGATCGGAGGTCAGGATCAGCAGATCGCCGTGGTGCATCGCCGCCATCAGATCGGGCAGCGCAGCGTCGATGTCCTCCAGCGCATCGGCGAACCCGCGAGGATCGTTTCGGTGCCCCCACAGCATGTCGGTCTCGACCAGGTTGGTGAAGATGAAGGTGCCGTCGGGCACCTCTCGCAGCAGCCGCGTGGTGACCGCCATGCCCTGGCCGTTGGAGCTGGTCGGCGTCGACTGATCGATGCCGGTGTCGGCGAAAATGTCGGCGATTTTGCCCACCCCGTGCACGGCCGCTCCGGCGCCGCGCAGGTGATCCAGCCAGTTCGGGCTGGACGGTGCCAGCGAGAAGTCGTGCCGCCCCGAGGTGCGCTGGTAGTCGCCGGGGATCGCCGGCGAACGGCCGCGCGATCACCCGGGCGACCGCGAGCTCGCCGACCAGCAGCTCCCGGGCGATCCGGCAGGCGGCGTACAGCTCTTCGACCGGCACCGTCTGCTCGTGGGCGGCGATCTGGAACACCGAGTCAGCCGACGTGTACACGATCCAATCACCGGTTAGCTGATGCTGCTCTCCCAGCCGCTGGATGATCTCGGTGCCGGAGGCGGCCTCGTTCCCGATCACGCCACGGCCGGTGGCCTCGGAAAAACGCGCGAGCAGGTCGGGCGGGAAGCCGTCGGGGAAGGTTGGAAACGGCTGTTCGGTGACGATTCCCATCATCTCCCAGTGGCCGGTGGTGGTGTCCATCCCGAGGCTGCGCTCGGTCAGGCGGCCGTACACCGCCGGAGCATCCCGCCGGGGAGGACAGCCCCGCACGGGCAGGATGTTGCCGAGTCCAAGCGCGGTCAGCGTGGGCAGCTCCAGGCCGCCGACCGCGTCGGCGACGTGCTGCAGGGTGCTCGAACCCGCGGTGCCAAACTCCGCCGCATCGGGCAGGTCGCCGGCACCCACCGCATCCAACACCAGTACACATGCTCGGGCCACAGAGTGAGCCTAGATGATGGCAGGTGAATAACGGTGCCTGGCACCGTTATTCACCCCGACCGCCTGGTGTGAATAATTGGTGCCTGGCACCAATTATTCATCTCCCATTGGGTGAGGGGTTCGAGGCGGCCTCCCAGCGCTCGGAGGAACGCCGAGCCGGCGTCCCACTCTTCGGGCATCAGCGCCGGCACGCTGATGCGGGTTGCGGGCAGGGCGCGTACCAGGGCGGTTGCCCGTCCCTGGCGACGGCCGGCGGGATCCACTGCCAGCGCGTACATCCACAGTTTGCGGCCCCTGACCTTGACCACAGCGACGCTGTCGTCTCCCAGCGCATAGGCGGGCAGTTGCATCAGCGTCTCGGGCTGAAGCTGCCAGGGAGCGTCCGGCCACCCCCAGGCGCGCAGCCTCCGCACCGCCTCGGCCGGTGCGATCGCCTCCGCCCGGATCGACTTGCGCAGCGATTGGCGGCGCAGGCTCCATCCCACCAGTCTGCGGTGCACGCTCAAAGCCGTGCTTTCGGTAGAGCTCGATCGCCCCGGAGTTCTGTTCCAGCACCTCCAGCCCGACCGTTTCGGCGCCAGCATCCCGTAGCGATGCGAGTGTCCGCTCGAGCACCGCGCTGCCGATGCCCTGGCGCCGGTGCGAGACCGCGGTGCCCTCGCCCCTGATGCTGCCGTGCGATCCCCGCACCGCTCCCAGGCAGAACGCGACCAGGTCGCCGTCCACATAGGCGCCCCACGAGCCGGCCATGGAGACGCCTGTCTCCCTCAGATACACCGACAGCGTGACCTCATCCAGGGCCGCAGGCACGGGGTAGTCCGAGAAGGCATCCTGCTGGCATGCAACGATCCGCGCGAGGTGTTCACGCTCGAGCGATCGGAGCTCCACCGCCATCGGGCTTACGCCCGCGGATGCGCCTTGAAGTACGCCTTGCGCACGTGGTCGGCGGAGACGTGCGTATACACCTGGGTGGTCTCGATGCTGGCATGCCCGAGCATCTCCTGGACACTTCGCAGATCGCAGCCGCCCTCGATCAGATGGGTCGCAAACGAGTGTCGCAGCGTATGCGGGGTGACTTCCTTGGTCACCCCGGCCGCTCGGGCGTGGTCGCGCACCAGCTGGAACACCGCCTGGCGGGTGATGCCCTGTCCACGGTGATTGAGAAACAGGACGTCGCCGCGCTGCAGTCGCCCCAGGTACGGCCGGCCACGCTGAAGGTACAGGCGGGCGGCCTCGGTCGCGCTCTTGCCCATCGGCACCACCCGCTGCTTGGCGCCCTTGCCCATGCATCGCACCATGCCCTCACCCAGATCAACGTCGGAGACGCGCAGCGACACCAGCTCGGAAACACGCAGACCGGCGCCGTACAGGAGCTCCAGCATCGCCCGATCGCGCAGTCCCCGAGGGCTGCCGTCGGGGCGGGTCACGATCGCCTCGGCCTCGGCCTTGGTCAGCGGTTCGGGCAGACGTCGACCGAGTCGCGGCAAGGTGACGCTGCGGCCGGCATCGGCCCGCGCCCCCTCCCGCGCACGATGCTTGAGAAATGCCCGCACCGCCGCCAGCCGCCGGCGAACCGTCGCCGGAGAGAGGCCGCGATCCGACAGGGCCACCGCATAGTCGTCCAGTACCGAAACCTGCAGCTTGTCGGGATCGGCATGCTCGGTGAAATCGCCAAGGTCGATCAGGTCACGGCGATACGCCTCGACCGTGTGTGGCGATGCCCCTCGCTCGAGCTGCAGGTGGGTCAGAAAGTCTTGAAGCGTCGCGTCATACGAACTCATACCGGGGAGGTTCGGCACTCCCAGGCGATGTCCTGCGAGCCACTGTGATCAGATCGCGACGGCCTGGTCGAGCGGCGTGTAGGGCAGCCCCACGGCCTCTGCCACGGGTTCACAGGTGATCGCACCGGCGGCCACGTTCACCCCCAGGCGAAGCGCCGAATCGTCGGCCAGCGCGCGCTCCAACCCCTTGTTTGCGATTGCCTCCACGTACGGCAAGGTGACGTTGGTGAGTCCCCAGGTGGAGGTGATCGGCACCGCCCCGGGCATGTTTGCCACGCAGTAGTGCACCACGTCATCGACCACATAGATCGGATCCGAGTGGGTGGTCGGACGCGACGTCTCAAAACAGCCGCCCTGATCGATTGCGACATCCACCAGCACCGACCCGGGCTTCATCGCCGAAAGCATCTCGCGACTCACCAGGTGGGGAGCCTTGGCGCCGTGGATCAGCACACCACCGATTACCAGGTCGGCCTCCGGCAGGGCGGCCTCGATGCCGTGCCGGTTGGACATCTGCAGCAGCACGGTGCGCCCGAGACTCACGTCAAGTTCCCGCATGCGGTCGACCGAGCGCTCAAACACGGTCACGTCCGCCTGCATCCCCTGGGCGATCAGCGCGGCGTTGTAGCCGACGATGCCACCGCCCAGCACCAGCACCTTGGCCGGGAGCACACCGGGCACACCACCCATCAACCGTCCCCTGCCCCCGAACGGCTTCATCAGGTAGTAGGCGCCCACCTGGGCCGACAGCCGTCCCGCCACCTCACTCATCGGCGCCAGCAGCGGCAGCCGCCGGTCAGGCGTCTCCACCGTCTCATAGGCAATGCAGGTCGCTCCCGTTCCCGCCAGGCCACGCGTCAGCTCGGCGGCCGCAGCCAGATGCAGGTAGGTGAACAGGATCTTGCCGGGCTGAAGCCGCTGCCATTCGCCGTCGAGCGGCTCCTTCACCTTCAACACCATGTCGGAGTCCGCCCACACCTCGTCCACCGACACGACGGTGGCGCCGGCGGCGCGATAGTCGTCGTCGCTCATCGAGCTTCCTTCGCCGGCACCCTGCTCGATCAGCACGCGGTGGCCGTGGCTAACCAGCTCGACGACGCCGGCCGTGGTCAGCGCGACCCGGTACTCGTCCGGCTTGATCTCTTTCGCAACTCCGATATTCATGAACGTGCCCTCCGGTCAGCGCGGCTGAGGATTCTCGAGCGATCTCGCTTGGGTGATCAACTCCAGCGTAACCGCTGTCATGGCCTCGAGGTCGGACACCGCGATGTGCTCCGACGCGGTATGGATCTCAGCCATGCCGTTACACAGGTTGACGCACGGCATCCCGGCGGCATTGAAGACGTTGGCATCCGACCCGCCGCCCGATTCGAGCGACGCCGGTGTGTGACCACGCGCCGCCAGCGCCGCCGTGGCCATGCGCACGGCGGGGTGGGACCGCGAGAACCGATAGCCCTCGTACTCGGAGGTGATGGTCGATTCGAGCTGACACTCGTACAAGTTCGCCGCGTGCGTGGCGACGTCCAGCATCTCCCGGGCCACCGCCGCAACCCGCTCGGGATCGCGGCTGCGGGCCTCAGCCATCACCGTGCACTCGGGGGGGATGATGTTCCCGGCAATTCCGCCTCGAATCAGTCCCACGTTGGCAGTCGTCTCCGCATCGATCCGGCCCAGTCGCATGTCCGCAACGGCCCGTGCCGCGGCGGCAATGGCACTTCGCCCCTGCTCCGGGGCGATGCCCGAATGGGCCGCACGGCCCCGGAAGAGCAGGCGCAGCGTGCGCTGTGTGGGAGCAGCGACGACGATGTTGCCGATCGGAGCGGCGTGGTCGTAGCAGTACCCGAATACGGCTTGCAGGCGGGCGACGTCGAACTGCTTGGCGCCGCGCAGGCCGACCTCCTCCATCGGCGTCAGCACCAACTCGATCCCCGCATGGTCGATGCCGTCGGCCACGATCTGCTCGACGGCCGCGACCATGGCGGCCACCGCCGCCTTGTTATCTGCCCCCAGGATCGTGTCCTCGGCGTTGACCACCACGCCGTTTCGCACCTCGGGCCGGATCGGGGCGGTGGCAGGCACGGTGTCGAGATGGGCGTTCAAGAAGATCGGCGTGCCGGTGTCGAGGGTGGGCGCCAGCCGGGCGTACAGATTCCCGATCTGGGAGCCGATCGCCGCCCCGGCGGCGTCCTCGTCCACCTCCACCCCGATCGCGGCCAGGCGGGCGGTGACCGCGTCGGCCACGGCCCGTTCCTCGCCGGGCGGGCTGGAGATCTCCGCCAGTTCGAGGAACAGGTCGAGCACTGCCGTCACGCCGGTGCCAGTCCGTACAGCGGGCCGAACTTCGCCCACAGGTAGCGCATCAGCGGGCGGTGATCGAGCCCTCTCCCGGTGACTCGCTCGATCAGCTCTGGACCCTCGTACAGCGACCCGGGGTGATGGATGTGCTCGCGCAGCCAGCCCAGCAGCGGCGCGAACTCGCCGGCGGCGATCTGGCCGTCGACGTCAGGCAGATCGCGCCGCAGACGTTCCCACAGCATGGCCGAGTAGATCGTGCCCAGCGTGTAGGTCGGAAAGTACCCAAACGCGCCGCCCGACCAATGTGTGTCCTGGAGCACCCCGTCGCCGTCATGCGGCGGGCGGATACCGAGGTGGCGCTGATAGGCGTCGTTCCACGCGCCGGGCAGATCGGCGACCTCGAGCTCTTCGCGCATCAGCGCCAGCTCCAGCTCGAACCGGATCAGCACGTGCAGGTTGTAGGTGACCTCGTCCGCGTCCACCCGGATCAGCGAGGCCTGCACGGTGTTGACGTGGCGGTAGACGTCCTCGGGGGAGGTGCCGGCCAGCGGCGCACCGATGACCTCACAGATCAGCGGGGTGTAGTGCTGCCAGAAACCCCGACTGCGCCCGACCACGTTCTCCCACAGCCGCGACTGCGACTCGTGCAGGCCCAGCGACGGGGGCGACCCCACGGGCAGGTCCTCGTAGGCGGGATCCATCCCCTGCTCGTACAGGCCGTGCCCGGCCTCGTGGATCGTGCCCATCACCGAGGGGAACGGGTCGTCGGCATACATCCGGGTCGTGATGCGGACATCACCGCGGGAAATCGCGTTCGTGAACGGGTGAACAGAAAGATCCAGCCGCCCCGCCTCCATGTCGTATCCCAGCTCGGGTAGCAGCCGCATGCTGAAGCGCATCTGCGCCTCGTCGGGAAACGTCCTTCCGGCAAACGGCGGGGGCGGCAGCGGGCCGGCCTCCTGGATCTGCCCCAAGAGCTCGGAAAGCTCGCCGGTGAGTGAGGCGAACATCGGCTCGACCTCGGCGGTGCGCATACCCGGCTCGTAGTCCTCCAGCAACGCGTCGTAGCGCTCGCCGTCGTGGCCGAGCAGGTCAGCCTGCTCGCGCTTGAGCGAGACCATCTCCTCCAGGTACGGCTGAAAGAGCGAGAAGTCGCGCTGCTCCCGCGCCTGCTCCCACACCGCGTTGCTGCGAGTCGCCGTCAACCCGATCCGGCGTACGAGGTCGTCGGGCAGCCGCAGCGACCGGTCGCGATCACGTCGCATCAGCCTCACCACAGCCGCCTGGTGGGGATCCAACGGCTGGGCAGCGGCGGCATCCAACAGCTCTCCCAGCTCAGGATCGATCATCCGCCGGTGCCGCAGAACCGCCACCGTTGAACTCGCCCGCGCCCGGGCCTCCAACCCACGAGGCGGCATGGTCGTCTGGCGATCCCACGACAGAAGCGCCATCACGCCGCCCAGCTCGCCCAACTCGCGGACGCGCTCTGCGAATGCCTCCCAGGTCTCCTCGGCGGTCACCTGGCTAGGAACTTGCCGTCTTGCTCTCGGACAGCCGATCAGCCGTCTCTTCCTCGTCGGCGTGGCGGGCAACCGCGGCACCGACGAAGTCGCGAAACAGTGGCTGTGGGCGGTTCGGCCGAGACTTGAACTCAGGGTGATACTGGCTCGCACAGAACCACGGATGCTCGGGCAGCTCGATGATCTCCACCAACCGCTCGTCCGGCGACGTGCCCGCGATGATCAAGCCCTTCGACACCAGCCGCGGACGCAGCGTGTTATTGACCTCGTAGCGGTGGCGGTGGCGCTCGTACACCACCGGCTCCCCGTAGGCCTCATAGGCGCGGGTGCCGGCGACCACCTTGACCGGGTCAGAGCCCAATCGCATGGTGCCGCCCATGTCCTCAATTTCCTTCTGCTCGGGCAGCAGATCGATCACCGGATACGGCGTCTCAGGGTCGAACTCGCTCGAGTTGGCGCCCTCCAGACCGACCACGTGGCGGGCAAACTCGACCACCGCCACCTGCATCCCCAGACACACGCCCAGGAACGGCACCAGGTTCTCGCGCGCGAACCGCACGGCTGCGATCTTGCCCTCGATCCCGCGAATGCCAAATCCACCCGGTATCAGGATGCCGTCAGCCTGCGACAGGCGCCGCTCCGCCTCGTCCCAGGAGAGCGTCTCGGCGTCCACCCAGATGATCTCGAGCTTGGCACCGTGGTGGATCGCGGAGTGGTTCAGCGCCTCCACCACGGACAGGTAGGCGTCCTGCAGCTGCACGTACTTGCCCACCAGAGCGATCCTGACAACGCCGGTGGCCGATCGCACGCGGTCCACCATCGCCTCCCACTCGCGCATGTCGGGCGGTCCGGTGACCAGGCCCAACCGGTCGCACACCAGCCGGTCGAGTCCCTCCTCCTGCATCATCGGCGGGATGTAGTAGATGTTGTCGGCGTCCGGCGCCGAGATCACGGCATCCACCGAGACGTCGGCAAACAATGCGATCTTCTCGCGGATGTCACTGTCCAGCGGATGCTTGGAACGGCACACGATCACGTCGGGGGCAATACCGATGCGGCGCAACTCCTGCACCGAGTGCTGGGTGGGCTTGGTCTTGAGCTCACCGGCCACCTCGATGTACGGCACCAGGGTGCAGTGAATGTACATCACATTGTCGCGACCGATCTGGTTTCGGAACTGGCGGATCGCCTCCAGGAAGGGCAGGCTCTCGATGTCGCCGACGGTGCCGCCGATCTCGGTGATGACCACGTCCACGTCGCCGGAGCTGGCCACCCGCTGCACCCTCGATTTGATCTCGTCGGTGACGTGGGGGATCACCTGGACGGTCGAACCCAGGTACTCGCCCTTGCGCTCCTTGCGGATGATCGTGTTGTAGATCGATCCGGTGGTGTGGTTGGAGTTCCGTGACAGGAACTCATCCACGAACCGCTCGTAGTGGCCCAGGTCGAGATCGGTCTCGGCGCCATCCTCGGTGACGAACACCTCGCCGTGCTGAAACGGGCTCATGGTGCCCGGGTCGACGTTGATGTAGGGATCGAGCTTCTGCAGCGCCACCTTCAGCCCGCGCGACTTCAAGAGACGCCCGAGCGATGCGGCGGTGATGCCCTTGCCCAGCGACGACACAACGCCACCGGTCACAAATACGTACTTGACCTGCCTGTCCAAAACCCCCGCCTTTCAACGTGTGACCGGTTACGGGATATGAATCATACGTGAGCAACGTGACGTCACCGTCCTGACACGGCCTCCGTCGCGGGTGCTTTCACGCACGTTGCGGGCTTTTACGCAACGCCTCGGCGTGCCGGCGGACGGTTTGATCATCGTCATCGCCTCCCAGCATGCGTGCCAGCTCGTCGGTGAGGGCATCGCCAACCAGCAGCTGAACGGTGGTCTGGGTGGGATCACCGGCGAGCTTCTCGACGCGGAAGTGGGCATCGGCCAGGCTCGCGATCTGCGGGAGATGGGTGATCGATATCACCTGCGCGTGCTCGGCCAGCTTCTGCAGCTTCTCCCCCACCGCCCGGGCAGTAAGCCCGCCGACGCCGGCGTCGACCTCATCCAGCACGAGCGTCTCGGGGCCGCCGTGAGCGCGTGCCGCCACCCGGATCGCCAGCGCAATCCGGGACAGCTCACCGCCCGACGCGGTGCTTGCCAGCGGAGCGGGTTCGAGGCCGGTGTTGGCGGCCAGCAGAAGCTCACAGCGATCCACCCCGCGCGCGCCCAGTGGAGCTTCGGTCAGCTCGACCATCAGCCGAGCCCCGTCCATCCCCAGGTCGGACAGCTCCTGCTCCACCGCCCGGGCGAATCCCTTGGCAGCCTTGACCCGGGCGGCGTGCAGCTTGGCGGCGGTCGCCTCGGCCCGTTCTTGAGTGGCGCGCTCGGCGGCCTCGAGCTGGGCCATCGCGTCTCCCGACTGGTTGAGCAGCTCGAGCGTCTCACGGGCCTCGGACGCAAGCGTCAGCACCTGATCCAGCGACCCGCCGAAGCGGCGCTCGAGCTCTGCGAACAGCTCCAGCCGCTGCTCAATCGTCTCGAGCCGGCCCGGGTCGTCCTCGAGATCGGCGGTGTGGCCGCGCAGCTCCGCGGTGGCCTCCTGCAATCGCACACCCGCGTCGCGCAGCTCGGCCGAGACCGCCGCGAGGCTCGGCTCGAATCGCTCTGCATCGGCCACCATCTGCGAAGCGCGGGCGATCACCGTCTCGGCGCCGTCACCCTCGTCCGGCGACAGCAGCTCGATCGCTCCGGTGATCGCAGCAGCCAGCTCGTCGAGATGCCGCAGCCGCTCGCGCTCGACGGTGATCTGTTCGCGCTCCCCCGGTGCCACACCGGCCGCGTCCACCCGTTCGACCAGATACTCGAGCTCGCCGCGGCGACGGACAGCTTCCTCTGCGTGTTCGCGGGCGTCGGCCAGCGCAGCCCGGGCGGCCCGCAGATCACTCCAGGCAGCCGCCATCACCTTCAGCCGCTCGCCGTTGCCGGCGTGGCCGTCCAGCAACGCCAACTGCACCGCGGGCTTGGCGATCCGCTGGGCCTCGTGCTGAGAAGACAGCTCCAGCAGGCGCTCGCCCAGCAGTTCGAGGTCGGTCCTGGCACAGCTTCGCCCCCACACCAGCGCGCGCGTCCGGCCGGATGCAAACACCCGGCGTGCGACCACCAGCGTGTCCTCGCCCTCGGGCCGAAGACCGGCCACCGCTTCCAGCGCGGGGTCGTCCAGCAGTCCCGCCGGCAGCGCGAACTCCGCCTCCACGTAGGCCTCCTCGGCATGCGGCCCCACCGGAGCCGAACCGGGCTGGCCTCCCGCCAGCAGGCCGATCGCCTGCGCCAGCATGGTCTTGCCCGCCCCCGTCTCACCGGTGAACACCGACAGCCCAGAGGCGGGTTCGAGCTCGGCGTGCTCGATCAGGGCGAGGTTTTGGATCACCAGGCGTAGCAGCATGGTCAGCCCGAGAACGTCTGTCGGTAGCGGCTGAAGAAGGACGTGTCCGACAACCGTCCCAACCTGGCGAACGCATCTCCCATGGTGACCGCGAATCGCCCGCCGGGAGCGACCTCACCGGCGATGTGGCCGTCCACGATCACCTGCACCGGCACGTCCACCGAGCGGTTGTGCAGCTCCACCCGATGAGGCCGCCCCAGCACCATCGATCGGGCATGCAGAGAGTGTGGCGAGACAAACGACACCACGAAGCCGTCCAGCCCCCAGGCCAACACCGGGCCGCCCGCCGACAGGTTGTAGGCAGTCGAGCCGGTGGAGGTGGCGACGATCACACCGTCGCAGCCCAGCTCCCCCAGCGACTGGCCGTCGACGCACCACTCCACCAGGGCCATGCGGCCGAGCAACCCGCTGGTGAGGACGATGTCATTGATGCCGGTGACCGTGCCCTGACCGGCGTCGCCGACGATGGTCGGCAGTCGCAGCTCCTCGAAGTCGCCGGCGAAGGCACGTTCCAGCCCCTGCTCGAGATGGTCGGCGTCGATCGACGTGAGGAAGCCGACGCGACCGAAGTTGACGCCCAGGCAGACCGCCCGGAACGGCAGCGCGGTCTGCAGCGCTCGCAGCATGGTGCCGTCGCCGCCAAGCACCACGATCATCTCGGCCCGGTCGGCGTCGACCAGCTCCACGCCCAAGCGGCGCGCCAGCGTCGCGACCCGCTCGGCGGCATCGCCGATCCGTTCAGGGCGCCCGTGGGTGAAGAGACTGGCCGTGCTGATCGCCTGACCCGGTTGGGCCGAGGACGGCATCTGCGATCTGGGACTCGACATCGGTGGTGGACTCCTGGGGGTTCGCGTGTCCGGGGGAGCACAGGGCGAGCAGATACTCACGGTTCCCCGCCGGCCCCCGCACACAAGAATCGCATATCCCAAGGACGGTGACGCCCAACTCGGTGACAAAACCGCACATGTCGCGCAAAACCTGGCGGTGCACCTCGGGGTCGCGCACCACTCCTTTACGCACCTGATCGCGACCTGCTTCGAACTGTGGCTTCACCAGCACCACCGCCCGCCACACAGGCGCGAGCACACCGAATACCGGCGGCAGCACCAGCCGCAACGAGATGAACGACACGTCGGCGGTGGCGAAGGTGGGCCGAAACGGAAGGTCGTCCACGGTCAACGAGCGGGCATTGAGACGGTCGATCACCGTCACACGGGGGTCGGCAACCAGCCGCTCGTGCAGCTGGTTTCGACCGACGTCGACCGCCGCCACCCGGGCGGCCCCATGCGCAAGCAGGCAGTCGGTAAAGCCACCGGTCGACGCGCCCACGTCCACACACAACTCGCCCCGCACGTCGATCCCGAACCTGGTGAGACCGGTTTCGAGCTTCTCGCCGCCGCGGGAGACGTAGCGCGGCGGCTCGATCAGCTCGAGCACAGAGGCGGCCGTGGTCGGGGCGCCGGCCTTGGTGACAACGGTGCCGTCCAGCGTCACCCGGCCGGCCATGATCAGGCCGCGGGCGCGGCTGCGACTGTCGACCAAGCCCCGCTCCACCAGGGCTTCATCGAGACGGGTGCGAGGGTTGGCGATGCTCGGCCGGCCCCGGTCGACTACGCGGTTCGGTACAAGATCACGTCGGCCAACTGTTCCAGCTCGCCGGTGTCGCCGCCGGCCTCGGCCAGGTGGGCGCGGGCGCGGACGTCGGCCTCGGCGGCCAGCACTCGTGCTCGGTCGACCCCCACCAGCTTGACGTAGCTCGGCTCGCTACCGGCCGAGTCGGCATCCAGCACATCATCCACGATCTGGAAGATCAGACCGAGCTCGGCGGCGAACCGCCGATACGGCTCCTGACGCTCGGCGGCCAGCCCGGCCACGTGCAGCCCGCACCCGACCGCAGCCGAGATCAGCGCGCCGGTCTTGAGCCGGTGAAGCCGCCCCAGCTGGTCGAGGTCGGCCGGGGTCGAGGTGATGTCCAGATACTGCCCGTCCACCATCCCCGCCACCCCGGCTGCCAGCTCGGAGGTGACCGCGGCACGCCGCTCCGCGCTCACCTGCAGGCTGCCGACCAGCCCGAAGGCGGCGTTCAGCAGGCCATCGCCGATCAGCACCGCCACGCCCTCGCCGAACTCGACATGAGCGGTAGGGCGTCCCCGCCGCTGGTCGTCGTTGTCCAGCGCGGGCAGGTCGTCATGCACCAACGAAAAGGCCTGGATCAGCTCCAGTGCCGCGGCCGCGGGAAGCGCCAGGTCGGGGCTGCCTCCGGCGGCTCGAGTGGCCGCCAGGCACAGCCTCGCACGCACGCGTTTGCCGCCGTGGAGGGCGTAGTGCATGGCTCGGTCGAGCTCGGGCAACCCCGACAGCTCGAGCGACTCCAGGTACTCCTCAATCATCGAGCGTCTCTGCCCGCCGTTCGATCGCGGTGGCGGCCTCTTGGGCCAGCGCAGTGATCTGCTCCAACAGCTCGGTGGCGTCGGCCGCCTCCAGCCCACCGGCCGCCAGCCGCTCATTCAGCCGGTCAAGCTCAGCGGAGATGCGGCGCAGCTCGTCGATGCTTTGGTCGGTCACGTTCCCACCCCCTGTTCTCGTGCGATCCTTCCCAGCACGCCGTTTACCAGCACCCCGGCCTCGGGGGAGGCGTAGCGCTTGGCCAGAGCGACCGCCTCGTCGATGGCGACAGCCGCCGGCACCTCCCCGGTGGAGAGCTCCCACACCGCCAGTCGCAAGATGTTTCGCTCCAGCACCGCCATCCGCTCGGTACTCCAGCTGTCGGCGGCGGCATCGATCGACCGGTCGAGCCGCTCGCGATCGCCCCACGTGCCTTCCACGTGCGCCTTGATGAAGTCTGTCGCGGGATCGCCGTTGTCCCGCTGATAGGCGTCATACAGGGCATCGAAATCCGAGCCGGTCAGGTCCCGCTGGTACAGCAGGAAGGCGCAGGCACGACGCTGTGACCGGCGGCTGGCGGTCATCGGCGGGGCTCCCCGTCGCGGTCGATGCCGGTGACAGTCACGTCCACCGACCGCACCGGCAAGCCGGTCATGCCGGTGACGGCGCCGGCGATCGCGCCGCGCACCGCAGCTCCGACATCGGGCAGCACGACGCCGTATCCGGCCACGACCTCGACCGTCAGCGTGGCAGCGCCACCGGTCACCGACCACTCGACCGGCCCGCGCCTGCCGGGGAGCACCCGCGAGACGCGTCCCGGCGACTCCAGCCGCGCCCCGGGCACCTGGCCGACCGCGCCGCGCACGATCGAATCGATCGCCTCGTCGGCCACCTGTGCGGCACCGATCTTGATCATGCGGCCGCCTCGGCGAAGAGCGCCGGCAGAAACTCGCGACGCCGCTCCAGGTAGGCGGTGGTGTACCGCCCCGAACGGAACTCGGGCTCGGCCAGGATGTCTTGGAACAGCTCTCTGGTGGTGCGCACGCCCTCGATCTCGAACTCGGCCAGCGCCCTCTGTGAACGTGCGATCGCCTGCTCCCGATCTGCACCCCACACGATCAGCTTGGCCAGCAGCGAGTCATAGAACGGTGGCACCTTGTAGCCCTCGTAGGCGTGGGTATCCAGCCGCACTCCCGGGCCCAGCGGGGGCCGAAACCGGGTGACGGTGCCGGCCGCGGGACGAAAGTCGTGGCGGGGATCCTCACAGTTGATGCGAAACTCGATCGCATGGCCGCGCAGTTCGGCCAGCCCGGTGGCCGGCAGCGGCTCGCCGGCGGCGATGCGCAGCTGCTCGACGGCCAGATCGACACCGGTCAGAAGCTCCGATACCGGGTGCTCGACCTGCAGCCGGGTGTTCATCTCGATGAACGAAAACCTGCCCTCGGCGTCGAGCAGAAACTCGACCGTGCCGGCGTTCTCATACCCGCTGCCGATACACGCCAGCCGCGCGGCGTCGGCCATCGCCTCGCGGGTGGGCTGGTCAAGCGCCGGCGACGGTCCCTCCTCGATCAGCTTCTGGTGGCGACGTTGCACCGAGCAGTCGCGCTCGCCCAGCACCAGCACGCCGCCGGTGCCATCGGCCAGCACCTGCATCTCGACGTGACGGGGATCGACGATCGCCTTCTCGAGATACATATCGCCGTCGCCGAACGCCGAAGCGGCTTCGGCCGACGCCAGCCGGTAGGCATCCGCCAGCCCCGCCTCCGACTCGACCACCCGCATGCCCCGGCCGCCACCGCCTGCAACCGCCTTGAGTAGCACCGGATAGCCAACCTCGTCGGCCAGCGCAGCGGCCTCGTCAGGCCCTGTGAGACGGTCCAGCGAGCCCGGCACCAACGGCACCCCGGCGGCGCGCATGGCCGATTTGGCGGCGCTCTTGTCCCCCATCATCTCGATCGCCTCGGCCGATGGCCCGACGAACTTCAGATCGTTCTCGGTGCAGGCTCGCACGAATCCGGAGTTTTCGGCCAGAAACCCCCACCCGGGATGCACGCTGTCGCAGCCGGTCGTCTCGGCCGCGGCGATCAGGTTGGGCACGTTGAGATACGAGTCGGCAGGAGCATGCGGCCCCACGCACACCGCCCGATCGGCGAGGCGCACCCACAAACCCTCCCGGTCGGCGGTCGAGTACACGGCGACCGCCTCGGCGCCCACGTCGTGGCAGGCTCGCACCAAACGCACCGCCGCCTCGCCGCGATTGGCGATCAGCACGCGCGCAAGCATCACACCGGCTCGAGCTCGAACAACGGCTGGCCGAACTCGACCGGCTCGCCATTTGCCACCAGAATCCGGCGGATCACTCCGCCGTGATCGGACTTCAGCTCATTGAAGAGCTTCATCGCCTCCAGGATGCACAGCGTCTGGCCGACCGAGACGGTGTCGCCCTCGGACACGAACGCCGGCTGGTCCGGCGAAGGTGATCGATAGAAGGTGCCGACCATGGGGGACTCGATCTTGAATGCTTCGCTCACCGCCGGCTCGGCCGCAGGCGCATCCGCACCCACCGGCGCGGCGGCCGGCAGCGGCCGGTCCTCCTGCTTTCGCACGGTGATCCGCACCGCCCCGTCTTCGATCGTCAGCTCACCCACATCGGAGTCCTCAACCAGCCGGATCAGCTCGCGGATGCGCTCTGATTGGGCCGGCTCGAGAGCGCCGTCGCGATCGGCCTCACGCTCGCCGCGACCGCGCAGCGTGGCCAGCAGCCGCTCGGCGTCGTCGCCGAACAACGCCAACAGCAGCAGATCCTCTTCACTGGCCGCGCCGACCGACTCGCGCAGCTCCTCCATGTCGATGTCGGGTTCGGCGGTGGGTGCACCGGCATGTGCCCGGGCGTCACTCGAGATCTCCAGCGGAGGGGTGCCGTAGGCTCCCGAGAGGTAGCTCTTCATCTCGTCCGAGGCCTCCGCCCAGCGCCGGGCAGAGAGCACGTGGCGAAGCGCCTGACCGGCCATGATCCCGCCGATCGGCTGGGCCAGCGGCGGCCGCCCACAGTCCTCGCGCACCACCTTCAGCTCGTCCAGCACCTCGTCCAGCCGGTCGGTGGCCATCGCCCGGCGCAGGCGAGTGTCGAGGTCGGCCACGAGCCCCACCGGCAGGCGATTGCGGGCCGCACGCAACGTGATCCGCGGCGAGATCGATGCCGCCGGCATCTGTGCGTTCACATGCTGGTCGATGAACTGCGAGGCGTCCCACAGGCGCTCGGTATCCAACCCGTGATCGAGCTCGAGTCCCGTCAGCGCCTCGCACAGCACCTCACCCGGCACGCGGTTGAGCGAGTTGGCCACCGGATAGGCCGCCACCGCCACCGGGGTGGCGCCGTCCCTGGCGGCTTCGATCGCCATCGCCAGCGCACTCTCGCCCTGGCAATAGAGCCCCACCGGTACCCCCGCATGCTCGGCCAGCCGGGCCACCACCCGGCCACAGGTGCCCGGATCGAGCGCCCCGGCGGGGTCGTGCAGAAGCACGTGATCTGCGCCCAGATCCGCCAGCCGCTTGGCCTTGTCGAGTACCCGATCGAGGTTGGCCATCTCGCCCGAGAAGGCAAGCCCGGCATACAGCCGCCCGCCCGCCTCACGTACCGCGGTCGCAGCCGCCGTCAGGTTCTCGACGTCGTTGAGCGGATCGTGCAGCCGGAAAATGTCGATGCCGCTCTCGGCGGCGCACAGGATGAACCGGCGTGTGAGGTCATCGGAGACCGGCCTGGAGCCAACCAGGAACCGGCCCCTCAAGGCCATCTGAAGCGGCGTTTTGGTGCACCGCGCCTTGAGCGCGCGCACCCGCTCCCAGGGGCTCTCCGTGCCCCGCTTGACCGCCGCGTCGAAACACCCGCCGCCGGTCACCTCGAGCGCCTCGAACCCGGCCGCGTCCAGGATCTCGGCCACGTCCAGCACCGCGGCGGTCGAGATCGTGCCTGCCAGGGGCTGCTGGGACAGCAACCGAACGGTGGTGTCTACCAGCCTGGTCACGCGCGCGAAATGTACCGCGCCTCGCGCGTGTCGACCTTGATCCGCTCGCCCTGCTCGACGAACAGCGGTACCTGCACGATCGCGCCGGTTTCGAGTGTGGCCGGCTTGGTGACGTTGGAGACGGTGTCGCCCTTGACCCCCGGTTCGGTCGCCACCACCTGCAGCTCGACCGACGCCGGCAACTGCACGGCGGTGGGCTTGCCGTCGACCAGGAGCAGCTGCACGGTGTCGTTCTCACGCATGAATCGCAGCTCTTCGGTCAGCGTGTCGAGCGGCAAGTTGATCTGCTCAAACGTCTCGGAGTCCATCAGCACCACATCAGTGCCGTCGTTGTAGAGATAGGAGACGTTGGTCGTCTCGGTACGTACCCGCGGCATCTTCTCGCCCGCCCGAAACGTCTTGTCCACGACGCTCCCAGAGTTGAGCGCTTTCAGCTTGGTACGCACGAACGCTCCGCCTTTGCCGGGTTTGACGTGCTGAAACTCGACGATCCGGTAGACGATCCCATCGAGTGAGATATGCATCCCGTTCTTGAATTCATTCGTGGAAATCATGAGTTGAGTGTAGTAAGCCCCACTGTCTAGGCAACCCGCTGGAGCTCCTTGGGGTATGCGGTCAGTCGCTCGCTGCCGGTGTCGGTCACGATCACGAGATCCTCGATCCGCACGCCACCGCGTCCGGGGAGATAGATACCCGGCTCGACTGTGACGACCATGCCCGCCTCGAGGGTTGCGTGGGACGCGGTTGAAAGCCGGGGGCCTTCGTGAATCGCCAACCCCACCCCGTGGCCGAGGCCGTGGCCGAAGTGGTCGCCGTGGCCGGCGGCGGTGATCACCTCACGCGCCATTGCATCCACCTCTCGGCCACCCATGCCCGGCGCGATTGCCGCCAGCGCGGTCAGCTGCGCCTCCAGGCAGATGGCGTAGATCTCGGACAGATCGGCATCGGGCTCGCCCACGGCGAAGGTGCGGGTGCAGTCGGACGCATAGCCGTTGAGGTAGCAGCCGAGATCGATCGTGACCAGCGTGCCGGAGGAGATCGTCGACTCGCCGGGAGTCGCATGTGGCATCGCGCCACGCTCGTGCGAGGCCACGATGGTGTCGAACGCCAGGTCGTCGGCGCCCTGCTCGCGGAACAGTTCGCGCACCCGCCAGGCCACATCCGCCTCGCGCTTCCCGCCCAATCCCTCGGCGGCGATGGCCTCGTACACCGGTGCGATCAAGGCCGCCGACCGGCGGATCGCGTCCAGCTCATAGGCGTCCTTGACCAGCCGCAGCGTCTCGACCACGTCGGTGGTCGACACCAGCTCGCGTTCGGTGCCGAACGCCGCCTCCAGTTTGCTGTGGGTGGCCACCGACAGGTGTGCGGCCTCGACGCCGATGCGGTTGGCACCCGGCGCGATGTCGCCCAGGTGCTCACCCAGGAAGCGACTGGTGTCGCCCTCCAACATGCGCACATCCATGATCTCGGCGATCGGCTCTGCGGCGGTCACGTAGCGGAAGTCGGTCATGAAGGTGGCTCCCCCGCCGTGCACCACCACCAGCCCGTTGGATCCGTCGTAGCCGGTCAGGTAGCGCACGTTCACGAGGTCGGTCACCAGCAGCGCATCGATGCTCTCGGACTGGAGTGCGGCACGCACGCCCTCCAGCCTTTGGAGGTAGCCGGGCCCGCTCATTGCCCACTCCGGTTGAGGTACTCGAGCGCCTCGTGGTAGCCGTCGGCGCCGCGCCCGCTGATCCGGTGTGAGACCACGTCGGCGATCACGGAGTGGCGCCGCCACGGCTCACGGGTTTCGATCGCCGACAGGTGCACCTCGACCACCGGGCCGGTGTAGATCTCCAGCGCGTCACGGATGGCGTAGCTGTAGTGCGTCCACGCACCCGGATTCACGATCAGCCCGTCGGTGTCCTCACAGGCGGTGTGGATCATGTCGACGTAATCCCCTTCGAAGTTGGACTGCGAGCAGCGCACGGTCAGGCCCAGTTCTGAGCCCCATGAGTAGATCATGGTCTCGAGTTCGGACAGGCCGACGCTTCCGTACTGCGCCGGATCCCGCTTTCCGAGCATGTTGAGATTGACCCCGTTCAGCACCATTACCCGCATGCGGAGAGCCTACCGGGTGTTCAGAACGGGAGTGAAGCGGGCTATCGCCGGCGACGCCGGAACGCCAGCACGGTGCCGCCGATCACGATCGCCGACACCGCGGCGACCGCAACGATCGTGATGGCGGGGCGAAGCCGCGAGGATGCCGACTCCTCGTCGGAGGCTTCCGCCGAGACCACGTCAGGATCAGGCTGCTCGGCCGTCTCTGACGCGTTGGGCTCCGCGTCCACCGTCTCGTCCACGGGGGTGGACGTCTCTGAAGTCTCGCTCATCTCCACCACCTCTTGCTCGGGTGTTAGTACGGGAATCTCATCTCCCAGCTTGCCGCAGGTCGCGCATACCCACCGCGCCTCGGCGCCAGAGTCGAGTATCTGGCGCTCCCACTGATGCCCACTGCGGCTGCAGTGGAAACGGGCAAAGAGGCGACCGCGCGGCCGCGCTGGGGCCAGAGAACTCACCGCGTCAGTCTACGACACCGGCACCGCGAGCGCGACCAAGAGCCCGAGTCCGGTGACAGTTCACCGCCGTCACCAGAGTCGCGCCGAGCAGCGCACCTCCGGCGGCATCGGACACCAGGTGCATGCCGCTCACCACCACCCAGACGACCACAAAGGCCGCATACGACGCCCACACCCACGCGTATCGTGGCATCACCGCGGTCGCCAATCCGGCCAGGAGCACGGCACGCATCGCGTGACCGCTGGGATAGGTGTTGGTCAGGGACAACCAGGTCGAAGATCCGCTCGGCCGGCGCAAACGGGATCTGATCGACCCAGGCCTTGAACGCGACCTCCACGATCAGACCGATCACCAAGGCCAGCCACCCACGCCCAGGCCTGCTGCGTCTGTGATCGCCGCCGCAGCACCAGGAAGCCGGCGGCGAACAGGGCGGCTGTCACGAAGGGGTCTGCGAGAACCGCCAGCCACGACCAGTTGGTGCCCCCCAGCAGGTCGAGATGGCGGTCCAGCACGACGATCGATGCCAGAAACGACGCCGGTTTGCACAAACAACGTGAGCATGATGAATGCGCTCGCCAGCGCGACAGAGACGTCGGCACATCTGCGAGACCGTAGCTAGATGCCGGCGGTCGTCACGCCGCCCCGGCCGTGAGGTGCCGCTCGACTTCCTCGATCAGCCGCACCACTTCGACCCCCACACGCGTGTTGGAGCGCGGCGGAGTTCCATGTGCGATCGAGGAGATGAAGTCGCTCATCTGGAGAGCGCCCGGTTCAGCGCTCTCGATCCGCGGCGTCAGAATGTGCCCGCTGCCGACATTCACCCGCAGTGCGCCCGGATCGCCGGATTCCGCCACTTCAACCCCGGTTTCGAATACCCGCACGCACCCGTCAGCAGTGTCGTCACAGACGACCATCTTGTCGGAGCCCACCAGGGTGGCCCGGCCAATGCTGCTGGGCGAGAGCCAGGACAGCTCCAGCTGGGCGATCCGGCCCGAGGGATACGCGAGTGTGGCAAAGACGATGTCCGCCGTGCCGGGGACGACGCAGGCACGGCCGGTCGCGGACACGACCGCCGGCGGCTCATCGATCCAGGTCAGCAGCCTCGAGAGCTCACACGGCGCCAGATCCCAAACGACGCCGGCGCCGGGACGGTGCCCACCCAGACGTGCCCGGCAGGTCGAGACACACAGCACTTCACCAAGCTCCCCCGACTCGACCAGTGATCTGACATACACCGACCGAGGGGGCGTAGACGGCCGGATGGCCGGGCATCACCACCAGGCCGAGACGCTCACCGAACTCGGCCAGGTCGACCGCCTCTCGAGCGGACGCTGCCAGCGCGTGCTCGACAAACACATGTTTTCCGGCGGCCAGGCTCGCAGTGGCGAGTCGATAGCGGGTGGCAACGGGGGTGGCGATCACGATCGCCTCGATCGTCGGGTCCTCGAGTATCTGAGAGAAGTCACTGATCAGCGCGATGTTCGGAAACCGCGGCGACAGGCGGGTGAGCGCCGGTAGTCGAGCGATCACACAGCGCGGACAGTTCCGCACCGGCGGTGACCATCACGTCGCCGGCCACCCGCCGCCCGCTTTCGCCGGCGCCGACCACCGCGATGCGAACCGATCCGCGACCACCGTACGCCGGGCGGAGCTGTACGACGCGGTTCAGGGCGTCTGGACGGCAGCGGAGGTTGACATGTTCTGGAGGAACCTAGCCGCCAAAATCACCGCGTGAAATCCCGTGGTTGCACCAACTCAGTCACGGGATTGTCACGCGAGGCGTGACAGGTCAGTGGCCGGCTACGTGACGATCGCGCGGGCAACCGCCTGCGCGATCAAGTCGTCCCCCGGGTCAGCCCCGAACACGGGTTTTCCGATCTTCTCGAGCAGCGCGAACCGCACTCGACCGCCGCGCGCTTTCTTGTCGCGGCGCATCGCCTCCAACACCGCGTCGGGATCGACGTTCCGGGCCGCCGTGGGCAGCTCATGCAACTCGAGCAACCCCCGCACCTGCTGCTCTACCGACGGATCGAGGCCACATACCTGGGTCGACAGCCACAGCGCCGGCAACAGGCCGATCGCGACCGCCTCACCGTGACTGAAGGCCCGATACGAGGTGGCGGTCTCGAGCGCGTGGCCGATCGAGTGGCCCAGGTTGAGCACCGCCCGAATGCCCTGCTCGGTGGGATCCTCCGCCACGATCCGCGCCTTGTAGGCGGCGCACCGTCGGATCAGCTCCAGCCGCTCTTCGGGCGTCCCTCGCCCCGGCTCCCAGCGTTGCACCAGATCCCACAACCGCCCGCCCGAGAGCAGGCCGGTCTTGATCACTTCACTGAACTGCGACGCCCACTCACGCACGGGCAGCGTCTCCAGCACCGCCGGGTCGCTGACAACCCATTCGGCCTGATGGAACGCGCCCACGTAGTTCTTGGCCTGAGGCAGGTCGATGCCGGTCTTGCCGCCGATGCCGGCGTCCACCATGCCGGTCAGCGACGTCGGCACCGCGATCCACGGCACACCGCGCTGGAACGTGGCCGCCACGAACCCGGCAACGTCGGTGGCAGCGCCTCCGCCCAGCCCGACCACCACATCCCCGCGCTCGAGCCCGAACTCCGCCAGCCGCGTCCACGCCTGGCGCGCGACCGAAATAGTCTTGGCGGCCTCGCCCGCCGGAAGCCGCACGGTCACGAACGGCTCGAACGGCTGACCGACCACGCGCAGCACCTCTCGATCGGCCACCAGTGCGGGTCGTCGCGCTCCGATCAGCCGCGGCAACTCGGCCAGCGCCGCCTGCCTGGCCAGGGGCACCAGAAGCGGCTCGTCTCCCACGGCTCCGTCGGCGTCGACGAGCGCGTCGGCGGTGTCGTGGTAGAGATGGCGGCGCTGCTCGTAGAGATCGGTGAACGCCCGGGCTTCCGACGCCAACGGCCGGTCGCCGGCCTGCTCTTCGACCCTGCGCCAGGCCACCTGGGCGGAGACGTCCAGGAACACCGTGAAGCTGCTGTCGCGAAGCCGCTCCCGCGTGATGGCGGACGTGACCGCCCCGCCTCCCACGGCGATGACAGCGTTGGTCTCGTCCAGCAGGCGGGCGATCACCCGCTCTTCGAGCGCTCTGAAGGTGCCTTCACCGTCGTCTCGGAAGATCGCCCCGATGGGCTTGGTCGCTTCCGATTCGATCTCGACGTCAGCATCAAAGAACCGCCAGCCCAGCCGCTCGGCGAGGCGCATGCCGGTGGTGGTCTTGCCTGCGCCCATGAACCCGATCAGCACCAGGTTTCGGTGAGGGCCGGGGATCATGCCCGAGCGATGCGCTCGAGGTAGGCGGCGTGCGCAGCGACGAAATCGCCGATCGCGTCGCCCCCGAACTTCTCCAGCGCGGCCCGGGCCAGCTCGAACGCCACCCCGGCCTCGGCCACCACGGCCGCGGCGGGCAGCACCGTCACATCGCTTCGCTCCACGTGCGCTTCGCGGGGGGTGTGCGACCCCATCTCGACCGAGCGCAGCGGCCGCATCAGCGTCGGCAGCGGTTTCCAGATCGTCCGCACCACCAGATCCTCGCCGTTGGTGATGCCGCCCTCGAGCCCACCGGCGCGATCGGTCTCGCGGTGGTATCCACGCTCGTCGCTGTACAGGATCTCGTCGTGGACGCTCGACCCGCGTTTGGACGACGACGCAATCGCATCGCCGATCTCGACACCCTTGGCCGATTGGATCGACAGCATCGCCGCCGCCAGCCGGCCATCCAGGCGGGTGACCCGCAGACACGTGAGAGCCAAGCCCCGGTGGCACGCCGAAGGCCCGCACCTCGGTGACTCCCCCAAGGGTGTCACGGTCACGCTTGGCCGCCTCGATCTCATCGATCATGGCCTGCTCTGCGGCGGGATCGAGGCAACGCACCTCGGACGCCTCCGCCCGGTCGAAATCCTGGATTGAGAGCCACGCCGGAGGGGTGGCCCGGACGGTGCCCACCTGCAGCACGTGCGAGCGCACCTCGATGCCGATGGTGCGAATCAGGGCCTTGGCAACCGCTCCTGCGGCGACCCGGGCGGCGGTCTCCCGTGCGCTGGCCCGCTCCAGCACGTTGCGCACGTCGTCGTAGCTGTACTTGAGCGTCCCGGGAAGGTCGGCGTGCCCCGGTCGCGGCAGCGCGATCGCCTTGCCCCGCCAGCCGTAGGACTCGAGCTCGGAGGCGTCCACCGGCCACGGATTCATCGGCGCGAGCCAATTCTGGTGATCGCGGTTTTGGATGAAGAACGCCAGCGGGCTGCCCAGTGTGCGTCCCTGCCGGAGCCCTCCCCGTGGCTCAACGTCATCGGTTTCGAGCTTCTGACGAGGGCTGCGGCCGTAGCCGGCCTGACGTCGAGCCAGATCGGTTCGGATCAGCTCGTGGTCGAGCTCGAGCCCTGCAGGCAGCCCCGAGACGACCACCGTCAGCCCGGGGCCATGCGACTCACCCGCAGTCACGTAGGAGAGTTCCATGGTGCGGGAGACTAGTGGACAGGCAAGATAGGGTCACCTCCACCATGTCCGCGCCGATTCTCGTCACTGGAAGCAACAGGTCCGGCACGACCTGGCTGGGAAAGCTGCTGGCCGCTGCAGACGGTGTCGGCTACATCAACGAGCTGTTCAACCTCGACCACCCCCAGCCGGGGCTGTGCGCTGCCCGGTTTCCGCACTGGTTCATGTACCTGACCGAGGATAACGGCCGTCCCTACGTGGAGCCGATCGGGCGCACGCTGCGGTTCGAGTACGACTGGGGCGACGCTGCCCGCACGGCGGCCTCTCCCCGAAATGCGCTGCGGGCGCTGCGGGCACTTCCAAAGACACGCGTCCCGGACGGCTCGCGACCGCTTCTGAAGGACCCCATCGCGGTCTTCTCAGCCGCCTGGATGGCACGCACCTTCGGCATGCAGGTGGTGCTCTCGGTGCGCCACCCGGCGGCCTTTGCCGCCAGCCTCGAACGGCTCACGTGGGAGTTTGACTTCGGCCAACTGCTCGCCCAACCGCTGTTGATGCGCGACCACTTGGAGCCGTACCGGGGCCGGCTCGAGCAGTACATCCGTGACCGGCCGGACATCATCGACCAGGCCGGCCTCCTGTGGACGCTGATCTACGGCAGCGTCGGCGACGGTGCCTGGCTGACCGTGCGCCAAGAGGACGTCGCGATCCAGCCCGAGGCCGAACTCCAGCGGCTGTACACCGAGCTGGGATTGACCTGGAGCGACGAGGTGGCCGACCGGGTGGCGGCAGCCACCGGGGAACACAATCCCGCTGAGGCCCCCCGCGGCCGCGCCCACACCTCGGCGCGCGACAGCCGCGCCGCCGTGAGCGCGTGGCGACAGCGGCTCAGCCCCGAGCAGATCGCTCGCGTGTACGAGTTGACCCAGCCGGTTGCGAGCCGGTACTACTCCGACAGCGACTGGTAGCCGACCGCTACCACTGGCCGTTCAGCCACAGCGACCACAGCTGAGGGCCCCACAGAAGCGCGATCATCGCCCCCGCTGCCAGGAACGGCCCGAACGGGAAGGTGCTCTTGCGAGCCTCGGTCCAGCCCTTGGTGACAAACAGGGCCACCGACGGCACCAGCGAGAGCACAAAGCCGAAGAAGAGCGCGATCAGCACGTACTGACCCAGGCAGAACCCGATCATCAGCACCATCTTGACGTCACCCATTCCCATCCCCTTGGGCGAGACCAGCGAGGGAATCAACAGGAACAGCGCTCCCAGCAGCCCACCCAGCACGAACTCCAGCCAGCGATCGGGCTGTGCGATCACCGACAGCGCGAGCACCGCCACCGCGCCGGGCAGGTTGATCGCATCGGGAATGATTCGGTACCGCAGGTCGATCGCCGAAGCGGGCACGATCAGGGCGGTCAGAAGCAGCGCAGGAGCAAGCTCCGCATTGATGCCGATCTTGAAGGCGAGGGCCGCGAACAGGACTGCGGTGACGAAACAGACGATCCATCGCCGCCGCGAGGACGCCGCGGTGCCATCGGGCTTGGGGAAGCGCTGAATCATCAGTTCCAGCGGCCATCCCAGGGCAAATCCAACCGTGGCGACGGGGAGAATCGTGTCCATGGTGAGTGCTATCGGCGCGCGGGCGGTGGTTCTGTAGTCAGGCCCGCGCGGCGGCCAGCATGGCGTCCACCGGCGGATATCGCCCGGTGAAGAGCTCGAAGGCCAAGAGGCCCTGGCCGACCAGCACCTCGAGCCCGTCCACCACCTCTGCGCCCGCGGCTGCGGCCGCCCGGCACAGCGCCGTCGGCCGGCCGTCCCCGAGATAGGCCAGATCGGCAACGATCATGCCGGGGCGAAGCAGCGCCGGGTCGAACGGCAGCGCCTCGGGATCGCCCGCCTGCCCGACGGGGGTTGCGTTCACGACCAGATCGGGGAGCGCGCGCGGCGGCCAGGCCTCCACCTCCACGCCCAGCGCAGCAGCCGCCTGAGGCCGGCGGGCGGCCACTGCCACGTCCCAGTCGGCATCCACCAACGCGGGCACCACCGCTCGGGCAGCTCCGCCTGCGCCCAGCACCAGCGCGCGGCCCTCCTCACGCGGCCCCAGGGCCCACAGAAGGCCACGGCCGTCGGTGCTCTCCCCGCGGATCCCCTCCGGTTCGGACAAGAGCGTATTGACCGACCCCGCCCGTACCGCCTCGGCCGAGACCACGTCACACAACTCGACCACCGCAGCCTTGTGGGGGATGGTCACGTTCACGCCACGCAGTCCGCTTTGGGGAAGTTCGGCGACGAACTCGGCCAGACGCTCGGGAGCCACGTCGATGGCCTCATAGCTCCACTCGGCCATGCCCAGCGCTTCGAAGGCGGCGGTATGCATTCGAGGCGATCGCGAGTGCGAGACGGGATGGCCAATCACGGCCACCCGCGTTTCACCCGCCATGATCGATGAAGTCTTGATAGTCGGCGGTGAAGTACTGGGCGGCCTTGCCCGGAATCGCCACGTAGTAGATGTAGTCGACCTTCTTGGGCTTGGCGGCGGCCTGCATCGAGGCCAGGCCGGGGTTACAGATCGGGGTGGGCGGAAGGCCTTTGTGGATGCGCGTGTTGTACGGCTCGGAGCTGTCCAGGTCGGACTGGTGGATGGCGGCCGTCCACGATCCCTTGTGGTAGAGGATGGTCGCGTCGATCCCCAGTGCCATCCCTTTGTGAAGCCGGTTGTAGATCACCGCGGACACCTTGCCCCGGTCGCCCGGCACACGCGCTTCCCGCTCGATCATCGAGGCAATGGTGAGCACGTCATAGTTGGTGAGGTGCTTGGATCTGGCGTAGGTCATGTTCACCTGCGCCCAGGCATTCTCGAACGCCGCCAGCTGCTGCGATACGAGCTGGGCCTCGGTCTCGTTTGGCCGGATGGTGTAGGTCGCGGGGAACATGAAGCCCTCCATGTTCACGTGGTGGCCGAAGCCCGCCGGAGGCACCGCGGCCCGCACCGCGCGGGCGTACGCCTTGGGTTTCATCCCGACTGACGGCAGCAGCGCCTCGATCTGGGTCAGCCGGTATCCCTCCGGGATGACCAGGGTCTTGACGTGGCCGGACGGGCCGTGATCGAGCTGCGCCAGCAACACGTCATATCCGGTGCCTGCACGCAGCGTGTACGTGCCTGCCTGAAAGCTCGACCCTTCGTTCTTGGAATCGGCGTAGTCATGAAAGCGGCCGCCGTCCTCGACCACTCCGCGCTGCTCGAGGATGTCCGAGATCTGAGCCGCGTCGGCTCCCTTGGGGATCACGACAGTGATCGGGGGGCCGTGGGGATCGGCGTCGGGCTTGCCGGACGCCGCCGACATCACGTCGCGGCCGGCGATCACAACCGCCAGCACCGCAGCACACAACGCGATGAGCACGACTAGCCGGCGAATCGCAGCAAATATCCTTCGAGGAGGTGCGCGGCGGCCACCGCGTCGGAATCCGACCCGGAGAGTCGGTTGGCCACGGCCGTGGTGAACCGCTCGTCGTAGGTCTCGATCGGGACGGGACAGTCGGTCTCGAGTTCGCGCACGAACGAGAGCGTCTCGCCGGCCTGCTTGCCCCGTCCGCCGGCCAGTGTCAGCGGGAGTCCCACCACCACCTTTTCCGGCTCGAGTTCGGCGATCGTGCGCAGAAGCGCCGCCCGACCCTGCTTCGACCGCACCCGCTCCACAACGCACACCGGACGCGCCAGCGTTCCGGTGGCATCACTCACGGCCACCCCGGTGCGAGCCTTGCCGTAGTCGAGCGCCAGCACCTTCACCCGTCACCGAGCCGGTCGAGCACCATCGTGCGAGCAGCCTCGATGGCATGCTCGAGCGCGTCGGGATCGCTGCCGCCGGCGCGCGCCATGGTGGGGCGACCGCCACCTCCGCCGCCCACGATCGGCGCCACCTCACGAATCACGTCGACCGCCGACAAGCCGCGATCGACGGCGCTCTGATCGAAGTTTGCGACCAGGTGCACGCGGCCGTCCTGGGTCGATCCCAACACGATCACCGCCGGCGCCAGCCGGGCCTTGAGCCGGTCGGAGGCCTGGAGCAGCGAGTCGGAGTCGGCGTTGAGAACCGAGGCCGCAATCACACGCATGCCGCCCTGCTCAACGGCGGTGTCGGCCAGATCGGCCTCGGCACTGCCGTTGCCATCGGCCGCCGGCGCAGGCGAACGCTGCTTCAGCCGCTTGATCTCCTTGTCGCGCTCGGCGACGACCTCGACCACCTCGTTCAGAAGCGCGGAGCGCTCCCGCAGATGCTGGACGGCGGCGGCGCCGGTGATCGCTTCGATCCGCCGGATGCCCTGAGACGAACTGGTCTCGCGGGTCAGCACGAAGGCTCCGATCTCCGCGGTCGATCGCACGTGGGTGCCGCCGCACAGCTCGCGGGACACATCCTTGATCTCGACCACCCGCACGTGCTCGCCGTATTTCTCGCCGAACAACATGGTGGCACCCAACTCGCGGGCGTGATCTTGGCTGGTGACGAAGATGTGCAGCGGGTGGTTCTGCACGATCCAGTCGTTCACGATCCGTTCGATCTCCATCACCTGGTCGGGATCCAGCGGCTGTCCGTGGCGAAAGTCGAAGCGCAGCTTGTCCGGCCCCACGTAGGAGCCGGCCTGGGTCACGTGCTCGCCCAGGACGTTGCGAAGCGCGCGGTGCAGCAGATGCGTGGCGGTGTGATTGGCGACGGTGGGTCGCCTGCGATCCTCGTCCACGCGGGCGCGGACGCGATCGTTTCGCAGCAGCTCGCCGCGCTCCAGCTCGGCCACCAGCACCTGGTCGTCATCCACCCGGATCACGTCCACGATCGCCGCCCGGCCGGTGTCGGACTCGATCGAGCCGGAGTCGGCCACCTGGCCGCCGCCGCGAGGATAGAAGGGACTCTCGCGCAGCTTCAGCAGCAGCTTGGCATCGCCACCGTCGCCCAGCGCACCCACCTGGGTGGTCAGGTCGAGCCGCTCGTAGCCCACGAAATCGGTCGTGAAGCCGGCCTCACGGGCAAACGCGCCGGCGGCCTCGGCGCCGCGGTCGGAGATCGCCGCGCGGGCGCGGGTGCGCTGTTCCTCCATCAGCAGCGCAAATCCGGCCTCGTCCACGCTGCGCCCCTTCTCGGCGGCGATCTCAGCGGTCAGCTCGAACGGGAACCCATACGTGTCATGCAGCCGAAATGCGTCCTCGGCGGACACCTCGCCGTCGGTTGCAAGCACCTCGTCCAGCAGCTGTGCGCCGGTCTCGAGCGTGCGCGCGAAGCGCTGCTCTTCGGCCCGCAGCAGCGCCGACACTGTTGACTCCCCGGCGATCAGCTCGGGATACACATCACCCAGCAGCTCGACCACGCGGGAGTGCAGCCGGGGCAGAAACTCACCTTCGATCCCGATCCTGCCGGCCTGCAGCATCGCCCGCCGGATCACGCGCCGCAGCACGTAGCCGCGGCCCTCGTTGCCCGGCTCGATCCCGTCGGTCGCAAGGAAGGTCATGGCCCGACCGTGATCGGCCAGCACCCGCAGCGCCTTGGTCTCGTGCGGGGTGCGGCCGTACTGCGCTCCGCTCCACTCCTCGACCGCTGCAATAACGTCGCGAAACGCGTCGGTGTCGTACACGCTGTCGACGCCCTCGGACAGCATGGTGGTGCGCTCGACGCCGCAGCCGGTGTCGATGCTGGGCTGGGGCAGCGGCTCCAGCGAGCCGTCGTCGAGCATGTTGTACTGCATGAACACCAGGTTCCAGAACTCCAAAAAGCGGTCGCAGTCGCAGCCGGGAGCACAGTCGGCCCGCTCGCACCCGTACTCGGCTCCGCGGTCGTAGTAGAGCTCCGAGCAGGGGCCGCAGGGCCCCACGGGGCCGGCCTGCCAGAAGTTGTCGCCGCCCAGCCGCACAATCCGCTCGGCAGGCACGCCGCGCCCGATCCAGAGGTCGACCGCCTCCTCGTCGGCCGGCACCAACTCGTCGCCGCGGAAGGTGGTCGCCCACAGCTTGTCGGGGTCGAACCCGAGCCCGTCGGGCGAGGTCACGAACTCCCAGGCCCACTCGACCGCCTGCTGCTTGAAGTAGTCGCCGATGGAGAAGTTGCCCATCATCTCGAAGAAGGTCAGGTGCCTGGCGGTGCGCCCCACCTCATCGATGTCAACGGTGCGAAAGCACTTCTGCACACTCGTCAGCCGCTGCGACGGTGGCCGATCCTGACCGAGGAAGTACTGCTTTAGCGGCTGCATCCCGGCGGTGGTGATGAGCACGCTCGAGTCCCACGCGGGAGGCACCAGCGGACCGGAGGCCAGCCGGTGGTGATCGCGGGCGATGAAGAACTCTTGGAACCTCTGGCGGATCTCGTGCGAACGCATCGAAGCATTCTACCGGCCGGGGTTACGAGCTACCCTACGTGGATGGATGCCGACGACATGGTTTCGCGCTTTGAAGGCGCTCAGAACATGGGCCGCGGAATCGAGCCGCTGGATGAATTCGTGCTGATCGAGCCGGTCGACGAGGAGACCGAGACATCGCACGGGCTGATCATCCCCGCGAGTGCGGAATCGACCTGCTCGGCGGGCGTGGTGGTGGCCGTCGGCGACGAGGCGCACGGCATCAGCCCCGGCGACAAGGTGCTGTACCCGCGCAGCGTGGGCTTCGAGTTGCGGCTCGGGGGCGAGCCCAAACGGCTGATCCGGCGGCGCGAGTTGATCGCCCGCGTGCTCGACTAAGTCGCGCCCAGCCGCTGGTCGATGTCGGCCATCTCCCGGTCGGCCGCGAGCTTGCCTTCCTGCTTCGCAGACCGCAGGTCGTCGGGCAGGCTCTTGAGGTCTTCCAGGATGCGCTTGGGCAGGTCTGCGGCGACATCCTTGACCGGCCTACCCTCAGCCTGTGCGATCGAGTTGACGCGCTTGCCCAGGTAGGCGGCCGCACCGAGCAGCAGCAGTGCCGGCGCGAGCTTCACACCACACCGCCGCGCTGATCGCGCTTGGTCTTGAACGAGCCCAGGCCGTGTTTGATGCCTGCGCTCATGCCGGCCGCGGCTTTGGCGGGTTTGGAGATCGCCTCCGATACCGCCCGCACCGAGTGGTCGACCTTCTCGGTGGCATCCACCGCAGAGTTGGTGATGGTGCCGACCTTGTCCAGCTCATCGTTGACGTGATCGATCGACGTCGACACCTTGCCCAGCATCGGTACCAGCTCGGGCGTGATCCCGTCGAGCAGCTTGTTGATCCGGTCAAGCGTCCCGCTGGCCCTCAGCAACACCACGATCAAGCCGATCGCGGTGAGCAGCAGAAAGATTGCCAATGCCCATTGCCAGGCGTCAGATGCATCCATGCGCGTCATCATACCCATCTGCCTGCCGAGATATGCGGACCCAGGTCAGGCGATGGTGCCCGCGCCGACCACCACGTCGTCCTGGTACAGAACCGCCGTCTGTCCGGCGGCGACGCCCACCACCGGGTCGTCCAGGTCGAGCTGAAATCCGTCGTGCTGGGTTCGGACGGTGGCCCATACCGGATCCGAGCGGTAGCGCAGCTTGGCCTGCACTCGACTGGCGGACACGAACACCGCGCCGGGGCTGACGGTAACTGAGGTGCGCTCCAGTGCTGCCCGCGGGCCAACCACCACCCGGCCGCTGCGCGGCTCCGTGCGGATCACGTACACGGGGCTGTTGGCAGCCACGCCGACGCCGCGGCGCTGGCCCGGGGTGAATCGGTGAATGCCCTCATGGTGACCGATCACACTCCCCTCCAGATCGACCACATCGCCGGCGGGCGCGGCACCTCCGTAGCGCTCCAGAAATGCTCGGTGATCGCCGCCGCCGACGAAGCACACCTCTTGGCTCTCCGCTCGCCCGGCGGCCTCCAGCCCGGCGGCGTGTGCCTGCTCACGCGTCTCCGGCTTGGTCTGCTCGCCGAGCGGAAACCATGTGCGGGCGAGAATCTCCGGTGCCACCCGCGCCAGCATGTAGGACTGGTCCTTGCGGGTGTCGGCCGCTCTGGCCACCAGCGTGCGACCGTCGCGGGTCACCGCCCGGGCGTAGTGGCCGGTGGCGATCCGGCGGGCGCCGATCCGGTCGGCAAAACTCGCCAGCGCGTCGAAGCGGAAGCTGCCGTTGCAGCGCACGCACGGATTGGGCGTGCGTCCGGCCCCGTACTCGGAGACGAACTCATCCACCACCACGTGGCGAAACTCCTGCCGTAGATCGAGGCCGATATGCGCCACCCCCAACGCGTGACAGGCTGCCCGCGCCGCCCGCACCGACTGCGGTGAGCAGCAGGCTCGTTCGGAGTCGGGAGCAGCGGGGTCAATCCACAGGCGCAGGGTGACGCCGACCGGCTCGAGCCCGGCCTCCACCACCTTGAGCAGCGCAACGGCGCTGTCCACCCCGCCGGACATCGCGACTGCGACGCGGTTGGAGGCGGGCTCGGCGGCAGTCGCGTCCACGGCGCGGGCGACGGCGGCACAGTGGGCGTCGACAGCAACCATCAGGCACTCCTGGTTGGCGCCGCCGGGGCCTAGTTCGGCCTCCACGTCGGGCAGGCCGATCACGGCCGCCTGAAGCGGGGTCTGCCCCTCTGCCAGGCCGCACAGAACCGCGGTGGCAGCGGTCGAATGCGGGCAGCCGAAACTGCGGTGACGGGCGCGCGCGATCCGCCCGTCGACCAGCTCGAACTCGATCCGCACCTGATCGCCGCAGACGGTGTTGCCGGCCTCGCCGACGACAGCAGCCGATCCCAGCGAGCCGGCCCGCTCACCGCTCAGCGCATGTCGAATGACGGCCTCGGAGTACATGCGGGGATCGTAGGTGAATAACGGTGCCTGGCACCGTTATTCACCCAGGCTGGTCCGTGCCGGCTCTGGCGGCGTCCCACGCCGCGTGCGGTGCTCGACGTGGCTTTACCACGCCTGCGCTCCGCTCACGGCTCGATCCTTGCCAGAACCACCACGTCCTGCGCCTCACGACCTGAGGCTGAATAATTGGTGCCTGGCACCAATTATTCAGTCATTCACCCAACGTTCCGGGGGTGAGGGCGGTGAGGGTGCGGGCCAGGGCGGCGGCGAAGGCGTCGATGTCGGCGGTGGTGGTGTCGTGGCCGATGGAGACGCGGATCACGCAGCGGCTGTCGGCCGCCGACATGCCCTGGGCGATCAGCACGTGACTGGGCTCGGGATCGCCACTGGCGCAGGCCGAGCCGGCCGACACGGTGAAACCTTCGCGATCTAGGTCCAGCACCGCCAACTCGGCGCGCACCCCGGGGAGCAGGATCAGCGATGTCCCCGGCAGCCGCTCGACCGACGCCGCCATCACGGTGGCCCCCTCGGGCAGCAAGCCTTCCAGCCGGTCGCGCAGCTCCCGCCGGCGGGTAACGCCCACCAGTGCCTGCTCCAGCGCCGCGGCGAATCCCACAACCCCCGCGACGTTCTCTGTGCCGGAGCGGCGACCGCCCTCCTGACCGCCACCCCAGATCAGCGGAGGGATGGCCGCCGAATCGCGAGCGATCAGCGCCCCGACGCCCTTGGGCCCGCCCAGCTTGTGAGCCGACACCGCCATCGACTCGGCGCCCAGGGCGGTGAAGTCCAGCACCAGCCCCGCGGCCGCCTGGACCGCGTCGACGTGCAGCGGCACCCCCCGCTCACGACACACCGCAGCGATCTCGGCGACCGGCTGGACCACCCCGGTGACGTTGTTTGCCCACATCACCGCGGCCAGTCGGTCACCCGGCTGCACGAGCCCGGCGAACCGCTCGAGGTCGATCACACCGTCGCCGTCCACCGGTGCCCAGGCCACCTCGAATCCGCGCCGCTCGAGCTCGAACAGCGGCTCGCGCACCGCCGAGTGCTCGACCGCCGAGGCCACCAGCCGGCCACCGGCATGACCCGCCAGGCCGAACACCGCCTGGTTGGATGCCTCGGTCCCTCCAGAGGTGAATACCACCTGGCCCGGATCGGCACCCAGTACCCGTGCCACCCGTCCCCGGGCGTGCTCCAGGGCCTCACGGGCCTCGCGGCCCAACCGGTGAGGCTCCGACGCATTCCCGAACCGGACGTCCCAGAACGGCTCCATGGCGGTGCGAGCCGGCTCACTCAACGGCGTCGTGGCGGCGTTGTCGAGGTAGACCGTCATGCCTGCAAGCTACACCGGACCGCGCCGACGCCTGAGGCTGGGCGATCGGCCACTTTCAGGATGTTTCGACCGATCTGACCACCGCCTCGGCGCGGTGAGTGTCGCACGACGGTTAATGAAGTGCGCTTGACGAAATGGCGTCGGCTCTCACACCCTAGCCGACATCGTCCGGTTTCGACACCACGGTGATGCCGTACTGCTTCAGCTCGGCCGGCGTGGCCTCAGTGGGAGCACCTGTGAGGAAGTCCACGCCGCCCTGGCCCTTGGGGAACGCGGTCACGTCGCGCAGCGAGTCGGCACCGGCAAGCAGCATCGCCAGCCGGTCGAGGCCGAACGCGATCCCGCCGTGCGGCGGCGCACCCATCGACAGTGCCCGCAGCAGGAACGAGAACTTGAGCTCGGCCTCCTCCTCGCTGATCCCGAGCAGGTTGAAGACCCGCTGTTGCATCTCCATCTGATGGTTTCGGCGGGAGCCGCCGCCGACCTCATTGCCGTTGAGGACGAGGTCGTACTGGCGCGAACGGGCCGCCTCCGGCTCACTGTCGAAGCTGTCCTGCCACTCTGGCGCAGGCGCGGAGAAGGGGTTGTGCGAGGCCTTCCAGCGGTTCTCGTCGGGCAGCCACTCGAACATCGGAAAGCCGGTGATCCATAGAAAGCTCCAGCCCTCCTCGATCAGTCCCAATCGTTCGCCCAGGTGCAGCCGCAGCGGCCCCAGCACGCGCACCGCCGCATCCCGCTGATCCGCCACCAGAAACACGGTGTCGCCCTCGACGGCACCGGTCTGGCTGACGATCGCATCCAGCTCTGCCTCGCTCAGGAACTTGGCGATCGGCGAGGCGATCTCTCCCCCGGCCTTGACCTGAAGCCAGGCCACGCCGACCCCGCCCCACGACTTGGCGAACTCCACCAGGTCGTTGAAGTCCTTGCGCGAAAACTCCTGTGCGCCCGGGCAGGCGAACCCGCGCACCACCCCGCCGTCGTCCACCACCCCACGGAACCCGCGGAACTCGGTCTCGCGAAACGCGTCGGTGAGATCGGAAATCTCACAGCCGAAGCGGGTGTCGGGCTTGTCGCTGCCGAAGCGGAGCATGGCCTCGTCCCAGGTCAGGTGGGTGAATGGGATCGGCAGCTCGACCCCCAGCAGCTCACGCCAGATCAGCGCGAACAGCCCCTCCAGCAGCTCGAACAGCTCCTCGGGCTCGACGAACGCGAGCTCCATGTCGAGCTGGGTGAACTCTGCCGTACGGTCGGCTCGGGTGGCCTCGTCTCGAAAGCAGCGGGCGATCTGGTAGTAGCGCTCGTAGCCGGCAATTGCGTACAGCTGCTTGTAGGTCTGCGGCGATTGAGGCAGGGCGTAGAACTTGCCCTTGTGGGTCGAGGTCGGAACCAGAAACTCCTTGGCTCCCTCCGGCGTCGACTTGTACAGGATCGGCGTCTCCAGCTCCCAGAACCCGTGGTCTTCCAGATAGCGGCGGATCAGCTGGGTCAGCTTGAACCGCACCCACAGGTTCTTGCGCATCTCGTCGCGGCGCAGGTCGAGGTAGCGGTGACGCAGCCGCAGCGGCTCGTCCACGCCCTCGTCGTCGAGCTGGAACGGCAGCACGGTGGCCCGCGCCAGCACCTCCATCTGCTCGACTCCGACTTCGATCTGGCCGGTTGCCAGCTTGGGGTTCACATTCTCGGGGTCGCGCGCGCGCACGGTTCCTTCGACCTGGATCACAAACTCGTTTCGCAGCGTGTGCGCTTCCGGCAGGCCGTCGGGGCTCAACACCAGCTGCACCTGGCCGCCGGCGTCGCGCAGATCGACAAACACCAGGCCGCCGTGGTCGCGCCGCCGCGCCACCCATCCCGACAGCGTCACCTGCGCACCGACGTCGTCTGCCCGCAGCTCGCCGCCAAGATGTGTTCGATAGCTCACGAAAGCTCCCTCACCAGGTCGTCCAGCGCGACTTGGCGCTGCTCTCCCGACACCATATCCCGCACCGTCGCAACACCCGCCGCCCACTCCTCCTCACCCACAACCACGGTTGAGGTCGCCCCTCGCTTGGCGGCGTTCTCGAGCTGGCGGCGAAGGGCGCGGCCGCCGAAGACCGTGTCCGCCGCGACACCGCCCAGCCGAACCTCGTCCATCAGTGCCAACAGCCGCGGTCGGGCGGGCTCGTGGGTCACCACGAAGCACACCCACTCGCGCTCGGCGGGCTGCGGCGGGGCCAGCTCGAACAGCCGCTCCAGGCCGGACCCAAACCCCACGCCGGGGGTCGCGGGGCCGCCGAGTGCCTCAGCCAACCCGTCATAGCGGCCGCCGCCGCCGATGGCACCCTGTGCACCCAGCTCGGTGGTGACGAACTCCCACGCTGTGCGGGTGTAGTAGTCCAACCCGCGTACCAACCCGGGAGTGATCACATACCCCACCCCGCGAGCATCGAGGAACGCGCGCACCTGCGTGAACTGCTCGGCACACTCGTCGCAGAGATGATCGGTGATCTTGGGCGCGTCGGCGAGCACCGCCTGGCAGGCCTGATTCTTGCAGTCGAACACCCGCAGCGGGTTACTGTCTCGCCGTTCCAGGCACTCCTCGCACAGCTCACCAGCGTGTGCGTCCAAAAACGCCACCAGCAGCTCCAGATAGGGCGGGCGGCAGGTGCTGTCGCCGATCGAGTTCAGCTCCAGCTGATACTGGGTGATGCCCACCCGCTGATACCAGGCGTGCTGGAGGCCGATCACCTCTGCATCCACGGCCGGGTCAGACGACCCCAGCACCTCGACGCCAAACTGATAATGCTCGCGGAAGCGGCCGCGCTGCACCGCCGCATACCGAAACATGGGGGCCACGTACCAACTCTTGATCGGCTGGGGCAGGCGGCTCATACCGTGCTGAATGTAGGCTCGCACGACGCCTGCGGTGCCCTCCGGGCGAAGCGTGAGCGAGCGGTCTGAGCGGTCGTGGAAGGTGTACATCTCCTTGCGCACCACGTCGGAACCCTCGCCGGAGGTGCGGGCATACACCTCGGTGTCCTCGAACGTGGGCGTGACCACCTCGCTGTAGCCGGCGGCCTCGAACACCGACCGGGCCGCGTCCACCAGCGACCGCCGCTGGATCGCGTCGCCCAGGTACCAGTCGCGCGTCCCCCGGGGAGCCTGGAAGCCCTTGCTCATGGGCGCAGCTCGGCCAGGAACGGGTTGGTCGCCAGCTCGGCCTCGAGGGTCGTGATCGGTCCATGGCCCGAAAGCACCACCGTCTCGGGCGGAAGCACCTGGTACATGGCCGCGATGCTCTCCAGCAGCCGCTGGTGACTGCCGCCGTCCAGATCGGTGCGGCCGACCGATCCGCTGAAGAGCACGTCGCCCGAGAACACGAACCCATGGGCGTAGTAGGCGATCGAGGCAGGCGAATGGCCCGGCACCGCGATCGTGCCGAAGTCGACCCCCGCGACCGATACCGTGTCGCCGCCGTCCACCAGGTGATCGGGCTCATGCTCGCCACCGGGGAACGCACGCAGCACGTCGGCCTCCGCCCGGGGCATCCACACCTCGGCGCCGGTGGCCACCGCCACGTCGTGCACCGCACCGATGTGATCGAGATGGGTGTGGGTGATCAGGATCGCCACCGCCTGCCATCCCTCCGACCTGCAGGGCCGCCAGCACACGATCAGGCTCCTCGCCGGGATCGACCACGACCGCCTGCGGGCTTCCCTCCAGCGCGGCCAGGTAACAGTTCGTGCGGTAGCTGCCCAGCGGGAGCTGGGCTACCCGCAGCGCCGCCTCGCTCACGAGCGGGCTTGCTCCTGCTGTTTGAGGTAGCGCTTCCACGTCCACCGCTCGGTCCACATGCCGATCACCCAGAACATCGCGAACATCCACACCGAGAACAGCATCTGGGTGGACTGGCTGGTCTTGCCGCCGAGCGAGGTGAAATGCTGCACCAGATAGAACAGCGCGGCAAAGAGAATCGCCTTCTGGGCCGCCCGCCGAGCATTGGGCGGCTGCGGGACGCGGGCACCACGTGGCTGTTTGGCCTGCCCGCGGGCCGGCTTGCGCTCCGGTCGCTCGCCGTCCTCGTCGATATCGACGTGATCGTCCCCACGACCGTGGGCCTTGGCGCGCATGTAGCGTCGCCGCTGCTGCTTCTTGGTCGCCACAATCGGAGTCTACCGGGCCGGCGGCCCGACTACATCTGCTCGAGCTTGCGCACCAACTGGTCGGCCTCGCGGTGCTTGCCGGCCGCGTCGAGCTTGACCACCTCGTCCACCACCGCCCGGGCGTCGGCAGCGCGGGGAGAAAACGACAGTCGCTGGGCGTAGATGTCACGAGCGCGAGCCGCGGGGGAAGAGATATCGGCCGGAAGCAACGGCCGCGCCGGCCGCGGCGCCTCGACCGGTGCGGCAGTAGCCGCGGCACGCGGCGGAGCCACTGCGACCGGCGCAGCGACGGCCTCGGGCAGCACCGGAGCGGATGCCGGCTCGGGGATCTCGTGTTCCAGCCCCTCCGGCTCCACCTCGAGCGCTACCACGTGCGAAAGCCTGGCGGCGATCAGCACCCAGACGCCGCCGAAGCCGACCGCGGTGACGACCTGCCGCAGCCACACGAATAGCCGGGAATGGCCCGCGACCGGGGTGTCGGCGACGTGGCCCTGCAGCGCGACCAGCGTCGAGGCCAGCACCACCGCGGCGGCCACCAGCAGCGCCCCGATGGCGATGCCGGCCCCAGCCCGCGCGGCCGGCTCACGCCATTCTCCGAGGCGGGCGCCGCGGCCCAAGCCCAGCGTCAAAAGCCCCAGTCCGACCGTCAGCGTCAGCGTCTGTGACAGCTGCAGCCGCCACAGTCCGTAGGTGATTCGATGCAGATCCCGGTGAGGGCGTCGGGAACCGCCGTCTCGGCCAGTGCGTCGGCGGCAACGGCGAGTCCCGCGGCCGTCAGGCAGACCCCGGCGAGCGCGAGCGCCTCGGGCACGGATCGCACGCGTCGCAGCCGTTCGATCACAGCACCCTGCCGCGCTTGATGACGGCGCCGATGTCTGCTCCGCGCCAGGTGGTAGGCGATGTAGCGCCAGTCGGGGGCGTCCAGCAGCACGATGTCGGCGTCATACCCGGGCGCCAGCCGACCCAGCCGGTCGCTGCGGCCGAGCACCCAGGCGGCATTCACCGTACACGCCGCCAGCGCCTCGGACGGGGTCATGCCGGCCTCGGTGCAGGCCAGCGTCATCACCAGCGGCAGCGAGTCGCAAAACGCGCTGCCAGGGTTGAAGTCGGTCGCGAGTGCCACGATCGCGCCCGCGTCGATCAGCGCCCGCGCGGGAGGCATCAACCGGCGGAGATAGAGGGCCGCCACCGGCAGCACCACCGCCGCCACGTCGCTTGCCGCCAGCTGCTCGACCCCGGCCGGCCCGGTCGCCTCCAGATGGTCGACGGAGCGGGCACCCAGCTCGATCGCCAGCGGAATCGCCCCGGCCTCACTGAACTGATCGCCGTGCAGGCGCAGCGCCAGTCCGTGCGCGGCCGCCGCCCGCAGGTAGCGATCGGCCTGCTCGGCGGAGAATGCTCCCCGCTCAAGAAAGACGTCGGCCGCCTCGGCGATCCTCGCCGCCTCGGGCAAGACGTCTGCAATCACGAAGTCGAGGTAGGAGTCGGCATCGTCGAACTCGGCCGGCACCGAGTGGGCGCCCAAGAACGTCGGGACGGTCTCGATCGGGTGGTCGCCGGCGATCGCGGTCAGCGAGGCCAGCTCGGTGTCGTGGTCGAGTCCATAACCCGACTTGCCCTCGGCCGTGGTGGTGCCGTGGCGCCGCATCCAGCCGAAGTGGCGGGCGACCACTCGTTCCAGCCCCTCGGGGCCAAGTGCTCGCGTGGCCGCCACCGTGGATCGGATCCCGCCTCCCTCAGCGTGGATGCGCTCATAGTCGGCGCCCTGTGCACGCAGGTCGAACTCATTCGCCCGATGGCCGCCAAAGGCCGGATGGGTGTGGCAGTCGATCAGGCCCGGCAGTGCGATCCGCCCCTGACCGTCCATCACCTCCAGGCCAGAATGGGCCGCCCGCACCTCGGCGGGATCACCGACCGCGGCCAGCCGTCCATCGACCACGGCGATTGCCGCCGGCTGATGCAACTCGACCCGGCCGAGGTCGGCGCCCCGCAAGGGCGCGTCGCGGCCGGCGGGCGAGACCGACGCGGTCAGATTGTCGAGCAGGTACGAGGGCTCGTCGGCGCCGGTCAACTCACGCCCGGCCATACGCGGGAATCGTGCCTCCCGAGAGCGGCGCGGACGCGTCCGAGCACAGCCATTCGATCGCCTCGGCCAGCTCCGCGGGCTTCGGCCACCGGGAAAAGTCGGCTTTGGGGTTCTCCTCGCGATTGCGAGGGATGTCCACGATCCTCACCACCAGCTCGTTGGAGCGGATCCCGGCGGTGCGATTCTCGACATCCACAACCTTCATCAGACCGCGCAGGGCGATCTTCGAAAGCGCGTAGGCCGAGCCGCCCGAGAACGGGTTGGTGGCCGCCGCCGTGCCGATGTAGACGATCGACCCACGACCGCCCTGCTTCATCACCGGGAGCACCGCTCGGGTCATGTTCAAGGCGGTCTCGAAGTTGATCGCCAGCTGTTGCTTGAAGATCTCCGGCGGGGTTTCCTCCAGCGGCCCTCCGGCAAAGAAGCCGCCGGCGATGTTGGCCAGTGCGTCGACTGTGCCAAACCGGTCGACCGCCGCCGCCACCGCGGCCTCGGCGGAGGCGGGATCGGTGAGATCGGCCTCCACGCCCACCACGCCGGCAGGGAGATCGGTGGCGTCACCGCGGTGGGTCACTGCCACATTCCAGCCCCGCTCGCAGAACAGATCGAGCGCCGCCCGTCCCCAGCCGCCCGTGACCCCGGTGAGCACGGCGGTGCGGGTGTCGCTCATGCGCGCTCTCGCATCGGCAGCCGGATGTCGTTTTGCTCGGCAGCCGCGATCGCCTCTGCGTAACCAGCGTCGGCGTGGCGGGCAACTCCCAGGCCGGGATCATTCGTGAGCGTGCGCTCCAGCCGCTCGTCCATCTCGGCGGTGCCGTCGGCCACGATCACCATGCCGGCGTGGATCGAGTTGCCGATGCCAACGCCACCGCCGTGGTGCACCGACACCCACGACGCGCCCGACGAGGTTGAAAGCAGCGCGTTCAGGATCGGCCAGTCAGCGATCGCGTCGGAACCGTCCTGCATGGCCTCGGTCTCGCGGAACGGCGAGGCAACCGAGCCGGTATCGAGATGGTCGCGGCCGATCACGATCGGCGCCGAGACCTCTCCGCGGCGGACGAGGTCGTTGAAGATCAGGCCGGCCTTGGCGCGATCGCCCTGCCCCAGCCAGCAGATCCGAGCCGGCAGCCCCTGGAACTCGATCCGATCGGGGGCAAGCGCCAGCCAGCGCTGAAGCAGCGCGTCATCGGGGAAGGCCTCGCGCAGGGCCTGGTCGATGCGATGGATGTCGGCGGGATCGCCCGAGAGCGCTGCCCACCGAAACGGGCCGGCTCCGCGGCAGAACAGCGGCCGCACGTAGGCGGGCACGAACCCGGGGAAGTCAAAGGCATTCTCGAGACCGGCATCCAGCGCCTCTGTCCGTAGGTTGTTGCCGTAATCAAACGTGTGGCTGCCGCCGGACTGGAGGTCGAGCATGGCCTGCACGTGCTGCACCGCGGTGCGGCGCGCGGCCGCGACGTAGGCGTCGGGATCGCGTTCGCGCAGCGCCAGCGCCTCGGCCAGCGTCATCTGGTTGGGTACATATCCGTTCAGCATGTCGTGAGCCGAGGTCTGATCGGTGACCAGGTCGAACCGCACCCCGCGAGCGGCGATCTCGGCGAACACATCGGCGGCGTTTCCCTCCAGGCCGACCGACACGCCCCGGCCGGCGTCGGCGTGGGCTCGCACCCGGGCCAGCGCATCGTCCAGGTCAGCGGCGACCTCATCCAGGTAGCGCGTCTCCAACCGGCGCTGGATCCGGTGCGGATCGACTTCGACGTTGAGGCTCGCCGCCCCCGCCAGCGAGGCCGCCAGCGGCTGGGCGCCACCCATCCCACCGAGTCCTGCTGTGAGCACGGTGCGGCCGGCCAGATCGGTCGCCTGCCAGTGCTTCTCGGCCGCGGCCATGAACGTCTGGTAGGTGCCCTGCAGGATCCCCTGGCTCCCGATATAGATCCACGAGCCGGCGGTCATCTGGCCGTACATGGTGAGTCCCTGGGCCTCCAACAGGCGAAACTCCTCCCAGGTGGCAAACCGCGGCACCAGCAGCGAGTTGGCCAGAAGCACGCGCGGAGCGCCGGCGTGGGTGCGAAAGACGGCTACCGGTTTGCCCGACTGCACCAGCAGCGTCTCGTCGGCCTCCAACTCGATCAGCGCAGCCACGATGGCACGCAGCGCCTCGGGATTTCGTGCGGCCTTGCCAGACCCGCCGTACACGATCAGGCGAGCCGGATCCTCGGCCACCTCGGGATCGAGATTGTTCAGCAGCATGCGCAGCGCGGCTTCCTGATGCCAGCCTTTGCAGCGAAGCTGCGAACCTCGTGGGGCGCGAATCGCGCTCAGGTCCGAAACCAGTGCCTCGACCTCTCCTTTGACCGACGTCGTCGCCACACCGCGAGCCTAGCACCACCCGGAGGGGTTGATACCCTAGGGCGGTGCTGAAACGCGTGGTAGTCGTCGTGGTGATGGTTGCAGGGCTGGTGGCCTGCGGATCGGCGTCCAGGGCGAACGGCGCCGTCCATCTGCACCGCATCCTCACCGGCCTCGACCAGCCGGTGTACCTCACCGCCGCCCCCAACGACAGCCGTCTCTTCATCGTCCAGAAGACCGGCAAGATCCTGGTCGACCGCGGCGGCCGGCTGCTGGCGCGGCCGTTTCTGAACCTCTCGGCCAAGGTGTCCAAGGGCGGACGAGCAAGGCCTGCTCTCGATGGCCTTCGATCCGCACTACGCCACCAACGGGTACTTCTACGTCTCCTACACCAACCTCACCGGCGACAACCGGATCGTGCGCTACCGCGTCCAGCGGCTGCACCCCAACCTCGCCAGCCCCACCTCGGGCAAGATCCTGCTGAAGCTGCACCAGCCGTTCGACAACCACAACGGCGGCGACATCGCGTTCGGCCGAGACGGACTCCTGTACGCCGGTTTCGGCGACGGTGGCAGCGGCGGAGATCCCAACCACAACGGCCAGCGCCGCACCGGCCTTCTGTCCAAGATCGTTCGCATGAACGTGTATGCCAAGAAGCCGGTGGCCAGAATGTATGCCTATCGGCTTCCGCAATCCCTGGCGGTTCTCGTTCGACCGGCCAACGGCAACATGTGGATCGGGGATGTGGGGCAGGAGTCGTGGGAGGAGGTCGACCGGATTCCGGCAGGGACTGCTGCCCGGCGAGAACTTCGGCTGGAGCTACTACGAGGGCACCCACCTCTTCAACGGCGGCAACGGCAATCCCAAGCCGACCGGGCGAGTCGTGTTCCCGCTGGCGCAGTATCCGCACACGCCCGCCACCGGCCCCGCCAACTGCTCGATCACCGGGGGCTACGTCTATCGCGGCGCCGGGCTTGCCCTCGATCCGCGGCTACTACCTGTACGCCGACTACTGCTCGGGGCGGATCTGGCGACGGCGGGCGACCGGCGGCCGCCCGACCGAGCTGGGGATCTCCCGCAAGGTGACCAACATCAGCTCGTTCGGCGAAGGCTCGGGCGGCGGCCTCTACGTGATCTCGCTGAACGGCTCGATCTACCGGATCGGCTCCTAGACCCGCCTAGTTCAGCGGCGTCGAGTCTCGCTCGACCGCCGTCGATCAGGCTGCCGTGAGCGGATGTCGGCGGCGACCGCTTCGATCTCGGTCGAGAGCGAGCGGTCGCGGTCGAGATGCGGCGAGAGCTCCCGCACCGCCGATTGCAGCGCCGACACCGCCGGGCCGGGCTTCAACGGCTGGAGGAAGTCGAGCCCCTGGGCGCCGCACAAAAGCTCTACCGCCAGCACCCGCTCGACGTTGGCACACACTTGCCACAGGTGCACCGCAGCGATCGCGCCCATCGAGACGTGATCCTCCTGGCCGGCCGAGGTCGGGATCGAGTCGACGCTGGCGGGGTGCGCCAGCACCTTGTTCTCACTCACCAGGCTGGCAGCGACGTACTGGGCGATCATGAAGCCGGAGTTGAGCCCCCCGTCACGAGTCAGAAACGCCGGCTGGCCCTCCGACATGGTCGGGTTCAGCATCCGCTCGGTGCGCCGCTCAGAGATCGAACCCAGCTCGGCCAGGGCGATCTTGAGCATGTCCAGCGCAAACGCGATCGGCTCGCCGTGGAAGTTTCCGTTGGACATCACCTCGCCCTGCGCCGCTAACACCAGCGGGTTGTCGGTGGCGGCGTTGATCTCGATCGCGACCACACCCTCGGCGTAGGCCATCGCATCGCGCACCGCACCGTGCACCTGCGGCGAGCAGCGCAGCGAGTAGGCGTCCTGCACCCTCCCGCACCAGCGGTGCGAGGCCACGATCTGCGAGTCGTCCAACAGCCGGTAGAGGTTCGTCGGCCGAAGCGATCTGGCCGGGATGGGGGCGCAGCGCCTGCAGCTCGGGAGCAAACGGCGTGCGCGACCCGCGCACCGCCTCGATCGACTGAGCGGCGGCCAGGTCGGCGATCTTGACCAGCCGGCGGGCTCGGCACAGCGCCAACGCCCCGATCGCGGCCATGAACTGGGTGCCGTTGATCAGCGCCAGCCCCTCCTTTGCCCCCAGCTCGAGCGGCTCCAGCCCGGCCACTCGAATCGCCTCGTCACCGGGCAGCAGCTGATCACCGACGGTGGCAAAGCCCTCGCCGACCAGCACCAGGGCAAGATGGGCCAGCGGAGCCAGATCGCCGCTGGCTCCCAGCGAGCCGCGGGAGGGAACCACCGGATGCACACCGGCTCGCAACAGGTCGAGCAGCAGCTGCACCGTCTCCAGCCGGACTCCCGAGCTGCCCTTGGCCAGGGCGTTTGCGCGCAGCAGCGTGGCCGCCCGCACCACGTCGACTTCGAACGGATCACCCACCCCGCAGGCGTGGCTTCGCAGCAGGTTGAGCTGCAGCGCGGTGGTCTGCTCCGGCTCGATATGGACGTCCACGAACCGTCCGAACCCCGTGTTGACGCCATAGGTGGGAATCCGCTCGGCCACCACCCGCTCGATCAGATCACGGGAGGCACCGATCTGGTCGAGCGCTGTCTGAGACAGCGTCACCTCGGCCTGCGCAAGCGACACCGCCTCGACCTGGTCGATGGTGAGATCGTGACCGGTGAGCTCGACGGTCGGCACCTGCGACACCCTACTCCGAGCCAAACTGACCGGTCACCGCCACCTCGAGCATCCGGTCGCTACCCGACTCAGGCAGGTGCAAACTCCGGGCGGCGCCGGCCCAGGCGACCGCAGCGGGCATCAGCCCGACCAGCTCCGAGCCGGCCACCTCCACTCCCCGCTCACGGGCCAACCGTTCCACCTCCTCGACCACCCGCCACAACGGGGTCGCGTCGATGTCGATCAGGTTCATCGAGACCTGCGCCCGGCCGGTCGATCCCAGCAGCAGCCCGATCGCCTGCACCCCGGGGAGTCCGCCGGAGCTGGCCCTCACCGCCGCGGCGATCTCTGCAGCCGGCTCCCGGCGATCGGTGGCCAGGTCGATGTTGAAGGCAACCAGCGGGGGACGCACTCCCAGCAGCACCGCGCCCGCCGTGGGGTGGATCTGGGACGGCCCGAACGCCGGCGTCACCTCGCCGGCACTCAGCCGCTCGGCCAGGTGCTCCGGCCCGCCCGCACGAAAATGCACCGGCCGAAGCCCATCCCCGAGCTCTCCGTAGCCAAAGCACGGGACGCCCATGTCGGCGATCAGCTCGCCCAGCGCCCGGGCGGCGCGAAGGGGCGCGGGATCGTCGGGGGAGAATCGCACGAACGGGACAACGTCGGCGGCTCCGACCCGCGGGTGGACGCCGACGTGGGAGTTCAGATCGATCCGCTCGACCGCAACCGCCACCGCGTGGGCAAGCCCGTCCACCAGCCCTCCCGGCGTGCCCACGCACGTGAACACCGATCGGTTGTGATCGGAGTCGGAATGGATGTCCAGCACCCGAGCCGGCCCCTCGATCGCCGCGGCGATCGCCTCGACAGTGTCGCGGTCGGCACCCACGGAAAAGTTCGGTACGGCTTCGATCAGACCATCCACGGGCGCAAGGTACCCCAATTTGGTGACATGAAAGGAACCTTTCGGGCGACATGCGCGACGATTTTGTTGTCGATCATGGGTATACGGATCGATAAGGGCAAACCCACCGTGAGGTGGGCGCGCAAAGCAAGAGGTCTCGGAGATCCTCTGAGACGGCTCGGCTGCCGAAACCGGGACTGCTCAACAGCACGTCCGCACGCGAAAGGCACATCGTGCGAACCTGCGAGCAGCCACCCAAAACAGCGCGGAGAGGACTAGGCACCTCAACGCGCGACTCGATCCGAATCGATACGGAAGCGGGCGGTGGGTGCTGCGGGGGGCAGTGTCACCGAGTGACAGTGAGATCCACCGTCCGCCCCGTTATCGAAATCGCCTAACAGCTGAGCCGTCCGGCTCCTGGCCAGTCGGCCGCCGCGGTATCGTCACGGCATGCTGGATACCCTGTTCTCACCGCTTGCGCTGGGACCGGTGACGATCCAAAACCGGATTGTCTCGACGTCGCACCAGACCACGCTCGTCCACGATCATCTGCCCACCGATGATCTGATCGCCTACCACGAGGCCCGCGCCCGAGGCGGAGCCGGGCTGATCGTGATCGAGGCCACCGCCACCCACCCCAGCGGGCTTCTGACCGCACACACGATCGGGGGCTACCTGCCCGAGATCGTGCCGGTGTTCCAGCGCATGTCCGAGGCCGTCCACGCCCACGGCACACGGCTCTTCTGTCAGCTCTTCCACGGCGGCCGCGAGCAGATCTCGGTCGGCCCACGGGCTCCGGCGGTGGCGCCTTCGGCGATTCCCTCCGCGCGATTCAAGACCGAGCCGCGGGCGCTGACGGTGCGGGAGATCCACGAGATGGTGGACGGCTATCGCCAGGCCGCGCAACACGCCGCCGAGGGCGGGCTGGACGGGGTCGAGGTGTGCGCCGGGTTCGGCTACCTGCCCACCCAGTTTCTGTCTCCCCACGCAAACACCCGCAGCGACGAGTACGGCGGCAGCTTCGAGAACCGGCTGCGGTTCCTGCGCGAGCTGCTCGAGGCGATGCGCGAAGGCATCGGCCCCGGAGGCGCGGTCGGCTGCCGGCTGACCCAGGAAGAGCTGTCTCCCGACGGAAACGATGACGACGAGGTGATCGAGGCCGCTCGGGTGCTGAGCGCCGAGGGGCTGTGCGACTACGTGTCGGTCACGATCGGAAGCTCGTCGAGCTACCGCGGGTCGGTGTTCATCGTGCCGCCCTCGCCGACGGTGCGAAACGTGGTCGAGGGATTTGCCGGCCGTGTGCGGGAGGCCAGCTCGGTGCCGGTGATCGCCACCGGCCGGATCCTCGATCCCGCCGATGCCGACCGGCTGATCTCCGCCGGCGTGTGTGACGCCGTGGGCATGACCCGGGCGATGATCACCGACCCCGCCCTGGCCTCCAAAGCCCGCGACGGCCGCCCGGTCACGACCTGCATCGGCTGCAACCAGGGCTGCATCGGCCACTACCACGCCGGGGTGCCGATCGCCTGCACGATCAACCCATGGACCGGGTTCGAGCGCACATTGCCGCGCCCTCAACGCGCCCAGCCCGGCGACGACGTGGTCGATCATCGGAGCGGGGCCGGCCGGCTGCGCCGCCGCTGCCTCGGCCGTCGCCCGCGGCGACCGCGTGGTGCTGTTCGAACGCGGCGACGGTGCCGGCGGTCAGATGCGGCTGGCGCTACAGGCGCCGGGAAAACGCGAGATCGCCGCAGGCTTGATCGAGGTGCTCGGCGGCTGGCTCGCGGGTGCAGACGTGCGCTACGCCACCGAGGCCGACGCCGAAACGGTGCTGGCGCTCGATCCCGACCGGGTGATCGTGGCCTCGGGTGCGGGGCCGTACCTCCCGCATCTGCCGGGTGAGGGCGTCGACGGTGGTGCATGCCTGGGACGCACTGGCAGGTGCGCCGGTCACCGGCCGGGTACTGGTAGCCGACTGGGGCGGCGACTGGACCGGCCTGGACGTGACCGAGATGCTGGCCGCCGCCGGGTCGGCGGTGCAGCTCGTGTGCGCGGCGGCGTCGGTCGGCGAGAACGTCCACGTGTACCAGCGAAACGACTATCTCGACCGGCTCGATCGAGCGGGCGTCGTGATCCATCAGCACCTCGAGCCAATCGGGTTGGAGCCCGGCGCGGTGAACCTCCGCAACGTCTTCTCCGATCGGCACCTCACCATCGACTCGATCGACACCCTGGTTGTGAGCGCCGGGCGGAGTGGGTCAGAGCAGCTGTTCGTGGCGCTGCAGGATGCCGGCGCCGACGTCAGCCGGGTGGGCGACGCGCTGGGGCCGCGCTCGTTCGAAGAGGCGATCGCCGAGGGGACACGGGCGGCGCTGGGTGTGAGCCTGCAGCTGTAGGCCGCTAGGAGATCGTCCAGCGCTGTCGCGACAGGAAGAATCGGTGTCCGTCACTGTTGGAGCACGTCATGCCGCTGGCCTGGGAGAGACACGAGAGGCCAAAGCCTCGCCAGGTGACCCCGTATGCCAGTACGGGGATGCCGGGGTCGAGCGCGGCGGGAGAAGGATCTCCCCGACAGCTCGGAGCCGCCTTGCCGGCGGCCGGCAGCACCAGGCCGGGCTGATCGAGATCGCACGAAGAAGGAGCCGGCGGTGGCTTGAGTTCGGTTCCGATGGTGCACTCCACGAACCCACCCTGGCCGGACGTGGCATAGCACTTGATGTTTCCTGTGGGCGACGCTGAAGTCATCGCACACGGCGGTGGTTTCGCAGTAGCTCGCCAGCCGTTTCGGCGTGGTCGCTGCAGGCGTGCTGAGTGCGCCCGTGGAGCCGGTCTGGGGTTGCGGTCACCGTGACGGTCGCGGTGGTGGTTCGCGGTGGTGGTCGTCGAGCTGTCGGAGCCCGAGCAGCCGACCGTCGCGCGGCCACCAGCCCGGCGGCGGCGATGAGCGCTGAGTCGATGACGTGTGCGCGCGATCGCAACACCGTACCGCAGCGCTTCTGGCACAGGTCGTGACCCACCGGGCGCACATGCCGCCCATAGCTTCACCGCATGCCAATCAGACTGATCGCCCTCATCCTCCTGCTCACCTGTTGGTGGGTTCCTGCCGCACTTGCCTCCGACACCGCCTACCTCCCGCTCGCCGCCAAGCACACCCCTGTGCTCGAGATCGAGCGAGGCGGCGACACCGAACTGCCTGTCGATTTCCGCTCGTGCCGAGCAGTGGCCTGTTCGCAGGCCACCTCCCACCCGGTGCTGTTCCTGCACGCGGTGCGCACGCCGGGCGGGCTCTATCTCGAGTACTGGGAGTACCTGCCCGACTCGCGCTTCGCCCATACCGGCATCCCGCTGATCGACGGCTACCACCGTGACGATTGGGAAGGCGTGATCGTCAAGCTGCGCGCCGACGGTGCGGTTGTCGGCGCCCGCGCCACCGCCCATCTCGGCTTCAACGGCCGCCATCCCTGGTGGGATCTGACGACCGGCGACTGGGCTCACTACCCGGCGCCGGTCTATCGCGCCGCCGGAAGCCACGGCGGGTCATTCCAGGCTCGCGACGTCGACCTGGCCGGAGACAGCTGGAACGGCACCGCCCGCGCAGTGCGGCCCGGGCTGGTGCCGGCCGATGTCGCGTCGCACGCCGGCGCTCGGTTCTCCTCGGGAGCGGTCGCCCCATGGGTCAAGCTGGCCTGGCGAACGCCGGAGACGACCATCACCGGCCATGCCGGCGACGGCGCCCGCTACGCCGTCGTACGCCCGCCTCTGGGCTCTGCTCTGCGGGTGTGGTTAGCTCAGGTGAATAACGGTGCCTGGCACCGTTATTCACCTGAGCCGGGCGTGTGCTGGAGTCTGGACGCAGCCAGACGCTGGCGTGGACCGGCTGCACCGTGCCGCCCACGACCGATCGCAGCTCCTCGCACAGCGCGTCCAGGTCGATCTGCTCGCGCAGCCGTTCGCTGAAGCCGTTGACCGCGGCCTGGGCGTCGTAGCCGGCGCGGTAGAAGCGCCTGTCCACCGCCCGCTGGATGATTCCCCGCAGCGGCTGGAAGGCAAGCGGCGACGGCCAGGGTCGAGATCGTCACAGCAAGCGTCCCCGACGATCCCGCCAACCCGCGCAGCAGCGACCCGATCACCGCCACACCGCCCAGGTAGATCACCGCCAGCACGATCACCAGTGCTGCGTAGATCAGCGTGCGCCGGATGATCACATCGATCTCGAACAGCTTGTATCGCAGGATCGCCACCCCGATCGAGACCGGGATCAGCGCCAGGCTGACGAACCAGACGTCCATCAACGCGCTCAGCCACACCGGGTCGGGGCCGCCGTCGGGCCCAAACAGCGCGGACAGCACCAGGGCGGAGGCATACAGCATCCCGGAGAGTCCCCCGGCGGCCGCCAGCCACTTGATCTGGAGCCGCTCGACCGCGTCACCGCGGCGAAAGCGGATCACCAGGCTGGCGACTGCCGCGACCATCGAGAGTGGGATCAGCAGCACCACCAGCGTGAGCGCGTTGAAGATCGGCTCGAGTGCCTGGACGCCGAACGGATTGTCGTGGCCGGGGAACCCGGCGTCCTTCATCGGCCCCGGGCTCAGCACCCCGATCACGACGCACGCCACCACGGAGAACCCGCAGGCGTACACGACCCACCGCCAGCGCGGGCTGGGGAGGTGACCGTCGGGATACACCAGCAGCAGGAACACGCCGGTGATCGCGATCGGAGGAGCCCACACCCATTGGCCCAGCGAGGCAACCGTCTCGGCCGCCGGGAGCGAGTCGGGATGCAGCTTGAGTGCGTAGTCGCCATACGCGGTGGCGAACGACAGCAGCGCCCACCCCAGCCCGGCGGCAAGCAGCAGCCATCCGATCGGGTTTCGCGGCCGGCGGGTGGCGATCACCACGCTGGACACGGGGAACATCCAAAAGATCAGCGAGATCATGATCGTAAACAGGAAGCCCGCGCCGCTCGTGCCGAAGCTGGATGCGTCGGCCAGGTCGCGGATCAGCCACTCCAGCACCAGCGCTGCCACAAGCAGCGCGGTGGTCACCGCGAAGACGAACCAGGCCAGCCGGCGGAGGGAGCTGTCACTCATCCCTTGGGAGTCTCCCACGCCGCCGTCTCGGGATCGTTACGGCCGACCGGCATCGTGAATAAACGGTGCCTGGCACCGTTTATTCACCCCGTGTGGGCGGTGACGGCGAGCGAGCTGAGGTCGATCGGCTCGATCGGGGCCCACACCGTGCGTTCGCCACAGTCGGGGCAAAATTCCGGTTCAGCGGGATGGTGGTGAGGCTGGGTGACGGCCGCCCTGATCAGGCGGGATTCGACGTCGAATGCCGCCTCACCGCTGGTCTCCGAGATGCGCTGGGCCTGCGCGTGCAGGAGCTCTGCGTCGTAGCCGACGGTGATGCGAGAGCCGCAGTACCCGCAAAGCGCCATCCGAGAGATGAACGGTGCCGACGACTTGTGGGCGCTGTCAGCCCGGCGAAAGGCCTTCCAAAGCACCCAGACAAGCACAATTAGCGGGACTTTTAGCACCAGCCCCAGGAACACGAGCGCCCACAGATCACCATTTCCCATGAGAACCGAAGCCTACCCTCTTGAAGCCCGCCAGACACGCCGTCGTCAAGCATCTGCACAATTCTGTCGAAACCCTGATCCGATGGACGATTCTCAGCGCGAACAGATGCTGATGCTGGCCCGCGGCGTTCTTCCCGAGTTGCCGTGCACGATTCAGGTGCTCTCCGAAGACGGCGGGTCGTTCGACCTGCACGTCCAGATCGAGCAGGACGGGCTGCTGCACGCCATCGCGCCACGCGACCGCGTCCGCGACCAGCTTCGCATCCTGGGCCGGATCGTCGACGCGACCCGGGGCCGCTACGAGGTCGAACTCGAAGTGATGGAGTCATTCTGGCACTCGCAGACCGAGGTGCTGGTGCACCTCGCGGTCAACAGCGTCCAGCACCAGAAGATGCGACGGGCATCGCCACGGGTGCGGGTCGGCACCGACGCCACGTTGCGGGTGCTGTTCTCACGCACGCAGCCCAACGGCTCGGAGCTCGAGGTCAAGCTCGCCGACGTCTCGTCCACCGGCGCTGCCTTCAATTCCCCCAAGCCGGTCGATCCGGGCGACATGATCGCCATCGAGGCAAACCTGAACGGCCGAGACATGTCGTTCGAGGCCCGCGTGATCCGCTGCGATCTCGCCCCCTGGGGCCGGTTCCGGGTGGGGTGTCAGCTGACCACGGTGGCGGACTCCGATCGCGAGCTGATCGCGCGCATGGCCGACGAGGCCCCCGCGGGCTCGGCGGAACAGCGCAAACCCGAAGTGGTCGAAGCCCGCAAGCGCCTGCTCGGCTAGCAACTCTGCGGCGAAATTGTTCCCTTGAAAGGGGGACGCGCCGCATACCGCATCGTGGGGATAGTAAGTCACCGCCCCTCCGACCATAACGAGACCAGGCGCCCGGACTGAGGGTGCACGGCAGTGTGGAGATGGAGGAAGTCGGCAATGGTCAAGCGGATCCTCACCGAGACCTGTGGAAGCGTCGCGTCCGAAGTCAGTTTCGGGGCGATGGTGATCGGGATACTGGTACTCGGCGGCCTGTTTTCGGTAGCACAGATCGAGGGTGTCTCGTTCACCGTGCTACTGCATCAGATTCAAAACGGGCACTAATCGCAGAGGCGTAGCCTCGGGCTGATCGGGCAGTTCCCGATCGCACGTCCGAAGCTACGCTGCCTGCGTGATCTTCAGACGTCTACTGGGATTCCTGCGCCCGTACCGGGTCCAGGTGATCGTCTCGACGCTGCTCGCAGTTGCCGCGCAGATCGTCGGTCTGACGATCCCCTACCTGACCGGCGAAGTGATCAACGCGCTGCCGCCGGACGGCACCAGCCGCTCGACCGTGTACGAGCTGGCCGGCCTGATCGTGCTGGCCGGCGCGATCAAGGGCGTGCTCACCTACTACCGCCGGCAGCTGGCCGGCCGGCTGTCGCTGGCGGTCGAGTACGACCTGCGAAACGCCACCTATAAGCACCTGCAGCGACTGTCGTATGCGTTCTTCGACCGCCACCAGACCGGGCAGCTGATGTCCCGGGCCACCGTCGACCTCCAGCTGGTGCGGGTGTTCCTCGGCTACGGCCTGATCTTCTTCACCCAGAACTTCGTCACCGTGTTCGTGGTGGTGATCGCGCTGGCGCTGATCGATTGGCAGCTGGCGCTGGTGGCGCTGGCGATCTCACCGGTGCTGGCGTACTCCGCCTACCGCTACTCGGTCAAGGCCCAGCCGGTGGTGAAGGACGTTCAGCAGAAGATCGCAGACGTCACCACGATCGCCGAGGAGAACATCGTCGGCGTGCGGGTGGTCAAGGCCTTCGCTCAGGAGGAGACCCAGCAGCGGCACTTCGGCCGCAGCCACCGAGCGCGTCTTCCGGCGGTCGATGGACGCCGCCAAGCTGGCGGCCACCTACGTCCCCTTCATGTCGGTGCTGCCCAGCGTGGGCATCGCCGCCGTGATCCTGCTGGGCGGCCAGAAGGTGATCGACGGCGACATGACCCTGGGCGCGTTCTTCGCCGCCAACGGATACATGCTGCTGCTGACCGCGCCGCTGCGATCGGTGGGCATGTGGGTGGGCCAGTATCAGCGAGCGATGGCCGCCGGAGAGCGGATCTTCGAGGTGCTCGACTCCGAGCGCGACATCATCGAGCCGACCGACGCCAGCGAGCTGCCCGACGGGCCGGGACACGTCTCGTTCCAGCACGTCGAGTTTGGCTATGACGACACCCGCCCGGTGCTGCACGACGTCGATCTCGAGATCGAGGCCGGTTCGACCGTGGCGCTGATCGGCCCCACCGGCTGCGGCAAGACCACCCTCACCACCCTGATCCCCCGCTTCTACGACGTCGCCGGAGGAGCGGTCTGCGTGGACGGCGCCGACGTCCGCACGCTGACCCTCGACTCGCTTCGCCAGCAGGTCGGGATCGTCAGCCAAGACACGTTTCTGTTCTCGACCACGGTGGCCGAGAACATCGCCTACGGCGCCGCCTGGGCGACCCCCGAGCAGATCGTGCAGGCCGCCCGCCAGGCGCAGGCCCACGAGTTCATCTGTGACCTGCCCGACGGCTACGAGACGCGCGTGGGCGAGCGCGGGCTGACGCTCTCCGGCGGGCAGCGCCAGCGGATCGCGATCGCCCGGGCGCTTCTGATGAACCCGCGGGTGCTGATCCTCGACGACGCCACCGCCTCGGTGGACGCATCCACCGAGGCCCGGATCAAGCTGGCGCTGCGCGAGGTGATGAAAGGCCGAACGACGCTGATCATCGCCCACCGCCTCTCCACCATCTCGATGGCCGATCGGGTGGTGGTGCTCGATCGCGGCCGGATCGTCGGCGACGGCGTCCACGATGAGCTGGTGGAGTCCAGCGAGGTGTACCGCCAGATCCACCAGTACGGCCTGGTCGACCGCACCTTCGTGGCGCTCGACCCCGACGGCGCCCCGATCGAGAAGGACGGAGAGCCACCCGCGCCACGTGCCGCCCAGGGACGGCTGCCGTGAAGCTCGGCGCAAACACCCGCAGGATGCGGGGCCTCCTGCGGTACGCGCGGCCGTACTGGTTTCGCGGCACGATCGCACTGGTCGCCCTGCTGATCACCACCGCCACCGCGATCGCCGGCCCCGTGATCGCCAAATACGCCATCGACAACGGCATCGCCAAGAGCGACATGCAGGTGGTGGAGCTGTGGGTGGGCGTGTACCTGGTGGTGGCCGTGGCCGGCTGGCTGTTCGGCTGCTGTCAGAACTATCTGACCAGCTGGGTCGGCGAACGGATGCTGGCCGACCTGCGCAAGAACCTGTTTGCCCACGTGCAGTCGCTCGACCTGGGCTACTTCGAACGCACCCGCACCGGCTGGGTGATCTCGCGCATCACCAACGACGTCGAGGCGCTCAACACGCTGGTGACCGACGGCGCCACCACGCTGATCCAAAACGGCGTGACGCTGATCGGGTCGGCGATCGTGCTGGTGATCATCGACTGGCGGCTGGCGCTGGCCACGCTGGTCGTGTTCCCGGCGATGGCGATCTCGACGGTGATCTTCCGCCGGTTCTCGGCGCGGGCCTACAAACGCACGCGCGAGCGGCTGGCCGACGTCACCGCCACCCTGCAGGAGGATCTCTCCGGCGTGCGCGTCGTTCAGGCGTTTCGGCGCGAGCAGGTCAACTACGACCGGTTCGTGGAGGTCAACCAGACCTACCGCACCGCCAACGTGGACACGGTCAACGCGGCCTCGGTGTACTTCCCGTTCGTGGAGCTGCTGTCGGCGATCGCGGTCGCGATCGTGCTCGGCTACGGCGGCACGCTGGTGTTCGACGGCCAGATGACGGCCGGCGGCCTGTTCGCATTCATCGCGCTTCTGGGCAACTTCTTCGACCCGGTGCAGCAGCTGTCGCAGTTCTACCAGACCTATCTCAGCGCCAACGCCGCCCTGGACAAGATCTTCGACGTGATGGAGACGCCGGCGGGCATGACCGACAGGCCCGATGCCGTCGAACTGGACGAGATCGTGGGGGCGGTCACCATCGAGCACCTCAGCTTCCGGTACGCCGAGTCGTCGCCGCTGGTGCTCGACGACGTCGACTTCACCGTGGAGCCGGGCCAGACCGTTGCGCTGGTGGGACACACCGGCGCCGGCAAGTCGACGCTGGTGAAGCTCTTGACCCGCTTCTACGACCCCACCGCCGGGCGGATCACGATCGACGGCCACGATCTCCGCGATGTCCGCACCGAGTCGCTGCGCCGCCAGATCGGGATCGTGCCCCAGGAGGGATTTCTGTTCTCGGGAACGGTGCGCGACAACATCGCCTTCGGACGCCCGGATGCGACCATCGAGGACGTGCGCGCCGCCGCCGAGGCGGTCGGCGCCGCGGGGTTCATCGAAGAACTCGAGGGCGGCTATGAGACCGAGATCCAGGAGCGCGGGATCGCGGCTGTCGGTGGGGCAGCGCCAGCTGATCGCCTTCGCCCGGGCGTTCCTGTCGGATCCGCGGCTGCTGATCCTGGACGAGGCGACCTCCAGCGTCGACATCCCCACCGAGGCCCACATCGAGCACGCCCTGCGAACGCTTCTGCACGACCGCACCTCGTTTGTGGTCGCCCACCGGCTGTCGACGATCCGAAGCGCGGACATGATCGTGGTGCTGGAGCATGGCACCGTGGTCGAGGCCGGCACCCACGAGCAGCTGATCGCCCGCCGCGGCCGCTACTTCTCGCTGTATGACGACTGGGTCGAGGCGGTCGCCTAATACACGCTCCGGCGGTTGCGTGTATCGGTTCTTACTCAAGCGCCGCAGTCGTTTTACCGATAGGCAGCATGATGAGGGGTCAACTCGTGAAGTTGGCGCTCGGCGTGCTCCTGTATGCGTGCATGGCGGCTCCTGCCCAGGCGGCGACGGTTGCGTTTTCGGACGTGCCGGCGACGTCGTGGGCGCGTACCCAGATCACCTGGTCGGCCGCCAACGGCTGGGTGGCACCGCGCACCGCCACCACCTTCGGGCCGGGAAAGGCCGCAACCCGGATGGCCGCCGCCCGCCTGCTGGCCCACCTGGCGCAGGCCGCAGAACGGCACACCGATCGCCGCCAACCCGTATGCCCAGGCGGTCACCGCCGGCTGGATCATCGCCGGCACCGGCGCCGACCAGCAGATCCAGCAGTGGGAGTTCGACCGCGGGATCCTGCGGGTGATGGGCCTGATGCCGCAGGTCAAGCTGATCGGCCACCTGCAGACCGCCGACGAGTGGCGACCGCGGCTGCCGTTTGCCTTCGGCATCGAACAGGCCGTGCGAGCCCTGGGCGCGCGCGTCAACGCGCCCGACGGGTCGGATGCGTGGGAGACCTGGCCGCGCACGCCGATGCGGCGCCTGAACCTGGCGGTGCAGGCCTATGCGCTGGGTCACCTCAGCTCCTGGGCGCGCCAGAACGTGATCGCCAAGACCGTCGTGCAGCACGCGCTGCCGGCCTGGTCGCCGCTGCGCCAGCAAGGTCCTGGGGATGGCGCTCCAGTACGCCGGCGCCCCGTACGTGTGGGCGGGCGAGTGGCCCACCACCGCCTCTCCCTACGGCACCCAGGCCGCCGGCGGATTCGACTGCTCGGGATTCGTCTGGTGGATCATGAAGGAGCACACCTACAAGCTCGCCAACGGCTTCACCTGGAGCGGCAACGCAGCCATCCAGGCCCGCAGCACCTATGACATGGCCGCGGCCCTGCCGGTGGCAAAGCGGATCCGCTACGCCAACCTGAAGCCGGGCGACATCCTGTTTTGGAGCTCCGCACCCAAGGGCGTCAACACCGCCTCGGCGACCGTGTACCACACCGGCATCTACCTCGGGCAAGGGCTGGACGATCAATAGCCACGGCTCCGGTGACGGAGTCACGCTCGACTTCATGGGAGCGGGCGCCGGCTGGTATCACGACGCATTCGCGTTCGGCTGGCGGGTTCTGCCCGGCAGGCCGCTGACCGACCGTCGGTGCGATAGCCTGACGGCGTGACCGACGACGCCGACAGCCCCGAGCTCGAGCCCGAGGAGATTCCGCAAGGAGCCGACCCGGAGCCGGGCACCCCGGTCAGCCCGCGGGCCGAGCGCGGCGCCCGGATGACGCCGACCGAGGCGATCCGCGACATGCGGATGACGCTGCCCGCGCGAGGCAACCGCACGCTGCGCGACGTGATCGACCGCGTCAACCGCGAGGACTCGCTGAAAGCGCTGTGGCACGCCGCCAACGTGAACGCGGTCACGCGGCTTCAGATCAACGATCACTCCTGGGTGCACATCCAGATCGTCACCAACATCGGCCTCAAGCTGGTGCGCGAGCTGCGCCGCGCCGGAGTCGAGCCGGGCATGGTGACCGACTACGGCATGCGCCAGGAGGACGCCGAGGTGGTCGTCGTGCTTGGCTGCCTGACCCACTGCCTGGGGATGGCGGTGCATCGCAACGGGCACGAGGAGATGAGCCTGTTCCTGGCCGCCGACCGGCTGCCGCGGCTGCTCGAGGGGATCTACGACGAGCCCGATAAGACGATCGTCGAAGCCGAGGTGCTGCAGACGATCATCTCGCACCGATCCGACGGCCAGCCGTTGTCGGTGGAGGCCGGGATCGTGCGCGTGGCAGACGCGCTGGACATGGCCAAAGGCCGCTCACGGATCCCGTTCGAGGCCGGCCGGGTATCGATCCATTCGCTGTCGGCAGCGGCCATCGAGGCGGTGCGGATCCACCACGACTCCGGGCACGTGCTGGTGGACATCGAGATGAACAACTCCGCCGGCCTCTACCAGGTGGACAACCTGTTGCGCAGCAAGCTCCGCGGCTCCGGGCTGGAGGAGCACATCACCGTGCGGGCGACCATCGAGGGCGAGTCGGAGAAGCGCCTGCTGCCGCCGTTTGAGCTGTAGCGTCGTCCGGGATATCCGCGGCGTATGCCGGTGCCGTTGTTGGCAACAATGGCAATCTGGTAGGCTCGCGCGCCGTGTGGCGGTTGATTGCATTTCTCACCGTGATCGCCGTGGGTGTGGGGCTCTCGACGACCGGCCGGGCGGCATCTGTGTCGCCGGCTGCGCACACCCATGGACAGCGTCGTGCTGCGGGTCATGACCTACAACATGGCCGGCGGCGAGTGGGGCTGGGAACACGGCCCCGGCTCGCCGCAAACCGCCGCTCGAGGAACAGGGTGTGGTGGATGCGATCCGCGCCGCCAAGGCCGATGTGGTCGGTTTGCAGGAGCCGTTCGGCCGTACCCGGCTGATCGCCCGCATGCTCGGCCCGGGCTGGTACGCCTACCCCCGGCTGCACACCGTCTCGCGCTATCCGATCCTCGAGCCCGGCGGCGCCAAGAGCGTCTACGCCTACGTCCAGATCGCGCCCGGACGGGTGGTGGCGATGCTCAACACCCACCTGCCCTCGGCGCCCTACGGCCCCTACGGCGTGCGCGACGGCAAGGGCCTGGCGCGGATCCTGCACAACGAGAACGTCGCGCCGGATCCCCTGGATGAAGCCGATCCTGGCCGCCGCCCGGCCGTTGATCGCAGCCGGCGTCCCCACCATCCTCACCGGCGATTTCAACTCACCCTCGTGGCGTGACTGGACGCCCGCGGTGGTGCATGCCCGGGGATTGCCCTACAGCGTCCGCTGGCCGGTGTCGCTTGCGATCGAGCAGGCCGGATTCCACGACACTTACCGTCAGCTTCACCCCAACGCGGTGCAAGTCGCTCGGCTTCACCTGGCCCAGCGGCTATCCGCTGTTCCAGCATTCGGCGCCCAAGTACTCCGACCGGATCGACATCGTCTGGGCAGGCGGCCCCGCCAAGGCGCTGCGATCCCAGATCGTGGGCTACCCGGGCTCGCCGTATACCGACATCCCGGTGAAACCGTGGGTGTCGGACCACCGCGCCGTGGTCACCACCCTGCGGGTGCATCCGGTGAAGCCGCCCGACCTGGTCGCCGTCGACTCGTTCCGGGTCTACCGCGGCGATAGCGATCGGGGTCAGCTTCCACGCCCCGTCCAACTCCGGCGTGCGGGTCGAGCTGCGCCGACGGCGGCGCCACAGTCGCCTCGCGATCCACCGGCGGCGCGCGCAACGGCCACGTGCAGTTCTCGAGCGCGGCGCTGCTGCCCGGGATCTACGCAGTCCGGCTGGCCGGCGCCGGTTCCTCCACCCCCACGCCGACCACGGTCACCATCGTCGCTCCCCACGCCCAGCCGTCGATCGCGGTCGCCAAGCAGGTGTTCGCAGTCGGCGAGCCGATTGCGGTGAGCTGGCGCAACGACCCCGGCAACCGGTACGACTGGCTGTCGGTGAACACGCCCAACGGCACCCCGCTGACGCTCGACCTGCTGGAGTGGCGCTACGTCAACTCCGAGATCAACGGCAGCGGCACGATCGGGCGTACCGATCACGGCGACTGGCCGCTGAAGGCCGGCAACTACAAGGTGTGGCTGTGCCTCGACGACGGGTACGTGTGCTGGGACTCGGCGTCGTTCACGGTGCGCTGAGCCCCCGGGTGTAGCGCACCACCGTCACCGGCACCCCGTCGGGGAACCCGTGCTGGCTCACGCCCGGCGCGATCGGGCATGCAAGCACGTCGTCGGTCTGCCACCCGCAGACGCTCGTAGAAGCGCCGTGCGCGGTCGTTTTGCTCGAGCACCCGCAGCTCGAGCTGCTCGAAGCCGAATGCGACGGCCTCCGCCTCGAGCGCGGCTCATCAGCGCGCCGCCCGCGCCCGCCGCGCCAGTGGGCCGGGATCGACGTACACCGCCGCCACCTCTCCCACCGGCGTCCGGGTCGCGGTCACGCTCCAGGCTCGGCCGCAGGCCCCCGAACCCCCAGACGCTCACCCGCGGACTCGGCCACGACACGTCCGGCGACGCGGGTTCGGTCGCGAGCCAGGATGTCGACCCACATGGCCGCCCGCTGGGAGTGGTCGAGGGCGGCCAGCAGCTCGGTCGGGAAGGATGCCGCGGTACGCCGCCCGCCAGGCGGCGATGTGGACGGTGGCGATCGCGTCAGCGTCGCCTGGGGTGGCGGGACGGGTGACAATCATGGCCCGCAGTATCGCTCCGGGCGCCCGTCCCGGGGGCACGGCAGCCCGACCGTCCTCTGGTATCCTTCGCCCGCCCCTATGCGGGGTCGTCTAATGGTAGGACGCCTGACTCTGGATCAGGTAGTCGGGGTTCGAGTCCCTGCCCCGCAGTCCGGGTTGCCCGTCCGATGTGTCATGGTCGACGGCCGGCCTCGGTGCCCGGCGCTGCGCAACCCCGCGTGGCAGTGCTCGACGGTTCCTGGACGTCACCATTGCAGGCCGTCGTGCCTCGTGGCACTCAGCAAAATGTTCTGGGTAGACTCGACCGAGTTCTCGGCTCCGCTTCGCTCTTGGTCGCGGTCGTCACATCCTGGATTAATCGGAGGCCCGCATGTCGGCTGCGCAAACTCGCCTGAACGCCCTGGATCACGTGATCGTGGTGCTGTTCGAAAACCGTTCCTTGGACAACGTGCTCGGCCGTCTGTATGGCCCGGAGGATGGCAAGACCTTTGAGGGTGTGATCGGCAAGGACTTGAGCAATCCGATCCCCGACTGGGCCGAGCACGGCGCTGACCACAAGACAGTGCCCTACACGGTCGCGACTGACATGGACTCGCCCAACCCGGATTCGGGTGAGGAGTGGTACCACACCAACACGCAGCTCTACGGCACGATCGACGAGCACAATCGGTACAAGATCGGCGAGGGCGTTACCGAGCCGTGGAACGCGCCGCCGGATGGTGCAGAGCCGGACATGAGCGGCTTCGTGGCCGACTACATCAGCACCTTCACCGGTGAGATGGGCCGCCAGCCGACATACGAGGAGTACTCGCAGATCATGACCGGCTTCACGCCCGAGCAGTTGCCGGTGTTGTCGGGGATCGCGCGTGACTTCGGGGTGTTTGACCACTGGTTCTGCGAAGTGCCCTCACAGACGTTCATGAACCGCTCGTTTTGGACGGCCGCGACCTCATCGGGCCTGGTCGTGAACAGCCCCGCGAAGAAGTGGCTTGAGAAGAACGATGCCGAGACCATCTTCGAGCGGCTCGAGGCCCACGGAAAGACGTGGAAGGTGTACGTGGATGAGCCGATGCCGTTGTCGTTTGCGGGCATCATCCACTACCCCCGGTTGAAGGACAGGCTGGCGACGCACTTCGTGCCGTTTGCCGAGTTCGAGCGCGACGCCGCAGCCGGAACTCTGCCGGACTTCTCCCTGATCGAGCCGAACATGCTGACCGGCCATGGCGACTACCACCCTGCCGCGGGCCGCTCAATGATCGGTGGCGGCGTCGACCTCGGCCTTGACCCGCCCTCGTCAGTGATCGGCGGCGAGGCGTTCCTCAAGCGCGTCTTTGACATCTACCGATCATGTACGTCTGAGTCAGGAACCAACGTCTGGAACACGGCCCTCCTGATTGGCTGGGACGAGCCCGGCGGCACCTATGACCACGTCCCACCAGGCCCCGCCGCGCCACCCGACCCAGCGGCACCCGCCGGCGAGTTCGGCTTCACGTTCGACCGCTCCGGCTATCGCGTCCCGGCGATCATGGTCTCCCCATGGGTCGAGCCAGGATCGGTCTACAACGAGGAGTACCGCCACACCTCACTGATCGCCACGCTCCGAAAGACCTGGAAGCTCGGCGACGCGCTCACCCAGCGCGACGCCTCGGCGCGAACCTTCGACCACGTCTTCTCCCGCACGGAGCCCCGCAATCCCGACTCCTGGGTTTCCGTGACCGCCGCACCCGTGCCGGAGTGGGCGATGGACTACGAAGTCCTCGGCAAAGCCCTCAGCGGCCTCGGTAAAGCCGCCGGCCCCGCCCTCATCGACAAAGCCCGCGGGCTGGGAGCAACGCTCCCGCCAGAACTCGACGACCCCTCAACCGAACTCACGCCCCAGCTGATCATCCAAGTCTTGAGAGACGTCGCGTGGCACTTCTTCCCCCGACTCGCGCCCGATGACAACAGGACGAGTAACTAAGCGGACATCCCGGGAGGATCCGGCGAAGGTACTGCTTGGGGTAGATACGCTCTGCTGGCATACGCGTCTGGAGGCCGGAGCCATCGACCTCCAGGCGATCGTTGACACCGCTCAGCGGTTACGCTGCGACTACGTCCAGGTCAACTTGCATCATCTCCGCAAGACCGGAGTTGCTGGAGCCGAACGGTTGCGTGCGGATGCGAGTGGCGTGTCCCTGCTGGCGTCCGGAGATTTTCTCGGCGCAGCCCGTGCCGGAGACGCCGTCGCCGACGGAGTGGATCGTGTCCGCAGATGGCTGGAAGGTGCAGCCGCGCTGGGCAGTCCGATTCTGCGGGTGGCATCGGGTTTTTACCGGTCCGAACTCGCAAGCCGACCTGACCTGATCCGGGATGAACAGACCTTTGTAACCGACGTGCTCGATCGCACCGCTGATGAGGCGCTGGCGTCGGGTATTCAGCTACTGCTGGAAAACCACTCCGACTTCTCGATCTCCGAATACCAAGCGATCGTGAACGCAGTGGGACTTGAGAGAACCGGAGTGTTCCTCGACCTGATCAACGCGGTCGCAGAACTCGCGGATCCGGTGCGGGTCGTGGAACAGCTCTCACCACTGTCCCCGGCAGGCCATGTGAAGGATTTCATCTTCCGATCGATCCAGCAGCCGGACGGCTACCACCGGCGCGGCTTTGAGGTGCTGTACCGGTATCCCGGCGAAGGAGTTGCGCCCCTGGGTGAGCTGATGGCTGCGCTGCTCGGCGGTGTCGGGAGTCGGGAGTTTCACCTTGCTATCGAAGGGCTCGATAATGCCGCCGACATCGACGACCAAGAGGCGCGCATTGCTCTGAGTCTCGCATGTCTGAGGCGGCTGAACGCGTAGGCCGTCCCCAACGTACCCACCCCCATACAGAACGGCGCCGACGGCGTCCCATCGGCTCGCGTCCACGATCATCCATCCGGCCGCGGCCACGGTCAGGCTAATCGCCAGCGTCGCAAAAGCGAAAGGCCGATCGAATCGGGCCCGCGCTGCCGCTTCGGCCTCGGGCGAGGCGGGCGCCGCGATCTGAGCGACGCCCCGCGCGCTCGCATCACGCCGACAATCCGGCTCCGGAAACGACGATCTCATACCCGGAGGTTCGCCGACGCTCCCGACAGCCGACCTCGGGACTTCTCCTAGTCGTGGTCGATCCGAGCCCTACTGGCCGCTCGCCGCGGCCGGGCCCAGGTATCGATCCTCGCCGAAGCCAAGTATCAGCCAGAAGATGAACGGCAGGAAGTACAGCCCGATCGCAAACCCCACTCCGTGACCAAAGCTCCGAGACAGCTCGATGTAGACCATGATTGCCACAATGATGTTGACGATCGGGATGAAGAAGAGGATCAGCCACCACCCCGGCCGCCCGACGATCTTCAACATCACGTAGATGTTGTAGAACGGGATGATCGACGCCCAGCCGGGCTGATCGGCCTTGACGTACGTCATCCAGATGCCGGCGATCGTCAACACCGCGACCGCGAGCACAACTATCCAGACGATCGCTGAACCGGCGAGCAGCATGCGCGTCTCCTTTGCAACGGGTTTGGGTCAAACGATGAGCCGATGGGTACCTGCCGAACAACCCGGTGCCGAGTATCCACTATTTCGCGGCGTAGATGTGCCACCGATCCGGTACACCCTTGAGCTCGTGGCCGCCGCGGTCGTCGAACGCGATCCGCGGAATATCTAATCTAGATGTCGGCGGGATGGGTGTCGGGGCCGAGCAGCCGGTCGCCCAGCCACGTCCCGATCCGGTGGGGCAGAATCAGTGCCACCAGCCACAGCAGCTCGGCCGCGCCCGGGTTCACGAACGCCACCGGGATCGACAGCACGAACCCGGTCGACGCGGCCAGCACCCCAGGCGCAGCATCGGACCGTGCGTACAGGCGGTAGGCCGGTTGCAGCAGGTCACGACGATAGGCGTAGGCGACCTTGGCGGCGAACGTCAGCGTCACCCCAACGATCACCGCCGCATAGATCACCACCGCCTCCGCATGTCCGCCGTAGTTCCCCAGAAGCTCGGAGGTGAACGGGATCAGGCAGATCCAGGCGAGGTAGAACAGCGTCAGGTGGATCAGCCATTTATCGAACCGCCGCAGCCCGCCGACGAAGCTGTGGTGGATCAGCCACAGCCGGCCGATCACGATGAAGCTGAGGGCGTAGGCGACCAGGTTCGACTCCTGGGCGCGCAGCAGCTCCGACAGGTTGTCCTGGCCGCCGGGGATATCCAGCCCCAGCACCAGCAGCGTGATCGCGATCGCAAACACGCCGTCGGTGAACGCCACCACCCGGGCGAAGTCGATGGTCCGCCCGCCGGCAGCCGCAGTCAGCTCTTCTTCCATCTCCGAGTCTTCGCCGACGACCGCCGAGAGCCTCCCCGCGCGGGCAGCACAAGGCGCAGAGGGATCCATCCAAGCTTCATCCTGCGGGCGAATCGACCCGGCCCCGGATCGGGACCGAGTCCGGAGAAATCGTGACTCATACCCCTGGTTATCGACCGTCACAGCGGCAGCACGAAGGCCCGGACCTCCTCCGTGTCAGCGAGATCCGGGCCTTTGCGGGGCCGGCTCAGTGAGCCTTGACCGTGATGTGGTACTTGATGGTGGCGTCGATCGGAGAACTGATATGTCCGACGATCGTGTGGTGGCCGACCGAAAGCGGCTTGATGATCACAAACACGCCGCCCACCGCCGCCGGTGTGCTCTCCTCGGGAAGCCCGAAGATGTTGTCGGCGGGAAGGTCGACCGAGAACTTGCGCGTGACCACATAGAACCGCCCGATATGCGGCACCTTGCAGCCGTCGATCGTCACCCGCACGCCCTCGAGTTCCGACGTCTTGCCGCGCGCGCAGGCCCGCAACTCGGCGCTTGTAAAGAGATTGTCGGTTCCGCCGGAGCAAAAGTCGCCGGCCGGGCTGATCAGCAGGGCCTTACCCTGCGGCACTGTGCAGCTGGCCTCGACGAATCCGCCGGTGGAGGCGCCCAGGAACCAGACCTTGTGTGAGTTGAACGGCCCGCAATTATCGGGATCCACAAACGGGTTCTGGGGGGTGGGCGTCTCCGCCACCCAGGTGAACCAGTCCGCCGCCCACGCTCGATACGAACTGCCGTATGGGTGGCTGTGCGGTGCGAACACGCGTGGCTTGGCGTGGTGCCCGGACGCCATCGCAGACACCGAGAAGCCCATCATCGCGATCACCGCGATCACAACCGCCTTGGCCCAGAAGCGCTTCATCCTGTCCCCCTCGGTAGTGAGCCCCGAGTCTCCCAGGACGTGACATATGTGTCAATCAGGTCGTGGCGCCGCGGCTTGGCACCGCCACCGGGTCCGCCGTCACCGGGAGTGGAAGCCGGGCCGTCACCCGAGTTCCCCCGCCCTCTGGGCTCACAACCCGCAGCGTCCCGCCGAGCGCCTCGACGCGGTCGGTGAGGCCACGCAGGCCGCTGCCTCGCCTCGGGGTCGGCACCGCCGCCACCGTCGTCGCAGACCTCAACCTGGATCGTGCCGCGATCGGCGGTGATGGTGACCTCGGCCGACGGTCGCCTGCGCATACTTGGTGACATTGGTGAGCGCCTCGGCGATCACGTAGTACGCCGCGGCCTCGACCTGCGCCGGCAGCTCGTCGGGCAGATCGAGCGCCACCTTGACCGGCACCGCCGATCGGCTGGTGAGCGCACTCACGGCAGATTCGAGGCCGCGGTCGGTGAGCACCGCCGGGTGGATTCCGCGGGCCAGCTCACGCAGCTCGGCCAGCGCCTCGGCGAGCTCCTGGTGCTGGCGGAATCAAGCATCGCGGCCGCATCGGAATCCTCCCCGACCGCCGAGCGGGCCATGCGCAGCCCCAGCGCCAGTGAGACCAGCCGCTGCTGGGCACCGTCGTGCAGGTTTCGCTCGAGCCGTCGGCGCTCCGCATCCCCGGCCGCCACGATCCGCGCCCGTGAAGCCGCCAGCTGCGAGCGCGCCTCGGCGGTGGAAAGCGCGACCGCCACCAGCTCGGTGAACTGGACGATGCGAGTCTCCGCATCGGGAGCGAGCGTCTGCTCCCCGATCGTGGAAACGGTGATCGCGCCCCACACCCGGCCGTCCACGGTCACCGGTGCAGACACGGTCGAGCGCAAGCCCAGGCCTCGCAGCCGCTCGGCCAGCTCGCCGTCGATGTGGGAGTAGTCATCGACCCGGGCGGCCGTCGCCGGTGCGACGAACGATCGGCACGGCGGTGGGCCCGTCGAAGGTGACCTGCTCGCCGACCGGCAGGCTGGTCACGTCAGGCTGGGCCCAGGCCGCAACCACGGTACCGGTGGAGGGGCCGTCGAACCGCACCAGGTTGGATGTCTGCGCATCCAGCAGCTGAGCGACATCCTCGGTGACGGTGTGGAAGATCTCCCCGGCGGGGGCTTCCACCGCGACCATGGTCGCCAGCCGCCGCAACGCCTCCTCCTGCCGGGCGCTGCGGTTTCGCTCGGTCACATCCTCGCCGATGCTGGTGGCGCCACAGATCGCGCCGTCGACATCGCGCGTGAGCGTGTTGCTCCACAGAATCTCGCGCGTGTCACCGGCCTTGGTCACCAGCGGTTGCTCGTCGTGCACGAGGATCGCGTCGGCCTTGACCCGCTCGACGAACTCGGGGTCGCCGCTCGGGAACCGGTCCAGCCACCTCTGGCCGATCAGCTCCTCACGCGTCCAGCCGGTGAGATCGGCGAAGTACTGGTTGGCAAACGTGATCCGCCCGTCCAGGTCGAGGCTGACGGCGATCAGCTGGACGGTCTCGAGCACGTCTCGGAGCCGGCGCTCGGAGACGCTCACCTCCTGGAACCGCGCGCGCAGCTCTGCCTGCAGCCGTTCGTTCTCGATCGCCAGCGCCGCCGGGCCGCAAACCGCGTCGATCAGTCCCGGATCGTCCAGCAGGAACGGGTCGTGCATCAGCGCGGCCACCGGCTCTCGGTCGTGCTCGATGGTGGTCACCGCTCGCTCGTCGGAAGGCTCAGGCAGCAGATAGCGCTCACCCGCGACGTCGAGGTACTCGTCCGTGCCCGGCCGGCGATAGGCCAGGTCGAGCGACGGATCGTTGAGCGCGACCCGCAGCGCCGCCCGCAGCCCTCCCGGGGCGTGCTGGGCGCGCAGCGTGCGCACCAGCGTCTCCACCGCACCTGAGCGGTCCAGGCGGGTACGCAGGATCCCGAACAGGTATCCGACCGGGATGGCGGTGAAGGCAACCGTAAAGACGTAGAAGAAGAGCGTCTGGGAGATGCCCGAGAAGGTCACGAACAGCACCGTGAACGCCATCAGCACGACGATGGTCGCCGCTCCGGTGAGATACATCGGGCCGAGCACACGCCGGGTCGCGTCCGACGCCGACCGCCACCGCCGCCAGACGATCCACAGCACCATCACCACGATCCCCAGTGCCACCAGCTCGGCAATCACACTCGCCGCGCGCACCAGCCCGGGCTGGTGCGACACCAGCAGCAGGTTGTCGGCGGAGTTCCGATCGGCTCCCTGGCCGTCCAGCCGTGGCTGGGAGAACGGCAGGATCAGAAGCGACAGCACCACCGTGTCCAGGTAGGTCACGATCACAACCCTGCGGGAGAGGCGATCGAGATAGCCGCGTCGGGTACGACAGCAGCAGGTGGGCCAGCAGCGCCGGCCAGAAGTTGTTCAGCGATCAGGCCGAGCGTGAACACCACGTCGTTGGGGGAATCGGTGAACGCGGCCGTGAGCCAGGCGAACCCGATCCCGATCATCAGAAGCCCGGTGCGGTTCGACGGGCGCCTGCGCCGCGCGATCAGACCGGCGATCACAAACGCCCACACCACCGCCAGGCCGAAGACGATGTACGGCCCTTCGTGAACCTGAATCTTGGTGACCGACTCGATGTAGACGGCAGCCACGCTGCAGAGCACCAGCGCGACCGAGCACCGCGACGGTGAACCGTCGGCCCCTCACCGCAGAAGTGCCGATCAGGCCGGCGCCCGACAGCTCCGCCTTGGGAATGAAGCCGCGCGCACCACTTCCCGCCACCAGCGTCCCGAAGTCGCTGCCGTCTCGGCTGGAGACGAGCACCACCTGCACCGCCGCGTCGTTGGCGGTGATCTGGGCTGCCACCTCGAACCCGTCGATGTCGGGCAGCTGCACGTCGAGCAGCACCACGTCGGGCGCGAGCTCCGCCGCCGAGCGCACTCCCGATGCCCCGTCATCGGCCTCCGCCGACCACCTCGAAGCCCTCCGACTCGAGCACAGCGCGGGCACGGGCGCGGAAGCCTGGGTGATCATCAACGATGAGAACGGACGGGCACATGCCGTAATCGTCGCATACGGTCACACACTCCGCGATACGGCTAGCCACACCATTTGCGACGGTGTGCAACCACGGTGCGGATAACCCCACCCCCACCCCGGAGATACCCACCGTCCATTCGCCTGCCTGCTCCACCGCCACAGCGCCGGGACTCGTCGAAGCTGGGTTGGTCATCACCGAGACCTCATGTTTCGGGCAATCGATCCAAGGAGTCGAAATGTTGCGCAAGGGACACCAGGGAGGAATCGCCGCTCGCGTCGGAGGTTGGAGCGCGCGGCACAAGAAGTCCGTGCTCGTCGGCTGGCTCGTGTTCGTGGTGCTCGCGGTCGTGCTCGGATCTGCAGTCGGCACCAAGAGCATGACCCCGGCCGACTCGTTCGTCGGCCAGTCCGGCAAGGCGGAGAAGACGCTCGAGCAGCACTTCCCCACCCCCGCACATGAAGAGGCGCTGATCCACAGCTCGATCCATGAAGGCCAACGACCCGGCGTTCAAGGCCGCGATCGTGAGCATCCGCGACAGCGTCGCCAAGATCCCCGTGGTCACAAACGTGCGGGCGGCGAACGACGCCGACGGCACCGGCCTGGTTTCCAAGGACGGCCACTCGGCGCTGGTGACGTTCGACATCAAGGGCGACAAGGAGACCGCCGGCGATCGCATCGCCCCGGTCGAAGCCGCCATCCACGCTGCCCAGAAGCAGTACCCCCAGCTGCGCATCGAGGAGTTCGGCGATGCCAGCGTGGGCACCCAGATCGACAAGTCAATCCAGCACGACCTGAAGCGGGCCGAGACGCTGTCTCTGCCGGTGACGTTGATCATCCTGATCATCGCCTTCGGCGCCCTGGTCGCTGCCGGTGTGCCGGTGCTTCTGGCAATCTCGGGCGTGATCGCCACGATCGGCTTGGTGGCGATTCCCAGCCACGTGTTCCCGATCGACGAGAACACCTCGATCGTGATCACGCTGATCGGCATGGCTGTGGGAGTGGACTACTCGCTCTTCTACCTCAAGCGCGAGCGTGAAGAGCGACTCGCAGGTCGCGACGATCTGAGCGCAGTCGAGATCGCATCGGCCACCTCCGGTCGCGCGATCCTGATCTCCGGGTTCACCGTGATGGTGGCAATGGCCGGACAGTTCCTGACCGGCGACAAGGGATCCACCTCGTTCGCAGTCGGCACCATCATGGTCGTGGCCGTTGCGATGCTGGGCTCGCTGACCGCACTGCCGGCAATGCTCGCCCTGCTCGGACGCCACGTCGACAAGGGCCGCGTCCGGATTCCGTTCATGCGCCGCCGCCGCCCCGCCCGCACCGAGTCACGCGTGTGGTCGGCCGTGCTCGACCGTGTGCTTCGGCGCCCGGCGATCTCGGCGGTCGTCTCGGTGCTGGTGCTGCTGGCCATCGCATCACCCGCACTGCACTTCAAGGTCCACAACACCGGGGTCAACGACCTGCCCCCCAACCTGCCCGGAGTAACGGTGCTGCATCACCTCGAGCAGGCCTTCCCCAACGGCGAGTCTCCGGCGATCGTGGTCATCCAGGCCGACGACACCACCTCGCCCGCGGTTACCCAAGAGATCGCCAACCTGCGCAACGAGGCGCTGGCAAGCGGCAGTTGCTCACCAGCCGGTCTCGATCGATACCAACAAGTCCCACACGGTGACCACGGTGGCGTTCCCGATTGCCGGCAACGGCAGCAACCACGTCTCCAAGCAGGCCCTCGAAACTCTGCGGGATCGACTGATCCCCCAGACCGTCGGCCAGGTCGACGGTGTCCAGGCCAACGTCACCGGTGAGACCGCCGTCAACAAGGATCAGATGGATCGACTGATCCAGAACACCCCGCTGGTATTCGGGTTCGTGCTCAGCCTGGCGTTCATCCTGCTGCTGGTCACGTTCCGCTCGATCGTGATTCCGATCAAGGCGATCATCCTCAACCTGCTGTCGGTGGCCGCCGCCTACGGCGTCCTGGTGACCGTGTTCCAGGACGGACACGGAGCGTCACTGCTGGGATTCAATCGCACCGGCGGTGTCGCACCCTGGCTGCCGCTGTTCCTGTTCGTGATCCTGTTCGGGCTCTCGATGGACTACCACGTGTTCATCCTCAGCCGGATCAAGGAGCTGGTCGACAACGGTGCCAGCAACGACGAGGCCGTCGCCAAGGGCATCAAGTCGACGGCGGGTGTGGTCACCAGCGCGGCCGTGGTCATGGTCGGAGTGTTCGGGATCTTCGTCACTCTCAGCCTGGTCGACTTCAAGGAGTTCGGCGTCGGTCTGGCCTCGGCCATCCTGATCGACGCCACCATCATCCGCGGCGTGCTGCTGCCCGCCTCGATGAAGCTCCTGGGAGACTGGAACTGGTACCTGCCCAAGCCGCTGCAGTGGCTGCCCCGGTTCAGCTTCGAGGGCGAGCGGCAGGCGATCCCGGAGGCCTCGGGCGACTGATCTGATCCTCCACCACCCACGTACCGGATACTCGAGCGGCCCGCCCCGGCGGGCCGCTCGTTTCGGTTCAGGAGCCCAGCAGCGTCAGCACCGCCCGCACCCGGCGGTGATCCTCGGCGGTGGCAGTCAGCCCCAGCTTGGCGAAGATGTTGGTGACGTGCTTCTCGACCGCCCGCTCGGTCACCACCAGCCTGGTGGCGATGCCATGGTTGGAGAGGCCCTCGGCCATCAGTTCGAGCACCTCGCGTTCTCGCGGCGTGAGCGCACCCAGGGGATCATCTGAGCGGGGCCGGCCCACCAGCATCGCCACCACCGCCGGGTCGAGCGCCGAGCCGCCGGCCGCCACTCGGCGCACCGCGTCGGTGAACTCGTCCACGTTGGCCACGGTGTCCTTCAGCAGGTAGCCGGTGCCCTCGGTGCGTTCGCCCAAAAGCGCCGTCGCGTACTCGGCCTCGACGTACTGCGACAGCACCAGCACCCCCACCTGCGGGTACCGCTCGCGGATGCGACCGGCGGCCTGGAGCCCCTCGTCGGTGTGGGTGGGAGGCATGCGAATGTCGATGATGGCCACGTCCGGCTTGGAAAACCCGACCCGCCGCACCAGGTCATCGGGATTGTCGGCCTGGCCGACGACCTCGAATCCGGCCTGCTCCAGCAGCCGCACAATGCCCTCGCGCAGCAGCACCGAGTCGTCTGCGACCACCACCCGCACCGGCGCGGTCACTGCCGCATCGGGTTGCGACTCCAGCCCCTCGATCACCACCTCGAACACCGCTACTGGACGATCGAAGTCCTTCAGCGACCGCTCCCCCAGGTCACGCACCGACGTCCCGGCGGGCAGATCGTCTGCCACCACCACGCGGGTCGATTGGGAGAGCAGGATCTGGCCGCCCCTGCCCACCTGGCACAGCCGCGCGGCGAGGTGCACGCCAATCCCGTGGTAGCCCTCCTCGGCCTTGCGAGGCTCGCCGGTGTGCAGGGCCATGCGCGTCAGCACGAGCGCGTCCTCGGGCCAGTCGTGGTCCGCCATCGCCTGTTGCGCCGCCACCGCAGCCGCAACGCCGTCGCGGGCAGCTGGGGAAGGCGATGAAGCTGCCGTCTCCGCTGGTGTCCACCTCACGGCCGCCGTGGCCTTCGACGACCTCGCGCAGCAGCCTGCGGTGATCCGCCAGCAGATCGCCGTAGCGATCGCCGAGTTTGCGGATGAGATTGGTGGAACCCTCCAGGTCGGTGAACATGAGGGTGACCGTGCCGGTGGGGAGATCGGCCATGTGCGCCGCCAGGTTTCGGGGCGACCGATGCTACCGGTTGAACGGCGCCGGCGTGCGGCAGCCACACCCCCGACACCTCCCGGATGGACCACCCGCTCGGATCTCTTGACGCGTTCTCAGGTGCGGCGTAGAGTCGGCGCTGCGATGACACTGGATGCCGCTGAACTGGAAGAAATCGCTGGGTTACTCCAGCGACTCGAAGGCATCCAGACAGCCGCCATCACCACCGAGGCCGAACTCGCGCGGCGCCAGGCGGAGTTGATCGCGATCAAGGGTCGGGCCTGCCAGATCGCCGAGAAGCTCGGGTATCAGGCCTGAGCCGAACGGCCTACGGCCGCGCGGCCACCATCACGGCGGTCACCAGCAGAAGCGATGCAACGCCGAGCAGGAGGATCCCACTCGCCATCACCCCCACCATCAGCTCGCGCACTCCCACCGCTCCACAGGCCAGTGTGCCTGCGACCAGCATCAGCGGGATTCCGGTGACCAGCGCGCGAATCGGTACGTAGTCTTCGCGATTGTCCACATCGTCACGTTATGTCGCCGACCGGCCCCGCGCACTGGGGCAAAGCCCCCAACCTCAGGTCGGTTAGGCCGCCAGCGAGGTGCGATCGCGGCCGTCGGCCTTGGACGTGTACAGCGCCCGATCCGCGCGCGCGATCAGCTCCTGCGTGTTCTCTTGGCCGTCCCAGGTCGCAACTCCCGACGACGCCGTCGCACCGTGTGGGATCGCCCTGCCGAGCCGGCTCACGATCTCGACGGCGTGGTGGGCATCGCAGCCGGGCAGCGCGACCACGAACTCATCCCCGCCGACACGGGCAAGCAGGTCGCCCGAGCGCAGCTCGCGCTTCCAGGCCGACGCCGCGTCCCGCAGCAGCGCATCCCCGGCAGCGTGCCCGTGCTCGTCGTTCCAGGCCTTGAAGTGATCGAGGTCGATCACGGCCACTGAGATGGTCGTGTGGGCGATCGCGGCATCGGCCATCTCGCGCTCGATCAGCGCGTCCCACCAGCGCCTGTTGGGAAGGCCGGTGAGCGGGTCGGTGGCAGCGGCAGTGGTCAGGGCGTCGCGGCGGCGGACGCCTTCCAGCGCGGTTGCAACCTCGACCGACAGCATCTCCATCACGGCCGCCAGCCGTGGAGACACCTCGCGCACCGGATACGTCCAGCCCACCATCACCACGGCGACCTGCTCGCCCTCGGAGAGCACCGGCCAAAACAGCACCGCGGCCAGCCCAAACTCCTCCACCAGCCCGGCATCGAGGCGAGCATCGTGGATCGCATCGGCCGAAAACAGCTGCTGCCCTTCGCGAAATGCCCGGGCCACGCCGGAGTGGTGTTGATCGATCGCAACCGATGCGCCTCGCAACCCGGGATCAGACGTGGCGGTGGCTTCCAGCCGGTCGTCGGCAGCCGGCTCCCACAGGGCGGCCACCGTGGCCTCGGAGAGATCGAGCACGGCTGCGCAGATCGCGTCGCGAGCGGTCTCACTGTCGGCCGCAGCGCCAATGGTGCGGTTGAGCGCCGCCAATCGGCCGAGGTTTGCGGTCTCGCGGGCCTGAACCTCGAGCGCCGCCTGCGAGGCGGTCGACCAGCGACTTGACCGCCCAGCCGACGACGCCGCAGACCCCCACCAGCAGCGCCAGCTTGCGCCACTCGGTGGTCGAATACTCGGGCGCGCCGATCACCAGGATCGGCGCCGCCATCGCCAGCGCGACGCCGCCCACCACCGCAAACACTTCCCACCGCTCGCCGTACAGCGCAACCCACAGCACCGGCAGCATCAGCAGCACCGCAAATCCCGATTGCCCTCCGCCGGTTCCCTGCCGCAGCAGCACCACCGAGATCACGTAGGAGTAGGCCACTCCGGTCGCGGCGATCCGCGGCAGCCGCGACCAGTCGGCCCACAGCATCGCAGCGAGCACGCCCACCACGATCGCAAGCGACACCGCCACGTCTGCGGGGTTGGCGGGGTTGGTGTCGAGCGCGACCAGCGGATAGGCGATCAGCGCGACAGCCGCGAACGGAGCAACCGCGCGCAGCCTGGCACCATCGATTTCTTCCGCCTTGGCGCGGAAACCCGCTTCCATAGCCAAAACGTCGGCATTCCCGGGGATCCACCCCTCCCCCATCCGGGTGAGTGAATAAAAGGTGCCTGGCACCTTTATTCACCGCGGGCGCGGGCGGCTTTGGATCGTTGGCTGTTGCGCTCGGATGCGCCCAGGATGGCCTTTCGCAGCCGGATGTTGGCCGGGGTGACCTCGATGCACTCGCCGTCTTGGATGTACTCGATGGCCTGATCGAGGCTCATGGTGTGCGGCGGATTGAGCCGCACCAGCACCTCGGCATTGGAGCGCACATTGGTCATCTGCTTGGCCTTGGTGATGTTCACGTCGAGGTCGTCGGCGCGGCTGTTCTCGCCCACCACCATGCCCTCGTACACCTCTTCACCCACTCCCACGAACAGGATGCCGCGCTCCTGCAGAGCCTGAATCGCATACCCGGTGGCCTGGCCGCGGCGATCGGCGATCAGCGACCCGTTGGGGCGGTTCTTGATCTCGCCCGCCCACGGCTGGTAGCCCTCGAACACATGATGCAGCTGCCCCGTCCCGCGCGTCTCGGTCTGGAACTCCGATCGGAAGCCGAGCAGACCCCGCGCGGGCACGAGATGCTCCAGCCGCACCCAGCCGGTGCCGTGGTTGTTCATGCTCTCCATCCGCCCCTTGCGCAGCGCCAGCGCCTGGATCACCACGCCGGCGTACTCCTCGGGGAGATCGATCGAGACCCGCTCGACCGGCTCGTGCAGCTTGCCGTCGACCTCCCTCGTGACCACCCGGGGCTTGCCGATGGTGAGTTCAAAGCCCTCGCGCCGCATGATCTCGGCCAGCACCGCAAACTGCAGCTCTCCCCGGCCCTGCACCTCCCAGGTATCCGGGCGTTCGGTGTCGAGCACGCGCAGCGACACGTTTCCGAGGATCTCCTGGTCGAGCCGGTCCTTGATCATGCGCGCGGTCAGCTTGGATCCGTCCAGCGACGCCAGCGGGCTGGTGTTGGTGCCGAGCGTCATCGAGATCGACGGCTCGTCCACCACGATCAGCGGCAGCGGACGGGGATCGTCGGCGTCGGCGATCGTCTCGCCGATGGTGATCTCATCGATACCGGCCACCGCGATGATGTCGCCGGGACCGGCGCTCTCGGCGGGCGCCCGCTCCAGTCCCTCGGTCACCAGCAGCTCGGTCAGCTTTGCCCGGGTGACGGTGCCGTCACGCCGACACCAGGCCACGGTCGCGCCCCGCTTGACGGTGCCGTGGCGCACGCGGCAGAGCGCCAGCCGGCCGAGGTAGGGCGAGGCGTCCAGGTTTGCGACCTGCGCCTGCATGGGATGGTCGGGGATGTGGGTGGGCGCGGGGATGTGCGTGACGATCAGGTCGAGCAGCGGCTTGATGCTGTCGCCCTCAGCGCCCTGCTCGAGCGTCGCGATCCCCGCCCGGGCGTTGCTGTAGACGATCGGAAACTCGATCTGAGACGAGTTGGCATCCTCGTCGAAGAACAGCTGGTAGACCTCGTCGACCACCTCGCCGATGCGCGCATCGGGGCGGTCGATCTTGTTCACCACCAGGATCACGGGGAGGTGCGACTGCAGCGCCTTTCGCAGCACAAACCGGGTCTGGGGCAGCGGCCCCTCACTGGCGTCGACCAGCAGCAAGACGCCGTCCACCATCGAAAGGCCACGCTCGACCTCGCCGCCGAAATCGGCATGGCCGGGCGTGTCCACGATATTGATCTTCACCCCGCCGTGACGCACCGTCGTGTTCTTGGCCAGGATGGTGATGCCGCGCTCCCGCTCGAGCCCGGCATCCATCACCCGATCGACCTCCACCTCGTGCTCGGCGAACGTGCCCGACTGGCGCAGCATCGCATCGACCAGCGTGGTTTTGCCGTGGTCGACGTGGGCGATGATGGCGATGTTGCGGATGTCGGTGCGGGCGATCTCGGTCATGGTGAACCGAGGGAGCCTAGTTACCGGCCCCGCAACCCGATCCCGGTTACGAAGCGAGAATGTTCACGGCCCGGGCTCCCACCAGCAAAAGCGTCATGATCGACGCGCTCGATTGCACCAGCATCAGCAGCTTGGCCCAGTGGGTCAGCGGCATCGTGTCGGTGGGGCTGAACGCGGTCGAGTTGGTGAAGGAGACGTACAGGTAATCGAAGAAGCGCGGATACCAGGAGCCGGGCGCAACGTCCGGGTCGGTCATCTGCGGGAAGGCGAAGTCGCGCCTGGCGTTGGGCTCGCGAAACCGTGCCGGGGGGCCGCCGCCGTCCAGCTCCCAGAACCACAGCCCGAAGGCGATCACGTTGGTGATCCAGATCTGAGCCGCAGCTGCCAGCAGATCGCGCCCGTGCACGCTCGAATGGGGATCCAGCAACAGCGCGATCAGGAACCCCAAGGCGGTGATGTTGGCAAGCGAGACAATCCCGGTCATGATCAGCGCCGCCTTGCGCCGGCGCCCCGACTCAACCGCCGATCGGCGCGGCGCGGTCACAGCCAGGGGGATCAGCAGCAGCAGCTCGAGGGCCGGCACGAAGAACCGGAAGAAGTTGCTGATGTTGTGGCCGGCGATCACCGGTGCCGGCAGTGTGATGTAGAGCGCCATCGCCACCAGCACCGCGACCGTCGCCGGCCAGCGCGGCTCGCTGATCGGCTGTGCCGCAGCACTGTCCGCCGTTGCAGCCATGGTGAGCAGTTCGGCGGTCACAGCAGACACCCTGCAGGACGGGAATTTCCACATCCTGGATACCGATCCGCGAATGCGGGTATGCAGTCAGGTGATGACGCGAACCATGATGCTCACCGGGTTGGACGATATGACCGTGGCCCGGATTCGCCACTGGGCAGACATCCACGGCACCACACCGTCGGACTACCTCGTCCGGCTGGTCGATCTGCACGACCGGCTGGCATCAATCGCAGGGTCACACGGCGACGACCCGCGCGCCCACTTGGCGCGTGACCTGCTGGTCGCCAACCGCCTGGAAACCTGAGCGGCTCAGCCGTTTCGCAGCGAGCTGGTGTTGACCACCTCGAGGTCGCTGCCGTGGATCAAACCCAGCGTGTGCAAGGCGTCGTCGGAGAAGTGCGGGTTCGAAACTCCTGTGACATACCAGGGGGAGCCGTTGTCGGCCAGGATCATGCCGTAGCGCTTGAGCGCGACCGCGATCGGCCGGGCCTGCGGCGCCAGCTGGGACACATCGAAGTTCGCTCGTAGCCGTACACGCAGCCCCATCGGCGGCAGATCGGCACACGATCCGGAGCCGGCGTCGTGGCGTGCCGGATAGATGTGCCCCGCGCACGTATCCGGCGCAGTGAACCGCAGGGCGTGGTTGATCACGCCGTTTTGATCTTCCTGGAAGCGCACCAGGCCGGGGAGAATCGGAAGCCCCGCGGCATCGGCGCTCGTCCAGTTGTTCGGGCGGAGATTGTTGGAGCGAAGATCCCAGGTCGCACCGGAGCCGGCAGACCAGCCTGACGCGGTGTGCTTGGCCAGCCACAGCTCGTACAGACGACAGTTGGTCTTGTCGACGATCAGCAGGTGGCGGTCTGAACCGCCTTCGATCCTGGGCTTGGCCGGAATCGGATAGCCGCCGCGGTACGACTGCGAGGCGTACCCAAGCTTGACCTTCACCTTCTTCTGCGTGCCGCTGACAACGTTGTACGGGATGCCGTAGCCGGCATAGGAACCAAAGTCAGGGTGAAGGCCGGTGCCGGCGCCGATGGCGTTGATCATCGTGGCGGAGTTGGCCGCAACCGGCAGGGAATCGACCCGCTTGTTCCACACGTTGGTGGCCGGAAATACCGGGCAGGCGGAGGCCGAAGGAAGCGGCGATGCGCCGGCAGGACCGGTGACTCCGGCCGCCAAGGCGAGGCCGGCGGCGCCCACAGCCGCGGCGATTGTGACCCGTGACCACATGCTGTTACTCATCGGCATCAGCCGCCCGCGGGCACTCCCCCAACGGGGTCAGGCCGGCATGGCCGCACCCGGGGGTCGCCTGACCGCCGCGGTGACCTGAGCCTCGAGTACCCGTCGCTGGTCGATATCAAGTTCGACACCGTACTGCTCGAGTGCCATCAACACCGCGCCCAGCACCGGCGGCGGATCCAGTCGCACCAGCCGTGCACCCTTCGCATGCGGCCGGACGGCCTCCAGCACCGCGGCCTCGAGCAGCGAGCTGCCACCGCGAAAGAGGCCGCCGGCCAGCACCGTGTCGAACTCGTCGGTCGAGCATATCCAGGTGCCGGGCGATCACCACCGCGGTCTCACCCAGCGAGCTTCCCGCCCAGCGCACGATCCGAAGCGCGACCGCGTCACCAGCCTCGGCCGCCCGCAGCACCGTGGGCGCGGCGGCGCGAGGAGGCTCGATTCCGCGACTGAACTGCTCCAGGAACTCGACCGCCGAGCGACACCCCGCCAGGGTGCACAGGAGCTCGGTCAGGGTCGTCTCCGGCCCGCGCCCCAGATAGGCATCGGCCACCGCCCGCACGGCCGCATCGGACACGTCGCTGGCGCTGCCAACATCGCCCAGGATCATGCCCTGGCCGAGCGTGCGAAAGGTTTTACCGGCACGATTGACCCCGGCAGCGACCGCCCCGGTGCCGGCCACCAACACCACGCCGTGGCGATCCCGCGTTCCCGCTCGCAGAGCCACCATCGAGTCGTTTTCGAGGACGTGGTCACAGCCCAGCTCGAGCTGGTCGATGACGCCGTTGACGCGCGGCAGGTCGGAAGGCCAATCGACCCCGGCCAGGCCGAAGGCGGCGGCCTTGAGGTCGCGCACGCCCTTGCCGGTCGGCGACAACGCCTTGACCGCGGCGTCTCGCAGCGAATCGGCCGCGCCCCGCAGCCCCACGGTTTCCCAGTTGGAGGGGCCGTTGGTGGCAAACCCCAGCAGCCGGCCCTCGTCGTCGGCGACCACCGCGTGGGTCTTGGAACCCCCGCCGTCAACTCCCAACACCAAGTTCACCGGGCAGCCCCGGCGGATCGGTAGGCCTCGTCCAACACGCGCATGACCACCAACCCGTCCTCGCCTGACGGGCTCGGCCGGCGGCCCTCACCGATGGCAGCGATGAACTCGCTCATCTGCGTGGTGTACATCGATTGGGGGCAGTGCTCGTAGGTGTCGGTTGGGGGCTCCGTGAATGCGAACACCCGGGCATACCCATCCGTACCGAAAATCTCGGTGTCGGCCTCCAAGCCGCCGGCATGGGGCTGCCACCAGCCCGACTCGACGATCGAGTTGGTGCCGTTGTCCCAGCGGATGAGCACGATCGCGTCGTCATCCACGTCGTATGTCCCAAAGCGCGTGCCGATCGTCGCGGACACGCCCGCGGGAGACGGCCCGCCCAGGAGGAATCTGGCGGTATCGATGGCATGCACTCCCATATCGGCCAGCGCGCCCCCGCCCGCGAGTTGTCTCTGCGTGAACCAGCCGGATGGGCCCCAGCGGACGTGCACGCCGTAGCCGTGGGTCTTCACCACCTGGCCCAGCTCACCGGCCTCGATCCGCTCGCGCAGAGCGCGCACGTCGGGATGGAATCGCCAGCAGTGAGCCACCATCAGCCCCGCCCCGGAGCCTTCGGCCGCAGCCACCATCAGCTCACCCTCGGCCGCGTTCATCGCCATCGGCTTTTCCACCAGCACGTGCTGCCCCGCCTCCAGGAAGGCGGTCGCCTGGGGGGCGTGCAGGGAGTTGGGTGTGGCGATCACGACCGCATCCACCTCGCTGTCACCCACCAGCTGCTCCCATTCCAGGGTGGTGCGGGCAATCCCGTGACGCTGAGCCAGCGCCGCCAGCGATCCGGGACGCCAGTTGGCGGCCGCGACCAGCTCCGCGGCCGGATTCTCGATCACGGCGCGGGCGTGGAAGTCGGTGATGAAGCCCGCGCCCAGCAGTGCGATACGAATCGGATCGGCCATACCGGCCGAGACTACCCCTTGACGCCGGTCAGCGTGATGCCCTCGATAAAGACGCGCTGGGCCAGGAAGAAGATGATCACAATCGGCAGCATGAACAGCAGCGCCGCCGCCATCGTCAGGTTCCAGTTGACGTGATGGATTCCGCGAAACGACGAAAGCGCGATCGAGAGCGTCTGGGAGTCGGTGTTTCCGGCCACGTACACCAGCGGCCCGTAGAAGTCATTCCAGGCATAGATGAAGTTGAACAGCGCCACCGCGGCGATCGCCGGCTTTGCCAGCGGCACCACCACCCGCATCAGGATCTGAAACTCGCCGGCGCCGTCCACCCGCATGGCATCTGTGAGCTCTTTGGGGATGGTCATGAAGAACTGGCGCAACAGGAAGATGGAGAACGCGTCGCCGAAGAAGCTGGGGATGATCAGTGGCTTCAGCGTGCCGACGAACTGAATCCCGGTCCAGTCGTGGAACTGACGCGCCCACAGGATGTAGAGCGGCACCGAGGTCACCTGGTTGGGCAGCATCAACGTCGCCAGCACCAGCAGGAAGACGACGTTGCGCCCTCTCCACTCGAGCCGCGCGAAGGCGTATGCGACCGGGACGCAGGAGATCACCACGCCCACGGTGGAGAGTCCGGCGTAGAGGAACGTATTCCAGGTGAGCCGCACCATGTCCAGCTGGTCGAACACCGTCTTGAAGTTGCTCCACACGAACGGATGGGGAATCAGCCTGGCAGACAGCGCCTGTTGATCTGACATCACCGCCGTCAGCGCCATGAAGATCACAGGCACCGCAAAGGCGATCGAGACCGCGATCAGCACCGCGTGGTTCGCCACCGCCATCAGCATCCGCTTGCGGCGGATGTGGGCGGGCTGCACCCGCTGCGGACGTTCGGCGACGCTGGCTATGACAGTCCTCCGCCGTAGTACACCCAGCGCCGAGATGTCCACAAAAGCAGCGCGGTGCACAGCATCGTGACCACGAACAGGACCCATGCGAGGGCTGAGGCGTAGCCCATGTGGAAGTAGGTGAAGGCCTGCTCGTAGAGCCACACGCCGTAGAACATCAGCGACCCCTGAGGGTCGCCAACCGACTGACCGGCGGTGGTCGATGCCACGAAGGCCTGATCAAAGTACTGGAAGCTGTCGATCATGCCGGTGATCACAGTGAACAGGATCACCGGAGTGATCATCGGCAGGGTCACGTGCCAGAACCGGCGAAAGGCACCGGCTCCCTCGACGGTGATCGCTTCGTACAGCTCACGCGGCACATTCAGCAGGCCGGCCAGGTACAGGATGATTGCGTCGCCGGCACCCCACAGCCCGAGAATCACCAGGGCCGGCTTTGACCAGTGGGGATCGATGAACCACAGCGGCGCTGAGATGCCGGGGATGCTGTCCAGGAAGGTGTTGATCGGACCGGTGGTCGGGTTCAGCAGGTACACGAACACCAGCGTCGCCCCCACCGACGGTGCCAGCGACGGAATGTAAAAGAGCGTTCGGTAGCCGTTGACGCCTCTTCGCGGGCGTGTCAGCAGCATGGCCGTGCCCATCGCGAACAACACCCGCAGCGGCAGCGCGAAGACGATGATCCACGCGGTATTCTTGACTGCCTGCCAGACCACCGGATCGCCTTGATCGGGGCGCCCGTCGATGGTTGCGTGCTGGAACATGAACTCGTAGTTGGCAAGCCCGATCCAGCGTGGCGAGCTGGTCAGGTCGTAGTGCGTGAACGAGTAGTAGAAGCTGATCAGCATCGGTCCCGCCGTGAACAGCAGGAAGCCGACGATCCACGGCGACAGCATCGCCAGCACGACGCCGTACCGGCGCATCGTCGCCCTCCGCTGCGCACGCCGGCGCTCTGCCGGCGTACGCAGCGGAACTCTCGCGTCGGTTGCTACGGCGCCGACGACGACCCCTGTTCCAGCTGGTTGTCGATGTCGTTGTCGAGCTTCACCAAGGCGTCATGGAGTCCGGACTCGGGTATCGCGCCCGACTGCCACTTGGACTCGAACGCGTTTACCAGCAGCACGTACCCGCCACCCGACGCTTGCAACGGCGGGGAGTAGGACGAGGCTGGGTTCGCCCACACCTTCTCGAAGGTGGTGAACTGACGCGGCTGTTTCAGATCGGGCGAGTTGGCCGACGCGGTCGTGGTGGGCACGTTGCCAAGAGCGTTGGCCATCGTCACCAGGTAGTTGGTGTCACTGGACAGATAGTTGACCAGCAGCCATGCCTGATCGGGATGCGGGGCGCCCTTGGGAATCCCCACCACCGTGCCGCCCACGCGACCCGACCCGTACACGCTGGAATCGGCTGCCGGGAAGGGCACCGTGTCGTAGCCGAACTTCGGCACGTCGCGGCCGATGAACGCCGTCCTCCACTCTCCGTCGAAGATCATCGCGATCTTGCCGTTCTCGAACATGTTGCTGGGGTTGAACTCCGACGCGGTGTAGCCGCTGGCGAACTTGGCAATGTTGTCGTAGCCGTAGAAGTCGATCAGCTGCTTCTGCCACTTGAAGGCGTCCGTCCAACCAGGGTCGGTGGCAAGCTGGGCCTTGTTGTCGGAGTCGAACCACTTGGCATTCCAGGCACGGGCGAGGTCGGCCGCTCCCAGCTGCCCGAACTGATCCATCGGGACGAATCCCGCGACCTTGATCGACCCGTCCGAGTTCCTCACGGTCAGCTTCTTGGCGTCTGCCATCAACTCGTCCATCGTCTTTGGGGGCGAGGCGATGCCCGCGTCCTTGAACATCTGCTTGTTGTAGTAGAGGCCGTAGGCGTCGGTCAGCGACGGCAGGGCGCACTGGTTGCCGGAGAAGTTGGTGTAGGTAATCGCGGCCGGCGCGAAGTCCGAGATCGAGACGCCACTTGACTGCATGTACGGCGCCAGGTCCTGCCACAAGCCGCTGTCGCAGTACTGGCCGATGTAGTCGGGGCCGAACGGCATCGCCACGTCGGGCGAGTTACCGCCCTTGATGGCGGTGATCAGATGCGGATCGAAGGTATCGGTGTCGGGGTTGGGCTGGACCTCTTGCTTGATCGTGATCCACGGGTACTTCGTGTGGAAGTCCTTCAGCGCATCGTTGAACGGCTGGGACTCCTCGCCGGCGAACATGTGCCACAGGGTGATCGTGACCGGCGTCTTGTCGACCGAGCCGCCGGACGCAGGAGGTGTCGAGGTTGAGGAATCTGAGCTGGAGCCGCCGCAGGCCGTTGCGGCAAGAACTATCAGTGCCGTCACCGCCAGCGCCGCCCAGCGCGCCCATGGCTTTGGTCGTACCTCGCCGGGCTTGGTCATATCACGCTCTCCCTTCGGTCAACATCACGGTTTGCGATTGAACACGAGTTCCTGCGCCGCCGATAGGGCGGTTGCCACAGCGCCGTGCACCACGGCGTCATCTCCCAGCTGAGACACGGTCAGACGCGGCCGAAACGGCGATAGCCGGGTGAGTTCGCGGGCGGCCGGATCGACCAGCAGATCGCCGGCACCGGTGGCGATACCACCGCCCAGGATCACCAACTCGGGGTCGAGGATCGGGGCCACGGCTGCGATCGCAAGCGCGATCCGGCCGGCCTCCTGCTCGACCACCTGAGTGGCCAGCGGATCGCCCGCGCGGGCGGCCGCGAAGATCGATTTCACGGTCAGCGGCGGGCGCATGCCGATGTCCCGCGCCGAGCGGATCACGCCGCTGGCGCCGGCCGCCTCCTCCAGGGAGCCGCGACGGCGGTTGTGCGGGTCGTAGGGGTCGCCGTCGCCGATCGGCACGTAGGCGATCTCGCCGGCCGCGCCGTATGCCCCCCGAAACAGCCGGCCGTCGATCACGATTCCCAATCCGACGCCCGTTCCCACCGAGAGGAACACGAAGTTGGCGACGCCCACGCCGGCTCCTCGCCAGCTCTCGCCCAGCGCGGCCAGGTTGACGTCGTTCTCGAAGCTGACATCGGCACCGAGCTGATCGCGGATGGCGTCGACCAGCCCGTGCCGACCCCACCCAGGCAGGTTGGGCGCAAGTGCCAGCGCCCCGCTGGTGGGATCGAGCACACCCGAACTGCCCACGGTGGCATGGGTCACGTGCGACCACTCGATGCCGGCATCGGCGGCCACCCGATGTGCGATCTCACCGATTTGGGTCACCCGCCGCGCCGCGCTGCTTTCGGTGCGCTCCTGCGTGCGGGCGACGAAGCGGCCGGTGATGTCGGCCAGCGCGGCCCGCACCCAGTTTCGGCCGACGTCAAGCCCCACCACGAACCCCGAACGCGGGTTGAGCGCGTACAAGCGCCGCTCCCGGGCCCTTGCGTCCCGTCGAGCGGCCGGTCTCCATCACCAGCCCGGCGCCGGACAGCCCCACCAGCGCCTGCGACACGGTTGGCTTGCTGAGACCGCTGCGCCTGGCCATCTGCGCCCGTGACAGCATGCCCTCGTCTCGGATCAGCTCCAGGATGGTGCGCTCGTTGATCGCCTTCAGCAGGCTGGGCGTTCCGGCATCGAAGGTGCGCGTCGTACTCGTGGCCCTCTCCCCACTCGCATATAGTAAGGAAACTTTCCTGAAAGTACCGGTGGAGGATAGGCTGTTGGCCGGACTGAAGTCAAGCGAATCCCTGGAGGCCACACCATGAGCGTGCTCGCGATCACCGGTGGGACGCCGGTGCGAACCGATCCCTTTCCCCGCTGGCCCCACCTCGACGAGAGTGACGTGGAGGCGGTCGCGGCCGTGGTGCGAAGCGGGTTGGTCGGCGGCTGGCCTGAGCCGGGAGCCAATGCGGCGGCGTTCGCGGAGGGATTTTCCGAGTATCAGGGTGCCCGCCACGGTGTCGTCATGGCCAACGGCACGATCGCCATGGAGGTCGCACTGAAGGCGCTCGGTATCGGCTGGGGCGACGAGGTGATCGTGCCGGCGCTGACGTTCGCGGCCACCGCCTACGCCGCGATCGCGGCCGGCGCGCTGCCGGTGATCGTGGATGTCGACCCGGAGCATCTGACCATCGATCCCGCTCTGGTCGAGGCCGCCGTCACTCCTCGCACCCGCGCGATCATGCCGGTGCACCTGGGCCAGCAGATGGCTGACATGGATCGCCTGATGGAGATCGCCGCCCGCCACGACCTGCGGGTGATCGAGGACTGCGCCCACGCCCATGGGCAGCGCTGGCGCGACCAGGGCGCCGGGTGCATCGGCGATTTCGGGTCGTTCTCCCACCAGTCGTCCAAGATTCTGACCTCCGGCGAGGGCGGCACACTGCTGTGCAACGACGACCGGCTGGCACGGCTGGCGCACTCGTTGATCGACTGCGGCCGGGCGAAGGACGACGCCGAGCAGGAATACACCTTCGGCGCCAACTACCGGCTGGGTGAGCTGCAGTGCGCCCTGCTGGTACGCGGGCTGGCCCGGTTCGAGGCCCAGCGCGCCGAGCGCGAAGCGGCGGCGGCCGAATTCGAGCGGCTGGCGGTGCAGGTGCCGGGCGTACGGTTGTACCCTCGCGATGCGCGCATCACCCGCTCCAGCTTCTACCGGTTCATCATCGCCGTCGACGAGCAGGCATTCGCGGGCGTCGGCAACGAGCGGGTCGTGGAAGCGCTCGAGGCCGAGGGCATCCCGGCCGAGATCCAGTATCCGCCGATGAGCCGCTATGAGCTGTTTCAGCCCTCGCTCTCGCGCCTGCCGGTGACGGTCGAGTACGCCGACCGGCTGGATCCCGCCAAGATGAGCTTCCCGGTGGCCGAGCAGGCGGCGCTGCGGGAGGCCGTCTACCTCAACGAGAACATCTTCCGAGCGGGCACAAAAGGCATCCAGGACACCATCGACGCGCTCGCCAAGGTCCAGCAACACGCCTCATCGCTTGGGTGAATAACGGTGCCTGGCACCGTTATTCACGCGGTGGCTGGTTGGGTGTCCTTCGGCGCGGGTTGGTCGACCAGCCAGCAGGCTGCCACGTGGCCGGGATCGTCGTCGATCGGCATCAGCTGCGCCGGATCCTCCGTGTGACAGCGGTCGAAGGCCATTGGGCAGCGCGGGTGAAAGCGACAGCCCGTCGGCACATTTGAGGCGTCGGGAAGCTCGCCCTCCAACACGGTGCGGCGCTCGCTGCCCGCGCGGGGAACTGGGTTCGGCACCACCGACAGCAGCGCCTTGGTGTAGGGGTGCTGCGGGTTTGCCAGCACCTGCTCGGTGGTTCCCTGCTCGATCACCCGGCCCAGGTACATCACGGCAACGCGGTCACACAGCGCCCACGCCAGCCCCACGTCGTGGGTGATGAAGATCAGGCCCAGATCGCGGTCGCGCTTGAGTTCCATCAGCAGCTGGATCACCTGGGCGCGGATCGACACGTCCAGCGCCGACACCGGCTCGTCGCACACCAGTCCTTCCGGCTCCAGCACCAGCGCGGCGGCGATCACGACCCGCTGCCGCTGCCCTCCGGACAGCTCGTGCGGATAGCGATCCCAGAACCGCTCCACCGGTTGCAGCCCGGCGCCCTCGAGCGCCTCAACTGCCCGGGCGATGCGCTCGGTGCCGCGCTTGCCGACTTTGTGGATGTTGAGGCCCTCCTGCACCAGCGTGGCCACGTTCATGCGCGGATTGAGCGACTGGTAGGGGTCCTGAAACACCATCTGAATCCGCCGTCGCAGCTTGCGCAAATTGCCCTTCTGCAGCGGCGCTCCCTCGAATGCCACCCGCCCCTCCGTCGGAGGCTGCAGGCCCATCAAGGCCCGACCGAGCGTCGACTTGCCGCAGCCGGACTCGCCCACGATCCCCAGCACCTCGCCGCGCTTCCAGGTGAGATCGATGCCGTCCAGTGCCTTCACCACGGTGTCGGTGCCGCGTATCGGGAAGTGCACCTTGAGCCCGGTGACCTCGAACATGGGCGCGCCGTCGGCGGTCTCGGGAGTGGTGTCGGGCTCAGCGCTCACGTCGGCGCCCCGGACTGCCACGGCGCAAACAGGCACCGCGCCCGGCGCTCCTCGGCGACATCGCGCATGTCCACGTGCGGAGTTTCGGAGCACACGTCCTTGGCGACGTGGCAGCGCGGTGCAAACCGGCAGCCGGCGGGAAGGTCAGCCGGATCGGGCGGCACTCCGGGGATGGCCGGTGCCAGCTCCCGCGGCCCTCCGATCACAGGGAACGCTCCCAGCAGCCTGCGTGTGTAGGGATGCTGCGGCTCGCGATAGACCTCGCCGATCGGCCCGGTCTCGGCGATCTGGCCGCCGTACATGATGGCCACCCGGTCACAGGTCTCGGCCAGCACCGACAGGTCGTGGGTGATCAGAATCATGGAGAGGCCAAAGTCCCGCCTCAGCGACTCCAGCAGCTCCAGGATCTGGGCCTGCATCATCACGTCCAGCGCCGTGGTCGGCTCGTCGCCGATGATCAACTCGGGGTTGCAGGCAAGCGCGAGGGCGATCATCACCCGCTGGCGCATACCGCCCGAGAACTCGTGCGGATACTGCCGCACCCGGTTGGCGCTGATGCCGACGTAGCCGAACAGTTCCCGGATGCGCGAATCCACCGACGACTGGGCAATTCCCGGTTCGTGCAGCTTGATGGCGGTGCCGATCTGATCGCTCACCCGCTGCACCGGATCGAGCGAGTTCATGGCGCCCTGGAACACGATCGAGACGGTGTTCCAGCGCAGGTCGCGCAGCCCCCGCTCGGTGCGCCGATGGACGTGCATGACACCCCGCGAGGAGTTGATGTCGATGGTGCCCGAGGCGCGGTAGAGGTTGGTCGGCAAGAGGCCCAGGATCGAGAGCGCCGTGGTGGTCTTGCCACAACCCGACTCACCCGCCAGCCCGAGGGCCTCACCGCGGCGAAGCTGGAAGGTGACGTCGTCGATCAGACGCACCTCGTCGCCCTGCTTGTCCTTGTAGGCGACCGCCAGGTCCTTGACATCGAGCAGCACTTCCCCGAGCGTCTCGCTGGGGACCGGCTGGATGGGGCCGACAGGCTCGGTTGCTGCCATCCGCTACCTGCGCTCCCTCAGCCGCGGATTGACGATCTCCTCGATGGCGTAGCCAACCAGGGTGAAGCCCATCACCAGCAGGCAGATGCACAGCCCCGGCGGGATGAAGTACCACCAGTCACCCGAGGACACTGCTCCGGAGTTGTTGGCGCTGTCGAGCAGCGTTCCCCATGACGGGTGGGTGAGGTCACCCAAGCCCAGGAATGCGAGGGTTGATTCCGACAGGATTGCCAGCGCCACGATCAAGACGGTGTTGGCGAAGATCAGGGGCAGAACGTTGGGCAGAATCTGCTTTCGCACGACCCACCACTCGGATGCGCCCAGCGCCTTGGATCGCTCCACGAACTGCCGCTCCTTGACCGACAGCACCTGGCTTCTGATGATCCGCGAAGTGCCCGCCCAGCCGGTCACCCCGATCACCAGGATCACGATCGAGATCTTGCCGAACGGCAGGCTGTCGGCCCGCCCCTGCAGCAGCGCCACCATCACGATTGCCAGCGGCAAGAACGGGATCACCAGGAACCAGTCGTCGAGCGCCGTCAAGCTGTGGTCGACCGCCCCGCCGAAGTAGCCCGAGGCGATACCGCAGGCGCCGCCGATCAGCACCGAGACGATCGCCGCGGCCACGCCCACGATCAGCGATACGCGCGTGCCCAGGATCAGCAGCGACAGCACATCACGGCCGTTCTCCTCGGTGCCCAGCCAGTGGGCCGAACTCGGCGCCTGCAGGATTGCATTGGAGTACGAGGACGATGCGCTGGGATCCTGCGGTGCAATCCAGGGACCGATGATCGCGATCACCACGAACGTGCCCAGCAGGATCAGCCCGACCAGTCCGCTCTTGTGCTCGCACAGCAGCCAGAACCAGCGCTTGGTGCCCGTCCAGAAGCGCCTGGGCAGGCTGGGATTGCCGCTGACGTGCGCGCGCTTGACGACCGCGTCGGCAGTTTCTACGGCCATCAGCTGTTCCTCACTCTCGGATCGAGGTAGGTGTAGGCGAGATCGGCCACCAGGTTGGCCAGGATCACCGCGAACGACGCCACCAGGAACACCGCCTGCATCACCGGGTAGTCGTTGTTTTGGATCGACTTGTAGGTCAGATCACCCATCCCCGGCCAGGAGAACAGGGCCTCGATCACGGTGGCGCCCGAGATCACGAATCCGAAGCTGATCGCCGACAGCGCCACCACCGGCAGGATCGCGTTGCGGGTCGCCCGGCGCAGCACCCGGTGGCGCGGCAGGCCGATCGCGCGGGCGGTGGTGACGAAGTCCTCGCCCAGCGTGTCTGCCAGCGAGGAGCGCATGATCACCACGTACTGGCCGATGATGCCGATCGTCAGGGCGATGATGGGAAGGGCCGCGTGCTGGGCCACGTTCCAGGTGTATCCGAGGGTCGAGAAGGTGCCTCCCGGCTCCGATTTCTGGCCGGTCGGGAACAGCCCGACCACCACCGCGAAGAACCAGATCAGGATCATCCCCGCCCAGAAGTCAGGCATGGCGTAGAAGAACAGCGATGTCTGCACCACCCCGGTGTCGGTCGGAGACCCCCGGGCGGCGGCCGACAGAATTCCCAGCCACGACCCGATGATGGTCGCCAGGATGGTGGAGATCCCGACCAGGATGAGCGTGTTGGGCAGGGCCGCCCAGATCATGGTCGATACCGGCTGATTGGTTTGGAAGCTGGTGCCGAAGTCACCGTGCAGGGTCTGGTCGACGTATACCCGGAACTGCCCGATGTAGCCCTTGTTGAGCCCGCGCTCCTCGATCAACCGCTCACGTCCTGCCTCACTCAGCCGCTGGTTTCCGCGGATCAGATCGTCTTTGGGGTTGCTGGCAACCCGAAACAGGAAGAAGTTGAAGATCAAGACGAAGATCAGGGTGCCCACCGCAAACCCGATCTTCTTCATCGCAAAGCTCATCCGGTTGCCGCCTTTGGGTCGCCTGCCGGGGGAAGCTCAAAGGGCTGGTGTTCCTCACGCCGCCGCCGGTAGTAGCCGATGCCGGACACCAGCGCCGTCGCTCCGACCAAAAACGCTATCACCCAGGTGGTGCCGGCATAGCTCGAACTCGCTTTCTTGCCCGGTTCGAGCAGCTGCAGCTGCACCCAGCTGAAGCCGAACGGCTGGCCGCCGTCGCTGGGCGAAAGCTGCCAGTTCGTCCAGGTGTCGGTGCGGGTGGCCACCATGTACGGCCCGAAGTCGACGATTACATAGGGCGACTGTGCCAGCTCGATCTTCTCCGCCTGGTGCAGCAGGGCGACCCGCTTCTTGAAGTCCCTGGTGGTGAGCGCCTCTTTGGTCAGCTCGGTGTACTTGTGGTTGCACCACATCGAGTCGGACGAGGAGTTGCCGCAGGCCAGGATCTCGAAGTCGTAGTCGGGCGTGGGGATATCCCCGAACCAGCCCCACATGAACGCGTCGAAGCTGGGCTCGTACTTGCCCGAGTCGGCCGGGTTCTTGGAGGTCGTCTCGTGGTAGATCTTGGCGTTGAGTGCATCCTCGGTCATGAGCTGGATGTCGACCTTGATGCCCACCGCCTTGGCGGCGGCCTGAACCCGCAGCCCCACCTGCTGCTGCTGGGAGTCGCTCGAGCGTAACGCCAGCGTGAACTCGGCCTTCTGGCCGTTCTTGGTACAGATCCCGTCGGCCCCCACAGGGGGGCATTTCCAACCCCCTTGCTCCAGCACCTGGTGGGCCTTTTCGGGGTCGTAGGTGTAGTAGATGTTGGGATCGTCCTTGTAGGTGGTGAAGTACCCGCGAGGCGCGTAGAACGGCGAGATGATTCCGGTGCCCGGCTGGTAGATGCCGTTGTAGACGGTGTGCACGATCTGGTTTCGGTCGATGGCGAAGCTGATGGCGCGGCGGATAGCGACATCCTGCACAACCGGCACATTGACGTTGGGAGCCGGCCCGGTACAGCTGGGCGAGCCCTTGGGCGGGCACATGTTGAACGCGATCTCGTCGAAGCCCGGTGCGGGTGTCGACCAGAACTTGACGTTCTTCTCCTTGCGGAACTGCACCGACCAGTTGGTGTTGGCGCTGTTGATGGCATCCAGCGAGCCCAGCTGCAGGTCGCGCTTGGCGGCATCCTCGTCCCCGTACTTGATCAGCAGGATCCGCTTGATATGGCCGGGCATCGCCTGCTTGCGGTAGAAGTACTTGTTGGGCACCAGGATGCTGGTGCCGTTGGGGTTGATCGACTGCACCGTGAACGGCCCGGAGCCGACCATCGGGCAGCACGGGTTGAAGTGCGTGAGCTTTGCCGAACTGGCCCCGTGCGGCGCCCAGATGTGCTTGGGCACGATCGGGACGAACGCCGACAGGATGCGCGCGTCGTAGCGCTTCATCTTGATCTGCACCACCGTGGGGCTGAGTGCGGTGATGCTCTTCATGTTCTCGGTGGTGGTCGAGTTCACGTTGGAGTCGGCGGCATGCTCGTACGACCACACCACGTCGGCGGAGGTGAACGGCTTGCCGTCCGACCACTTCATGTTCTTGTGCATCCAGTAGGTGATCGTGAGCCCGTCCTTGGACACCTTGTACTTGTAGGCGGGCGAATTCTTGAGGTCGGGCGCACCGGTCGGGACGTCGTAGTTCAGCAGCAGGTCGTACACCTCGGTGAAGATGAAGTACGGGGTGGCGTTGTAGGAGGCGAAGATGTTCGCCTGGAAGTCGATGTCGTCCACGTACCCCACGCGAAAGTCGGTCGACAGGTCGTTGGAGTTCGACTGGCTGGTCGAGGACGACGGTGTCCGACGACGCGGCCGACGCTGCGTTCGCGCCCACCAATCCCACCATCACTGCCAGCACCACTGCCGCGATCACACGCGGGCGTACACGTCTGCCGGTCCCCAAAACCGCCTCCTGACTCGCCGATCAAAGATCGGTCGATCCGATTCGACCACATGTGGACGCTCTCCGTCAAGGGTTGAGCCCACATTCAGTTTTGCCACTGCGAGTCGGAAGCTACCCCGCAAAAATGTGGAAAACCTTCAGCCGCAGAAGCTGCGGGCGAGCCGCTCGAAGGCCGTCACGCAGGTCTCGACCGAAGCCAGATCGACCCACTCGTCGGCGGTGTGCAAGCCGGCCCCGACCGGGCCGTAGACGACGCACGGGATGCCGGCTTCGACCAACACCCCAGAATCCATCCAGCCGTAGTCGGAACGAACCACCGGTGGGGATCCGGTGGTGGTCTGGGCGGCGGCGATCATCGCCTGCACCACCGGCTCGGCGCGATCCAGCATCACCGGTTCACGCGCGATCACGGTCTGCGAGCGACCGCGGAAGCGGGCATCGGCTGCCGTGGCCCGGGCCAGCAGCCGGCCGATTTCGGCGTCGGCCTCGGCCACCGACTCGCCGGGCATCAGGCACCGTTCCACCTGGATCACGCATTCGGCCGGATAGGTGGGATAGCTGTGACCGCCGTGCACGGTCGAGGCGTGGATGTTGGGCCGACCGTCGTCGGGAAACGGCAGGCTCGCGACCCGCCCCTCCAGCTCGCGGTCGAGCTCCACGATGCCGGTCAGAAACGACCCCGCCAGCGCGATCCCGTCGACCCCCAGATGCGGCTCTCCGCCGGCCGACTCGACGCCTTGGGAGACGATCTCGTACCACACGAACCCGCCGTGGGCCACGATCACCTCGAGGTCGCTCTGCTCCGGCAGCACCGCTCCGTCGGCCTGGTAGCGCTCGACCAGGGCCTCGGCTCCCAGGCAGGCCCACTCCTCGTCGATCACACACGCCACCAGCACATCGCCGGCGAGAGGGTCGCCGGCCGCCAGCTGCTCGGCTGCCACCACCGCAGCGGCGATGCCCGCCTTCATGTCGTTGCTGCCCCGCCCGTGCAGGCGGCCGTCGCGAATCTCGGGCACGAATGCGTCGGGTTCGGCGCCGACCACGTCGGTATGCCCGCAGAACATCAGCGTCTGTCCTCCCCCGCTGCCGCGCAGACGGCCGACCACATTGGGCCGTCCCGGAGCGGCATCCCACACGTCGACCTCGAGTCCCGCCCGCTCCAACCGCTCGGCCAGGATCCGTCCGACCTCGGCCTCGCCCACGCCCCCGGGGACGAGCGTGGGGTTGGTGGAGTCGGCCGCCACCAGCTGTGCCAGCAGTTCGGATGCCTCGGCTCACGCGTGCGCTCCACAGGAGCCGCGCACGATCAGCCGGGTCGGCAGCCGAACCTGCTGCGGCGGTGAGTCGTCGCCGCCGATGCGAGCCAGCAGTCGCTCTGCGGCCGCCCGCCCCAGCTCTGACACCGGCTGGGAGACGACCGTCAGCGGCGGCTTCACCAGCGTCGTCCAGTCGAGGTCGTCGAAGCCCACCAGCGCAAGCTCATGCGGGATCGAGAGCTCGAGCTCGGTGGCCGCCTGGAGCACGCCGTGGGTCATGAAGTTGTTGGCGGTGAACACCGCCGTCGGCCGGTCGGGACGATCCAGCAGCTGCAGGGCGGCCGCACGGGCATCGGCCTGGGTCGAGCCTCCGATCGCGACCAGATCGTCAGACACCTCCCCGCCGCCGCGGCGCAGCGCCCGCCGGTAGCCGGCGATGCGCTCGGCCGACGACGAGATCTCGGCCGTATCCGACACGATCCCGATGCGCCGGTGTCCCAGTCCGATCAGGTGTGCCACCGCCCGTTCGGCGCCGGCAGAGTTCTCGACCATCACGGCGTCCGCGGGCAAACCTCGCACCGCCCGGTCGAGCTGCACCACCGGCAGCCCGGAGGCCACGATCTGATCGAGTTCCGCACCGGGTGCGGGAACCACCACCAGGCCGTCCACTCGGCGTGAGCGCAGTGCATCGAGCACCCGCCCCTCGCGTTCGTGATCCTCGTCGGCGTTGGCCAAAAGCACGGTGTAGCCGTGGCCGTCGAAAACGTCGGTGAGGCCGCGGGCGGCGGTTGCAAAGAAGGGGTTGTCGATATCGCCGACCACCACGCCCACGGTCATGGTCGCATTCGAGACCAGCGCGCGGGCCACCGCATTGGGTGTGTATCCCAGCAGCCGAGCACTCTCCAGCACCCGCTCCCGGGCTGACCCGGAGGCGTACCCATAGCCTCCCAGCGCGCGCGCTGCGGTGGCCTGGGACACACCTGCGGCCTGGGCCACATCGCGTACCGTGACGGTCATGGGTCGAGATGATAGCGTTATCACGTTGTCGCCCACGACCCCGCCCACGAAAGGGTTTATGTGACCGATCTGGAGCAACTCGTCGCCACCGCACACAGTTCCGAGCTGTTCTCGGCGCCCCATCTGGAAGCCGACAGCGGTCGCTTTCTGAGCGAGCACGCCGAAAGCTTGAAGGATCTGGCCGAGCGCGCTCGGCAATCAGCCCGGCAGGTGTACTTCGTGGGCTCGGGCGGATCGTGGGCATCGATGTACTCGGGCAAGTACCTGTTCGACCGGCTCACCTCGGTTCCGGCCGACGTGGCCCTCTCGTACGAGTTGATCTGGCGGGCGCCGCAGCGGCTCGACTCCGAGTCGATGGTGTTTTTGGCCTCCTACTCGGGCCGCACCGAGGACACCCTGGCCGCGCTGCGGTTTGCCCGCAGCCGCGGGGCGCACACGGTCGCGCTGGTGCGCGACGCGGAGTCTCCGATCGGCTCCGAAGCCGATACCACGATCGCCTACACCTCCCCCGGTCTCTACAGCCTGCCGCTGCTTGCAGTCACACTGTTTGCCTGTGAATGGGGAAAGGCCGAGCGCAGCCCGCTGGCGGACGAGCTGCTGCAGGCGGTGCCCGCCCTGCCCGGCCAGATCGGCGAGGCCTTCCGCAGCCAGCGCGAACGCGGCCGTGAGCTGGCCGCAGAGCTGGCCGACTCGACGCTGCTGTACGCCATCGGGGCGGGGCCGCTGCTGGGATTGGCCTACAAGTTCGGGCTGACGGTGTTCATGGAGAACATGCGGATTCACGGCTCGGTGATCGAGTCGGCCGAGTTCCGCCACGGCCCGGCCGAGATGCTCGACCGCCAAACCGCCGATCTGGCAGTGCTGCTGGGCACCGACGAGTCACGCGCGATGACGCTTCGCACGCTCGAGTTCGCCCGCGCAAACGGCGCCCGGGCGATCACCTTCGATGCCGCCGACTACCCCGGGGTGCATCCGCTGCTGACGCCGTTTGTGCTCAAGATCGCGCTGCAATGGTTCATCGTCTACTCGACCTTCATGCGCGGCATCGACGACCTGGACGAGCGTGCGTACATGGGCCGGCAGGTGCTGGCAGAGGGCGGGGCCACATGGCCGTGAGCCTGGCCTGCATCGGCGACAACTGCATCGACCGCTACCTGGGCTCGCTGCAAGGTCGCCCAGGTCGGCGGGAATGCGGTCAACGTCGCCGTCGGGCTGGCTCGCGTCAGGCTTCGAGACCGCGTACTTCGGCGCCGTCGGCGACGATCCCGACGGGGCCGCCGTGGTGGCCGCGCTGACGTCGGCGGGGGTGGACACCGCCGAGGTCGAGGTGCGCCCCGAGCCGACCGCCGTCACCGCTGGTCGAGCTGCGTCCCAACGGCGACAGGGTGTTCGTGGAGGAGCACTTCGGCGCCAGCGGGCAGTACCGGCCGTCGGCAGAGGCACTGGCGAGGCTGGACTCGCGCACATGGGTGCACGGCGTCGGCCTGGCGACGCCGGCAGCCCTGCTCGAGCTCGAGCGGGCCAGCGTCTCCTACGACTTCTCCGACAGCGCTGATCCAGGCGCTGATCGAGCTGCTGGCCCCGCGGCTCGACCTGGCCTTCATCTCCGCCGCCGGCGGCGACCGCGAAACCGCGCTTGCCCACGCCGAGAACGCCGTGGCGGCCGGGGCCAAAGCGGCTGTTGTGACCCGCGGAGGCGAGGGATCGCTGGCCTTCAACGGCCGTCTGGTCGAGCGCCCGGCCGAGCCGGTGGCGGTGGTCGACACGCTGGGCGCCGGCGACGCGCTGATCGCAGCCGTGATCGCAGCCCACGTGCGCGGCGCCGACATGCAGACCGCACTCGATCAGGGCGCCCGCGCCGCGGCACACACCTGCACCCACTACGGAGCCTGGGAGGCGGCATGACCACGACCACCCGATCGCAAGAGCTATTCGACCACGCGTCCCACTACCTGCCCGGAGGAGTCGGCTCCGGCACCCGCTCGCCCCGGTCGGGCTGGCTGCCGCTGCCGGTGTTCGCCCGGGAGGGAACCGGCGCCTGGCTGGTGGATGAGGACGGAAACCGCTACATCGACTACGTCATGGGCCAGGGGCCGCTGATTCTGGGCCACCGGCCGCAGGCCGTGATCGAGGCCGTGACCTCCACCCTGACCGAGCGCGGTTCGCTGTTCTCGCTCGCCCACGACCTCGAAGGCGAGGCCGCCCGCACGGTGTGTGAACGGCTGCCGTCTGTCGATCTGGTGCGGTTCTCGAGCTCCGGCACCGAGGCCGCCATGTACGCGCTGCGATTCGCCCGGGCCTTCACCGGCCGGCAGCTGATCGTGCGCTTCGAAGGCCACTACCACGGCTGGTCGGATGCCATCCACTGGTCTGCGCACCCCTCCCCCGACACCTGGGGCGAGCCCGATGCGCCCATCCGTGCTGCCCGGGTCGACCGGGATTCCGGACGCCATCGGGTCAACCCTGCTGGTCGCACCGTGGAACGACACCGCGGCGCTGGAAGCGCTGTTCCAGCGGCACGGCGAGCAGATCGCGGCGGTCATCACCGAACCGATCCTGGGTAACTGCGGGGCGATCATGCCGGCCCCGGGCTACCTCGAGCGGATGCGCGAGCTGACCACCCAGGCAGGCAGCCTGCTGATCTTCGACGAGGTGCTGACGGGCTATCGCGTCGCCCGAGGCGGCGCCCAGGAACTGCTCGGGATCGATCCCGACCTGACGGTGCTGGCCAAGGCGCTGGGCGCCGGCTTCCCGGTGGCGGCGCTCGGCGGGCGGGCCGAGGTGATGGAGATGGCCGCCGACGGGCGCACCATGCACGGAGGCACCTACAACTCCAACGCGCTGGTGTGCGCCGCGGTCATCGCCGCGGGTGGGCAGACCGGCGCCGACGGGTTCTACGAGGGCCTCGACCCGGCGCGGCTCACGGTTGGCCGACGGCCTGGTCGCGGCCGCCCACGAGGCGGGCCTCGAGGCCTGCTGGAGCGGCGTCGGAGGCATGTTCCAGCTGTGGTTCTCGGCCGCGCCGCCGCGCGACTACCGCGAGGCGTACGCGATCGCCCAGGCCAGCCCATTCTTCGCGATGCATGTGAATCTGCGCGCCAACGGCATTCTGACCCAGCCGCCCCAGGAGGGACTGTTCCTGAGTTCGGGCGCGCACACCGACGATGACATCGATCGCACGCTCGAGGCCGCGGGAGACGCCATGCGGGCCGCAGCAGAGGCGCTTCGCCGCGGCGATGTCGGCCCCAAGGGAGGACTTCGATGAGAGCAGCAGTGGTGGCGATTGCATTCGGCGCGGCGGTCATGGCCGCAACCGGGTGCGGCAGTAGTTCCAGTACCGGCTCGGGCGGCGCCTCGGCGAGTGTGTCCAACGGAGGGATCCTGAAGGCCGGCATCCCCGACAACCCCGACCACCTCGACCCGGCGCTGTCGTACACCAACGAGGGCTGGGAGATCCTGGAGGCCACCAACAACGGCCTTTTGACCTTCAAGAAGCTGGCCGGCGGCGCGGGAGCAAAGATCGTTCCCGATATCGCCACCGCGATGCCGACCGTCTCGGCGGACGGCAAGACCTACACCTTCCACATGCGCCCCAACGTGATGTTCTCGGCGCCCGTCAGCCGCGCGGTCGAGCCGTCTGACATCAAGTTCTCGATCGAGCGGCTGTTCCAGGTCGATTCCGGCGGAGTCGGCTTCTTCACCGGGATCGAAGGGGCCAACGCCTACGCCCAGACGCGCAAGGGTGGCATCACCGGGATCGTGGCCGACGACAAGGCCCACACGATCACCTTCCACCTGACCCAGCCCGACGGCACGTTCCTCGACTACATGGCGACACCGTTCGCATTCGCGATGCCCAAGGGCACGCCCTACAAGGACATCTCGACCGTGCCAGAGTGGCGGATCGCCACCGGCCCCTACCGGATCACCGGCTACACGCCCCGGCAGTCGATCACGATCAGGCGCAATCCCACCTTCAAATCGTGGACGAAGGACACCCCCAACGGGCATCTGGACGGGATCGACGTGGCCATCGGCGTCACCCCCGATCAGTCGGTCAACGAGATCGCCCAGGGCAACCTCGACTGGTACTTCGAGTCGGTGCCGCCGGACCGCCTGACCGAGCTCAAGGGCCGCTACCCCGACCAGGTGTTCCCGTTTGTCCGAAACAACACCACCTACTTCTTCATGAACGAACGCAAGGCCCCGTTCAACAAGCTGGCGGTACGCCAGGCGGTCAACTACGCGATCGACCGAAACGCGCTGGTGAAGATCTACGGCGGCCAGGGCAGCGCCTCCGAGAACATCCTGCCCCCCGGCTTCGCACCGGCCTACAAGAAGCACAACCTGTATCCGCATGACGTGGCCAAGGCCAAGCAGCTGATCCAGCAGGCCGGAGTGGCCGGCACCCACGTGGTTGTGTGGGGCCACACCACTCCACCCACGCCCAACGCCGTCCAGTATCTGGCCGGTGTGCTCAACTCGATCGGGCTGGTGGCCACCGTCAAGACGTTTGACGAGTCGGTCTACTGGGACACGGTCGCGACCCAGAAGGGCGATCCCCAGATCGGGTTCCAGGACTGGAACCAGGACTACCCCGAAGGTCAGGACTGGATCGACGTACTGCTCAACGGCGAGCACATCGTGGCCGTCGGCAACAACAACACGTCCAACACCAACGTCCCAGCCTACAACGCCATGATCAACAAGGCCAAAGCCATGCCGCTGGGCACGGCCCGCGACGCGAGTGGGCCAAGCTCGACTACCTGTTCATGAAGAACGATGCCGGATGGGCGCCGTTCATGAACCGCCAGTGGCCGAAGTTCGTGTCCAGCCGCCTGCACGGGCTGGTGTTCAACGGCACCTACTTCGAGCTGTTCCCGTCCATGTACCTCACGCAATGATCGGAGAGCCCGCGGCGGCGGGGCAGGGCGGGTTCAACCTCGCCTGGCGCAGACTGCGCCGAAACCCCGCCGCCGTGGGCTCTGCGCTGGTGCTGTTTCTGATCCTGTTCATGTGCTTCCCGGGTGCGCCGCTGTACGTCAAGTACGTGTGCCACCACGGGCCCGACCAGCAGAACATCCAGGGCTTCCTGCACGAGGGTGGCAAGAAGGTGCCGATCGTGGCCAACGACGGCACCCCGATCGGCCCCGGGCTGCGCTCCTGCTACATGCTGGGCGCCGACCCCAACGGCCGCGACCTGTTCATCCGGCTGCTGTACGGCGGACGCATCTCGCTGATCGTGGGCGGCCTCTCGGCGCTGGTGTGCGTCGGAATCGCGCTGATCCTGGGGGTCGCCGCGGGATACGCGGGTGGAGCCACCGACGGGGTGATCTCGCGCGGGCTCGACCTGATCTGGTCGTTCCCGGTGTACCTGCTGGCGGTGGCGCTGGCCACCGCGTTTGCCGTGGGCGGCATCAACATGGGCCCGCTGCACGTCTCCTCCAGCTCGCTGGCCATCCCGGTGGTGGTGATCGCGATCGTGTTCATCCCCTACGTGGCGAGACCGATCCGCGGCCAGGTGATGTCGCTGCGGCGAATGGAGTTCATCGACGCCTCGATCGCCAGCGGTGCCGGCAGCTTCCGGGTGATGGCGCGTGAGCTCTCGCCCAACATCTACTCGATGCTGCTGGTGTTTCTGACCCTGATCGTGGCCAACAACATCCTCACCGAAGCGGCACTCTCCTACCTCGGGGTGGGCGTCCCGATCCTGACGCCCAGCTGGGGCAACATCATCCAGCAGGGCGCCCAGTCGATCGTGACCGCTCCCCAGCTGACCATCGCCCCCGGCGTCGCCATCCTGCTGACGGTGGTGGCCCTGAACGTGCTGGGAGATGCGCTGCGCGATGCGCTCGATCCACACGCCCGCCTGAGGCTCAGGGGTTAGCGGGTGGCCCGGGCGATCGCCAGCCGGATTCTGGGCCTGATTGCGGTGCTTTTTGCGATCTCGGTGCTGGTGTTTCTGATCTTCAACGTGATCCCCGGCGGTGACCCCGCGCTGCGCCTGGCCGGTCGCCACCCGACCCAGCAGAACATCAAGCAGATCCGCATCGATTGGGGCTTCAATCACCCGCTGTACGTGCAGTACGCCGACATGATGAACCACCTGTTCATCAAGCGCGATCTGATCTCCTACCAGGATCAGACACCGGTGATTCCGTCGATCGAGCGCGGTATCCCGCGAACGCTCTCGCTGGCCATCGGATCGGCCATCCTGTGGCTGGTGTGCGGAGTCACCATCGGCGTGCTATCGGGCCTCTACCAAGGGAGGTGGCTTGATCGCTCGCTCACCGTGGTGGCGCTGGGCGGGGTCAGTATCCCAATCTTCTGGCTGGCGGCGGTGCTGCTCTACCTGCTCACGTTCAAGTGGCGGACAAACCCGCTGTTCAGCTGGATCCCCTCCGGCGGATACGTACCGCTGACACAGAACCCGGCCGGCTGGGCGTCGCATCTGTTCCTGCCGTGGATCGTGCTGGCCGTCGTCTCGATCGGCTTCTACTCCCGGGTCGTGCGCAACTCGCTGCTGGACACCGTGCATCAGGACTACATCCGCACCGCCCGCTCCAAGGGCCTCTCCGAATGGCGGGTGCTGACCCGGCACACGCTGCGCACCTGCCTGATCCCCGTGGTGACCCTGTTCGGGCTCGATTTCGGGGCGGCGGTGGGCGGCACGGTGATTCTGCTCGAGCCGATCTTCGGCCTGGAGGGGGTCGGCCAGTACGCCCAGGAGTCAGTCACCCACCTCGATCTCCCGCCGCTGATGGCACTCACGCTCTACGGCGCATTCTTCGTCGTCATTTTCAACACCCTTGTGGACGTGGCCTACCTGTGGCTCGATCCACGCAGCCGAACCTCGTAGGAGGGGTCTTCATGAAGAAGGTCATAGTCACGATCGCGGCCGTCCTGGCGGTGTTGGCCGCCGCCGGCTGCAGCAGCTCCAGCAGCTCATCCACGACCGTCACCGGCGGGACGCCGGTCAACGGCGGCACGCTCGAGGGCGGCATCCCCGACAACCCCGACCACCTCGATACGGGACTCAGCTACGCCGTCGAGGGATGGGAGATCCTCGAGGCCACCAACAACGGCCTGCTGACGTTCAAGAAGGCCTCCGGCCCGTCGGGATCCGAGGTCGTGCCCGACATGGCCACCGCCATGCCCACCGTCACCGACGGTGGTCGCACCTACACCTTCCATCTCAAGCCGGGCATCATGTTCTCGGCGCCGGTCAGCCGGGCGGTCAAGCCGTCCGACTTCCAATACTCGATCGAACGGCTCTTTCACATCGGCTCGCCGGGGGTCGGCTTCTATACCGCCATTGTAGGGGCGGACGCCTACGCAGCCCATAAAGCCGCGCATATCAGCGGGATCACCGCCAACGATGCGACCAACACCATCAGCTTCCATCTGGTGCATCCGGACGGAGCATTCCTGGACATCATGGCGATGCCGTTCGCATTCGCGATGCCCAAGGGAACGCCCTACAAGGACATCTCCACCGACGCCGCGGCGCGCGTTGCCACCGGCCCGTACCGGATCTCGTCGTACACCCCACACCAGCAGATCGTGCTGACCCGCAACCCGGCCTTCAAGCAGTGGTCGCCAAACGCCCCCAACGGGCACCTGGACAAGGTCAACATCACCATCGGCGTGACCCCAGAGCAGGCGGTCAACGAAACCGCCCAGGGACAGCTGGACTGGTACATGGAAGCGGTGCCGGTCGACCGGCTGACCCAGCTCAAGGCCCAGTACCCGTCCCAGGTTCACCTGTATCCGCGAAACAACGTGACGTATTTCTCGATGAACGAGCGGAAGTACCCGTTCACCAAGCTGCAGGTGCGCCAGGCCGTCAACTACGGCGTCGACCGAGCGGCCCTGGTGAAGATCTTCGGCGGCCAGGGAACCCCCACCGAGACGGTGCTGCCGCCGCTCTTCGGAAACGCCTACCACGAGCCGAAGCTGTACCCGCACAACATCGCCAAGGCGCGCGCGCTGGTGAAGCGGCCGGCGCGGAGGGCGCCTCGGTCACCGTCTGGACAACCAACTCCGACCCGGCACCGAAGGCGTCGCAGTATCTCGCCAGCGTGCTGGATCAGATCGGCTTGAAGGCCACCACCGTGAAGACCGTCGATGATTCGGTGTATTGGGACACGCTGCTGACCCAAAGCGGCGATCCCCAGATCGCCTTCAACCACTTCGACCAGGACTACCCCGAGGGCGAGGACTTCATCGACACGCTGCTGAACGGTGAGCACATCGTCAACGTGGGCAATAACGATGTGTCCAACACCGACGACCCGACCTTGAACGCGATGATCGATCAGACCAAGCAGATGCCGCTGGGCCAGGCCCGAAACGCCCAGTGGGCCAAGATCGACAACCTGTTCATGCAAAAGGACGCCGGGTGGGTGCCGATCCTCCATCTGCAGCAGCCGACGTTCACCTCGGCCCGGCTGCACGGCCTGGTGTTCACCGGCAGCTACTTCGAACTGATCCCCAGCATGTGGGTCTCCCAGAGCTGACCGTCGGTGGTGAATAACGGTGCCAGGCACCGTTATTCACCACCCCGGTTTGTATCCCCCGGGGTAGTGATACTGGCCTCTGGAACCGGAAAGCGGTGCATGTATCCCTTGACGGAAGAGCGGCTGCCGCATACCCTGCGAGAATGCTGGAACGTGAGTTTCGCGAGCGGTTTCCCGACCACGAAGCGTGTCTCGAGTACCTGTGGCGAACGCGCCACGCGGCCGCCGACGGTGAGCACGCAGACTGCCCGGAATGCCACACCATCCGGCGGTTCAAGCGCTACCACACCGCCCAGCGGCGGCAGTCGTGGACGTGCACGGCCTGTGGCCACCACATCCAGCCCACGGCGGGCACGATCTTCCACAAGTCATCGACGCCGCTCGACCGCTGGTTCACCGCCGTCTATCTGATCACCGCCACCGGCGGCCAGATCTCCGCCAAGCAGCTGGAACGCGAGCTGGGTGTGACCTACAAGACGGCGTGGCGCATGTCAGGACTGATCCGGGGCAGCCTGGCCACCACCGCTGCTGTCTCCGACGTCGTCCCCGAGGTGGTCAGAGCGGCAGATCCGGTCGAGGTTCCCGAGCACCTCGCTGCGGCTGGGCACCGGGATCTCGAACCCGGTGGCCTCGGTCTTCTGGGTCACCGGCTGCGGCGGCAGGTCGCGCGAGTCGCTCATGACCAAAGGGTAGCGCGCCACCACGCGACCCAGATCTACACTCAGGGGATAGCCGCCCTACGCGAGAAAATCCCTGCAAATTCGGATATCGAGGGCCGCGGCTAGCCGGGGCGAACAGCGGTCTGGAAGTTGGCCACGTGCCAGGAGTCGTCCAGCCGTGTGAGTTGCACGACGTCCCCGGTGCTGGGAGCCTCGATCAGCAGGCCGCCGCCGACGTACATCGCAACGTGCCCGATCGGCTGCTCGAAGAACACCAGGTCACCGGGCTCGAGATCGGCCAGCGCCACCGTCTGTCCCTCGGTTGCCTGGGTGGCGGCGAAGTGCACCAGCGAGACTCCCACCTGGCCGTACGCCCATTTCACCAGGCCAGAGCAGTCAAAGCCCTTGCCGGCGGTCTCGCCGCCCCACACGTATGGCACGCCCAGCTGGGTCAGCGCCGCCCGCACCGCTTTTACGCCCAGGGTGTCGCCGGTGATTGCCTTGCCGGGGTCGGTCTTGTCCTTGGCGATGCCTTTGAGAATGGCATCGGCGCGGCGTTCCTGATACGCCGCTTGGGCCCTGATCACGCCCTGCACCCACTCGGTCATGCCGTCCAGCTTGGCCTGCTTGTGTTCGACCTTGCGATGCAGCCTGGCTCGCACTTTGGGCCAATGGTCGAGCTTCCACGCGGTCACGCGCCATGCGATGCTGCAGCCGCTTGAGCACCCCATCGGAGCGGAAATGCACGCCCATCGCCCGAAGCGTCGTCTGCTTGACCACGTGCTTTCGCAGCCAGCGGTGAAGACCGGCCACGTGGTAGTGGTGGCGGGTGGCCCAATGCAGGTGCTTCTCGGCCTTGTGCAGCACCTGTTTGTCGTGTTCCACCCGCTGCAATCCCCAGGTGACCACGTCGGATGCGTGGGCCGGCGGAGCCAGCCATGCCCCCATCCCCACGGCTAACGCCATGGCACAAACAATCACGCGCAGCGCGCGTTTGGAGCCCCCCTGAAGCATTGGGGGTGATTATGCCCGCTGCAGCGCCCAAAAGTATGCAGTTGGGGCCACATCAGCACATGTTTCGAGCAGGAATCCCCGCTCAGAGCAGTTTCAGCGATCCTTCTCGGCCTGGCGCAGCTCGTATTCGACCACGAACTGGTCGAGTGCGATGGCCGAGTCGCCGCCCTGACCGTCGCGCGCCAGCTGGCGAATGCGATGGATGATCACGTCCGGTGAGATCAACGGCCGGATCGTCTCAGGATCGAGCCGGTAGGCCCCGTGGGTGCCCAGATCCGAGTCGCGATCCCGTACCCGCACCATGTGGGCGGCCACGATCGTGATCAGGGCTTCGTCCGACTCCGACTGATCGGACACCCAGCGCACGCACTCGGCCCGATCCCACACCTGCCAGCACGAAAGCAGCATCGCCAGCGCCGGCAACTGCAGCAGCGAGTCGGCCTGGGCGGCCTCGCGAATCCGCCGCAGCCCCACCTGCTCCAGCTCGACCAGGTGGTCGAGCGTCACCATCCGCTCGTCCTCGGCCATGTCGGTGGTGCCTCCACCGTGGCCGTGTTCCAAGCCCAGCTCGGCGATCACCCACACGGCGGCGCTGATGCCGCGGCAACGCGCCAGCTCACGCTCCAGCAGCGCATACCGCTGCTGGTTCCTCCATCCGCCCCATCACCGCCCAGATCAGATCTCGGGTGGTGGGGTCGCGCACCAGGCCCAGCTCGTCGCCGACGTTCAGGAGCGTCGTCAGGATCGTTGCCAGCGATTCCGGGCGCAAGTCCCCGGCGATGTCACGCATTCGCTCCAGAACGGCTCCCAGGCGGCTTACGCCGGACGCATCGCGCTCACCTCCCAGCCGAACGAGCAGCGCACCGAATCGGGCGGGATCGGCGGCATCCGCCAGATAGGCCTCCATGTCGGCGTTGGAGACGACGCTGCCGGGAACGACGAACTGGAAGTAGATCGAGAACAGCTCGGGAGTGGCGATCCGCAGTTCCTGACGAGTGTTCTCGCCCGGCGGGTCGCGGTGGATGATCAGCCCCGGCTGGTCAGGCACTGCAGGGAACAGCCGCAGAATCAAGGTGATCACGGCCAGCCGCACCGCCACCGGGACATCCTGGATCCACGCGTCGTGAAACTCCTGCAGCTCAGAATCGGCAGACAGCGCGGTGCGGGCGCGGGTGGATCCGGCGAACCGCTCGGGGGTGGCCCTGATCAGGGAATACAGGTCCGGGAGAAACACCCGCAGCGCCTCGATCGCGATGAAATCCGCGGTGTTGACCTCAGCGCTGACCGGCGGATACGACAGCCGCAGCACGTTGACGAAGCGGGCCACGTCGCGAGGCGTACCCAGCAGCGCTTCGATTCCGGGCGTGAAGATCTGCTTCCAGTGGTGCTCCGTGACCACGGCGGCGGCCGGATGTCGTTCCAGCAACTCACGCATGTGGTCGAGAAAGATGGTGGAAAGCCCGCCGCTTTCGGGCAGCGGCAGGTCGAACGGCACCTGCACCAACCTGCCGACGTCGGTCGCCTCGACGGCGGAGCGGTCGAACACCATCAGGTAGATCACGTTTGGCAGCGCCGCCACCAGCTTCACCAGCCGGGTCAGCTCAGAGCGTCGCTCCGGCGGTATCCGATCGACGTCGTCGATCATCACCACGAACCGCATCCGCTCCTGGCGGAGGGTTTCGGCGAGCTTGTCGCGCAGCGCCAGCAGGTCGGCGCCCTGCAGGTCGTGCGACCGAACCGCCGGTGAAGGCCGGCGCCAGCACCTGCAGGAAGCGGGCGCCCAGATCGTCCTTCGGCCCGTACAGCCACGGGTTGAACTCGATCACCGCCGTGCTGGGCGATTCACGCCAGCTCCGCGCGGACGAAGTTGGCCACGGTCGTCTTTCCGCTCCCCGGACCGCCGTGCAGCCCCAGCACCATGCCCTCGCTGGGCGCCAGCGCGATCGAGTTGGCGATATGCCGCGCGAACCGGGCGCGGCCGATGCGGTCGGTGGCGGGATCGGTCAGCGGCCGGTCGGCTGACAGCATCCCCTGACGCGTTTGGGACGGCATGACCGGCGATCATAGCCGCCGCCCCGAACGGCTAACTCGGATGGCTCCCTAGGCCGTTGCGAAGAACCGCGGGAGCAGTTCGCGGTTTGCCTCGATCAGAGCTTCGGCCAGCGGCTGGGCTCGTTCATAGGTTCCCACCAAGCGGGTTTGCCATCAGTGCCTTGACGGCCACGTCTCGGTCACCGCTGGTGGCTGCCTCAACGGTCAGCCGCTCGTAGGCCTTGATCTGCTGCACCAGTCCGAGCATCTCGGGCGGTAGCGGCCGTTGCGGCAACGGCTCGGCGCCTGCGGTGGAGATGCGGCAGGGAATCTCCACCACCGCGTCATGGTCGATATTGGGGATCGCTCCATCGTTCTTGACGTTGACCACCTGCACATCACCCACGTCCAGGGCAAGCGACTCGACCAGCATGGCGGCGGCCTCCGAGTAGAACGCGCCGCCGCGCTGTTCGAGCAACTTCGGCTTCACGTCAAGTGCCGGATCCTTGTACATCTCCAGCAACTCGGCTTCGATCTCCATCACGGCCTGCGCGCGGGGAGTATCGGTTGCCTGTGAGGCCAGCGCCTGCTGCGGTGAAATAGAAATAGTGCAGGTAGTAGCTGGGTATCGCGCGCATCAGCCGAATCACCGAGCCGGGCAGGTCGACCTCCTCGGCCAGCTGGTCGGCATACACATCGATCAACCCGGGCAGTCTGTCCTCACCGTCGACAAACACCCCCCGCTCCCACGACAGGTGGTTCAAGCCGACGTGCTCGAGCTGCACTCGGGCCGGATCGACCGACAGCTGCTGGGCGAGCATCCGCTGGAATCCGATGGGGATGTTGCAGAGCCCAATCGCGCGGTGGTCGTAGTCGGCCAGCGCCTGAGTGACGAGCCCGGCGGGGTTGGTGAAGTCCAAGAGCCACGCCCCGTCGGCACCCAGGCGGGCGGTATCGGCGGCGATGTCGAGCACCACCGGCACCGTTCTCAGCGCCTTGGCAAATCCGCCGGCGCCGGTCGTCTCCTGTCCGATGCAGCCGAACTTGGCCGGGATCGTCTCGTCCCGCAGCCGCGCCGCCAGGCCGCCGACCCTGATCTGCACGAGCACGAACGAGGCGCCGTCGATGGCCGCGGCCCGATCTGTGGTGAGCGTCAGCTCCCCGCGAAACTCGAGCTTCTCCAGGATCCTGCGGGCGAGCGCCCCCAGGATCTCGAGCCGCTCGGGGTCGATGTCGTGGAGCACCAGCTCGTCCAGCCCGAGCCTCTGTGCGCGCAGGCCAAAGCCCTCCACCAACTCCGGTGTGTAGGTGCTTCCCGCCCCGATAACTGCGATCTTCACTCCCACCGCGAACCAGTGTAACGTATGCGCACATGAAATCGTTAGGAAACTTTCCTGATAGATTCCTGGCCGAGATCGCCGGCCAGCCAGAAGCGATCCTGACAGCCGCCGGCGCAGCCGCTGAGCAGCGCGATGCGTTCGCGGCTGTGGCAGAGACTGCCGCCACCGCCGACTCGATCGTCTTCACCGGCATGGGCTCGTCACATTTCGCCTGCTACGCGCCGGTGACGACGCTGGCGGGCGCCGGAATCCAAAGCTTCATGATCGACGCCGCCGAGCTGCTGCACTTCCGCATGCCGATGCTGACCGAGCACACGCTGGTGATCTGCGTGAGCCAGTCCGGGGAGAGCGCCGAGCCGGTCAGGGTGGCGCAGACGCTGGCCGCCCGCGAGCGCCGCCCGACGCTGGTCTCGATCACCAACGGCGTTCGAAACTCACTCGCCGAGGCGGCTGACATCGCGCTGGACACCCGCGCCGGTGAGGAACACGGCCCCTCCACGATGACGTTCGCAGCGACACTGGTGGTGCTGCGCGAGCTCGCCCACGCTCTGGGCGCCCCGGCCGGCGCTCCCGAGGCGTACGCGGCGGCGGCGGCCGGACTGGAGCAGCTGGTCACCGATGCCGCCACCCGGGCGGCCGACCTCGGCGCCTGGCTGGGTGACCGCACGGCGCTTGCGATCATGGCTCGCGGGCACGGCCGACCGGCCGCCGAGATGGGTGCACTGACCCTCAAGGAAGCTGCTCGGTTCCCGGCAGAATCCCTGCAAACAGCCCAGTTCCGACACGGCCCGCTGGAACTTGCCTCCCCCGGCCTGGCGCGCGGTGGTGATCGCGATCGAGCCCGCCACCGAGGCCATCGACGTGGGCCTGGCCGGCGAGCTGGTCGAGACCGGTGCAGCGGTGCTGGTGATCTCCCGCGACGGTGCCGGTCCGGCCGGCTCACTGCAGATCGCGATCGGCGATCAGGACGCGGGTATCGCCTCGGCGGTGGCGATCGTGCCGCTGCAGCTCCTGTCCTGGCGGCTGGCGAACCTGCGAGGCCTCGAACCGGGCTCATACGCGGTCGCCCACAAGGTCACCACCCGTGAGTGAACCCCGCTTCAAAGTGGCGCTCACGATCGACGCCGAACACGCCGATCAGCCGCGCACCGAGCAGGTCGAACCGCTGCTGGTCGAGACGCTGCGCAAGGAGCGCGTGCGCGCGACCTTCTTCCTGCAGGGTCGCTGGGCGTCGGCCAACCCGGGGATGGTGGCGCGGATCAGCCGTGACGGCCACCTGGTCGGAAACCACTCCCACCACCACGCCCCCATGCCGCTGCTCACCGACCAGGGCATCGCCGCCGACGTGACCGCGGCGGAAGCGGCCATCGTGGCATCCGGAGGCGGCAGCCCGCGGCCATGGTTTCGATGCCCCTTCGGCGACGGTCACGACGACCAGCGGGTGCTGACGGTGCTTTCGGGGCTGGGCTATCGCGACCAGCACTGGCACGTCGACCCGCGCGATTGGAAACCGGGACGGACCGAGTCAGAGCTCGTGGCGAGGGTGCTCCGCGGCGTCGATCAGCACCGCGACGGTGCGATCGTGCTGCTGCACTCGTGGCCGGCGGTGACGGCCCGGGCACTGCCGGCGCTGATCTCGGAGCTGCGCCGGATCGGGGCACAGCCGGTCGGCCTGGACGAGGTGGTGGGATCGTGACCCGGGCGGCGGTGCTGGCGGTGGACGCAGGCGCTTCCAAGACCGACATCGCGCTGATCGCCCGCAGCGGCCGAGTGCTGGGATGCACACGGGTCGCCGGCGCGCCGTTCTCACCCGACGGGCAGCTGCGCTCGCTGGAGACACTCCGTAAGGGGGTCGATCAGCGCTGCCCAAGCGGCGGGAATCGACCCCGATCGCGGCTCCGTGGCCGATATCGGGGCCTTCTGCCTGGCGGGCGCCGATCTGCCGGTGGACGATCGTCGCATCCTGCCGTCGCTGCGGGCCGCCGGCCTGGTCGACCAGCCGCTGCTTCGAAACGACACGTTCGCCGTGCTGCGGGCCGGCACCGATCGCGGCTGGGGCGTGGGCGTGGTGTGCGGCACCGGCCTCAACTGCGCCGGCGTGGGTCCGGACGGTCGCACGGTGCGATTCCCGGCCCTGGGAGCGATCTCCGGTGACCGCTTCGGCGGCGGCGGTGACCTGGCGGTGGAGGCCGTCGGCGCAACCATCCGCGCCCGGGACGGACGCGGCCCGCGGACCGAGCTGGAGCGGCTGATCCCCGCGCACTACGGCGTCCGCCACCCGTATCAGGTGCTGGAACGGATCCATGTCGGCGAGATCGAGCACCGCCGCGTGGTCGAGCTGGCGCCGGTCGTGCTTGCGTGCGGCCGACGCGGGTGACGAGGTGGCCGGGATGATGGTGGGCCGGTTGGCCGAGGAGCTGGTGACGATGGTGCGCGCAGCGGTACACCGGTTGCGGCTGACGCAGCGCGAGTTGGACGTCGTCCTGGGCGGTGGAATCGTGCGCAGCGATTGCAAGCTCTTCCACGATGCCGTGCGGGCCGGGATTGCAGAGGCGGCTCCGCACGCCCGCGTGATCATCATGAATGAGCCACCGGTGATTGGTGCTGCGCTGCTGGGGCTCGACCAGATCGAGCGACCGGAGCCCCCGCTCGGCCCGCGCCGCCACCACCCGCGTGCGCAAGATGTTGACCGTCGACAGGCTCACCTGAGAAGCTTCGCTCGAGGAGGAGGGAAATGGCTCGGATCGTGCTGGAACAGGTCACCAAGGTGTTCTCGGGCGGGGAGACCGTGGCGGTCGATAACGTCTCCATCGAGATCGGCGACGGCGAGTTCATGGTGCTGGTGGGGCCGTCGGGCTGCGGAAAGTCGACGCTGCTTCGGATCGTGGCGGGCCTCGAAGACCTCACCAACGGCGAGGTCATGATCGGTGATCGGATCGTGACCGACCTCGCCCCCAAGGACAGGGACATCGCCATGGTGTTCCAAAGCTACGCGCTGTATCCGCACATGACGGTGCGCAAGAACCTCGGGATCGGGCTGAAGCTGCGCCGCACGTCCAAGCAGGAGATCAACACGAAGGTGCTCGAGGTGGCCGAGATCCTCGGGCTCGAGCGCCTGCTGGAGCGAAAGCCGGCCCAGCTCTCCGGCGGCCAGCGGCAACGCGTCGCGATCGGGCGGGCGATGGTGCGAGAGCCGCAGGCGTTTTTGATGGACGAGCCGCTGTCCAACCTCGATGCCAAGCTGCGGGTGCAGATGCGCGGCGAGCTGGCCCGGCTGCGCGACCGGCTGCACACCACCACCATCTATGTGACCCACGATCAGGTCGAGGCGATGACGCTGGGCGACCGGGTCGCGGTCATGCGCGACGGAGTCGTGCAGCAGCTGGACACCCCGGCAGCGCTGTTCCAGCGTCCCGCCAACCAGTTCGTGGCGGCGTTCATCGGCTCCCCCTCCATGAACCTGTTCGAGGCCCAGATCGCCGGTCGCGAGGTGGTCTTCGGCAAGCATCGCCTGCCGATCCACCCAGACCACGACCTGCGTGCTCACGACGGCAAGACGGTGATCCTGGGGATGCGGCCCTCCGACTTCGAGGACGCCGCGGTGTGGCGAGACGAGTCCCGCCCGACCATGGATGTGACCGTCGACATGGCGGAGGAGCTCGGTTCCGAGGTCAACCTGATCTTCGCGCTGGATGCCAAGCCGATCGAGTCCGGTCGTCGAGGCCGAGGCGGCCGACGATTCCGGAGACGGGGCGTTCGTGCCGCTGGCACCGACCGACAGCGACGGTCTGCACCGCCTGCGTGGATGCCCGCACGTCCGCCCGGCCCGGCGGCGCCGCCCGGCTGATGTTCGACCCCGGCCGGCTGTACTACTTCGATCGCGAGTCAGGCGAGGCGATCGGTACCGCGAACGCTGCCGAGTCAGACCTTGGCCACCGGGTCGAACCTGTAGCCGACTCCGTGGTGTGTCTGGATGTAGGTGTAGGAGCCCGATTGCCGGTCGACCTTGAGCCGCAGCTTGCGCACGCACACGTCGACTGAGCGGTCACGGGCGCGGTGTGGCACGCCCCACACCCGCTGTTGCAGCTGATCGCGGGTCAGCGCCCGCCCCTGGTCGGAGGCCAGCACGTACAGCAGCCGAAACTCGAGCGCGGTCAGGCCCACGTCCTGACCGTCCAGCTCGGCCCGATGCAGGTCGGGGTCGATCACCAGCCCAGGAGCCTCGATCCGCTCCGCCACCGTGTCGTGCCCGATGTCCACCCGCGACCGGCGCAGCGCCGCCTGCACGCGCGCCACCAGCTCTGCCATCCCGAACGGCTTTGCCAGGTAGTCGTCGGCGCCCAGGCCCAGCGCGTGCACCTTGTCCTGCTCCGATCCGCGCGCGCTGACCACGATCACCGGCATCTGCGAGCCCTCGGCACGCAGCCCCTGGGTGATCTCCCAGCCGTCCATCCCGGGCAGCATCAGATCGATCACCGCCACGTCCGGCCGCTCGAATCGCAGCTTGCGCATGGCCTTGTCGCCGGTCGAGGCGACCTCGACGGTGAAGCCGGCATGACGCAGATGCGTGGCCATCACCGATGCGATCACGGTGTCGTCCTCGGCAATCAAAACGCGTGAAATGCTCGTGATGCTCCCCTCTCGAGTTGCACTGTCAGTGTGCCCGGGCAAGCCACGGGCTGGGGTATCTCGATGGTGATCGACTAGTGAACAAGTGGTGACCGGGCGATTTGGCTACACTCCGCCGCCATGAGCGCACCCACCGAGCGAGACATCGACGCCCTGTGGGGACCGGCCACCCCGCAGTTCGCCTACCAGATCGCCAATCGCATGGCCGACCTGGTGGCCGACCTGCCCGCCGACGACCCGGTGCGCCGCTACGCCCAGCAGCGGCTGCTGGAGCTCGACCAGCTCGGGCACGGCAGCAGCAAGGGCGAAGAGACCGGCCACTGACGCCGGCTCAGACGGAGAAGACGCTCCAGGGCGCGCGCAGCACGTCGCGGGCCACGTGCCCGGCGATGGCCGGGTTCTCCCGCAGCCGGCGCATCGCATAGCCGTACCAGGCGTTGCCGTAGGGGACGTAGACGCGCACTCGATGGCCCGCCTGCACCAGATCGGCGCGCATCCGCTCGGCCACGCCCAAAAGCGTCTGGAACTCGTAGTCTGAGCGCTCCAGACGGTGCCGATCGACCACCCGCAGCGCCTCGTCCACCAGCACCTGATCGTGGGTTGCAACAGCCACGTATGAACCGGCGGCGACCAGCTCCTCGAGCAGTTCCACGAAGTTGCGCTGGATGATTCCCGGGTCGGTGTAGGCGATCGCCTTCTGCTCCACGTAGATGCCCTTGACCAGCCGCACGTTCGGTGTCAGCGGGGCCAGTGCACGCACGTCTCGCAGCGACCGGCGCAGATACGACTGGATCACCACGCCGCAGCGGTCGAGTCCCTCGTCCCGCAGCGCCCGGTAGATCTCGAAGGTCGCGTCGGTAAACCCCGAATGCTCCATGTCGATCCGCACCGAGCTGCCATGATCGGTGGCTGCTCGCACCAGCCGGCGGATGTTCTCGAGCGCCAGGTCGCGGTCGAACTCGAGACCGAGCGCCGACAGCTTGACCGAGACGTTGGCGTCGAGGCCGGCGGCGGCGATCTGGTCGATCGCCTGCAGGTACTCCGCAGACCGTGGCCTCGGCCTCGGTAGCGGCGGAGGCAAACTCTCCCAGCACATCGATGGTCGCCATCTCACCGGCGTCGTTGAGACGGCGCACCTGCTCGATCGCGCGATCGAGCGTCTCCCCGGCCACGTATCGTCCCGCGACACGGCGGACGACCGGTCGAGGCACGGCGGGAAGCGTGCTGACGATGGCGCGATCTACGATCCGCACGCCCCGGATCGTAGTCCTCAGGTCAGACCGACACGGTAGTGATCGACCACCTCGTCCACCAGCGCGTCCATGGCGCCGGTGGCGGCGGTCATGGCCTGGCCGAATCCGGCGGGATCGCCCGAGCGGGCGGCCAGCGCCATCGCCTGCCACGCCGCCGCTGCCGGCTCCGCCTTGGCCGGATCGGTGGCAGCCGCGGCGGCCAGCCGCTCGGCATGCTGCTCGAACACGTCCAGACTCGCGCCCAGGTCGGCCGCGATCTGTGCGATCTGATCGAGATACGCAGGGCTGGCGGCGCGCGGCCCGGCCGCCGCCGCAGCGGTCTCGGCGGCCGCCACAGCCACGGCCGCAGCGGACGCAGCCGCCTCGTGATCGAGCGGGCCAAGAGCCGTGGCGAGATCACTGAATGCCAGTTGGAGATCCTCGGCGGCGGTGGCAGCCGACACCTCCTCGGCGCGCTCGGCCAGCGCGATCACGGTGACCGTATCTCCCACCGTCCTGCGGTCGGAGATGACCGTGCCGGCGTCGTCGAACACCACATAGGTGCGCTCCGCACCCCGCTCGAACGCGCTCAGGTACACCGTTTTGGACGCGTCAGGCCGGGCCGGCATGACAGCTGTCAAGCTGCTCTCCGTCGGCCGCCATCGCGGTCGCGGTGGTGATGGCGCGATCGAGGTCGTGCTCCAGGCTCACGCCGCGCGACTCTCCGTGGGAACGACCACCAGGCGCAGCTCGAGCATGATCAGCACCGCCGCTGCCACCGCCGCCCAGCCCAGCACCGGGACGAGCAGCGTGGCAGCCCCCAGCGCTGCCGCGATCCCGCACAGGATGATCGCCATCTCGTTCTTGGTGACCGACTCGACGTCGTCGGGCCGGCAGCGCAGGTGGGCCAGAAGGCCCAGGCCGTACCCGATCACCAGCGGCACCAGCCGGGGCTGCAGCGCCGAGGCGGCAACCGCTCCGACCAGGCCGGCGAGGCACCACCCGATCGCGTAGCGACGGCCGCGCTCGAGGCCCAGCCACACGATCGTGGTGACCTTGCGCGGTCGGGCCGCGCTGTCGGCGTCGTGGTCGAGGTAGTGGTGCACCATCAGCATCGACACCGTATATGCCGCCACCGCCGCCGCGGCCAGCCAGGTGGCGGAGTCGAACCCGGGCGTCTGCAGCAGCGCTGCGCCGACAACGCATGCCCCCATGCACACGAATGCGATCGCCTCACCTGCGATCGGCCGGTAGGCCGCCCGCACCGGCGGCAGGGTGTACACGATCGCACCGGCCACCCCGATCAGCCCGAAGGGCAGCATCACCAGACCGCGTGCCGCCACCATCACCAGGCCCAGCACCACGGTCAGCGCCAGCGCCACCCCGAACACCACGCGCAGCGCCCGCGGTGACAGCAGGCCGTTGACGATCACCTTGCTGCCTCCCGACAGCATCCGCGGTGAGGGGTCGCGGTCGGTGCCCGAGCGCCAGTCCTCGATCTCGTTGACGGTGTGCGCCAGCAGCCCCTGGATCAGCACCCCCAGCGCGATCGCCCCCAGGTAGTACCAGTGGTCGAGCTGCTCCGGCGCGATCGGCCCCGAGTGCCGTTCCCAGTGTGAGCGCTGAAAAGCTCCACAAAAGCACCGGGATCACCCGTACCTCCAGCCACAGACCGCGCAGCGTGCGCTCCATCGAGCGAGCGTAGCAGCCTAAAGGCCCGATCGATAGGTGATTCCGTCCGACCGGATTCCTACGATTCCGCGATGGCACCCGCTGAACTCGTCGAAGCCCCACTGGATCACGCCGCCGACGTCGAGGCATGGCGACTGCACGTGCTCCTGCGCGCCGGATACCCGCTGCGCGTGGCCGAGCGCCTGGCCAAGAGCGCGGCGGATCTCCACACCGCCGTCGACATCCTCGATCGCGGCTGCACGCCTCACACGGCTGCGCGAATTCTCGTCTGACCGCTGGTGCGCGCCACGGTTACCATGACGTCGTGAGCGCGACCCCAAAACCGACTGCGACCACCTACGGTGACCGCGAGGTCTACACCGTATCGGCGTTCAACTTCGGCATCCACGGCTACATCAAGCGCCTGCCCGCGGTGTGGATCGAGGGCGAGATCGCCGAGCTCAAGCGAAACCCCAACTGGGGGTTCGTGTACCTGGTGCTGAAAGACCCCGAGGACGGCGCCATGCTGAGCGCATCGATGCCCCGCCGGCGATTCGACGCGCTCGCTGCAGCACCGGCGGTGGGAGAGCGTGTGCACGTGCTGGGACGGGCCGAGTACATGCAGAAGAAGGGCGAGCTGCGGCTGACGGTGATCGACATCCAGCAGATCGGCCTGGGCATGCTGCTGCGCCAGATCGAGGAGCTGCGCCTCAAGCTCAGCCGCGAGGGGCTGTTCGCCGCCGAGCGAAAGCGCCCGCTGCCGCTGCTGCCACGCACCATCGGCCTGGTATGCGGGTCGGACGCCGCGGCCAAGCGCGACGTGATCGACACCGCCACGCTGCGCTACCCACCGGCTCGATTTCGCGTCACCGAGACGGTGGTGCAGGGTGCCGGCGCGGCCGTGCGGATCGCCACGGCGGTGGCCGCGTTCGACGCCGACCCCGAGATCGACGTGATCGTGCTCGCCCGCGGCGGCGGATCGGTCGAGGATCTGCTGCCGTTCTCCAGCGAAGCGGTTTGCCGGGCGGTGTCGGCGTGCCTCACCCCGGTGGTGTCAGCCGTCGGCCACGAGCAGGATCACCCGCTGGTCGACCTGGTGGCCGACGTCCGCGCGGGCACACCCAGCCTGGCCGCGAACCTGATCGTGCCCGACCACGCATCCGAGACAGCGGCACTCGACGCGCTGATGGCCCGGGCATCTCGGGCGCTCGAGGGTGGTTGCGCGCGCAGCCGAAAGCTGCTGGAACTGCTGGTCGCACGGCCCGCCTTCGATGACCCCACCACCTGGATCGCGGTGCGACGGATGTCGCTCGAACAAAGCGCCACGGCGATCCGCCGCGGCGCCGGCGACCGGGTCGGCCGAGAGCGCACCGGGCTCGATCACGCCCGCGACCGGTTGCGGCTGCTGGGGCCGGCGGCCACCTTGGAACGGGGCTATGCCGTGGTGCTGTCCGCAGACGGCGCCGTCATCAGCGATGCGTCCACCGTCGCCGTCGACGCCGCGGTCGGAGTTCGACTGGCCCGCGGCAGCCTGGCCGCCACCGTCACGGAGGTGCGCCCATGAACGACGAGCTCAGTTTCGAGCAGGCTCGCGAGGAGCTCGAGAAGATCGTGCAACAGCTGGAGGACGGCCGCACCTCACTCGATGATGCGCTCAGATTGTGGGAGCGCGGCGAGCAGCTGCACGCCCTCTGTCAGGCAAAGCTCGACCAGGCAGAGACTCGTGTGGCGGAGCTGGTGGCCCGAATGGGCACGCCGCCACCGGATCCGCAACGCTGAGGCACCCGCCCTCCCCCAGCTCGAGGGCGTAAGCCCGTGCCGGGCCGGGGGTTGTCTGCGGGCTTCTTCGACGAATGACCGTAGCGATGCCGTCGGACGGCACGGCAGGATCCGTCCCGCCTGTGGCGAAGTGGGGCCGCTCGTGATGCCAGCACCGAAATCCGGGGCGTTGGGCCGCGCATGCGCTCCTGCGGTGGCGATCGCCGCACTCGTCTTCCTGCTCATGGCCACCTCCGCCCAGGCGGGCACCTACACGGTGCGCTGGGGCGACACCCTGTCGGGGATCGCCAACCACCACCACATCAGCCTCACCCGGCTGGCGCGGATCAACCACATCTCGGCCTACGGCGTGTTGCAGACCGGCAGGGTGCTGCGTGTCCCGGGCCACGCAACGCATCACCGCCGCCGTGCGGCCAAGCGCCATCCCCACCACGTTCGCCATCCCAAGCGCCACCGTGCGCATGCCCGCCACCACCGGCGCCGACACGTGCACGCCGGCATCCACACCGTGCGTGCAGGCGAGACGCTGTCGCTGATTGCCTCCCGCTACCACTCCAGCGTGCGCATCCTGACCCGCGCGAACCATCGCCGCAGCGGTCAGGTGCTGCTTGTCGGGACGCGGCTTCTGATCCCGCTTCGTCACCGCTCCCACCATCATCGTGCCCACCACCGCCGTCGACACCACCATCGGGCGGCGCGGCACCACCGCCATCGGGTGTACCACTCGGCTGCGGTCAGGGCGCATCCATGGGTGGTCGGCATGATCGATCACTGGGCCCACAGCTACTCGATCGACCGGCACCTGGTGCGGGCGATCGGCTGGCAGGAATCCGGCTACAACCCGAGCGCCGTCTCCTCGGTCGGTGCCCGCGGAGTGCTGCAGGTGATGCCGGGCACGTGGACGTTCACCGAGCGCATGTACATCGGCCGGCACGTGCCCCACAGCGCCGACGGCGGGGTGCATGTCGGGGTGGCCTACCTGCGCGCGCTGCTACGCATCTTCCACGGAAACGAGCGTCTGGCGGTCGCCGCGTACTACCAAGGTCCCGGCGCCGTTCAGGCCTACGGGATCTTCCCCGGCAGCCGAGCGTATGTCAGGAACGTGCTGGCGCTGCGCCGGAGGATGTGACCGCAGCCCGCGCGTCTGCGGTTCGCTGCACCGATGCGAATGCGGCCTCGCACAGCACGAACACTTCGGGGTCGGCCACCATGTGGTAGCAGTGCAGCCCTTCGCGGCGGCGCTGGAGAAGACCCGCGTCGGCGAGCATTGAGAGATGCTTGGACACATTTGCCTGGGTGCACCCCAGCTCCTGGGCGAGGTCACCCACGCACCGCTCCCGCTCGGAGACAAGCCACAAAAGCCGCAGGCGGGTGGGCTCCGACAAGAGCCTGAATCGCTCTGCCAGAGCGTCCATTGCCTGTGGTGAAGGTTGATCCAGCATTTGCACCAGTCTAGCGCATGTGCAAGTATATAACTACTCACTTGAACAGATTCTCCGAAGGAGACGCATGTCCACCCCAATCGAAATCACCGAATCAAACTTCCAGACCGAGGTCGTGCAGTCCGAATCGCCGGTCCTGATCGACCTGTGGGCTGCCTGGTGCGGTCCCTGCCGTCTGGTCGCCCCGATCGTCGACGAGATCGCCTCTGATTATCAGGGCCGGATCAAGGTCGGGAAGGTCGACGTCGACGCCGAGCCCGGTCTGGCTGCGCGCTTCAACGCGCTCAGCATTCCCACCATCGTGCTGGTGAAGAACGGCGAGGTTGTCGCAATCGCAGTCGGTGCCCGTCCCAAGGCCGCCCTGGTGGAGGCCTTGGAACTCGATCTGCACACCACCGCAGCCGCATAACGAGGTAGGCCGGCCACCCCAAAGCGGGGAGCCGAGATCCTCCAGTCTGGCCATCCCCGGACGGCGGGGCGGGACGATGATAGGGCTCAGCAGGCCGGGAACCAGCCGCCGGTGACCGGCCTGCCTATCCGACTGAGTGCTCGACCACGGCGGCCAGGACGGCGTCCACCGCGTCGATATCGGCGGGGATCTCCACCGTTGAGAGCTCAGGCGCCACCGCGTCGATCGTCTTCAGCCCGTCGCCGGTGATGTAGGCGACCACCGTCTCGCCGGCACCGATCTGACCGCTCTCGGCCAGCTTCTTCAGCACCGCAAGGGTGACGCCACCGGCGGTCTCGGTGAAGATGCCCGTGGTCGATGCCAGCAGCCGGATCCCGGCCACGATCTCATCGTCGTCGGCAGCCTCGATGCTGCCCCCCGTGCTGCGGGCCACGTCCAGCGCGAACACACCGTCGGCCGGATTGCCGATGGCAAGCGACTTGGCGATCCCCGAGGGCCGCACGGGGATCACGTCGTCACTGCCAGCGGCAAACGCTGTGGCCACCGGCGAGCAGCCGAGGCCCTGGGCGCCGTGCATGATCGGCGCAGCGCCGGGTGCGATCAGCCCCGCGGCCCTGCCCTGCTCGAAGCCGGCCAGAATCTTGGTGTAGAGCGAACCGGACGCGATTGGGGCGATCACCCGGTCGGGAGCCCTCCAGCCCAGCTGCTCCGCGGTTTCCAGGGCGATCGTCTTTGAGCCCTCGGAGTAGTAGGCGCGCATATTCACGTTCACGAACGCCCATGGCCGCTCGTAGGCGAGCTCCGAGCACAGCCGGTTGACATCGTCGTAGGAGCCGTCGACCGCGAACACGGTGGCGCCGTACGCGGCCGCCGCCACGATCTTCTCCCGCTCCAGATCGTCTGGCACGAAGATGTAGGACGGCAGCCCGAGCGCTGCCGCCGCAGCCGCTGTGGCGCCCGCCAGGTTTCCCGTGGACGCGCATGCGAGTGCCTCGAAGCCGAGCTCCACGGCCTTGGCGGCGGCGATCGCAACCACCCTGTCCTTGAACGAGTGGGTCGGGTTCGACGTCTCGGTCTTGACGTACAGCTCGCACTCGAGGCCCAGCTCACGGGCGAGATTGTCGGCCCGGATCAGCGGCGAGAGCCCCACCGGCAGGCCCACCGGGGGCGGGCCCACCGGCAGGAAATCGGCGTACCGCCACAGCGTGCGCGGCCCCTGCTCGATCCGTTCGCGAGAGACTTGGGCATCCAGCTCGGTGTAGCCGACCTCGAGCGGGCCAAAGCAGGCGGCGCAGGCGAACTGCGCTTCGAGTGGGTAGGTTGCGCTGCAACCCTTGCAAATCAAGTGGGCGGCCTTCATCTGTTTCGATCCCCTGTTTCGGGCCGGCTCCGGAGTCTCCCGGAGAGGCCGGTTCACATCGTTCGGAATCCGAGGATTCCGCCGGAATTGGCACCTCTCCCGCCCGACCGGACGAGATGGTTGCCGAGGCTTCACAGGGCCGTTCCCTCCGCCTCTCTCGATGCGTACATACCGGGGATCGACCCCGGTGGCACGTCAACTAGCTGGCCTCATGGTACCGAAGCCCCGGGGGATCCGTCAAAAGCGTGCGTTCAGGCGGAACTCAGGCGGCCACCTCAGCGGCGCGCTCACGGCCGAGCGGAACACCGGCCAGCCCCGCCAGCCGCGCGTCACTCTGCTGCTGCGACCAATCCGCGAAGACGTCGTCGACCCCGCGCTCGGCTGCGTAGGCGCGCACGATCCGCTCCACCGCGTACTTCATCTCGTCCGCCGGCATCGCCTTGGAGGACACCCGCCGACCGAAGCCGGAATCCTCACCCAGGTGGCCGCCGATGTGCAGGATGAACCCTTGCACCCGCGATCCGTCCTCGAGCCGGGCGATCCCGCCCTGGAGGCCGATGTCGGCGACCTGGTATTGGGCGCAGGCGTTGGGGCAGCCGTTGAGGTTGATGCGCAGCGACCCGGCCAGATCCCCCACCCGCCGTTCCAGGTGGTCGATCAGCTCGGCCGCGCGATCCTTGGTCTCGACGATCGCGAGCTTGCAGAACTGCATGCCGGTGCAGGAGATCACGCCGCGGCGGAAGGTCGATGCCTCGGTGGGCAGCCCCAGATCGGCCAGTGACGCCGCCGCCTCGTCCACCAGCGCGTCGGGCACGTCCAGCACGATCAGGTTCTGACGGTTGGTGCAGCGAATCGCTCCCGATCCGAACCGGTCGGCGATATCCGCCACCCCGATCATCTGGTCGGCGGTGAAGCGGCCGCGCAGGGTGGTCGCGCCGATGTAATAGAGCCCGGCCTCGCTCTGCGGGTGGATGCCCAGGTGATCACGATGGGGATCGATCGGGGGCAGCGGGGCGACCGAGGTCTTGAGCGGATGACCGACCTTGGCCTCGACCTCGGCCCGCAACCGCTCGACCCCCCACTCGTCCACCAGGAACTTGATGCGGGCTCGGGTGCGCTTGGTGCGATTGCCCTCATCGCGGTAGATCTCGGTGATCGCCTCGCACACCTCGGCGGCCTCGTCCGGCGCCACGAACACGTCCAGCCGGCGACCCATGCGCGCGGAGGCGCCCAGCCCACCGCCGACCCACACGTCGTAGCCGATCTCGTCCGTCCTTTTCGACCGCCACCAGCGCCACGTCGTTGATCTCGTGCTGGGCGCAGCCGTGGATGCAGCCCGACACCGACACCTTGAACTTGCGCGGCAGGTTGGAGAAGCGGCGATCCCCCACGAAACGCTCTTCCAGCTCCTGGATCAGCGGCCGCGAGTCGAGCAGCTCATGGCCGTCGACTCCCGCCAGCGGGCAGCCCACGATGTTGCGCCAGACATCGCCACAGGCCTGGGTGAACGAAAGCCCCGCGGCGTTCAGCTCATCCAGCACCACCGGCATATCCTCGATCGCAAGCCAGTGCAGCTGGATGTTCTGACGAGTGGTGATGTCGCCCATGCTGCGGCCGTAGCGCTCGGAGAGACCGCCGATGGTGCGCAGCTGGTCGGCGCTGACGCTTCCTCCGGGAAACTTGATCCGCAGCATGAAGTAGCCGTCCGTGTCCTCGGACGGGCCGGGGTCGATCGACGCAGCCGACTCCTCAGCGCGCTGGGTGTAGACGCCGTACCAGCGAAACAGGGCGAGATCGTCGGGCTCGATCGCATCGAAGCCGAGTTCCGCGTAGCGGTAGATGTCTGCGAGCACATCCAGACCGTTCTTGCGGTCCTTGATGTGCTCGATGGGCGGCAGTTTTGCTTGGGCTTGAGACGACATCAATCCTCCGTGAGGTGCAGAAGTAGATCTGAACCCTACCGACTTTGGATCCAAACTGCAAAGCCCAGGATACAAGTGCATTCTGCTGCGAACGAGTTCCCCCTGCTAGCATCGAGCGATGTCTTCCACTTCACCCATCAGCCGCGCCGACGATCTCGCGCATACCCTGCAGATCGAGATCATGACCGGCGAGATCCCGATGGGCACGAGGCTTCGCCAGGAGGATCTGGCCGCTCGGTTCGGGGTCAGCCGCACCCCCATCCGCGAGGCGCTGCGGCAGCTTCAGGCGATCGGGCTGGTCGAGCAGCTGGGGCACCGCGGTGCGCTGGTGCGGGCATTCACCGCCGCGGAGTGCCGCAACATCTTCTTGGTGCGGGCCGAGCTGGAGGGCTTGGCGGCGGAGCGCGCCGCCGGCCGTCTGACCAACTACGACAACGCCGATCTGGCCACCGCCCAGTCACTGCTGCGGGCCGGGTGCGCCCGCCACGGCACGCTCGAGCCTGGTGACGACGGCGGTCGCGCGATCATCCGCGAGCAGTGGTCGCATGCCAACGAGCTGTTTCACAACGTGATCCTGGCGGCGGCCAACTGCCCGCCGCTGCGCGACACGGTGCAGTCGCTGGCCAACCGGGTGCCACGGTCGCTGGCATGGCATACGTTCGGCGACGACCCGGGGATCATCGTGCGGTCGATCGAGGATCATGACCGGATCGTCGAACTGCTGAACGCGCCCGAGCCGCGCCAGGCGCGCAAGCGGCTGCAGGCCCACGTGATCGACACCGGTGACACGCTGGCACGCTGGCTCGAACGCCACGCTCGCTGAGCGCGATGGCCAAGCTGATCTACTCCATGCTCGCGTCGTTGGACGGCTACGTCGAGGATGCCGACGGTGACTTCCAGTGGGCTGCGCCGGACGAGCAGGTGCACCTGGCCGCGAACGATCTCGAGCGGCAGATCGGCACCCACCTGTACGGCCGGCGGATGTACGAGGTGATGGCTGTGTGGGAGACGATGGACACCGGGCCCGACCAAGCGGCGGCGATGCGGGAGTACGCCGAGATCTGGCGGCCGGCCGACAAGGTCGTGTACTCCAGGACGCTGGAGACGGTGTCCACGGCCAACACGCGTATCGAGCGCGACTTCGACCCCGAGCGGGTGCGAGCGATGAAGGCACTCGGCGAGCCTTGACATCAGCGTGGGCGGCCCCGAACTCGCCGCCGCTGCGCTCACGGCCGGCCTGGTGGACGAGATCCTGCTGTTCTTGACGCCGGTGATCGTTGGTGGCGGCAAGCCCGCGCTGCCCCAAAACGTCCGCCTGAACCTCGAACTTCTGAACGAACGCCGCTTCACCAACGGCACCGTGCTCCTGCGCTACCGCGTTGAATAACGGTGCCTGGCACCGTGCCTGGCACCAACGTTATTCACGACAGGCGCCCTGAGGCGCAGGCCGTTGGGTCTGTGGCAAGGATCGAGCCGCGAGCGGAGCGGAGGCGTGGTAAAGCCACGTCGAGTACCGCACGCGGCGTGGGACGCCGCCAGAGGCCCGACGGACCAGCCTCAGCCGGGGACGCGGGCGGCGGCGATCGGTCCCATATACGACATGTTCTCGAACTGGACGACCGTGCCGGTGTGGGGCGCGTGGATGACGGTGTTATTGCCGACGTAGATGCCGACGTGGCCGAAGCCGTAGAAGAACACCAGATCGCCGGGCTGAAGCGCGCTCAGCGGGACGTGCGGGAGTGAGGCGTACTGCGCGGCGGCGTTGTGCGGAAGGCTGACGCCGAGCTGCGCGTACACGTACATGACGAGTCCGGAGCAGTCGAATCCGGAGGGGCTGGCGCCGCCGTACACATACGGCACTCCCAGGTACTGCTCGGCGATGGCAACAGCCTTACCACCGAGAGAGCTGGACGGAGGGATCGGGATCGATCCGCCGTATCCGCCGCCACCGCCGCCACCGCTGGACGGCTGGGTGGCCGCTGCGGCCGCTGCCTGCGCGGCGGCTGCGGCTGCCGCTGCGGCCTGCTGATCGATCAGGGTGCGGATCTTGACGTTGAGGTTGGCCTTGTAGTCCTGCGCGGCCTGCAGGCTCGAGAGCGCGGCGTTCTTGGCCGCCTCGGACTGGGCGTTCTGCTCCTGGAGGGCGGCGGTCTGCTTCTTCAGCACCGCCTTCTGATGCGCGATCACATGCCGGTAGGTGGTGACTTGCTTGAGCAGGTCGCTGTTGTCCGAGTTGGTGCGGTCATACAGCTGCACCTGGTTGACCAGGTCGCTCACCGACTTGGCCGCGAGCATGTACGTCGACCGGATCCTGGTTGCCGGACTTATACGAGCGGGTGAGGCTGGCCGCGAGCCGGTTCTTGGCAACCTTGAGGTTGTACTTCGCGACCTTCACCGCCGCCAGCGTCTGGTGGTAGTGGGTGCGCGTGTTCACGTAGCGCTGGTGCACGGCGTCGTAGTGCTGCACCTGCTGCTCGGAGGCCACGTACAGCTCGTTCACGCGGGCGTTGGCGGCCGGGCCTGGGCCTTGAGGGTGGCCAGCGAGGTCGCCGACGCGGTGGTTGCGGTCACCGCAAGCACGACGGAAAGTGCGAGCACAAGAGCGATCCACAGTGCTCGGGTCACGCGCAGCAGGGGGTGCCGACGCGACTGGCCTCGGGCGAACATAAGCGGTGACGCTACCAAACCGACGTGACGCAATGCGCCGTTAACGCGCCCTACTCACGGAATCCTTACAACCGCAGAATCGGCGAAGCTACGCGGTCGCGAGGCTGCCGCCAGCGACTCTTCCAGGATGTCCAGGCCGGCGTTCAGGTCCTCGTCGGAAGCGTTCACCGGAACCAGGATCCGAATCACGTTGTCGTAGATGCCGGTCTTGAGCAGAATCAGGCCCCGCTCGAGCGCACCGGCCACTGTCGCCGTGGCGATTCCCGCGGCGGGCTCCTTGGTGGCGCGATCCTCGACCAGCTCGATGGCGGCCATCGGGCCGATTCCGCGCACCTCGCCGATGCAGTCGATCCGGTCGGCCATCTCGTGCAGGCGGCGCTGGATCGTGACGCCGTGATCGGTGGCGGCCTGCAGGAAGGCCGGGTCGGTGATGGCCTTGAGGCTCTCCACCCCCGCCGCGCACGCGACCGGGTTGCCGCCGTAGGTGGATCCCAGGCCGCCCACGTGCACGGCGTCGATCACGTCGGCTCGGCCGACCACGCCGGCCAGCGGCATGCCCGAGGCCAGCGACTTGCCCACCGTCATCAGGTCGGGCACCACGCCCGAGTGCTCGATCCCCCACAGCTTGCCGGTGCGGCCCATGCCGGCCTGCACCTCGTCGTCGATGTAGAGGATGCCGTGCTCCTCACAGCGCGCCTTGAGTCCGCGAATGAACTCGGGCGGCATCACCGTGAACCCGCCCTCGCCCTGCACCGGCTCCAGGATCATGCACGCCACACCCTTGGGGTCGACGGTCGCCTTGAACATCCAGTCGAGCTTGGCGAGCGCGTCCTCGGTGGTGATGTCGCGGTAGGGATACGGCGCGGGCGCCCGGTACACCTCGGGCGCGAACGGCCCCATGCCGCGCTTGTACACGAGCTTGGAGGTGAGCGTCAGGGTCAGCAGCGTGCGGCCGTGAAAGCCGCGGTCAAACGTGATCACGGCGTCGCGATTGGTCGTGTAGCGCGCGATCTTGACGGCGTTCTCGACCGCCTCGGCGCCCGAGTTCACCAGCAGCGCCTTCTTGGGGTGTGTCCCGGGCGTGTTCTCACACAGCAGCTGGCAGACGTCGATGTACGGCGCGTACCCGGCCACCGGGAAGCACGAGTGCAAGCAGCGCGTCGGCCTGGGTCTTGATCGCCGCCACAACCGCGTCGGGGGTGTGCCCGAGGTTGATCACGCCGATGCCACCGGCGAAGTCCAGATACTCCTTGCCGTCGACATCGGTGAGCTTGGTGCCGTGGGCACTCTGAGCGAAGATCGGCTGGATCGAGACGCCCTTGGCGACATACCTGTCACGCTGCTCGCGAAGAGCTTCGGTGCGCGAACCTGAGACTGATACGGCCATGACGTAACCCCCGTGTGCGGTCGATTGGGATGCGCCAGCGAGTATAAGCCGAAGGTCGCGTTTGTGCCCACATCTACTGGTAGCATTGGCCAGTCTGTCCAAACCGACTCCGCCGGTACACCCGAAAGGACCGCCGCATGGCTGCAGATCACGCCCAGCTTCAAGAGACGGCCAAGCGCCACCTGATGATGCACTTCACGCGTCAGAGCACGTACCAGACGGAGGAGATCCCGGTGATCAGCCACGGCGAGGGCTGCTGGCTGTACGACACCAACGGCAAGAAGTACTTCGACGGGCTCTCAGGGCTCTTCTGCACCCAGATCGGGTACAGCTTCGGCGCGGAACTGGGCGAGGTCGCCGCCAAGCAGATGGCGAAGCTGCCGTTCTACATCAACTGGAACTACGCCCACCCGCCCGCGATCGAGCTGGCCGGGGAGATCGCCAAGCTGGCGCCCGGCGACCTCAACCGCACGTTCTTCGTGTCGGGCGGGTCGGAGGCCAACGAGGCCATCATCAAGCTGGTCAAGCAGTACCACCAGCTGCACGGCGCCCGCAACCGCTACAAGATGATCGCCCGCCGGATCGCCTACCACGGCACCACCCTGGGCGCGCTCTCGCTGACCGGGATCTCGTCCATCAAGACTCCGTTCGAGCCGCTGATGCAGGGCGTCTACCACGTCTCCAACACCAACTCCTACCGGCGGCCGGACGGCGAGACCGAGGCCGAGTTCACAGCCTTTCTGCTGGATGAGCTGCGAGGTGTGATCGAGCAGGAGGATCCCGAGACGGTGGCGGCGGTGTTCATGGAGCCGGTGCAGAACTCCGGCGGCACCTTCACGCCGCCCGCCGGCTACTACCAGGGCGTGCGGGAGCTGTGCTCCGAGTACGGCATCCTGCTGGTGGCCGACGAGGTGATCTGCGCGTTCGGACGGCTGGGCTACTGGTTCGGCTCGGAGCGCTACGACATCCGCCCCGACATCGTCACCTTCGCCAAGGGCATCGGCTCTGCGCATGTGCCGCTGGGCGGCGTGCTGATGACCGACGCCGTGGCCGCGCCGTTCATGGAGGGAACCGCCATGTTCAGCCACGGCATCACCTACGGCGGCCATCCCGTGTGCACCGCGGTCGCGCTCAAGAACCTCGAGATCATGAAGCGCGAGCGGGTGCTCGAGAACGTGCGCGAAAACGAGGCGTACTTCAAGTCGGTGCTGGACGACCTCGGCACCAAGCCGATCGTGGGCGACGTGCGCGGCGCCGGATACTTCATGTCGCTGGAGCTGGTCAAGGACAAGGAGACCAAGGAGACGTTCAGCGATGACGAGGCCGAGCACCTGCTGCGCGGCTTCATGTCGGGCCGCCTGTACGAGTCGGGGCTGATCTGCCGCGCCGACGACCGCGGCGACCCGGTGATCCAGCTGTCGCCTCCGCTGATCGCGACCCGCCCCGACCTCGACTACATCCACGACGTGCTCGACACCGTCCTGGACGAGGCCTGGGTGGAGATGACTCGCGGCCGCAGCCGCGAGACCGTCGCGACCTGACCGACAGACGTGCTGACCGTCTCCGACATCCTGCGCCTGGAAGAGCTCGAGCTGACCCTGGTGGCCGGGGCCGAGCGGGTGTCGGCACCGGTGCGCTGGGTGCACAGCTCCGAGCTCGCCGACCCCACGCCCTGGCTGCGCGGAAGCGAGCTGCTGCTGACGACCGGCCGGCCGCTGGAGGACGCACCCGAGCGGTTCGTCGAGCTGCTGGCCGAGAGCGGACTGGCAGGGCTGGGACTGGGACTCGGATTCGGCTTCGAGGAGTGCCCAGCCGAAGCCCGCGCGGCGGCCGACCGGCTCGGCTTCCCGGTGTTCACGATCCCCTACGAGATCCCCTTCATCGCGATCACCGAGGCGGTCTTCACCGGCCTCTCGAATCAGCGCGTGGCCGAGACCGAGCGACGACTCGCCGGCGACCTGGTGGAGGCGATCGTGGCCGGGGACATCAGTGCCCGAGAGCTTCGCCGCCGCACCCGCGCGTTCGGGTTGCGGGGCACGCTGCCGCTGACGTTCGTGATGCTGCGCGCAGACGGGGGTGGCACCCACACGCTCGCGCGTGTTGCCGACGCCGTCGCCGGTGCCGGGCCGACCAGCGTGCGGGACGGCATCGTGGCCGTGCTGATCGAGGCACCCGACGACGCGGCTGCCGAGGCCCGAGCAGCCGAGCTGCTGGCGACCACCGCGGCAGTCGCCGCCGGGGTGGGTCGTGTCCGCGACCAGCCTGGCCAGCTCCCCCGCTGCTATGACGAGGCCCTGTACGCGCTGGACGCCCATCGGCCGGGCGGGACTCCGGCAGTCGCCACCTTCCGCGAGCTGGGATCGATGCAGCTGCTTCTGTCGCTGCAGGACGAGCGGGCCATCGAGCTCTACTGCGACGCGGTGCTGGGACCGCTGGTGACGCACGACGCGGTGCACGGATCGGAGCTGATCGAGACGTTGCGCGCCTACATCGAAGCCAACGGCCGCTGGGCCGAGGCAGCGGCGGCGATGAACGTACATCGACACACGCTGCGCTACCGGGTGCGCAAGATCGAGCAGCTGACCGGGCGCGACCTGTCGGCCGCCCGCGACCGCATGGAGCTGTGGCTGGCGCTGCGCGCCGATCAGCTCAGCCGTCAGGCTGGAGCCGGTCGGTTGAGCGTCGTCTCGGTGGTGGGAGCCGCCGGCATCATCGGCCCGGCGATCGTGGCCACCCTGGCCGAGCACGACGCCGTCACCGAGATTCGCTGTCTCGACATCAACCCCGAGGGTGCCGCCGAGGTGGCGGCCCGATACGGAGCCGGCAAGGCGGTTGCCGATCTCTTGGACATCCGCGACCAGGACGCCGCCGCCGCCACGCTGGCCGGCTCCAACCTGTTGCTGAACACGGCCGCCTATCGCATCAACCTGGACGCGATGCGGGCGGCACTGCAGGTCGGCTGCCACTACCTCGACCTGGGCGGGTTGTTCCACGTCACCGGTGAGCAGCTGGAGCTGGACGCGCGAGTTCCAGCGAAGCCGGGCTGCTGGCGGTGCTGGGCATGGGCTCGACCCCCGGCAAAACCAACGTGATGGCCGCGCGGGCCGTGGAGCTTCTGGGCGGACAGGTGGAGACGATCGTGGTCGGCGCCGCCGGACGTGACCCCAACCCGCCCTCCGGCCCATTGGTCGCGCCGTACGCCGTGGACACGATCCTGGACGAGCTGTCGATGCCCACCCCGGTGGTGCGCGACGGCGTGGTCACCTACCTGGAGCCGATGTCCGATGCCGGCGTGGTCGAGTTCGGCGATCCCATCGGGCCGGCCTCGACGATCTACACCATCCACTCCGAGCAGGCCACCTTCCCCGGCTCGTTCGGAGCGCGCCAGGTCAGCTTCCAGCTGTCGCTCAACCCTGCCTTTCTGGAGCGCATCCGGCTGCTCACCGATCTCGGCTTGGCGTCCACCACGGCGGTCGACGTGCGCGGCCAGAGTGTCGTGCCCCGGTCGGTGCTGCTGGCGCTGCTGGCACGCCTGCCGCGCACATCACCGAGCCTGCAGGCATTCGGCATTCATCGCATCGAGGCATACGGTGACCGCGGCACCGCGGTGGTCGAATGCATCACCCGCCCGGTGCCGCGGCTGGAGTTCGGCGGCGGGGTGCTGTCCACGGCCTGCCCGCCGGCGGTGGTGGCGAACATGATCGTGGCCGGGGAACTCGACCGTCGCGGCGTGCTTCCCAGCGAGCAGGTCGTCCCGTTCGGCCCGCTGTTTGAGCGACTCGAGCGCTACGGCGTTTCGGTCACACGAGTCGCTCACCCCAGCTTGAACGCGAACGGATCGAGCGGAGGCCGCTCCAACTCGGCCTCCACCGGCTTGCCGGCGTAGTGACTCTTGATCCCGTTGATCCAGGTGTGGCAGCGCTCGGTCAGGCGATGGTCGGCCGTCTGCATCCGCCCCGGGTGACCAGCACCCCGAGGTCGGCGCCCTTGTAGCGATAGTCCCCGGGCGCAGCCACTCGCAGATAGAACGCCTCTGACTCATCGATGATGGAGTGCCAGTCGTGTGCCCATCGGCGGAAGCGAAACTGACCGTTCTCATCCAGATGCCAGATACCGGTGCGCGGAGCACGCGTCAGCAACTCCACCCGATCCTCGGTCTCCTTGATGATCAACTGACTCCACTCATCGTCGGCGGCCAGTCGTGACCATCGTTCGTTGATCTCGTCCACGTCGATCTCGTAGTCGACGTCGAGATACTCGAGCAGATGGAACAGAAACAACGGCATGTCGGCATATGCGGCAAGTGTTACATGAGTGATCGGCGACAATCCCGACACCCGCGGATTGAGCTCACCCAGATACAACTCTCCGGTATCGACGTCCAGCAGGTAGTCGACCTCGAAGAAGCCCTTGTAGCCCTCCTTGGCCAGCTCCGCCCCCAGCCGCTGGGTCATCTTTGATGCCTTCTTGCGCTGCTTGCCGGAGAGCACGGCTGGATAGATGTCGTTACCGCACCAGCCTCCCGCGTAGGGCGTCAGCTCGGGGTAGCCCACCAGTGAGGCCACGTATGGGCCCACCAAGGTTCCGTACTTCGTGATCACCGCCTCGACGCACACCTCCAGCGGGCGGATTCGCTTCATCACCTTCAGCTGCTCACCCGCCATCGCCTTGGAATGCTTATCCCAATCGGCGCTCGAGTTGATGAAATACGTGGTCCGCCCCGAGTCGCCATAGGGCGTCTGCACGACCAGTTGGTCGCCCAGGCCGGCGTCCTCTGCCAGCTTCCTCAGGTCGGTGAAGCTGCCCGCTCGGCCGAGCACGTTGGGCACGCTGGGGACACGCGCGCGGTTGCCGATCTTGGTCGTGACGATCTTGGAGTCGAGCCGGCCACGCAGCTTCGCCGACGGATGAATCACTTCCAGCCCCGCCTCGGCCGCAAGCACCTCGGTGCGCTCGTCGAACATCACAAAGCACGCCTTGCCGGTGGGGCCGTGGCTGTGGATGAAGTCGATTACCTGCTTGTGCCCGAGCAGGTAGTTACAAATCTCCTCCATCGAGTTGAACTCGCGTGCATCGCGCTCCCCGGGCACGAACACGCGCGGATGCCCGCCCTCGTAGGAGTCGAAGTAGGTTACGTAGTAGAGATTCTGCACCCACCGGTCGAGCCCCATGAGGTTGAACGCCGTCGGTGACACAAAGTACACGGGTGTCTGATTCGTGCGCAGGAACGCACGGATCTCCGAGATGCCCCTGAGATGGGGACGATCGCGCTTCTTCTTGCCCATTTGTCCGCCCCCCGGCCCGCTCGGAGCTACCCGAGCAGTTTCTTCACGCCGTCCAAACGGGACCGAAGTTCCTTGACCTCGGCGCCCTGCGCCTTGACTGCGTCGGCAAGCGCCTCGACACTCGCAACCAGCTGAGCCGCCAGTGCATCGATGTCACCGCCGCCGCTGTTCGCTGGCCCGGCGGGAGCTGGTCGACCGGGGCCGACCGCCCTTGGATGCGGTGGCCCGCGGCTTGCGCTCGGGGCTTGCCTTCCGCTTACGCAGCGAGCCGCCGGCGCGCTTGCGGGCGACGCGGTAATAGTTCGCGGCCACAGTCCCGGCCTGCCGGCCCGACTGCTTCGAGATCTCGGCGAAGGCCTGGGTGCGATTCATGCCATCCGCCACAAGCTTTTCTACCTGATCATAAATTTGCTCACCGATTACGCCTGACCGCGGCATGTTTCACCTCGTGTGTTGTTAGCGATACTCCTGGAGTGGCATTTATACACGAAATCCCCTGCAAGCGACCGCGCCCGCCGGTCGGTCGGCAGCGTCTGAGACGCTCTCGGTTGACGAACCGGTAAGCGCTCCCCTACCATGTGCCCCACGATGTTCGCAGCTTGCCCGAATCAGGAGACCGCAGCCCGCTCGTTCTTGAGCGGGCGTCCTGTCGGGTGCTCGCTGCGGTCTTCCTCGCTTCTGCTCGGCCTCGTGCTCCTCGCCCGATAGGGCGAGCTACTGCACCCACGCGCCGCACACCGGCGCATACGCCGAAGCTCACAGGGAGAGGTGCGCCCGCATCTCTGCCAGATCGAGGAGGATGCACGACATGAGTTCAGACCGACCCCACCGGACGGGACACCGTCCGCATATTTGACACGACCTTGCGAGACGGCGAGCAATCGCCGGGCATCGCATTGAACGCTCACGAAAAGATTGAGATTGCCCGCCAGCTGGAACGGCTGGGCGTGGACATCATCGAGGCGGGTTTTGCCATCTCCTCGCCGGGCGAAGTCGAGGGCATCCGGGCCGTCAGCCAAGCCGTGGAATGCACCGTTGCCTCGCTGGCCAGGACAAATCTCGAGGACGTCGACGCCTGCATCGAGGCGCTCCAGGATGCCAAGAATCCCCGGATTCATGTTTTCATCGCGACCTCGGACATTCATATGGAACACAAGTTGCGGATGACCCGGGAACAGGTGATCGAAGGCGCCGACGCCGCGGTGCGCAAGGCCAAGGGGTTCTGCTCCGACGTCGAGTTCTCATGCGAGGACGCCACCCGCTCGGACATCGACTTCATGGCGCAGGTGGTACGTACCGCGATCGCCGCCGGTGCCACCACCATCAACATCCCCGACACTGTCGGCTACACGGTCCCGGAGGAGTACGTCGAGATCCTGACGGGGTTGCGCGAGCGCGTCGAGGAGCTCGAGGGTGTGATCCTGTCGGTTCATTGTCACGACGATCTGGGCCTGGCGGTTGCAAACTCGATGGCCGGAGTTCAGGCCGGCGCGCGCCAGGTCGAATGCACCATCAACGGCATCGGTGAGCGCGCCGGTAACGCCTCCATGGAAGAGATCGTGATGCTTCTGGCGACGCGAAAACCGCGCTTCGGTCTGCACACCAACATCAATACCAAAGAGATCGTGCGCACCTCCCGATTGGTGTCACGGTTGACTGGTTACGTGGTGCAACCGAACAAGGCAATCGTGGGTCGTAATGCGTTTGCGCACGAGGCCGGGATTCATCAGCACGGCGTGTTGGCAAACCGCCGCACCTACGAGATCATGGACGCCGAGTCGGTCGGGCTGCACGGTTCGGACATCGTGCTGGGAAAGCATTCCGGCCGCCACGCGCTGCGCCAGGCCTTCGCCGATCTCGGCTTCACCATCGAAGGTGAAGAGCTGAAGCAGGCGTTCGTACATTTCAAGGCGATCGCCGATCGCAAAGGCAAGATCACCTCGCTCGACCTGGAGGCGATCGCGTCGGACTCGCTGCGGGAACGCAAGCAGCTGTACCGGTTGGTGTCGCTCGCGATCTCGACCCGCACAGGTGAGCGGGCCACTGCCGAAGTGACGATTGCCGATTCCGACGGTGAGCAGACCGCGGTTGGCACCGGGGACGGCCCGGTCGACGCCGCCTTCGCCGCCATCAATAATCTGATGGACATCCCCGTCACCCTGGTCGAGTACACCATCAGCGCCGTCACCGGCGGCGCCGACGCGCTCGGGGAGGTGCGGATCGTGGTCGAGTCGCACGGCCGCATCTTCACCAGCCAGGCCGTCTCCACCGACGTGACCGAGGCCTCCACTGAGGCATACTTGCGGGCCTGCGCCCACGCCAAGGCAGCCACCGAGCCTGAACAGGCGCCGATAGGAGTGTGATGACCACCACGCCACGACCAATCCCCATCGTCGCCTGCCTTGCGGGTGACGGCGTCGGCCCTGAGGTGATGGCCGAGGCCGGCCGAGTCATCGATGCGGTCTCGACGCTCTTCGGCGTGCGCGTGCGACAGGTGCATCTGCCATTCGGCGGTGAGGCCATCGACCGTCACGGCGACCCCTTCCCCGCCCACGTGCGGGCTGCGGTGCGGGCCTCCGACGCGGTGCTGCTGGGCGCCGTCGGCGGACCTCGCTGGGAGACGTCCTCGGCCCGCCCCGAGCAGGGCCTGCTCGACCTCCGCAAGGAGCTCGACACCTTCGCCAACCTGCGCCCGGTGCGCCAGGGCGACATCGACCTGATCGTCGTGCGTGAGCTGACCGGCGGCCTCTACTTCGGCAAGAAGGCACTCACCGAGGATGCCGCCTCGGATATGTGCTCCTACACACGGGAGCAGATCGAGCGGGTCACGCGCTGGGCATTTCGGCTGGCCCGGCGGCGCAGCGGCCGAGTGGTGAGCGTGGACAAGGCAAACGTGCTGGCCACCTCCAAGCTGTGGCGGTCGGTGGTCACCGAGCTGCACGCCGCCGAGGCGCCCGAGCTGACGCTCACGCATGAGCTGGTCGACTCGTTCGCGATGAACCTGGCAACCGTGCCGTCTCGCTATGACGTGATCCTGACCGAGAACCTCTTCGGCGACATCCTGTCCGACCTGGCGGCAGCGGTCGGCGGCGGATTGGGGCTGGCCCCGTCGGCCTCGCTCAGCGACCAGACGCCGGGCATCTTCGAGCCGGTGCACGGCTCGGCCCCCGACATCGCCGGGCAGGGGGCAGCCAACCCGATCGCCATGATCCTGTCGGTGGCGATGATGTTCACCTACGGCCTCGACCGGCGCGACATCGGCCGCTCGATCACCGAAGCCACCGACGCAGTGCTGGCCCGCGGCGTCTCCACCGCCGACCAGATCCACGGCGGCCGCGCGTACACCACGTGGGAGGTCGGCCAGGAGGTGTGTGCCGAGCTGCCGCACCACGCCAGTGCCGGAGCAGAGTTTGCCGACCAGCCGTATTCTGAACCGATCGTCCATGGATAAACGCCGAATCACCGGAGCCGAAGCGGTCATCCGCTGTCTCGAGGCCGAAGGGGTCACCGATGTGTTCGGGCTCCCCGGCGGCGCGATCCTGCCCCTGTACGACGCCTGGGCAAACGTCGACCACAGCATCCGCCACTACCTGGTGCGCCACGAGCAGGGAGCCGGACACATGGCTCAGGGCTACGCCCGCGCCACCGGCAAGGTCGGTGTCGCGATCGCGACCTCGGGCCCCGGCGCCACCAACCTGGTCACGCCGATCGCCGACGCCTACCTCGACTCCACCCCGATCGTGTGCATCACCGGTCAGGTGCAGACCTACCTGATCGGCACCGACGCGTTCCAGGAAGCCGACATCACCGGCGTCACCATGCCGATCGTCAAGCACTCCTGGCTGGTGGCCGACGTCGAGGATCTCCCGCGGGTATTCAAGGAGGCGTTCCACATCGCCCGCACCGGCCGGCCCGGCCCGGTGCTGATCGACATCCCCAAGGACATCCAGCTGACCACGTTCGACTTCGCCTACCCGCGCCAGGTCGACATCCCCGGGTACAAGCCTTCTCGTCACGGCCATCCCAAGCAGATCATCACCGCGGCCGAGGCGATCCTGGCGGCCGAGCGGCCGGTCTTCTACGTGGGCGGCGGCGCGGTCAACGCCGACGTCGACCCCGACCAGCTGATCCGGGTCGCCGAAGCGGTGCAGATGCCCGTGGTCACCACGCTGATGGCCAAGGGTGTCTTCCCCGACTCTCACCCGCTGTGCATCGGCCTGCCCGGGATGCACGGCTCGAAGGCCGCCAACTGGGCGATGAACCGCTGTGACCTGCTGATCGCCTGCGGCTCGCGCTTCGACGACCGCGTCACCGGCAAGCTCGACCTGTTCGCGCCCGGCGCCAAGATCATCCACATGGACGTCGACCCGGCCGAGATCTCCAAGAACCGCGAGGCCCAGATCCCGATCGTGGGCTCGCTCGAGCACATCGTGCCGAAGCTGGCCGACGCCATCGAGTCGCGCGGTAACGGCGGCCCGCCGAAGGCCGCAGAATGGCTGGAGCAGGTGCGGGGCTGGAAGCGCGAGTTCCCGTTCAAGTACCGCCGCACCGAGCCGCTCAAGCCCGAGTACGTGATCGAGCGGCTGCGCGATCTGACCGAGGGCGAGGACGTGGTCTGGACGACCGGCGTCGGTCAGCACCAGATGTGGGCGGCGCAGTACCTGAAGATCGAGAAGCCGCGCAACTGGCTGACCTCGGGAGGTCTGGGCACGATGGGCTTCGGCGTTCCCGCGGCGATCGGCGCCAAGGTCGGCCGTCCCGACGCGATCGTGATCAACATCGACGGCGACGGCTGCTTCCAGATGACGATGCAGGAGCTGGCCACCGCCAAGATGTACGACATCGGCGCAATCCACGTGGTCATCAACAACGGATGGCTGGGGATGGTGCGCCAGTGGCAGGAGCTGTTCCACGACGAGCGCTTCTCCGAGACCAACCTGACCATGGACCTGCCCGACTACTGCAAGCTGGCCGAGAGCTTCGGGATCCCCGCCTTCAGGTGCGAGAAGCCCGAGGAGGTGGACGCCGCCATCACGGCCGCGCTGGCAGCCGGCGGCCCGGCGGTGATCGAGGCCCGCGTCGACCACGAGGAGAAGGTGTATCCGATGGTGCCCGCAGGCGCAGCATCGGCCGACATGATCGATGTCGAGTGGGCCGACGACGACAACGCCTGGGTCGAGGAGGGAGTCTGATGAGCACCTTCCACACGCTCTCGGTGCTGGTGCACAACCGTCCCGGCGTGCTCACCCGGTGCGCCGGGCTGTTCGCCCGCCGCGGGTTCAATATCGACTCGCTCGCGGTCGGTCCCACCGAGGATCCCACCCGCAGCCGCATCACGATCCGCGTCGACTGCGCCCAGCACTCGGTCGATCAGGTCACCAAGCAGCTGTACAAGCTGGTGGACGTGCTCAAGGTGCAGGAGCTCGGCGAGACCGCCGTGCAGCTCGAGCTGACCATGATCAAGGTCGAATCGACTCCTGAGCGGCGGCCGGAGATCATCGGCCTGGCCGAGGTGTTCGAGGCCCGCGTGGTCGACGTCGGCCCCTCCGCGATCACGTTCGCCTGCGTGGGCGCGCCCGATCGCCTGCAAGCGCTGGAGGAGCTGCTCTCTCCGTACGGGATTCGAGAGCTCGTCCGCACCGGCCGGATCGCGCTCGACCGAGACGGCGAGCTTCAGACACGTAAACGAATGAGGGTGGTTGCATGAGCGCCAAGATCTATTACGAATCCGACTGCGATCCATCGGCACTGGCCGGCAAGACGATCGCGGTGATCGGCTACGGCAGCCAGGGGCACGCGCATGCCCTCGAACAATCACGACTCGGGCAACACCGTGGTGGTGGGCGCGCGGCCGGACTCGCGTGCCTGGAATGCCGCCACCGCCGACGGCCTGCGGGTGGAGACGGTGGCCGACGCCACCGCCGAGGCCGACGTGGTCATGCTGCTGGTGCCCGACCACATCCAGGCCGGCGTCTACCGCGACCAGATCGAGCCGAACCTCAAGCCCGGGGCGATGCTGATGTTCGCCCACGGCTTCAACATCCGGTTTGAGGGCATCACCCCCCGCTCTGACGTGGACGTTGCCATGATCGCCCCCAAGGGGCCCGGACACCTGGTGCGGCGCCAGTACGTGGACGGCATCGGCGTTCCCGGCCTGATCGCGGTCGAGCAGGACGCGACCGGCAACGCGCACACGCTGGCGCTGGCCTACGGGCACGCCATCGGCTGTGCCCGCGGCGGGCTGATCGAGACCACCTTCACCGAGGAGACCGAGACCGACCTGTTCGGCGAGCAGGCGGTGCTCTGCGGCGGCGCCAGCCACCTGGTGCAGATGGGCTTCGAGACGTTGGTGGAGGCCGGCTACCAGCCGGAGATCGCCTACTTCGAGTGCCTGCACGAGCTCAAGCTGATCGTCGACCTGATGTACGAGGGCGGCCTGGCCGGCATGCGCTACTCGATCTCCGACACGGCCGAGTACGGCGACCTCACCCGCGGCCCCAAGGTGATCGACGATCACGTGCGCCAGAACATGCAGCAGGTGCTGAAGGACGTGCAGCAGGGGGTGTTCGCCTCCGAGATGATGGCCGAGGAGGCCAACGGCCGGCCCAACTTCAAGCGTCTGCGCCAGGAGGCGGCCGATACGCCAGCTGGAGCAGGTGGGTGCGCAGCTTCGCTCGATGATGCCGTGGATCGGCGAGAGCGCCGCCGAGGCGGCGGCCGAAGCGCAGTAGGCGGCCCCACCCGAACCGATGCATCGCCAGATTCTGCGGCTCCACCCGCTCCCCGATCCCTCGCCGGATCCGGGGTTCGAGCGGATCCGCGAGCAGTTCGAGATCCCCAAGCAGTTCCCCGCGGAGGTGCAGGCCGCGGCCGAGCAGGCGGCCAAACGCACGATCGACGCCGCCGGCCGAGCCGACCTGCGCGCGCTCGAGTTCTTCACCGTCGACCCGGCGGGAAGCCGTCGACCTCGACCAGGCCATGCAGCTCGAACGTCGCGACGGCGGCTACCGGGTGCGATACGCGATCGCCGACGTGGCCGCGTTCGTTGATCGCGGCGGAGTGATCGAGGCAGGAAGCCTGGCGCCGGGGCGAGACGGTGTACTGCCCCGACCTGCGCGATCCCGCTCTACCCCACCGGTGCTGAGCGAGAACGCCGCCAGCCTGCTGCCCGGGCGTCGATCGACCGGCGGTGGTGTTCACGATCGACCTGGACGAGACCGGCGTGCAGACCGTCGGTATCGGTTCGAGCGGGCGATGGTGCGCAGCCGCCATAAGCTCGACTACGCCGGGCTGGGCGGAGAGCACGCGGCGCTGCTGCGAGCAGATCGGCGAGCTGCGGCAGGCACTCGAGATCGCCCGCGGCGGGGTGCAGCTGCAGGTGCCGGAGCAGACGATCGTGCACGATCCTGCGAAACCGGACGGCTACCGGCTCCAGCTGGAGCAACGGGTGCCCAGCGAGGACTGGAACGCCCAGATCTCACTGCTGGCCGGGAGTCGCGGCGGCAGGCATCATGGTGTCCCATCACGTTGGGCTGCTGCGGACGATGGAGGGCGTCGACGACTACCGGCTGAAGGCGTTTCGACGCAGCGCTGCGGCGCTGCAAGTCGCCTGGCCGGCGGGGATGTCCTACCCCGACTTCGCCCGCTCGCTCGATCCCGCCAAACCACGTGAGGCCGCGCTTCTGACCGAGGCCCGAGGGGTGATGGGCCACGCCGGCTACACCGCGTTCGACGGCGCCGTCCCGCCCCAGCCCCGAGCACGCCGCGCTGGCGACGATCTACGCCCACTCCACCGCGCCCATGCGGCGGCTGGCCGACCGGTACGTGCTCGACCTGCTGGTGGAGCTGTGCGCGGGTACCAGGCCCAGCCCGGCAGAGGTCGAGACGCTGACCCGCCTGCCCGACGCGATGGCCGCAGGCCGGAGCGCGGGCCGGACAGCTCGAACGGGCGCTGGTGGACGAGGTGGAGGTGCGGCTGCTCGAGCACCGCGTGGGTGAAACGTTCTCGGCCGCCGTGACCGATGTGGACAAGCGCGGCGCCCATATCTGGATCGCCGATCCGTTGGTGCGGGCGCGCGTTCACAGCGACCCCGCCCCCACTCCCGGGTCGGTGGTGAAGGTGCGGTTGGTGCGGGCAGACCCGGTATCGCATTCACTGCAATTCGCAGTTGCCTAACTCGCCTCTGTACTCCGGCGCAATTATTCCGTAAGATCGCGCGAACCGGTCTTGAGGCAGGCACCGGTCCACATATCCCAAGGAGGCTTTATGGCAACCCCGCCGGAAGGCTCGCCAAAGCTCAACGCAGACGAGGCGCTGCTGGCAGAGCTTGGCTACAAACAGGAGCTGGAACGCTCCTGGGGTGGATTCACCAACTTCGCGATCTCGTTCTCGATCATCTCGGTACTCGCAGGCTGTTTTACGAACTTCTTCGCGGCATGGAACAACGGTGGCCCGGTGATGGTGTCGATCGGCTGGCCGGTGGTCGGAGCGCTGATCCTCGTGATCGCTCTCTGCATGGCCGAGATCTGCTCGTCGATGCCCACAGCGGGCGGTATCTACTACTGGGCATCGAAGCTCGGCGGCCCCTCGTGGGGCTGGTTCACCGGGTGGATGAACCTGGTCGGACTGGTGGGCGTGGTGGCGTCGGTGGACTACGCCTGCGCCTCGTTTGCCTCCTACACGATCGGCCTGTTCGACTCGAGCTACAACGCATTCAGTCTCACAAACATCTTCATCATCTACATCATCGTTCTGGTGTGCCACGTGTTCATCAACCTGTTCCCGTCGCACATCCTGTCGTACTGGAACAACGGCTCGGCCTACTGGCACATCGTGGGTGCAGCGGTGATCGTGCTGATCCTGATCTTCGCCCCCGACTCGCACCAGAGCCCGTCGTTTGTGTTCACTCAGTGGGTCAACAACTCCGGGTTCGACGGAGGGAGCACCAGCAGTCTCAAGTTCTTCCTGTACGTCGTGCCACTGGGTGTGATCCTGACCCAGTACACGATCACCGGATTCGATGCCTCCGCGCACCTTTCGGAGGAGACCACCGGTGCGGCCAAGGCGGCCGCGCAGGGCATGTGGCGATCGGTGTTCTACTCGTGGATCTTCGGGTGGATCCTGCTGCTGTGCTTCCTGTTCGCGGTGAAGGACGTCAACGGAGTCTCCACTTCCGACTACGGCGCCGGCTCTTCGATCGGGATCTTCGCCGCAGCGTTGGGCCTGGCGGCATTCAAAGGCGTGATGATCATCTCCACCATCGGCCAGTTCTTCTGCGGCGGCTCGGGGATGACCAGCGCCTCGCGCATGATGTATGCGTTCAGCCGTGACCGAGCGCTCCCTGGCCATCAGCTGTGGTCGAAGGTGGCGCCCAACCGCGCTCCCCGAAACGCCACGCTGGGCATGGCGACCATCTGCCTGATCGTCGCCCTGCCGGCCCTGTACGGCAACCCGGCAAACATCCCGATCGCGTTCTACGCGCTGGCATCGGTGACCGTGGTGGGCCTCTACATCGCCTACGCGATTCCGATCTTCCTGAGGTGGCGCATGGGTTCGGCGTTCCAGTCCGGCCCGTGGACGCTCGGGAACAAGTACAAGTGGATGTGTCCGCTGGCGGTGGTCGAGGTGATCGTGGTCTGCGTCATCGCCTTCCTGCCCACAGCACCCGGAGGTGTACCGGGCAATGCCGACTTCGTCTGGAACAACGGGCTGATCAACTACTGCCCGTTGATCGTCGGCGCGGTGGCGCTGTACGCCGTGATCTCGTGGTTCGTATCCGCCAAGAACTGGTTCAAGGGTCCGATCCGCACCGTCGACGCACCGGAGATCACCCCCGCCGCAGGCGACTGATCTCGAGCACGTTTCGGCCCGTCCCGCTGAACCATTTGGCGGGGCGGGCCGAATCATGTCTGTGGAGAAGATCGACACCGGTACCATCCTGCAGATGACAAAAGCCGATGCCCGAGCTCCGGGACTGCTCGAGTTCGGGCAAAAGCAGCGCGCACGAGCGGTGGTCGTGGTTGCCCACGGCGGCAAGTCCAAGGACCAGCGCGCCGACTCGCATCTGCGCCCGGCGGCGCTGCGGATGCTGCCCTTCAGTCTCGATCTGGGTCGCCGCGGACGCGATCGCGGTCTGGCCGTGGCGCAGCTGCGATACCGCAGCGTCGGATTCAACGACGGCGATCCCGTGAGCGACCTGTGGTGGGCGCTCGACCGGATGGCCGATCGCCACGACGCGCCGATCTGCGTGGTCGGACACTCGATGGGCGCGCGGGCGGCGGTACTGGCCTGCGGGCACCCGGCGGTCACCGCCGTGGCCGGCCTGGCCACCTGGATCACCCCCGAGGATGCGATCGACCAGGCCGCCGGGCGCACCGTCATGCTCGCCCACGGTCTGCGCGACCGTGTCACCGACCCCGCCGGCTCCTACGCCCTCGCTGTGGGATTGCGCGAGGCCGGCGCCCGGACGTGCCGGTTCGAGGTGGCTCGGGCCGGTCACACCATGCTCGACCGCAGCTCGGTGTGGCACGCGCTCACCCGCCGCTTCGCCTTCGGGGCACTGGGACTCGAGCCGGTGGACGATCAGATCGCCCGGGCATTCGACCAGCCGGCCGATCGCGGCTGCCGGATACTGGTGTGAGTACCGGGGAGCGACTGCGAGTCGCCGTGATCGGAAGCGGGATCGCCGGGCTGACCGCGGCCTACGTGATCTCGCGACATCACCAGGTGACGATGTTCGAGCAGGACGAGCGCGTCGGCGGGCACGCCCACACGGTGTCGGTGCCGCACCGGCGACGGCCGCGAGCTGGGGCTCGACACCGGGTTCATCGTCATGAACCTGCGCACCTACCCGACGCTGCTGCGCCTCTTCTCCGAGCTGGACGTGCGCATCCAGGACTCCGACATGTCCTTCGGGGTGCGGTGCGAGGGCTGCGGCCTCGAGTACGCCGGTGCCCGCGGGCATGGTCGGCATCGCCCCGCGGCTGGGCACCCTGGCGCGGCCCCGGTACCTGCGGATGCTGGCCGAGATCAAGCTCTTCCACCGCCACGCCCAGCGGGTCCTGAGCGATCCCCGCAGCGACCGTCTGACGCTCGGCCGGTTCGTCGTGGAAGGCCGCTACAGCGACTACTTTCGCGACCATTTCCTGCTGCCGCTGACCGGAGCGATATGGTCATCCTCGACCACCGAGATGCTCGACTTCCCGGCCCGATATCTGTTTCAGTTCTTCTCCAACCACGGCATGCTGTCGGTCAAAGGCTCCCCCACCTGGAAGACCGTCTGCGGTGGCAGCCGGGTGTACGTCAAGCGGGTCACCGACGTCCTCGGCGACCAGGTGCGCTCGTCCACACCGGTGCACTCGCTGCGGCGCGAGCGCGACCGGGTGTTGGTCAACGGCGAGGCATTCGACCGCGCGGTGGTGGCCACCCATCCCGACCAGGCGCTGGCGCTGCTGGACGACCCCACGCCGGATGAGCGCGAGATCCTGGGCGCGTTCTCCTACGCCACCAACCACACCGTGCTGCACACCGATCCGCAGCTCCTGCCGCGCGCCGCCGGCGCTCGGGCGTCGTGGAACTACCTGCTCGACGGCTGCTCTACCGGTGGGCGTTCGAACGTGCACGTCACCTACCACCTCAACCGCCTGCAGGCGCTGCGAGAGCCCGTCGAGTACTGCGTCACGCTCAACCAGACCGACCGGATCGACCGTGGACAGCCGGTTGCGGTCGATGGTGTACCACCACCCCACCTACACGATCGACACGGTCGCCGCCCAGCGACGGCTGCCGTCCCTCCAGGGAGTCGCCAACACGTTCTATTGCGGTGCCTACCACGGCTTTGGGTTTCACGAGGACGGCTGCCGGTCGGGACTGCAGGCGGCGCGGGCGCTGGGATGTGACTGGTGATGCGCTCGTGCCTCTACCAGGGCCGGTTGATGCACCACCGGCTGTTCCCCAAGCGCAACCTGTTCCGGTACGGCGTGTACATGTGGATGGTCGATCTGGACGAGCTCGACCGGCTGTCACTGGCATTGCCGTCGTTTGGGTACAACCGCCGCGCGCTGACCACGATCCACAGCCGTGACCACCTCGGCGATCCCACGCTCCCGATCAAGACCAACCTGACGAACTACCTCGCGGGGCAGGGCGTCGACCTGGACGGCGGGCGGGTGATGCTCCTCACCAACGCACGAGTGTTGGGGTACGTGTTCAACCCCCTGTCGCTGTACTACTGCCACGATCGCGACGAGCAGCTGGCATGCGTGGTGGCCGAGGTACACAACACCTACGGCGAGCGCCACTGCTACCTGCTGCGACCCGACCAGCGTGGCCGGTGCGAGACCGACAAGCACTTCTACGTGTCGCCGTTTCTGACGGTCGACGGACGCTATCGCATGAACTTTGCGCCCCCGGGGAACCGGCTGAACGTGACCATGGACCTGCTTCAGGACGACCGCTGCGTGTTTCGGGCTGCGCTGACCGGTCGACGGCTGCAGTTGACCGAGCGAAACGTGAGGAGGATGCTGGTGTCACAACCGCTGATGACCGCAAAAGTGACCGCGTTGATCCATCTCCACGGAGTTGCCCTGCGAGCCCGCGGCCTGCGCCGCATACCCCGCCCGGTGCACGAGATCCAGGAGGGCGTGGGATGACCATGGAGGCTGTTAGTCGCACCCGGCGCGGGCCCGCACGTTCCCGAGGCCGCCCCCAGCCGCGTGCGGGCGGCGATCGCCCGCGACCTGTTCGAGCGCACCGTGTCCCGGCTGCCGCTGCGGGTGGAGCTGGGGGACGGACGTGTGATCAGCGAAGGCAGCGCGGGGGCGCCGGTGATGGTGATCGAGCGCGACGCGTTCTGGCGGCGGCTGGGCCGCGACGGCAAGATCGGGTTCGGCGAGGCCTACATGGCCGGAGACTGGACCGCGTCTGACCTGGCGGCGGTGCTGGGGGTGTTCGCCGCTTCGCTCACCACTCTCATCCCCCAGCCGCTGCAGCGCCTGAGGCGGCTGTACGAGCCGTCTTTGGGGATGCGCGGCGAGAACACGGTCGATCGGGCGGTGGAGAACATCGTCCACCACTACGACCTCTCCAACGAGCTGTTCGCGCTGTTCCTGGACGAGACGATGACCTACTCGTGTGCGGTGTTCGAGCCCGGCGACACGCTCGCGCAGGCGCAGGAGCGCAAGTACGCGCGGTTGTGCGCGATGCTCGATCTGGGCGCGAACGATCACCTGCTCGAGATCGGTACCGGCTGGGGCGCGATGGCGATCCACGCCGCCCGCACCACCGGCTGCCGGGTGACCAGCGTGACGGTATCCCCAAGCCAGCGGGAGCTGGCGATCAGCCGGATCGCAGCTGCCGGGGTCGATGACCGCGTGACGGTGCTGGAGCGCGACTATCGCGAGATCGAGGGGCGGTACTCCAAGATCGTGTCGGTGGAGATGTTCGAGGCGGTCGGCGAGGCGTACTGGCCCACCTTCTTCACGGCCTGCGATCGGCTGCTGGATCGCGGCGGCGTGATGGCGATGCAGACGATCACGATGCCGCACCAGCGGTTCCTGGCGACCCGGCGGCAGTTCGGGTGGATCCACAAGTACATCTTCCCCGGGGGGTTGATTCCGTCGTTGGAAGCGATCGATGCCGCGCTGGCGCAGGGATCCGCCCTTCGGGTCACGCGCCACGATGAGATCGGCGAGCACTATGTGCGCACGCTGGCCGAGTGGCGAGAGCGGTTCGTGGCCGAGCAGGCGCGAGTCGCCGCCCTCGGGTTCACCCACGAGTTCCGGCGGATGTGGGAGTTCTACCTGGCCTACTGTGAGGCTGGATTCGCGACCGGTGCGGTGGGCGATGCGCAGATCCTGTTGTCGCGGGCCTCGCGGTGAGCGAGCCGCAGACGGTGTGGGTGACCGGGGCGTCTGGCGGTATCGGCGCCGAGCTGGCGCGGGTGTACGCGGCCGCTGGGTACCGGGTGGCGATCAGCGCCCGCCGGGCCGAAAAGCTCGAGCAGATCGCGGCCGAGCTGGGCGGCGCCGTGCTGCCGGTGCCGGTGGATGTGACCGACCGCGATGCCATGGTGGCCGCCGCGGCCGGCATCTCGGAGGAGCTGGGTGAGATCGACATCGCGATCATGAACGCGGCGTTCTGGCAGCAGGTGTTGGTCGAGTCATGGGACTCGGCACTGGTGCGCCGCCACTTCGACACCAACGTGATGGGGCTCGTCCATGGAATCGAAGCGGTGCTTCCCAGCATGCGCCGCCGCCGCGCCGGCACCATCGTGGGCATGGCCAGCCTGGCCGGATACCGCGGCTTCCCCCGATCGGAGGGGTACGGCCCCACCAAGGCAGCAATGATCAACATGCTGGAGGCTCTGCGGATCGACCTGCAGCCGCTGGGGATCTCGGTGATCACGGTCTGTCCGGGCTTCGTGCGTACCGACCTGACCTCTCACAATCGCTTCCCGATGCCGTTCCTGCTCGAGGCAGATGACGCTGCCCAGCGAATCGTGCGCGGGATCGACCGCGGCAAGGCGGTGGTCGCATTTCCCCTGCCGATGGCGGTCGGCATCAAGGCCCTGCAGCTGCGTGCCCGCCCGGCCCTACGCCTGGGCGGCCGGCCGGCTCAACCAGCGATAGCCGGATGCCTCTCACGCCATCGTTGCCATAGGCGTTCACCGGCGGCCGGAGCCGCGTACAATGCCGCTCATGGCAGCGCCACGCACGATGTTCGAGAAGGTCTGGGAGGCCCACGAGGTCGGCTATGACCTGCTCTACATCGACCTGCATCTGGTACACGAGGTGACCAGCCCTCAGGCGTTCGAAGGCCTGCGCCTGGCCGGACGCAAGGTGCGCCGCCCCGACCGTACGCTGGCCACCGCCGACCACAACGTCGCCACCGGCCCGGGCGAGCCCGATGAGCTCAGCCGGCTGCAGCTGGAGGCGCTCACCCGCAACTGCGAGGAGTTCGGAGTGGTGCTGTACGCACTCGGCCACCGCAGACAGGGGATCGTGCACGTGATCGGCCCCGAGCTGGGAGTCACCCAGCCGGGCATGACGGTTGTGTGCGGGGACTCGCACACCTCCACGCACGGCGCGTTCGGAGCGCTGGCATTCGGAATCGGCACCAGCGAGGTCGAGCACGTGCTGGCCACCCAGACACTGCCGCAGCGCCGCCCCAAGACAATGCTGATCGATTACCGCGGCGAGCTCGGTGTGGGCTGTACCGCCAAGGATCTGATCCTGGGCACGATCGGCCAGATCGGCACCGACGGCGCCGCCGGGCACGTGGTCGAATACCACGGTGAGGCCATCCGCGGCCTCTCGATGGAAGGCCGCATGACGATCGCCAACATGTCGATCGAGGCGGGTGCGCGGGCCGGCATGATCGCACCCGACGACACCACCTTCGCCTACCTCGAGGGTCGGCCGGGCGCACCGCAGAACTTCGACGCGGCGATCGAGGAGTGGCGGTCGCTGGCAAGCGACCAGGGCGCCACGTTCGACGACGTGGTCGAGGTGGACGTGACCACGATCGCGCCGCAAGTCTCGTGGGGCACGAACCCCGGCCAGGTGGCCGCGATCACCGACCGCGTGCCCGAGCCAGACGGCGAGGTCGATCAGCGCGCACTCGAGTACATGGATCTGACCCCGGGCACGCCGCTGCAGGACATCGCCATCGACCGGGTGTTCCTGGGGTCGTGCACCAACTCGCGGATCGAGGATCTGCGCGCGGCGGCGGCGATCCTCAGCGGCCGCCGGGTGGCCGAGTCGGTGCGCGCCATGGTGGTGCCCGGATCAGCCATAGTTAAGGCTCAAGCTGAGGCTGAGGGTTTGGATGCGATCTTCCGCAGCGCAGGGTTCGAGTGGCGGGGTGCAGGCTGCTCCATGTGCCTGGGTATGAACCCCGACATCTTGGCTCCCGGCCAGCGCTGTGCGTCAACCTCCAACCGAAACTTCGAGGGACGTCAGGGACGCGGCGGGCGGACTCACTTGATGAGTCCCGAGATGGCGGTGGCGGCGGCTGTGAGCGGCCATCTGGCAGACGTCCGGGAGCTGGCATGAAGCCGGTTCGACAGGTCTCGGGCAGCGTCGCGGCGCTGGACATGGAGTCGGTGGACACCGACCAGATCATCCCCAAGCAGTACCTCAAGCGCATCGAGCGCACGGGGTTCGGCCAGTTTCTGTTTGACGACTGGATGAAGGATCCCGACTTCCCGCTGCGGCGACCCGAGTTCTCCGGCGCGCCGATCCTGGTGACCGGTGCCAACTTCGGCTGTGGTTCGTCGCGCGAGCACGCCCCCTGGGCGCTCCAGGACTACGGCTTCGACGCGATCGTGGCAGAGAGCTTTGCCGACATCTTCCGCACCAACTGCTCCAAGATCGGACTGCTGACCGTGGAGCTGTCGCGGGCCGACATCCGCGAGCTGATCGAGGCCGCCCCGGCCGACGCGACCATCGACCTGGAGACCGAGCGGGTGACGCTGCCCTCGGGACGCGAAGCGGCGTTTGCGACCGACCCGGACGTCCGCGAGCGACTGCTCAACGGCTGGGACGACATCGCACTCACCGAACTCAACCTGGCCGAGATCGAAGCCTACGAATCCACCCGCGAACGCCAAGGCCCAAACACAACCACGCTGTGAATAACGGTGCCAGGCACCGTTATTCACGCCGAACCCCTCGCGGCCAGACGGGGGTGGTGAATAACGGTGCCAGGCACCGTTATTCACGCCGGACTGTTCGCGCAGTTCTGGCGCTGGTGCGGCGAGTTCCGTAACACGGGGTGCGGCTAGTTTGGCGGGGTGGGCCGCCAGCCAAGAGTACAGACCGAGGGTTCGCTGCAACACGTGACCGTGCGCGGCAACGGTGGCATGCCGATCTTCGTCGACAACCACGACCGCCGATCGTTCCTGGCGATCCTGGCTGAGGCCGGACAGCTCGCCGGCTGGCGACTGCTGAGCTTCTGCCTGATGACCAACCACGCGCACATGCTGGTGGAGTTGGGTGCGGAGCGCCTTTCGGAGGGAATGCACCTCTTGACCAGCACGCACTCACATCGATATCGCGAAGTGCACAAGACCGATGGCCACCTGTTTGGGCGCCGCTACTCCGCATCCGTGATCACGCGGGACGAGCACCTGCTCGAGACGTTTCGGTACATCGCGCTGAATCCGTGGCGGGCAGGACTCACCCAAGATCGAGACACGTGGCGATGGTCGGCACACCGCGCGCTGGCCGGTTTGGGCCCCTCACCTCGGATGCTCGATCGCAACCGGGCGCTGCTGTTCTTTGACGGTGATCCACTCAGTTACCGAGAGTTCATCAACGACGGCGACCGCCCTCCCCCGCGCGAGTCACTCGCGGATCTCGTGGTCGAGGGAGCGCACGCCATTGCTCGCGCGCACCTCGTTCACGGCTACACCCAGGCGGAGATCGCGACCGCCTTCGGCGTCAGCCAGGCTACCGTCTCGCGCCGAGTTCGCCGGGGTGAATAACGGTGCCTGGCACCGTTATTCACCGGAAGCCGGTTGGGGCTGAGGGCGGTGGGAGCGGGCTGGGCGGGAGGCCGGGACGGACGCCTTCGTTGTAGATCGATGGAGCGACGTCGTTGGGTGCGTCGGCATGGAACAGCGACGCCAGGTGCTGGATCTGGCCGCGGCCGGGGCCCAGCTCGAACTGCCCGCCGCCGTACCCGGAGATGCCCTCGGCCCGGCAGTAGTCGTAGGCGGCCAACAGCTCGCGCACCGAGCCGAACCGAGAAGGCTTGAAGTTGATCACCCTGGGCGCGAACGGCAGCCCGCGGATGTCGTCCACGCTGTGGATGGGCGCATCCCAAGTCACTCGCTCGCGATGCGGCGCCAGCACCGCATCGGTCTCGGGCTCGAGCCGGGGATCCTCGATCAGCGCACCGGGAAGCCCCTCGGCGACGCGCCGATACAGGTCCGCGTCGGCCGGAAAGTCCATCCAGTTGGTCGCATAGTGGCCCTTCAGGTCGACCACGTCCACCGCTCCCGTTGCCGCCAGCTCCGCCACCAGCGCATCGTCCCACTCAACCGTCGCGTCCAGCTTGAACCGAAGCTGCGGATTGACCTCCAGCCAGCGATGGATGACATCGGCGGTGGGCGGCTCACCCAATCCCATCGACGCACAGAAACGCACCGGCGCGGCCTCGAGTCCCAAGGCGGCAGCCAGGTTGAGGTCAGCCTGACGCAGCGCCAGATCGAGTGCCGCCGCCTCATACCCCCAGCGCCGGTAGTTGATCGCGCCGTCCCACACAGGAGGCTCAGGAAAGAGCTGCAGCCCCTCCAGCAGGCGCGAGAAGGTCTCGACAGTGTGGGCGCCGACCAGCGGCAGGATCGGCCCCGCCTGCTGCAGCACAACCTGCTCGTCGGGGTTGTAGTCGACGTCCTCCCCCACCCCCTCGTGCCCGGCGCCGCGCAACCTGATGACCGTCGTTCGCCGCACCCACCCGCCTGTATCGAGCTCGAGCCCCTCCAGATCGTATGAGTCAATTCGCAGGGGAAGCTCGGCGACGCTTGCATAAGTCTCGTGCACATCCGTAACATACCGGCGTGTTCACTTCCGAGCAGCGGGCAGCGTTCGACCACGACGGCTTCCTGATCATCGAGCGGGATTTCATCTCCGCCGCGCAGGTCGACCTGCTGCGCGAGCGGTTCGAAGCGATCTTCCGCGAGGAGTACGAGACCGGCATCAAGCCCGACGAGGTCAACTGGGTTTCCGGCCGCGACCCGGAGAACCGCACCCGCCAGATCTGTAACGGCTGGAAGGCCGACACGGTGCTCGCCCGGCAGGTGCTGAGCGAGCACACCGGTGAGGCCTGTGCCGAGCTGATGGGCTATGACGGCGTGCGCATCCTCCAGGACAACTGCATCTGGAAGCCACCGGGCACGCTGTCTCTGGGCATGCACCAGGACGGCGCCTACCTCGACTACCTGGTGCCCGGCGAGATGATCACCTGCTGGATCGCGCTCGAGCCGACCTCGGCCGAAGCCGGCACCATGACCTTCGTCACCGGTTCCCATCACTGGCCGCGATCGGAGAAGAACCGGGGAGAGTTCCACGCCCCGCCGGATTGGCTCGACCCGGCCCGCCGCGCCAACCCGGCCGGTGCCGACGCCGAGCTCGACCTCACCCCTGTCGTGGTCGAAGCCGGCGGAGCCTCGTTTCACCACCACAACACCTTCCACGGATCCGGACCCAACACCGCCGCAAGCGCGCACCGCCGCGCATTGATCTCGCATCTTCTGCCAGCCGACAGCCGGTTCGATCCCGATCACACCGATCTGATCTACTCCCGCTACCGACGCCGCGACTCCACCGAGATGGATGAATCGTTCTTCCCAGTGGTGTGGAGCGCGAACGGTGGACGGTCGGCGTGGCTCGACGGTTGACCTGAGGGCGCTCCGGCGGGATCGGTACGATCCTCCGCTATGCGTGTGGGTGTCCCAGCCGAGCTCGCCCCGATCAGAGCACCGTGTTGCTCTGACGCCCGACGCCGTCTCGCGACTGGTGACGGCCGGGTTCGAGGTGTTGGTCGAGGCGGGCGCCGGCGCCGGCGCGTCGCTGCCCGATGACGCCTACCGCGAGGCGGGCGCCACTCTGGGCTCGATCGACGACGTGCTGGGCGCAGCCGACATCGTCGTCCACATCGGCAAGATCGGCCAGGACGAGGTCTCCCGGCTGCGATCCGGGCAGGTCGTGATCGGCTACGTGTGGCCGCTGATCGACGCCGATCTGGTGCAGTCGCTGGCAACTGCGGGGGTGACCGCCTTCGGGATGGAGTCGGTGCCGCGAGTGTCGAGGGCACAGCGGATGGACGCGCTCTCGTCCCAGGCCACGGTGGCGGGCTACAAGGCGGTGATCATCGCCGCCGAGCGGCTGCCGCGCTTCTTCCCGATGCTGATGACCGCCGCGGGTACGGTGGCCCCGGCCAAGGTGCTGGTGCTGGGCGCCGGCGTAGCCGGACTCCAGGCGATCGCGACCGCACGCCGGCTGGGAGGCGTGGTGTCGGCGTTCGACACCCGCCCGGTCGTGAAGGAGCAGGTCGAGAGCCTGGGTGCCAAGTTCGTGGAGCTGGACGTGGGTGGCGGCCAGGACGAGCGTGGCTATGCGATCGCGCTGACGCCCGAGCAGCAGGCCCGCCAGCAGGAGCTGTTGGAGGAGTTCATCGCCGACTCAGACGTGGTTGTCACCACAGCACTGGTGCCGGGCCGCCCGGCGCCGCGGTTGATCCCCGCCTCGGCGGTGGAGGCAATGCGGGCCGGCTCGGTGATCGTCGACCTGGCCGCGGAGACCGGCGGGAACTGCGAGCTGACCGTGCCGGGCGAGGTCACAACGGCGCACGACGTGATCGTGGTGGGCACGCTCAACCTGCCGTCCACGATGCCGCTTCACGCCAGCCAGATGTATGCCAGAAACGTCCAGGCGGTGCTCGATCACCTGGTCTCCGACGGCGAGCTGCAGCTCGACTTCGACGACGAGATCACCGCCGACGCGATCATCACTCACGACGGCAAGGTCACCACCCGACTGCTCTCCGGGGAGCGCGCATGAACGAAAGCCTCTTGATCGAGATCACCGTGTTCGTGCTGGCGGCATTCGTCGGCATCGAGGTGATCAACCGCGTCCCCACCACCCTGCACACGCCGCTCATGTCCGGCACCAACGCCATCCACGGGATCGTGATCGTGGGCGCGATCCTGGTCGCCGGAGCCGACCTGTCGACACTGACCAACATCCTCGGCGCAATCGCAGTGGCCTTCGGCGCCTCCAACGTGGTCGGCGGATTCCTGGTCACCGACCGCATGCTGGAGATGTTCAAGAAACGGCCGACGCCGGAGAAAAAGGATGAGTAAGGCCGACTGGATCGGCGCCGCCTACCTGGTGTGCGCGATCTTCTTCATCATCGGCCTCAAGCGGCTCTCGTCTCCGGCCACCGCCCGCAGCGGCAACCGGATCGCGGCGGTGGGCATGGCCATCGCCATCATCGCCACGCTGTGCGACGACTCGGTCAAGAGCTACACCTGGATCATCATCGGCGCTCTGGTGGGCGGAATCGCGGGCGCGATCGGAGCCCGCCGGGTGAAGATGACCGCCATGCCCCAGATGGTGGCGCTGTTCAACGGCCTGGGCGGCGGCGCCGCCGCCCTGGTGGCGTTCTCCGACTATCACGATGCCATCGGCGGCCCGAGTGACATCCAGGCAAAGATCATCATCTCGATCCTGTTCTCGGCGGTGGTCGGCTCGCTCAGCTTCTCGGGCTCGATGGTGGCGTTCGGAAAGCTCCAGGAGATGCTCAGCGGAAGCCCCAAGACCGTCCCCGGCCAGAAGCTGATCACCGGGGCACTGTTCGCGGCGGTGCTGATCCTGAGCGTGTACCTGGCCACCGGCCATGAGAACCAAACGGTGCTGATCGCCGCGATGGTGCTCGCCCTGATCCTGGGTGTGCAGATGGTGCTGGCCATCGGCGGCGCCGACATGCCGGTCGTGATCTCACTCTTGAACGCGTTCACCGGCCTGGCCACGGCCTCGACCGGCTTCGTGCTCTCCAACAACGTCCTGATCATCGCCGGCACGCTGGTGGGCGCCTCGGGCACGCTGCTGACCCAGATGATGGGCAAGGCCATGAACCGCACGATCGCCAACGTCATCTTCGGCGCGTTTGGCACCGGCGGCGGCACCGCTGCACCCGGTGCCGGCCCCGGCGGTGACATGCACGTGCGGGCGACCTCACCCGACGACGTGGCGGTGATGCTGGCCTACGCCCGCCGGGTGGTGGTCGTGCCCGGCTACGGCCTGGCGGTCGCCCAGGCCCAGCACAACGTGCGCGAGCTCGCCGACGTGCTCGAGGCCCGGGGCGTGGACGTGCGCTACGCCATCCACCCAGTGGCAGGCCGGATGCCCGGGCACATGAACGTGCTTTTGGCCGAAGCCGACGTGCCCTACACCCAGCTGTACGAGATGGACGACATCAACAACGAGTTCCAGCGCACCGATGTGACCCTCGTGATCGGCGCCAACGACGTGGTCAACCCCGCCGCCAAGAACACTCCCGGCAGCCCCATCTACGGCATGCCGGTGCTGAACGTCGATCAGTCAGCCGCCGTGGTGGTGCTGAAACGGTCGATGAACACGGGCTTTGCGGGGATCGAGAACGAGCTCTTCTACGACCCCAAGACAACCATGCTCTTCGGCGACGCCAAAGAGTCCGTGATCAACCTCGCCACCGCCGTCAAGGACGTGTAGCCAAAAGCGCGTAGGGCGTCAGCCAGCCCACCAGCTCGGCAAAGCCCTCGGGGCGCAGCTCATACACCCGGCGGCGGCCGCTGGCGCGGCTGGAGACCATCCCGGCCTCTCGCAGGATCCGCAGGTGGCGGGAGGTGTTGGGCTGGCTCATGCCGGTGGCGTTGGCGAGCTCGCCGACGGCGCGGGGCTCGCTGCGCATCAGGTCGAGCAGTTGCCGGCGGGCGGGGTCGGAGACGACGTCAAAGGCGCTGGGCATGCTCAAAATATAAGCTCCCGCACATATGTGTGTCAACACATGCAAGACCCGAGCTTGTCGAATCCCCCGCCGCTCGCTCGTTCCTACTATGAACACCAACCCGAGGAGGACACGATGAAGTTTCTGATGCAGATCTACCAGGGCGACGCACTCGAAGTCCAAAGCCGGCTTTCGCCGGAGGAGACGCAGCAGGTGTGGGCCGACTACGCCGCCCTCAACCAGACCGCCGGGGTGACCCCGGGCGAGCGCATGGCCTCACCGGAGACGGCCACCACGGTGCGCGTGCAGGACGGCCGGACGCTGGCGACCGACGGACCGTACGCAGAGGCCAAGGAGGCGCTGGGCGGCTACTTCTTCCTCGAGGCAGACGATCTGGACGCGGCCGTGAAGCTGGCTGCAACCGTCCCCGCCGCCCGCTACGGCGGCGCCGTCGAGGTGCGGCAGCTGATCGAGTCCTGAGCCGTAACTGTAAGGGTTATGTACGGAACGACCCAAAGTCATTGACGCCTGCCGGAAGGCTCGCTATCCCGAGAGAAGAGAGTCATTGGGTCGTTGCAGACGGGGGTCGGCGCGACTGGCAGTGAACAGGGGGGTCACCGTGATTACAGTTGAACGAGTGGGGAGTCGCAGCGGTTTCGAAGCCGCCGCGACCGCTAAACACGCCGAGCGGGCGCTTCGCAGTGTCGCCGCGGCAGAGATAACGAACGACGCGTCTGAAAGGCACGAGGGCCGTCGCTTCGAGTATGTGCTTGCCCGCCGTCTGATCGCGGCGTAGCTGGAGGTCGCTCACGCGCCAACGGGGCCGACGGACTCGAGGGGGATCGTAACCGTCTAGCTCCGAGCACCCACCCGAGAGACTCGGAACCTACGGACTTGCGAGGGGGCTAGTCCAGATTCCGGGTCTCTCGGCAGTTAACGTCCGGGTGAATAACGGTGCCTGGCACCGTTATTCACCCGGTACCTTCTTCAGGCGGCGTCGTCGCCGCCGCTGCCACCGGTGTTGCCGGGCGGGAAAGCCACCGCCGGCAAACGCGGTGTGGCCCTCGAGCTCATAGCCGCCGTAGGTCGCGACCGCCGAGGCGAGCACCGTCAGCCACAGTCCGAACGACGTGTAGCTGTGAACGTCGATGAACTTCAGGATCGCCATCAGGAACACGAACGCGCCCAGCCCCAGCGCCGCGGTCGCGAGCGGAAACGGCACCTGCTCCTGCAGGTTCATGACGATCGCAACTGCGGTTGCTGCCAGCAGCAGCGCCCCCAGCACCGCCAGCTTGCCGAGCGCGCCGGTATCCCAGGCGCTCACCGAGACGTTGATCGGCCCGATGTCGACCGAGTACCACGAAAAGAACAGGACGCTGATCAGCGTCACCGCCGCGCCACCCACGACCATCCAATGGCCGCGCTTGAGATGTGATGTTTCCACCGAGCCGCCCTCCCTAGTACGATCGAAAACCTGCCAAAACAACACCTGCCAAATTGCGGCGTTACAATTGTAACAGTAGTGCCCGCAGCAGCTGAATCCGCTCGGAGAGCGACTCGAGCGATACCCGCTCGTCGATCGCATGCGCCCCGACGCCGTCCGGGCCGAGCCCGTCGAGCACCGGAATTCCCACCGCCGCGGCGAAGTTCCCGTCCGATCCGCCGGCCGAGGTGTTCTGGTCGAGCTTGATGCCGATGCCCTCGGCGATCTCGATCGCGCGCTGCGCCAGCCGCTCGGCCACATGCGACTGATTCATGGGCGGACGAGTGATCCCGCCACGCACCGTCAGCTCCGCTCCCTCCAGCCGCGGCCGCAGCCCATGGATGGCGGCTTCCAGCTGGAGCTGGGCCTCGGTCGTCCAGGCCCGAGCGTCGATCCGGGCCCACGCCTCGGCGGCGACCACGTTGTCGCCGCTGCCTCCACCGACCTGTCCGACGTTGATGCGGGCGCCCTCGATGCGATCGGCCAGCGCGTGCAGCGCGAGCGTCTGATGGGCGAGCTCCTCGATCGCCGAGATGCCGCCGCGATGGCCGTTGCCGGCATGCGCCGAGCGACCCTGAATGTACATCTGGTAGCGGGCCAGGCCCGAGCGGGCGGTGGTGATCGTGCCTTCCCGCACCGGCGGCTCGACCACCAGCGCGGCGGCCGCAGAGCGGGCCAGTTCCTCCACCAGCGGACGGCCCTCGGGGCTCCCGATCTCCTCGTCGGCGGTGACCAGCACGATCACCGGCCGTGGTGTGGCGCCGATGCCGCGCAGCGCCTCGATCGCGATCACGATGCCGGCTTTCATGTCCAGCGACCCCGGCCCCCACAGGAACCCGTCCTCGATCCGCACCGGCATTTTCGCCAGCGTCCCCACCGGCCACACCGTGTCCATGTGGGCCATCACCAAGAGCGGATCGGACACCGCCTCGCCGAGATACCCGACCACCGACCCGCCCTCGCGCCGCTCGACGGTGGCGCCGATACCGGCGAGCTCATCGGCGATCACATCGCCGATGCGGGCGATGCCCTCCGCACCGCCGGTGGGGCTCTCGATCTCGACCAGTCGCTGCAAGCAGGTGGGCTTCGGGTGTCACACCCAGAGTTTCGCAGGTTTCAGTCGACGCAGCCGCACGAGATCTTCCAGCTCGTCGTTGGTCAGCTCGGAGATGGTGGATTCGACTCCCCGGTCGACGATCCGAGTGGCCAGGTCACGCTTCTCGGCGATCAGCTGGTCGATGCGCTCCTCGATGGTGCCTGCGCACACCAGCCGGTGCACCTGCACCACCCGTGTCTGCCCGATCCGGTGGGCGCGATCGGAGGCTTGATCCTCCACCGCAGGGTTCCACCACCGGTCGAAGTGAAACACGTGGCTGGCGGCGGTCAGGTTGAGGCCGGTACCTCCCGCCCGCAGCGATGCCACCAGCACGCGCGGCTCAGCGCCGGTCTGGAAGCGGTCGACCACGCGCTCGCGGGCTTCCCGCGTGAGTGAGCCGTCCAGGTACAGGCGCTCCAGCGTCAGCTCCCGCTCGAGGTGATCGGCGATCAACCGGCCCATCACCGCAAACTGTGTGAACACCAGCGCGTTCTCGCCCTCCTCGACCACCTCGGTCAGCATCTCGGTCATCCGATCGAGCTTGCCCGACCGCCCCGGCAGCGCTCCGGGGGTGCCCATCGCGTGCACCGGGTGGTTGCACACCTGCTTGAGGCGGGTGATCAGCGCCAGCACGCGGCCGCGGCGGGCGATCCCGTCGGAGTCCTGCACGCCGCCCAGGATGGTGTCGATGGTGGCCTGGTACAGCCCCGCCTGTTCGAGCGTGAGCGTGCAGAACTCTGTCGAATCCTGCCGCGGCGGGAGGTCGGGCAGCACCTCGGGGTCGTGCTTTCGGCGGCGCAGCAGAAAGGGGGCGGTGATGCGCTTGAGCCGCTGCTCGGCCTCGGCGTCGGAGCGGCGCTCGATCGGGGTTGCCAGCATCCGCCGAAACCCGGTGCGGGTGCCCAGCAGGCCGGGGTTGAGGATCTGCATGATCGACCACAGCTCGTCCAGCCGGTTCTCGACCGGTGTACCGGTCAGCGCCACCCGGTGGCCGGCGTCGATCGCGCGGGCCGTCTGCGCCGCCCGCGTGAGCGGATTCTTGACCGCCTGGGCCTCGTCCAGCACCAGCGCTCGCCACGTCGACCCGGTCAACAGCTTGCGGTCGCGCGCCAGCAACGCGTATGAGGTCAGTACCACGTCGTGCCGGGTCAGATCCTCGACCTTGGAGGTGCGGTCGGGGCCGTGATGGATGTGCACATCGAGGTCGGGAGCAAACCGGTGAACCTCGCGTTCCCAGTTGCCCAGCACTGAGGTCGGAGCGACGATCAGCGCCGCCCCGTCCGCCTGATCGGAGCGATCGACCAGGTAGGCGATCAGCTGCACGGTCTTGCCCAGTCCCATGTCGTCGGCCAGCAGCGCTCCCAGTCCGAGTTGGCGCATCCGCAGGAGCCAGCCCAGGCCGACATTCTGATAGGGGCGCAGGGTGCCGTGGAAGCCCTCGCCGGCCACCGCTGGGGCGTGCAGCTCCGGTGAGGACAGCTGCTGGGCGAGTTGCTCCAGCTCCGATCCCACCGGTGCGGCCACGGACACGCCCAGGCCACGCAGGTCTGAAGCTCCGCCCAGTGCCGCTCCCAGCGCGGTCAACGCCGGCAAACTCGACCCGTGCAACGCGACCGCGGCCATCGACTTGGCCCGCAGCAGCGACTTGCCCGAGAGCGCCCGCCACTCTCCGCCCAACCGCACCAGCGGCTGGGACGAGCGGGCCAGCTCACGGAACTCCTCGCGGCTGATCTGCTTGCCGCCGAGCGATGCCGACAGGTCGAACTGGACGGTGCCGGTGAGCGACAGCGGCCCGTCCACCAGCCGCAGCTCCGCATCCTCGATGTTGAGGTCGACCGGATCGGAGATCTCGGTGGGAAGCACCAGCTTGACGCCCGAGAACTCGAGCGCCGACGCGGCCAGCCGCAGCTCTGCGACGGCCGCCAGGTCGAGCTCGACGTACCCTTCGGCCATCCGGCCCAGCGGCGGATAGATATGCGCCGCCCGCCGCAGGAGCGCGGGGTCTGCCGGCACCGCTCGCAGCGGCCAGCCGTCGCTGTCGGGCTCGGGCAGATCCAGCGTGAGCGTGAGGTCGAGCGTGTCGCGCAGCTGCACCACCGGCGCCACGGCGCCCAGCTCGGGGGCGACCGCACGCAGCGACGGCTGCAGCCGCGACAGGTCGAGCTCGACCGGGTGCACGTCCGGCGAGGTCAGGAGCTTGGGGTCGCGCACCGCCGCGGCCAGCGCCCGCATGCTGGCGTCTGCAAACAGGGTCACCGCCGCGAGCGGCTCCATCGAGATCAGTCCGCCGTCCTCGTCGGTCTCGTCGACCACTCCGACCGCGTGGGCTGCCAGCGGGAATGCCGCCGCGAACCGGCTCAGGTCAGGCACCTCACCTCCGCTGGCGATCGCCTGCTCCACCACTCGCGCGGCCAGCCCCCAGGCGCGCATCGATGCGCTGGCGCCGTCTGGCGGCTCGCTGAGCAGGTAGGCCAGTGCCGCCAACATGGGCAGGCACCGGAAGTCTGTCGCCCGCGTGCGCGTCCCCACCACGATCGGCTCGTTCAGGCGCCGCAGCCGGTGCGGCAGCCCGGCCTCGTCCAGCAGTTCCGTCCACCCGCCCGGCGACAGCGGGTTGAGCGAATAGAAGCCCATCACCGGCTCCTCCACGCTGCGCGGCACGAGGGCAAGTTCGAGCGGTGCCCGATGGGCGGTTGCTGTGGTGGGGAGAGACAAAATTGGTACCTTACCGGTGGATGCAGGTCGGGCTCACCATCAACGGTCGCGAACGGCGGTTCGACGTCCCGGCGCACCGGACACTTGCCGACCTTCTGCGAGGCGACGAATCACTCACCGCGCTCAAGGTGGCATGCGGCGAGGGCACCTGCGGAGCATGCACGGTCTTGATCGATGACCGCGCCGCGTTGTCGTGCCTGACGCTCGCAGTGGCATGTGACGGCGCCGCGGTGCGGACGCTGGAAGGAGGCGGCGAGTTGCTCGAGCGGCTGCAGCAGGCGTTCACCCAAAGTGACGCATTCCAGTGTGGCTTCTGCACGCCCGGCCAGCTGATGTCGGCGGTTGCCCTGCTGGAGCGCGACCCCGCCCCCACTCGCGAGGCGGTGCGCGACCACATGAGCGGAAACCTTTGCCGCTGCGGCGCCTACGTCAACATCGAGGCGGCCGTCCTGGCCGTGGCCGAAGGCGACGCCTGATGCCACGGCTGGTCAAGACCGAGGCGGTGATCGAGGGTCGCGTCGAGGAGCGCTGGGTGCTGGTCGACGACGACGATACGCCGGAGTGGGCGCAGGACGAGCGACCACCGGTGATCGGCCGCGAGGCCACCCGCATCACCGCCCAGGCGCGGGTCACCGGCACTGCCCGCTACACCTCCGACATCAACCTGCCGGGAATGCTCGAGGCGCGCGTCTTGCGCAGCCCCCACGCCAACGCGCGGCTGGTATCGATCGATCTGGATGCCGCCCGCGCGGTTCCCGGGGTGCACTGCGTGCTCGGGCCCGGCGACACCCCCGAGTACGACGGCGGCGCGGTGCTGACCGACGAGCCGGTGTATGCCGGCGCGGCGGTGGCGGCCGTTGCCGCCGACTCGCCCGACGCGGCCGCCGCGGCTCTCAGCGCGCTGCAGCCGCAGTACGAGGTGCTCGATTTCCTGATCGACCTGGACGCCGGCGTCGAGGCTCAGCGCTTCTTGGGGGAGCCAAGCGACGATGAGCGCGGTGACGCCGAAGCGGCACTGAAAGCGGCTGACGTGACGGTGGAGACCGACTACCACGCCCCGGCGCAGCTTCACAACTCGCTGGAATCGCACTGTGCCGTGGCCGACTGGCGCCCGGACGGCCTCACCGCCTGGTGCTCGACCCAGGGCATCTACAGCGCCCGCAGCGAGCTGGCCGCCACATTCGGGCTGGAGCTCGACCAGGTGCGCGTGTTGTGCGAGTACATGGGCGGCGGATTCGGCTCAAAGATCGGCTGCGGCGACACCGGGGTGATCTCGACCGAACTCTCGCGCCGCACCGACCGGCCGGTGCGGCTGGTGCTGTCCCGCCGGGAGGAGAATCTCTCTGCCGGATTCCGCACGCCTGCCGACCTGCACATCGAGCTGGGGGCAACTCGCGACGGAGTGCTGACCGCGATCGAGGCCCACGCGGTGATGGGGCTGGGATCGGACGGTTGGTCGTTCCCGGTTCTGGAGCCGGTCAAGGCGGTGTACCAGTGCGACAACGTGCACACGATGGTGCTGCCGATTCGCCAGAACCTCGGTCCGTCGGCGGCATTCCGCGCTCCCGGCGTGATGGAGGGCACCTGGGCGCTCGAGAATGCGATCGATGAGCTGGCCGAGGCGCTGGCGATCGACCCACTGGAGCTGCGCCGCCGAAACCACGCCGATCGCGACCAGGGCGGCGGTCGCGAGTACTCGTCCAAGCGGCTGTTGGCCTGCTACGACCGGGCCGAGCAGCTGTCGGGGTGGAGCGACCGCGAACAGCTGCGAGGTGACGGCCGCATTCGTCGCGGCATGGGCTGTGCGACCCAGTACTGGTGGGGCGGCGGGGCTCCCCCGGCCTACGCCGAGGTACGCGTCGGCCGCACCGCTCGGCCGGTGCTCACCGTTGGCCTGCAGGATCTCGGTACCGGCACCATCACCGCCAGCGCGATCGTGGTGGCCGAGCGGCTGGGCGTGCCGGTGGAGTCGGTCAAGGTGCAGGCCGGGGACACCTCGCTTGCCGCCCACGGCCCCATGTCCGGAGGGTCGATGACGCTCTCGTCGATCGCCCCGGCGGTGCGTTCGGCCGGCCACCACGCCCGCACTCAGCTGCTGGAGCTGGCGGCCGACCTGTTTGAGATCTCGGCGTCGGATCTGACGCTCGAAGGCGGCGAGGTGCGCTCCATCGACGGCACCTTGCGACGGCCGATCACCGAGCTCACCTCCAAGCTCGGCAACGCCTGGGTGACGGGCCGCGGTTCGCGCGGCCCCAACCCGGCCGATCTGGCGGTCAACACCTTCGGCTGCCAGGTCGCTCAGGTGGCGGTGGACACCGCCACCGGCGTGGTCACCATCGAGCGGATCGTGGCGGTGCACGACGTCGGTCGCATCATCAACCCGATGGGCGCCCGCAGCCAGGCGCAGGGCGGCATCCTGCAGGGCATCGGGTTTGCCATGACCGAGGAGCGGGTGGTCGACCCGACCACCGGCACGGTGGTCAATGCCGGCCTGGAGGACTACAAGATCCCGACGATGGCCGACACCCCCGAGATCGTGTGCGAGTTCATCGACGATCCCGATCCCAGCCTGCCGCTGGGCGTCAAAGGACTGGGCGAGCCGCCCATCATCCCCACCGCCGGTGCCATCGGAAACGCGATCGCCCACGCTCTGGGAGTGCGATTGCACGAGGCGCCCTACACCCCGCGACGAGTGCTGGAGGCGCTGGCCGGATGACCCAGCACTTCGACTACACCAAGCCCGAGTCGGTGGAGCAGGCGTCCGAGCTGCTCGCGGCCGGCGGCCACGCGATCGGCGGCGGCACCGACCTGCTCACCCAGGTGCACCGCGGCATCCGCACCACCGAGCAGCTGGTCGATCTGCGGGGGCTGGGCCTCAGCGGAATCTCCGAGACCGACGCCGGGCTCGAGATCGGCGCCACCACCAGCCTGGCCGACCTCAGCCGCGACCCGGCGGTGCAAGCCGGCTATAAGGCGCTCGCCCAGGCTGCCGGGTCGGTGGGAGTGCATCAGCTGCGGGAGATGGGAACCGTCGCCGGAAACCTCTGTCAGGGCGTTCGCTGCTGGTACTTCCGCCACCCCGACCTGACCTGCTGGCTGGGCGGAGGCGACACCTGTTACGCCCAGATCGGAGACCACCGAAAGCACGGCCTGGAGACCGGCGATTGCATCTCGGTCGCGCCCAGTGACCTGGCAGCCGCGCTGCTGGCGCTGAACGCCCAGGTCACGACCACCACGCGCACCCTGGGCCTGGAGCAGCTGTACCGGCGGCCAACCGAGGACAATCGTTCGACGCTGACGCTGGAAGCCGGCGAGCTGATCACGGCGATCACGGTGCCGCGCGCGGCCGCTGGGAAGCGCCTATGCCCGCATCGGGGAGCGCGCCGCCTGGAGCTTCGCGCTGACCGGCGTCGCAGCGGCGCGGTTCGACGACGGCCTGCGGGTGGCGGCCATCGGCGTCTCCAACCTGCCCCGGCTGATCGACCCTGACGACCCGCTGGCCGGTCTTCCCGGCCTGGAGGGCTCTCGCTGGAAGCGCGGCCTGCTGACGACGCTGGTGTCAGACGCCGTTACCGCGGCCGGGTAACGGCACCCTCACTGGCACTCGATACCAGCGACGCGTACTTGGCCAGCACACCGGTTGTGTAGCGCGGCGGAGGCGGCGTCCAGTCGCGCAGGCGGGCCGCGATCTCGTCATCGGAGAGCTCCACGCGCAGCTCGCGCGCTTCCACGTCAAACACGATCATGTCGCCCTCCGCAGCGCCGCGATGGGGCCGCCGTGGGCGGCCTCGGGGGTGATGTGCCCCGCCATCAGGCCGTGGGTGGCACCCGAGAAGCGGCCATCCGTGACCAGCGCAACGTCCTCGCCCAGCCCCTCACCGACAATGGCCGCGGTCACGTGCAGCATCTCCCGCATCCCGGGACCGCCGGCCGGGCCTTCGTAGCGGATCACCACCACGTCGCCGGGCTGGATCGAGCGCGCCTTGACTGCCGCGAAGGCGTCCTCCTCGGTGTCGAACACCCGCGCCGGGCCGCGATGGTGCAACCGCTCGTGGCCGGCCAGCTTGACCACGCATCCGTCCGGCGAGAGGTTGCCGCGCAGGATCGCCAGGCCGCCGCTGGCCTTCAGCGGTGCGGTGATCGGCACCACCACCGGCTGGCCGGGTGTCTCCACCACGTCGTCGGCGATCTGGCCGAGCGTGCGCCCGTCGACGGTGACGGCGCCCGAGTGGATCAGGTCGCGCTTCTGCAGCTCGCGCGCCACCAGCGCCACCCCACCGGCGTCGAACAGGTCGGTGGCGACGAACTCGCCGCCCGGCTTGAGGCTCGCGACGATCGGGGTGCGGGCGGCGATCACGTCGAACTCGTCGATCGAGAACGGGATCTCCAGCTCGGCAGCGATCGCGAGCAGATGCAGCACGCCGTTGGTCGATCCGCCGCTGGCGGCCACGGCCGCGGCGGCGTTCTCGATCGCCTCGCGGGTGATGATCTGGGACGGGCGGACGTCGTCGCGCACCAGCTGCATCACCAGCTTGCCGCACTCCTCGGCGGCGTCGCCCTTGCCCCGGTTGAGGGCGGGGATGCCGTTGAGGCCGGCCGGGCTGATGCCCAGAAACTCGAGCGCCATCGACATGGTGTTGGCCGTGAACTGACCGCCGCAGGCGCCGGCGCCGGGAATGGCTGCCGACTCCACCTCGTGCAGCTCATTGGCGTCGATGGTGCCGGCGGCGTATGAGCCGACCGCCTCGAACACGTCTTGGATGGTGATGTCGCGACCGCGGATCTTCCCGGGCGCAACCGAGCCGTTGTACAGCACCAGACCGGGCAGATCGAGCCGGCACAGGGCCATCGCCGCGGCGGGGATGGTCTTGTCGCAGCCGACCAGGCACACCAGCCCGTCCAGCAGATGGCCGCGGGCCACCAACTCGATCGAGTCGGCGATCACCTCACGGCTGACCAGAGAGGCGCGCATGCCCTCGGTGCCCATGGAGACGCCGTCTGACACCGAGATGGTGTTGAACTCGACCGGCATGCCCCCCGCGGCCCGGATGCCCTCCTTGACCCGCAACGCCAGCTCGCGCTGGTTGAAGTTGCACGGCATCGTCTCGATCCACGTGGTGGAAACGCCGATCAGCGGGCGATTGAGGTCGTCGTCGTCGAACCCGATGGCCTTGAACATGGCCCGGGCGGCGGCCCGGTCGGGGCCGTCGGTGATCGCCGCCGAGTGTCGTTTGGCGGGGTCGGATGGTCGGTCGTACGGCGAATCGGTCATGAAGCCTCGATCACTCGCTGGTTTGGGTGGTTATCTTGATGCCCCAGGCCTTGCCGGAGGCGAACAGCTCGTCGGCGTCGATGTCCTCGGCGTCGCCGATCACATGCTGTTCAGGATTCTCTTTGGTGGATGCCCACACCAGCCGGCGCACGGTCGGAGCGGAGCGCTGCTTGAGGTGATCGCCCCGCTCACGTGCGGCCTCGGCCTCTTCGGCCGCCGGCCCTTCGGCATACCCTTTTCCCATCGGTTCAGCCTACCAAGCCCGCTCGAGCAGCCGCCGCAGCTGGTCACGGCTGGGCGGGTGATCGAGCCGGTCGAGTTCAGTTCGCCCGCGGGCCGCCTCGGCCACCGCATCGAGCGCCTCGCGCTGCACGCCCAAGCTCGCGCAGTGAGCCGCCGCCACCTGCCAGCTCGGCGATGCGACCGGGCATCTCAGCCGGTGACACCCCCAGCGCTTCGGCCAGCGGCGCCATCTCGGCAGGAGCGAAACCGGCGATCGCCTCGGCGGTGTGCGGGAGCATCACCGCGTTGGTGGCGGCGTGCGGGGTCGAGCACACCCGCACGATCGTCTGACAGACGACGTGGTGCAACGACAGCTCGGTCGAGCCCAGGGCATAGCCGGCCAGGATCGAGCCCAGCGCGAGCGACTCGCCACCGTCTGGCGAATCGAGGCCGTCTGCCAGGAGCTCGGCCGCGCGCAGCCCGGCCAGCGTCGCCACCGGATTTCGGCTGGGCACATACAGCGCCTCCATCGCGTGGCCGAGCGCGTTCATGGCGCTCGAGCGCAGCAGTTCGGGCGGCGCCGAGGCCATCAGCCGGGGAACCGCCAGCACCAGCGCCGGCCGTACCCGCGGCCGATCCTCGAACCCGGCCAGGGTGCGGTGGCCAGACGACATCTCCGCGCCCGAGAGGGTCGTGGGCACGGCGCACACGCTGCCGTCCCGGGCCGATGCGATCGCCTTGGCGACGTCGATCACCCGTCCCCCACCCCATGCCACCAGCCGGTCGCTGCCAACCTCAGCGGCCAAGCGCGGCTGCGACGTCGGGAACAGCGCCGGCAGGCACGTACCTGATCGCGGTGGCACGATCACGCAGCCGTGGGGGTACGTCGGCCTGTGCCCGCTCGGTGGTCAGAAGCTCTGCGTCGTCCCAGAGATGATCGAGCGCGGTCTCTCCGAACCGGATCATGCGCTCGCCGTCGCGCCATTCGAAATCGGTCATCAGCGCCACCATCATCGCACTCCGCGTCGATCTGGCAAGCTTTGAGCGCCATGAGCTTCGTCAAACGCATCGAGATCCGCTGGCGCGACCTGGACGGATTCGCGCACGTCAACAACTCGGTGTACTTCACCTACGGCGAAGAGGTGCGCGACGAGTACTTCACCGGCCTGCTGGGCCACGACGTCGTCAACTGCATGGTCGTGCGCCACTGCGAGATCGACTACAAGTCGGGCCTGACCCAGGCTGACGACTACGCCGACGTGCATGTCGAGATCACGGCCGTGGGCCGTACCAGCGTGACCACCGCGGAGCGGATCGTGTCGGTCGCCGACGGCCGGGTGGCGGCCGAGTCGACCACCATCACCGTCCACACCAACGCCGAGCGAATCGCCGCCGAAGCCTGGGACGACGCCAGCCGCGCCAAGCTGAGAGGTGAATAACGGTGCCTGGCACCGTTATTCACGACCGACGCTCTGCCGTGAATAATTGGTGCCTGGCACCAATTATTCACCCGCCTGCCGACGCTCAAGTGCGACGGGCGCCCTGAGGCGCAGGCCGTTGGGTCTGTGGCAAGGATCGAGCCGTGAGCGGAGCGCAGGCGTGGCAAAGCCACGTCGAGCACCGCACGCGGCGTGGGACGCCGCCACAGGCCAAACGGGCCAGCCTCAGTACAGGGCGGCGGCGAGGCGGCGGCGGTACTCGGAGCGCCAGCGGGTGATCCTGGCCGAGTTCGGTGAAGACGCCCACCATGACCGTGCGGATGCGCTCGCGGGCATCGGCGCCGGCCTGCTGGAGCGCGTCGAGCAGCAGCTGCAGGCCGCGCTCGGTCTCGCCCCTGCCCAGCGCGTCCAGCGCGGGTGCGATCAGCGGGTCGGATGCGTGCTCGAGCCGGGCCAGGGCACCCAGCGCGCCGGGGTGGTTCGGTTGCAGCTCCAGCGCCCGCCGCAGCGACGCCTCGTCTCCCTTGGCCACCAGCTCGTCGGCCTCGGACGGCAGCAGGCCACGCAGGAACGAGTCGACCACCGGCCGGCCCACCGCCCCGGTGAACTCGTCCACCAGCCGTCCGTCCTTGAACGCCTTGACCGCCGGGATGCCCTGCACGTGGTAGGCGGCGGCGGTGCGAGGACTGGAGTCGACGTCCACCTTGACCAGCTCGACAGCGCCGTTGGTGTCGGCCACGGCAGCCTCGATCACGGGGCCCAGCTGCCGGCACGGCCCGCACCACTCGGCCCAGAAGTCGACCACCACCGGCACGGTCGCCGAGCGCTCGATCACCGCCTGCTGGAAGGTGTCGTCCCCCGCCTCGACGCTCACTCGTCACCCTCGGACTGCTCGCGCAGGTAGCGCTCAAAGTCGGCGGCAAGCTCATCGCCGGTGGGCGCGTCCTGCGAATCGACCTGCTCCTCGAGCTGCTCCACGTAGCCGGCGATGTCGGGATCGTCGGTGATGGCCGAGGCCACCCGCAGCGCATACTCGCTGGCGGCCGCCTGCAGCTCGTTGGTCGGGCGGGGCGTGCCCACCAGGTCGGACAGCCGCTCCAGCAGCGCCACCGCCGCCTGCGGGTTGGGAGCCGCCGAGATGTAGTGCGGCGTCGCCGCCCACAGGCTGGCGGATTGGATGCCGGCCTCGGTGCAGGCGTCGTGCAAGACGCCCACGATCCCGGTCGGGCCCTCGTAGGTGGACGGGGTCAGAGCGTGCTTGGCCATCATCTCGGGATCCGAGGCGCTGGCGGAGACCGGCACCGGCCGGGTATGCGGCGTGTCGGCCAGCAGCGCCCCCATGGTCACGACCACCCGGGCATGAAACTCGTGGGCGACATCCACCAGCGATCCCGCAAACGCCCGCCAGCGGAGGTTCGGCTCGGTTCCGATCACCACCAGCAGATCGTGGTCAGGACTCGCGTGCACCTCGGTCACCGGCCAGTCCAGCCGCCGCTGCTCGCCGTCCACGAGATGCACCGTGGGGCGCGTCTGCTGATAGTCGACGAACGGATCGGAGTCGATCACCGCGCACCGGTCGGCGTCGGTGATCGATCGCAGGAAGCCGGCGGCCAGGCTGGCTGATCCGCCCGCGTCGTTCCAGCCGCGGAATGCAGCCACCATGGTGGGGCTCTTCAGCTTGGGCATGTGCTCGTACCGAACGAACTCCATGCCTGCAGTGTGGCACACGCACGGCCGCCGGGGGCTGTATAACCCTGGTGTGACCCTGCTGGATCTGATCGCCGTGGTCTGGATCGTGTTCTCGTGCTTTCAGGGCGCGCGCAGGGGCCTGGTGGCAAACGCACTCAGCCTGATCGGTTTTGCCGCCGGCGCGGTGATCGGTTCGCGACTCGCGCCGCACCTGCTGGCGGCCGGAGCGGCCTCACCGTGGCTGCCGGCCGCAACCATGGTGGCTGCGCTGGTGCTGGGTCTGGCCGCCCAGGCGCTGGCCGGCACCGCCGCCGGCCAGATCCGGCATCACCTGCTGCGTGGCCCGCTGGAGACAATCGACACCGCCGGCGGGCTGGCGTCGGTGCCGTCTTCGGAGTGGCGCTGGTGTGGCTGGCAGCTGTGGTGGCGGTGCAGCAGCCGATGCTCGGCCTGCGCAGCGATGTGCAGCGCTCGGAGATCCTGCCCGCGCTGCTGAAAGCGGTGCCGGCCTCGAGCGTGCTCAGCGCGCTGGCGCAGTTCGATCCGCTGCCGGTGATCCCGTCGCTGGCCGACCGCTCACTGCCGGCCCCCACCCCGGGCGCCGTCCCTGCGCGGGGCGCCGCTCGCAGCGTGTTCAAGATCGAGGGCAACGCCTGCGGCCTGATCGTGCAGGGCTCCGGCTGGGCGATCTCGCCGCATCTGATCGTGACCAACGCACACGTGGTCGCGGGGGAACGGCAGCCCGGCGTCAGCCCCAGCGACGACCAGATCACCGCCAAGGGCACGGTGGTGGCGATCTCGGCCGACGACGACATCGCCGTGATCCGGGTGCCCTACCTGCGCCTTCACCCGCTGCAGCTGGCAAACCAGGACGCCTCACGGCGGAAACGTCGCGCTGGTCGGCTATCCCGAGAACGGACCGCTCACGATCAGCCCCGGACGGGCCGGCTCATCGGTGACAGTGATCACGCCCGACGCCTACGGAAACCATGTGCACGCGCGCACGGTGGTGCCGCTGCGCGGCCTGCTGCGCCACGGAGACTCCGGCGGCCCGGTGGTGAACCCGGCCGGTCGGGTGGTGGCCATGATGTTCGCAGCCGACAGTGCCGGCCACGGCGGGTTCGGCGTGCCCATCGACGCGATCCGATCGGTCGTCGCCAACGCCTCGGACCACGCCGGTCTCGACCGGCCCCTGCATCAACTGACCGCGGCCAGCACCTCCGCCAGCGAGCCGATCGCGTTCAGGTTGTGGCCTTCCAGGAACACGTCGGCGTGCTGGCAGCGCGACCCGCATGCCGCCGGCCAGAGGCTCGAACCCGGTGTGTCCCTTGAGCGGATTGACCCACACCAGCAGATGGGCGCTGCGGGCGATCCGGGCCAGCTCGCTGTCGAGCTGCTCCAGGCCACCCCGCTCCCAGCCGTCGGACACGATCACCACCACCGCTCCGCGGGTCATCGACGCCCGGCCGTACTTGGCGTTGTAGGCCGCCAGCGACTCGCCGATGCGGGTGCCGCCGCCCCAGTCGGGCATCGCCTCGGCGGCCAGTCGCAGTGCGTGGGCGGGATCGCGCCCGCGCAGAGCCGGCGTCAGCCGGGTCAGCCGGGTACCGAAGGCAAACGCCTCCACCCGCCGGCCCGCCTGGGTCATCGCCTGCAGAAACATCACCATCGCCCGGGCATACGGCTCCATCGAGCCCGACACGTCGCACAGGAACACCACCTTGCGCGGCACCAGCTTGCGCCGTCGCCACGACCGCTGCAGCGGCATTCCATGCGTCCGCATCGCGGCCCGCAGCGTGCGCCGCTGGTCGAGCACCCTGCCCGGCCGGATCGGGCCGCAGCCGGCGCGAGCGGCGCAGCGGCTGGGACCGCGCCAGCTGCTGCATCGCCGCGCGGCAGGCCACCAGCTCCTCGGAGCTCATGTCGGCGAAGTCCCGCCGCCGCAGCAGCTCTGCGGCCGAGTACACGGCGGCGATCGGAGGCGGCTCGTCATCGTCGTCGAGATCCACCCCGGCCTCGCCCACGTGATGAGCGGGCACCACCGGCGGCGGCGGTGCGGGCACCATCAGCGACAGGTCGGCACCGCCGCCTACTGGCCCGCTCCCAGTAGGCACGAAAGGCCGCGTCGAAGGGGGCGATGTCGTCGTGCCGCGACACCATGGTGCAGCGCAGGGCGTGGTAGACCTCGGTGCGGTTGGACAGGTCGACCAGGTCGAGGCCGCGGACAGCGTCCTGCAGCCGTCCCGGGCCGACCTCGACGCCGTCGGCGCGCAGCACCCGCCCAAACCCGACCAGCTTCGCCACCACCGCCGACCCGGGGGCAGCCACCGAACTCACGTCCGCGAGCGGCCTCCGCCACCAGCATCTCGACACCCAGCTCGCGCACCCGATCGAGGTCCTCGTGGTCCTTCACCACCGAGCCGAGCGTGTCCTCGACCGCGCTCGCGCTCAGCTCGGTCTGACCGAGCGCCACCAGGGCCTGCGCCCAGTCGATCGTCTCGGCCACGCCCGGAACCTTGGCCAGATCGGCCTCGCGCAGGCGCGCGACGAAGGCCGCCGCCTCGGCGGCCAGCCGCTCGGGCACGCCGGGCACGCGGGCCCGCACGATCGCGATCTCACGGGCCACGTCGGGATGTCCGATCCAGTGGTAGAGACAGCGGCGACGCAGAGCGTCGTGCAGCTCGCGGGTGCGGTTGGAGGTCAGGATCACGCGCGGGCGCCGCACCGCTCGAATGGTGCCGATCTCGGGGATCGTCACCTGAAAGTCGGACAGAAGCTCGAGCAGAAACGCCTCGAACTCGTCGTCGGCGCGATCGATCTCGTCGATCAGAAGCACCGGCGCCACCGGATCGTCGCTCTCGATCGCCTCCAGCAGCGGACGCCGCTCCAGAAACTCTGGGCCGAACAGCTCGTTGAGCGTCTGCTCGGCGTCGCCGCGGGCGTCTCCGGGTGAGAGCTCCAGCGTGCGGATATACAGCAGCTGGCGGGCGTAGCTCCAGTCGTACAGCGCGTGTGCGACATCGATGCCCTCGTAGCACTGAAGCCGGATCAGTCGTGCGCCCTCGACCTCGGCCAGCACCTTGGCAAGCTCGGTCTTGCCCACGCCGGCCTCGCCTTCCAGCAGCAACGGCTTCTCCAGCGCCAGGGACAGCGACAGCACCGTGGCCAGTCCTCGGTCGGCCAGGTAGTCGTGCTCACCGAGCGAGCGCATCAGTTCTTCCACAGAACGGGCTTGCGACATCAGCTCAGGTTACCAACAGCCCGCCCGGCCGCGGCCCTTCGACCGCGCCAACCCTTTCTGAATCCCCCTTGCGGGGGAGTTTCACCCGTGGCCATAACTCGGACACTCGAACTGTGCCGGCCAGGGATCCGTTCCCTCCATCGGCCTCAATTCTCAAGGCTTGTTCCGGGAGGAAACGATGCTCGCAGGTAATTCACGGTGGACTGAGACCAAGGGCCAGACGCTGCCGCTGATCGTCGTGTTCATGCTGCTGCTGATGGTCGTGTGCGGCATGGTGCTGGACATCGGCAACGCCTACCGGGTCAAGACCGCGCTGCAGGCCTCTGCCGACGCGGCCGCCGCAGCGGGAGCCGGACAGCTCCCCAACACCGGCAGCGCGCTTTCGACCGTGCAGCAGTACGGCTCGGAGACCGGCGGCAAGAACCCGGTGCCCGGAGGCGGCAACGTGACCATCACGGGCGTCACCAACTGCGTCACCTCGTCGAAGTTCTGCAATCCCGCCAACACCGTCCAGGTGACCGAGAGCACCAGTGTCCCGACCGCGTTTCTGCGCGTGATCGGCATCGACACGATCCCGATCACGGTGCACTCCCAGGCATGCTCGCCGTGCGGAGGCAAGCCGCTCGACATCATGGTCGTGCTCGACCGCACCGGGTCGATGGAAGGCTCCAAGCTGCAGTCGGCCAAGGACGGCATCAAGGCCTTCCTCAGCACCATGGACACCGGCCTGGACAACGTCGGTCTGGCGGTGCTGCCGCCGGCCACGAACACCTCGACCGCCTGCGCCACCCCACAGTCGTCGAACTACAACAACGTCAACGCCGCCTACGTGGTGGTGCCGCTGTCGAACACCTACGGCACGATGACCAACGGCAACATCACGCTCAACAACAACTCGCCGCTGCTGCAGACGCTCAACTGCGTCCAGGCCGGCGGAGAGACCGCCTATGCGACGGCGCTCGACCAGGCTCAGGCCGAGCTCAACGCCAACGGCCGAGCCGGCGTCCAGAAGGTGATCATCATCCTCTCCGACGGCGCGGCCAACACCGGCCCCGGCTACCTCAGCGCCAACTCGCCCTACCGCGCCACCCCGTGCCACCAGGCGATCAACGGAGCGGCGGCCAGCAAGGCAGCCAAGGTGCTGATGTACTCGATCGCCTACGACGTCGGCGGCGACGGCAACGACTACTGCTACAACGACAACGGCAACCTGGAAGTCCCGAACATCAAGGCCGTTGCAACCATGCAGCAGATCGCAAGCCCCGGCAACTACTACGCCCAGCCCCAGCCGGCACAGCTGACCACGATCTTTCTCGCGATCAGCGCAGACCTGGCGGCAGGCACTGCACGAATCAACGGCTGAGCCGGGAACTCGAGCCGTAAACAGCGGGGCGCCGGCGGACTTTCGCCGGCGCCCCGAAGTGGTTAAAGTAGGCGGGTGCCGAGCCCTCCGACTGTGGACGAGCTGACCGCGACGCTGGCGGGCGCAGGGTTCATCGCCGCCCCTGCCGAAGCTGCCGAGCTGCTGGCCCGCGCCGGCGACGACGCCGAGCTGCTCGACTCGCTGGTACGCCGCCGACTGTCCGGCGAGCCGCTGGCCTGGATCACGGGCAGCACACACTTCTGCGGGACCCGGATTCAGGTCGATCCGGGTGTGTACGTTCCCCGCAGGCAGAGTGAGGCACTGGCGCTGCGGGCCGTCGTCCGTCTGCCCGCCGCCGGCACTGCGATCGATCTCTGCACCGGAACCGGAGCGGTCGCCCGCACGCTCAGTCGGCACCGCCCCGACGCGCGGGTGATGGCGACCGACCTGGACGAGCGAGCTGTTGCCTGTGCCAGGGCAAACGGCGTCGAGGCCTATCGCGGCGATCTGTTCGCACCGCTGCCTCCCGCGCTGGATGGACGCGTGGACGTGGTCACGGCCGTCGTGCCGTACGTTCCGACGCCGGACTTGGCCCTGCTGCATCGCGACACGTTCGCGTTCGAGGCGGCGCTCTCCTACGACGGCGGCCCCGACGGCACCGACATCCTCCGGCGGGTGATCGCCGAGAGCCCTCGATATCTCCGCCGCGGGGGCGCGCTTCTGCTCGAGCTGGGCGGCGACCAGGCCGACCTGCTGGAGGAGCCCCTGACCCGGCTCGAGTTCGTCGATGTGACGGTGCTGGTGGACGAAGACGGGGATGTCCGCGGCATCGAGGCCACCCACCACCTCAACGGTCAGTAGCGAGCGCCGCCCAGATCTCGAGTGATCGCCCGCCCGGCCTCGCGCACGTGGGTTACCAGCTCGGGCCGAGGAGCGCCGTCGGCGAAGATCCGCTCCACCCCACCGACCACGCCGATTGCACCGGTGATGTCGCCGCGGCGATCGAAGATCGGGGCGGCCACCGACGCCTCGCCGATCACCGCCTCCTCACGTTCGGCGGCCCAACCGTTGTCCCGCACCTCGGCAAGCGCCGCATCCAGCGCGTCCGGTGCTGTCACGGTCTCGCGGGTGAGCCGGGCCAGATCCTCCGGCAACGGCTCTGCGCCGGCCGCTCGGAAGGCCAGCAGCACCTTCCCCAGCGCCGTTGCGTGCAGCGGCAGGTGCGAGCCCACTTCCAGAATCTGCAACGTGTTGTCGGGCCTGAACACGTGGTGGATCACCAGCACGCCGTCGCCGTGTGCGGTGCCGACCCGCACCGCCTCGCCGGACCGGATGGCGAGATTGTCTGCCCACGCCAGCGCGCGACCGCGCAGTTCGTTGACGTCGAGGTAGATATTGCCCAGCTGCAGCAGCGAAGCGCCGAGCTGATACTTGCCGCTGTCGGGATCCTGCTCGACAAATCCTTCTGCCTGGAGCGCCCGCAGCAGGCCGTGCACCGTTCCCTTGGCGAGGCCCAGGCGGTCACTCAGCTCCGACACTCCAAGGCGCCTCGAGCCGCCCGCGAGCGCCCGCAGAATGGCCGCTGCCCGCTCGATCGATTGGATTGCCACGCGAGTTTTTCCCTTCGTCCTTGTCGAACTGTGTTCGGCATTGTAGAATGCCTCCATGTCGGAAGGCAACACGCCCGGGATTGTATTGGTGTCGCACTCCGCCGCGATTGCGGAGGGATTGGCTGCGCTCGCCCAGGAGGTTGCCGGAGAGAGCGTCAGCATCGTCCCCGCCGGGGGCGGCCCCGAAGGCACGCTCGGCACCGACGGAGACCTGGTTGCACGGGCGATTATCCAGGCCGATAGCGGCGCCGGCGTGGTCGTGCTGGCCGACCTGGGAAGTGCAGTGCTGAGCGCGAAGGCTGTACTCGCCGAGGGAATGACCGACGGGATCGATGTCCGCCTGGTCGACGCGCCGCTGGTCGAGGGTGCCGTGGCGGCCGCGGTGACCGCGTCGATCGGAGCCGATCTGGATGGGGTTGTCGCCGCCGCGGAAGAGGCCTGGAATGTCCGCAAGCTCTAACGGCCAACTGACCCGCACCGTCACCCTGCCCGACGGCGTTGACCTGCACGCCCGCCCGGCCGGTGCGCTGGTGCGAACCGCCGGCGCCCACGCTGCGACGATCACGCTGCGCAGCCTCGGCCGCGAGGCTGATGCCAAGAGCATCTTGCAAGTTCTGGCACTGGGTGCCACCGGCGGCTCCGCGATCGACGTCGAGACCAGCGGCGAGGGAGCCTCAGAGGCTCTCGACGCGGTCTCCGACCTGCTCCAAACCTTGAGCTGAGCACTGCTCCAAGACCGCCAGCGACACCGCGGCGACCTCGGCTGCTGTGCCGGATGCAAGAGCATCGGCTGCCGCCCGGCGCGCGCGCTGCACGGACAGTGAGCGGATCATCCGGCGCGTGACCGCGATCCGAGCCGGCGACACGCTCAACTCGTCCACACCCAGCCCCACCAGCAGCGGCAGCATCTGCGGATCGCCCGCGGCCTCGCCGCACACATCCACCGGGATGCCCGCCGCGTGGGCGGCGGTGACCACCCGCGCGACCAGACGCACGACCGCGGGGTGGTGAGCAACCGCCCGCTCCGCGACGTCGGGGTTCTGCCGATCGGCGGCCAGCGTGTACTGCACCAGGTCATTGGTGCCGATCGAGAGAAAGTCGCAGCTGCGCGCGACGCTATGGGCGTTCAGCGCTGCCGCCGGTACCTCGATCATGGCACCCACCAGCGGATCCGGAGCGCCCGGGGCAACGGCATCCCGGGCGGTGTGCACGACCTCGCGAACGGCGTCGATCTCGGCCGCCTCGGTCACCATCGGCACCAGAATCCGCAGAATCGTGTCGCCCGAAACCTGCAAGAGCGCGCGAATCTGCGGGGCCAGGGCGCGATCGATGTTCGCCAGTCCCAGCCGGATCCCGCGCGGGCCGAGCATGCTCTGAACGCCGGAGTCGAGCAGAAACGGCGGTGTCTTGTCTCCCCCGAAATCGAGCGTGCGCACGGTCGCCACCAGGTGGGTGAGCGGTGCCAGCAGTGGCCCGAGTACGGCCACGTGGGCCGCTTCGGTCGGCCAGTCGACCGCGTCCAGAAATGCCAGTTCGGTCCGCAACAGTCCGATCCCCTCGGCGCCTGCGGCGAGGGCCGCCTCCACCTCGACCAGCGTTCCGGCGTTCGCCAGCAGCCGCACCGCCCGCCCGTCGGTGGTGACCGCCGGCTCGAGGCGCTCGTTGCGACCACGCTCGAGCTCTGCTTCGGCCCGCTCGATCCGTACCTCCAAGCGTTCCCGGGTGGAGGAGCCGAGCCGGCGGATGACCAGGCCGCGGTCGGCGTCGACGGCGATCTCCTCACCGGTGGGGATCGCCAGCACCGCCTCCCCCGCTCCTGTCACCAGTGGGATGCCCAGCGAGCGCGCCACGATCGCTGCGTGGGCGGTGCTTGCGCTCCCTGCCAAGACGATGCCGATCACCTTCTTCGCCCATGCCGCGACATCGCCGGGGCCGAGATCGTCGGCCACCACGATCGATCCATCAGGTGGCTCGGGAGCACCCCCGTTGGCGAGCTCCCCGGCCCGGCGTGCAATCGACCGCAGGTCGGCTGCGCGCGCGGCCAGCGTGGGATCTTCCAGCCCGGCCAGTGCCAGCACGTGCGGCTCAGCAGCCTCTGAGATCGCCTCGGCGGCAGCAGCCCCGGCGGCGGCCGCGGCCATAGCCGCGGCCACCAGCGCCGAGTCCGCAGCCATCATCCGGTTGGTCTCCACGATCTCGGCGTCGGCTGAGTACCCGTCGGAGCGCAGCTGGTCGGCCAGGTTGGCCAACTCGAGCTGCACCAAATCGAGCCCCAGCTTGACCCGCTGCGCTCTCCTGCTCGGGAGTACCGGCGATCACCGCCTCGCCCTGTGGCTGCGTCCAGGCGCTGCCTACCGCGGCACCCGGCGAGGCGGGATGGCCGCGGATCGTCAGCTCGTTCATGGTGCTGCTGCGACCGCTCGCTCGAGCGCGGCGAAAATGATCGAGGCCGAGGTCGCTCCCGGGTCCTGGTGGCCGATCGAGCGCTCACCCAGATACGATGCCCGGCCCTTGCGGGCCAGCATCGGCGTGGTCGCGCGCATGCCCTCATCCGCAGCGGCACTGGCAGCGGCAACCGCTGTCGTAATGTCAGCGCCGCCGTCCAGCGAGCCGCGCAGGGCTTCAACTGCGGGCCGAAGCGCATCCACCATGGTCTTGTCGCCAGGCTGGGCCGCACCCAGTTCAACCACGCCGTCCACGGCCGCCTCCAATGCCTCGGCCAGCGCCTCCGGCTCGATCGTCTCGGCGTCACCAAGCGACTTGCCCGCGCGCCGCAGAGCCGTGCCCCAGAGCGGCCCACTGGCTCCACCCACCGTCGAAATCAGGGTGGATCCGGCCGTCACCAGCCGCTTGCCCGGGGGTTCGCTGCCGTCCGCTTCGGCCAGCTTGGCCTGGACGGCGGTGAACCCCCGGTCCATGTTCGCCCCGTGATCGGCGTCGCCGATGGCGGCGTCGAGCTGGGTGAGGTAATCGCGCTGCTCGGCGATCGCAGTCGCCGACTCATTCATCCAGCGATTCACGGTCTCGGCGTTCATAGTGCGCTCCTTCAGACTCCCCACCGCAGGCCCGCGGTGTTGACGGGAGCATCCCACAGGCCGGTCAGCTCGTCATCGAGCACGAGCAGCGTGATCGAGGCCCCTGCCATCTCCAGGCTGGTGATGTGATTGCCCACCAGGCTGCGCGAGATCTTCAATCCGTCGGCTGAAAGCCGCTGGTTGACCTCGTTGAAGAGCAGGTAGAGCTCCAGCAGCGGCGTGCCACCGAGGCCGTTGACGAACGCCAGCACCGATGAGCCCGAAGCCGGCTTGAGATCCTCCAGGATCGGGTCGATCATCATCTCGGCGATCTCGTGGGCGTTGGTGTGCTTGACCCGCCGACGTCCCGGCTCGCCGTGGATGCCCACACCGACCTCGATCTCGTCGGCGCCCAGGTCGAAGATCGGCGTGCCGCTGGCCGGTGTCGCACAGGACGTCAGTGCCACACCGAACGAGCGGGCATTCTCGTTGACCCGCTTGGCCACGTCGGCGACCTCCGCCAACGTCCCGCCGGCCTCGGCTCGCGCGCCGGCCAGCTTCTCGGCCAGCACGGTCGCGCCGGTTCCCCGCCGCCCCGCCGTGTACAGCGAGTCCTCAACCGCCACGTCGTCATTCATGACCACGCTCTCGACCTGGATGCCGTCGTCCTCCACCAACTCGGCCGCCATCCGGAAGTTGAGCACGTCGCCGGTGTAGTTCTTGACGATGTGCAGAACACCGGCGCCGCCGTTGACCGCCCGGCTGGCAGCACTCATCTGATCGGGCACCGGGGAGGTGAACACCGCACCGGCACAGGCCACATCCAGCATGCCTGCCCCGACGAATCCCCCGTGCAGCGGCTCATGACCCGAGCCGCCGCCCGAGACCAGGCCGACCTTGCCCTGGACGGGTGCGTCGGCGCGAATCACGAGGCTGTGCTCGAAGTCCACCCGTACCAGATCCGAGTGGGCGGCTGCGATGCCTGCCAGTGCCTCTGGCACGACGTTCTCGGGATCGTTGATGAACTTCTTGACCGTCTGGGTAGCCACGCTCATTGCGTACTCCTTGTATCTCGAGAGATGGTAGACACGTTTGTGCTCAGGCCGGGGATTCGGCGACAGCGCCCTCGGCCGTAGCCGTGGCAGTGCTCCGAGCCGCAACCTTGCGAGTCCGCGAAAGCGCCTCGTAGATTCCCATTCCGGCTGCCCCGCCGAGTAGGTCAGCGACCCAGTAGACCCAGGCCTGTCCCCAGTCGGTGCTGAGACCCGCGAGCTGCGAGACGATCAGCGTGCCGGTGTAACGGGCCGGGTTGATGGCGGCACCGGTCTGTGGGCCGACGGTGATGATGATGCCGATCACGATGAACCCGATCACGAGTCCCGCCAGCAGCTCAGCCCCGCCGCGCTTGTCGATGACTCCGAAGACGGTAAATACCAGGATGGCGGTGCCAACGCCCTCGTTCAGCATGGCCGAACCGATCGCAGTGTCAGATCCGTACGTGACATGCCCGACGCCGGCTTCGGCCACTTTGTGGGCGAACACGCCCCAGATCGCGAGGGCGCCGATGGTGGCACCCACACACTGGGCGATGATGTACTGACCGGCGAGGCTCCACGGCATCTTCTTGTTGAGCGCAAGTGCCACTGTGACGGCCGGGTTGATGTTGCAGCCGGAGACCTTCCCGATCGCGTACACCATTGCAATAACCGCAAAACCGAAGGCTGCGGCGATCCCGAACAACTCTGCGCCGGTGAACGGCGCCCCTCCCGTACCTCCGCGGGCGAGGAACAACGCGGGAACAGAGCCCGCGCCGATGAAGACGAGGACGGCGGTACCGAATGCCTCCGCTCCCAACTTCTGCGCCAGTGAGTTCTCTTCCATCTCCAGCACCTCCAGCAGTGTGGGTGACCGGCATCAGCAGTGAATCAACGTCGATCACTATTCGATAATGCCGAACGATGTTCGCGAGTGTAGCTACTGGCGGCAGCGATGTCAACACATCCGACACATGGCGATGCCGGCGGTGATCGTCACCGCCGGCATCGCCATATGGTTTGGAGGTCACACAGGCACAGGGCTCGGATCGGGTCGCGGCGCGAGCTGCGGAGCCCGCTCCGGCTCGGTGTCCTCACCCTGGTCGGCAATCCCGAACTCGGGATAGCCCCCGGCGCCGTGCTCGGCCAGGTCGAGTCCCTCGATCTCGGCGTGCGCGTCGACCCGGATTCCCCACAGCTTGTCCATCACCCACAGCGTGGCGAACGAGGTGCTGAACGTGAACGCTCCCACTGCCAGCAGGCCCGCGGCCTGCACGCCCAGCTGGTGGAAGCTGCCGGTGTAGAACAGCCCGCCCTGGCCGGTGGCCAGGTTGGAGGCCAGCGCCGGCACCGCGAACAGGCCGGTCGCAAGCGTCCCCCACACGCCGGCCATGCCGTGCACCGCCACCGCGCCGATGGGATCGTCGATGCGCGCCCGCTCGACCAGGCCGATTCCGACCACGGCCACCCCGCCGGCGATGAAGCCGATGATCACCGCCGCCCAGGGAGCGACGAATCCCGAAGCGGCTGTGATCGCCACCAGCGCCGCCAGCACCCCATTCAGCATCATCGTCAGATCGGGCTTCTTGTGGACGAAGATCCAGCTCACCGCCAGCCCGCCGAGGGCGCCCGCAGCCGCCGCCAGATTGGTGGTGGTGGCCACGTAGGCGAAGTAGCCGAGCTTGTCGCCGGTCTCCACAGCCAGGGTCGAACCCGGGTTGAACCCGAACCAGCCGAACCACAGGATGATCACGCCCAAGACCGCGTAGGGCATGTTGTGCCCGGCGATCTGGCGCACCTCTCCGTTGGGGCCGAAGCGGCCGATCCGCGGTCCCAGGATGATCGCGCCCGCCAGCGCAGCCAGCGCGCCCTGGTAGTGCACGACCGTCGATCCGGCGAAGTCCTGCATGCCCATCCCGAACAGCCAGCCGCTGCCGTCCCAGATCCAGTGGCTCACCACCGAGTAGATCAGCGTGAAGATCGCCCCGAAGACGAAGTACACCCAAAGCTTTGCCCGCTCAGCCATGCCGCCCCACACGATCGCGACCGAGACACCGGCGAAGACCACCTCGAACAGGTAGCCGGCGCTGGCCGGGATCGTCGTGAAGAAGCTGTACGGCGCCTCGCCGATCGCCAGCATGTCCCCCACGCTGGGGAAGAATCCGTGCGTTCCGATGACCGAGTTGCCGTCGCCGAACGCCAGCCCAAACCCGACCGCCCAGTACACCAGCGAGCACAGTGCAAACGTCAGCACGTTCTTGCCGGCCACATGCGCGGCGTTCTTCATCCTGGTCATGCCCGCCTCCAGGAATGCAAAACCGGCCTGCATGAACATCACCAGCACCGCTGCCACCACCACCCAGATGGTGTTCCCCGCGATCACCAGATCCGCATTGCTCATCTCCTACTCCCCTCCCTCGAACAACAAAAAAAGCCCCGGAGGCTCTGATTGAGCTTCCGGAGCTACATCGCTCCACTATTCCAACCACCCGGCGCTTCGTCGCGCTTGCGGCACAGTATGCCACCATCATCGGCTGACCGCATCAGCGATCAAGAAATCCTTACATCAGGCCGAGGTGACCTCGTATGCGCCGTCGATCACAATCGTGGTGCCACTGATATATGCGGCCCGGGGTGAGGCCAGGAACGCGACCAGGTCGGCCACCTCCTCGCATGTGCCCAGCCGCTTCATCGGCACTCGCTGGGCCACCTCCTCCAGGTCGTAGCCGTACTGCTCCATCCCACTGGAGTCGATCTGACCGGGTGCGACACACACCAGTCCGACGTTGTGCTTGCCCCACTCCAGCGCCAGCGTGTTGGTGAGCGCGCCCATGCCGGCGCGGGCGGCCGAGGAGTGCGCCATGCCCGCGATCCCCCGTGTCGGGCAGAGCACGATCGAGATCACCCGGCCGGTGCGGTTGGGAATCATCCAGCGCACTGCGACCCGCTGGATCAAGGCAAACGGCGCGTCCAGATTGAGTCTGCGCACAGCCCGCCAGCCGTTGGGAGTGATGTCCTCGGCGTTGGCAACGAACTGGCCGCCGGCGTTGTTCACCAGCACGTCGATCCGTCCGAAGCGCTGCATGCATACCTCCACCAGCGCATCCTGGACGTCGTCCTCGCGGATGTCGCCCTGATGCACGACGCAGTCATCGCCGATCAGCGCTTGGGTCTGCTCCAGCGGCTCCAGCCGGCGGCCGGCGATCACCACGCCAAAGCCGTCGCGGTGAAGTGCCAGCGCGATCGCCCGGCCGATGCCGGTACCGCCGCCGGTCACGATCGCCGCGGGCTGGGAAGCTTCCTCGGTCATGCGGGCGAAGCTACCAGAGTCAGCGCCCGCACGGCTGCAGACGAGCGGGTGAGCGACGATAACCAGCGTGTGGAACCCGCTGGTATCGGAACGGCGCTCCTCGGGGCGCTGCCTCGGGCCGACGCATGCACGGTGGAGTTCTGCCGGTGGATCCGCGAGCCGGCCGAATGGAGAGTTACCGACGCCGGTCTGGACGGCGAGGCCCGCGAGCTTTTGGAGACGCGCGGCTGGCGGTCGGCGATGGTGTTGCCGCTGCCCGACGGGCGGCGTGTCCTGGTCGTCGGTGACAGCCGCTCGGCCCGTCGCTGGTCGGCAGGGGATGCCGCGGCGTGCCGCCTGGCGGCCGCGCTGGTTCCACCGTTGGAGTTCTCGGTGCCGCCGGGGGACGGGCTGCCACTGTCGCTCTTGGTGGTGGAGGTGGAACCGGCCGACTGTGACCCACTGCCGGCGCTGCAGCGCTGTCTCGGCCCTGATGACGTGGTGGGACGGGTGGGTGAGCGTGCGGTGGCGATCGCACTGCGCGGATCGCCGCTGGCGACCGACTTCACGATCTCTCGGATCGAGCGTGAGCTCCAGGCTGAGGGAGCCGCTCAGTGGTGGTTTGGATTCGCTGAGGCACGGGACGGCGACGCGGGCTCCGACGCCCTCATCCGCCGGGCGCGGCTGACACTGGAGCTGACCCGCGAGGCCCGCCGGGCCACGTATCACGGGTGTCTTGTGCCGCGGCCGTTGCACTTCGGGTGAATGATCGGCTCGGGCGCTCGGTCATCGCCGCCCTCTGACCATCCATCTACACTTCTGAGCGAATCCTCGGAGGTGTGTCATCCGCTGTTTGCTGCTCGATGCCACAATGCGCCCAACCACTCTCGTCGCGCGCGAGCGCGCCGTGTCGCTGGTCGTATGCGGCCACGCCCAGGTGATCGCCGAGGATCCCGAGGTGGTGTATCGCTCCGAGCATCTGCGAGTTGCCCTGCCGGTGATCCTGCAAGTGCCTGCGTATGTGGAGCTGCGCCCGATCGTCAAACGCAATGTGGTGCGCCGGGTGCTGTTCTGCCGAGACGGGTGGCGATGCGCCTACTGCGGACGTGACGGCGGGCCTCGCGATCTCACCGTCGACCACGTAAAGCCGCTCTCCCGCGGCGGCGAGCACGCCTGGGACAACGTCGTTTCGGCCTGCCGCCGCTGCAACCACCGCAAAGGCGACCGGCTGCCCTACGAGGCGGGGATGTATCCCCGAAACGTGCCCAAGGCGCCAGACATGGTGCAGGTGGCATGGGCCGGCCGGCTCACCCACCCGCTTCAGCGCGAGTACGTGGCCGCCTGGCACCGCGTGCCGGAGACCGTGCTTTCTAGTGCACCTCGACATCAAAAAACTCGGCCGCTTCTGGCACGTCGGAAAACGCATCGTCGGCGGCAAAAACAACAGCCGAAACGCCGGCTGGTCATACGCCCACGTCGCTGTGGATGACCACTCACGCCACGCCCAGGTCGAGCTACGCCGCTCAGAAACCGGCAAGGACTGTACCGCCTTCACCGAAGCAGTCATCACCGAATACGCCCACCGCGGCACACCGATCCAGCGGATCCTCACCGACAACGGCGCCGGGTACCGCTCCCACGCGTTTCGCGACCTGCTCAACCAAAACGGCATCCGCCACATCCGCACCAAGCCCTACACCCCCAGGACAAACGGCAAGGCCGAAGCGTTCATCCGCATCCTCCAACGCGAATGGGCCTACGCCTTCATCTACCCCACCAGCACACACCGCGCCAAAGCCCTCCCCGGCTACCTACGCTGGTACAACACCCACAGACCACACGGCGGCATCGGCGGCCAACCACCAATCACCCGCATCTCACACTCTAGATGATTGATCGCTAGCCGGCTGCGGCGCGCAAGGCAGCCTGCATGCGGGCCGCCATCGGTCCCGGCCGGCCGCCGCCGATCGGCGCACCGTCGACTTCGATCACCGGCATCACCTCGCGCACGCTGGAGGAGATGAACACCTCCTGGGCTTCCGCCAGCCGCGTCAGCGGGTACGACCCCTCTTCCACGGGAATCCCCGCGTCGGCCGCCGCTTCCAGCAGGGTGGCCCGGGTGACGCCTGCCAGGATGCCGAGGTCGAGTGACGGCGTCAGCAGCTTCCCCTGCTCGAGCATCCACACGTTCGAGGTCGGCCCTTCCAGGACGATCCCCTCGAGCGACAGGAACACCGCGTCGTCGGCGCCGCGCCGCCGGGCCTCCTCCTGGGCGGCGATGTTGACCGCATAGCTGGTCGACTTGACCCCCGGCAGCAGCCACGGAGAGTGCTGCCGCACGATCGCTCCGATCGCCAGCTGCAGCGACACCAGTCGCATGCCCGCGGCCCGTTCCAGCTCGAGCCCGTCGGAGATGGCCGTCACCAACGCGAACCCGACCGGGTCGCCGTCGTCGCGGCCGGGCGTCCACACCACTCTCAGGGCGGCGTCCGGCACCCCCGAGGCGGCGACCGCAGCATGCGCGAGCTGGGACAGTCCGGCGGTGTCGGGCGGCGGCAATCGCAGGATCTCGGCGGAGTTCCGGAGCCTGACCAGATGGTCGTCCAGACGAAACGGCGCGCCGCCGTAGACGCGCATCGTCTCGAACGCTGCCCGGCCGCGCAGCACCGCCCCGTCGTCGGCCAGAATCAACGGCTCGGAGGGGTCAACAACGCCGCGACCGAGCACGGCGAGAGCAAGCGGCGGCGAGGACACGAGCGTAGGATATGGGCATGGCCACCTCCCTTGATTCAGCATCCGCACTCGAGCACACCGTGGCTCGCTATAACGACGCCTGGAACGCTCATGATCTGGACACGATCATGTCGATGCACGCGCCCGACATGGTGTTCCACAACCACACCGCCGGCGAGTCCGCCCAAGGCCTGGAGGTGCGCGGCCACATCGCCGCCATCTTCGATTCGTGGCCCGATATCGCCTTCACCGCACGCCGCATGTACTACCGCGACGGGCTGGTCGTCCAGGAGTGGACGGCAACCGCCACCCACGCCAAGGAGGCTCGCCGCGGCGACCTGGTGATCGCGCCCACCGGGCGCACGATCACCTGGGACGGCATGGACGTGATCCCGTTCGAGGACGGCCTGGTCAAGCGCAAGGACGTCTATTCCGACTCGGTCTCGGTGCTGCGCCAGCTGGGGCTGTTGGAGTGACCACCCAGAGCGAGCGCAAGCTCCATGCGCGCAACCTGTTCGCCGGCATCTCCCAGGACTACGACCGGTGGGCGAGCCTGCTCAGCTTCGGCGAGTACACCCGCTGGCACCAGCGCCTGATTGACAAGCTGGCTCCCGCGGTGACCTCGCCCCGGGCGCATGTGGCCGACGTGGCCACCGGCACGGGGGCGGTCGCGATGGCAATCGCGGAGCGCTACGGCGCCCATGTCACGGGCATCGACCAGAGCGCCGAGATGCTCGCGGGCGCACGCGAGCGGGTGACGGCCGCAGGGCTCGACTCGATCGTCGACCTGGTGGAGGCACAGGCCGAGGCATTGCCGCTGGAGGATGGCTCCGTGGACGCGCTCACCCATACCTACCTGCTGCGCTACGTCGACGACCCGGCCGCAACCCTGGCCGAACTGGCCCGCACGATCCGCCCTGGCGGCGTGATGGCCTCGCTTGACTTCGGCGTCCCGACGGGACCGGCGTATCCGGCATGGAAGCTCTGGACACGCGCCGGTTTGCCCACGGTCGGACGCCTCGCTGGGCCCGGCTGGGTCGAGACCGGCCATTTCCTGGGACCGAACATCGAACAGTTCTGGGAGCGCTACCCGCTGGAGGCCGTGCTCCAGATGTGGTCAGACGCCGGCATGGAGCGAATCCGCGTTCAGCGGCTGAGCCTCGGCGGCGGCATCATCATCCACGGCATACGTGAATAACGGTGCCTGGCACCGTTATTCACCCGACGCGCACGAGGACTTTGCCGAACTTGCCGGGGCCGGCGAGGCGGTTGTAGGCGTCGGCCGCTTGGTCGATGTCGAAGACCGAATCGATGATCGGGGTGCAGCGGCCGGAGGCCAGCTGCGGCACCACCTGGCGCTCGAACGCCAGCACCGCCTCGGCCTTCTGCTCGATCGGGCGGGCGCGCAGCACCGTCCCCATCAGACGACCGCGGGTGGACATCAGCTTGCGCAGGTTCATCGGAAACTCCACCCCGGCGCCGTTTCCGACCACGATGATCCGCCCGAGCACCGCGATCGCGCCGAAGTTGGCCTCCATGTTGGGCGCCCCCACCAGCTCCAGCACGACGTGAATGTCGGTCGCCTGGTCGGGTGACTCGAGCGGAATCGCTCTCAGCTCGGCGAGCTTGGCTCGGGCCTCCGCCGAGCGGGCATAGGCGAATACCGTGGCGCCGGTGGCAAGTCCGATCTGCACCCCCGCCAGCCCCACTCCGCCGGATGCGCCGTTTACCAGCAGCCGCTCTCCCATGCGCAGTCCCGCCTGGGTCACGATCGCGTCATGAGCAGTGACATAGGCCTCGGGCACCGCCGCCGCCTGTTGCTCGTCCAGCACGTCGGGTACCGCCGCCAGGTGCCGCTCGTGCACCGCCACCCGGCCGGCCAAGCCGCCTCCTCCGACGATGCCGAAGACGCGATCGCCGACCTTCCAGCGGCTGACGTCTCCGCCCAGCTCCACCACCGTGCCCGACACCTCGAGCCCTGGAATGTCCTCGGGAGAGCCCAGCGGCACCGGATAGCGTCCCGCCATCTGGGCGAGGTCGGCCGGGTTGATGCCGGCGTACACCGACTCCACCACGACCTCTCCCTTGCTGGGCACCGGATCCGGCCGATCCTGCACCTCGATCACCTCGGTGCCGCCGGCACCGGTGAAGACGACGGCTCTCACAGGTTGATGGCGACGTATTTGGTCGACAGGTACTCGTTGATGCCCTCGGGGCCACCCTCGCGCCCGAACCCGGACTGCTTGACACCGCCGAAGGGAGCGGAAGCGTTCGACACCAAGCCCTGGTTGAGGCCGACCATGCCGGTCTCGAGGCCCTCGATCACCCGAAACGCCCGCTTGATGTCGCGGGTGAAGACGTAGGCGACCAGGCCGTACTCGGTGGCGTTGGCCCACTCGATCGCGTCCCGTTCATCCGAGAACGTCGTGATCGGCGCCACCGGACCGAAGATCTCCTCGGACAGGAGCTTTGCGTCGGCGGGGACGTCGCCCAGCACCGTGGGGTTGTAGAAGTATCCGGGACCGTCGACCAGCGTGCCGCCGACGACCGCTTCCGCCCCGCGCGAGCGGGCGTCCTCGACCAGCTCGGCCACCTTGCCGCGCTGGGTGGCGTCGATCAGCGGCCCAACCTGGACGCCCTCTCCGGTACCGCGACCGACGTTCAGTGCAGACATGCGCTGGGCGAGCTTCGCCGTGAACTCGTCGGACACCGACTCGTGCACGCGGAAGCGGTTGGCAGAGGTGCAGGCCTCGCCGCCGTTTCGCATCTTAGCGATCATGGCTCCGTCCACCGCCGCGTCCACATCGGCATCGTCGAACACCAGGAACGGGGCATTGCCGCCAAGCTCCATCGACACCCGCAGCAGCTGGTGGGCGGAAGCCTCGACCAGGCTCTTGCCAACCTCGGTCGACCCCGTGAACGACAGCTTGCGCAGCCTCGGGTCGGCGATCAGGGGGGCCATCGTCTTACTGGACGAGCGGCTCGTGAAGACGTTCACAACCCCCGCCGGCAGCCCCGACTCCTCCAGAATCTGGGCCAGCGCGAGCATGCTCAGCGGCGTCTGCTGCGCCGGCTTCACAACCGATGTACAGCCCGCCGCGATCGCGGGACCCAGCTTGCGGGTGCCCATCGCCATCGGGAAGTTCCAGGGGGTGATCATCAGACACGGACCGACCGGCTGGCGCATCGTCAGAAGCCGCCCCTGGCCGTTGGGGGCAACCGCAAAGCGGCCGTCGATGCGCACGGCCTCCTCGCTGAACCAGCGCAGGAACTCGGCCGCGTAGGCGATCTCACCCTTCGACTCGGCCAGCGGCTTGCCCATCTCGAGCGTCATTACCAGCGCCAGCGCGTCAGTCCGCTCGATCAGCTTCTCGTACGCGCGGCGCAGAATCTCTCCGCGCTCGCGGGGCGCCGTCTGGGCCCAGTCGGCCTGCGCGGCTACCGCTGCGTCGAGGGCCGCGACAGCGTCCTCGGGGGTGCCGTCGGCGACTTCGGCAATCGTCTCGCCGGTGGCGGGATCTTCAACTTTGAGGGTGGCGCCGGCGGTGGCATCGCGCCACTCTCCGCCGATGAAAAGCTGCTTGGCGACGCCGTCCAGAACTTGGGTTTCTTCAGTGATTGTGCTCATGGGCGTAATCTAGTAGCTGACGGTCGCAGGATTCGCCGGATAGGTACGATCCCGCCATGATCGAGGCGCACACCGACGTTGTCGGGTCGCTTCTGCGCCCACCCGCATTGGCCAAGGTGCGTGAGCGGTGGGAACGGGGCGAGGCCGGCGATAGCGAGCTGAAACGAGCTGAGGACGCCGCCGTGGACGCCGCCGTGGCGATGCAGGAGACGGCCGGGATCGGCGTCGTCACCGACGGCGAGATGCGTCGCCTGTCATTCCAGTCGGGGCTGCCCGAAGCCGTGGACGGGTTCGGGGAGGTGCCACTCGAGGCCTATCTGTGGGGCGACTGGCACGGTGACGAGGTCGGCGACCGCGCGACCGAACGCCCGCCCGCGCTGGGAGTGCGGGAGAAGCTGCGGCGCCGCCGCCACCTGGCCTCGGAGGACTTCGTCTACCTGCGCTCCCGGGCGAGCCGCGCTGTGCCCAAGGTTACGCTCACCAGTCCCAGCCTGTACGCCAACCTGTGGTCGCCGGATGTCAGCACCGACGCCTACCCCACCTTGGACGACTTCCTGGCCGACGTGGTCGCGATCACCCGCGACGAGATCGACGAGCTGGCACGGCTGGGCTGCACCTACATTCAGCTCGACGCACCGCACTACCCGCTGCTGATCGACCCTGACACCCGCGCCTTCTACGAGAGCCGTGGATGGACGGTGGAGCGCTGGCTCGACCACGGCATCGAGCTCGATAACGCGGTCATCGACGGCCATCCCGGACGTCACCTTCGGGTTCCACCTGTGCCGCGGCAACCAGGGCAGCCGCTGGCTGGTGTCCGGCGGCTACGAGCCGATCGCCCGGCAGGTGTTTCGCGGAGTGCATGCCGACCGGCTGTTGCTGGAGTACGACGACGAGCGATCAGGCACCTTCCAGCCGCTCAGCGAGGTGCCCGACGACCGGATGGTGGTGCTGGGCCTGGTCACCACCAAATCCTCCCGCCTGGAGGACGAGCGCGAGATCGAGACACGGATCCGCGAGGCCGCCCGCCACGTCGATCTGGAACGACTCGCGATCAGCCCCCAATGCGGGTTTGCCACCTCGGTGATCGGGAACGCGATCACCCCTGATGCGCAGCGCGCCAAGCTCGAGCTGCTGGCGCGCGTGGCGGGCAAGGTGTGGGGCTAAATCATCTGCGGCGTTAGCTCAGCCCTGGCGCCGGGAACTGTTATCAGTAACAATCCCGACCGAAGCGAGACAAATCCCGAGATGCCAACCGCACTCATCATCTGTCCCGGGCAACGTGACCGGCTGAATCTGGCGGACGATCGGATTCTTTCGCGGTACGGGCTGCGCCTTGCCGGCGCTCCGGTCACCAGTCCAGGCTTCGACCCCGGCAGGTTTGCCGATGAGATCGTCAGCGAGGCGCCGCAGGTGCAGGGAATGCTCGGTTCCAGCGACGCCACCGGTCACCTGGCCACGGTAATCGCCGACCGGCTGGCCCTCCCGGGAGCGTCTCCCAGCGCGTTTCTGCGCTGCCACGACAAGCTCACATGCCGCTTGATCCAAGCCGAGACGGTGCCTGAGGCCACGCCGCAGTTCGCTGCGATCGACCCGGACAATCCGCCTGCCAAGGCTCCGCTGCCCTACCCATTCTTCGTCAAGCCGGTCAGCGCGCACCTGTCACAGCTGGCCTACACCGTGCGCAACGATCAGGAGTTCTCCGACGTTCTGGAGGAGGCCCGAGAGCGGCTGGAGGCGATCACCGCCTACGACTCGGCCCTCACCGGCCGGTCGTTTCGACAGCTGATCGCAGAGCAGCTCCTGACCGGCACGCTCGTGACATTCGAGGGGTTCATGCACCGCGGAGTGATGACGCCGATCGGAATCACCGACGCCGTCATGCATCCCAACGGCATCAGCTTCCTGCGATTCGAGTATCCCACCGCCCTGCCGGCATCGGCGGTCGCTCGGATACACGACGTCGCCGGACGGCTGATGCCGGCGCTCGACTTCGACGACTCGGTCTTCAACATCGAGTTCTTCGTGAGGCCTGACGGCGACGTCCATATCGTCGAGGTCAACGGGCGCATGGCATCCCAGTTCGCACCGCTGGTGAAAGCGGTGCACGGTGTCTCGACCTACGAGCTGCAGCTGGCCTTGGTGACCGGTGGGGTGCCCGAGCTGCCGCCGGCCCGTACCGACCTGGTGGCGTCGAGCTTCGTGCTTCGCACCTACTCCGACGCGGTGGTGCGATCGGTTCCCGACCCGACCGAGGTCACCCGCCGGTTCGGCCACGCCCACGTCGAGATCCTGGTGCGTCCCGGGCATCGGCTGTCGGAGAACGACGACGACACCGCCAGCCACCGACTGGCGGTGGTGGCGCTGGCAGCCGCCGATCGCGACGCCGTGTGCCGGCGGTTCGACGAGGCAGCCGAGATGCTCCAGTTCGAGTTGGAGCCGGTGGTCGCCTCAGTCGGAAGCTGACGTCCCGCCGCGCTTGGCCGCCCGTGCCAGCGCGCTGACGTCCTCATCGCCGAAGCCTTCGGCCGATCAGCGCGTCCTCTTGGCCTGCGACCAGCTAGGAGATCTCGAGGTCGAGTCCGACCCGCCCGGCCTCATCCAGAGCGATGCCCAGATCCTTGCGGTGGAGGGCGAGCTTGAATCCCAGCGGATAGTCGTCTCGGATCATGTTGCCGGAGCGGTTGGTGAGCACCCACGATCCGGCGGCACCGCCGGAGAGGGCTTCCACCAGCTCGTCCAGCGGCAGCCCGGCGCTCTCGGCCAAGGCGATGCCTTCGGCCACGCCGGCGTACGTTCCCGCGATCATCACCTGGTTGACGGCCTTGCCCAGCTGCCCGGCTCCGGGCGGGCCGAGGTGTGTTATCCGGCTGGAGAAGGCCTCGAGCAGCGGCGTCGCGCGCCGAACGTGGTCAGGATCGCCACCGGCGAACACCGTCAGCGTGCCTCGCTCGGCCCCTTCCGATCCGCCGGAGACGGGTGCGTCCACCATGCCCACGCCCTGCTCGGCCAGCCGAGCCGCCAGCTGGGCGGTGACGGCGGGTGAGACAGTCGAGCAGTCGACCGCGATCGCGCCCTCCGGGATCGTCTCGGCGATACCGCCCGACCCGAACAGCACCTGCTCCAGATCGGGGGAGTCAGACACGCAGGTGAGCACCGCATCGGCGTCACGCGCCGCCGCAGCAGGTGACTCACACCGCGTGGCACCGAGCTCGGCCAGCGGCAGCTCGCGCTCGCGGGTGCGGTTGTGCACCCTCACCTGATGGCCGGCCTCGAGCAGGTGCCGAGCCATCGGCGCACCCATCGTCCCCAACCCGATTACCCCGATTTGCATGCCGCCATGCTACTTGGTGAATAGCGGTGCCTGGCACCGTTATTCACCACCGACGCCTTGAGTGAATAATTGGTGCCTGGCACCAATTATTCAGCGCGAGAGGTCGCGGCGCTCTTGTTCCATCACGTGGCGGAGGATGGTGGCGCGGGTGACGCGGTCGAGCTCGTCGAACTCCAGGGTGCAGGAGCGCACACCCAGCGAATCGGTGTCGACCTCGCGAGCCACGACCACCGCGTCCAGCACCAGGCTCAGTTCGGAGACCTCCATCGCGACCCGTACCCGATCATTTCGCTCGATCTTCGTGCGAGTCACGATTCGCAGGTCGTCGGGCGAGAGCGCGAGCGCGCGACCGGTCGACTCGACGCCGTCCGCCGTCGAGATCGTGACCGCCTCCCACACGGTCATGCGAGCGTGGCGGTGACGGGCGACGTTCTCCTGCTCGTGCGCAAACACCGCCTGCACCAGGCGCCGCTCGCGATCGGGGTCGAGATCGCGAAACTTCAGGCCACACACGTACCGGCCGCCCTGAAGCGGCTCGATCCGAGAGACGACAGCGTCCAGCTTGAGCTGCTCGGGCGGATCTCCCACCTGCACGCTCAGGCGCATGCGCTGGTTCAGCTCGAGCAGGCTATCGGCCACAACTGACATGCCCCCGGCCGAGAGATCGGCGGGACGAACGTTGAGCAGGCGCGGGCTACCGTCCGCATCGATCGTCAGGCACGAGATCAGGACACGGGCGTGGACACGATGGAATTCTCTGCGGTCGCTGCCACTCACGTGCCCGGTGTATCGGCACGGGATCTCTCCGGCTAAAACGTCAACTGGGGAATTCGATCTTCGCGCGAACCACTTTTCGCCCGAATGCCGCCGGCTCGACCTCAACCGCGACCGCACGCACGTGCATCGGCAGGCCCTCGTCCAGGTTGACGGTGACGGTGAAATCGTCGCCCACAGCCACATCGAAGTCGCACGAGAACCGCAGGCCGGTCTCGGAGGTGTCCTCGACCGTCACCGGATACTCGTTTCGCGGCAGCACGTGTTTGGCTTCGATCACGCGCAGCTTGCCGAGCGCGTGCTGGGCAGTGCGCTCAGCCCGCTCGCCGGAGGCGACCGGCTCGATCGCGCGCAGCTCCAGCTCGACCCGAGCCAGCTCATCGCTGTGATAGTCGGCCGAGCCGAAACCGTAGGCGGCCTGCCAGATCTGGCTGCCGTGGGGAAATCGCAGCGTCAACGTATCCATCGAGCCGACCTTCATGCGCGGGGCAAGCACCGTCATCGCCCCGCCCTCCACGCGTTCCACGGTGACCCGATAGCGCTCGCCGTCCTGGCTCTCGGCAAACACGTCGTCGCGCCCCACCAGGGCTTCCACGGCGGCGCGGGCCTCGTCCTCGCTCACTCTGCCTCCATGAACGGATACCGGTAGTCGGTCGCAGGCACGAACGTCTCCTTGATCGTGCGCGGGCTGGTCCACCGGATCAGGTTCCACAGCGACCCGGCCTTGTCGTTGGTACCCGAGGCACGGGCACCTCCGAACGGCTGCTGGCCGACCACCGCACCGGTCGGCTTGTCGTTGATGTAGAAGTTGCCGGCGGCATTTCGAAGCGCGTCGGCCGCGTGCTCGACCGCGGCTCGGTCGGTGGCGAAGATGGCACCGGTGAGCGCATACGGCGACGTCGAGTCGCACAGAGCGAGCGTCTCGTCGACCCGCTGCTCGCCGTACTCGTACACCGTCACCACCGGACCGAACAGCTCTCGCTGCATCGTGTCGTAGGTCGGATCGGTCGTGGTGATCACCGTCGGGCGCACGAAATACCCGCTGCGAGTCGTCGACCTCGCCGCCTACCAGCACGTCCGCATCCGCCGCTGCCCGAGCCGCCTCGATCGCCTGCTTGTGCGTCTCAAATGCGCTCGCATCGATCACGGCGCCCATGAAGTTGCGGAAGTCGCGCACGTCGCCGACCGCGATCTCGGCCACCTCGCGCTCGAGCCGAGCTCGGATCTCCGGCCACAGGTTGGATGGCGCGTACACCCGCGAGCAGGCCGAGCACTTCTGTCCCTGGTACTCGAAGCCACCACGAATGATCGCCGTGGCCACCGCGTCGGGATCGGCCGACGGGTGCGCGAAGATGAAGTCCTTGCCGCCGGTCTCACCCACGATTCGCGGGTAGCTGCGATACCGGTCGATGTTTTGGCCGATGGTGCGCCACATCCCGTGGAACACCGCCGTCGACCCGGTGAAATGGATGCCGGCGAAATCGGGATGGGCCAGCACCGGGTCGCCGATGTCACGGCCCGAGCCGAGCACGAGGTTGACGACCCCCGGCGGCATCCCCGCCTGCTCCAGCAGCTTGACCAGGTAGTGAGCCGAAAGCACCGCCGACGACGCCGGCTTGAGCAGCACCGTGTTTCCCATCATGGCCGGGGCCGTGGGCAGGTTGCCGGCGATGGCGGTGAAGTTGAACGGCGCCACCGCGAACACGAATCCCTCCAACGGCCGGTACTCGACCTGATTCCACACTCCCGGCGATGAGATCGGCTGCTCGCTCATCAGCCGCTCCATGTAGGCGACGTTGAAGCGCCAGAAGTCGGCCAGCTCGCAGGCGGCGTCGATCTCGGCCTGAAACACGGTCTTCGACTGCCCCAGCATGGTGGCGGCGTTGAGCGTGTCGCGCCACGGACCGGCCAGCAGATCAGCCGCCCGCAGGAACACGGCGGCCCGCTGCTCCCACCCGGCCGCAGCCCACTCTCGGCGGGCGTCCGCGGCTGCCGCAATCGCGCTCAGCACCTCGGCTTCTCCGCCCTGATGGTAGGTGGCAAGCACGTGCTGGTGGTCGTGGGGCATCACCACCGTGCCGGTCACGCCGGTGCGCACCTCCTGGCCGCCGATCACCAGCGGGATCTCGATGGGCGCGGCCGCCATCTCGTCCAGGCGCACCTTCAAACTGGTTCGCTCGGGGGAACCGGGGGCATAGGTCAGCACCGGTTCGTTGGTGGGTGCCGGCACCGTGAAAATTCCGCTGCGCACGCACCAAGCCTATCGCGTCGAGGGGCGCTGCGCAGTCCTGACCGGCAAATGGCCTCCCCGACCCATAACACGATGGGCTTGGAGTGACACTTCTTCTGATGATGACACCTCTTGTGATGACACTTCGGATCACAGCGCTTGTGATGACATGAATCCTTATGCTCACACCGCGGCGGCTTATGCCCACATGGCGGCGGATTCTCCCTGGGGTCGCCCGGACAGCACATGGTGCGACCCGGGTCACCACCGGGCTGAACCAGTGTGCGCGGTGTCACCGGGCGGAGGGCCTTGAAAGCGTTCTTGACTCACCCGCGCCGTGACGTCACAGTGTCGACAGAGCCACGACCTCACAGCGCCAAACCGACCTGCGTTCGGCTGTGCCAGCAAACAACACTGATCCCTCCCGGCCGCGACCATAGCACAGCCATTAGCAAGCCGCCAGAAACCGTAACCATCTTTATATACACAACGTGAAGGTTAGGTAACTTGCGAAGCTGAGTTACCTAACGAGCGGCGGCTGTCGCAAACGCTTCTCTACATGCGGGGCAGAAGGACGGTCGCCCGCCCGTCGGCAACCAACGTCTCCCCCACCCATGCCGTTGTGGCAAAAACCGCTCGGCCGCGCTCGCTCACCTCGACCAGTTCGACTCGCACACGTACGGTGTCCCCAGGGCGAACGGGTGCCTTGAATGCAATCTCCTGGCCCAGATACACCGTTCCCGGGCCGGGCAGATCGTTGGCCAACACGGAGGAGATGAAGCCGGCGGTCAGCATGCCGTGGGCGATCCGGCCGCCGAACCGTGTGCCGGCCGCATAGTCGTCGTCGAAGTGGAGCGGGTTGCGATCGCCGCAGGCCTCGGCGAAGTGCTCCAAAACGGCATCGGTGACGGCAAACTCGCGCTCGCCGGATTCACCCAGCCGCGATGCTCACATGAAGATCCCGCCGTTGATGTTGAGACAGCTGCCGGTGATGTAATCGCCGTCGCGCACCAGGTACACCGCCGCCTGCGCGACCTCGTCAGAGGTGCCGAACCGACCCAGCGGTATGCGCGCCCGCAGCTTCTCGCGCACGTCGTCGGAGACGCCGCGCAGCATGTCGGTTTCGGTGAACCCCGGGCAGATGCAGTTGACCGTGACCCCGTAGCGGGCCACCTCATAGGCGACCGTCTTTGTCCAGGCGATCAGCCCGCCCTTGGTGGCCGCATAGTTGGACTGCCCGTAGTTGCCGAGCTGGCCGACGAAGCTGGAAAGACTCACGATCCGGCCGAACCCGGCCTCACACATCGGATCGAGCACCGCCTTGGTGACGCGATGGGTGCCGGTCAGGTTGGTCTCGATCACCTCGGTGAAGGCCTCGTCGGTCATCTTGCGGATGGTCACATCGCGATTGATCCCGGCGTTGTTCACCAGGATGTCGATCCGGCCGAATACCTCCATCGCCCGCGTCGCCAGCGCCTCGCCGGTGCCCGGGTCGGCGATCGACCCCGCTACCACTTCGGCGCCACTGCCGCCCGCGCGCACGGTTTCGGCCAGCGCCTCGGCGGCTTCCACCGAGCGTGTTGCAGTTGATCACCAGGTTGCAGCCGGCCTCGGCCAGCCGCTGCACAATCGCCTCACCGATGCCCCGAGCACCGCCGGTGACGATCGCGGTGCGCCCCTCCAAGTCCGCCGGCATTCGGAAGCTCCGGCTACGCGCCGGCCGGCGTCGCGTTGGGCAATAGCAGCAGATCGCGAATCGAGACGATCCCCACCAGCTTGCCGGACTCGATGATCGGCACATGGCGGAACCCGCCGTGGATCATCATCATCGCCGCCTCGCCGTGAGTCGCGTCCGGACCGACGGTGATCGGGTCGCGGGTCATCCAGTCACCCACGGTACCGTCGATTTTGCCCGACCCCACCGCGCGCAGCACATCCCGCTCGGTCATGATCCCGATCAGCGCATCGCCGTCGGTCACCAGCACGGCACCCACCCTGCGCTTGGCCATCACGCTGGCGGCGTGGATCAGGGTGTCGCTCTCGGCGGTGGTCAGCAGCTCTCGGCTCATGCACTGCTCAACGGTCTCGTGCCGATGCCGCTGGAATGGGACGTTCATCTGTCGATCTTATCGGTCCGGCGGTTTTCCGCGACCGAGTGATTACCATTGTGTCCATGCCCGCACAGGCCTATCTCGGAAAACCGTGCGTCTGTCAACACCGGCTGGCAGTGTGTGATCAACGCTGCGTGGCCGACATGCTGGATACCACCTTCTATGTCGCCTGCCTGAAGCTGACCGACCGCCGCTGCCTGGTGGTGGGAGCCGGATCAGTCGCCTTGGAGAAGGTCGAAGGCCTGCTCGCATGCGATGCCCGCGTGCACGTGATCGCGCCCGACGTGATCTCCGAGATCGAGCAGCTGGCCGCCTCCGGCGACATCGAGCTGACCAAGCGGCCGTTCCAGACCGGCGACCTCGAGGGCCACTTCCTGGCGATCGCGGCCACCTCGTCGACCGACGTGAACGTGGCGGTGTTCGAACAGGCCGAGGCCCGCTCGATGCTCTGCAACGTGGTGGATGTGCCGCCGCTGTGCAGTTTCATCCTGCCGGCGATCGTCCGCACCGGACCGATCGCCATCGCGATCTCGACCGCGGGAGCCAGCCCGGCGCTGGCCAAGCGGATGAAGCGTGAGATCGCCGAGCTGTACGGTCCCTCCCACGCCGAGCTTGCCGGGCATCCTCAACGACGTGCGCGGGATGGGCGAAGTCACAGCTGCCCACCTACGACGATCGCAAGCGGTTCTTCGAGGGCATCGTCAACGGCACCCCCGACCCGATCGTGCTGCTGCGCGACGGCGATCGCGCAGGGCTCGACGACCTCATCGCCCGCAGGCAGTCCGAGGCGCTGGCGGCGGTGGCGGCGCCGGCTACTTGAAGCGATAGGTGATGCGACCGCGGGTGAGGTCGTACGGGGAGAGCTCCACCTTCACCCGATCGCCGGGCAGAATCCGGATGTAGTAGCGCCGCATCTTGCCGGAGATGTGTCCGAGCACCGAATGGCCGTTGTCGAGCTGGACACGAAACATCGTGTTGGGCAGGGCTTCTGTGACCTCGCCCTCTACCTCAATAGTCTCTTCCTTGACCACAGAGTCCTCGGCTAGCCGACCACGCTGACGTTGGTGGCTTCCATTCCCTTACGGCCTTCCTGGGCCTCGTACTCGACCTTCTGGCCCTCCTCGAGGTTGCGGAATCCTGCGCCCGCGATGTTCGAGAAGTGGATAAACAGATCGGCCCCACCGTCGTCGGGCTGAATGAAGCCAAAGCCCTTCGCCTGCGAGAACCACTTGACTGTGCCAGTTGCCATGGAGCACTCCTGGTCGGGGATGAGAACGACGCAGGACCGCACCTCACGAACCTTGCACGTTCATGGCCCGCTCATCGGGTCACAGCCGGAAAGTGTAGCGAGCGTGCCGTGAGTTGCAAACTACAAAATTTCGGGGGTACCGGCCGCGTCGGGTTTGGGCGCTTCGGCAGCGGCTGTGGCGCCGTTCTCGGAGGCCGCCGCGCCCTCTTCCAGCGGTCGCTTTCGGCCCCTCCCACGGCTGCGCCTCCGACGGTCACGACGGTCGGCAGAAACCCCCACCGGCTCACCTCGGGCAATCTTTCGCACCGCCCCGGGCCGTGAGTCGCGGGTGACCTTGCCGTCGGGCGCGGTCACCTCGAACTCAACCCGCACCCTGCCTCTCACACCCGCGCCCTTGAGCTGGGCCAGCACCCTGCGGGCGGCGTCATCGGCCAGCACCGTCGCCTCTTCGGTGGTCAGCGGCAGTCCCAGGCCGGCACCGTCGACGTCGATCCGGGCGATCCGGTCGCTCTTGTCGGGCTCGTTCAAGAGCTTGGCCACGGACACCTGCAGCGGCTCCTTCTCGGCCGCGGCGGCGCGCACCTCGATCGCGGTTGCGTACCGCTCCTCGCCGCCGTTCAGGCGCCACCGGATCGGCTGGTCGGAGCCCAGCCGCTCCACCACCACGGCGTCGGCGTCGTCGCGCAGGCGCACCGCGACTGCCGGCGCGATCTCGATCTCGAGCCCCGATTCGGCCTTGCTGATCGGTACTGCGGGCGGCGTGGATCCGACCACCGCGCCGTTGAACGAGACCGTCTGGGCGCGCTCGGCCTCCGCCTTTCGCTTCGACCGCTTGCCCGACTTCGCCCGCGGCATCGGCGCGGGAATGTTGGAACCGAGCGCGGCCGCAAGCCGCTGTGGATCCTTGGACAGCTCCTGGCGGGTGAGCTCCACCATCCGCTCGGCGGCAGAGCCGCGGCGGGGAGAGGCGACCGCAAGCAGCGCTGCGCCGGCCTCCAGCGGCGCCGCCCGGGCGATCTGGGCCAGACGTACCGCCGCCTCGGCGTGGGCGTGCTCCGAGCCGGCACCGGCGAGCGCGCCCAGCAGGCTGCGTCCGTCGGTGATGTGCGACCCGGCGAAGCGGTATTGGTGGTCGCGCGCGGCACGCGCCAGCTGCCACGTCCATGACACGATCCGATCGGCCGGCGCCTCGATCTTGCCGTCGCCCATGGCCAGCAGCAACACCCGCGCCCCCTGCCCTCGATCCTGCTGCCAGGTCGGGGCCGCCTCGACCAGCCGGCAGGCCATCGCAAACGTGGTCTGGCTGGGGCGCTGCGCAGCCAGATCCCCCAGCGCAGTCAGCCGCAGCCGGCGGTGGCGATTCTCGGCCGAGCAGGTGTACAGGAAGAGTTCGCGCGACTCGGGCTGGAGCGCAGCGATCCGCTCGGCCAGGTTATTCACGTCCGAGGGAGTCACCGACCGAGCGGCGACCACCGCCCAGGCACGCTGCTCGTCCAGGGCCAGCTTGGAGGCATCCACCAGCTTCCACTGACTTGCGATGACGGCGATCCTGCGCTCGGGATCGTCGGAAACCGGGACGATCCAGGCCTGCTCTTTGATGATCGGCTTGGCCGGTTTACGCCGCCGGCGGCGACGATTGGGCGGCGGCGTGACCAGCCCCCCAGGCCGGTAGGCGTCGACGTTCAGAAGCGAATGCAGGGTCACGGTGCGCTCGGTGTGAGGTGCTCCGGCCTCGGCGAAGTCGACCACGATGCCGGCTTCCTTGCGGCGGTGCAGCCGCATGATCCGACCGACCCGCTGCTGGTAGACGCGGCGGCTCGCGGTCGGCGCCAGGTGCATGCACACCGTCGCTCGGGGCGCGTTCCAGCCCTCGGCCAGCAGCTGGGCGTTGACCAGCACGTCGATGTCTCCGCGGTCGTAGGCGGCCAGCGTCTCGGCCAGCTCGCGGGGAGGCGTGCGGCCGGAGACGGCGGCAGCCTTCATGCCGATCGCACGCATCGCGGCAGCCACCCGGCCGGCGTGCTCGACACCGGCGGCGTACACGATCCCGGGGGTGTCGCCGAACCGGCTCTGGTACAAGTCGGCGGCGGCCAGGTTGAGGGGATCGAGGTCGAGGGCCGCGGCCAGCTGGCCCTGGTCGAAGTCTCCGCCCACGATGTCCACGTTTCGCACCGAGGCGATCGGCCGTACGCGCACGCATCGAAGCGGCGACACCACTCCTCGGCGGACGGCCTCACCCAGCGGAAAGTCGGCGACCTCGGCCGGGAACACGTCCGCCACGTGCTTTTGCAGCAGCTGGTCGGTGGCGGTCATGCCGATGTAGACCGGCTCGTTGAAGGCTCGGATGGTGGCGGCGGTCTTCTCGCCCAGAGCGGTGTGGGCCTCGTCGCAGACAACCACGCCGTAGACGTCGGTACGCAGGTCGCCGGAGTGCTTGATGAACCACGAGTAGGTGTTGATCGTCAGTGGCTGGGTCTCTGGCTGGGGCTCGCCGCGCAGGATCGGCGGCGTCAAGCGGTCGCCGTACCCCTCCTTGGTCAGGTCGCGGGTGAACTGGTCGACCAGCAGCCGGCGGTGGGTGAGGATCAGCACACCGGTGGAGCGGGCGGCTTCCACGAATCCGGCCGCGGCGATCGTCTTGCCCGACGCGGTCGGGTGCTTGAACCGGTAGCGGCGGCGTGCGCCGGGATCCGGAGGCGGCGGTTCGTCACCGTTGAGCTCCTCGTCGACGTCGTCCAGCGCGACCACTGCAGGATCCGCTGCCACCAGCTGGACTCCGCTCTCGGGCTCGTCCTCGTCGCCGTCGTCGTCCTCGTCGTCCTCGAACTCGTCGTCGTCCTCGTCGTCCTCGAACTCGTCGTCGTCCTCGAACTCGTCGTCGTCCTCGACCACCTCAGCGAGTTCGATCTCGCCGGTCTCCTCGTCGTCGTCGTCATCCTCGACGCCGTTCTCGTCGGGCTCAACCCGCTGCAAATCGCCGATCAGGGCGGCCAGCTGTCCCGCCAGCGCGTCCACCTGGTGACGGCGCAGCGTCGTGCCCGAAGCGAGCTTCGGCTGGGACTCCGACAGCACCCGCTCCAGGCCCAGCACGAGCGCGTAGTCGCGCCGCCATTCGAAGCTCGGATACAGCGCACCGACGTTGATCTGCTCGAGGGCGGCTTCGAGCGCGGCTCGACGTACCGTGTCCGTCGCGAGAGCGACGGCGGCATCCTCACCATCGTGCAGAAACGGCTCGCCACTCCATGCAGCTGCGGATTCGGCGGCCGCTTCAAGGTCAGCCTCGAAGCGAAGTGTCATGTGGTCTGGTGTGGCTGCGGGCTTTTTGGGCGCCGACCCTCGGCGACACCAGCAGTCGAAACGCAGTCTACTGTATTTTCCTCAAGCGGGCGAGATCAGTGCAGTCGCCACCAAGGCCTCGAGCGGTCGATGCAGATCCGGAGCCGAGGCCACCACCCCCGAGTCGCTGGACTCCACGATCGGTTCGAGCGGCGAGACCGATCCCCCCGCCTCGGTCACCAACAGCTCACCGGCGGCTCGGTCCCACAGCTTCAGCGGCACCTCGTAGAAGCCGTCCAGCCGTCCCGCGGCCACCCACGCGAGATCCAGTGCCGCCGAACCGCCGCGGCGCACGTCGCGCACGCGCGTGAGCAGGAAGTCCACCGCCCGGGCCTGCACCAATCGCGCCTCCGCGCCGTACGAGAAACCGGTGGCGATCAGCGCCCGCTCGGGCAGAACCGCGTCTGACACTCCGATCGGCCGGCCGTTGAGGGTGGCCCCGCCCCCGCGAGTGGCCGCAAACATCTCGTCTCGACAGGGGTCGTACACCACTGCCGAGAGCCAGCCGTCAGCGTCTTCAACCGCGATCGATACCGCCCACACGGGCACGCCGTAGAGGTAGTTGGTGGTGCCGTCGAGCGGATCCAGCACCCAGCGAAGGCCCGAGCTGCCCCGCTCCTCACCTGATTCCTCGGCCAGCACAGCGTCCTCGGGCCGCTCACGTGCGAGCGTCTCGAGCAGCAGCGCCTCCGAATCGCGGTCGGCGTCGGAGACCAGATCGATCGGCGTCGACTTGGTGTCCAGGCCGCTCACCGGCCCGCGGAAGCGCTCGAGCAAGAGCGCACCGCAGCTCCGGGCCATCTCCACCGACATCTGATGAATACCGTCGAGATCCACCGCGGCAGTGTATGCGGCTTCCGCCGACCGGTGAACACCCTGAGAAGTATGTGGAAAATTCCTGCAAACATCTGGAATTCCGAAGTGGGTCCAGGCACACTTGTGGGGTGGGCACGATGATCCGGAAAATCCGTGAGCGGCGCCGTGAACGGCGACTCGCCCGTGAACTCGAGCTGCGGTATCGCGACCAGCTCGACCAGCGCGCGGTGGCGGCGGTGCAGATGACCGACGAGCTGCGACACGACTGACCCGGGTCGATAGGATCCGGCGATGTCACGGCTGGCCTTCGCACGACTCTCGGACACCTTGCTGGGTGGTCCCATGCCCTACACCGAACGTCACGTCCGGGCGCTTTCCGACGAGGGCGTGACCGCTGTCATCAACCTCTGCGAGGATCGCGAATACTGGGACGGCGAGCGCGATCTGATTGATGCCCAGTACGGTCAGGCGGGCATCGTCGAGCACCGGTTGGCGGTGACGGACGGGGCGACGGTGCCGGACGAGGTGCTCGACCGGGCGGTGACCGTGGCCGCGACCGGCGCCACCGTGTACGTCCACTGCCGTGGGGGGCGCGAGCGATCGGCCACTGTTTGCGCCGCCATCGTCGCGCGCAGCGAGCGCCTGAGTGCAGCCGAAGCGGTCGATCGAGCCGTGGCTGCCAATCCCGTGTTCAAGCCGTTGCCGTGGCAGATCGAGGGCCTCGAGCGGTGGGCCGCAGAGCCCTCCGGCGGCTCATGAGAACGGCGGCACGACCACCCGCAGCCTGAGCGGGGAGTGCGGTGCCAGCAGTCGCGCACGACGCAGCGCCATGCGGGCCGTGACCAGGTCGCCGGCGCGCGAGGCCGCCAGGTACTCGACCTGCCATCCGACCCAGAAGCGTGGCTCGGTAGCGACCGCCAGGCGGGCATCGGCGAGCGCCGCCTGAGCGTCACCGGCGGCCAGCTCCGCCCGGGCGCGTGCGAGCGCCGGCCGACTCGACAGGCGATCGAACTGTGCCGCCCGGTCGGCGTCGTCGAGCGCCTGGGCGAGCGGAGCGGTCAGTGAGGCGGTGAGGTAGTGCTGGGCGATCGCTGCGGGAGCGACCACCACCAGCGCGACAGCCACCGCGGCAGCGATCACGACAGCAGACACGATCCTTCGCCGCTCGCGATCCTCGGCCGGCGCGAGGCCCGCCAGAGCGACACCGCACAGCACCATCGCAGGCAAAGCCACCGCGGTCAGATGCCACACCCAGTCCAGCGACATGTGGACGCAGAGGTAGGCGATACCCGCGGCCAGCCCCGCGGCCAGCATGTGCTCGGAGCTGTCCTGCTCGGAGGTGCGCAGCACCACCGCCGCTGCCAGCGGCAGCCCCACACCTGCGACCAGCAGCAGCCCGCCTGCCAGACCCAGAGTCGCAAGCTGCTCGAGCGGCTCGCTGTGTGCCTGCCGCGGCTGGGCGGCAGATCGCCCCAGCCGATCGTAGGCCTCACCGAAGCTGCCGCCGCCGACGCCGTCGATCGGCCGCTGGTGAAACGTGATCACCGCCACCCGCCAGAGGTCAAACCGGCCGCCGCCGACCGAATCGAAACGGCTGTCGGCACCGGTCGGGTTGCCCTCGTACACAAACGCATGCCACTGGTGCCGCAGCCACACCTCGGGCTTGGTGTCGGAGCGCAGCAGCTGCGCACCGGCCGCGACGACCACGACGACCAACACCAGCGCCGTGATCCACGAGACCGCTGAACCGGCCACCCGTCCGGCCAGCCATCGCTCGCACACCCTCGTCACCAGCACCGCTACCAGGCCTGCTGCGGCGACCACGATCACCGCCCGGCCGGTCGCGTGGATCTGGGCGGTGGTGGCCGCCGGGAAGGCGCCGTTGAGCGCGTCCCAGTCTGCAGCAATCGCGGCGGCGATCGCCACTGCCAGCCAGGATCCTGCCAGCCCTCGGGGCGAGACGGCGATGAACACGAGCCCCGAGATCACCAGTGCGACCAGTGCGGCCCGCGCCTCGGTCGGGATCACGATCGCCGCGGTCGCCCCGGCACCCGCGGCTGTGGCCGCGCGCAGCGGCAACCGGTGACCCTGGTCGCACGCAACCGCCGCCAGCGGCCAGGTACCGATGGCGGCCACGGCCGCAATCCCGCCGCCGTAGCCGATCGATCCCACCAGCCGGCCCAGCCCGAACAGCGATCCGGGGTCGCCCTCCAACATCATCCGCAGGGCGAGCACGGTGGCGACCAAGGCCGCGCCGGCACCCACCGCCAGCATCAACCACCGGCGCGACCGCTCGTCGGCGGCGGCGATCACCGCCGTTGCCATCACGGCGGCGTACACGAGTGTGCGACCGGATTCGACCAGGGCCGCCTGGGGCCAGGCCGCCCAGGTGATCGAGATCAGACCGAGGCAGCCAAGCGCCACCAGCGCCACCGGCGCCGACACCTGCCACGGCGAGAGGTTTCGACCGGGGCCGATCACCACCGCCGCCACGAACGCCATCAGGCAGGCCACCCCCGCCACGCCCCAGCCGTCGACCGCGTAGCCGCCGCCTTGGAATGCAAGCCATACGCCGGCGGCCACAGGGACGAGCGCGGGCACGACCCTGAGGGTGTCGGTTTGGCGAAACACTGCGACACCTTACGGCAAGCCAAAGCTTCCAGAAATTGGAGTAGACTCGCCCGCCAGAGGCTTGCAATGTCTCCAGCCACACGAACTGTGCGGCAGCCGGTACTGGACCCACCGGAGGAGACACGTTGTCCGGCGGCCCACCGGACAGCTTGTAGACGAGGCCGCTTCATCTGAAGCGGCCTCGTCTCCACTTCCCGCTGCGAGGTGAATAACGGTGCCTGGCACCGTTATTCACCCCGGCGTTTGGGTCTCACCGGTCTGAGGTATTTCGCTACTTGTGACTCAAGCGCCGCCGGGCGAGCGGCGATGAATGGGGAGAGCTTCGTATGACCCCCTTCGACCTGACACATGCTCTCAGCAGCGTCAATGAGCGCCTCAACACGGCGTGGACGGCCGCAGCCGCACTGATCACCCTGACCGTGGTCGCAGCCATCGCCCGACTGGTGTTCGACGCCTTCAGCTTCCGTATGGCCGAGGCGCTGGTCGCGACCTCTGCTCTGGGCGCGCTGGTGGCGTTGGCCGTGGTCTACACGTATTGGACGCAGCGATCGGATGTGTACGACGCGATCGTGTTGACGCGATTTCGCCACGTCGGCGGCGACGCCGTCAAGAAACACGCGGCCGGCCTGGTTTCGCGCAAGCGCCGCCGCCTGTACGCCGACGGCATCGACCGCTTTCTGGAGACCACCAACGCCGGCCTGCCGTCTCCGCTGCCGCTGAATCGCCCGGTGGTGCGTGAGTTCGCGCCTCGGCTCGAGGCAATCGCGACGGTACTCCGCTCGGACGATCAGATGGTCACGCCCGAGGGCATGGTGCTGGTGCGCCGGCTGATCTGTGACGGTGCCACCAGCCCGCTGTTCGCCGGCGCCCTCAGGCGACCGCAACGCGGAACGCGTGCTCGACCGGATCGACGACACACTGGTACTGCACGCGCACGAGCGCTCGCTGGCCCTCGCGGCCTAGTCGAGCAGGCGTTCCACTCCGCGGCGCTCCAGCCCGCGGGCGATCACCAGCCGCTGGATCTCTGACGTGCCCTCCCAGATGCGGTCGACGCGCAGCTCCCGCCACAGCCGCTCGACCGGGTTCTCGCGCATGTAGCCGCGGCCGCCGAAGATCTGCAGCACCCGATCTGCGACCCGGCCGGCCGTCTCGGAGGCGATCAGCTTGGCCATGGAGGCCTTGTGGTGCACCAGCTTGCGGTCGGCTCCGGTGTCGTACAGCCAGCCCACCTGGTAGGTGAGCAGGCGCGCGGCGGCGGTCTCGGCGGCACAGTCGGCCAGCGCGAAGGACACCGCCTGATGGTCGAAGATGCGCCCGCCGAACTGCTCGCGCTCCAACGCCCATTCGGTGCCGAGCTCGATCAGCCGGCTGCACGCCCCCACGCACCGGGCGGCGATGTGCACCCGCTCCTCGATGAACCACTCGTTGGTCAGCGTGAACCCCTCCCCGACCTGGCCCAGCACGTTGGCAGCCGGCACCGGCGTGCGCGTGAAGGTGAACTCGGGGTGGCGGTAGGGGAAGTTGTGCGTGAAGTCGGGGTCGTCGGTCATCTCGACGCCGGGGGCGTCCTTGTCCACCAGAAACAGGGTGGGACGCCGATCCGCGCCGTCCACCGCCCATGCCAGCACGATGAAGTAGGACGCCACGTCGCCGTCGGTCACGAACCACTTGACGCCGGAGAGCTCGTACAGGTCATCCGACACCTTGACCGCCTCTGCCTTGATCGCACGCGGGTCGGAACCAGCGTCGGCCTCGGTGATGGCAAAGGCGTGCCGGTGGTCGTTTCGCACGTCCGGCAGCAGGTAGCGCTCGATCTGCTCCGGGGTGCCGTGTACGAGCACATTGGACGGGCTCCACACCAGCACCCACAGGCAGTTGGTGAGCCGCCCCAGCTGCTCGTGGGTGACGATCTGCTGGGTCAGGTCGAAGCCACCTCCGCCGTACTCGGTGGGGATGTTGTTGGCGCCCAGGCCGGACGCCATCACCGCCGCCTTGGCCTTTGCCCGCGACTCCTCCGAGAGCTTACCGTGGAGCTTCTCGGCTTCGAGCTCGAGCGGAGTCAGCTCGTCGACCAAGGCGCGCGCGCGGGCGCGAAGTTCCAAAAGCTCGGGGCTGAGTGAGAAATCCATGTGGCGCCTTTCGGTCTACGAGGTCACTGGACGGAGCGCCGCGGCAGAGCCGCCAAACACCAGCGCAGCCGCAGCATGCTCGGCTGCGACTCCCGTCATGTGGGGATGGTCGGAGATAATCTCAACCTCAGGTAGAGGGTGAGAGATGCCCAGTGCTCTGGCGCCGTTGGCCGAGCCGGCGGCGAGCAGATACGGCGTGGGCCCGTCGGCCCCGTCAGGCACCAGCACGTTTCGGCGCTCTGCCTGGCGGCGGGCAATTGCCTCGAGCTCTCTGATCTCGATCACCGGATCGATGATCGTGTTCGAGTCCGAGCCGATGCAGATCGGGATGCCGCGCTCGAACATCCGCAGCACCGGCAGGAAGCCGTCTCCCAGGTTCGCCTCGGTGGTGGGGCAGGCACACACCGTCGCGCCCGCCTGGGCGATCAGGTCGAGCTCTGAGTCGGTCACGTGGGTGACGTGGATCAAGGTCGTTCGCGGGCCGAGAATCCCGGTCTCGGCCAAAAGCTCGATCGGCCGCAGGCCGTACTCGGCGATGCATTCGTCCAGCTCACGGCGCTGCTCGTTGGCGTGGATGTGCACCACCAGGCCGTGTGCGTCTGCATACGCGGCAATCCGCTCCAGCCACCCCCGCGACACCGCCCGCACCGAGTGCGGCGCCAGCCCCACGGCGGTCTCGGACGAAAGCTCATCCACCCGCTCCAGATAGGCGTCCACCGACGGATCGCAAAAGCGTCGCTGCCCAGGGCTGGGCGGTTTGCCCTGTCCCCCACGCTCATATGCGGTCTCGAGCAGCACCAGCTCGATGCCGGCGTCGCGGGCTGCGGCGATCACCGCCCGAGACATCGCATTTCGGTCGGGGTAGGGCTCGCCGTCGGGACGGTGGTGGGGGTAATGGAACTCCCCTACGGCGACGTATCCGGCGGCCACCATCTCGGTGTATGCGGCCCGGCAGACGGCGTGGATCGATTCGGGGTCGAGCGCTCCGGCGGCCGCGTACATGGCCTCACGCCACGACCAGAAATCGTCGTGGGGATGGGCCGGGTCAACCTGCTCGACGATCCCCCGCAGACCACGCTGGAACGCGTGGGAATGGGCATTCACGAACCCCGGCAGGCGATACGCGGACGACGGCATCCGCGTATTCTCACACGGCCTTGGCCAACATCGATCCACTCAGATTCTGGCGCTGGTTCGACGAGCTGGCGGCGATCGGGCGCACCGACACCGGTTGGGACAGGCTGGCGTGGTCGCCGATGGAGGCCGCCGCCCGCGAGTGGTTCGAAGAAACCGCTCGTGGGATCGGTCTGGAAATCCGGCGGGACGGAGCAGGCTCGCTGTGGGCGGTCACGCCCGACGCTGACACCGGTCCCTGGGTGTGCGCCGGGTCGCATGTCGACACCCAGCCCAACGGCGGCGCCTACGACGGCGCGCTGGGCGTCGTCTGTGCGCTGGAGGCCGCGGCCGTGCTGCTCGAAACCGGCGCGGAGCGACGCCACCCACTGGCGGTGGTGGCGTTCGTAGACGAGGAAGGAGCACGGTTTCGGGTGCCCTGCTTCGGCAGCTCGGCCATAACCGGCCGGCTGGACATCGATCACGTGCTCGAGGTGATGGGCGACGCTTCCCAGATCTACGGCGTGACGGCGGACACGCTGCGGGCGGCACCCGCCCAGCTGGAACGGGTGCGTTCGATGATGGAGGTACACGTGGAGCAGGGCCTGAATCTGGCCGACCGCGACCTGACACTCGGGATCGCGACGGTGCTGGCGCCGCGCCAGCGGTGGCAGGTGGTGTTTCGGGGGCAGGCCAACCACGCCGGCACCACCGCCATGGCAGGGCGCCGCGATGCCCTGGTGGAGGCAGCCACATTCGTGCTGGCAGTCGACGCCGCGGCGCGAGCCCGGCCGGGAGCGGTGGCGACCGTGGGGAGGCTGGAAGTGCTCCCAGGATCAACCAATTCGATACCCGGCAAGGTGACATGTTCTCTGGACGTGCGGGCGCTGGACGTGGCGGTGGTGGACGAGATCGTGGCTGAGCTGCAAGCCCGCTTCGGCGAGGCCGATTTCAGCCGAGAGTCGCGCAACGACGGGGCCCAGTTCGACCCTGGCCTGCGGGCGCTGCTGGCCGCCGCCGCGGCTGAACGCGCGATTCCCGCGGGAGACCTGCCGTCCTATGCCGGACACGACGCCGGCATCCTCGCCCCGCACAGACCCGCAGCGATGGTGTTTGTGCGAAATCCCACCGGAGCCAGCCATACTCCAGAGGAAACGGCCGCTCGCGCGGACTGCGAGGCGGGTGCGCAGGTGCTCACCGACGCGCTCGCCGCCGCGCTCGTGTCCGCATAGCTCCACCCTGTGGATAACTCTGTGAGCAACCCGGGAAAACCGTGGGCAACGCAGTTCGCCTTGGTGAACTTTCCCGCAATCTGCGTCCTTTCCGGACGCAAATCGGGCGACATGCCTTGACCTTTGCCTGTGGAAAGGCGCAGCCTTTGCCTCCCACACCCCCTACACCCGGGGCCGGGTCTCACAGCATTCCGTCTTATGAGCCCGGCGCCGGGTGGTGGTGAGGGTTTGGCTTCCCCCGATACCGCGTGTAAGCTCGAACCACGGCTCTGAGACTCTGGAGGTAGTGGGATGGGCTCGACACGCAGGGGTTTTCTTGAACGAGGCGCGGCCGCAGGCCTGGCGCTCTCGACTGCTGGACTGTTCTTTGAGCAGACTCCGGCCTTCGCGGCAGGCACGAATGTGTATGCCTGGGGTGATAACGCCGACGGCCAACTGGGCAACGGCACCACCACCGCCCACTCCACGCCCGGGGCGTCGGTGCTTGCAAACGTGGTTGACCTGGACGGCGGCCGTGAGCACGTGGTGGCCCTGGATTCCGCCGGCGCCGTGTGGTGCTGGGGGCACAATCAGTACGGCCAGATCGGCGACGGCACCAAGACCAACCGCACTCGCCCGACCAAGGTCACGATCCCTGGAAACCCTGTGATCAAGGCGATCGGCACCGGCCACTACCACTCGATGGCGCTGGCCGCCGACGGCAGCGTGTGGTGCTGGGGCTTCAACAAGTGGGGCATCCTGGGCGACGGCACCACCACCAATCGCAGCGTGCCGGTGAAGGTCTCGGGGCTGACCAACGCGATCGCGATTGCAGGTGCCCGCGACCACTCGCTGGCGCTGCGCGCCGACGGCACCGTGGTCGCCTGGGGCGACAACGAGTTTGGAAACCTCGGCATCGGCACCACCACCAGCCATCCCACTCCGGTCAAGGTCAACACGCTGACCGGCATCACCGCCATCGCCGGCGGGCGCGACCACAGCCTCGCGATCGACGCTGCCGGCGCCGTCTGGGCATGGGGCTGGAACCAGTACGGCCAGTGCGGCGACGGCACCAAGGCCAACAAGACCAACCCCGTCAAGGCGGCCACCCTCACCGGCGCGACCGCGATCACCGCGGGTGCCAACCACAGCGTCGCCCTGCGCAACGACGGCAAGGTGTGGGTGTGGGGCCAGAACTCCTATGGCCAGCTGGGCGACGGCACCGGCTCGTCCAAGTCAAAGCCGGTGGCGCTGGCCTCGCTCTCCAACATCCAGGCGATCGGCACCGGCCGGCTGCATACGCTGGCCGCCGGCGCGACCACGGTGTATGCCTGGGGTGACAACGAGTTCGGTCAGCTGGGCGACGGCACCAAGACGAAGCGCACCGCCCCGGTGGTGGTGAGCGGAATCAGCGGGAGCCGGAGGACTGGCGGGCGGCCGCGACTACTCAGCCGCACTCGCGAATTAATTCTGGTCTGGCTCGTCCCGCCAGGGGTCGGGCTCGTCCGGATCCGGTTTGGGATCGTCCATCGCGCCCCAGTACCCGCGCTCGGCCTGCAGGTCTTCGATGTGACGGCCTTCCCGGTCGATGTCGTCGATGTCGCTCCAGCTGTGCTGGGAGGTCACCTCTTTGCCGCGCCATGTCTCCATGCCGGTGGCGGCGCTGGTGACCATCCAGGTGGTGATCGCAACCGACAGGATCCAGTTGAACAATGAGACGAGGATGGTGGAGCCTCCGAGCAGCACCAGCGACGCCGAGCCTCCGCTGGTGAGCGACGAGCCTCCACTCGTGAGGAGGCTGTGGCTGAACAGCAGCATCACCACGAGCGAGAACAGCGAACCGGCCCCGGCGGCCACGATGCCCTGGAACACGCCGATGTTCATGCCCGACATGCGCGGCAGCAGCAGGTGAATGGCAAGCCCGGTGGCCAGTGCGCCGATGGCAACCGGCGCGAACAGCAGCAACGGCGAGAAGTGCACGGTGGGTGCGCCGGGACCGAAGGTCGATGATCGCGTCGCCACGCTTGCAAACGTGACCGCGCCGACCATCCCGGCAGCGAAGCCACCAGCAACGCGGGCAACGATCACCGTTAGCCAGACCGGACTGCCGCCACCGCTCGATGCCATGCTGGAGAACATCCCCATCGGTATCGGCGGGAAGGCTTGTGTGCTTTAAGCCTCGATCGGAGTGGAAGCGCCCCGCACCAACAGTGTCGTCATGGTCACACCGACCAACCAACCGGCTGCCGCGATCAGCGGCGTGGTGCCGCCCAGGCGGTGGCTCGAAAGCAGTGTCAGCACCACCGGGATGGCACCTCCGAGCGTGGTGGCGGTGATTGCCGGCGCGTAGGCGACGGTCCGAGACGAGAGCCGCGGAAGCACCATGGAGAGAGCCACTCCGGCGACGAGCGCAGAGGCGATCGGCACCGCCAGCCACCACACGGGGCTGACTCCCGCCGCGGCAGTCTGATGGGACGCGCTCGAATGGCTGGTCGAGGCCAGTCCCAGCGCGATGAACCCGCCGCAGAACCCGCCGATCAGCCGCGCCACGATCACCGCTGCCCAGATCGGGAGTGATCCACCGCGTGGTGACGTGAGATCGCCGAACACACCCGGGTGATCGACCGCCGGGCGCGGAGGTTCAGCGATCCCGAGGATCGACCTGTGCCAACCGGCTGATGAGCGTGGCGACCTCGTCGGGGCTGTACTTGAGCGATCGCCTCCGGGTGCCGGGGGGATCATGGCCGAGGCCGGTGCCGTCACGCCATTCGCCCTGCGGGCGGATCGGCCGGGGCACGAACCCTCCGCCGCAGTTGGGGCAGACGTTTTGCAGGGCGACCTCGGCACAGTCGACGCAGAATGTGCACTCGTAGGTGCAGATGCGGGCGTCGGCGGCCGGCGGCAGATCGACGTCGCAGCGTTCGCAATTCGGTCGCAGCTCGAGCACGGCGGCAGCCTACAGCGGCAACGATTCTGCCGCTGGTAGGGTCACCGCATGACAGTCACCGAAAACAACCCACAGGTGCCGGTGCGGCTGGACTTTGACGCCCACGCCGCCGGCTACAGCCGCGCGATGAGCCATCTCGACAACGTCACCACCAAGCAGCTCGACGCGGTCGAGTTCGATCACCGGCTGCGCGAACTGGTGCGCATCCGCGCCTCCCAGCTGAACGGCTGCGCCTACTGCATCGACATGCACACCAAGGACGCCCGCGCGGTCGGTGAGACCGAGCAGCGCATCTATGCCCTCCCGGCGTGGGCAGAGACGCCGTTTTTCAGCGACCGTGAGCGGGCCGCGCTGGCGCTCACCGAGGCGGTCACCCTGCTCGCCCAAACGCCCGTCCCCGACGAGCTGTTCGTGACGGCCGGCGAGCACTTCACCAAGGACGAGCTGGGTGCGTTGATCGGCTTGATCACCACGATCAACGCCTGGAACACTCTGGCAGCGAGCACACACGCGTGGGAGCCTGGGTCATACGAGCCATGACCGCCGATCCATCTGCCCCTGGCGTGCATCGGCTCGCGCAGCGGCTGATGTTCACCGCAGCAGTGGCGGTGCTGGTGTTCGTGTACTCGTTCTGGCAGTGGCAATCGATTCTGGACTGGCTCGCAACTGCCGGCGAGCACACCGTCGTCTCACGCGTCGCGTTCCTCCAGGCTGGGCCTACCGACGTGTTTCTGGCACGGCTCTCGCTTGCGGTTGACGTCACCGTGCTGGTCGTCTTGGCGCTCCTGAGCTATCAGCTGGTGGTCGCGGCAGCGCCCACCCGGCTCCTCTCTGCGCGGGTCGTCGGACTGGCCTGCGCCGTACTGTTCAGTGCCGGGGTGATGTTCGGGTGGCTCGTGATCGTGCCGCCAGTACTTCAAGCGGCGCTTCCCGAGATGGGTCGGATACGGGCTGAGGGCGCCGGAATACCTCCAGCTCCTGACCTTCACGGTGCTGTCCACCGCGATCGCCTGCCAGCTGCCGGCGGTGTACGCACTGGCGGTGATGCGGGTGCGCGCGGCCAGATGGATCATGTACTCGTGGGCCGGTGGCAGCGCCGCGATCGCAGTCACGGCGCTTCACGCCGACACCGACCGCGTGATGGTGCTGCTGGAGGTGGCAGTCGTGCTGCTCCTGTGCTTCGCCGCGGTGGCGCTGGTGCGGATCGCCGAGCGCCGCAGGACGTGACCGAGGCCGACCTCGACGCCGCGGCCGCCGCCGCCGATCTTACCGACCCGGCGCCCGCCCGCGACCGGTTTGCGGTCACTGACATCGCCTACTTCGCCGGCAACTCGCTGGGGTTGATGCCGCTCGCTGCAGAGGACGTGGTGGCCGAGCGCATGCGCGAGTGGGCCGATCTGGGCGTCGAGGCGTGGTTCGATTCCGGGTGGCTGGAAGCCGCGCACGACCTCACCCCGGCGATGGGCCGCATCGTTGGTGCCGCGGCCGAGGAGGTCGCGATCGCGGGATCGTTGACGGCCAACCTGCATTTACTGCTGGCCGCCTTGTACCGCCCCACTCCCGATCGCTACCGCATCCTGATCGACGCCGACGCGTTCCCCTCGGATCAGTATGCGGTCACGAGCCACGTCGCCTGGCACGGCCTCGACCCCGCCGACGCCGTCATCCGCGGCAGCGGCGAGGTGGTGGACGACACCGTCGCGGTGACACTGCTGGCAGGGGCCTCCTATATCTCCGGTGAGGTGGCGAACGTCGAGCACCTCACCAGCTGGGCCCACGCCGCCGGTGCGGTGGCGATCTGGGATCTCGCACACGCCGCCGGCAACGTCGCTCTGTCGCTACACGACTGGGACGTCGACGCTGCCGCCTGGTGCGGCTACAAGTACCTCAACGGCGGCCCCGGTGCTCCCGCGGGGCTGTTCGTGCACGAGCGAAACGCGGCCGCGCCGCGGCTGGCCGGCTGGTGGGGAGTTGACCCCGCGATGCGGATGAAGATGGAGCCCGACTTCGTTGCCCGCACCGGTGCCGAGGGCTTTGTGCTGTCGACGCCGTCGGTGCTGGCACTGGCACCACTGGCAGCGTCCCTGCTGGAGTTCGACCGGGTCGGAATGGCCGCGCTGACGGCCCGGTCGGGCCGGCTCACCGGGTTTCTCGAGCAGGCGTTTCGAAGCGCCGGCAGCACCGCCCAGATCACACCCGCGGCGGACACTCGCCGAGGCTGTCAGCTGTCGGTGTACGTGGACGATGCCAAATCGCGCTGTGCCCGGCTGCGGCACGAACATCGGGTCGTGTGTGACTTCCGCGAGCCCAACGTTCTGCGCTTCGCCCCGGTGCCGCTGTACTCGACCTACACCGAATGTCTCAGGGCAGCGCAAGCGCTCGCGCTCGTCCAAGCATCGGCGTAGAACGACGAACGGCGTATGAGTCCGGCTGATCCGGCCGGGCGGCTATGGTGAATAACGGTGCCAGGCACCGTTATTCACCATATGAGATCGTTCTTGGATACGACGGAGAGGGAGTGCGGTTATGAGAGCCATTGGGCTGGTTATGGTGCTCGCATTGGCGTTGCTGTCGGCGACTGCCTGTGGCGGCAGCAGTGAGTCAGCGGCGGATAAGGCCAAGAGCCAGGCGTGCGATGCCATCTCGGACATCGAGACGCAGATCACGACATTGAAGGGCCTACCGCTGGCGACCTCATCGGTCGATACGGCCAAGACCGCGCTGCAGGCGATTCAGACCGACGTCAAGACCATTTCCGACGCGGCTCCGACGGTGGGAGGCGATGTGAAGTCTCAGCTTCAGACCGCCAACGCCGCCTTCAAGACATCGGTTCAGCAGACCGCACAAAGCGTGACGTCGGCGCAGTCATTGACATCCGCGGCGACGGCCATCTCCACCGCCGGAACGACCCTGGAAACGAGCTACCAGGCAGCGTTTTCCAGTATCAAGTGCTAGTGGGCGAGCCTTAGGTCACCACGGCTTCGCGGGTACCCAGCACCGCCATCTCGACAAGCTTGACGACGTCATCCGGATGGGACACCATCGCGCAGTGGCCCGATGGGATTTCCACCGTGGTCGCGCCCATGCGCTGGGCGAACTGGCGCTCGGCTTCGGGCGGGATTGCCTCGTCGTTGGCTGCTACCAGGTACCAGGTGGGGAGAGATTTCCACGCCGGCGCGCCCATCACATCGCCGAGAGTCGAGGCGGACAGCGGCTGTTGCACGGCGTGCATGACCTTCGCGGTGACCGGATCGATGTCAGCAGCAAAGTGGTTGACGAAGTCATCCTGTGGGAGCCAGGCGAGACCCAGGCTGTCAATTTCGAGGTTGGCGAGCGCCGGGGTCGGGTGATCCTTGCTGCAGTAGGCCGCCGATCGATTCGCCTTCGTCCAGACCGAAAGCCGCGATGTAGACCAAAGCGACCGCGTTGGGCGCGTCTGTGCCAAGGGCGGTCATGATCTGGCCGCCGTAGGAGTGCCCGACGACCACGGTCGGCCCATCTTGACGGCCGAGCACGTGGCGCAACCGTGCGACGTCATCGGCGAGCGATGTCTCGGGGAACTGCGGGGCTGTGACGTTGTACCCCTCGGCCTGAAGGCGCTCGATCACCGCGCTCCAGCACGAGCCATCGGCCCACGCTCCATGAACCAGGACGATGTTTGGCTGATCGCTCATCTGCACCACTCCCTCTGAGGTTTCCGGGCGAGCATTAGCTGACCCCGACGCTACCAGTGCCCCCATCGGTGACTGGTGAAACTCCGGAGGAGATTGTGAGAATGGTTGGCGTACCCCTTACAGCTCAGGTTTTGGACTGGTTCAGCGCGACGGCGCTGCGAACGAGGGCCTTCAGCGCGTCCTCGTTGAGCTGCTCGCCCTCCTGGAAGTCGATGGCCCGCCGGGTGTTGCCTTCGAGACTGGAGTTGAACAGGCCCGCAGGATCCTCCAGAGATGCTCCTTTGAAGAAGGTCATCTTCACGACCTGCTTGTACGTCTCGCCGGTGCAGATGATTCCATCGTGGTACCACACCGGAACCCCCCTCCACTTCCACTCCTCGACGACGTCGGGATCGGCTTGCTTGACCAGGGCACGAAGCCGGCTGAGCATCTCGCCCCGCCAGTCGCCGAGCTCCTCGATTCTGGCGTCGATCAGCTCAGAAGGGGACTTCGTGTTCTGCGACTCACTCTTCGGCATACGTTGCTTCCTTCTTTCGAGGCCTCGACAAGGGCGGACGCTAGCGTAAACAGCATGACTCATCCCAGTCACGACTCAGGACACGATCACGGCCACTCTGCTGCGTTTCGCGATGACCAGGCCGCAGCTGCCCTCGAGCTGGAAGGCGAGCTCGCGGCCGGCTTGATCGATCAGGCGATCGCGCTCTGCATCGATCGGCTCGACGTGGACAGCACTGAGGTCCGACGAGTCGTCGACCTTGGTTGCGGGCCGGGCGTGGCGACGTTCTCGCTGGCGGGGGCGTTCGCATCGGCATCCGTTTGGGGGTGGATGCATCGCCGGCGATGTTGGCGCGGGCCGAGGGCCGCGCTGCGCGACTCGGGGTGGCCGACCGGGTGGAGCTACGGTCGCACGATCTAAACGATGACCTGCGCGCCCTCGGCAGCTTCGATCTCGTCTGGGCAGCGCTGGCGCTTCACCACGTCGACGACGAGCCTGCCATGCTCAGGAGCGTTGGCTCGCTGCTTCGCCCGCAGGGATTGCTGTGCCTGATCGAACGCGCTGATCCGATGGTCGTGCGACTGGCGCACGACCTCGGCCGGCCCGGTCTCTGGGATCGCGTCGGATCGGCCCAGTCTGAGTGGTTCGAGCGCACTCGCCCTGCACGACCGGGCACAGCGAGCGCGGCGGGCTACGCCGCCATGCTCGAGGAGACCGGCTTTGGACTGCTTGCGTCTCGGACATTGACCGATACGGTGGCTGCCCCCGACGAGCCCGCGGTGCACAGGCTGATCGCCGAATACCTGCGGCGGGCGCACACGAACCTTGGCGGCATCCTCGACACGGCTGATCTTGCGGCACTCCGTTCCCTTGAGAGCGACGGGCGGCAGCTCAACTCCGGCTGGGAGGACGCTGAGATCACGTCAACCCGAACGCTCTTGATCGCGCGGGCATAGGCCAACATGGCGGCGGCCCGCCGAAGCGGGCCGCCGCGTTAGCCGATCTGTAAGCGGGATTCTGTCGGGGACAGTCATCCATCTGGGCCGGCCGTTGCCGGCCGGCTCGTGCCGCCTACCTGGAGCTCGGCGGGCCGCGTCATCGCTCCGGTTCGACGTTGCACCGGGTGGGGCTTGCCCAGCCACCCACGTCTCCGCGAGTGCTGGTGGTCTCTTACACCACCGTTTCAACCTTGCCGCCGGCGACAAGTCACCGGGTTGGCGGTCTGCTTTCTGTTGCGCTTTCCATCGGGTTTCCCCGTCCGGGAGTTACCCGGCACCCTGCCCTTCGGTGTCCCGACTTTCCTCGACGGCTTGCGCCGCCGCGACTGTCCGATCGGCAAGAGCAGAGTCTATCGAGCTTGGGTGACCATGACGACTGAGCCGATCGTCGTGTACGTCGTTCCACGTACGGTGAATCGCAGGTCAAGCTCCCACGGCCCGGGCACCATCGGCGTGGGTACGGCCTTCGCGGTGACCTCCCGCACTCCGCTTCGGCGGGTGGGATAGGTGCCCTCGTCGGTCACGATCTTTACGCGCGAGGCATGCTTGGGCAGGGCCGCCACCAGCACCTCGATCGTGGACGCCGCCGGGGGCTTCGAGGGGGTCGTAAAGACGGCCGGTGGGTGTCCGGAATAGGGCTTGGGGCCGCCACTGTTGACCAGCCCGGCGAGCAGCACCAGCAGCACCGTGAAGAACGCGCTGATCACGGCTTCACCTCGTCCCACACGTCGCCGCGGGCCTCTGCCTGTGCCGGAGTCACAGTCGAGAACTGCAGCTGATCCTTGACTGCCGCCGGCGGGTAGATCGCGGGGTTGATGAGGATCTCGGTGGGCAGCAAATAGTTCGCCTCGGACACGGGCGATGCCCTTCCCGAGACGATGACGTCGTCGCGCACGGTGGTCGGCGAGAGCGTCTCGTTCAGCCACGCATGCGCGGTCACGGGGTCAGGAGCCAGCACGGGTATGCAGTAGCTGCGCATGATGATCACTGCCCCTTCTTTCGGCACGACGAACCGATTTCCTAATGGTGGTCGGCGAAATCCGACTCCTGAGGCCATCGCCGCGTACAGGCTGCCGAGGTGGCTGCGTTCCAACTCTCCCTCGATAAGAAGCGACTTGCGAAGGCCGCGCAGGTAGACACGTACGTCGGCGAGATCGGCGGGAGTGGCAGAACTCCAGTCGTGACCGAGCGCCAGCATCGCCGCGCCGATCACGTTTTCGGAGTCGTCGGGGACGGCCACTTTCTTGGTGTAGGTGCGCGCCAACTCAAAGAACGCGGCCCATGAGTCGCTTGGGGAGATCTCCTCGACCGCCGTGGCATACCCCACGGTGGTGTAGTCCTTTGCGATCGAGTGGGCGCTACCCGAGTCGTAGGGCGGATCGGCGAAGGGGGACGAGATCAGCCGAAGGTTGGGGACAAGCGAGTGGTCGATCGGCTCGACCAGGCGTTCGTTGATCAGGTAGGTGAGCGAGTCCTGGTCGACCAGGGCGATATCAACGGTGCCCGGCCCACCGGCCGAGAGGGTCAGCAGCAGCTGCTCCTGGGTGGTCTGGCGAGCCACCTCGACTGTGACCTTGTTGGCCTTCGCAAACTTGGTGATCGTCACAGGCGCGACCGCACGCGCAGGTAAAGAGAGTTGCAGCGCCGGATCGAGCACCTGCGCTCTTTGTGGCACCTGCTCGGCCGGGATGATCTGGGCGCGGGAGTCGCTGCCCGGCTTCACGGCGCAGCCGGCGGCGACCGTGGTCGCCGCAGCCGCCAGGAACTCACGCCGCGAAAGCCTCATCAAGCCATTCTCGCAGGCCTACATACACACTCGTTTGGTGGGCGGCTCGCGCCGCGACCGTCCCTATGAGACGAGTCGCAGCTCCACGGCCGACTCGACAGCCTCGGACAGCGAGGATCCACACGAGTCGCACGACAGTTCCAGCACACCGGGCTCGATCTCATCCACCCGCATTGACTCAGCACACACAAGGCACGTCGGCCATGTGCCGGGACCTCGAGTACGCGCCGCCGAGAGCGCTGCGGACACCACGTCCTCCAGCCGGTCCCCAGTCGCAAGTGGTGACACCGTCGCGGTCATAACCGCCTCATCACCGCCTTTACCGACCCCAAGATCGAAACCTCGTCCGGGTAGGTGGCCTGCATCTCGTCGTTTTCGGGCTGCAGCCGGATGCGCCCGCTCTCGCGGAAGAACCGCTTGACGGTCGCGCCCTCGTCGTCGACCAGTGCGACGACGATCTCGCCGTCACGCGCGTCCTGCTGCTTTCGCACCACGACAAAGTCTCCGGGGAAGATCCCCGCGTTGATCATGCTCTCGCCTCGCACGGTAAGGATGAAGTCAGCATCGCCGGCCAGCTGGTCGGGAATCGACACGTAGTCCTCGATCCGCTCCTCGGCGACCACCGGCGAACCGGCGGCGACCTCGCCTACCAGCGGCAATACCGTGACACGATCATCGCGTGCGACGGCTGGCGCTGGGGCACGTCCTCTCCCCTTCCCTCCCTCAATCACCTCGAGCGCGCGGGGCTTGGTGGCGTCACGCCGGATCAGACCGGCAGCTTCGAGCTTGGCGAGATGCGCGTGCACCGTCGACGGCGACGTCAAGCCCACCGCCTGGCCGATCTCGCGAACGGTGGGCGGATACCCCTGAGAGTCAACATGGGTGTTTACGAACTCGAGTATCTCGCGCTGTCTGTCGGTCAAATCCACTGGTCCGGCTCCTTGGTCGAACATGTGTTCGACCCGAAGCATGCCACGGGCGCCGGACGGAGTCAAATGTGCGGGGCGTAGGTATTACCGAGGCCTCCCAAAGCGCCACCCATCGATGGCAGAGGCTAGCCACCAAGACCAGCCGTGCTAAGCCGCTGCCCGCTAGGGGATCCACGTTGACCGGTTGGTGTAGGTCTACGTCCGCTGGACTCAACCCATCGGAAGTAGCGAGCAGCATCTAGACTTTCGGTATGCCGATCGCCAGAAGCGCGAATCCGCTTCGCCGCAGCCCGCTGAGGTTCGTAGCCGTACTTACCGGCTTGATCATGATCGCTGCCGCGATCGACCTATTCCTGTGGACAGCGGTTCTACTCGCCATCGCCTCGATCGTCGTCCTGCTCGTAGCGGCCGTGCGGTCTCACAGCTACAGCGGCCACGGTAGCCGTTCAGCAGGCTGACGGTGACTGTCTCCGCGCGGTGGCCGGGCCGTGCGATCCTGGTTAACATCGCGGGCAATCCCTGATGCGACGAGTCCGGTTCGGCGCCATAGTTGAGCGAGATGTTGGACTTCCTAGAAATCGCGTGGTTCCTCGGTGGGGCAGGGCTGCTGTTCGGTGCGCTCGCGGGTTATCGGCCAAGCAAGTCTCGTGCCGGGGCTGGACGGGCTGTATTGATCGGCGTGAAGGGCGGGTTGGCATGTGGAGTGGCTCTGGATGTGATCCTCTTTTACGAGATCATGTCGAGTAGTTCGTCAACGGCCGCCGTCGGCATGTTTGCGTTACCGTTCCCTCCGCTCACGAATGTCGCCGCCGCTGTGGCTGCGACGGTGCTTGTCTGGTCTTTGGCGGGCGGGCAGGCCGTCGTAAACTTCTGGGTACCCGAGTCCCACAGCAGGTGATCTGGCCGTCGATAATGGGAAGAGCAACAGCCTAAAACCAAACTGTCCGCCGAAAGGGACTCATTCCAAATCGTGATAAGTGATACGATCATGGCTAGCGATGAAACGGCCCCCACGGGGCTCGGTGGTTCCTGTATCGTCCCGCCTGCTACGGCTTTTGGAAGGCCCTGACCGGAGCGCAACACGTCCGTCACACGGCTTTGGAGAACCCTCGGCGCGGACTTCCGTTGGGGGTTTTTCTCTGAGAGAACTCTTCCTACGCCAAAGTTTGCCGCCGCTGGCCAGCGACCACCCCGAGCACCAGCATCTTCGCGTCTTGATCGCAAACCAGCGCAGTGATCGCCTCGACTACGTCACGAGCGTCGTGGTAAGCCTCGGGCACGAGGTGGTTGCCCGATCGATCGACGTGAGCGACGTGGCGATGGTAACCGGGCGCGAGCGCCCCGATGTGGCCCTCGTCGGCCTGGGTGACAGCAGCACACACGCCCTTGAGCTGATCGGCGAGATCGTCCGCCAAGCCTCCTGCCCGGTCATCGCGCTGCTTGAAACCGACGACCACGCCTTTGTCAGCGAAGCAGCCAAGCGAGGAGTTTTCGCCTACATCACCGACACCGACCCAGACCAACTCCAAGACTCGATCGAAGTCGTGCTCCATCGATTCGCCGAGTTCCAAAGCCTGGAAGGCGCCTTCGGACGCCGCGCGATCGTCGAGCGTGCCAAAGGCATCCTCATGGAACGCCACGACACAACCGAAGAACACGCCTTCGAGATGCTCCGCACCCACGCCCGCAGCAGCAACCGAAAACTCACCGACATCGCCACCGCAGTAGTAGACGGACGCCACCTGCTACCGGCACCACCCAAGGTTCCCCAAGTGGCCCCCTGAAACCCGGGAGCCCGGCGACAAGACGGCTATGGTGCAACAAGTGCATATCCGCCACCGATCCGGCGATCACACCGCCACGATCCCAGGCCAGGTCTCCGCATCGCTCCGAAACCGCCAGCCGCCACGCGCCCGATGCGCACACTGCGAGGCTTGGCTTTCAGCCTACCGAACTCCTGGCGAAGGCCTCTGCTGGACATGTCGAAACATGCACTGACGGCAACAACCTAGGTAGCCAGACGGACTGCACTCGCTTGGGGGCGGGCCGGACGAAGACTCACAGATGGGTTTACGGTGACGCGACGCTCGGCCCCTACTGACGAGCCATTGCGACGCGCAGTCGTTCCTCGGGTGTGATCAGGTGGTCTGCGTCCTGTGCGTCTTCGCCGAGGTCGATCTGCAGCCAGTTCACGGTGCCGTTGAAGACGCTGCTTTGGCCTTGGTAGTCGTCGCTGACCGGGGACGCGGTGTCTTGTCCGACGTCAGCGGTCTCGTCCGCGGAGAAGATCAGCGGCACGGTCGCATCGACGCGGCCCTCACCCGCTTTCTCTCCGTCCAGGTAGAGCGTGACGGTGCCACCCTTGGCGAGGCCACCGCCGTCGTAGGCGAACTCCATCCGCACCTGGTGGGTTCCGGGTGGGAGCGGGGCGGCGGCTGCGATCTTGAACCGCTGCAAGCCGAGCAGGTTGTAGCAGTAGGTCAGACGCCCATCATTCGCGTAAAGGCTCCAGCCGGCGAAGGCCCCGCCCTGGGCGAAGATCACACCCTTGGCGCCCACATCGGGCACCTCGACCTCGGCCGTGACCGAGTGGGACTTGTTCTTGGTGTTGATCAGACTGTTCTCGCTGAGCCGACCCATGCCGCCAAACAGCAGCTGAGAGTTTCCCTTCACGAGCTCCGGGCGACCCACGAGCTCGGCGTTGAAGCGCTCGATGCGACGGTCATCGAGCGGTAGCACGTTGTACTTCTGCGCCTCATCCAGCCACAGCTGTTGCAGCTCTGCCAGCTTTTCTGGCATCTCACCGGCGAGGTCGTGCGACTGGCTCCAATCCGAAGTCGTGTTGTACAGCTCCCACACGTCGTCTGCGAACGCGGGCATCGCCTCAAACGTCCACGGTGTTGAGTGGCGTGTGACTGCTGTCCAGCCCTGGTGGTAGATGCCACGGTTACAGAACATCTCAAAATACTGCGTCTGGCGGCGCTCAGCCGAGTTCCCGTCGTCGAACGAATACGCCATGCTCACGCCCGCGATCGGCTCTTGAGCAACACCATTCACAGTCTTCGGCTGCGGCAGTCCGGCCGCTTCGAGCACGGTAGGAGCGACGTCGATGACGTGGTGAAACTGGGAGCGCACCTCGCCGCGCGCTGCGATGCCGCGCGGCCAGTGGACGATGGTGCCGTTGCGCGTACCACCCCAGTGCGAGGCGACCTGCTTCGTCCACTGGTAGGGCGTGTCCATCGCATGCGCCCAGCCGACCGCGAAATGATTGTAGGCCCTGGGTGTTCCGAAGTCGTCGATGTGGGCGGTCAAGAACTCGGGCGTCTCAAGCGCCGCAGCGCCATTGAAGATAAACGTCTCGTTGAAGCTGCCGTTGACCGTGCCCTCGGCGCTGGCCCCGTTATCGCCGATGATGTAATACACAAGCGTATCCTCCAACACGCCGAGATCCTCAAGCGCGTCGACAAGCCGTCCCACGTGATGGTCGGTATGCTCGAGGAAGCCGGCGTAGACCTCCATCTGCCGTGCCAGTACCGGCTTGAGCTCGTCGGGCATGTCCTCCCAGGCCGGGATCTCCTCGTGGCGCGCGGTTAGCTCTGCGTCCCCGGGCACGACCCCCAGTTCCTTTTGGCGGGTCAGTGTCTTTTCGCGCAACACGTCCCAACCGTCGTCGAAGCGGCCTTTGTACTTGTCCGACCACTCCGTCGGTACATGGTGGGGAGCGTGCGTTGCGCCTGGTGCGTAGTACATGAAGAACGGCTTGTCGGGCATCAACGATTTCTGCTGCCGTGCCCACTTGATCGCCTTGTCGGTCATATCGTCGGTGAAGTGGTAGCCCTGCTCCGGCGTCGTCTCGGGCTCGACCGGCGTCGTTCCCTCATAGACGGCCGGGTAGTACTGGTTCGTCTCACCGCCAATGAAGCCATAGAAATACTCAAACCCACCGCCCCCCGTCGGCCACGCATCAAACGGGCCCATCGGGCTCGACTGCCACACCGGCACCTCGTGACATTTCCCGAACTGCGCCGTCGAATAGCCATTCAGCAGCAGCGTTTGCGCCAGCGGTGCGCAGGTATTGGGACGAACCGAGCTATACCCAGGCGCCGACGTTGCCAGCTCGGTGATGACCCCCATTCCCACGGTGTGGTGGTTTCGCCCAGACAAAAGCGCAGCCCGCGTCGGAGCACAAAGAGCCGTCGTATGGAAACGGTTGTACTTCAGCCCATTTCCCGCCAACCGCTCGGCCGTCGGCGTCGCGCACGGCCCACCGAACGCACTCGACGCCGCGAAACCGACATCGTCCAGCAAAACGACGAGCACGTTCGGAGCGCCCACCGGCGGCCGCAACGGCTCGATCGCCGGAAACGCCGCGTCCGCATCCTTCGCGTCGTACGGAAGCATCCCCTCGAACGGCCGATCAGGGATCGGCAGCACTTCACGCTCAACCTGCTCGGGCGTTGACATTCGGCTGGCTCCCTCTCGCTCGGTCCTGTCGGCGCCGCCGTACACCGCGGGCGGAGTTGCATGCATGCTCCCACAAAATCGACACGGATGATCTCTGATTGACTCCAGTCTCAGAGCTCGAGCGCCGCGGGCGCCGAGCGGAACTCCGTGTCAGGCGCTTCCTGAGCGTTCCCATGGCACCGCGTAGGACGTGCCGTCTCGCTGCGTCCCGGCTCGCGCCTCGCTGGGACGACCGAAAGGAGACCGGCAATACCCCAGGGAGCGAGGGGCCGTGACGAGGCGCCAGCCCGCGTCTTTGCGTATCCAGCAAATCCGACAGTCGCATCCACGCTCCCCGGTCGTGAGCTGGATCGACGCCTGTGTTACGGCTTGCACCTCGGAACCCTCTCCCAACAGCCTTCCCGTCAAATGTGCGGAGGGAAGGCTGTTGGGCGCCTGCTCGAAGGTACAACCGTAACGCGGCGTCGGCTTGCCACTGACGGTCAACCGCAGAAGCCGTCGACGACCTCGCCGAGCGCGGCGACACACCGGTCGAGCTGCCCGAGATCCACCCACTCCACGTCGGCGTGGGCGCCTGCACCCCCTGGGCCGAAGATGACGGTGGGGATGCCGGCGGCGGCGAAGATGGCGCTCTCGGCCCAGTACGGCACGCCGATCACCGGCGTCTCGGCACCGAGCGCGTCCAGCGCGGCTCGCACGATCGGCTGGTCGCGGTCGACCTCGAACGGCTCGCGGACGAGCGTCGTGTGCAGCTCGGCGTCAACCGGCGTACCGCCTGCGGAGACCTCGTCCAGCAGGGCGGTCAGCTCGGCCTCGACCGTCTCGACGGTCTCGCCGGGTACCGTGCGCCGCTCGAGCTGGAGGCGGCAGCTGCCGGGATAGCTGGAGAGCTCGCGACCACCTTCGATGATCGAGGCGTGCAGCGAGCCCGGGCCGAGCAGCGGGTGCCCCTCACCGGCCGCCAGCCGTTGCGACAGGCGGTCGAGCGCGACCAGCACGTGACCCATGTGCGCGATCGCGTCGATGCCCTCCTGCGGAAGTGAGCCGTGGGCGGCGCGGCCGTGAACGACGATGCGGTGCCAGCTGAAGCCCTTGTGCGCGACAGCGACAGCGATCTCCTCGCCGGTCGGCTCCGCCACGATGGCCGCATCGGCAAGCACCATCCCGGCGGCGGCCTGCGCGCCGGCCGAGGCGAACTCCTCGTCGCAGACGGCGGCGACCACCACGTCGCCGGCCAGGTCGCGGCCGAGCGCACGTGCGGCCGACACCATGATCGCGGCGAGGCCGGCCTTCATGTCGTAGGCCCCGCGGCCGTAGAGGCGATCGCCGTCGACGCGGGGCCGAAATGGATCGGCCATGCCGTCGACGCCGACGACGTCCATGTGCGCATACAGGAGCAGCGTGCGGCCGCCGCCGCGGCCGCGGGCGCGCGCGATCACATTCGGGCGGCCGGGCTCGACGTCGGCGATCTTGACCTCCAGACCGCGCTGTTCGAGCCAGCGGCCGACGAACCGTGCGATCTCGGCCTCCCCAGCGCCGCCCGGCACCAGCCGCGGGTTGACCGAGTCGATCGACACCAGCTCGGCCAGGAGCGTTCGCGCCTCGTCATCCATCGCCGCCACCCTACCAGCGGGGGCTCGCCCAGCGGACGTCGGCGGCGGCGTAGGCGTGAGCCTGAGCGACGACCTCGTCGAACGACACGCCGAGGCCGCGCTGGGAACCGTTCCCGTAACGCTTTGGCCCAGAGCCCTCAGTATCCGAACAAAAGGACGCCTGTGGCTCAAAGACATGGCGGGAGGACGCCTCGCCGCGGCGGTGCGCGCCGTCGCCGCGGGCGAGACGCTACTCGACCCGGCCCTCACGCAAAGACTGGTCGAGCGATTCGTCCGCCTACCACCACCCGGATCCGCGACTCCCGACGCGCTCACATCGCTCACCCCGCGCGAACTCGACGTGATGCGGGAAGTCGCCCGCGGCCGATCCAACCACGAGATCGCAACCCGCCTCTACCTCAGCGACGCCACCATCAAAACCCACGTCGCCAGCATCCTCAAAAAGCTCGGCCTCCGCGACCGCATCCAGGTCGTCGTGTGCGCCTACGAGACCGGACTGATTGAGCCCGGACACGTCGCCTGAGCCTCAGTACTGAGCCGATGTGGCGGTGCGCGACGAGCCGGCCTTCCAGGAGTTCGTTACTTCTCGGGCTTGATGAACGGCTTCTCGGTAACGACCGCCGTTGCAGCGCCCCACGGCGCAGCCACGTCGAGGGTCGTGCCGAGCCCGGAGTAGTCGATGCCGACCATCGCGTACCCGATGTTCATCTCCAGGCGCGGCGAGTAGACGGCCACAGTCACGTGGCCGACGTCCGCGCCGTCCACGCTCACGGGCCAGCGAGCCTCGAACGGCATCGTGAGCGGATCGCCGGGGAACGTCACGCCGACCAGCAGGCGCGAGATGCCCTTGTCGCGCGCTCGCTGGAGCGCCTGCTTGCCTATGAAATCGGCAGGCCCGTCGAGCTCGACCAGCCGCTCGAGCCCCACCTCGAATGGGTTGGTGTGGAGATCCATGTCGCAGCGATACCCGAGGATCCCGGCCTCGACGCGGTTTGCGTCGGACGGGCCGGTGACCGCCATCCCGAACGGCTCGCCCGCGGCCACGATCCTCTCCCAGAGCACGTCCCCGAACCGCGAGTCGCGCAGGAAGATCTCATAGCCCACTCGGTCGCTCCAGCCGGTCCGCGACACGAGCACCGGAATCCCGTCCAGGTCGGTCTGCACGAGCTCGTAGGGCGCCAGCGCCACGCGATCTCCGAAGAGCGTCTCCATCACTCCGGTCGCCTTGGGGCCCTGGATCTGCACCGGTGAGACGTCCGGCTCGCCAATCTCCACGTCCATGCCCGAGTTGACTGCCACGCCCTGAGCCCACAGGAGCAGATCGCTGTCCGACGTCGAGAGCCAGAAGTGATTCTCGGCCAGCCGCAGGAGCACGGGATCGTTGATGATTCCACCCGACTGCGAGGTGATCAGCGTGTATCGGCATCGGCCCACCGGGCACTTGCGTAGATCACGTGGCGTCAGCATGTCGGTGAACCGGAACGCGTCCGGTCCGGTGATCTCGACCTGGCGCTCGGTGGCGACGTCCCACAACGTTACGTCGTTGATCAGCTTCCAGTACGCCTCCAACGGGTCGCCGCCGAAGCCCGCGGGCTGATACATGTGGTTGGCAAACGAGAACCGGTCGCAACCCGCCCTGCGGGTGGCGTCAAAGAACGGCGAGCGACGAATCCAGTAGTCGATCGAGTTCACCAGACACCGCCCAGCGCGATGGTGACCGCCTCGCCGTTGATCGCGCTCGCCGAGTCGGAGGCGAGATAGGCGATCGTGTCGGCAACCTCGCGCGGATCGACCGGCCGCTGGGCGGGGTATGCCGCCACCGCCTCGTCCCATGCCTGCTCGAAGCTGACCCCAGTGGCCTCGGCGGTCTGGCGCACCAGCTCATCAGCCATCTCGGTCTTCGTCCAGCCCGGGAGCACCGCGTTACACGTCACGTTGTAGCCCCCCACGTCCTGAGCGACGGCCCGCATCAGACCGAGTAGACCGTTCCTGGACGCGCAATAGGCAGGCATGCCGGCCACCCCGAACTGGCCGGCGCTCGAGCTGACGATAACGATCCGTCCCCGGCGCGCGGCAATCATGTCGCGCGCTGCGTGACGGATCAGCTCAAACGGGCCGTGCAGGTTGGTGGCGAACACCTCGTGCCAAACCGCGGACTCCTCCTGCTCAATCGGCTTCTCGTCCGGGGAGAGCACACCCGCATTGTTGATCAGGATCTCGATCGGTCCCAGCCGCGCCCTGGTCTCGCCGATGATCCGGGCGCAGCCCTCCGCGGTGGCGACCGACTCGACCAGATACTCGACGCCGGTCTCGGCGGCCAGCGCAGCCAACTCCGGCTCAGTGCGGGAGACCGCCATCACTTTGTCACCCCGGGCGGCAAACGCACATGCCGCGGCGCGGCCAATCCCACGCCCCGCCCCGGTCACCAGCGTGACCCTCCCGTCCGACTCGATCCCAGTGCTCACAGCAAGTTCCAGTATCGACAGCCGCACGACCGTAGCAGTAAATCCACTATGTGAGCGAGCGTCGTTCTCAGCGGATGAGAAACCGGACCCAGGGACAGATCGAGGTGGTCACGACCCAAGACATCCTCCACCCCAAGATGTGGAGCAGCCTCGGCTCCGTTCGGCGTTGCTACTTCTTGCCGATGATGCAGCGGGCCAGTCCCGGAATCCTTACCTTGCCGTCTCGTTCATACATGCCGGCCTTGGCGATGACAGTTTTCGCGATCCGCCCCCGGCCCTGTTCGTCCACGTGCTGAAGCGCGGCAACCGCGAGCGAGACGTGCTCGCTGATCATCTCCCAGTACTCCGCGGGCGATCGGGTCACGAGTTCGACGGCGACCTCCCACTCGGCAGTGTCACTCAGCCCCTCGTCTTCGTACAGGGCTGTGACGTATCCCGGCGCAGCGCACCGGAACATGTTGGGCCCGTCCGGGTCAGGTGTTGGTAGCTCGACCTCGGTCGCGATTGCCTGCATGGCGATGGACGTCCACGGGTTTTCCTCGGGCTTGACCCAGACCGACGAGCAGAGACGTCCGCCCGGCTTGAGTACACGCGCAAACTCGGCCGTCGCTTTGGCGACGTCAGGGAAAAACATGTATCCAAACCGCACCGAGACGCTGTCGAATGTCGCATCGCCGAACGGCAGGTCATCGGCACTGCACACCCGAGTCTCGAAGTTGGTGATCGCTCGCGCGTTCGCTCGTCGCGTCGCGATGTCGAGCATCTCGGGCGCTAAGTCGGTCAGAACGACGTGTCCCCTCGGCGCGAGTCTGGCGACGGTCAGCCCCGGCTCACCGGTGCCCGAGGCGATATCGAGATGCTGTTGATCCTCGCGGACGTCGAGACGCTCGATCATCGCCGTGCCGACCGGGCCCAGCTGATCCATGATGATCGCGTCCCACTTCTCCCAGCCCGCTGAGAGCCCGGCCCACGCCGCTCGCTGACCGTCTCGGATCTCTTCGCCGCTCGACATCAGCCCTCCCGCAATCGGACGCCGACAGAGAAAGGGATTCGGATCGTGTCGCCCTCAATTGGCACAATTCGATCGTAGCGCTCATGGGGTGGTGTGGTCGTACTCGCGCTCCTCGGGGAGCCGCGATCCTCCGTCGACCGGACTGACGCCGGAGCCGGCCTCGCCAGCCGCTTGGATATGGCGTGCTACTTGACGTGCTGGTCGAGCGAGGCGACGTTGAAGCCTCGCGCCTTGGTGGCGAAGTCGTGGTGGAAGTAGTCCAATGACAGCCGCCGCAGGATGCCGCGGGTCTGGAGTTGATTGACGATCTGGTTGACTCGATCGACGAACGCGGCGGAGTGGAAACCAGAGGAGCGATCCACCGCTCCCGACAGGTACGCGACGTACTGATCCCCGCCGACCGCCCTCAGTGGAAGCCCTTCGGCGATCGCCTTGGCGCCCACTGCAACGCCACACAAGAACGCATCCAGCTTGCCGTGGGCCACGCCTCTCAGACCGTTGCTTTCGAGGTCATACCCAACGAACGTCCCGTTCTTTGCCTCAAACTTCACGGTTTGCCCCGGAGCATCGAGCGTCCCCTGGATATACGACTGCGCAAAGCATCCAACGCAGCCGCCCAACCGCTTGCCCGAAAGCTGCTGCACCTTCGTATATGGAGAGCTCTTGCGCACAAAGAACCGCTCGGCCTCAGCTGAATACGGCTGGGTGAAGTAAAGGCCCTTCATGCGCTCGCGGGTGATGCCCATCGACGCGATCGCAATATCCCAACGATCCCCCCAGGCGCCGCTGATCATCTGACTCCACGTGGGAGCCAGGAAGCACGGTTCGACGTGCAGAGCCCGGGCAACCAGCTTGCTGGTATCGGCGTCGTAGCCGGCCATCTGATTCCCCGTCATCTGGTCGGGAGTGCACTTCGTGTTGGCCAGCCGCTTGGCGCCGGGCACCCGGTAGGACTGTGGCGGATAGGCGGGGTCTGTCGCTAGCACCAGCGTGCCGCGGGCAAGGATCTCCGCGAGCTTGTCGGCCGTGGGATCACCAACCGACGACGAACCCTGCGGCGATGCCGAACTCGAGGCGCCGCAGGCCGACGCCAACAGCACCAGAACCGCCAGCGCGCCGATCAGACCCAACGATCGCGTGGCCAACATCCCTCATCTCTCCCCGACACGGTCGGGTCACTGGAGCGTTGAACAACATGCGAACCATACTTCCCAAGTCCGGCACCCACAAACCCGCCGCCGACAAAACTCTCGCTACTAGCGTCGTAGGCGGATGGCGTTGAGGTCGTGCTCGTGGACGTGATCGCGTTGTGCGGCGAGGGCGTCAAGGTCGGCGTCGTGCTCGGCGTGAAGGTAGCGTCCGAAAAGCGCATCGGCTCTGCCCTCGGCCAGTCCGCGGATCAGCCGAGGCGCGGCCTCGGGCGGGGTCCACGGCAAGTCGTCAGAAAGCTCACTTGTCATGGCCGATCGAACGAGGCCCGGCGCCACCGCAAACGCAAACACGTTGTGATCAACCACCTCTGCCGCGAGCAACTCGGTGAACCGAGACAGCGCCGCTTTGCTGGCTGGGTAGCTTGTGTCGCGGGCGTTCTCCGGCAGGGCTGGGAGGTATGCAGCGCCACTGGTCATGTTGACGATGCGCCCCCGCCGACGCGCGATCATCGCCGGTAGCGCGGCGCGGCAGCACAACTGTGGCCCACGCACATTGATCTCAAAAACCCTCCACCAGTCCTCGGGATCGTGCATCCAAAACGGTTCTGCCGCGCCCATCACAGCGGCGTTATTCACCAACAGGTCAATCGGCCCCAAACGAGTCGTGGTCTCCGCGATCCAACGATCGACGTCTTGCGGTTGTGACACGTCACCCGCCAGCGCCAACCCGCCGACGCGCGCAGCAACCTCCTCAACCCGAGCACGAGTACGTCCCGCCACGGCGACCCGCATCCCCGCTTCGGCGAGTTCCGCGGCGATCCCAGCACCGATGCCACCGCCACCACCGGTGACCAAGCAAACCTGACCATCCAGAGCCCCCACACAGCAACCCTACACACCATCGAAACCACGAATGCAGGCGAGGTGCTACTCGATCCTGACTCTGTGGGAGACTGTGCGGGTGGGATCATCCTCGATTCGAACCCGCCCAGTCGACCGCGAGGAGGAGACGTGAGCAAGGAGACCGCGTTCTATGGGTCGCTTCGTGCGCTGACCGACCAGTGGATGGATCTGTTCGGCTATTTCGCTCCGGCGGTAGTCACCGACACTGAGCGCGAGTATCGGGCGGTTCGGGAGGCGGCGGGGTTGATGGATTTCTCGATGCTGCGCAAGGTCGATCTGGACGGCGAAGGCGCGCTCGAGCTGGTCGACTCGATTGTGTGCCGCGACGTTTCCACGCTTGGTCAGGGGCGGATCGCCTACGGGCCTCTCTGCGATGTTGACGGAAAGATGGTCGACGACTGCACCGTGATGCCGAGATCGCCGGGTGGTGATCGGGTTCGGTTCTGTGGAGCCAACGACCGTGACTACGAGATCTTTGCGGCCGCTGCCGACGGTCTGGACATCGAAGTTCGGGAACGCACCGACGAGCTGCCCCACCTGTGTCTGCAGGGGCCGAAGAGCCGCTCCATCCTCCAAAACATGACCACCACTGATCTGTCGTCACAGGCGTTCCCCTACTACACGTTTCAAGAGGGAGTTGAGATCGCGGGGATCCCGGTGTTCATGACCCGCCTTGGCTACACCGCCGAGCTCGGCTACGAGCTTTGGGTCGACCGCGACCGGGCACTCGACCTCTGGGATGCGCTGTTGCACGAGGGGGCAAATCACGGCATGGAGCTGATCGGGATGGACGCCCTGGATCTGTTTCGAATCGAAGGCGGATTCATCATCGGCGGTGTCGAGTACGACCCGACCGTGTCACCCTACGAGTGCGGCCTGGGCTGGGCCGTAGACCTGGAGAAGCCCGCGTTTCAGGGTCGCGCCCCGTTGCAGGGCGGCGAGCAGACGAGTGCTCTACGGCTCGTGTCGGTCGTGCTTGATGCGGGCGGGCCCGAGGCGACTGGGGCTGAACTCACCCGCGACGGATCGGTCGTTGGTTTCATCACACAGGCGGTCGTCTCCCCCTACCTCGACGGCAAGACGCTTGGCCTGGCCAAGGTGGAAAAGAGCTGGACCGAACCCGGCACCCCGGTCGAAGCCCAGGTCGGCGGAGGACGCGTGTCCGGAGAAGTCATCCGGCATCCAGCCTACGACCCGGAACGACAACGAGTCAGGGGCTAGGCGTCCGCGTAATCAGCGCCTCCACTACAGAGCGCTGAGCGCCTCGCCGGCTGCCACACCGACCAAGGTGAACAGGCCGATGGAGAAGAGGGCGTAGCTCACCGCCGCCAAGCAGACGCGACGAGCCCCCAGCGGCCGGCCGCCGACCGACCGCCCGATCGTGACCGTGACGATCGCGCAGGTAAGCGCCGCCGCGGCCGCGTACCGCACGTCCGAGTCGCTTGAGATCCACCGCGTCGCTGCCTTGCCCACTCGCGTCGGTCGCAGCTTGTCCAGCTGCCGTTCGATGCGGGCGCCACTGCTGCCGCCCGCCCAACTGCTCCACGCCGTGTCGATCCAACGGCATGCGGCCAGGTTGATCGAGATGACGATGGTCACCGCCACCAGGAACACGATCAGCGGGTTCCACATCGCCGCCAACGCCGCGACCGGCAAGCCGATCACGTAACCGTCCGCCAGCCAGTATGCGACGATCGCGCCGGCGGCGACGGATGCGTGGCCGCCGATGTTCGCTCGCTCGTCCTCCATAGTTCACATATCGGGTTGAACTGCGAACGGCGTGAGTCGGGGCGGCTCGCCGGCCTACCCCGTGCAGGCGTTCGGTGTCAGGGCCTATCCCGTGCGGGTGCTGACCCCGATTTCGAGTCCGTGGTGGTAGCCGTTGTCAAGGTTGATCGAGATATCGGTGCGACCGCGCGTGTAGTTGTCCACGGGGCCTGCCGAGTGGTTGGCCGTCCCGGCGAGGTGTTCGCGGAGCTTCCACCCGCGTGCGGTCAGCCGCTCGCGGTAGAACCGTTCGACCTCGTGAATCGTGGCCGCATTTGGGAGCCTGAAGGTGCCCAGGGTGCCCCCGATGTCGGCAGGGCCGCCCTCGTTGCTGTGCCCGACGCTTGTGCTCGTGTCGAGTGCCGTTGCTCCTGGATAGACGGGCACTGTTGCGTAGACCGTCTGTGACCGTTTTACGAGTCCCGAGCCTTCGGAGCGGTCGAGCAGCGTGCATCCCGCGGCTGCGACGAGCATCCCTGCGGTGAGGAGTGCCAGAAGCATTCTCATAGCACCCATGATATATCTGGTCTGACGCCGCCGTCAACCAGACGTGGGTCCGTTGCCTACGCGCGGCGTTCCGGGATCTTCGGCCCCGCCACGTGGGTTAGCCACGTGGGCGCTCCCAGCGCCAGCACGCGACGTTGTCCCTCAGTCGCACCGCTGCCAAGGTCGCTGAACGAGGTGCCCACGTCGCCTCCCAGGACGACCGGACCCTCGCCGGTTTCGACGACGACCACCTGGTGCCCGTCCGAGTGCCCAGGCGCCGGCAGCAGACGGATTCCCGGTAGCGGCTCCGCCTCGCCCTCGTGCTCGACATACGTTGCGCCGTCGAAGTCGACCCACTCGCGGATCGTGTAGTCGTCGAGCGAACGCGCGTCGGCGAGCTCACGCGCCTGGACGTGGATCGGCACGCCCGGGAAGAGCCGGTTGCCGCCGCAGTGGTCGAAATGCAGATGCGTGTTGATGACGCAGATGACGTCGCGCGGGATGTTCTCGGGGTGCGGGGTCGGGCTGAAATCTTCGACCTCGGGGCTTGAGTCGATCATCCCGGTGTCGACGAGCACCAGCCCGGCCGGGTGATCGATCGTCCAGATGAACACGGGCCAGCGCTCCCCCTCGACGAGAAGCTCCGCCCCGAGGTGGGGGCTGATCATGGGCAGACGCTAGCACCCCCACAGCCCGCGAAGTTCCTCTCGGAGTCTCATGGGCGTAACATGTGGGAATGGATGCCGCGGGCACGGGGCACGAAGAACGGGGCACTGTCGGACGCTCGCCGTCTGAGCGGGTGAGTCGGCGCCACAGTTCGCCCTTCGGCGACGATGGAGTTGACGGGGAGGCTGCACACTGAGCGCAGTCCGGCCGCGACGGCACACGCGGCTGCGGTAGAGGGCGCGTTCAACCCGGTGCGTGCTCGAGGCTACGCCCGATCGATCGGCGGCTGGGTCACGGTCGCCGCGGATGCCGGCAGTCCGCCTCCGATGGGCGGGTCGGCGATGTCCCACTTCACTTCGAAACCGTCGCGCATGCCACGCATGAAGCCGGCGAAGCCTCCGTCGGGCGCGTGGATGGTGAGCCAGCGCGCGGGACCGTGGTCGCCGACGCGAAAGGAGTGGACCACCCCAGGCGGCACGGCGACGAAACCGCCTGAGGAAACTGTGACCGTCGTGGATTCACGTCCGATCTCGAAGGTGAGCTCACCCTCGAGCACGTAGAACGCATCGGTGTGGTGGTGGTGCACGTGGGGCCGGCGACCGATTCGCCTGCGGAGTACCGCCCGCGGGTGATCGTGAGGTCGTCACGGGCTACGAGGATGCTGATGTCGCGCGTCTCGCTGCGAAGGATCGCCGACTAGGATTGCGCCGTGCCCTTCACGCACAGAAACATCAAGCAGGATCTGGAAGACATCGGCTCCAAGTTCGACGGCCCGCCGGAACTGGAGTTCCGCTCGGCTACCGGACCACTCGAGCTCGAGCAGTCTGGCCTGAGCTACCAGCGCGTCCCGCCCGGCCATCGCTTTCCGTACGGCCACACGCACATGCAGCAAGAAGAGGTGTACGTGGTCCTGCGCGGCAGTGGGCGGATGAAGCTCGACGACGAGATCGTCGAACTCAAGGAATGGGACGCTGTGCGCGTCCCACCCGGCACGTGGCGAGGCTACGAGGCCGGGCCGGAGGGCCTCGAGATCCTCGTCATCGGCGCGCCCAATCTCGGCGAGGCGCCGCGCGAAGACGTCCATGGTCAGCGCGGCTGGTGGGCTGACTAGGAGGGCTGTCCCAGCTGGCGGTCGTACTCGGCTTGGTCGTAGTGCCCTATTGAGTTGGCGATGAGGCCGTCTTCCCCGAACGTCCACTCCTCGAAGCCGTGGATCCGAACCGCCTTTCCGGTGCCGCCGGGCCCGGTGTTGGTGCCGGTGAATGTCCAGCGGAATTCCACCGCCCCGTGCTTGAAGATCAGGTCGTCCATGAACACCTGGATGTCGGGAAACGCCGAGATGAAGCCCGCGGCCGCGTCTGCAATCGGCGTCGGTGGCCCGCCGTTGATTGCGATCATGCCGGCCGGTGCGTAGAAGGAGGCGACCTGCGCGGGGTCATGGCTCCCCCACGCCTCGGCATAGCGGCGCGCGAAGTCACGCACTCCGTCCTGGTCTGAGGCCATAGCTACTCCATTTCCTGGGAACGTCCGAGCCGTAGATCCTACGACGTGCTCACCCGCGGATACGGCCGGGCCGGAGTGGGCGAGCGTGAGTGCTGATCTTCTCGAGCGCACGGGTGAGCGCTTTGATGTCGGTGTCGGTGAGGTGCTGGGAGAAGTGCCGGTCGATGCCGTCTCGGTGATGGAGGCGAGCCCGCTGCATTGTCTCGGTGCCCATCTCGGTGGGGACGACCAGGATTGAGCGGCGGTCTTGCGGGGGGCGGACGCGGCCGACGAGCCCGGCCTCTTCCATGCGATCCACCACACGGGTGAAGCCGCTCTTGCTGTAAAGGATCTGGTCGGCGAGCTCGTTCATCGGGATGCCGTCCGGCGATTCCTCGAGGTGGACGAGCACGTCGTACCAGCGCTGCGGGATGCCCGCGGCGTCCTGAAGCTCGGTATCGAGCACATCGATCAGCGCCAGCGAGCTTTCGACGAAGAGGCGCCAGCAGCGCAGCCGCTCGGGCGAAGGGCTTGACAAGGATTGTTCCATTTGCGATAGTCCTCGTTGCAACAGTTGAAACACTGACTGTCGCTGATCATATCAACTGGCGGAAGGGAGCAAGAAGTGACCACCATTTCTGCAGACCGCGCACAGGCTGGCTACGCGCTCGCCGCCGATGAAGGTGAGGCGTTCTGGCTGCTGGGGATGCTGCAAACGATCAAGATCGGCCGCGACGATACCGCCGGGCAGTACGGCCTGCTCGAGATCGTCGTGCCCGAGGGCATCGGCTCCCCCTGGCACGTCCATCCCGAGGAAGACGAGTGGTTCTATGTGCTCGAGGGCGAGCTCACCTTCTGGGTCGCCGACTCGCGACTGTCCCTCAAGGCGGGATCGTTCGCATTCGGTCCCAAGAATGTGCCCCACACCTTCTACGCCGAGCCGGGAGGGGCGCGGGCGCTGGTCGGTTTCGCGCCGATGCAGTTCGAGGGATTCCAGCGAGAAGTGGGTCAGCCGGCCCCCGAACGCGTCTTGCCGCCACCACTCGAAGGCCACCCCGACGTGGCCCGGCTCGCCCCGATCGCAAAGCGAAACGGATTCGAGATCCTCGGCCCGCCAGGCCCTCCGCCCGGCCACTGACCCTGCCGTTGCTGCGACGCTACTCGGGAGGCCACTCGAGGTACTGGGTGCCGCCATCGCTGATCGTGTCCCACGGTGCTTTGAACGCGACCTGATAGTGATATGACGGCTCCAGGGTCACGCCCTTGAGTGTCCCGGCGCCGACGTAATATTTCTCGCCGTCGTCGGTGTAGAGGCTGGACCCGCAACTGCTGCAGAAGTACCGATCCTCGAACCCCTCCTCACGGTACTGCCGGATCAGGTCACGACCCTGGGTGACATGGAAGTTCTCCGGCGCCACCACCACCTGGGTGAGGCCGGGACCCCCGGTCCACCGCTGGCAGCGGTTGCAGTGGCACACCCCCAGCACCTCGGGCTGATGCACCTCGAACCCGATCTGACCGCACAAACACGCCCCCCGAATGACTTCACCCATGATGGCTCCCTTCAACTGATCGACGGCTCGTCCCTCCAAGAGATGGGCTCGAACACCGCGCCGACGTGCTCAGAGTCGTATTGTCACAGCAACAGCCAGATCAAAGGGGGAGCACAAATGAGCATCACTCAGCACCCGCCGACCAACGCGCTCATCGGTGGCCGCGATCACGAGGGACAGGCCGGCAGCTTCCCGGTCTACTCCCCGCAATCCGGTGACCTGCTTGGGGAAGTCGCACTCTGCGGCCCGGACGATGTTGACAGCGCGGTCGCAGCGGCTCGCGCGGCGCAGCCGGACTGGGCCGCCACCCCGGTGATCGAGCGGGTCAAGATCCTCCGCCGGGTGCACGCGCACTTTGCCGAACGCGCAGAAGAAGTCGCCCAGGTCCTGATCATGGAGATTGGAAAGACCGTCGCCGAGGCCCGTGAGGAGGTACACGAGTATTCGGCTCCGGCATGGCAGAAGGCCGGCGAAGAGGTGCTTCGCTACCGTGGCCTGTCGTTCCCATCCACTCAGGAACAGACCAACAACAAGCGGATCGTGCTCACCCACCGACCGCTCGGCGTCGTCGGGGTGATCACGCCGTACAACTTCCCCACCGATATCGCCTCGATCGCCCTCGCCCACATCATCGCCGCCGGAAACACGGTGGTTTGGAAGCCGTCGGAGTATGCCCCGATCAGCTGCAGCCTGCTGGCCGAAATCGTAAGCGAAGCGGGTCTGCCTCCGGGCGTGCTGAACGTCGTCCACGGCTTTGGCGACGTCGGAGCCGCGGTGGTCGAGCACGACGACGTGGACGGAGTGTTCTTCACCGGGTCGACCAAGACCGGCGAGCGGATCGCCCAGGCGGCGGCGCTCAAGCCGCACCTGCTCGAGCTGGGCGGCGACGGCCCGTTCATCATCCTCCCCGATGCGGATATCGACGCCGCCGTGGAGGGAGCGATCAACGGTTGTTACTACTACGCCGGCCAGGTGTGCACCTCCGCTGAACGGCTGTTGGTGCACGAGGACGTCCACGACGAGTTCGTGCAAAAGCTCAAAGCCCGGGCCAGCCAGCTACGCACCGGCGATCCGGCCGACGAGAGCACCGACATGGGTCCGCTGCGCAACGAGGACACCCTCAAGCGCGTCGTCGACCACATCGAGGACGCGGTCCGCCACGGCGCCGAGATCGAGCAGTACGGCGAACCCGACGGGTTGTTCTACCCGCCGACCATCCTCACCGGCGTCACCCCGGACATGCGCATCGCCCGGGAGGAGACATTCGGGCCGGTCGCACCGATCCTCAAGGTCAGCTCGGCGGCTGAGGCGGTGGAGATCGCCAACTCGAGCGATCTCGGCCTGATTGCCTCGCTCTGGACTCGCGACCTTGCCACCGCCTGGAGAGTCGGCGAGGCCCTCCAACACGGCAGCGTGAACATCAACGAGACCAGCAACTACTGGGACCAGCTCGCACCGTTCGGCGGAGCCGGCAAGAGCGGCGTCGGGCGTGAGCTCTCGCAGTGGTTCCTGGACAAGTTCACCGAGCCGAAGCTGTTGGTGTTTGACCTCGGCGACAGCGACGTCCGCTACGACCGGCGCGCGGAAGGCGGTTGGTAGCAGCCGCGGCACAACTCGCGTCCAAAACGTGATGTCACCCGGGTGAACTGGCGGGGTTCTGCACACCCGGGGGTCTGCCTGTCACACTCACGCCCAGCGACGCCGTCGAACAACAAAGGATGAGCAGGCCCATGACCGACCATTCGATCGACCGCTCCAAACTGCCGATCCAGCGCCCGCCGTTCAACGGAGCCGCCGGACAAACCCTCGGCGATTCACAGCCGGACTGGGATCTCATCGGGCATGTCGAGCCGCCCGAGGGAGCGCCCAACGTCCTGGTCGTGCTGATTGACGACGCCGGCTTCGGCAATCCCAGCACGTTCGGCGGGCCGATCTCGACGCCGAATTACGACCGCATGGCCGAGCGTGGGCTGAAATACAACCGTTTTCACGTGACCGCCATGTGCTCGCCGACGCGGGCGGCGCTGCTCACCGGCCGAAATCACCACGCGGTCGGAATGGGTGGCATCCCCGAGTTTTCGTGCGGCTTTCCCGGCTACTCAGCGATGCTGCCACGCGACGCCGCGCCGTTTCCCAAGGTGCTCAAGGAGAACGGCTACTCGACCGCCGGAATCGGCAAGTGGCACCTCACTCCCGAGGGTGAGCAGGGCCCGGCGGGGCCGTTCAACCACTGGCCGAACGCGTGGGGTTTTGACCACTACTGGGGCTTCCTGGCGCCCGAGGCCGGTCAGTACGACACGATGATCGCCGAGAACGGCAAGTTCATCGGTGTGCAGGAAGGCCGGGATGGAAAGCCGTTCTACTTCCCCGAGGCGATGACCGACGAGGCCATCGACTGGGTGCACGGCGTGCGCGGCCACGACGCGACCAAGCCGTGGATGCTCTACTACTCGACCGGCTGCAGCCACGCCCCGCATCACGTCTGCCAAGGAATGGTCGGATAAGTACAAGGGCAAGTTCGACCAGGGCTGGGACAAGCTGCGTGAAGAGACGTTCGCGCGCCAGAAGCAGTTGGGAGTGATCCCGGCTGATGCCGAGCTGACCCCACGGCCGAAGGAGATGCCTGCCTGGGACTCGCTCAACGAGAACAGCAAGCGCCTTTTCGCCCATCAGATGGAGGTGTATGCCGGCTATTCGGAGAACGCCGACCACCATGTCGGCCGGCTGCTGGATGCGATCGAGCACATGGGCGAACTCGAAAACACCCTCGTCGTCTGGATCTGGGGCGACAACGGCGCCAGCCTCGAAGGCACTCCCACCGGAACGTTCAACGAGGGCACGATGGTCAACGGCCTGCCACTCACCGACGAGGAGCAGATGCAGCTCGCGCTCAAGTGGGGCGGCGTCGAGGCATGGGGCACCGAGATGATGTACCCCCACTACTCGACCGCCTGGGCGTGGGCCGGAAACACGCCGTTTGCCTGGGGCAAGCAGGTCGCCTCGCACCTTGGCGGTACCCGAAACCCGCTGGTGGTGCACTGGCCCTCGCACGTGACCGATGCGGGCGGTCTGCGGTCGCAGTTCACACACGTGAGCGATATCGGCCCGACCATCCTGGACGTCTGCGGGGTACCGCAGCCGACACACGTCGACGGTATCGAGCAACAGCCGATGACCGGCTCGAGCTTCGCGGCCTCGCTGACCGACGCCGACGCTCCCGACCTGCACACCCAGCAGTACTTCGAGAACTTCGGAAACCGGGCGATGTACAAGGACGGGTGGTGGCTATCGATGCGGATGCCGCGATCCCGTGGCGGCTCGATCCCGCGATGCTGAAGACGTTCGCGCCCGGTGTCTGGTCGCCGGACGATGACCCGGTCGAGCTGTACTACCTGCCGGACGACTTCTCCCAGGCCCACGACCTTGCCGCCGAGCACCCCGAGAAGGTCGCCGAGCTCAAGCAGCTCTTCTGGGAGGACGCCGAGAAGTACCACGTCAAGCCGCTGCTGGCGGGGTTTGCGCCGTTCTTCGGCATCCTTCCGCCGCTGGGCACGAACACCACCACGACGTACTGGGGGAAGGTCGAAAACGTCGCGCCCGGCAAGGTGCCGCGGATCTACAACCACTCCTACACGATCACCGCTGACCTCCAGATTCCCGAGGCCGGCGCGGAAGGCGTGATCGTGGCTGACGCCGGCCATCTCGGCGGTTTCACGCTGTACATCGAGGATGGCAAGCTCAAGCACACCTATGCCTTCCTGGGCGTGTTCGAGTATCGCCAGGTGTCGGAGGGAGATCTGCCGACCGGGGATGTCACGGTGCAGATGGCGTTCGAAGCCGACGAGGCCAAGCCGGCCACACCGGGCAACGTCACGCTCTCCGTGAACGGCCAGAAGGTCGGCGAGGGTCGGATGGATCACACCGTGCCTTTCGGCTTCAGCGGCTACGCCGGCCTCGATGTCGGTTGCGACAACGGCCTGGTCGTCGATCGCAACTACCTCGATCGGGCGCCGTTTGCCTTCACCGGGACGATCAAGAAGGTCGTCTTCGACGTCGCCCCACACGCAAACCCCGCCGACGAGCACGCCCTGCATGAGCATTCCAAACAGTCAGACACGGTACGCGGCGTTACCGCGTAAGAAGAGGCGACCATGAGTGATGACCACAAGGACGTGCTGATCGCGGCGTACATGTTCGAGGATCTCGCCAAGCGCGACTTCGACGCTGTGCTGAAACTGGCGGAGGACAAAACGATCACCGCCGAGGGTGTCGTACTCGTGCAGAAAGACGCCGCCGGCGAGGTGACCGTGACCGAGACCGGCGACCACCTGGGCAAGAAAGGCGCCAAGCTCGGCGGCGGCGTGGGGCTGGTGGCCGGGCTCTTCGCCCCACCGCTGCTCGCCGCGACCGCGGTCGGCGCCGCCGCCGGCGGAGTGATGGGCAAGTTCGCCAAGCACCGCCTGGAAAGCGGCATCGGAGAGAAGATGGATGCCGCGCTCCCGCCCGGCGCCGGTGGGGTGATCGCCGTCTACGACGTGGGCGGCCACGACGCTGTCGACGCGGCGCTCGAAAACGCCGTGATCAAGTCTGTCGCTCAGATCGACGGGCTCAGCGCGAAAAACCTCAAGCAAGGTTTGGCCGAAGCCCAGGCAGGCATGGGGGGATGAGCGGTTCCCCCGGAGCGCCGTTGCGGCTCTCGGGGTACTTGCTACACCGCTGCGAGCAGTTGTGATCGCACGTCGTCGTCGCAGTGTGCCTCGGGGCCGTATGTCCAGGTCTCGAGTTCGGGCACGGCGTCGAAGATCTCGAGTGCTCGGTTGCGACGTGCCGTCCCGTCCGGACCGGGCGACAACAACGCTGCGGCGCTGAGGTGCTCGGCGTCGCGGAGCCGGTCAAAGAAGTCGTCGTGCTGCTCGGCGTAGGCGCCGGCCGCAGTATCCCAATCCGTGTCCGCCACGAGGGCATCGCGCAACAGCCGGACGTCGCGCAACGTGCGTCCAAGGCCGCTTCCCCAGGCCGGATCGCTGGCCCCCGCCGCATCACCAACCAGCACGATCCCATCCCGATAGGGTCGCTGGATCCATCTATGCGAGCCGTCGAACGTCGCCAGGGGGCCGTGTAACTGCGCTCCGGCCAGCCACTCGGCCGGCACACCCGCATCGCGCAGATTCACGAGCGCGGTTTCGAAGTCACGTGGGCCCGAAAGCCGAGTCGGAGCTGCATCAGTGTGGCGGAAGAGGTAGAGCCGAAACAAGCCGGGTGACACCTCACAGACGGCGGCCGAGTGCCCGGCAGTGCGGCCGAGCAGGTAGTGGATGGCGCCCTCGGTATCCATCTCACCCTCCACCAGGAGTCCGGTCGAGAGCAGCTCCTCGGGATCTGCCTGACGCTCGAAGCCCGCCAGCCGCGACAATTGCGAGTCACGACCATCGGCGCCGACGACCAGCCGCGCCCGTAGCGTTCGGACAGCGCCATCGACAGTGATCTCCACCGCCGGTGGATCACCCGGAATCAACGACGTGACCCGCGCGGGACGCAAGACGGTTGCCCCCGCGGCCGCGGCTTCCTCAATCAACGCCTCCTGCATCATCGGATGCAAAAACGCGAGGGACGGCTCGCAATGGGGAGCGGCGGTGCACAGGTCAACCGCGGGAAACTGCTCGCCGTCGACGTGGTTGGTCAAGCCCGGCACCATCAGAGCGCACCCGTCCACGAACCAGTCGAACAACCCCAGGCGCCGAGCCTCCACCGTGCCCCAAGCGGCGATCACCTCGCCGCGAACGCGGTCACGGTACGCCCGCTCACGCTCCACCACCGTCACGCTCGCACCTTCGCGAGCCATCACAGTCGCCAACGAGGCGCCCGCCAGCCCCCCGCCGACGATCACCAAGTCGGGGTCCGCGTCCACGCCGGCAAGCATACAGAGCCGCATATGCGCTGGTGACAATTGCCACCGATCCCGCGTGCGGGGTCACTGGACAGCTGCTGCACTCAGACAGCGGTCTGCAATGGGCCCGTCACACGCCCGCTCGGGCCTGCAGCATGCGCATCCGACCACAGAGCGTGGACAACACGGCGATTGCGATCTTGGGCTCCTTCTCGAGCAGCTTGAGGAACTTCTGCCGCGGCACCATCATCACCAGCACCTCTGACCGGGCGGTGATGGTCGCCGATCGTGGCTGCCCGTCCAGCAGCGACATCTCACCGAAGGAGTCGTTGGCACCGAGCACGGCCCGTCGGGCACCTGCGCCCAAGCTTGCCCGACCGTCGAGGATCACGAAGAAGGCCTCCCCGGGCGCGCCGGTCTTGACGATGGCCGCGCCGCTGGGGTAGCGCTTGGTGGACGCCAGCCGTGCGATCTTGCCCAGATGGCGGCGGGAAAGTCCGGCGAAGAGCGGCACGTCCGAAAGCGCGTCCACCCACTCCCGCGACATCTTCTGCGGGATGTGCGACGCCGTGCCTGGTTTGGCCCCAACTCCTGCAGCGGTAAGTCCGAGTGGCCTGCCCATGGCTCTCCCTACCCCGCGGGAACCCAGCCCCCTTCTGCGTGGACAACTTGGCCGTTGATGTAACCCGCGCCGTCCGATGCGAGGAAGAGCACGGTTTCGGCGATCTCGCGGGGGTCGCCAAAGCGCTTCATCGGGTTCATCGCCTTGGCCTCTTCGATGTGCTCGGGGGCGACCCCCCACTCCCACTCCCAGTTGCCGGAGATCGGGCCGGGGGCGAGCGCGTTGACGCGGATTTCCGGTGCCAGATCTCGGGCCAGCGACGCGGTCAGGCCTCGGATCGCGCCCTTTGCCGCGCAGTAGGTGACGGGCACCCAGTTGATCGGGTTCTCAGGGTTCACGCCGTTGCCGTAGGTGCTCGAGAAGTTGATGATCGAGCCACGGCCGTGCCTGCGCATGTGCGGGATCACGGCATGGCACATCCGCATCGCGCCGATCACATCCACCGCGAGCAGCGTCGTGGCCGCATCGGCGCTCATGTGCTCGAACCGAACGGTGTCGGCCTCGTCGAGACGCCCGGCGGTGTTCACCAGCACGTCGATCCGCCCGTAGCTCGACTGTGCCTGCTCCACGAAGCGATCGACCGAAGCTTGATCGGTGACGTCCAGCTGACAGGCGGAGGCCGCGCCGCCGGCATCGACGATCTCTGCCACCGCCGCCTCGGCGTCACCCTGCGAACTGCGGTAGCCGACGAGCACCGAGGCCCCCTCTCGGCCGAACCCACGTGCGACCGCCCCACCCAGCGTCCCGCCGGCGCCGGTCACAAGTGCAACGCGACCCGAGAACCGATGACCGTCATTCCACGTCGCTTCCACCACACCCCCTCTTCCCTACGCCGGCCTCCAGGAGAACACTTCGATCCGGATGCCGTCGGGATCGAAAACGAAGAACGCGTAGTAGCCGGGCTCGTCGCGGTCTTCCTCGGGCGGATGGTGAATCGTCGCGCCGGACGCCAGCGCGCGGGCGTGTGCGTCGTCAACCTCATCCGTCGTGTCCACTTCGAACGCGATGTGCTCGACGCCGACGCCGTAGTACTGATGAGCGCCGCCATCGGCCGGCCGCAATCCGATGCCCCCCTGGTCGTAGGCAGCGTTCGGTTCATCGATGCCGAGGTAGACCACCTCTTCCGTCCCCCGGTAGGTCGGGTACCGCCTGGTTTCGTGCCAGCCGAGCGGGCCGAGAACGTCGAGGTAGAACGCCAGTGACCGCTCGACGTCGCCGACCGCAAGATCGATGTGGTGGAGCCCCTTTGCCGGCATCACTGCTCCGGTGTTTGCGGGTCGCGCCGAGCGTACCGCGGCGTGGCACGCAGTTCAACTCAGCCGGCGACGTAGCTCGCCAGGTGCTCCCCGGTGAGGGTGGAGCCGGCGGCGACCAGATCGGCGGGCGTGCCCTCAAAGACGATCCGGCCACCGTCGTTGCCGGCACCGGGGCCGAGATCGATGATCCAGTCGGCACGCGCCATCACCGCCTGTTGGTGCTCGATCCGCCGGTGAACACGCCGCTTGGGGATCTCGACGCTGACGTGCTTGAGGTTGTTCACGCGCCCACCCTGCACGCGAATCAGATCCTGGCTGTCGGCAACATGCGGCGTGGCGGTGCTCCCCATCGGCGGCCATGCTAGCTACGGCATGACCACCCCGACGCGGGTGGGGGGTGAATAACGGTGCCTGGCACCGTTATTCACCCCCCACCCGATAGCATCACGGCGCATGACCGAGACGTTTGAGCCGTATGCGGACCAGCCGAACCGGTCGCCGTGGATCGCCCAACTCGCCGGCGATGGGCAGCCGCAGCTGCTCACCGCGGACACCAGTGCCGATGTGGTGGTGGTCGGTGCGGGCATTGCGGGGGTGTCGACGGCCTTCTCGATCCTGCGCACCACCACCAAGAGCGTGCTGATGATCGAGCGCGATCGGGTCGGACGCGGCGCGAGCGGTCGAAACGCAGGACAGCTGACCACGTATTTCGAACGGCCGCTGACGGACATCGCCGATCAGTTCGGCGCGACCAGAGCGGTCGAGGCCCAGCGCGGCTTCGACGACGCCCACGAGCTGCTCGACCTGATGGTCGCAGAGGCCCAGGCCACCGTTCGGGTGGAGCGATTCACCGGCCGCATGGGAATGTTCAACCTGCACCAGGTGAAGGCTCACCTCACAAGCAAGTTGATCCGAGATGCCGGCGGCCTACGCCCGCAGGAATGTCTCGTTTCCGAGGATGCTGAGTTTCTCTCCGACATCCCGCCCGAGTTTGCCGGCCACTACTCGGTCGTGCCGCAGGCGCAGATCCGAGAGCTGCTCGAGGTCGACGACGACCGCTACCGGGCGGTGTTGGGCGCTCGTGCCGGGTGTGCCAACAGCGGCGTGATCGCACAGCAAGTGCTCGCCTACCTGCAACAGCGACACGCCGACCGGTTCCAGTACGCCGACTGCACGAATGTCGACCGGGTGGTCGTGGGAGACGATCGCGCCGTGGTTCACGCCGGCGACCGCCGAGTGACCGCCGGCCACGTGGTGCTGTGCACGAACGGCTTTGTCGATCACACGGTGGAAGACCCGTCGGGTGCACCGGTTCGGCTGGCAGGCGACCAGCAGATCGTCGGGCGAGTTGCCTATATGGCCGCCTTCGCCGAAGACGAACAGCGTTCACCGGGGGCGTTCAGCTACATCCGCAATGCCGTGATCGGTGGTCCCGTGCCGTACGTGTACGTCACCCGGCGGACCTACGACCGAGCCAAGGACACCGTCACCCTGACCTGCATGGGCGGCCCGGAATACCCGTTCCATGAGCCGGTCTACGACCGCGACGCCCCATTCCCCGGGGAGCTGCTCACCGCGATGGACGACGAAGTCCGACCGTTCGCGCAACCGGCCCGACCGGCCGCCCAGCCGTACGACTTTCACTGGCACGGCCTGATGGGCTACAACGACAGCGGGATCCGGGTGGTCGGCGCGCATCCCCGCCACCAGCGGTTGCTCTACAACCTCGGCTGTAACGGCGTGGGATTTCTCCCCTCCGTCTGCGGTGCCGACCGCGTCGCTCGGCTGCTCGCCGGCGAGCAGCTGCAGCCGAGCATCTTCGACCCACGCTAGCCACCCCCCGCAACGCGAGTGAATAGCGGTGCCAGGCACCGCCATTCACTTGCCACGCGACTTGGCACGGACGTGTATGTGGTCGTCGTGCCTGCCCAGCAGGCTGAGGATCTCGACCGGCTCCTCACCTGCCGGCCCGAACCAGTGTGGCAGGCGGGTGTCGAACTCAGCGACTTCGCCGGGGCCCATGGTGATGTCGTGGTCGGCCAGGATCAACCGCATCTTTCCGGAGAGGACGTACAGCCACTCGTAGCCGTCGTGGGTGCGCAGCACCGGTTCGCCCTCCTCCGGCGGGATCAGCACCTTCCACGCGTGCATGCCACTGGGCTGCCGTGTCAACGGCACCACCACGCGGCCCTTGCGGACCGTGGGTTTGAGCCGGATCCGGGGGTCGCCCACCTCCGGTGCTCCGACCAGGTCGTCGAGCGGTATCTGGTGTGCCTGGGCGATCGGAAGCAGCAGCTCGAGGCTGGGCCGGCGTTGACCGGATTCCAGCCGCGACAGGGTGCTTTTGGAGATCCCCGTCGCCTCGGCCAGCTCGGCCAGGGTGACGCCGCGTTTGGCCCGTGCCCGTTTGAGGCGCGGGCCGACCTCCTCCAGCACAGCGTTGATCTCGGGTGAACTCGCCATACCGGCCACTCTAGGTTCGCGTCCCAGGATTGGCAACTTTCGTTGCCATATCCGGAAGCTGGTGCATAGGGTGCAACTGGATTCAGTCACAAGTTGAAAGGAATCACCGTGGAGACTCAGATGTATGACGTGGTGGTGGTTGGCGGCGGAGCCGCCGGCCTCAGCGCCGCGCTTGTGCTCGGACGGGCCCGCCGGCGAGTGGCCGTGGTCGATGCCGGCGCGCCACGAAACGCTCCCGCTGCCCACATGCAGGGCTTCCTTTCCCGCGACGGGATGCCGCCGGCCGAGTTGCTGGCAAAAGGACGGGCCGAGGTGACCGGCTACGGCGTCGAGCTGATCGAAGATTCGGTGGTCGAGATCGAGGCCGGGTTTGTGGTTCACCTCGCCGCCGGCGAGGTGTTGCACGCACGGCGGATCCTGATCGCAACCGGTGTTCACGACCAACTGCCCGACATCCCCGGCGTCCGCGAGCGGTGGGGCCGAGATCTCCTGCACTGCCCCTACTGCCACGGGTGGGAGGTGCGTGACCAGCCGGTCGGGGTGCTCGGCACCGTGCCCGGCTCGGTGCTGCATGCCCAGCTCGTGCGGCAGTGGTCGGATGACGTGGCGTACTTCGTCCACACCTCCGACCTGACCCCGACCGAAGCAGCCCAGCTGGAGGCCCGCGGGGTGCAGATTGTGCGCGGTGAGATCGCGCGGCTGGTGGTCGAGCACGACCGCCTGACCGGTGTGGAGCTGACCGACGGTCGCGTGGTCGCGCGAACGGCGGTGTTCATCCGGCCGGCGAACGTGCCCCACGCCGACGGCCTGGTCACCGGCCTTGGCTGCGAGGTCGACGCCGGCGGCTTCGTCACCGTCGACAGCAGCGGTCAGACCAGCACGCCCGGTGTCTGGGCCGCCGGCAACGTGGTCGATCCCCGCGCCCAGGTGATCACCTCCGCCGGCGCCGGATCGGCGGCGGCAATCGCCATCAACGCAGACCTGGTTCAGGACGACATCAATCGCACCGAAGGAGCGCTGAGCCATGCGTGACACACCCGTCCCCGCCGAGTCGACGCGCTGGTCACCTGCTAGGGTGAGGTACCGCTTGGTTGCGCGCTTCTCGAGAAGCCCGTTCGTTCGCAGCGAGGCACGAGCCCCGGAAGGGGGCGCTGCAATGGACAACGCCGACCCGGGATTGCTCGGCCGCCTGGCGCACCTCACCACCCGCTACCGCTGGCCGGTGATCGCCGTGTGGATCGTGCTCACCGTCGTGGGAGGCGTCTCCGCCGGCAAGCTCTCGTCGCGCTGGTATCAGAGCCTGGCCGTCCCCGGCCACTCCGCCTACGAGGCAAGCCAGCGGACGCTCCACACGCTGGGAGTCGGAGTCCGCACACCGAACGTCGTTGTCTTCCACACCAACGGTGACGCGACCAAGAGCATGGCGATCAAGCAGGCGATGCAGCGGGCTGCGGCCACGATGCCGGGAGCGCGTGCCAGCTCGTACTTCTCCACCGGCAACCTGATGTACGTCTCCAACGACCGGCACACCATCTTCGAGCAGGTGTATCCGCCCGGCCCATCCCGGCTGGATGCCCAGAGCGGCGCCGGTGCGATGCGCGCCGCCGCTGCCAACGGCCTTCCCGCCGATATCACCGTCAACGTCACCGGTCACGATCCGCTCGAGGAAGCATCCAAGCAGGGCTCCGGCGGCGGGTCGAGCGTGCTACTGGAAGCGGTGATCGGTGGGCTCGGTGCGCTGGTGATCCTGCTGTTCGTGTTCGGGACGCTGCCGGCCGTGTTGATGCCGCTGGTTGTCGCCCTGGCGGCGATCCTCAACACCTTCACCCTGATCCTGGCGCTGACCTACATCACGGACGTCTCGATCATCGTCCAGTTCCTGGTCGCACTGGTCGGTCTCGGCATCGCCATCGACTACGCCCTGCTGATGATCTTCCGGTTCCGTGACGAGCTGCGCGAGGGCCGTGATGTCGAACCGGCGCTGGTGGTGACGATGACCCACGCCGGCCGCTCCGTGATCGTGTCCGGCTCGACCGTGGCCATCGGCCTCTTGGCGATGGTGCTGCTGCCGCTGCCGCTGCTGCGTTCGATGGGCATCGGCGGGATGCTGATCCCATTCGTCTCGGTGCTCGCCTCGCTGACCTTGCTGCCGGCGATGCTGGCCGTCTTGGGCACCCGCATCAACAAGGTGCGGGTGATGCCGCGGCGACTGCTCGACCATGGCCACCCCGAAGACGGCCCGTGGGGTCGGTGGGCACGGTTTGTGCTGCGCCGACCGGTCGCGGTCGCCGCAGTGGGCCTCGTGATCGTGGGCGTGCTGGTCGCCTACGGGATGCAACTCAACCCCAGCGAGGCACAGCTGAAGAACTTCCCCGGCACCGGCACAGCAATTCAAGGCCGTGACCAACTCACCGCCGCGGGCATCACCCCAGGCGTGATGAAACCACTCGACGTGCTGGTCGAGGATGGAGGCAGCGCCCAGCGAGTCGCCGCCAAACTGCGGGCCGTGCCCGGCATCGTGGGAGCCACCGCGCCACCCAGCTGGCACCGCGGGCAGAACTCCCTGGTCGAGGCGTTCCCGGCGACCGACGGCGCCGCCCCGGGCATCCAGACGATCGTCGACCGCGCCAACGTCGCACTCGAGGGCACCGACGGGACGCTGACCGGCGTCACCGCGGTCGACCGCGACTTCCAAGACGCACTGTTCGGCAGCTTCCCCTACGTGCTGGGGGTCATCCTGTTGCTCACGCTGATTCTGCTCACGAGGGCGTTTCGCTCGATCGTGCTCGCGGTCAAGGCGATCGTGCTCAACCTGCTCTCGCTGGGCGCTGCCTTCGGGATCATCGTGCTGGTGTTCCAGCAGGGTCACGGATCGTCGCTTTGGAACGTGCCCGCGACCGAGTCGGTGATCGCCTGGATCCCGGTGATGATCTTCGCCTTCCTGTTCGGCCTCTCGATGGACTACGAAGTGTTCATGCTCACCCGCATGCGCGAGGCCTACGACGAGACCGGCTCAACCGACAAGGCGATCGAACTCGGCCTCGCCCGCACCGGCAAACTGGTCACCAGCGGCGCTCTGATTCTGATGTTTGCGTTCCTGGTGCTCTCGACCAGCCCGGGCTATGAGATCAAGCCGCTCGCGATCGGCATCGCCGGGGGCATCATCTTCGATGCCACTGTGATCCGCGCGCTGCTGGTACCGGCGCTGATGAAACTGTTCGGCGAGGCCAACTGGTGGATGCCGGAGTGGACACGGATCGCGCTTCGCATCCCCCGGTCAAAGCCGTTGCCGTTGCCGAAGCCTGCCGCCGACAGCGTGTAAGGCAGCATCCGCCGGGATCAAGCAAACTGTGCAGGTGAACTCGTCGTCGCAGAACAATCGTGATGGCCACGGCTCGAGGGCCTGGGCGGACGAGGCCGTGCGGCGCATCGATGCCGACGCCAATCGCTCGACCGACACCCATCTGCACGTGTTCCCGCTGCCCGAAGAATGGGGCATCGACCTGTACCTCAAGGACGAGTCGGTGCATCCGACGGGATCGCTCAAGCATCGACTGGCCCGCTCGCTGTTTCTGTACGGCCTGTGCAACGGCTGGATCACCGAGCACACCACCATCGTCGAGGCCTCCAGCGGGTCAACGGCCGTCTCCGAGGCGTACTTCGCACGGTTTCTGGGACTGCCGTTTATCGCCGTCATGCCCGCTTCCACCAGCCCCGAGAAGATCGCTCTGATCGAGGCCCAAGGCGGCGCAGTGCCACCTGGTCGAAGACCCCACGACGGTGTATGCCGAGGCCCAGCGACTGGCCACCGAGCGCGACGGCTACTACCTCGACCAGTTCACCTTCGCCGAGCGCGCGACCGACTGGCGCGGCAACAACAACATCGCCGAAGCGATCTTCACCCAGATGTCGCTGGAGCGGCACCCCATCCCCGCGTGGATCGTGGTGGGTGCCGGAACCGGCGGGACGAGCGCGACCATCGGCCGCTACGCCCGTTTCGGCCGCTACCCCACCCAGATGTGCGTCGTCGACCCGGAGGACTCGATCTTCTACTCGACCTGGAGCGGAGACAGCTCGACGTTCACCGGCCGGCCGTCGCGGATCGAAGGCATCGGACGTCAGCGGGCCGAGCCGTCGTTTCTTCCCGACATCATCGATCGCATGATCCAGGTGCCGGATGCCGCGTCGATCGCCACCATGCGGCTCGTACACGAACGCACCGGGCGCAGCGTCGGCGGCTCCACCGGCACCAACGTCTGGGGAGCGTTCACACTGGTCTCCGAGATGCTCTCAAGCGGCCTGCAAGGCAGCGTCGTGACCTTGATCTGCGACGGCGGCGACCGGTATGCAGGCACGTACTACAACGACGCCTGGGTGAACGATCAGGGCTTCGAACTGGGGCCGTACACCGATGCGATCGAGACGTTTCTCACGTCCGGCACGATGTCGGGGGCGGGAGCCGAATCTAGACCTCGGTGATCACGCTCTGGATCGCGTCGAGCACCTCTGGCGGCACCTCGTCCATCCCGTGCACCTCGCGCGCGTGCGAGTGGATCTCCTCGAACAACTCGGTCTCGTCCTCGCTGCGCGTGACCCACTGGCAGCCCGGACCACATCGCCGCACCTGAATTGCTTCACGACACCCTCCTGATCGGAACCTGGGCGGAATACTAGGCACCCCCGACTACGATGGGCGCATGTGCCGCATCCTGGCCTACCTGGGTGAGTCGCTGCCCCTGCACAGCGTGTTGTTCGACACCGACAACAGCCTCGTTCGGCAGTCGTACAGCCCCAAGATGATGAACACGTTTCTGAACCTGGCGGGCTTCGGCATGAAGGCGTGGGATCCGACCTCTCTGCGGCCCGAGGATCCGTTCAGCTACCGGGCCACCACCCTGCCGTCGTTTGACCGCAACCTGCGGTTCCTCTCCTCCAAGCTCGCCCCGACGTGCCTGGTCGCCCACGTGCGCGGGGTCACCTACTCCGACGAGGCGGTGGTGGCCGACACCAATCTGCACCCGTTCCAGTTCACCGGCGCCCGCGTCGTGCTCGCCCACAACGGGCACCTGCGCCAGTTCGCCCGGATCCGCTACGCGCTGGTCGAGCACGTCCGCCCCGAGCTCGCCCAGCGGATCGAGGGGACGACCGACTCCGAGTGGATCTACGCGTTGGTGTTGTCGCAGCTGGACGACCCCTACGGGGCGCCGGAGACCGCGCGAGCTGGCCGATGCAACCGCGAGTGCCCTGCGGATTCTGCGCACCGTCCGCGCCGCACACGGCATCGACACCTCCTCGCCGGTCAACCTGCTGCTCAGCACCGGCCGCTCGGTGGTCGCCACCCGCTTCTCCTTCGACTACGGCTGGTACCCGCCTGAGGACGAGATGCTCGAGACCGACCTGCCGTTCGTGAGCCTCTGGTATGCGATCGGGGGCAGCTACGCGGAGCACGAGCAGGGCGAGCTGGCAGATGTCGGCCGGCGATCCGCCCCGCTCGGTAATCATCGCCTCCGAGCCGCTCACCAGCGACCACTCGAGCTGGCTGGAGGTGCCGGAATACTCGATGCTGACCGCCGAGCTCACCCCGGCCGGGCTCGAGTTCGAGACTCGCGACCTCGATGTCTGACGGCGCAACGCTCGAGTTCCTCGCCACCGTTCCGCTGCTCGAAGGCCGAGACAGGCCAGACCTGGCAGAGATCGCGCAGTGCTCCGCCGAAAGCGCATGCGGGAGGGTGAGATCCTGTGGCGCCAGGGGGAACCGGCCGGGAGATGGTGTTCATCGTCGAGGGCGGCGTCTCGGTGTCGCTGCACGTGCCCGGGCGATCGCGAGGTGGAGATCGCCCGGTCGGGCCCGGGCGAGATGGTCGGCGAGCTCGCGCTGCTCGACGGCGGAGTGCACACGATGAGCGTGCGCGCGATCGGGCCGACCACGGTGCTGGTACTCAACGGGGCGGATTTCGCCGCGCTGCTGGCCCGCCACGTTCCGTCGGCGATCACGGCTGAAGCGGCGGCTGGCCGTCGCTCCTGATCGAGCGTCACCGCAGTCAGCTCCAGCGCCTCGCCGCCACCCTCGGCGAGCGACCCGGTCAGCCCGCCCAACGGCGATGCCGCGCGGACATTCGCCGAGCTCGAGTACTGCGGCCCGCCCGACCCCAAGTACGTGCGCCGGCATGGCCACGTTCCACGACTTCGATTCGCTGGCGCTGTGGGGCTTCCTCACGTCCGGCAGCTACGCCCTCTGCCCACCTGGGCGCACGCTGCTGACCGAAGGGGCGCCGTCGAACGCCTGCTTCCTCACCATCAACGGCGCGGTCGAGAAGCTGCTTGTGCGCGGCGAGCGCCGCATCCGGGTGGGGCTGGCGGGACCGGGGAAAGCGTTCGGCTACGAGGGCCTGATCGACGGCCTGCCCTCCCCTGTCACCGCGATCACGCGGGAGCGGGCACTGCTGCTGGTGCTGCCCCGCGCCCCGTTCGAGCAGCTGTACAACGGTGAGGACGCCGTCTCGCGCGTCTTCCTCGACGTGATCCAGCGCGACCTGGTGGCCACGTTGCGGCAGACTCTGCGCCCGCACGCGCGGCTCGCGGCGAGTGTCTAGCGGGGAAGAGCTAGTGTGAGCATCCGACGCGTGCTCCGTCGATCGATGAGAACCGTAACCAACGGGTGGGGTGGTTTACATGGCTGAAAGGTTCAGCGGAACGATCAACGCGACTGGTCTGCAGTGTTCGCCGGCACAGCATGAACTCGACTGAGACCCTCCCCTCCCCGCTACGCGTCCACGTCGTGGGCGCCGGGCCTGTGGGGCTGATGCTGACAGCCCTGCTTCAGACCGTCGACGGGGTTTCGGTCAACCTGTATGAGAAGCGACGCGAGTACACGCGCACGCGCATGGTGCAGCTGGCGCCGTACCTGGTGGCCGATTCGGTCGAGAGCTACCGCGAGGACTACATCGACGGTGAGAACGTCGAGGCCGTCTTCGATCCGCACGAACTCGAGGAGGGCCTTGCCTTCAGACAGTCGATCCCTGCCGATCTGATGACGATGCTGCAGGGGTGGTCGCAGGGCTTTTGCCCGCTCAACGCCATCGAGAGCGCGGTCAGCGACCTGATCGACGCGCGCGCGACAGACACGGTCACGCGGACATCTGCAGTGGTGTCGGCGCCCGACGCGATGGCGATGCTCGAGCCGGGCGACGTGGTGGTCGATTGCACCGGCTGCACGGCGCTCCTGCGCGACCAGCTGGCACCCGTGCCGGGAGTGGATCCTGACGAGAACACGCTCAACATCAGGCTCGAGTATGCGCTGGTCATCACCTTTCTGTACGGCCAGTCGTACGTCTGCAACGAGTACTGCAAGTACTACAAAAACGTCGACAACACGCACTACAAGTTCATCCCCGCGGTGCACCGCACCTATTACGACGGTGCCATCAGCCACGTCACCGGCATCGTCAACATCACCGCCGAGGACTACGCCGCCATGCCTCCGCGATTCGACGGCGTGTGGCTTCGCAGCAACTTCCCAGGGGTGGCAGAGTCGATGGACCGATTCATCGACAAGGTCAAGCTGGAGACCAACGGGGAGCTGCTCGGCGAGCTCGAGATCATCCGGATTCCCCTGAATCTGTACCGGGCGCGCAATGCCACCAGTCGGCGCTGGCGCACCGCCGATGCCGGCGACCACCCGTTCGCCCGATCGCCGGTGTTCCTGCTCGGCGACTCGGCCATCGGCTCCCCGTATTTCCAGTCGATCTCGCTCGGCTTCGAGTGTGCCATGTACCTGGCGGGGCTGCTGGCACAGCGGGACATGCCGGTGCGAGACATGCTCGACCGCTACGAGCTACATATGTATAAGCAGTGGCTGCGCGTGTACATGCGCAGCAAGATGATCAAACACAACAAGGACCTCTTCGAGAACGTCGACGACAAGTACGCGCTGCTGGAGAGGCTCCACATCTACTAGCGAGGAACGCGAATGCAGCTGACCAGAAACAGCACCGAGACGAAGGCCGGCCCCAGCGACTGGTTCACCGGCACTGTCTACCTCGACACCGTCGCCGCGCCCTCTGGCAGCGCCCGGCTAGCGCAACCAGCGTGCACTTCGCCCCCGGCGCCCGCACGGCCTGGCACACCCACCCCAACGGCCAGACGATCTACGTCACCGAGGGCGTCGGCCTGGCGCAGCGCCAAGGCGGTGAGATCGAGGTGATCCGCCCGGGCGACCGCGTGTTCTTCGAGCCGGGCGAAGTGCACTGGCACGGCGCGGCGCCCAACCGCTTCATGACCCACCTCGCTCTGCTGGAAGTCGATGACGACGGCAACAACGCCACCTGGGGCGAGCATGTCACCGACGAGGAGTACAACGCCGCTACCGTCTCCTAGACCATGACCACACTCGAGCACCGACCGAACACCGCCCTGCTGGTCGTCGACGTGCAAACCGGCGTGCTCGAGGGCTCCCACGAGCGCGACGCGGTGGTCGCCAACATCGGACGCCTGGTCGCGAACGCCCGCGAGCAACAGATCCCCGTGGTGTGGGTGCAGCACTCCAGCGAGCACCTGGTGCACCGGGAGCGATACATGGCAGATCGTGCCCGAGCTGACTCCTGACGACGCCGAGCCGCACATCCACAAACGCTACGGCGACTCCTTCGAGGAGACCGATCTCGAGGCGGTGCTGTCGGGTCTTGCGGTGGGGCGGCTGGTGGTCGCCGGGGCGCAGACCGACGAGTGCATCCGATCGACGCTCCACGGCGCGCTCGTCAGGGGCTATGACGCGACCCTGGTCAGCGATGCCCACACCACCGAGGACATGACCGAATGGGGCGCTCCGGCTCCCGGCCTGGTGATAGCGCACACCAATCTGTACTGGACGTATCAAGAGGCGCCGGGACGGACTGCCGGCACGGTCGAAACGCAGAACGTCGATTTCGGCAATCAGCCGGACTAGAGATGGCCGCCACCGAGGTTATGCCGATCCTGCATCTCTCGTTGATCACGGGGGGCGCGCTGCGAGATGGTCAGGGCGGACAGCTGGGCCGGGTTGAGGATGTGGTGGTGCGACTGGGCGCCGACTACCCCGAGGTGAGCGGTGTGCTGGCGACCGTCGCCGGGCGGAGAGTGTTCGTTCCGGCAGAGGCGATCACGCGAGGTGGCACACCAGCACGTCGACCTCGGCCAGGTCCGGCTTGACCTGCGGCCGTTCGAGCGTCGCCCGGAGGAGGTGCTGCTGAAGAAGGACGTGCTCGACCGCCAGTTGATCAACGTGGACGGCGCCCGACTGGTTCGCACCAACGAGATCGAGCTGGCACGGGTGGACGGTTGGTATCGCGTGGTCGGAGTCGACACCGGCCTGCGAGGACTGACGCGGCGGGTGCTGCCCCGCCGCCTGGCTGATCGGGTACATCCGGGGCAGTTCCTGGACTGGGCCAGCGTCGAGCCGTTCACCGGACACGTCCCCACCGTGCGGCTGCGGGTGCCCCATCCCAAGCTCGCCCGGCTTCACCCGGCCCAGCTGGCCGATCTGATCGAGGCCGCCTCGCACCGCGAGGGCGTGGAGATCATGTCGGCGCTGGAAGACGAGGAGCTGGAAGCCGACGTGTACGAGGAGCTCGACTCCCAGCACCGGCAGGAGTTCATCGCCGAACGTCCCGACGCCGAGATCGCAGCGGTGCTGGCGCGGATGGAATCCGACGATGCGGTCGACCTGCTGGGTGAGCTGGACGAGTCACGCCGCACCCGAATCGTCGCGCTGCTGCCGGCCTTGCAAGCCCGCCGGGTGCGCGCACTGGCGGGGTATGACCCGGCCACCGCCGGAGGGCTGATGAGCCCCGACTTCATCTGCCTCTACTCGACCGCGACCAAGCAGGAGGCGCTCGGCCGGATCAAGCGCGGCCGCGATCAAGCTCCAACTCGATCACCTCGATCTACATCATGAACCAAGATCGGCGGCTCCAGGGCGAGATCACGCTGGCCGACTTGATCCGTGCCGACGACGACGCGGGACTGGCCGACATCGCGACCTCATGCCCCGAACCGTCACGCCCGATACCGAGGTCGAGGAGATCGCGCGGGTGATGACCGACTATGACCTCAACATCGTCGCGGTGGTGGATGCCCAGCAGGTGGTGCTGGGCGTGGTCACCGTCGACGACGTGCTTGAGCTGGTGCTGCCCCGCGGATGGCGGCGGAAGTTCGACCTCTTTGGCGGAGAGTAGGTAGTCTCGCTTTATGGCAACAGCGCAGCTCACGGCGCCCGTGGATGGCGGGCCGAGTATCTGCCGCCAAGGCGGTCCCCGGCCGGCTGCTCGCCGGCGTCGCTCGGCTGCGCCCAAGCCGAGGGCCTAGCCGCCGGCACACCCGCATCCTGGCCGCCCTGGCGTTCCTCGGACCCGGGCTGATCGCAGCAAACGCCGGCAACGACGCCGGCGGAATCGCCACCTACTCGGCGGTCGGTGCCACCTACGGCTACGACCTGCTGTGGATGATGGTGGTGATCACGATCTCGCTGATCGTCGTCCAGGAGATGGCGGCGCGAATGGGTGCGGTCACCGGCAAAGGGCTGGCCGAGCTGATTCGCGAGGAATACGGGGTGCGCTGGTCGCTGTTTGCCACCAGCTCGGTGCTGATCGCGAACTTCGGCATCTGCATCTCGGAGTTCGTCGGCGTCGGTGCCGCGCTGGGACTGGCCGGAGTGCCGGTGCAGGTGTCGGTGCCGATTGCCGCCGTGGGCGTGTGGCTGCTCTTGATGCGCGGCTCCTACAAGGTCGCAGAGCGGGTATTCGTGCTGATGACGATCCCCTTCTTCGCCTATCCCGTCGCCGCCATCCTGGCCCGCCCCAAATGGGGTCACGTGGGTCGGGCGATCATCGCTCCCAGCCTGCACGCGTCGCACGCCTACCTGTTCCTGTTCATCGCCACGGCCGGCACCACGATCACACCCTTCATGCAGCTGTACGTGCAGTCGGCGGTGGTCGAGCGCGGCGTCTCCACCGACGAGCTCAAGGCCGAGCGGTCAGAGGTGGTCACCGGCTCGATCTTCGCAAACGTGATCGCGCATGTCGATCATCATCGCGACCGGGGCCACCCTGTACGTCCACGGCGAGCACGACATCTCGACCGCCGCCCAGGCTGCACAGGCCCTGGAGCCGTTCGCCGGCCGCTACGCCGAGGTGCTGTTCGGAATCGGGCTGCTCGGCGCGAGCCTCCTGGCCGCAGCGATCCTGCCGACCACCGCCGCCTACGTCATCTCCGAGACGTTCGGCTTCGAGAAGGGCATCAGCCGAAACCCCAAAGAGGCGCCGGTGTTCGTCGCCACAATCACCACCCTGATCGCGATCGGCGCGCTGATCGCCATCATCCCGGGGCTGCCGGTGATCTCGCTGCTGATCGGCGTGCAGGTGATCAACGGCGCCCTGCTGCCGATCCTTTTGATCTTCATCTGGCGGCTGGCCGCCAACAAGGAGCTGATGGGGGAGTACCGAAACGGGCGTGTGTTCAACGCCGTCGCCGGATTCACAGTGGTCGCCACCTCCACCCTCTCGATCCTGCTGCTGGGGATCATCTTCGCGGGAGTCGCATAGGCCGAATGTCAGCGCACGGGCACCGGCTGTGCCACCGAGAACAGCTGCCACTCGCCCGGCAGACCCTTGAGTTCCGCGGTGCCGGCGTTTTCGAAGTCGATGCCGGAGCCGGCCACGAGATCCTTGACCGTGCTCGAGACCAGCACCTCCCCCGCCCCAGCCCGAGCGGCGACCCGCGCACCGATGTGCACGGCGATGCCACCCACCTTGCCGTCGACCAGCTCGCACTCCCCGGTGTGCAGGCCGGCGCGGATCTGAATCCCCAGCTCGCCGACCGACTCGGCAATCGCACAGGCACAGCGGATGGCGCGCGCCGGGCCGTCGAAGCTCGCGAAGAACCCGTCGCCGGCCGTGTCGATCTCGGTACCCGAGTAGCGCACCAGCTGCCGGCGAACGGCGGCGTGATGTTGCTGTAGCAGCTGCCCCCAAGCCCGATCGCCCAGCTCCATCAGCTTCTCGGTCGAACCGACGATGTCGGTGAACATGACCGTCGCCAGCACCCGGTCGTGCTCGACTCGATCCCATTCGCCGCGATCCCACAGGTCGTACAGGAACCGCTTGGTCTCGCGGCCCAGCTCTTCCGGCCGCACCCACCAGCCGTGGTCACTGCCGGGCAGCTCGACCATCTCTGCCCCGGGAACCCGGTCTGCGATGTAGCGGCCTTCAACCAGCAGCCACGTCGGGTCGTCGACCGGATGCAGCACCAGCGTCGGTACCGAGATCGAGGAGAGCACGTGGCGCACGTCGGCACCCATGTTCATGCGCGTGAGCGCACGCACCGTGCCGGGGCTGCCGCTGGAGAGCACCCACTTGCGCCACCACTCCTTGGCCTTTGGATCGTCAGCAATGCTCGGAGAAAGATCCCTGAGGCGGGTATCCAACCATTCGTCTGACCCGATCGGCGGCACCTGCTCCACCGACGTCAACTCGAGCCACTCCTCCACCGTCGGGGCCCAGGGGTAGTCGTGAGCCTTCATGTGGCTGGCACCCGTGCCGTACACGATCGCGGCAGCCGTCCGCTCGGGGTAGGTGGCCGCGAACAGCAGCGTCATCGGCCCGCCTTCCGACACTCCCATGATCGCGGCGCGCTCGGAGCCGGCAGCGTCCATCACCGCCCGGATGTCGTCCATGCGCGTCTCCAGGTCGGGAACCCCGGCCGCGCGGTCGGACAGCCCCGTGCCTCGCTTGTCGAACAGGATCAGGCGGGAGAAGGACGCCAGCGCGGTCAGTGTGTCCCGCGCGGGACCTTCCCATGCGGCATCGAACGCCGTCAGCACCCAACCGCCGACGAACACGAGGTCAAACGGCCCTTCGCCGATCACGCCGTAGGCGATGCTGACATCGCCGCTGCGGGCGTAGCTGACTCGCGGAGCATCCACGCGATGAGTATCCCCCAGGCGTGACTGGGTAGGCAACCCGATCCGTAGCCACCCCGACGCCGGGTAGGGGTGTTCGCTGATGTCCCAACACCGCCTGCGGAGGATGCTGGTTTCATGACCAGCGACCAGGTGTGGCGCGCGATTGGGAAGGCGTCGTTTGCCGTCCTCGGCTACGTGACCCCCGCAGGCGAACCCCGATCGAGCGGGGTCGTCTACAAGATGATCGGCCGGCGGCTGTACGTGGCCGTTGCACCCGACAGCTGGAAGGCCCGCCACATCGCGGCACACCCAACAGTGTCAGTCACAGTGACGGTGCGCCGGGGAGGCGTGCTGTCGCTGGTGTTTCCGATCCCGCCGGCCACCGTCAGCTTCCACGGGAACGCGGCCGTGTACGCGGCAGCGTCGCCGCAGGCCCGCTTGCGGAGCAGGCAACTCGGCGCGCTGCTCCCGGACGAGCGGCGTGAGACGGCCTGCCTGATCGAGATCATTCCTGAGGGCGACTTTCTCACCTACGGCGTGGACGTGCCGTTGCGGAAGATGCGCGACCCGGCGATCGCTCGTGCTCGGGTGCGGGTAGGCGCCGTCGGAACCGCGGCTCGCGATCAGCCGCCGGCCGGCGTTGGCTCGCCCGGCCGGACCAGCCCGGACTCATAGCCGAGCACCACCGCCTGGACGCGGTCGCGCAGACGGAGCTTTGCCAGGATCCGGTTGACGTGCGTTTTGACCGTCGCCTCGCTGACGATCAGCCGCGCGGCGATCTCGCCGTTGGAGAGCCCCCGGGCGATCAGCTCGAGCACCTCCAGCTCGCGGGCGGTCAGCTCGTCCAGCCCTGACGGCGTGCGGGCTCCGGGCGACGGCCGACGGACATAGTCCTCGATCAACCGGCGTGTGATCGCGGGCGCCAGCAGGGCCTCGCCCGAGGTCACCAGCCGCACAGCCTCGACCAGACGCGCCGGCGGCGCGCTCTTCAGCAGGAAACCGCCGGCACCGGCCTTCAGCGCGTCGTAGACGATCTCGTCACTGTCAAAGGTGGTGAGCACGAGTACCTGCGTGTCACTGGTCTCAGCGACGATCCGCCTGGTCGCCTCCAGCCCGTCCAGCCGGGGCATACGCACATCCATCAGCACCAGATCGGGGGCCGTTTCGCGGACCATGGTGAGCGCCTCCACGCCGTCCTCTGCCTCGCCGGCGACCTCGATGCCATCCTGCGCATCCAGAATCATCCGGAAGCCGCCGCGCACCAGCGCCTGATCGTCGGCGATCAGGACGCGGATCACGCGGCACCCCCTAGCGGCAGCTGGGCATGCACGCCGAATCCTCCGCCGGGGCGGGGCCCTGCGTCGAGCGAGCCGCCGAAGACCAGCACGCGTTCGCGCATACCCACCAGTCCCAGCCCACCGTCGCCGTTTGCGGTGGCGTGGCCGTCGTCGACCACATCGACTTCGAGCGCATCGTCGCCGTAGCGAACGACGACACTGGTATGGACATCCCCGGCGTGCTTGCGGGCGTTGGTCAGTGCCTCCTGCACGATCCGGTATGCGGCCAACTCCACGCCGAGCGGCAGCACCCGGCGGTGACCCTCGATGCTGAGCTCGACGGGCATCCCGATCGCACGAGTCTCGTTGATCAGCGTCTCCAACTCACCCAGTCCAGGCTGAGGCGAGAGGCCACCCTCCGGCCCGTGTTCGCGGAGCACTCCGAGCAGCCTGCTCATCTCAGCCAGTGCCTCGCGTCCGGTCTGCTGGATCGAGAGCACCGGTTCGTACGCGCGCGCGGGGTCGAGTCGCAGCATCTCCTCAGCGGCCCCGGCCTGGACGACCATGACACTGAGCGAGTGTGCGATCACGTCGTGGAGTTCGCGGGCGATGCGTTTTCGCTCCTCCTGGGCGGCGGCCTCCACCCGCTCGAGCTGTTCACGCTCGAGCTGTTCCGCCCGCTGCGCGTGCACCCGGGCCTCGTCGTTTCGCGTCCGCACGATTCGCCCGACGAACAGCGCCAGCCCCACCCAGAACATGCCGAACACGAAGTTGCCGACGCCCTTGTTCTGGCTCGTCACCGCAATCGCGAGCCCGATCCCCATCACTGCCACTCCCGCAAGTACACGCGTCGCCGGGGCATGCACGACCAGCGAGTAGGCGGCAACCGTCAGGCACGCCAGCGGAATGATCGGCTCCTGGATCGGGACTCCGGCAATGCTTTCGAGCGCCATCGCGATCGACGTGACCACCGTCACCGCAAGCGGGAACTCCCGTCTCCACATCAGGGACGCGGCGGCGACGAGGGCGATCGGTAGCGCCGCCCATCGTGGCGTGACCCCGTGGTTGAGCCAAACCTCAACCACGGCAAGCGTCATGAAGCCCACCGCGACCAGGACGTCATTTCGAGGTGGTATCAGCCGACGCTCCACCCTCCCACCCTACTTCCGGGCGGGAGCGGTCGCATCAACCCAGCGGTCGATCCGGTTCCACCCACGGCTGTACACGAACGCGCCCTCGGATCCACTCAGCAGTCGAGCACAGATCACACCGTGGCCCGACGCCTCGCCGACGCACAGCGCCGACGCTCCCAGTACCCCGCAACTCCGCGGGCTACGACCAGGAGGACACAATCGTGTCAGACCGTGCAATTCGACTCACGGGCGCCTACGCCGCGCTCTCGGCACTGGCGGTGCTGATCATCTCGCCGCTACTCGCCCTCGCCTACTTCGCCACATCCGACGGCGCGGACGAGCTGCGCACCTCCACGGTCACAATGTGGGCAACTCCCGCCACCAAGCTCGCCGGCGGCCTGCTCACCTTCGGCTCTACCCCGCGCGTATATGGCACCTACCTCCAAGCGTTCGCGCTGATCTTTCCCTCCATCCTGCTGTGCGCGTGGGTAGCGCGCTCGCGGCGCCCGGAGGCCAAGTCTCGGCCGGAGCGCTGGAGTTGGCGAGCCGCGATGGCCGGCTACGCCATCATGACCGCAGGGCTGACGATCGCATTCTGCCTCGAGGCGGCCACGTGGGTGAGCGGCACCGATCCGCACAACGGCCCGCTCAACGTCGTGTTCCTCGGCCTGCTGATTCCGGGCATCCTGCTCTCGACCCTCGGGTCAAGTGTGCTGGGAATGAGCCTGGTTCGATCGGAATACGTCCCCCGTGCCACCGCATGGCTGCTCACCCTCAGCTTTCCCGGATGGATTATTGGGAGTTTCGTCTTCGGGCACAACAGCCTCGGGCTGATCCCGCTGTTCCTCGCCTGGGGCGTGACTGGGCTCGAGCTGTGGAGCCCTCGCACATCGCACCAGTTCGAGGTGGCGGTGCCGACCACTGACTGACGGCATCACGTGGCCGCGGTGTAGAGCCGCCATCGGTTGGGGACGCCCTTGAGCTGATGCTCTCCGTGATCGGTGAAGATCAGGCCGGAGCCGGCGACGAGATCCTTCACCGTCTGTGAGACGAGCACCTGGGAAGCACCGGCCAGGGCTCCCACCCGGGCGCCGATGCTGACGGCGATACCCGCGGCCTTGCCGTCGATCACCTCACACTCGCCGGTGTGCACACCGCACCGGATCTCAATACCGAGGGCGCGCACGCGATCACTGATCTCCAGGGCGCAATGGATCGCGCGCGCCGGCCCGTCGAAGGTCGCATAGAACCCATCACCGGCAGTGTCGTTCTCGACACCGCGCCAGTCGGCCAGAGCTCCACGGACGATGGCGTGGTGTCGCTGCACAACATCCTTCCAGGCGTGATCTCCGAGCTTGGCCTGATGCTCGGTTGAGCCGACGATGTCGGTGAACAACACCGTCGAGAGGATCGTGTCCACAGCCGCGCGCCGCGGCTCGACACCGACGAACCGCTGAATCGACTCAAACCGCGGCCGCATGTGGCGCTCCAGCTCCACCCTCCCGCTCGGCCAGCCGTCTCCGGCGAAGACCTCGCGCGTGGCGTTCGGCATCAGGGATGTGACGTACGCGGAGACGTCGGGGTTGATGCCCTCGCCTTCACTCACCATCACCAGCGTCGGTGTCTGCACCGCTGGGAGCACGTGGGTGACGTCGGTCTCCCACCAGACCTCGGTCAACTCGACGGCGACATCCGGGGTGCAGGTGTTGCGGGTTTGCCGGACGATGTGGCGCAGCTCCTCGTCTGGCGGCTCCACCCCGTTGACGCGGGCTTCCTGACTCGCCCACGCCTCGGCGTACCCCCTCGTTCCCCACAACTCGAGTGCCGCCCGCTCTCTGGCGAGTTCCTCGGCATCAAAACCCCACGGGAAAGCTCGGCGACCAGGTGATGCGCGGGGCGGGATCCTCCCACACCAGCGCACGCACCCGGTGAGGCTCGGTGGCTGCCAGAAGCAGGCACGGAGCCAAGCTCTCGTGCCACCCACCCAGCACCACGCTGTCGCTGCCCACGGCATCCAGCACCGCACGCAGATCCGCCACCCGAGTTTCGAGATTGGGCACGGGGACGTTGCGACTCGACAGGCCGGTGGCCCGCCGATCATGCAGGATCAGACGCGCGAAGGACGCCAGCCCCTCGAACCAGGCGGTGTCATAGGAACCGCCCCAGACCGTGTCGAGATGCCCGAAGAAGTCGATCTGCCAGGCGATGTCCACCGGCCCTGAGCCCACCACCTGATAGGCGATGTAGGCACCGTCCGGGGTGACCACGTACTCCGGATCGGGAATCTCCATGCGCCAACCCTACGCCGCTGGGCTAGTCGGCTGCGCGCCGGACGGTGACCAGCAGTGTCACGCTGACGACCACGAGCCAGATCGGGAACAGCACCGCCAGCGGTCCGGAGAAGGCTCCGGTGATGAAGAGCACGACCGCCATTGCGTAGCCGAGCAGCCCCAGCCACCGCGGCAGCGCTCCGAAGCGCATGCCGAGGGTCGAGGTGGACGAACATGAACACCGCCGCGAAGCGGGCTGCACAGATCACGTAGAGGCCGTACCAGAGGCTGTGGGCGAGGCTGATGACGTCGCGGCTGGGAGTGGACTCGTTGCCGTACTCCACCACCAGCACGGGAGCTGCCGCCGCGACCGCCGCGGCCACCGCGAGCGCGGAAAGCAGGAGACCGGAGCCAAAGAACACCGTGGCGTAGAACTGATCCTCCCGCTCGCCCAGCCGCTTGCGCACGACCGCGATGAACCACAGAAACGAGACCGCGCCGACCGGGGCCAGGTTGAGCGCCCACAGCACCTCCTGCCGGTTGCTGCCGTCGGCGTACCAGGCGGTCAGCTCGGAGCCCGAGACGTTGGCGCTCGGCTGAGCCTGCAACAGATACGTGGAGAGGCTGATCTGGATCGCGGCCACGATGCCGGTGATCGCCGCGGCCTCGATCGAGGTGACGGATCGGCGCATGCGGGTCACCCGTTCGCCCGCCGCTGCGTCGAGCTCCGTGGTTTTGGCGGCGGCCTTGGCATCGAACTCCCGCGTGCGATCGCGGGCCGCCCGATCGAACTGCGCGGCCGCAGCCAGCGCGCCCCCGCGCCGCTCGAGCTTTTCATCCAGCCGTTCGTCGAGATCGTCCGCCTTCGTGCCCAGCTCGTTGGCCTTGGCATCGACCGTGGAGACCTGCTCGACCACCTTCGCGTCGGCCCGACTCCACCACCCCGTGACTGTGCTCAGCAGCCCCATCGCGCACCGAGTGTAAACCGTGGAGCAGCGTGCTTCTTACACTCGGGGCTTCGGTTGTCGCAACCACAGCGACGCCTGGCTGGGCTGAAGCGCCTCGGTCACCACGGCCAGCACCTCAGTATTCAGCGCATCGAGATCGACCTGCTCCCGCAGGCGGCTGCTGAAGCCTTGAAGAGTTTGCGCGGCGTCGTATTTTCTTCGGTAGAACCGCTGGTCGACGGCCCGCTGGATGCGATGGCGAAGCGGCTGGAAGGCGGCGGCGACAACCAGGGTCGAGAGCGTGACCGCGAGCGCACCGGACTGACCGGTAACCGACCGAAACACCCATCCCAAAAGCGAGATCCCACCCAGGTAGACCAACGCCAGCGTCGCGGCCAACACCGCATACACAAGCGTCTTTCGGATGATCACGTCGATCTCGTACAACCGATACCGCAGGATCGCGATGCCGGTTGCGAGGGGCAAAGCCGCCACGCCTGAGGCGAACAGCACCAGCACCGTGGCAGTCGCCCACCGGTCGGGAATCTGCCACAGCACGATCTGACACGCCAGCAACGCCATGAAGAATCCGGCAGCTCCCACGAACCACTTCAGCTGCTGTCGCAGCACCCCCGTGGCCTGCCGGTACCGACGTATCAGCGACACGACCGACACCACCGTGATCGCGAGCACGATCACGGCACAGATCGAGGTCGCCACCTGCGCCACGACCCCCAACGTGCCGGCCAGAGCAATCGGACCGTCGACCGACTGGGCGGGATCGAGGGAGTTCAGCGTTCCGGGGCTGATCGTCTGCAACACCGTGAAGGCGCCGCCGGCGATCACGGCCACGCGCGCCACCGGTCTCCACCGCGGGGACGGCAGGTGGCCGTCGGGAAACACCAGAAACAGGGTCAACACGACCGCGAACAGTCCCGGTCCGTAGATCGCGCTCGAGACCACGAGAGCGGCCATCCCTCCGGGAAGCGGGTCACCAGACTCGAGCGCCCGCAGCGAATACGCCTCGCCTGCGATCGCGATCGCCGCCAGCACGCCAAACCCCAGAAACAGCCATCCGATCGGGTTTCCGCGAAGCCGCGAGGCGAGCACCGCACCCATGCTCGAAAACGCCATCTGCACCCCGCCGAACACGAGAATCCATCCGAACGAGTACCCGCTCGCCACAGTGAGCCCGAAGGCGGCCAAGCAGCAGCGCCGTCGAGAGCGCCCACAGCAGCCACGCCACTTTCGCGTGGGGAGCGCCAGACTGGATCCGTGCGGTGTGGTTCATAGGGTGGACTACCCGCAAAGTCTTTCACCTTCACGTTCCGGGATCGTTACGGATCGGCTGCAAGGGGTAGTCTGAGGCTGGTGCTGACCAACCGCTCTGCCCCACCCGCAACCGTGACGCCGGTGCTCGTCTATCCCGACGTGCGCGCCGCGGTGGCGTGGCTGGAGGCGGCGTTCGGCTTCCAGGAGCGGGTGCGCATCGGTGAGCGCCATCGCGCCCAGCTCCGCGTCGGGGCCGACGGAGCCGTGGTCATCGCCGAGGCCCATGGCGAACAGGTTGCCCCCAGCGCCGGTGCTGTCACCCATGTGATCAAGGTGCGCGTGGCCGATGTCGACGCCGCCTTTGCCCGCGCTCGCGACCACGGCGCGCGAGTCCTGGAAGAGCTGACCACGCATGTCTACGGCGAGCGTTCGGGCGTGCTCGAGGATCTTGCCGGGCATCGGTGGGAGCTGACGCAGACCGTGCGCGACGTCGACCCCGAAGAATGGGGCGGCATCGCCATCGGATCGTGGAACCCCGAACCGTGAGGGTCGTGTCGGTGAACGTCGGTCTCCCCCGAGACGTTGTGTGGAGGGGTGAGACGGTGTCAACCGGCATCTTCAAGCAGGCGGTCGACGGCCGCGTGCGCGTGGCCGGCGTGAACCTCGACGGGGACCGCCAAGCAGATCTGACCGTCCACGGAGGCCCCGACAAGGCCGTGTATGTCTACCCAGCCGAGCACTACCCGTATTGGCAGCGGCAGATCGGCCACGACCTGCCCTGGGGCATGTTCGGGGAGAACCTCACGGTGGAAGGCGCACCGCTCGAGGACGACGTGTGCATTGGCGACCGGCTGCGAGATCGGCTCCACCGAGTTCGTGGTCACCCAGCCGCGCCTGCCGTGTTACAAGCTGGGCATCCGCTTCGATGATGCCGGGATGGTGCGGCGGTTCCTGGCCGCGGGCCGCAGTGGCTACTACCTGCGCATCACCGCCGAGGGCGATGTGCAGGCCGGCGACGAGATCGAACTGCTCGCCCAGGATCCCGCACAAGTTCCGGTGTCCGAGATCACCCGCCTGATCGCTCATGACCGCGGCGACACCCGCGCGCTGCGGCGAGTGCTGGCGGTGGAAGCACTGCCCGAGGATCTGCGGCCGTTCTTCGAGCAGCTCGCCGAGCGCGACTGACGGACGCGCCGAACCGCGGCGACGCGCGGGCGGCATGTGCGAACATCGCTCCACATCCAGTTACCTCAGGGGGCTCCAACATGGCGCGGCGGCGATTCCAGGGCATTGTCAACATCGATATCAAGGACTCGACGCCGGATTGGGCGCCGTTCACCCAGCCGATCGCGGAAGTCGGTGCGCCCAACGTGCTGTACGTCGTGCTCGACGACGTCGGCTTCTCGGCGATGGAGCCGTTCGGCGGTCTGATCGAGACTCCCAACATCAAGCGGGTGGCCGACGCCGGGCAGACGTACACCAACTTCCACACCACCGCGCTGTGCTCACCCACCCGGTCGTGCCTGCTCACCGGCCGAAACCACACCACCAACGGCATGGGCTGCATCACCGAGGCCACCTCCGGTTTCCCCAACGCCAATGGGCATATCCCGTTCGAGTGCGCCAACCTCGCTGAGGTGCTGGTCGAGCACGGCTGGAACACCTATCACGTCGGCAAGTGGCACCTGTGCGCCGAGGACGAGATGAACCTGGCGTCGTCCAAGCGCCAGTGGCCGCTGGGCCGCGGCTTCGAACGCTACTACGGCTTCCTGGGCGGCGAGACGAACCAGTGGTATCCCGATCTGGTGTACGACAACCACCCGGTGTCGCCTCCCGCCACCCCCGAGGAGGGGTATCACCTGACCGTCGATCTCACCGACAAGGCGATCGAGTTCGTGCAGGACTCCAAGGCGATCGCGCCCGACAAACCGTTCTTCCTCTACTACTGCCCGGGCGCTGCCCACGCTCCCCACCACGCCCCCAAGGAGTGGATCGAGAAGTACAAGGGCAAGTTCGACATGGGCTACGAGGCCTACCGCGAGGTGGTGTTCGAGCGCCAGAAGCAGCTCGGCATCATCAGCGATCAGGCGGAGCTCTCGCCGATCGACCCCTACGCCGACACCACCAGCCACGACGGCAAGCCGTGGTCGCAGGGCGATCGAGTGCTGCCGTGGGACTCGCTCTCCGAGGACGAGCAGGTGCTCTTCCGCCGCATGGCCGAGGTGTACGCCGGCTTCCTGTCACACGCCGACCACGAGTTCGGGCGGCTGCTCGACTATCTCGAGGAGTCAGGTCAACTCGAGAACACCATCATCGTGCTGGTGTCCGACAACGGCGCGTCCGGTGAGGGCGGGCCGAACGGGTCGGTCAACGAGAACAAGTTCTTCAACGGCGTCCCCGACACGCTCGAGGAGAACATCGCCCAGCTCGACGATCTGGGCAGCCCGCTCACCTACAACCACTATCCCACCGGGTGGGCGTGGGCCTTCAACACGCCGTTCAAGATGTGGAAGCGCTACGCCAACTACGAAGGCGGCACCGCCGACCCACTGCTGGTTTCCTGGCCCAAGGGCATCGCCGCCGGTGGCCTTCGCCGCCAGTACACCCATGCCGTCGACATCGTCCCCACAGTGCTCGAGCTGCTCGACATCGAGATGCCCGACGAGGTCAACGGCTACACCCAGCATCCGGTCGAAGGTACGAGCTTCGCGCCCGCACTGGCCGACGCTGACGCTGTCACCGCCAAGCAGACCCAGTTCTACTCGATGCTCGGCACCCGGGCGATCTGGCACCAGGGCTGGAAGGCCGCCACCGCGGTACCGGCCGCGCCAGACTCCTGGGGTGACTTTGCACAGCAGCGATGGGAGCTGTTCGACACCGAGAAAGATCCCAGCGAGTGCCACGACCTCGCCGCCGAGCAGCCGGTCAAGCTGCAGGAGTTGATTGCCCTGTGGTGGGCCGAGGCGGGGCGCTACCAAGCGCTGCCGCTGGAATCACGGGGCGCGCTCGAGATCCTGGGCGCAGAGCGGCCCGAGCTCTCGCGGCCGCGCACCCGCTACGTCTACCGGCCCGGCGGCGCGGAGGTGCCGGAGTCGAGTGCGCCCAACATCCGCAATCGCGGCTACACGATCGCGGCCGAGGTGGACATCACCTCCGCCGAGGCGGGCGGGGTGCTGTTCTCGCAGGGATCACGCTTCGGCGGCCACGCCCTGTACGTCAAGGACGGCAAGCTCAGATACGCCTACAACTTCCTGGGCGAGCGGATGCAGGTGGTCGAATCCGAAGAGCCGATCCCGCTGGGACATGTCGTGCTCTCCGCCACATTCGAGCGGCAGAACGACACGATGCCCGCCGCGGGTGCGTTGACGCTGCACATCCGTGACGCCGAGGTCGGTCAGGGCGCGATCATGACCCAGCCGGGCAAGTTCGGGCTGGGCGGCGGCGGGCTGGTGGTCGGTCGCTCCGGCGCCGAGCCGGTCACCGACGACTATCCCGGCGAGCGACCGTGGCCGTTCATCGGCGGCAGCATCACCAAGGTCGTGATCGATGTCAGCGGAGACGCCTTCGTCGACCTGGCTCAGGAGGCCGCGGCGATGTTCCTGCGGCAGTAGTGAATAACGGTGCCAGGCACCGTTATTCACCGCCGTCGGCCGGCGGGATGTTGTGGTTGAAGCGAAACAGGTTGTCGGGGTCATACCGCCGCTTCAGCCTGCGCAGCCGCTCGAAGTTTGAGTTGCCGTAGGCCGCCCGGATGCGCTCGATCGGCTCATCGCCGTCGCTGTAGTTGAGATAGCCGCCGCCGCTCGAGGAGTACGACTGCAGCACGGACGCCGTCCGTCGCGCCCACGCGATGTGCTCGGCATCGGTGGCGGCGTCCTCCCAGATTGCCAGGCGCGCTGACGTTGAAACACGGCTCGCGACGGCTGAACGCGGTCGCTTCGGGCGCCACTCGCAGCGCGGCGCCGTGCATCGGCTCGATCAGCAGCTCATCGTGGCCGTCGTCGGGGTGAGCCTGGTAGTGCTCGACGATCTGGTCGATCAGGTCATCGGGGAGCGCATCCACGAAGTGGCCCTTCCAGTAGTGCCGCAGGCCGAACGGCGTGTCGCCCTGCATCACCTGGATCTGCAGGTAGCTGGTGAGGCCGAGCCCGTCGTGCAGCACCGGCAGTTGCTCGCGCAGCGGGCGCACCGCCTCCACCCCGGCTTCAGCGTCACCCGCGTAGCAGACCGTGATCGTGGCCGCCGCCTCACCTGACTCGGCGTGGCCAAGGTAGAGCATCAGCATCAGCTCGTCCGGCGCCGATGCCATCACGTCGCGAAACAGCCGCACAGCGTCGCCGATGTGCGGCTCGCGCGTAGGAGATCAGCCCTCCGTAGACCGCCGGCAGCGGATGCAGCACGAACTCGAACTCGGTGACCACCCCGAAGTTGCCGCCGCCGCCGCGAAGCGCCCAATAGAGGTCGCTATCGCCGGCATCCGACGCGGTCACGACGCTGCCGTCGGCCAGCACCACCTGTGCCGAGGCAAGGTTGTCCAGCGTCAAGCCCTGCACGCCCATCAGATGCCCGATGCCGCCGACCAGGGTGAGACCGCCGACGCCGGTGGTGTCGAACGTGCCGCCGGGCATCGCCAGTCGATGCGCCGCGCAGGGCGCGTCCACGTCGCGCCACCGCGCGCCGCCTCCCACCCACGCCCGCCGCGAATCAGGGTCGACCCGCACCTGGCCCATCAACCGCAGATCGATCACCATGCCGCCGTCACACACCGCGTGGCCGGCCACGCTGTGACCGCCGCCGCGGATCGCCACCGGCAGGCCCTGCTCACGAGCGAAGGCCAACGCGGCTGACACGTCATCGGTACCGGCTGGACATGCGATCACGCCGGGCCGGCGATCGGTGGTCGCGTTGAAGGTCGTGCGGGCCACCTCGTAGCCGGGGTCGTCTGCCGCCAAGACCGGGCCCCGCATAGCGCTCTGCAGTCGCCTGATCGGTATCGACTCGATCGCCATCGCGGCGATCATGTCACACAGGACTGGGAACTCCCCCGATGTCACATCTGCGCGCCCGTTGCATGCTTGGTGCACGAATCGGCCCGTAGGGATTGTTGCAATGGTATCGAAGCCTGGAGTGGCCATGCACCCGAAATCACTGTTCGCCCTGTCCATCGCGCTGCTCAGCTTGAGTGTGGCGTGCGGCGGGAGTACCGCATCGTCGTTCCACGCACCCGATCGACAAGCACTGGACACGTGGGTGCCTGCGACGTGTTCCGCCGAAGCGACGATGCTCGAACAAGGAAGACAGTGAGAGTCGCGCGGCGATGTCACGCCTGTTTGAAGTAACAACCGCAGACCAGTGGCAGCATGTGCTGGTGAACCTCCTGCGAAAAGGAGAACTCGAATCCCATCAGCTTTTGCTCAATCTCAAAAAGGCCGGAACCCCCGACGTTGAGAGGGGAGACGAGATCGCCTCCCGGCTGCAGCACTCCGCGGTGTTACTCAACGCGGTCTACCACGCCGCCAGGGAGTTCACCGCGGGCCTTGACCCCCAGCATCCCCGGCTGATGCAGCAGAGAGTCCAATCGACCCTGCCGCGACTGAAGGCCACAGAAACGAACATCTTCAACGATGTCGCCGACACACTCAACGTCGACCCGGTGCTCGCTGATAGGAGCGCCCGAAACGCGGATTGTCAGTCCGCATTCGAGACCACCTGACAGAGCTAGGAGGCGTCGTCCTTGAGGTACTGGTGGACGAAGGCGATCGCCATGCTGCCCTCGCCGACCGCGGCGGCGACACGCTTGACCGGGCTGAACCGGACATCACCGCAGGCGAAGATCCCGGGGACGCTCGTCTCCAGCAGGTAGGGGTCGCGATCGAGCTGACCGTTGGCACCTGTCGGGCACATCGGAGCCGGTCAGCACGAAGCCGTTTGGGATCGAGCGCGATCTCGGGCGGCAGCCACCCTGTCTCGGCATCCGCGCCGATGAAGATGAAGAGGCCGCCGGAGTCGAGCCGGGTCGTCTCGCCGGTGGCGATGTCCTTGACGTCGATCGCCTCGAGCGACGATTCGCCGTGAACGGCAGCCACCTCCGCCCCGAACGTCACGCTCACGTTCGACCGGGTCGCAAGCTGGTCGACCAGGTAGCGGGACATGCTCTTCCCGAGATTGCCGCCGCGGCAGAGGATCGTGACGCTGCGGGCATAGGTCGAGAAGAACAGCGCCGCCTGGCCGGCCGAGTTGCCGGCACCGACGATCTGGACATCCAGCCCGTGCACGGTGGAGGCCTCACTGCGGGCGGCGCCGTAGGAAATTCCCTTGCCCACGAGCCGCTCGAATCCGTCGATCGAAAGGTGGCGCCACGACACCCCGCAGGCCAGGATGATCGTGCGGGCGTCGAGCACGTCACCGCCGTCGAGGTGCACCTGGCGGGTTGCGACATCGATCCGCGTGATCGACCGGGTCACCAGGATCTCGGCGCCCAGCCGCCGCGCCTGCTGAAGTGCACGGCTGGCCAGCTCATCGCCGGACACGCCGGATGGAAACCCCAGATAGTTCTCGATCCGAGACGAGGTGCCGGCTTGGCCGCCGGGCGCCTCCCGCTCGACCACGATCGTGCGCAGTCCCTCCGACGCGCCGTACACCGCGGCGGCCAGCCCCGCCGGCCCAGCGCCGACGATCACGGTGTCGTACTCGGCATGGGCGGCTTCGGTCGGAAGGCCCAGCAGCTCCGCGACGCGGCTCAACTGGGGCCGCACCACGGTCTTGCCGTTGATGACGCGGATGACGGGGCAGTCCTCGTCGGCCGGGAGGGCGCCGCCCCACAGATCGGCCGCATCCGTCGTGTCGGGGGTGATCCATCTGAAGGTGACCTGGTTTCGGTCGAGGAAGCGCCGCAGCTGCGAGCACGACGCATCCCACCGCTGGCCAACCACGATTGCGCGAGGCGGCGGCCGATCGGCCGTGATCCCCTGAAGCCCGCCGATCCGCTCTCGCGCCAGTTTGCCGAGCTTCTCCCCCACTTCGGGGCTGGCGGCGGCGACCGAGTGGTAGTCCCGAGCTTCGATCCGCATCACCCGCGACTGCTCGGCTGCCCGAAAGGCCAATGGGAACGTCGTTCCCAGCGCGATCGGCACCTCTCCGATCAGCTCACCGACCCCGCGGCCGCCGACGATCCGCTCCACCCCGTCCTCGTGGGCGACCGTCTCGATGCGCCCCTCGAGCACCACAAAAAGCGCCCGCTCGTCACCGACGTGGATCACGTACTCGCCCTGTGCCAGCCGGATATCCGCCACCAGCCGGGCGAGTCGCTCGCGCTCGACCGTGCTGAGACAGTCGAAAATCGAGACGTCGGCGATCTCGTCCGCAGTCACCACAGTTGCTGTTGTCCCCTCCCCGTCACCTTGGCTGCCGGCTGGAAGCCTAGCGGGGGCTCGCCGGACCAGGTGGCCACCTGATGCGAAGGCTGCGAATCGAGCCTAAGGTCGTGTCACGATGCAGCCCGACCGGACGGAGGAGTGATGGACACCGACACCATGCCCACCGATGCTCAGCAGATCAGCGCCGCCGTACTCGACTATGTCGAGGGCTGGTTCGACGGAGACGCCGACCGGATGCGCCGGGCACTGCACCCAGAGCTGGTGAAGCGCTGCCGCGGGATCGAGGGAACCGATCCCGACGCACTGGAGACGCTCACCGCCCAGGACATGATCGACGCCACCGCCGACGGCGTGGGAAAACGCGAGGACACGGGCGACCGCAAGATCGAGATCGAAATCCAGCACGTCAGCGGCGGCATCGCCAGCGTCGCGTGCTGGTGTTCGGTGTACCTGGATCTCCTCCACCTGATCCACATGCCCGACGGCTGGAAGATCGTCAACGCGGCCTGGCGCTTGCGGTGAATAACGGTGCCTGGCACCGTTATTCACCGTAGACTCGCCATGTGACGACCTGCACCCAGTGCGGCCAGGAGAACCCTGACGGCTTCCGGTTCTGCGGACGCTGCGGCGCCGCCCTGGATTCGGCTCCGGCGAGCGAAGAGCGCAAGGTCGTGACCGTGCTGTTCGCCGATCTGGTCGGGTTCACCAGCCGCAGCGAGCGAATGGACGTCGAGGATGTGCGCGGCACGCTGGCTCCGTACCACGCGCTGCTGCGAAACGAGCTGGAGCACCACGGCGGCACCGTCGAGAAGTTCATCGGCGATGCCGTGATGGCGCTGTTCGGAGCGCCGGTGGCGCACGAGGATGATCCGGAGCGCGCGGTGCGCGCGGCGCTCGTCGATCCGGGCTGCGATCGAGCGGCTCAACGACGAGCAGCCTGGCCTGGATCTGCACGTGCGCATCGGTATCGAACACCGGCGAGGCGTTCGTGGTGCTGGGCGCCGACGTGGCCCGCGGTGAGGGCATGGCCTCGGGCGACGTCGTCAACACCGCCGCCCGGCTTCAGACCGCGGCTCCGATCGACGGCATCCTGGTGGGCGAGACCACCTTCCACGCGACCGATCGCCCGATCACCTACCGGTCAGTGGAGCCGGTCAGCGCAAAAGGGAAGTCGGAGCCGGTGCCGGTGTGGGAGGCACTCGAGGCCAGGTCGCGGTTCGGCGTCGACGTGGTGCAGCGACCCACGACGCCGCTGGTCGGTCGCAGCGAGGAGCTCGATCTGCTGCTTGACGCGCTGCGCCGCTGCCGGTCGGAGCGGGCCGCCCAGCTCGTCACCGCTGGTCGGTGTCCCCGGAATCGGCAAGAGCCGGCTGGTGTGGGAGCTGTTCGAAGCCGTCGAGGCCGACCCCGACTACATCATCTGGCGCCAGGGACGGTCACTCCCATACGGCGACGGCGTGACCTTCTGGGCGCTCGGCGAGATGGTCAAGGCGCAGGCCGGGATCCTCGACTCCGACACCGCGCGCGAGGCCGAGGACAAGCTGCGAGCATCGGTCGCCGAGCTGATCACCGATCCCGCCGAAGCGGAGTGGGTCGAGGAGCCACGTCCGGCGCTGGCCGGGATCGCGACCGAGGACGCTGAGCGGAACCGATCGCGGGGACGAGGCGACCACCGCCTGGCGCCGGTTTCTGGAGGCGCTGGCCGACCGCGACCCGCTGGTGCTGGTGTTCGAGGACCTGCACTGGGCCGACGACGCCCTGCTGGACTTCGTCGACCACCTGGTCGACTGGGTCGCGCGGCGTGCCCATGCTGGTCGTCTGCACCACCCGGCCGGAGCTGCTTGATCGGCGGCGCGGCTGGGGCGGCGGCAAGCGAAACGCGCTCACGATCGCACTCTCGCCGCTGTCGGACGTCGACGTTGCACACCTGATCGGCGACACTGCTCGAGCAGGTCGTGCTGCCGGCGGAGACCCAGCAGACGCTGCTGACCACCGCGGCGGGGAATCCGCTGTATGCCGAGGAGTACGTGCGCATGCTGATCGACCGCGGCTATCTGCATCGCGAGGGCGCCGGCTGGCAGCTCACCGCCGACGGGCGACCTGCCGGTGCCCGAATCGGTGCAGGGACTGATCGCCGCCCGGCTGGATGACCTGCCGGCCGACGAGAAACGGCTGCTGCAGGATGCCGCGGTGCTCGGCAAGGTCGTGTGGCAAGGCGCACTGGCGGCCATGAGCGAGGTCAGCCGGTACTCGCTCGAAGCTCCGCTGCACGCCCTGGAGCGGCGCGAGATGCTGCGCCGGGAGCGGCGCTCGACCGTGGGCGCAGACACCGAGTACGCCTTCCGTCATGTGCTCATGCGAGACGTCGCCTACGGCCAGATCCCGCGCGCGCAACGCGCCGACAAACACCAGCGGGCGGCGGAGTGGATCGAGTCGGTGTCGGCCGATCGCGAAAACGCGCCCGAACTGCTCGCCCACCACTACTCGAGCGCGCTGGGCTACGCCCGCGACGCCGGGCAGCCGACCGAGGAGCTCGAGCTTCGCACCCGGCTGGCGCTGCGAGACGCGGCCGAGCGAGCGTCCGCGTTGTACTCGATGACACAGGCGGAGCGGTTGTTCCAGGAAGCACTGGCGCTGTGGCCCGAGGACGATCCCGAATGGCCCGACCTGGTGGTCGCGACCGCCGACGCCGGGTTCAGCTCACAGCGAACCGACGCGATGATCGAAGCGCTGGGGCGGGCGCGTGACCGGCTGATCGAGACGGGTGATCTACGCGGCGGCCGCCAAGAGCGAGATGCTCGTCGGCTTCCGGTATTGGAATGAAGGTCGTGGCGACGAGGCGGCCGCTCAGCATCGCCCGAAGCCGCGAGCCTGCTCGAGCACGCCGAGCCGTCGCCCGCCGTGGCCTACGTGCTGTCACGACTGGCGATCTCCTACATGCTGCGTGACGAGTTCGAGGAGACAATTGAACTGAGGCGAGCGGGCGGTGGAGATCGCCGAGCAGTTCGACCTGGACGAGATCCGCGCCCACGCGCTCAACACGAGCGGCACCGCTCGGGTCGGGCAGGGTGACGTTTCCGGCGTGGCCGAGATCGAGCGCAGCATCGAGATCGCCGAGCGGATGAACGCTCTCGACCTGACCCTGCGCGGCTACAAGAATCTGTGGTCCGTGCTCTACGAGTTGGGGGAGCCGGCACAGGGCGTTCGAGCTGGCTGAACGCGGGCTCGAACTCGCAACCCGATTCGGCGCCGAGTACCAGATGCGATGGTTCGAGACAGAGCTCGCGGTGGCGGACTACTGCCAAGGCGAGTGGGATCGTGCAGAGCAGGCGTTTACCCGGCTGGACGAATGGATCGCAGCCACGGGTCCGCACTACATGGAGTCGGTCGCGCACATGTGCCGGGCACTGCTGCGGGCCTCCCGAGGTGACGACGCCGGCGCTGTGGCCGATGCCGACGGCGCCCTGGACTTTGCCCGCGGATCGCTGGATCGACAGGTGGTGCTGCCCACGCTGGCCGACTGTGTGCTGGTGGCCGCGATCATGGGCCGCGCGGAGCCGGGACGCAGGGTGAACGATCTCGTGGCTGAACTCCACAACTCGATCGGCGAGGGCACCGAGGGCGGGTACTGGGCCTGTCCACTTGCCCTGGGGCTGGCGCTCTGGCCGACCGCATCGACCTCTTCCCGAAGGGGCTCGCGTGACCGGGCCGTCTCGCTGGCTGAAGGTGGCCGAGCTGATCTGCGACTCGCAGTTCTCCGCCGCCGCAGACGAGTTCACGGCCATGGGTGCACTGCCCGACGCCGCCATCGCCCGGCTGCTCGCCCGCCCGCTCCCAGGCGCAGCGAGGCCGAACTCGCGCCGGCCGTTGCAGTTCTGGCGCCGAGTCGGTGCGACCCGAATGCTCGCCCTGGCCGACACACCGCACACCAAGACGCCCTGGGTGAATAACGGTGCCAGGCACCGTTATTCACCGGCGCGCGGAGCGATAGTCTGCCCACGCGTGATGCAGGAGATTGCCGCGATCGTCGTCCCCTACGAGCTCGGTCGGTTGCGAGACGGGGTCGGCCGCGGTCCCGAGCACCTGCTGGAGTCCGGAGCGATCACCGCGCTGGGCTCACACGGCGCCGCCGTCCACACCGACCTGATCGAGATCGACCCGCGGTACTCCGCCACCGGCCTCGGCGAGGGCGACGCGGCCATCGAGCTGATCCGGCGCGTCTCAGAGCGCGTGCGCGCAGCACGCGCACAGGGTGCCTTCCCGGTCATGCTGGGAGGCAGCTGCTTCAACGGAGTCGGAGTGGTTGCCGGGCTGGACGAAGCGGCGCCGGGAGTGGTCTGGTGCGACGCGCATTCGGACTTCAGCGAGCCGGTCACCAGCACCTCGGGATACTTCGACAGCATGGGGTTGGCCGTGCTCACGGGAAGCGCCTGGCAGGGGATGTTGGCGACCGTGCCGGGGGCCAAGCCGGTGCCGGAACCGGCGGTGGTGCTGGCGGGGGCACGCGCGTTTGACCCGTCGGAGGCGGACGCGCCTGGGCGCATCGCAGATTGTGCAGGTACCCGCCGCGGACATGCGCTCGCCCGATGCGGTGGTGGCCGCGGTCAGCGCCATCGACCCCGAGATCACCGGGCTGTACGTCCATCTCGACCTGGACGTGCTGGACGCGTCAGTCGCGACCGTCAACATCTACAGCGAACCGGGTGGGGTCGACGGCGACCAGCTCGACGCACTGCTGGCGGCCTTGCTGGAGACTCAGCCGGTACGAGCCGTGTCGCTGACCGCGTATGACCCGGGCCGGGACACCGGCGATCGCGTGCCCCCGATCGCGATGCGACTGCTGCAAACGATCGCCGGCAGCCTGTGAGCGAACCTTAGGCGGGCGTGGTGGTCGACCCCGAGCCGATGCGTTCGGCGGTGGCCGCGGTGTTCTCGGCCGACGGGGCGACGGCCGCCGCCGCCCGCATCGTGGCCGAGCATCTGGTGGATTCCGACCTGTGCGACCACCCCTCACACGGCGTCTTTCGCGTGACCGAGTATCACCAGGCCTGTGCTTCGGGCCAGATCGATGCCCGAGGCACCCCGCGGATCGTCCGCGACGACCAGACCACGATCGTGGTCGACGGCGGGCGCGGCTTCGGCCACATCGCCGCGCGATTCACGGCCGACGCCGCGATTGAGCGGGCCACCGATCACGGCGTGTGCGTGGCCACGCTGGCGAACGGCTCGCATGTCGGGCGGCTGGGCGACCACGTCGAACACGTCGCCGAGCACGGCCACATCGGGATCATGATGGCAAACGACTCGGGTGCCAATCAGGTGGTCGCACCCCACGGCGGAGCCGACGGGCGGCTGGCGACCAATCCGATCGCGTTTGGGATTCCCCGCAGTCACCCTCCCCACCTCGTGCTGGATATGGCCACCAGCGCGATCTCACACGGCAAGGCGACCATCCAGGCACGCCGAGACGGCGGCAACGCGCATCCCCCCAGCCCGTTGGAGCCGTTCGGGGGGCACAAAGGCTTCGGCCTGGGCATGGTGGTGGAGGTGTTCGCCGGGATTCTCACCGGGGCCGGGTTCAGTGGCCCCAACCCCGGCCCCGACCACCAGGGCGTGTGCCTGATCGTGGTCAATCCGGACCGCTTCGGAGGCCGAGGGTCCCTGGCCGAGTCGGTGGATCAACTGGTGGACTGGGTCAAGCAGTCGCCGCCCAGTGGCGATCAGCCGGTGCGGGTTCCCGGCGAGCGTGGACACGCCTCACGCGAACGCACCACCCATGTCCGGATCGACCCCGTGACCTGGGGCGAGTTGCTCGAGGTCTTCGCCGAGACCGGCGTTCCGGTTCCACCCCACCGGTGAATAACGGTGCCTGGCACCGTTATTCACGTTAGCCTCTGCGGATGGGATCACTCGAGACAGCAGTCGACGCGTTGGCAGCCGAAACCGGGTTCTCCGGCGTCGTTCGGGTCGACCGTGGCCGGGGCCGTGGAGTTCCAGAAGGCATACGGGCTGGCCGATCGCCGCCACCAGATCCCAAACACGCTCGACACCCAGTTCGGAATCGCCAGCGGCGGCAAGGGGTTCACCGCGCTGACGGTGGTGCGGCTGATCCAAGACGGCGCCCTGGAACTCACGACCACAGCCCGCTCGGTGCTCGGAGACGACCTGCCGCTGATCGGCGATGACGTCACCATCGAGCACCTGCTCTCGCACCGGTCTGGCATCGGTGACTACCTCGACGAGGACGCCCACGAAGTCACCGACTACGTGATGCCGGTGGGCGTGCAGGAGCTCGCCACCACCGAGCAGTTCCTGGTCGGTGCTCGACGGCCACCCGACGGTGTCGGCCCCAGACGAGAAGTTCGCCTACTGCAACGGCGGCTTTGTCGTGCTCGCGCTGATCGCCGAGCGCACCGGGGGCGCCACCTATCACGATCTCGTGCGCCGGTACGTGTGCGAGCCCGCCGGGCATGGCCGACACCGACTTCTTCCGCTCGGACGAGCTGCCCGGGCGGGCGGCGATCGGCTACCTCGACGTCGAGAGTCCCAGGACGAACGTGCTGCACCTCCCGGTGCTGGCGACGGGCGACGGTGGGATCTTCACCACCGTCGCCGACATGGCGGCGTTTTGGAGTGCGCTGTTCGCCGGGCGAATCGTCTCCACCGACTGGGTGGCCGAGATGGTGCGCGCGCGCACCGCGCCACCCGGTAAGGAGGGCTACGGGCTGGGATTCTGGCTGCACCCCACGACCAACGTCGTGAACCTCGAGGGCTACGACGCAGGCCAATCATTTCGCAGCGTGCACGATCGCGAGGCCGAGGTCACGATCCACGGTGATCTCGAACACCACCGAGGGGACGTGGCCGATCACGACTCTGGTGGAAGACACCCTAGGGCTGTGACCTTGGCGATCCCGGCCACGTGGCCTTTGGCCTGATAGAGGTCGCGGGCGGCACTCGCCTCGTCCGCCGCCTGCTCGCGCTCCCCGGCGGCTTTCAGAGCACGTGCCAGCAGGAGCCGTGCATCCGCCTGCAGCACCAGCCAGTCACCGGTCGTGGCGATGCTGACCGCCTCGCGAGCGAGCTCAGCGGCGGCTCCATGATCCCCCTGTGCCAGGGCAAGCTCGGACAACGCGATCCGCGACATCACCCTCGTCTCGTAGTCGCCGTGGCGATCACCGTAGTTCCGAGCCGAAGTGCCGGCGCGGTGGCTGGCTTCGAAGTGGCCCTGCCGTGCCTCGGCGATCCCCAGCCAGCACTTCAGCTCCTCCACGGCCTGGGCGCTGGACAGCCGTTCGAGCTCGGCGAGCAGCGCCACGACTTCACTGCGGCCCTCGTCCAGGCGGTCGGCCCGAATCAGCAGCCGGGCACGGATTCGAGATAGCCGCAAGGTTCGCGCGGCCGAGGTCGCGATCGATCTCCTGAGCGCCGTCCAAGATCCGCCACGCCCCCAGCTCGTCTCCTTTGTACATCGCCAGCACAGCTTGTCCCACCATCAGCTCTGACCGCGCTGCGGGACGCATGCCGAGCTCGAGCATCAGACGGTCGAGCAGCGTGTCGGCTTCTGCCACCGGCATCGGCGATTCCATTACACGCGACATCCAGGATCGCCAACGCCCAGACGGCGTCTTGGTCGGCGGCGCGCAGCAACTCGACCGCCCGCTGGACGGACGCAACCGCATCCTGCAGCCCGACCAAGGAGATACTCGCTCTCCGCCCGGGTACACAGAGCAGACGCCATCGCCCGCGGATCGTCCAGAGACTCGAGCTCGCGCAGCATGACGTCGGTGAACTCCACGATCTCGCGATCGGACAAAGCCGGGCCGTCCTCCGACTCTGAGCCCATCCGCAGAATCTGGGCTCGGAGCTCCAGCGCACGCAGGCCGTGGGCGGCCGCCAGATCACGCCCGTCGTCCAGCAATCGGTGGACATGCTCGCGGGTAAGCAGGTTCCAGCCCGCAGCTGCAAGCTCGATCATGGCAGCCGCCTGCACCGGGCTGTCCTCGGGAAGCAGGTTGAGCGCCCGCTCCAGCAGCACCCGGGCCCGGGCCGGGTCGCCAAGTGCATCCGCCCGCCGGCCGGCCGCCGCCAGTCGCATTCCCGCCTCCTCGCCAAGCCGGTGGGCGGCGGTCTCACTCAGCCCGAGCTCCGTCTGCAAGACGTAGGCGCGCTCCAGGTGATCGCCGACGATTGCATCATCGGAACCGCGCTCGTCCAGCCATCTGGCGAGCTGGATATGAAGGTCGCTGCGACGCTGCTTGGAAATCAGCCCATAGGCGGCCTCATGCAGCAGCGCGTGACTGAACTGGCACCGGCCCTGGACGGTGGGCTCGACCAGCTCGCGCAGAGCGAGATGGTCGAGCTCGCCCTCGATCGCGCGTCCGGTCAACGCCTCGACTGCCGCCACCGGGAAATCTCGGCCGGCCACCGCCGCGACCTCAACCACCTCCCCCTCGGCCGCCGGCAACGCCTCCAGCCGAGCGGTCAGGAGCACCTGAATCGAACGCGGGAGGCCGACGGTGGTGTCGTGATCGCCGACCAGCGCCGCCAGATGCTCGGCGAACAGCGGGTTCCCCTCGGCAGCAGCCACCACCCGGTCAGCACCGCCTGAGGACAGATCGGGACTGGCGTTGATCAGAAGCTCGCGCGTCTGCCGGTCGTCGAGGCGCTCGATCGCAATCGTGTTGGTGTTGCTGCCGGCTCCCCACCCCGGGTGACGCTCGGCGAACTCGGGGCGTGCGGTACACAGAACCAGCAGCGCGCGGTGCTCGCTGCGGCCAAGCATCTGGCCGACCACGTCCAACAGCACGGCGTCGGCCCAGTGCACATCCTCGAGCACCACCACCACCGTCTTGACCGAGGCGAGCCCCCCGATCAGACGCGACACCGCCCACCCCACGTCAGCCGAGCCGGACGCTCCCGACGGATCGAGGCAGGCGGCGACAGCGCGGGCCTGAGGATCCTCAGGCAACAGTGCAGCAATCTCGTCGGGACCGGTGCGACCGGCCGGTACTGCCGCCCACGCCACCTCGAGCCACGGCGCCATCGGCGTGGCCCCTGGTGTCGATCGACAATGACCGGTCAGGACTGTGACGTCCTCCCCCAGCCGGATCACCTCCGCAACCAACCGCGACTTGCCGATGCCGGCCTGACCCAACACCGTTACCAGGTGCGGCCGCCGGATGCGCGAGGTGCGGTTGATCGCCCACCGCACCAGCTCGAGCTCATCGTCGCGGCCGATCATCGGCAAGTCCAGCCTCCGCCGCAGGCCCCCTGCGGCCGGGTCCACGGCCAGCAACCGCCATGCGATCAGCGGCTCCCGTTTGCCTTTGGCGGAGATCGGCGCCACCTGTTCACCGCGAGCGGCGTGGCCCACAAGTGCCCAGGTGTCTGCCCCCACCAGCACCTCGCCGGGTGCCGCTGCCTGTTCCAGCCGGGCGGCGACGTTCACCGCATCGCCCACCACCAACGACTCGGCAAGCGTCGCATCGCGGGTCAGCACATCCCCGGTATTGACGCCGATGCGGGCCTCGATCTCGCCGATTGCCAGCACTGCGTCGCGCATCTCGAGCGCCGCCCTCGCCGCTCGCAGGGCGTCGTCCTCACGAACGACGGGCACGCCAAACACCGCCACCAGAGCGTCGCCGATCACCTTCTCGACCGTGCCGCCGTGACGCTCCACCGGCTCGCGCACCGCGGCGTAGAAGCGAGACATCATCGCCCGCAGCACCTCAGGGTCGTGCCGCTCACCAAGCTCGGTGGATCCAACCACGTCGCAGAACAGCACCGTGACCGTTTTTCGCGTCTCGCGCGATGGGTCTCGGTCGACGGTCAGCGACGAGCCACACGCGTTGCAGAACCGCGCGCCACTGGAGTTCTTCTGACCACACTGCGTACAGCTGATCACCGTGCGAGTTTACGCCGGGTCACGCCGCATGAACCACACGCGCGGCCCGCCACCCGGAACGTCGCCCTCTGCGACGACGCCGAATCCGAAGCGCTGGTAGTACCCGACCAGATGCGGCTGTGATGTTTCCAGGAACGCCGGCAGCCCGGACTGGTCGGCGAATCGCAGGCCGTGGTTGATCAGCGCCGACCCGAGGCCGCCGCCCTGGAGGTCAGGGTCGACGGCGACCGACTCGAGAAACCACATCGGCTCCTGGGGGTAGTGCGACGCGATCCACTCCCACTGCTTGACGTGGCGCAGGCCGCCGTCGGTTGCATAGGCGACCACGCCCCGAGTGCCCAGCATCAGCTCGTTCCAGTACGTCTCGGCGGCCTGTGGACTGATCCATCCCGCGCCGGCCTGCGCGTCGCCGACCTCCCACAGGCAGCCATGGGCGGCCGCAATCACGTTGGTAGAGCAGAACTCCGCCTCGATCACCGCCAGGGGATCCGGCACATCCCCCAGTGGCCAGCGCAGCAGCGGTTCGTCCAAGAACGCGCGTGAATACATCTCCGAGACGCTGGCACGGTCACGGTGGCCGCGTGACGACAGCGTGCACCGTCTCAATCTATGAATGAAGACCTGAATAAAAGGTGCCAGGCACCTTTTATTCACTCCAGGTTGTTAGTTGGTGATCTTGATGTAGTCGATGTCGCCGGTGAAGTAGTCGCAGGTGGTGGAGATCTGGTCGCAGTTGAGCTTCCCTGCGATCGTGATCGGCCGCGTGTTAGAGATCGTCCCGGTCTTGCCCGACGCCGTGTCCACCACCGATCCGTCGATTTTCAGCGTCAGCTTCGAGCCGATCCGACTACACACCACGACATGCCACGAGTTATCGCTGAGCACCGCGGGGGACTCGACCGCTTTGCGCTTGAGCGTGCCGTTCACCTTGCCTCGAAAGACGCAGTTGATATGACCGCCGGGGTTCTCGATCTTGAAATACCCGCCGGTCGAACCGGCCTGCCCCTTCTGCACCATGTTTCCGAAGTGCTGCGTTGTTCGATATCTCATCTCGACCGTGTAGTTTCCCGATCCGGGGTTCAGTGACGAGCTATGTGCCTGCACCAGCCGCTCCGGCTTGGGCGGCGGCATGGTGGGACTCGCAAATGCCCAGTGATAGGCGATCGCACCCTGAACGCTGAGGCCGGTCTGTACGGCCGATCCGATCGAGCCGTTGACGTGCCCGCTGGAGTCCACCATGGTGTGGGCGCCGGGCGCCTCATTCATCTGCCAGTCCGCCAGTGTGGCCGCAGATGCGGGCGCGGCGAACGCAACCCCCACCAGAGCCACAGCCAAAAGAGACGTACCGCACTTCGTTCTCATGTGATGCCCCCCGTGCGAATGTGAAGCCTACGGATTGGGCTGGAGCGCGCCTGGCACAGACGGTAGTCCGCACTCAGGTCGGCGTCAACGAACCGCCGGGGCGACTGTGGCGGGGATGACATAACACCCGGCACGGGTGCTCGGTGTTACGTCACACATTGGCGGATTCGTATGTGGCGATCTCGATCTGATGCCCGTCAGGGTCGCGAAAGTAGATCGCCCAAGCGACGTCGTGATCCCACTCCTCAAACGGGATACCCCAGCCGCTGAGCTCGAGCTTGGCCTGCTCGTATCCAGCGCGCGACACCCGAAACGCAAAATGGATGTTTGGATCGGTCTCCGGCGGCACTCCCTCAGCACCGGCCGGAAACAGCGCCACCCCCGCCTCACTGGTGCCGGCAACCAGCGCCACCGGCCACTCACCCCAGGCATCCTGGTGAATGCGGCGCAGGCCGAGCACCTCCTCGTAGAACCGCACCGCGCTCGGGAGGTCGGTGACGATCACCGCCACGTGATCGAGTGCCTCCAACTGCATGTGGCAACCCTAGCGAAGCACCAACCCGCTGGTGACATTCGTCATCGCCCCGGTCACGCCGGCGGCCCTGTCCGAGGCCAGAAACGCCGCCGCATCGGCCACATCGTCCAGCCGCGGCGCACGCCGCAGCGCCGCGATCCCCGCGATCATCTGCTCCACCATCTCCGGATCGGGCACGTTCTCGCCGCCGACCGCCACCAGCTTCTCGCGGGTCAGCGTGCCGGTCACAGCCGCCGTCCAGATTCCACACACCCGCACGCCGCTGGGACCGAGCTCGGCCGCCAAATACCGCATGAACGCCTCGGTCGCCGCGTCGGCCGGGCCGGTGCTGCCCATCCCCGGCATCGCCCCGGCCCCCGAGGCGCTGTTGAGATGAAGAATCACCCCAGACCCCTGCTGGATCATGCAACGACCCGCCGCCCGAGCCGAGATGAAGCTGCTTCGCAGCCCGGTGTCCACCGCCCGCATCAGGTCGTCGGCGGACATCTCGACCAGGGGGACGCCTTGCACATCGCCACGGTTGATGAGATTGAACGACACGTCCACCCGGCCGCTGCGATCGACCACGTCGCGCACATGCGCATCCACCGCCGGCTCGTCGAGCACATCGAGCACCGCCACCTCGGCAGCACCCCCGGCCGACGTGATCTCGCTTGCCACCTGCTCGAGCGGCTCGCGAGTGCGCCCCACCAGAAACACCTGCGCCCCCTCACGGGCAAACGTGCGGGCCACGCCACCGCCGATCGCTCCACCGCCACCGTAGATGATCGCCGACTTGCCCTCGAGCAGCTTGGTCATGTGTGCCTCCTTGCGCGTCGTCACAGGTCTGTGCAGGCTAGGACTTCCGGCGCCTGCGCGACTCATCGGTCGTGTAGCTTTCGGGGCGTGAGCGCTGCGCGCATTCCCGCCGCCGTCCCGACCAGCCTGGTCGGCTCCTACGCCCAGCCCGACTGGCTGATCGACCGGGAGCGGCTGCGCCACAGGTTCCCGCCGCGAGTGCGCGCAACCGAGCTTTGGCGGGTCGACCCGCAGTACCTCGAGCAAGCCCAGGACGATGCCACTCTGATCGCGATCCGCGACCAGGAACGTGCCGGGCTGGACATCATCACCGACGGTGAAGCTCGCCGGGAGAGCTACTCAAACCGGTTTGCCACCGCACTGGCCGGGGTCGATATCGATAATCCCGGGCACCGCTCTCGACCGCAGTGGGGAGCCCAATCCGGTGCCGCGCGTGGTCGGGCCGATCGAGCGAAAGCACCCGGTGCAGGTACGCGACATCGAGTTTCTCCGCGCCAACACCAGCCGGCCGACCAAGATCACCGTGCCCGGTCCGTTCACGATGTCACAGCAGGCCCAGGACGACTTCTACGCAGATCCAGCCGAGCTGGCGCAGGCCTACGCCGGAGCCGTTCACGACGAGATCGTCGATCTGTTCGCCGCCGGCGCCGACATCGTCCAGATCGACGAGCCGTACATGCAGGCCAGGCCGGAGAAGGCCCGGGAGTTTGGTGTCGCGGCGCTGCAGCGAGCACTGGACGGGGTCACGGGAACCACCGCTGTGCATATCTGCTTCGGGTACGCCGCGATCATCCACGGGCGCCCGTCGGCCTACTCGTTCCTGCCCGAGCTGGCGGCCTGCCCGTGCGATCAGATCTCGATCGAGACCGCCCAGTCAGGTATCGACACCGCGATCTTGGAGACGCTGCCCGGCAAGCAGATCATCCTGGGCGTGATCGACCTCGACGACCTGGCGGTCGAATCGCCCCAGACGGTGGCCGATCGGATTCGCCGGGCGCTGCCCTACAAACGGCCGCAGGAGCTGGTCGCAGCGCCGGATTGCGGCATGAAGTACCTGCCCCGCGATGTCGCCTACGGCAAGCTGGAATCACTCGCCGCAGGCGCCGCAGCGGTCCGCGCTGAGGCGTGAATAACGGTGCCTGGCACCGTTATTCACCGAGCTTTAGGCTCCGGGGCCGTCCGGGCTGGACGTGTAGCGCGCATGGCAGGAGCAGATCGCATGGCGCACGTAGGCGTGCTTTCCATGGCGAGGAGGTTCGGTCCACCACGAGAGCCAGCGCTGGCACTGAGCGCATTTCTCGATCTCCTCGTTGACGATTTCCCACTCCATCTGCATACCCGCCCATCGGCATCGGCCGCCGGAAGCTTGACCGACTATTGCGAACGCACGTACTCGATGTACCCGCGCACGTCGGCCACCGGCTCGGTATACGCCTCGCCCAGGGCGTTCTCCACCGCGGCCATGTACTCCGTCGTCCAGGCTGGGAAGTCGTAGTCGATCGAGTTCAGGAACTCGAGCGTCGCGGCCAGCCGGATGTCGGCAATTGAGGGCGAGTCGCCGCCGATGAACGGCCTGCCGCCGAGATAGAACGTGCGGTACACGTCAAGCGGCTCGGCCAGCGCGTCGATCGCCGCCTGCTGGGCGTCGGCCTTGTGGCTGTCGGCCAGGTCAGAGGCGCCCACCTCACCGGGGTACTGGGGGAAGGCGAGCACCGGGTAGGTGGCGCTGGCGACCAGCGGGTACAGGGTGCCGATCAGGTAAAACATCGCGCTATCCACCATCGCCCGTGCGGCGGGATCGGTCGGATAGAAGCGCTCGAGGCCGTGCTTGTTACACAGGTACTGCATGATCGCGCAGCTCTCCCAGAGCGTTGCCCGGGGCAGCCCCTCCTCCTCGATCATGGGCGTCAGGTGGGCCGGATTCATCTCCAGAAACTCTGGCGTGCCGGTCTTGCCCCAGGCGTCCACCTCTTCGAAGTCGAGGTCGGCGGCCCGCACGAACACGCGCGCGGTCAGGTTATTGACGCTCGGCTTCAGCACATGCAGCGTGATCTCAGCCATGAGTCCTCCTCAGTAGGGATTCTTGGGCGACCGATCGTCCGACAGCGACGGTCGTGAACGCAGTATCAGCAACTCGATGCGCGTCGGCCACGTGCAGCTCGGTGATGTGGTCGATCGCCGCGCTGAACGCGCAGCTTGTGGGCCTCGAGCAGCACATCGGAATGCGTGTGCCCAAACGGCGGCTCGAACCGGTAGGACGCAAGCTCGATCAAAAGCCCCAGCGGATCGGTCGAAATAGATCGAGTCCATGAAGCCGCGATCCTTGACGCCGCTGTGCTCGAATCTTTCGCTCGTCCAGCCGCTCAACCGCCTGCATGAAGGTTGCCTGCGAGAGCGAGAAGGCGACGTGGTGGACGCAGCCCGGATCCGTCGGCGTGCGACGGGGATCAGCGGTGCGCTCCTCGTTGGTGAAGATCGTGATCAGACGGCCGTCGCCCGGGTCGAAGTACAGGTGGCTCTCCGACGCGTTGTCGAGGTTCGGCTGCTCGAACACGAACGGCATGCCGAGCACGCCCTCCCAGAAGTCGATCGACGTCTGCCGATCGGCGCCGGTGATCGTGATGTGGTGCACACCTTGGCTCTGCAATTTCCGCATTCACGCGCTCCTCGACGAGGTCTGGCACAGCACCGACCGGTACAGGCTACCCGACGGCCCGCCGGGTAGAGTGACCGATGTGTTTCGGTCGGCCCGGCGACAGGTGGTGTACCCGCAGGCGGAGCACGCCCGCTGGCGGCGGCGCTCGCGCTGCACTGGGGCAACGACCGCTTCGCCCGCCCGTCGCTGCCGTTCCCGTCGTTCGTGCGTGGGGTCGCGCTGCACGACCGCGGCTACGGTCAGCTGGACGCCGACGGCATCGGTGAGGTCGAGCCGGCACCGCTGGATCGCCATCCAGGAGGCCGGGTTTACCCCCACCGGCGACGACCCGGTGGTCGACCTGGTGGTCGCGATGCACGTGCAGCGGCTGGTGTCGTGGGGTCGCAGTGACGCCGACCAGGCGGTCGCTGCCCGAATGGCGGCCGAGCTCCCCCTCTTTCAGGCGGCGGCCGGCGTCGACGCAGCCACCGCCGCGGCCGCGGACGCCATCACCAACCTGTGCGACATGGTCGCCTTCGACTTCTGTGTGGAGCGCGCGACATCGGGCAGCGTGGCGGTGCCGCCCACCGCCGGAGCCGACCCGGTGGCGGTCAGCTACCACCTGGACGGCGGCGGCGGCATCGTGCTCTCCCCCTGGCCGCTGGGCGTCGCCGAGCTGAGCGGCCTCGCGATCGCATTTCGGTCGGACGGACTACCCCCATGTGCTCGACCCGGTCGTGGTCGAGTTCCACGTCAGGCCGGCATCGTGATCGCGATGTCCGTTTTCGTGTCTCCCGTTCGTGGTGTTCATGTCCACGCTCTCGAGAAGGAGGAGAACCATGAAGTACATGCTCTTGATCAACACCGGGGAACGGATCGTCTGAGTGGGATCAGCTCTCCGAAGACCAGCAGAACGCGGTGATGGCTGAGTACTACGCCATCTCGGAGTCGCCCGGAGTCGTGGGCGGCGCGCAGCTCCAGCCGACCGATACCGCCACCACCGTGCGCGTCCAAAACGGCCAGACGCTGACCACCGACGGCCCGTTTCCGAGATGAAGGAGACGCTGGGCGGCTACTACGTGTTCGAGGGCGACCGACCTCGACGCCGCCATCGAGCTGGCCGCCCGGATCCCGGCGGCCCGCTTCGGCGGATCGGTCGAGGTGCGCCCGCTGGCGGAGATGTAGCGATTGCTCGAGCAGGTCTTCCGCGACGAGTGGGGGCGCGTGCTCGCGTCACTGGTGGGCTTCCTCGGCGACTTCGACCTCGCCGAGGAAGCCACCCAGGACGCATTCGCCGTCGCCGCCGAGCGGTGGCCCCGCGACGGGTGTCCCGCCAAACCCCGGCGGGTGGCTGGTGATCACCGCCCGAAACCGCGCCATCGACCGGCTCCGCCGCGAGCGCACGCTGGACGCAAAGACGCGGCTGCTGGAGGTGGCCGAGGTGCCGCCGCAGCGCCCTGGAGGAGGACACGACGTTTCCCGACGAACGACTCGAGCTGGTCTTCACCTGCTGCCACCCGGCGCTGGCGGTCGATGCCCAGGTGGCGCTGACGCTGCGCACCCTGGGCGGGCTCACCACCGAGGAGATCGCCCACGCGTTTCTGGTTCCTCCGGCAACGATGACCAAGCGTCTGAGCAGGGCGAAGCGAAAGATCCGCGACGCCGGCATCCCGTTTCGGGTGCCGCCCGCACATCTGCTGCCGGAGCGGCCAGGCGGCGGTGCTCGCGGTCGTCTATCTGATCTACAACGAGGGCTACGGCGGTCGTCGCGAGCTGGCCGCCGAGGCGATCCGGCTGGGGCGCGCCTGGCCGAGCTGATGCCCGACGAGCCCGAGGTGCAGGGACTGCTGGCGCTGATGCTGCTGCATGACTCCCGCCGCGAGGCGCGTTTTCGCGACGGCGAGCTGGTGCTGCTCGACGACCAGGATCGCAGCCGGTGGGACTCCGCTCGAGATCGACGAGGGGCGGCGGGTGCTGGAACGTGGGATCGCGCTGCACGGCAACGGGCCGTACGTGCTTCAGGCCGCGATCGCCTCGCTGCACGCCGACCCGGTGGTCGACTGGGCTGAGATCGCGGCGCTGTACGGCCGGCTGGCCGAGCTGACCGGGTCGCCGGTGGTGGAGCTCAACCACGCGATCGCGGTGGCCGAGGCCGACGGTGCCGATGCCGGGCTTTCGCTGGTCGACGGGCTCGACCTGGACGATTTCCAGTACCTGCACTCGACCCGGGCCGACCTGCTGCGACGACTCGGCCGAACCGACGATGCCCGAGTCGCCTACGAGCGGGCCCTGGAGCTCGCCCAGACCGATCCCGAGCGGCGATTCCTGGCAAAGCGAGTGGCCGAGCTGGGCGCTCCACAGGAGTGATTGCGGGTGAGTACGCTGCAGCCTGGTGTACACGCACGTCCCACCCACCCGGCATCTGCTGCGCGCCAAGGACACGGATCGACGCGCGCTATCGCGATCCCCTGGACGTGCCGGCGCTGGCGCGGGTCGCGCACGTCTCACCGGCGCATTTCAGCCGTGAGTTTCGCCGCGCGTTTGGCGTAACGCCGCACCAGTATCTGCTGACTCGCCGGCTGGAGCGGGCGGCTGAGCTTCTGCGCAACACCGACCGCAGCGTGGCTGAGGTCTGCATGATGGTCGGGCTGCGCAGCGTCGGCTCGTTCACGACCAGCTTCGGGCGCGCCTACGGCCTCTCCCCGACCGCGTATCGGGCCGCCCACCCACCCGCCTCGGTGCACGCCCGCGTGCCCACCTGCGTGCTGCTTGCCTGGTCGCGACCGAGCACCGCAGTTTTGAAGAAGACAGACCGGTGAGCCCCGAGTAGCGTTAGCTCCGACAGAGAAACTGACGATCGGAGAGCACACATGTTGAAGCGTCTCACCCACGTGAACGTCTGGGTCAGCGATCAGGACGAGGCCCTCGAGTTTTACACCGACAAGCTCGGTATGGAGGTGCGCGAGGACGTCACCATCGCCGAGATGGGCAACTTCCGCTGGCTGACTGTCGGCCTGCCGGGGCAGACCGACGTCGCGCTTGCGCTGCTGCCGGTGCCCGGCCCCCCGGTGTTTGACGACGAGACTCGCGCCCAGCTGAACGCGATCGTCGTCCAAGGGCGCCGCCGGCGGGCTGTTCTTTGCCGTCGACGACTGCCGGGAAACGTTCAAGCAGCTTCAGGGCGCGCGGAGTCGAGTTCCTGCAGGAGCCGACCGAGCAGCCCTACGGCATCGACGCCGGCTTCCGCGACCCGTCCGGAAACCAGATCCGGATGGCCCAGTTGGGATAGCCGGCAGCGGGTAGGCTCTGCCTGTGATCGACCCCGAGAAGCGCTGGTCGCATATCGCAGACGGCAAGCCCGACTACGCCGGGCTGCTGACCTACGCAGGCCTGCCGTATACCGAGGATCCCGGGGAGCTGGCCGGATTCGACGTGGCCATCATCGGTGCGCCGATGGATGAGCTGGTGTCGGACCGGCCCGGCACCCGGTTCGGGCCGCGCGCGATCCGCTCGGCCAGCGCACCCGGCGGACCGCACCTCGAAGCCGGAGTCGACGCGTTCACCACCCTCAAGATCGTCGACTTCGGCGACGCGGCCGTGGTACCCGCCGACCCGGTTGCCTCTCACGCCGCCATCCGCGACATCACCGCCACGCGTGGCCGCCGCCGGGGTGATGCCGTTGCTGCTGGGCGGCGATCACTCGATCACGCTGCCCGAGGTGACCGCGCTGGCCGCCCAGCATGGGCCGGTCGGGCTGATCCACTTCGATACCCACACCGACACCGCCGCCGAGCTGTGGGGCCAGAAGCTGTCCCACGGCACGCCCATGTACCGGATGGTGGAGGAGGGTCACGTCGACCCCACCCGCTACGTCCAGATCGGGCTGCGTGGCTACTGGCCGGGCGAGGCCGAGTTCGCCTGGCAGCGGGAGCGCGGAATCACGAGCTTTTTCGCCCACGACGTGCGCGACCAGGGCATCCGGGCGGTGGTCGCCCAGACGCTTTCGATCGTGGGCGAGGGGCCGGTGATGCTGACGGTCGACGTGGACGTGCTGGATCCGGCGTTCGCGCCGGGCACCGGCACGCCGGAGCCGGGCGGGCTCACCTCCACCGAGCTACTGCTGGCGACGCGCCTGATCGCAGCCCACGTCGACCTGGTCGGGCGCCGACGTGGTCGAGGTGGCGCCAACGGCGGTCGGATCGGCCGACATCACCGCGCTGGTGGCCGAACGTATCGTCCGCGAGATCCTCACCGGCATCGCGCTCAAGCGCCAGGGGTGAATAACGGTGCCAGGCACCGTTATTCACGACCCACCGCTCGCGGGACGGTGGTGCTAGGTTGTGGGGATGGCGGGTTTTGTTCTCAAGCGGGATGACCACGGGCGGATGTCGTTGCGGGTGCAGGGCTGCTGCGGGAACTTCGAGCGCTGGCAGTCCGAGTACGACCGGGCGTTCGCCGAGCAGGTGCTGCGCGACGGCGGGCGGATCGAGAGCCAGACCGAACACGAACTGGTGCTGATCGATCGCAAGGGCCGGCGCCACAGCGTCAGTGTCTGAACCG